>CAVSRX010000015.1:0-281753 GCA_963730445.1 Vicinamibacterales bacterium | reverse complement strand
TCCGTTCACGCTGCGCGCGAAGTCGGCGAACTGATTCTGGCCGATCGAGATATTCCGCAAGCATGGCCCTACTTTCGTGCAATCGGCGACACCGGGCCGATCATCCAGGCGCTGGATACGTTCGACACCGCCGACGCGGACACACCGGAGTCTCAGGAGGCTCTGGGTGCAGCGATTCAAATCGCCTTTCAGGAAGGGGTGCATCCACGGAAAGGCTTCGAGTTGATTCTGAGGCACTACGGCTTGTGCCGCGCCATTACGATGTTCGGCGCCTATCCCGACCGTGATGGACGGCAGGAATCGCTGCGCCTGCTCGTCCGGTCGCTCCATGGCCAAATCGTCGAGAACCTCAAGCACGCGATCTCAGACGTCGAAGGAACGCAGCCGGAGAGCTGTTCGATTGCCGCGCTCATCGAGGGACGGGATTGGCTCTTCGAGAACAACGCGCAGCATACCGACAGCTCACACATCGCGCCGGTACTGGCATTCAGCGCGGAGCTGGACGACAAGGAAACCCTGAGACTGGCCGTGGAGATTGCCGACTACGCGAGCCGGCTCGGTCCTCTGTTCCAGTATTCCGACGATCCTCCGTTCGAGCGCGTGTATGAGGATCGCGGCGTCTACCTGAGGGCTCTGCTCGGCGAAGACGTTGACCGCGCGATAAAGCATTTCGACGACAAGGCGGCCGCCTCGGATCCCGATCGCGATGGAAGTCGTCCGGCGGAGGTTCTCGTGGGGCTGCTGGTACGGCTCGGGAGATACGATGACGCGATCTCAGTCTTTCAGCGGTATCTGATTGATGTCGGCCCGGAAGGTCTTTCCTGCCCCTCGTTGCTGCTGCTATGCCAGATGGCCGGTGATTTTGAGCAGTTGAGGCAGGTCGCGAAGCAGCAGTCCGACCCATTGAGCTACATGGCAGCGCTTATTCAAGGGGTAAGGGGTAAGGGGTAAGGAATTACCCCTCGCCCCTTGCCCCTTGCCCCTTATCAAGGCTTCTCGGGTTTGGTCGTCCTCGGCGGTTCGGGCATCTTCTCGTAGATGTCTACGATTGGCGGCCGTTCGCCGGCAGTCGAGAGACCTGCGGCAAGCATCAACTTCGTTACCGCATCGATCGTCGGAACATCGGGCCGCGGGAGCCGCCCCTGGTAGCCCTCCGCAATGAACAGCGGCGTCCTGCCGAACTTGTTTTTCTCCTTCCAGATCTGAGGATCGGCGCCACGCTCGGCCAGCAGTTTCACCACAGTCGGATACGCGCCATAGGCAGCGCCATGCATGGCGGTATCGCCGTTGTTATCGACCGCGTTGACGTCGGCGCCGAGGTCGAGCAGCATCTTCACGGCTTCCAGTGCTTCGACCTCTTCACCAGCCTCTTCGAGCGGCTCTGTCGTGCCGAGGCCGGCGGCGGCCATCAGCGGCGTCGTGTTGCTCAAATTCGGCATCATCGGATCGGCGCCCAACTCCACCAGCAGGCGCATCAGTGGGACATCTGAGCGATCGGCGGCGAATAGAAACGGGGTCGCCCCTGGGGTGTCGATTCTGGAGGACGTGGCGGGATACCGCGGCGCGCTTTTCTCGAGGCGCAGATTGACGTTCGCACCGCGCTTCACGAGCTCCCGCACGAACTGAAGGCTCGTCAGACTACCTGACCCGGCGGGCGTCGAGGGGTCGCTGCCATCGCTGGAATCCGGCTTCCGGACTCCGCTGATCATGTGGAGCGGCGAGAATCCCGTCTGCACATCGTTCGCATTGGCACCCGCGTCGATCAGCGCGATCGCGAGCTCATAGTGCGCATTCTGCACCGCGAGCAGCAACGGGCTCGTGCCTCTGGGTATCGGCCTGTTGAGGATATAGTTGGGATTGGCGCCTTCGCCCGTCCTCTCCCGCCGTTGTATCGGCGCGTTGACGTCTATCCCCTTCTCGAGCAGCGCACGTGCCGCCTCGATGCGCCCTTCACGCACGGCAAAGAAGAACGGCGTAAATCCGGAATCCAGCGTCGCATTGATGTCTGCGCCCGCTTCGATGAGCGCCCGCACGATTGGTGCGTGCCCTTCCGCTGCGGCCCACATCAGCGCGGTCTGTCCGTGCCGCTCACGCAGGTCGTGTTTCGCGCCACGCACGAGCAGTGCTTTCACGGCATCGATGCTCCCAGAGCGCGCGGCCATCATCAGCACGGTCTCGCCGCCCTTCATCGTGGCGTTGGCATCGGCGCCGGCCTCCAGCAACAGTCTCACAACAGCCGCGTTACCGTTCGTGGATGCCAGCGCGAGCGGAGGCACACCATAGCGATTGGCGGCGTTGACATTGGCGCCCGCTTTCACCAGCAATGCGGCGGTTTCTGCATCATCGTAATGTGCCGCCCAATGGAGCGCCGTCGTGCCGTCGACCTGCGTGGCATTCACATCGACGCCACCCGTGAGCAGCGTGCGAACCGCTGCGCGATCGCGCCGTTCCGCAGCGTCAGCCAGCGTTGCGCGCTCGGCTGCCAGAGCGATACCAGCCACAGCCACCATCAGAAGCGCGAGTCCACTCGTTCTTCGCCAATGCATATGTGCCTCCGGCAACTCTTGAACAGAAGATCAAAAAGATCAGAAGAGCCATCTTCTGATCTTCTGTTCGACCGTCTACAGGGTGACGGGCTCGAACAAACCGTCGATCTTGCCGTCGCTGTCGGCGAACGAATCCAGACGAACGCCCACGCGATCGAGAAGCGTGAGATGAAGATTGGCCAGCGGCGTCCCCTTGTCGTACTTGATATGCCGGCCGCCCTTCAAACCGGTCGCGGCGCCGCCTGCGACGAGAATCGGAAGGTTCTCGTGATCGTGCAGGCTGGGATTGCCCATCCCGCTCCCGTACAGATAGACCGTGTGGTCGAGGAGCGAACCGTCGCCGTCCGGAGTCGCCTTCATCCTCTCGAGGAACTCCGCGAACAGCGATACATGGAACGTGTTGATCTTGGAGATCTTCTCGATCTTTTCGGGATCGTTGCCGTGGTGACTCGTCGGATGATGCGCGTCTGCCACGCCGATCTCGGGATACGTGCGATTGCTCAGCTCGCGGGTGAACTGGAACGTAATGACCCGCGTGATGTCCGCCTGGAACGCGAGAATCTGCAGATCGAACATCAACTTCGCGTGATCGGCGAACGCGGCGGGGACGCCCACCGGGCGATCCAAATCGGGCATCGTGTTGTCCATCGCACCGGCCTCGGCGCGCTGTATCTGCCGCTCGATCTCGCGAACGCTGTCGAGATATTGATCGACACGAACGCGATCCGGTACGCCGACGCGCTGCTTGAGCCGCGCGATGTCGCTGCTGAAGGAATCGAGCAGACTCGCCCGGCTGTGGAGCGCCGCGCGGCGCGCCGCCGCGTTGCCTCCCTCGCCGAACAGGCGCTCGAAGACGATGCGCGGATGGGCTTCGGAGGGCAGCGGGGTCGTCGGCGAAGACCAGGACAGGCAATTCTGATAGACGCACGCGTATCCGTTGTTGCAGACGCCGGCCAGCGGATTCAGATCCATCGCGAGCTCGAGCGACGGCAACTGCGTGTCGCGGCCCATCTGCTTGGCCGCAATCTGGTCCATCGTCGTGCCGAGATAGTAGTCGGAGCTCTCGGTATGCTTCGAGAAGGCGGCGCTCAGAAACCCCGAGTTCGATGTGTCGTGCGTGCCGGGATAAGAATTCTGCAGCCGGGTGTTGGTGATGACGGTGACGTGGTTTTTCACCGATTCGAGCGGACGCAGGATCGGCGACAGCTGGGTGAGCGTCTCCCCGGACGGCGTCCATCGACTGTGATCGCAGCCCATCGGCATGTACACGAAGCCGAGCCTCGGCACCGGCTTGGCCGGCGTCTGCGCCCAGGCCGTTGCGGCGGGAATCATCGCGTCGAGCAACGGCAGCGCCAGCACGGCCTGCGCACCCTTCAAGAATGTTCGTCGCGGCAGCGCCTTCTTCGTAATGATCATGAAGCTGATCTCCTCATTTGAAACGGTGTGCTCTTCACAATACCCAGGATGATCGACGAGAAGCGGTACCGATCCTTCGCCGCGTCGCGCACGATCCTGCGAACGGCCGGCGCGTCGTAGTACTCAACCCCGCGCCCAAGCGCGAACGTCAGCAGTTTCTCCGTGAGCGCGCCGGTAAACATCTCGGGCCGGCTGAGCAGTGCATCTTCGAGTCCCGCCACGCCGCGAAATTCGCCGGCGCCGGGCAGCGCGCCCGACACGTCGATCGGTTCCCCTTCGCCTTCATAGTTGCGCCATTGCCCGACCGCATTGAAGTTTTCGAGCGCGAAGCCGACCGGATCGATCGTGCGGTGACAGCTTGCGCACACCGCGTTCTTCCGGTGCGCAGCGAGCCTCTCGCGCATCGGAAGACTGGCGGACACGGTGCCCTCATCCAGGGCCGGGACGTTCGGAAGCGGCGGCGGCGGCGGCGCGCCGAAGAGATTGTCGAGGACATACACGCCACGAATAATCGGCGACGTCCGGGTTGCGTACGACGTGACCGAGAGGACGCTGCCGTGCCGCAGCAGGCCACCGCGCCTGGTCTCGGGTGCGACCGTTACGCGGCGGAAGTGGCTGCCATAAACGTTGGGAATGCCGTAGTATTTCGCGAGACGCTCGTTGAGGAACGTGTAATCCGCCCTGATCAAATCGAGCACGCTGCGATCCTCGCGCAGCACGCTGTCGAAGAAGAGCTCGGTTTCCTGCCGGAAGCCCTCGCGGACGTTGTCATCGAACTCGGGATACAAACGCGTGCTCGGCACGACGGCGTCGAGATTGCGCAGCCGCAGCCACTGTCCGGCAAAGTTGGTCGCCAGGTTCACCGACCGCCGATCGGCGAGCATTCTGCGCGTCTGCTTCTCGAGCTCCTCGGGCCGGCTGAGCCTGCCGCGAATCGCCGCATCGAGCAGCTCATCGTCGGGGATGCTGCTCCACAGGAAGAACGACAGTCGCGAGGCGAGCTCGAGATCCGTGATGCGGTACACACCGCCGGCGGCGGCTTTCTTCGGATCGGCTTCGACACGGAACAGAAACTCCGGGTTGATCAGCACCGCGCTGAGCGCTCTCCCGATTCCCGCATCGAAATCTCCGTCGGCCCGCCCCTCGCGATACTGCGCCAACGGCCCCTCGACCTCCGCTTTCGAGATTGGCCGGCGATAGGCGCGGCGCATCAGAGTCGAGAGAATCGTCTTCGCACACTCTGTTTCTTTTTCGTTGTCCGCGCCCGTCAGGCCGGCACACGAAAATGCGGCGGCGGCTCGGCGTGTCGGTGGCGCCTTTGGCCGCATACGGCCCGCTCACAGAAACCTGATCGACGGCAGGGGCCGTGCGCGGATGACGCCGCTCGTTGAAACGCGCCAGCAGAGGCTGCCTTTGCGCTTCCAACAGAGACGAGCTGTCATTGATGAACGTGACGCCGATGTCATGCGGGCCCGCGCTGACGGTGAACCGCACTCTCAGATCTTTATCCAGCGTGGTGTCGTCGTCGACGAGCTTCTGAATGGTGAAGGTCTTCACCTGCTCGCGGTCGACGAGAACAACCATCTCGTGTGAACGGCTTCTTTCGCGCAATCCGCCGACGTTCCCGCTCAAATCGCGCGCAAGCCAGACCTGAACCTCGTACTCGCCGTCCTGGGCGAAGGTGTAAGGGATCGACGCTCCGCCGCGCGTGCCAAGCGGAAGGCCGGCGACATGCGTTTCCTGCGTCCGATCGGCCGGCAACCGAATCACGTCGGCCTGCAGAGACGTCTGCGTGCTGCCGATCGCGAGGCGGCTGATTTTCTGCGCAGCCGAAATGTAGCGATCCAGCAGCGTCGGCGGCAAGTCACCGACGGTAACGTTGTCGAACCCATGGCCACTCTCGTCGGCCGGCAGGAGCGAGTTGGCGTCGATGTCGAGCGCCAGCAGATCCCTGACAGCGTTCCGATACTCGGTTCGATTCAGGCGGCGCAGGGTCTCGGTGCGGCCCGGGTTCGGCTTCTCCGCCCACGCGGCATCGAGTGATGTCTCCAGCCATGTCAGCAGCGCAGTCCGGTCGTGCGGCGAAAGCTGCGGCATGTTGGGCGGGGGCATGGTGCCTATACGCACTTTGCGCATCACCTTTTCCCAAATCTCGGCGTTGGCACCCGGGGCGGTGACGTCGGCCCGGTCCAGCATCAGGTCCGCCGTCTTCACGCGTTCGTTGTGGCACGTGACGCAGTAACGATCGAGCACAGCACGATGACTCGACGCGGGCGTCGCGGGACCTGCGGCCGATGCAGACTGCGGCGTCGACACTTGAGGACGATCTGCCTGTTGAGCGGACGTATCCGTCTGGAGACCAAAAAACAGAGCCGTAGCCAAGGCGGCCGACCCTACCGTCACTGCTTTCGCAAATTGTTTGAGCTTCGAAACCGCCATTGCACGCGTGCTCCCTATACCAGAATGCCCTTAACGACGTGCGCTTTCTCCACGCCGGTCAGCTTCACATCCAAACCCTGGTAACGGTACGAGAACCTGTCGTGATCGATGCCGAACTGGTGAAGAATCGTCGCCTGAAAGTCCCTGACGTGAACGGGATCTTTCACGATATTGTACGAGAAATCGTCCGTTTCGCCATAGACGATTCCGCCCTTGACACCGGCCCCGGCCATCCACATCGTGAAGCACCGCGGATGGTGATCACGGCCGTAGTTTTCGGCGTCAAGCTTCCCTTGCGAATAGATCGTGCGGCCGAACTCTCCGCCCCATACCAGTAGCGTGTCGTCGAGCATTCCCCGCTGTTTCAAATCCTGGACGAAGCCGTAGCACGCCTGGTCGACGTCCAGGCACTGACTCGGCAGATGGCCCGTCGCGTTGGAATGCACGTCCCAGCCGTTCAGCCAGATCTGCACGAACCGCGTCCCGCGCTCCAGAAGGCGGCGGGTGGTCAGGCAGCACTGCGCGAAGCTTCCAGGTCTGCGCGCGTCCTCGCCGTACAGGTCGTACACGCTGGCAGGCTCTGCGGAGAGATCGGTCAGCTCCGGCACGGACGCCTGCATTCGATACGCCATCTCATACTGCGCGATGCGCGTTAACGTGTCCGGATCGCCGATAGCCTGGTGCTGCAGCTGGTTGAGCTCGCTCACCGCATCGAGCATGCGCCGGCGGACGACCGGCGACACCCCATCGGGATTGTTGATGAAGAGGACCGGCTCGGCACCTGCACGAAGCGACACGCCTGAGTACTTCGCCGGCAGAAATCCCGCGCTCCACATTCGTGCCGACATCGCCTGAATTGGCGTCCGCGTGTTGGAGCGCACCGCGTTCATCACGACGAACGTCGGGAGATCTTCGGACATGTTGCCGAGGCCGTAGGCAAGCCACGATCCAATGCACGGCCTGCCGCCGATCATAGAACCCGTCTGAATGTAGGTAATCGCGGGCTCGTGATTGATTTGCTCGGTATGAAGAGACTTTACGATCGCGATATCGTCGACCATCTTCGCGGTATGCGGCAGCAGCTCCGATACCCAGGCTCCACTCCGGCCATGCTGCGAGAACGTGTAGATCGAGGGCGCGATGGGAAACCTCGTCTGCCCGGACGACATCGTGGTGAGCCGCTGTCCCTGGCGCACGGAATCCGGCAGATCCTTGTCGTACCAGTCCTTGAGTCCGGGCTTGTAATCGAAGAGATCCTGCTGCGGAGGACCGCCGAGCATGTGCATGTACACGGCGCGCTTCGCCTTCGGCGCGAAGTGAGGAAGATTCGGCAGCGCACCCACGGACCGATCCGGTGCCGGCCCCGCGGCGCTCAACGCGGCGTCGCGACCGAACATGGTCGCCAGCGCGGCCACACCGAGGCCGCGCGACGTCCGCGAGAAAAACTGCCGGCGCGTCTCGTAGATTGACGTCGCCTTTCCTCAAACGATATTGTGTCATTTGTTCAGCGCCTCGTCCAGACTGAAAATCTGATTTGCCACCATCGTCAGCGCCGCGAGCTCCGCTGGCGGAAGGCTGCTCGGCCGGCGATTCCCCGACTGCCAGTAACTGCGCCGCTGCGGGCGCGTTCGCGCGGTAGTGCGCCGCAAAATCCTCATACGCACTCCGCACGATCGCCCGCTCGGTCGAGTTGAAGGTTCGCGCCAGCACGCGAAGAGTCATGAAATCGATCGCCTCGTTCACGTCAGCGCCCGCCGCACTCATCGCTCTCTGTGCAAGCACACGCGCAGCCTCGACGAACTGCGGATCGTTCATCGTCACAAGGGCCTGCATTGGCGTATTGGTTCGATCGCGCCGGACGACGCATACCTCGCGCGTCGGCCCATCGAAGATGTCCATTGATGCGGGCGGGGCCTGGCGCTTCCACAACGTGTAAAGGCTGCGCCGATACAGCGACTCCCCCGCATCCTGTTTGTAGTACCGCGTGTTGCTCGACACCATCGACGTGCCTTCCCAGACGCCCGCCGGCTGGTACGGTCTGACGGGAGGGCCGCCGAGCTTCGCCACGAGAAGACCGCTGGCCGCCAGCGCCGAGTCGCGCACGACTTCGCCGTCGAGGCGGAACCTGGGTCCGCGCGCCAGCAGCGTGTTTTTCGGATCGCTGCGGAGTTTTTCCTGAGATATCGCGGCGGATTGCCGGTATGTCGCGGACGTGACGATCAGCGCGATCAGCTTTTTCACGTCCCAACCGGATTCGCGGAATTCCACGGCCAGCCAGTCGAGCAATTCAGGGTGCGACGGCGGCGGGGCCTGCGCGCCGAAGTCGTCGGCCGACTCGAGGAGTCCCGCGCCGAAGAACTCCTGCCAGATCCGGTTGACCGTGACGCGCGCGAACAGCGGGTTGGATCGATCGACTATCCAGCGCGCGAGCCCAAGGCGGTTCCGTGGAAGATCCGGCGCCATCGGCGGCAGGAACGCGGGCGTGCTCGCTTCGAGCAGCTCGCGTGGTTGATCGTACATGCCGCGAAACAGCAGATGCGCCGTCGGTTTGGAATCGGGCCGTTCCTCCAACACCATCGCCGTGTTCGAGCGCAGCTCGATCTCACGATGCTCGCTGCTCACGCGTGCGAACTCCGCAAGCAGCGCCTGGTAGCCGGCGTCGCGATACATCAGGTAATACAGCTTCAGTGCGTGCTTTTCGGATAGCGAGAGTTGAGCGCCATCCTTGGACGCCGCCGCCGGAATCGCGGGCCACGCTGCGGCCATGCGCGCTTCGTCTTCAGTGATGACGCGGTTGAAGATGCGGAACTCCGCCACCGATCCATCGAGCCCTTTCTCGCCGTTCGCCGCGGCCCCGATCGTGAGCGGAGCCGTGTTCCTCACGCTCTCCTTCAACTCCGGTGCGATCGCGGAATCCTGAGCTCCATAGGATCCGCGCTCGATGGGCATCCTGACGCCGTTCAGGTAGAACGCGAAGCCGTCCTCCGTTCTGCTGCCGTCGTACGTGAAGGTCAGGTAGTTCCATGTGCCGGCCTTCACCGGCTTGTGATAGGGCGCCTGCGCGCGAATGGACTTTCCCGCGCTGTCCAGCAACCGCAGCCGTGCGACGCCTTCGTCGATCTCGAAGACCCATCCGGTGGGAGGAATCGCGGGCTTGGCTTCGGCATCTCCGGCGCTCAACTGGCTCGCAATCACCAGCGCATGGGTCAGGCCGGTCTGACCCGGATGCAACGCGATCTTCGGCATATGCACCCACGCCGCCATCGAGAAC
The DNA here is from genome assembly GCA_963730445.1 of Vicinamibacterales bacterium. Classification (GTDB taxonomy): domain Bacteria; phylum Acidobacteriota; class Vicinamibacteria; order Vicinamibacterales; family JAMQPK01; genus JAMQPK01. The sequence continues at coordinate 272,081 of CAVSRX010000015.1, read as the reverse complement.
GGCTCGCTGCCGGTCAGGTCGACACCCGGCAGCTTCATCGCCGACTTGCCATCGAACTTCAGGGCAGGCAGGTCGTTCCACGGGAACCCGCCATCCACGGTGACGCCTGTTTCGAACGGCAGGGCGCTGAAAATCCGGATCGGCGAACACGCGCCGCCTCCTGATCCGCCGAAACGGCCAGCAGCTCTGCATTCGCCAATGGATCCTGCACCTGCGCGCGCTCACCTGATCGCAGCCACTCATCGAACTGCCGGTTCGAGGCCCGGTGCGCCTTCGCCATCCGCGCACGCATGGACTTTCGCAGCGCCTCGAGCTCGAGCCAGCGTGGCCGATCGCGATCCGCCGGCACGACGACAATCGGCGGCGGATCGGGACGGTTGTTGTCCATGATGCGCTCGGTGGTGTTGTTGAAGAACGCCTCGAGCGCGTAGTGGTCCTTCTGCGAAATCGGATCGAACTTGTGGTCGTGGCACGTCGCACAGCCGACGGTCAGGCCGAGGAACACGGTGCCGGCCGTATCGGCGCGATCCTTGATGTACTGGAAGCGGACTTCTTCTTCAATGACGCCGTTCTCATTCGTGGTCGTGTTGTTCCGGACGAACCCGGTGGCAATGCGCTGGTCGAGCGTGGATTCGGCAGCAGATCGCCGGCGAGCTGCTCGACCGTAAACCGATCGAACGGCATATTGCCGTTGAACGCCCTGACGACCCAGTCGCGATACGGCCAGATGCCGCCGCGGTAGTTGTCATAGTGCAGGCCGTTGGTGTCCCCGTACCGCGCCGCATCGAGCCAATAGCGCGCGCGATGCTCACCGTAATGCGGAGACGACAGCAACCTGTTGACCACTTTCACGTACGCATCAGGCGACGTGTCTGCGACGAACGCCGAGACGTCCTCGGGTTGCGGAGGCAGTCCCGTCAAATCCAGTGACACGCGCCGGATGAGCGCACGCCGATCCGCTTCGGGGTTCGGCGTGAGGCCCGATGCCTCGATCTTCGCCAGTACGAACCGATCGATTGGGGTGCGTGCCCACTTTCGATCCTTGACATCCGGCAGAGCCGGACGCACGGGCGCGACAAACGCCCAATGCTGCTTCCACTCGGCCCCCTGCTCTATCCACCGCCTGAGCGTGGCTATTTGCGCCTCGCTCAGCGTCTTGTGGCTGGAGATCGGCGGCATGCGCCGGGCAGGATCGGCCTCCGTAATCTTCTTGTAGAGCAGGCTTTGCTCGGGCTTACCTGGGACGATCGGCGCGCCGTTGCGGCGAGGGATCATCGCCTCTTCGTGAACGTCCAGCCGCAGGTTTACCTTGCGCGTGGACGCGTCGGGACCGTGACAGAGAAAGCAGTTATCTGAAAGGATTGGGCGAACGTCGCGCTGGAAGTCAACGCGCGTCTGTGCTGAGAGTATCGTGGCCGGCGCGTGCACGAGCACGACGACGCCGGCCACGACAGATGCAATCTTCCAATCTATCAATCTTCCAATCTTCCAATCTTCCAATTGCAGTGCGTCAGAACAAGAAGCGTCCTCCAAACCGAATCGTGCGCTCGGTCTGGGCCAGGATGTCCGTGATGCGCCCGAAGTTCGCGTTGCCGAGCGTGCCGTTCGGATTCGCATAGTGCGCGATGTTCAGCGCGTTGAAGAAGTCCGCACGAATTTCGGCGCGCTTCGTGCCCACGCGGATGATCTTCACGATCGACGCGTCGAGGTTCGTATACGCCGGACCGGTCAGGAGACCGCGCCGCTCGACGTTGCCCCACGTATTCTGCGCGGGCGCCGAGAAGACCGTCGTATCGAACCACGGATCGCTCTGGCCGATGCCGCCCAGTACTTTCGGCGTGCCGCTCGCATCGGGCGTCTGGCTGTTGCCCGGCGCGCGCAACGTCGCCCCGGCCGCGGTGAAGTCGATTGGCGTGCCCGAGATCAACGAGAACACGCCCGTCACCTGCCAATCGCCAAATATCTTGCCGGCGGCACCCTCCCGCATCCACTTGCCGTCGGGACCGAAGGGCAGCAAATACAGGAAGCTGTTCGCGAAGCTGTGCGTGGAATCGTTGCTCGTCCGCTGCCAGCTTCGCTCGATATCGGCCGGTGTCGGGATCGTCCCGCCAGTACCGTCGCCATTGATGTAGCTGTATCCGCGCCCAATCGTGTACGAATTGGTCAAGAGCAGGCCACCTCGCATGCGGCGGTCGACCTTGACCTGCAGCGAGTTGTATTGTGACTTCACCGGAATGGGTGTCGTGCTCGCCGCGGTGCGCCCGTATTTTGCACGAAGCGGCCGCCCGGCCTCATCGGCGCCGAGCGTGTACCCGGCGTTGAGATCGATGCTCTGCAGAATGTGCTTCGCCGCGATTGCCGACGTAGGCCACTTCAGCCGTGAACCCGCCGCGAAGGGCTCGCTGATAGGCGACGTTCCACGAGTGCAGCTGCCCCTCGTAACGATCGATCGGCACGACGCCCAGCGCTTCTCCGCGCAGGGCGTCGCGTCGAGGATGCCGCTGTCCGGAATGGCCACGAACGCCGGCGTCGGCATGCCGATCGCCAGCGCGCCGGCCGGCGCGAAGCCGTTGATGCGCCGTCAACTGCTGAGTCTGTCTGACCGGATAGTCCTGACCGTAGGAACTCGGCCAGGGCAGCGCGCTGACGCCGTAGCCGGCGCGCAGCACGTTGTCTTCCGCAATGCGCCACGAAATGCCCGTGCGCGGGTTGAAGTTCTTCCAGTAGGTCTTCACGCCCAGGTTCTCGGGCACGTCGCCATATCCGGCCACGCGAACCGTGTTGTTGTCGGGGTCATACGTCATCTGGCCGCCCTTCGCGGTGTACCCGACCAGCGGCGTGTAGACCTCATGACGAAGACCGAGATCAAGGGTGATGTCGGGCCGAATCTGCCACTTGTCGTGGATGTAGGTGTAGACGCTCTTGTGCGTGCCCCCGCGGTGGAGCGTCTTCGTTCGACCAGGCCGCGCTCAACAAACGTACGGCACGTCGAGCATGAACGACGCGAGCGAGTTCGCGAACCCGTTCACCGCCGCGCTGTCGGTCGAGAGCGCCGTCTGCCCGCCGCGGAACTGCCACGACGCGCGCGGGTGCGCCACCTGATCGAGCAGGTGGCGGTTCATGCGGAGGTCGCCGCCGATCTTCACGGTGTGATTGCCCCAGATCTTGGTCGCGGTCGTCGAGATCGTCGTGGTGCTCTCCTCGCGATCCCACGGCAGCGACGTCTCGAAGCCGATGAGGTAGTCGTTGTAGCCGCCGACGTTGATCGTCGTGATGCCGCTCGTGAAGTCGTTCAGGTTGATCCCTTTGATGCCAAGATCCTGGGAGGTCGTCGTCCCGTAGTCCTCGGCAATCGCCTCGTTGTGGTGGTGCGTACGGCCGAAGCGGACTTCCTGAACCAGGGTCGCGGACCAGACGCGGTTATACGTCACGCCGACGCTTTGGGTCGGATTGGTGCCTGTGCCGGCGAATGGCTTGAGACCGCCGTAAATGCCGAACGTGGCCGGGTCGAGCGTGCTGGCGCTTCTGCTTGCTGTAGCGCACGTTGACCAGGTCGTTGGCCGCGAGCCTGCTAGGTGACCTTGACGTCGCCCTGGTTCGTCCGCTTCTCCCGGACGTAGGGCAGCTCGAAGTTGGTCGCGCCCACCGCCGCGCCGGGAATGTTCGGCATCGGGATCTTGCTGATGAGCTCGCGCGCGATCGGGCTGATGCGGTTCGCCGGAATCTGGTTGTTCGCGAACTGCGTGCGTCCGGTGCCGTCGGCATTGCCCGTCGCCGGATCGTAGATGCGCGTCGGCGCCGAGCTGAAGTCGCCGTTCCTGAACGCGGCTTCCGGCACGTGGCCGCGCGTCAGCCGGCCGCTGTCGTCGTTGGTCCGCACGTAGTCGCCGAAGAAGAAGAGCTTGTTCCGCAGGATCGGGCCGCCCGTCGTAAACCCGATCTGCATGTACTTGGCCTCTGCCGGAGCCAGCTGCGAAAACGGGTTGCGCGCCTGGGTGGCTTCAGTGTTCCCGAAACTGAACACCGAGCCGCGGAACTGGTTCGTGCCGGTCTTCAGGGTGACGTTGGTCACCGCGCCGCCGGCGCGTCCGAACTCCGCGTCGTAGTTGCTGGTCGTGACGGCGACGGTCTCAATCGCTTCGGCGGAAGGAATCATGAATGCCAGGTTGCCGCCGTTGTCGCTGTTGTCCGCGCCTTCCAGCTGCACGTTGTTCGACTGACGTCCCTGACCGTTGATGTTGCTCGAGAGGCTGTCCTGCGAGTTGTAGAACTCCGAATGCGGCCGGAACGGACGCGACGCGCCAGGCACGGTGATGAGCAGCGCCTGGAAATTGCGGTTGAACCCGAGCGGCATCTGCGTGATCTGCGTGCTCTCGATGATGCGGCCCGTGTCGGTGCGATCGGTCTGCAGCATCGGCGCCTCGCCGGTGACGATCACCGACTCTTCGAGCGTGCCGACCGCCAGCGACGATCTCGACGCGGACCGTGGTGTTGACGCTGACCTCGACGTTCTCGCGCGTGAATTTCTTGAACCCGACGAGCTCGCCGTCGACGCGGTACACGCCGGGCGACGTGTTGGTGAAGGTGTAATTGCCCGCCTCGTTCGACACGGCCGTGCGGCTGATGTTCGTGCGCGTTTCCGTCGCGGTAATCGTCGCGCCCGGGACATCGCCGCCCGCTTTCGTCCGTGACGTTACCGAGCAGCGTGCCGACCGCCACCTGCGCGGTCGGCGTGGGCTGGCGCGAACAGAATCCCGAGCACAGCGAGTGTCGAGACAACGCGCACCGGGAAGCGTGTACCTGTCATCGCTCTTCTCCTTGTGGGATTGATATGGCAACGCTCGCGCACAGAGCGGATCCTGCATCACGCTCTGCGCCGATTCGTCGCAGCGGCCAACGGCATTTGTTTTTCTGTACCGCGCAATATAGGGGAGACCGGCGCCGTAATCCAGTGCAATTTCAATGGGATAGCGCCAAGGCGATCCAACGTTTTGAAGCGGGTTCGTTGTGTCCCAGAACGGCACCGAAGGTCCTCGAGAAGGGCCGGATTCACTCTTCCTGAATCAGGAGGTTTATGTGATAATCGAGCATTCCGCAAGCGAGGTGAAACCATGAAGCGCCATGTGTTCGTCGCGATCCTGCTGGGCAGCGTCACCTTCGCCGTGTCTGCGCAGGCCCCTCAGCCGAAGCCACAGGCTGGCCCTCTCGTCGATTCCTCGCGTCTCCTTGTACAGATTGAGCAAACCCCCACGGGAACCACGAGGGTATACGGGGACCCCGCTCAACCGGGCATGTATGTCAGCCGCGTGGCTCTCCGGCCGAACGCGAAAAACCGTCCGCACTATAACGACCAGGATCAAATTGTCACTGTGCTGAAGGGCACCTGGTGGGTCGGCAAGGGCGAAGTCTTCAGACAGGATCGATTGGTGGCCGTTCGCGAAGGCGGACTGATGTATCTGCCTGCCAAGCTCGCCTACTACGATGTCGCGGGCAGCGGCGACGTGATTCTGCAGATCACCGGCGTCGGGCCAGTGCAGTCAACGCACGCCGAGTTGGATGCCGCCGGTAAAGCGGTCCGGTCGGCGGTCCATATCCAGAGGACATGCAAGAAGGCGGAGGCCGGCGCCGCCGCTACGCGTTGGCAGTTCAGGATGTGAACAATCCGGACCCCGACAATCCGGACCCGGTGCGGGGGACGCAGATACAACAGCCGGATCCGGACAATCCGGACCCACCGCGGGGGACGCAGACACAACAACAGCCGAAATAGAAATCCGCATTGATAGATTGAAGATTGGCGGATTAAATTGTCAGATTCAAATCGGCAGATTCGAGCTGACAATTAATCTGCCAATCTCCAATCCGCCAATCTGAAAACAATCTTCCGATCTATCAATCTACCAATCTACCATTGCTGCGTTAGAACAAGAAGCGCCCTCCGAAGCGAATCACCCGTTCAGTCTGAGCCAGGATTGCCGTCACACGGGCCGAAGTTCGCGTTGCCGAACGTCCCATTCGGGTTGTCGTAATGCGGGATATTCAACGCGTTGAAGAAGTCCGCGCGAATCTCGGCGCGCCGCGGACCGAAGCGGATGATCTTCACAATCGACGCATCCAGGTTCACGTAGCCCGGTCCGGTCAGCAGCGCGTTGCGCTCGACGGCTCCGCTCTCGTCACGGACATTCCCGACCAGGGCCCCGACGGCTGCCTGGCCGGCGGCCTCCGCGGGCAAGAGGAGCGCTCCGATGACACACAATCCGATTCCGGCACGCAGACCACGAGCAACACACGGGAGAGAGGGGAACGGAAGGGTCATCGAATCCTCCTTGAGCGTGAAACACAACTCAGAATGAATCCGCGCGGGTCCCTAATGAAAACGCCTGGACGACTGAGGAAAAGAATAAAAGGGCTGCCGCACCATGGCGGCAGCCCTTTCAGGGAGTGGTATTACGAACTACGCGTTGACGATCTGGGGAATCAACGTCCCGTAGACGTCGGTCAACCGCATGTTGCGGCCGTTGTAGAGGTACGTCAGCTTCGTGTGATCGAGCCCGAGCAGATGCAGCATCGTCGCGTGCAGGTCGTGGTACGAGATCGGCTGCTCGCCGGCCTTGTACCCGAACTCGTCGCTCGTGCCGATTGACTGCCCGCCCTTGATGCCCGCGCCCGCCATCCAGACCGTCATGACGCCGGGGTTGTGATCGCGGCCGACACCGCGCTGCGAAATCGGCATGCGCCCGAACTCGCCGTGCCAGATGACCAGCGTGTCCTCGAGCAGGCCCCGCGCCTTGAGGTCGGTGAGCAGCCCGGCAATCGGCACATCCGATTCCTTGGCGTGCTGGCCGTGATTCGAGAGGATGTTCGAATGCGCGTCCCACGTATCGGTGTTCTGATTGCCCATGCCGCCCTGGAACAGCTGAACGAAACGCACGCCGTGCTCGACCAGCCGGCGCGCGAGCAAGCACTGCTTGCCGAACGGTTCGGTCATCGGATCGTCCAGACCATACAGCTTCTTGGTCTGTTCTGATTCGCTGCCGATGTCGATGGCCTTCGGTGCGCATCCCTGCATGCGGTACGCGAGCTCGTACGACGAGATCCGGGCCGACAGATCCGTGGCGCCCGGGAACTTCTCCATGTCGAGCTCGTTCAGCTTCGACAGCAGATCCAGCCGATTGCGCTGCGTTTCCGGCGTCATTCCTGCCACCGGCTTCAGATCGACGATCGGATCGCCGCTCGCGCGGAACAGCGTTCCCTGATACGCGGCCGGCATGTAGCCCGCGCTCCAGTTGGTCGGCCCGCCAATCGGTCCGCCCCTGGGGTCGGCAATGACGACGAACGCCGGCAGGCTGGTGCTCTCGGTGCCCAAGCCATACGTGATCCAGGAGCCGGCGCTCGGGAATCCCACGCGGATTTGCCCCGACTGCATCTCGTAATGCGCCTGCACGTGATCGTTCGATCGGCCGAACACGGAGTGTATGAAGGCGATGTCGTCGACATGCTTCCCGACGTTCGGGAACACCTCCGACACCAGCTTTCCACTCTGTCCGAAACGCTTGAACTCGAACGGGCTCGGCATCAGCGGCCCGGGATAGCCCTGGCGGACGACGATGTCGCCGTGCATTTTGTCGTCGATCGGCTGGCCCGCGTATTTGACGAGTCCTTCCTTGTAGTCAAACAGATCGACCGCGCTCGGACCACCGCTCATGAAGAGCGAGATCACCGCCTTCGCGCGCGGCTTGAAGTGCGGGGGCTTCAGGGCATACGGATTGTTCCCCAGCGGCTTGGCCGAACACGCGTCGCTCACCTCCGCCGCAAGCAGACCCTGCGAGTTCAGCATTTGCGCCAGCGCGACGCCGCTGATACCGCCACCCGCTCGCCACAGAAATTCCCGACGCGACCAGAAATATTTCATGTTGTGCACGGCGTCACCTCATGTAAAGGAATTCGCTGAGGTTCAACAAAACGTGAGTGAAATCAACCAGAGAACCGGCCTTGACCTTCTCGAGCGACAGCTTCTTCTCGAGATCCGTGGCGGGTCTTCCGAGCGCGTACTGATAACCGAGATCGATCTGCTTCACCGGGTCGGCCGTCTCGCTCGTGATCCTCTCGGCGAGCAGTTCGGCCTCGCGGATCACGAACGGGTTATTGAGCAGCGTCAACGCCTGCGTCGGCACCGTCGATACGTTTCGGGCCGCTGCCGTGAGGTTCATGTCCGGATGATCGAACGTTTCGAACATCGGAAACGGCAGCGAGCGCCGCTGGTAGATATAGACGCTACGACGCCAGGTGGCCGGACCATCGGGCTGGATGTCCCATCGCCCCTTGGTCTGCTCGGTCGCCAAAATCTCCTTCGGCACGTTCGGGAAGAACGGCAGCCCGCCCATCGTCAGGTTGATGTTGCCGGCGACCGAGAGCATCGTATCGCGAATCGTCTCTGCGTCGAGCCGCTGCGGACGATACCGCCACAGCAGCTGGTTTTCCGGGTCGGCCTTCACGTTGCCGCCGTGATCGAACACCGACGCCATCTGGTAGGCCTCGGACGTCATCATGAAGCGATGGAGCTGCTTCATGCTCCAGCCCCGCTTCATGAACTCGACAGCCAGATAGTCGAGCAGCTCCGGATGCGTCGGCTGTTCGCCCATCTTGCCGAAGTTGTCGAGCGTGGCGACGATGCCACGGCCGAAGTGATGGTGCCACACACGATTGACGATCACGCGCGCGGTCAGTGGGTTGTCGGTCGAACCGAGCCACTCCGCGAACGCCAGCCGCCGTCCCGACGTGCGGCCATCCGGACGCGGAATCTCGGTCGGGTGCTCGCCGTGCAGTGCCACGCTGAGGAAGGCCGGCTTCATCAACGAGCCCCGGCTTTCCGGATCGCCCCGAATCAGGAAATGCGTGGGCGGCGGCTCATACTTGCCGGGGCCGTCCTGGAGGTACGTGCCGTTGGGCTTGTCGGGTGGTGGAAGCCGGCATTTCGGACAGCCGATCGTCTCGTCCCCGCGTCCCATCGGCGCGAAGCGCCAGTCGCCGTCCGTAATGATCTCCGCCATCGGCGGCGCCTTCGGCCGCTCCTTCTCGATGACCGCAATCTGCGAGGTGAGCTCTTTCCTCTGAGCCAACTCCTCGGGCGTCATCATCTTCTCGATTTCGGCTGGGGTCCCGCCGCCGCCACCGGTCAGCACTTGCGTGGCGAGCAGCTGGTCTCCGGGCGTGCGCTCCGCTTCGGGCTTGAACACGGCGCGCTGCACGTTCTCCGGATATTCCTTCTTGATGTAGGCCGCACGCAGCACGTCGCGGTACGGCTTCTCGATCGCGGAGATCTTTTTGCGGACCGCCTCAATCCTCTCGTCGACGTCCTTGTTCTTCTTCAGGTACGCTTCGGCGTCGGCTACGCGAGGGCACCAGCGGCCAATCCGTCTCGACCCACCCGTTCAGCGCCGCTGCCATCGCGTAATAGTCCTTCTGAGCGATCGGGTCGAACTTGTGGTTGTGGCAACGCGCACAATTGACGGTCATTCCCATCACGCCGCGGCCGAGCGTGGCAATCAAATCGTCCACGTAATCCCAGTGGCGTTCAGGGTTGTCTTTTTCGCGGAACAGCACGCGCGGCCCCGCGCGGAGGAAGCCGGTGGCGATCAGCGTTTCGTGCGTGACGTAGTCGAGCTCGTCGCCCGCGATCTGTTCCTTCAGGAACTGGTTGTAGGGCTTGTCCTGGTTGAACGCGTTGATGACGTAATCGCGATACCGCCACGCGTTGGGCCGATCGTAATCCTGCTCGAATCCGTTCGAGTCGGCATAGCGCGCGACGTCGAGCCAGTGACGGCCCCAACGCTCGCCGTACTGCGGCAACGCGAGCAGCTTCGTGATCACCTTGTCCCACGCGTCGTCGGACTGATCCGCGACGAACGCTTCCACGTCGGCGGGCGACGGCGGCAGGCCGATCAGGTCGATGTAGGCGCGGCGGATGAGCGTGCGCTTGTCGGCGCGCGGCGCCGCCACGAGCTTCTTCTCAGCGCGTGTCGCCTCGAGGAACCGATCGATCGGATGTGAGACGCCGGCTTTCGACACGATCGGCGGCGTCTTCTGCACCGGCAGCTTGAACGCCCAATAGGCGCGCTGCTCCGGCGTGATGTCCATGTTCTCGAGCGCGGCCAGCGCGCTGTTGGCGCCTGCAGGTTTCGCTGCGGCCGCCGTCGACGCGCCCCACTCCGCACCTTGATCGATCCACGCCTTGATCGCGGCAATTTCTGCCGGCGCCAGCGATGAACCGTCCATCGGCATGGTGATGCTCTCGAGCCCGGCGACCATGCGATAGAGCCGGCTCTGTTCAGCTTTGCCGGGAACGATCGCGGCGCCGTGCTCGCCGCCACGAATCGCCGCATCGCGCGTGCTCAAGTCGAGATCGGCGAGCTGCGCGTCTTTGCTGTGGCAGTTCCAGCAGCTCTTCGAAAAAATCGGCTCGATGTCTTTTGCGAATGTGACCGATGCGGGTGCGGGTGTGGCCGCGGGCGGCGCCGGCGCCTGCGCATTGGCAAGCGCGGTCAGAAAACCGACGGCTGCGGTCGCAAGAAGAAGTGAGGGCACCGTTCGTCGCATCAACGTACTCCTTCGTAAACTACTGAGTACAAGGAACTATACGGTAAACCGGCCCAGATTCGATGTCTCAAATTGTCGCACAGAATAGGGTCGCGTAGGGATCGTAAGTCACGTGGGGCGCGTGGGACGAACCCCACGAACCCTCACGAAACCCTACGAAATCCACGAACCCTCTACTGCGGTCTCTTGAACATCCCGACCATCACGGCTTTCCCGATGACGTGGCCGTCCATCGCCTTGAAAAGGTTGCGCCGCGTTTCCCACGCGTCAGCCGCGGGCGGGACATCTAACTTCGTGTCGAGCGCGTAGACCTCGAAGGTGTAGTGATGCATCGGACCGGCGGCCGGCGCGCCGGGGCCGCGATACACGTTTCCGCTCGCGCTGATTTGGCGAATGCCATTCGGCAGCTGCGCGCCCTCGGGCATCCCTTCCGGCAGTCCCTTTTCCGTCGCCGGAATGTTCCAGACCAGCCAATGCACCTGGTCGTCTGTCGTACGGTTGCGCGCAACTTCCGGATCGCGCATGTGCAGGACGAAGCTCTGCGTCGCGGCGGGCGCATTGGTCCACACGAGCTGCGGCGAGATGCCGCGCTCCGCTTGCTGCACCTGCGTGTGACGGTTGGGAATCACGCCGCCGTCCGGGAAGGCTGGCGTCGAGAGCACCATCGGCGGGCTCGCAGGCCCGCGTCCGGCCTGCGGTGCGGGGGCCGCCTGGCCGGCGGGCGCCGCCGGGGCCTGTGCACTTATGACAACCGTGGCGGCTAGAATGGTGATTGGGATGTGTAGAATCGTCGGTCGCAGCATGTCTCCTCCAATGGCTTAGGATTGCACCCACCAACTTACTGCTTACTTACCTGATCAGGAGCACGGTATGGCACGCCGCCGACACGAAAACGGTCTGAAGTATCAACAGCGCATCGAAAGCGAACAACTCCGCAACAGGCGCCCCGACGCGGATCCCGACGTCCCCGTACCGCCTGCCGTGACCCAGCTGCTCGAAACCGTGGCGCCGCCCCCGTACGCGCCCCACGACCCCCACGAACCTTAGGCCCCGAATTGCGTGAGGTGGTGGTTGAGATGTTTGGCGTGTAGCCGGCTCACGTCGCTGCCATTCATCCGGCCCAGCGTTGGACTGTCGGGCCACGCATCGCCGAGCGGCTTCGCCGCGAGCTCGTCGACGAGCCGGCAACACCGTGCGTGCTCGGCCGCGAAGTCGTAGCGGTCGTGCTGCGGAACCCAGCGCTTCAACGTGGGTGCCCCTTTCCCCCAGGGAAAGTTCAGCACTATGAACTTCAAAACCGGACGCGGCAGCGGAATCGGAAGCTTCATCGCTTCCACCTGGATACGTCCCAGCGCGCCCTCCATCGCTTCGTTCACGTGCCACAACATCTGCGCGACCGACATTTTGCCCCAGCGCCGCTCGGCGTCGGGCCGCAGCGTCTTCAGCCGCCGCAGAATGTCCGCCTTGCACTGCGCGTCGTGTAACTTCACGATCACTACTTCACAGTGGGGTACTTAATCCCGAGCTGCTCGAGATATGTCGGGTACTTCGTCGGGTCGTAGTAATACTTTTTCATCTGCTCGCGATACTTCGCCATCGAGTCCTGGTTCAGCCAGATCGCGGGCTTGTCTTCGGGACGGATGAGCGGCGTGTAGGTCTTGTCCTTCGTCTGCACGTTTCGGAAGTAGTCCCACGACTGCTCGACGAGCTCGGGCTTCATCAGCAGATCGAGCACGGTCATCACCTGGACCTTCGCGCCGGCCGTCACTCCTTTGTGCGCGATCGGCGTCGCCATCGCAATCGCGTTGGCCCAGTTGTGGCCGGGGCCCGCTTCGATGTTGGCGGGATAGCGCAGCGTAATCGTCGGCACGACCCACGAGATGTCGCCGATGTCATCCGATCCGCCTCCCCGCTTCTCATCGTCCGGCACGACCACACGGCCGTTCAGCTTCGGCACTTCGGTCGGCAGACCGCGTTGTTCGACCCCGAGCTCTTTCTGCACGGCTTTCGCCAGCGTTTGATCGGCCTCGGTCCATTGCGGCATGCCGACCTTCAGAATGTTCGCGTATGCGGTCTCGGCCACCACCTTGTTCATGTGCTGCGGCCACGCCGACCCCAGCACGCGCGAGCTCATCGTCGTGTCGGTCATCAGCGCGGCGGCCTTGGCCATGTTGTCGCCGATCTCCCACATGCGCTTGATGCCGGGATAATCCGTTTCGCGGAAGTAATACCAGATGGAAGCCGACGGCGGCACGACGTTCGGCTGATTGCCGCCGAAGGTGATGACTGAATGCGACCGCTGCTGAATGCGCAGATGCTCGCGGCGATAGTTCCAGCCGATGTCCATCAGCATCGCGGCATCGAGCGCGCTGCGGCCGCGCCAGGGCGCGCCCGCCGAGTGCGCGCTCTCGCCCTTGAAGGTGTACTCGACCGACACGAGGCCGTTGCTGGTGCTATCGCCCCAATTCGCGCCCCAGTTGCCGCCGATGTGCGTGAAGATGACGACATCGGTGTCCTTGAAGTAGCCGTCGCGCACGTAGTACGCCTTGGTGGCGAGCAGCTCTTCGGCGACGCCGGGCCAGAGCTTGATGGTGCCGGAGATCTTCTCGCGCTGCATGATCTTCTTCAGCACGATCGCCGCGGTGATGTTCAGCGGCATGCCCGAGTTGTGTCCTTCACCGTGGCCGGGCCCGCCTTCGAAAAACGGATCGTGATAGGCGACGCCCGGCTTCTGCGATCCGGTCGGGATGCCGTCGATGTCCGATCCGAGCGAGATGACGGGCTTCCCCGATCCCCATGTCGCCATCCACGCCGTCGGAATGCCCGAGATCCCCTGCTCGATGGTGAACCCCTGTTGACGCAGGATGTTCGTCAGGTACTTCGACGTCTCGATCTCCTGGAAGCCAAGCTCGCCGAAGCTGAACACGGAGTCGACCATCTTCTGCGTGAAGTCCTGCAGGTCGTCGACGCCCGCGGCGCCTTCGGTCTTCAGCGCGCCAAGCCGCGCTTCGGCTTTCGGATCGACGGGCCGCGCTGCCGCAGCCGCCGGAGGTGCAGCCGGCTGCTGCGCGTGGACGTGGATGAGCGCAATAGCGACAACGGCCCCGGCGGCAAAACATGAACTTCGCATGACGAGTTTTATACACCAAAGCTGTTCTAAACTGCCGCCTATCAGCCGCGAGCGGCGCGGGGCGTAGGGGCCCCGCAAGCGAGCGGCGAGGAGCGGGGGGAAGGGGCCCCCGCGACTAAACAATGGATCCACTCGATAAATTCAAACAGAACCAGCGCGAGGGGTGGGCGCACTTTGCGCCGTTCGAGATCATCACGACGCCGCCGGCCGCACAGCTCGTCGGCTTCGCGCGCGTGAGGGCCGGCGACGGCGTGCTCGACGTGGCGTGCGGCACCGGTGTGGTCGCCGTCACCGCGGCGCGCCTGGGTGCGCGCGTTACGGGGCTCGACCTGACGGCCGAACTGCTCGAGCGCGCGCGTGAGAACGCCACGATCGCGAACGTCTCGATCGACTTTCACGAGGGCGACGTCGAGAAGCTGCCGTTCGACGACAGCGAGTTCGACGTCGTGCTCAGTCAATTCGGACACATGTTCGCGCCGCGCCCGGACGTGGCCATCGCGGAAATGCTGCGCGTGCTGAGACCGGGCGGGACGATCGCGTTCTCGACGTGGCCGCCCGAGATGATCGTCGGACGCGTCTTCGCCCTCGCCGGCAACTACGCGCCTCCCCCGCCGCCCGGCGTCTCGCCACCCCCTCAATGGGGCGACCCGAACGTCGTCCGCGAGCGTCTGGGCAGCCACGTGAAAGATGTGCGATTCGATCGCGCGACGATGAACGTGCCGGCACTCAGCCCGCAGCATCAGCGCGCGACCGCCGAGCGCGTCGGTCCGATGCGCAAGCTCGTCGAGATGTTGTCGTCGGGCGATCCGGCGAAGCTCGCCGCCTTCAGGCGCGAGTACGAGGCCATCGCCAGTGAATACATTCAAGACAACGTGATCCATCACCACTACTTGATGACGCGCGCGACGAAGATCTGAATGTATAGTGAAGTATTCAATTCACTTTTCCAGGAGGCCCCTGTGCAACGACTTCTCTCTGGTATCGCTGTCGGACTCTTTGTCGCAAGCTCGGCATTCGTGCACGCGCAGAAAACGGTCGACCTGAAGACCGGCGGCGGCGGCAGCCCGCACGTCCGTTCGGAATGGACGATTGATGGCGCGAATATTTCGATCGAGTACGGACGTCCGTTTCTGAAGGGGCGCCCCGAGGCGCAGATGATGCCGCCCGGCCGCGAATGGCGCACAGGCGCCGACGTCGCGACGATTATCACGTCGGACAAGCCGCTCCAGTTCGGCGCGGTCAAGCTGGCGCCCGGCAGCTACACGATCAACACGGTGCCCGGTGAAAAGGAATGGCAGCTGGTGCTCGGCCGTCTGAGCAAGCCCGGCCAGTGGGGCATCCCGTATCAGAAGGAACTGGAGATCGGCCGCACGCCGATGATGATCGGCAAGACAAAAGCGCCCGTCGAGAACGTGACCATCTCGATCGACGACACGCCGAAGGGCGCGACGCTTGCGGGTCGAGTGGGGCACGGCCAGCGCCACTGCGCCCTTCACGATCGGGTAAGGGCTTCGGAGTAACGGTAACGAAAAACGAAGATCGAAAATCGAATAGACCTGCACGCCAAACGCTCGCCGTGCGCTTTATTCGTTTTTCGGTTTTCGGTTTTCGTTACTGCTTATCGATGTCCCCACTCAGGCAAGTGCTCGATCAGGTCTTCTAACGGGACCACCCTGCGCTTCCCATCTTCATCTCTTCGAAACACAATCCGATCCCAGCCTTGCATGCTCGTGGGCGTGTACTCCCTGCCGTCGAGCCGCAGCTTGTCGCCCGACAGCGCGTGCATCACGATTTGCTCGAGGCGCGAGCGCTCGAGCAGCACATCTGAATAGAACGGCTCCCACCGGCACGGCCGGCCCACATCTTCGTATTCGGCCGGGCGTTCGTCCAAATCCAGATAAGACGACGCGCGGCCGCTGAGCACCGCCGCGATGAGACGCAGCGAAAACGGATCGGCCACGCGCGCGATCGCCCTGCGGAAATAATTGAAGATCTCGATAGCGATCGGCCGCAGATCGTTCGCATCCGAGGTGAACGGATTCGACGGATAGCAGTCGAACCGCGCGAGCCAGCCTTTGCGCGAGGTGTGCGGCACTGGCGCGAAACCGCGCATGCGCGGCAGCCCGCGGCGGCGCAGGGCCGCGAGCTCGAACGACGGCCACGTCGCCATCTCGCGGATGATGCCGGTGATGAGCGAGCCGGCCGCGACCATCATGGTCGGATCGGGCGTGAAGTCCGCCGTGATCTCGATGCGATCGCCGCGCGGCCGTACGCCGACGCCGGTCGATTCGCGATTGGTGGCCAGCAGCATCACCGGCGCAGGCAGCACGTAGGTCAGCAGTCGCGCAAGGGCATTGAGCGTCGAAGGGCTCGCGACGTGCGAGTCGCGAGTCAATGGACACGTTGTAGTGCGTGCTGAATCCGACGAGCCGCGCACGGCGGCCCGACCGCTGCTCCCACGCATCGAGCTCGCCGCGGACGAAGCCGATCGATTCCCACAGCGACCGTCCCGCGCGGGCGATGCACCCGCGCTCGAGCTCGATGAGCGGCGTCGCGATCTCGATAACGCCCGTGTCGAAGTACACCGCCGCCCCTGTCGGCAGCTGGTACGACGTGCCGACGCGATGCACCAGATCGCCCGCGGATGAACGCGCGCGGAGACCCGAAGATCGCCTCCGGCTTCTCCGGCACATCATCTATATAGAGCGACAGCTCCGCCTCGAGCCCGACGGCAGCCAGCCGCAACCGCGACCGCGAATCGCGGCGCTTTCTTCACCTCGCCCCTCACCCCTCACCCCTCATCAGGATTCTTCGCCAGCCGCCTCAGCGGGCACGGCGGTCACATATCCGAGATCCAGATGCACATGATCGTCGACGCATCCCGGCCCCGGTCCATACGGGCGCGCGCGCAGCGCGGGCAACACTCCGATGGCGAGCGCCGCGTACTTTTCGATCGTCTCGCGCTCGTCGAGATACACATCGCCAATGCGATAGATGTTGGCGGCCGTGCCCCAGCAATGCGGCGAACCGGCGATCGACTTGCCATGCGACGGCGATCGATACCCGCCGTTGGCGGAGATATGAATGGACGATCCGATCTGCTCGCGCAGCACCTCGAGATGCGCGGCAAGCGATGTGACGGCGCACGGCACGTAGCGCGGAAACCGTCGAAGCGGCGCCGGCTCGAAGAGATCGACGTCCATGAACTCCCACATCGCGAAATGCGGCGTCAGCTGCGTCTCGAGCGCCACGTTCCACGACTCGACCGCGTAGAAGAAGCGCGGCAGCCGTCGAAGGCGCGCGTGCGAATCGCGCACCGTCACACCCGGCATCAGCAGCGATCGCACCGGCGCGTCGAGCTCGAGTCCGTCGACGATCGGCAGCGGAAAATGACTCATGACATCAGCCACTCGTAGACGACGGCCGAGACGCGGGCGATGCGCTCCATGCGGCGATCGCTCGTGGGCTCGGGTTCGGTGAGCACCGCCAGTACGTACGGCTCTCGTCCCGGGCAGAAACACGAGGCCGGCGTCATGCGCGGCCACCGAGATTTCGCCTGTCTTATTGGCGATGCGCGGCGGCAGACCGCACATCGGGCGGGATGCCGGCGGGAATGCCCGAGCGGAACTCCTGCTGAAACAGGATGTCGAGCATCTCGCGCGCCGATTCCTGCAGCACGCCGCTGCGCTCGTGAATCACGCGGAACAGCGCAACCAGCCCGTTCGCCGTGACGCGATTGTTGAAGTTCGCGTCGAAGGCCTTGTCGTCTTCGACGCCGCGCGCGAGGTCGACGCCGCGAATGCCGTGACGGGCGAGCATCTGCTGGGCCTGATCCACCTTGATGAGATCAACCAGCAGATTCGTTGCCAGGTTGCTGCTCGTCACGATCATGTGGCGCGCCAGGTCGCCAATCCTCATCGTCTTGCCGACGGCGGCGTGGACGTCCTTGTCGGCATCGCGGCCGGCAGACACGCGGAACGGCGTGCGGTCGACGAGGCTGAGAAATCTGTTGCGCACGTGAAGGCGCGAATCGAGCGTGAAGCGCCCGGCGTCGATGGCACCGAACAGCGCGAGGAGGACGGCAACCTTGATGGTGCTGGCGGAATGAAACCAGCGATCGCCGCGCTGCGACCATTGCAGCCCCGTTTCGTAATCGTAGAACGACACGGCGAGCCCCTCTCCCCCCACTTCCTTGGCAATTTCTTCGATGCGGGACTCGAGGGTGGGAAATGCGGCTGCTGTGCGCGGCATCAAAGATCCAAAATAGCATAAGGAGTTGATGGAAATCGCACCGGGCGCGTATCACTTTCGGCGCTGGCTTACGATCGAGCGGCAGCGCGCGCTCGCCGACCACTGCCGCACGCTGCTCGACGGCCCCGTGCCCGCGTACGTGCCGATTGTTCGCGGCGGAGGGCAGATGCACGTCAGAATGCTGTGCCTGGGCCGCCACTGGAACGCAAAGACGTATCAATACGAGTCAACGCGGCAGGATTTCGATGGGTTGCCAGCCCCACCGCTTCCACCCGAGCTTCGAACACTGGCGTGTGAGCTGGCGACCGAAGCAGGAATGACGATCGCGCCGGATCTCTGCATCCTCAATTACTACGACGCCGACGGCAGGATGGGAATGCACCAGGACAAGGACGAAGGTCCCGAATCGATTGCCGCGGGCATTCCGGTCGTATCGGTGTCGATCGGCGACACCGCGCGCTTTCTGTTCGGCGGGCTCAAGCGCCGCGATCCAGTCGACGCCATCGCGCTCGAATCGGGAGACGTATTCGTGTTCGGAGGGCCCGCGCGGCTGCGCTATCACGGCGTGTCGCGTATTGCGCCGGGCACGGCTCCGCCCGAGCTCGAGCTGTCGGGGCGGTTCAACCTGACGTTCCGCCAATCCGACGAAGCATGCCACGCGTTGTCGTAGTCGGCGCCGGCGCGGCCGGCACGATGGCGGCCATCTTCGCCGCGTCAGCCGGCGCAGAGACGCTGCTCGTCGAGCGCACGAAAGACGGCGGCCGCAAAATTCTGATCAGCGGCGGCGGACGCTGCAACATCCTTCCGGCACATCTTGACGAGTCGCGCTTTGTCACCGACTCGTCGCCCCATCTCGTCCGCCGCATCGTCCGCTCGTGGCCGCTCCACGAGCAGATCGCGTTTTTCGAGAACGAAGTCGGCGTGCCGCTCGTCGAGGAAACAGAATCGGGCAAGCTCTTTCCGAAATCGCAGAGCGCGCGCGATGTGCGCGACAGGCTGTTGGCATACGCGCGGCACAAAGGGGTGACGCTCGTCACCGACACGCTCGTCACTAATATTCGGTCGTCGTCCGATCACTGGAGTGTCGAGCGCCACGAGGGAGAGCCACTCGACGCAGACGCGGTGATCCTCGCAACAGGCGGACTCTCGGTGCCGAACACCGGAAGCGATGGGCGCGGATTGGAGATCGCGGCGGCGTTGGGTCATGCGATCAATCCGACATATGCGGCGTTGACCCCGTTAACGGCGACGGCCGCGCCGTTCGCGCATCTATCCGGCATATCACTCACCGTCACGATCGCGGCTCGCTCCGGCACGCGCGAAGCGAACGCCACCGGCGGATTTCTGTTCACGCATCAAGGCTACAGCGGACCGTCGGTGCTCGACGTGTCGCACGTCGCCGTGCGCTCGCTCGCAGACGCGAGCCAGCCCGCGAGGATCACCGTGCAATGGACGCCGCTGCGGGACAGCGACTGGGAGGATGCGTTTCGTCCGCGCGCGACGCGCACCGTGCTCGCGGCGGTCGGCGCCGCGCTGCCCCACCGCCTCGCTGAAGCGCTCGTGGCCGCGGCCGGCGTCGAGCCGGCATGTCCGCTTGCGCAACTCGGCCGCGCCGAGCGGCTGCGGTTAATCGACACGCTCGTGCGCGGCTCGCTGCCGTGGACCGGCGACGAAGGGTACAAAAAGGCCGAAGTGACTGGCGGCGGCGTGAACCTCGCGGATGTCGACCCGCGGACACTGGAGAGCCGCACGCACAAGGGATTGTTTCTCTGCGGCGAGATGCTCGATGCCTTCGGGCCGATCGGCGGTTACAACTTTCTCTGGGCGTGGGCCACGGGACGCGCCGCCGGCCTCGGCGCCGCACGAAAGCGCAACTAAAGTTGCGCCCTACCGATACGGCGGTACTGCTCAACCTTTTGGTCGGACTCAACTTGGTGGGACTCAACAGATTTCGGTAGGGCTCAACTTTAGTTGAGCATCGAATGCTATGCTTGAGGGAAGTATGTCGATTGCGACCCGAGTTCTGATTGTCGAAGACCACGCCGACAGCGCAGAGTTTCTGCGGCTGCTGCTCGAACCCGAAGGTTACCTCGTCAAAACGGCCGCCACGGCCCAGCGCGCGCGCGAAGAAGTGGCGGCGTCGAAACCCGACGTCATCCTGATGGATCTGATGCTGCCCGACGTCGAAGGGCTCGATCTGCTGCGCGAGCTGCGCGTGATGAGTCCCGAGTCGTGTGTGATTGTCGTCAGCGGCCACGGCAGCATCACCGTCGCCGTCGAGGCGATGGAGAACGGCGCGCTCAGCTTCATCGAGAAGCCGATCAATCCCGTCTTGCTGATGGCGCAGCTGCACAAGGCGTCCGAAAAGCTCGCGCTGACCGCAGAGAACCGCCGGCTTCGCGCGGAGCTGGATGAGGGCTCGACCTACGGCCAGCTCCTCGGGCGCAGCAAGCCGATGCGCCAGCTGTACCAGTTGATCAAGTCTGTCGCGCCGACCGACGCCAACGTGCTCATCACCGGCGAGAACGGATGCGGCAAGGAAGTCGTGGCGACCGCGATTCACGAAGCGAGCAAGCGCGCGAAGGGGCCGTTCATCAAGGTGAACTGCGCGGCGATTCCCACCGAGCTCATCGAGTCGGAGCTCTTCGGCCACAAGCGCGGCGCGTTTACCGGCGCGGTGAACGACAAGCAGGGGCTGATGGAGCTGGCGAACAACGGCACGCTGCTGCTCGACGAGATCGGCGATCTGACGCCGAACCTGCAGGTCAAGCTGTTGCGCGTGCTGCAGGATCGCGAGTTCCGGCCGGTCGGCAGCACGAAGGTGCTGAAGACGAACTTCCGGCTCATTTCCGCCACCAACGTCAATACGGATCTGGCGCTCAAAGAAGGGCGGCTGCGCGAGGACCTGTACTTCCGCATCAACACGCTCATGCTGCCGGTGCCCGCTCTGCGCGAGAGGCCCACCGACATTCCGCTGATGGCCGAGTATTTCCTGCGCAAGTACGCGGCGCAGCACGGGAAGTCCGTCATGTCGTTCCATGCCGACGCGCTGCGCGCCCTCGTCAACTTCGCATGGCCCGGCAACGTCCGCGAGCTGCAGCACGTCATCGAGCGCGCGGTCATCCTCACGCAAGGGTCACTCATTGGCGTTGATGATTTACCCGACAACGTTACGGCCACGGCAACAGTAAAATCCTAAATGTGCCCCTGTCGCTCCGCCATCCACGCACACTGAAAGATTTCGCGGTCCTCGCGATCGCGATCGTCGCGACAGTCGTCGCGGTCATCGCCGTGGGCATCGCCGTTCGCTACGGGTTCGCAGTCAATAAGCTTGGGCGCGGCATCGGCCAGACGATGTTCTATGGGGCCGACGACAAGCCGTGGTTCCCGCTCGAAGAGCATCGGCGGGACGTGCCGCTCACTCGCATCTCAGCCTACCTGCGCGACGCCGTCGTCGCCATCGAGGACCATCGCTTTCATTCGCACCTCGGCGTCGATCCGATCGCCGTCGGCCGGGCTGTCGTGCGCGACGTGCGCGCCGGCGGCCTCGAAGAAGGCGGCAGCACGCTGACGCAGCAGCTGGCGCGCACGCTCTTTCTCACGGCCTCGCGCGGCGACTGGATGCGTAAAGGCAAAGAGGCCGTGCATCGCGCTGATGATCGAGCAGCGCCTCTCGAAGCCGCAGATCCTCGAGCTGTACCTCAATCGCATTTATCTGGGCGGCAACATATACGGCGTCGAGGCGATGTCGCAGAACGTCTTCGGCAAGAACGCCTTCAACCTGACGCTGCCGGAATCGGCGTTCATCGCGGGGCTCATCCGCATGCCGTCGCTGCTGTGGCCGTGGTCGCACTACGACCGTGCGCTACAGCGCAGCCACGTCGTCCTCGCGCGCATGCGCGAGGAAGGTTTCATCACCGCACAGGCCGAACAGCAGGCGCGCGCGACGCCGCCGCGCATCCTGTCCGATCCCGGCCTCAATCGAGGAGCGGCCGGCTACGCCCAGGATTATCTGCGGCAGCAGTTCAAGGCTGAGTTCGAAGACGACAATCCTCCCGACTGGAAGGTACGCACCACGTTCGTGCCGGCGCTGCAGCGAGAGGCGGAGCGAGCCGTCACGCAGGGGCTCGCGAAATTTCGCCAGGCCGGATTGCAGGCCGCCCTCGTCGTCATCGATCCGCACACCGGCGACGTGCTCGCACTGGTTGGCGGACGCGACTACCGCCGCACCACGTTCAATCGCGCGACCGGCGCAAAACGCCAGCCGGGATCGGCGTTCAAACCATTTCTGTATGCCGCCGCGCTCGAAACCGGCATGTCTCCGATTTCGCCGCTCTCCAACCTCAACGATCATCGCGTTCCCGGACACGACGAATGGGAAGTGAAAAACGCGAGCCTCGAAACTCGCGACACCTTGACGCTGCGCGAAGCCTTGTTCGAGTCGAACAACCAGGCAGCGGTGAAGCTGCAGACACAGATCGGCTCGCGTCCCGTGCTGCGCATGGCCCAATCGGTCGGGCTGCCGCCCATGCCCGATGTGCCGTCGCTGGCGCTGGGCGTCGGCGAAGCGACGCCGCTGGAATTGACGGCGGCGTACGCGGTGTTTCCGAACGGCGGCTTCGCCGTCACGCCGAGGCCGATCCTCCAGGTACTCGATAACGACGGCTACGCCGTGCTGAACCGCGCGGTCCAGCGCAAGCCTGTCATCTCGGAAGCCATTGCGTATCAGATGGTGTCGATGCTCGGCGATGTCGTGGATATGGGAACAGGCGCGGCGGTCCGCTCGTTCGGCGTGCACTTCCCCGCCGCCGGCAAAACGGGCACGACCGACGATTTCAAGGACGCGTGGTTCGTCGGCTTCTCATCTTCGCTCGTCGCGGGCGTGTGGGTGGGCTTCGACAAGCCGCAGACCATCGGCCCCGACGGCTACGGCGCGCGATACGCGCTGCCGATCTGGGCCGACTTCATGTCGAAGGCCGCGCGCATCCGCAAGCCTGAGGCCTTCCGGGTGCCGACGACGGTCGACGGTATGCCCCTCTGCCGGATCAGCCACATGATTCCGCGCGATACCTGTCCCACCTACACGGAGTACTTCAAGCACGGAGACCTGGTGCCGGACGACAAGTGCGATGTGCACCGCGGCCCGAACGCGGCCGAAGTGCTCGGCGGAGTGCTCTCGCGCATCGGCAAAGGGATCGGGAAGATCTTCGGGCGATAGATTTCAGTACGTAGTGTCCGGCTTCAGCCGGACTTGCGCTTGCTTTTCGTGTTTATTTCGGTGCTTGAATTTACCGACCGTCCGCTTCCCTGCCTTCGTAGCTGTCAGCCGCCACGAGACCGACAGCACGTCGCGCAGCGCGTCGCGGTCGATGTGCGACAGACGCACCAATACGAGCGGATACTTCCGGTAATAATCGGTCAGATAGTACGTCTGGGCGCATCCGCTAACAGCCACTCGCGCTCCTTGTCGTCGTACCTCACGACGAGCGTGTTTGGTTCCGCTGAAGCGTGCGTCGCCACACCTGCCATGAAGCAGCCGCCGAGTTTCAGCACCGGCGATCCGTCGTACTTTGTGGTGGCTTCGACATTTGGCAGCGTCAGTCCTACCGCTCGGACCGTTTCGAAGTTGTCCTGCACGGCGCTACTCTACACTCACCGCGATAACGTGCAACGCCGCGCGACGGGCGCCTATACTCCTCGACATCCAGGAGGCATTATGAGCATCCGATCCCTTCTACGTGTTCTCGTCGTCGGCTTCGCCCTGTCCATCGGCTCAGCATCTGTGCTTGTCGCACAGTCCCACTTCGCCGGAACGATTGGTCCCGGGTCATCGTACGAGATCGACGTGCCTGCCGCCTGGAATGGTGATCTCGTCTTGTATGCACACGGGATCGTGCAGGCCGAACAGCCCGTGATGCCTCCGACGAACCAGGACGGATACAACCTGTTGCGGGCGGCCCTCCTCAGCGGAGGTTACGCTGTGGCGGCCTCGAGCTTCTCCAGCAACGGCTGGGCGCTCGACGAGGCGGTGCGGCAAACGCACCAGTTGAGCGGCATTTTCAGGTCGAAGGCCGGGCACCCGCGGCGCATTTTTCTGGTCGGACACTCGATGGGCGCGCTGGCAATCGTGAAGATGGCCGAAAAGTTTCCCGGGCAATACGACGGGGCGCTGCCCATGTGCGGGCCACTTGGCGGCGCGCTGCCGGAACTGCAATATGCGGGTGACGCACGCGTGACGTTTGATTTCTATTTCCCGGGCGTGCTGCCGGGCACCCCGTTCGACGTGCCGGCGGGAACACAATATCTGTCGCCCTTCGACCCGGGTGGCCCGAGCCCGCTGTTTCTGAGCGTGGTGTCCGCCATCAGCGCGAACCCGACGAACACCTTCCAGTGGGCGACGGCGGCGAAGCTGCCGTTTGCGAATGCCAGCGAGCTGGGGAACTCTGCGCTCTATGTCGTCGGCTTTGTCCTTGGCTACACGAACGACTTCATCGAACGCGTGAACGGTAAAATTCCCTACGACAACCGCGATACGCAGTATCAGGTGAACGTGACGCCAGATCCGGCGACCAACATGTTTCTGAGTGGTCTGTTGAACGCCGGCGTCCAGCGGTTCGATGCCCATCAGGCGGCCTTGAATTACTACGAGCGCAACTACACGCCAACGGGCAGGATCGGCATCCCGGTCTTGACGCTGCACACAACGCGAGACCCCGCGATTCCTTTTGCGCACGAAGCGCTCTTTGCGGCGGCGGTCGCGGATGCAGGAGAAAGCGCGCTGCTCGTCCAGCGCCCGATCGATCGGTGGGGACACTGCGCGTTTACGCCGGCGGAAATCCTGTCAGGGTTTTCAGATCTCGTCGGATGGGTGACGACCGGACAGCAACCGTAAGCGGCCCGCCACTCGTTACACGTCAGGGAGCCGTGCCTTCGGCGGACGCGGTGTAGCTGCGGCGGCTCCTCGTCGTGAGGCCTGGGCGCTTCGCGCGCACTTCCAACCGATGAACCTTACCGTCGAGCGTCGCCGGGCTGAAGCCCAGCAGGTACTGGCTGCGCAGCTCCTGCGCGATGCGGGTAAATGAGGAGTTGAGATCGGCGTCCTTCTTCAAATCGAAATAGCCGCCGCCGGTTTCTCTCGCGAAGCGATTCAGGATGGAATCGGGCTTGCTTCGCACGACCATTTGTCCGTTGAAGAATTCAGTCTCGAGGCCGATGCCGTAAATCATCACCTCGGTGTCGCGTGCCCGCTCCAGCGCTTTTCCAGAGCTCAGTTTGCTGCCGAAATCGGCACCGTCGGTAAACAGCAGAATCACCTTGCGGCCTTCGATTTTCTCGAGCACGTCGAGGCTCGCGTGAACGCCGTCGTAGAGCCGCGTCTGATTGCCAAAGTCGAGATGTTTCAACGCGCTGACGAGGCTGTTACGGTCGCTGGTAAACAGGGCGGCGAACTCGACCTTGTCGTTGAACGCTCCGAGCGCGGCCTTGTCGTGCGGGAGAAGCCGCAGCAGGAACTGCTCGGCGCCTGCGTAGAGATCCTTCATGCGATCGGTCATGCTGATGCTGGTATCGAGCATCACCACGACGCTGAAGGGGCGCACCTCGTTATCGAAGATCGTGATCTCCTGGGGGCGGCCGTTGTCCAAGATTTCGAAGTCTTCGCGCCCGAGATCGGTGACCAGGCGATTGTTGCCGTCGACCACCGTCACATAGGACGGCACCACTCGAGCGCCTGCCCGGAACGTGGGCTCCTGGGCAGCGAGTGAAAAGCCGAGCGACAGCACACCGAGCCCCGCCACTGCCGGAAGGAGAAGACGTCCCGTAGGATGCATACATCGAGCTTACCACTGCGGCGGGCCTTATCTTCTGTGGTATGACTGGAGTATGCGCAATCGATTCCTGACATGCGGAGCCCTCGCCGTCTGCGGCCTCACCCTCGTGGCCGCGGCGCAGCAGCCGGTTTTTCGTGGTGGCGCCGACACGGTTCGCGTGTTTGTCACCGTGACGGATGGGGACGGCCGGCTCGTCACGACCCTCGCACAAACCGACTTCGAGGTGCGCGACGAGGGGAAGCCGCAGCCCATCACGCTGTTCGACAACACGCCCCAACCCATTCGCCTCATCGTGATGCTGGACGTGTCGGGCAGTATGGAGGGGAACCTTCCGCTCTTGCGTAACGCCACCGAACAACTCTTCGCGCGCCTCCGCCCGGACGACCTAGTGCGGGTGGGCACGTTCGGGCGCGACGTGGAAATCAGCCCGATCTTCACGCGCGATATCAACCTGCTGCGAGCGGCGTTGCCGAAAATGATTGCGCCCGACGCGCCGACGCCACTGTGGCGCGCGCTCGATGAAGCGATCGACGCCTTCGGAAAGGACGAGGGCGACGCGCGCCCCGTGATTCTGGTGCTCAGCGACGGCAAGGACAGCGGGATCTTCGACTTCAGCCTCAAAGCGCAGCCGGTCAGCCAGGCCGAGATCATCGATCGCGCCCGCAACGAGAGCGTGATGATCTACGCGGTCGGCATGCGCAGCCGGAGCACGCAGCGCATGCCGCCAGGAGCGGGCCGCGGCGCACTCGGCGCGATGCTCACGGCCGATCTTCCCGATCCCGGTCTCGCGCGCGTCGCGCAGGAATCGGGCGGCGGCTACGTCGAGATTCGCGCAGGTCAGGACCTGGCCGCCGCGTTTGCGCGGGTGGCGGATGAGCTGCACAGCCAGTATCTGCTCGGCTTCGCGCCGCCGAAGCGCGACGGCAAGCGGCACGACCTCGACGTGCGCCTGCTGCAGAAAGGGCTCACCGCTCGCGCACGCAAGAGCTACGTCGCGCCGAAAAGCTGAACCGCGAAGGGATTCCGGGATCAGGGATCAGGATTGACATCCGCGCCAAACTGTCCTATTGTCATATGACAGTTGGCATGCGCATTCATCTGAACTTCAAGTCCGGCAAACCCGTTTACCTGCAGGTCGTCGACCAGGTGAAGTCCGCCGCCGCGTCGGGGGCCATCCGGTCGGGCGAATCGCTGCCGTCCATCCGCCCGCTCGCGGAAGAGCTGCGCGTCAACCGCAACACCGTGGCGAAGGCGTACGCCGAGCTCGAAAGCCAGGGTGTCATCGAGACCATCGCGGGCAAGGGCTGCTTCCTCCGCGCCAACCACTCGCCGTTCAAGAAGGCCGTCCGCCTCGAGCTGCTGACGCGGGAGATCGATGACGCCGTGACGCAGGCGCACCACCTCATGGTCGGCAAGGCGGAATTTCTCCGGCTCGCCGAAGAACGATTCGACACGTTCGAAGATCAGCGCGCACGCACGGAGAAGGCATGATGCAGACAACTCCCGGCGCTCCCGTTATCGAGATCAAGAACCTGGTTCGCCGGTATGGCCGCGCCGACGCCGTCGACGGCCTGAACCTGCGCGTCGAGCCCGGACGCTGCTACGGATTCTTCGGCCGAAACGGTGCGGGCAAGACGACCACCATCAAATGTCTGCTGAACCTGCTGCGTCCGACCAGCGGCGACGTGAAAGTGTTCGGCCTCGACCCGGCGCGGCACGAAGTGGACGTCAAGTCGCGCGTCGCGTATGTGCCCGACAGCGTCGCGTTCTATCCCATGGATGAGCGTGCGCGACGACCCTCGACTATTTCGCGTCGTTCCGCGCGCGCTGGAATCAGGAGACCGAGCGCGCACTGCTCAACCAGTTCCGCCTCGACCTCGGACAGAAGACCAGCCATCTGTCGAAGGGACAACGCACGCAGCTGGCGCTCATCACCGCCATCTGCGCAGAGCCTGAGCTGCTGGTGCTTGACGAGCCCACTTCCGGCCTCGACCCCATCGTCCGGCGCGAGTTCATTCAGACGGTCATCGGCGCGTACCAGGATGGAAAGCCCGGGCAGCGAACCGTATTCGTGTCGACCCACCTCATTTCAGAGTTCGAGGGGCTGATCGATCAATTCACCATCATCGAGCGCGGACGCGACGTGCTGACGCTCGACGCCGACGTGGCGCGCACGCGCTATCAGAAAATCTACGCGCGGTTCGCCGCCGATCCGGGCGCGATCGATCTCAGCGGTGCACACGTGCTGCGCCGGCAGGGCCGTGAGGTCGAAGTCGTCGTCAACGGCAATGCGGCCGATGTGACGTCGCGCCTGAAAGCGCGGTCTCCAGAAACGCTGACAAGCGAATCGCTGACACTCGAAGAGATTTTTGTCGCGACGCTCGAGCCGAACAGGGCCATCGCATGAGCGTGGCCGCCCTCTCGCGGCCGATCTATCAAGGAAGCCCGAGCGCTGGCACTCCCCTGGCTCGCGTGCCTCGCGTGCATGGTGGTGCCTGCTGCGATTGATGCGCCGCGTTTTCTGGGAGGCATCTCGATACCCGCGTTCTTCTTCGGAACAGCAGCGCTGGGCGCACTGTCGATCGGACACGA
The DNA here is from genome assembly GCA_963730445.1 of Vicinamibacterales bacterium. Lineage (GTDB taxonomy): Bacteria > Acidobacteriota > Vicinamibacteria > Vicinamibacterales > JAMQPK01 > JAMQPK01. The sequence goes on along the minus strand of CAVSRX010000015.1, from coordinate 243,683 downwards.
GTACACCGGACGTACTCTCAGTCTGCTTTTGTCGCTGCCAGCGCGGCGCGAGCGTCTCCTGGCCGTCAAGCTGAGTGTGCTCGCGGCCACGCTGCTGATTCTCTGGTTTGTCGCGAGCTCGTTCGTGTTCGAGCATGCACCAGCTCGCCGAGCGGAGCAGCAGGCGGCTGCTCTGCTACCAGTGCTCTGCGGCCTGTTCCTCGCGCCGTGGTTGACGATGGCGTGCCGAAATCCGATCGCAGGTACGGTGTTCACTCTGGCGATTCCGGGCGTCTTATTGGTCATAGGCGAACGAATCGGAGCAGCGAAGTACGGATACGGACCCGAAATGCAGGCGTTCAGATTGGCGTTCGTGTGGTTCGGCACGCTGGGCTTCTGCGCCATTGGCGGCGTCATGAGCTGGTGGTTGTTCACGCGGCTCGAGGCGATCGACGGACCCGCCGAGGACATGCGCCTGCCGCACTGGTTGAGATCTCCGAGCCACGTGGGCACCGCAGCATCGCAGGTGACGAAACGTAATGCAGTCTGGCTGCTGGTGACAAAAGAGCTGCGTCTTCAACAGTTGTCACTCGTGATGGCTGCGCTCTATGCCCTCGTATGGACTTCTGTCGCGTGGTCCACGAACTTCGTGAACGACTCGGCCTTTGGCTATGCGCTCGGAGTAGGAACCATTCTTTACGCCGGCCTGCTCTCTATGTTGATTGGATCGTCTGCGAGTGCCGGCGAGCGTCAGATCGGCACGCTCGAATGGCAGATCCTTCTTCCGATTGCGGCATGGAAGCAGTGGGCGGTCAAAGTGGGAGTGGTGTTGGGGCTGACGATGACATTGGCGCTCGGCGTGCCGGCTGCGCTAAGCGTTCTCAGCCGGTTCATTTGGGTCGACGCCACATCGTTCTCCCAGGTGGATTCGGCGATCACCGCTGTCGTGGTGCTCGCCACTGGCAGTCTGTATGTGTCATCGCTCTGCCGCAGTGGTTTGTGGGCGTTGTTGATGTCGATTCCTGGCTTAGTCGGGTCGACGATGTTCCTGCAACTCGCGTTCGCGTGGGTGGGAGGCCCGTCTTTCGCTGCAGCGAGACAGTTGTCCGGCAGCACGATGCCAACCTCCGTGCGGCCCTTCTATTTCATTCAGCCGGAAGGGCTCTGGCTGCTGCTGATTGCCGGCTTCATCGCAATGCTCCTGGGATTCGCCTTCGCAAATCATCGCTCCGCCGACCGCGCTGCTAGTCGTGTGTGGAAGCAGGTCATTGCCATGGCTCTTTTCGTCGCGGTGGGCATCAGCGCCATTGCCGCGGCCGCGGGGGCAGGGTTCCTCAGCTAGATGCGCTAGGTGCGGCCAACTTGATCTCCTGTTCAAGATCCAGCTCCACCGCAATTGCATGCGCACGTTTCATCGCCGCCTGGACGTTCGGCAGAATGTTCTCCTCGCCCGAGATGCGCATGGAACTCGGCGCGCTCCATGAGATGTGCCGGCTGCTCGCGCGCCCCGCACAAGAGCAGCGTGCGTCCCGACGCGTGAACCTGATCGGCAAAGTCCTCGATCGCCTGGAGCCCCGATGCATCCATCGCCGGCACATGGCGAAGCCGCACGATCACGATCGGCGGCAACGCAGATAGCTGATCCACGATGTCCGACAGCTTGTCGGTCGTACCGAACAGGAACGGCCCGTGAATGCGAAACACCGCCACGTAGGCGGGAATGTCTACCCCTTGCAGCGAGTGGACGCTTCCCTCCTCGATGAGGTCGTCGGTCACGCGCTTCACCGATGTGGTCTCCGCCACGCGGCGGATGAATAGGAGCGCCGCCAGCACCATCCCTACTTCGACCGCCACCGTGAGATCGGCCACGACCGTCAGCGCAAACGTCGCAAGCCACACGACGATGTCGGTCTTGGTCATCTTGAGGAGCGACGGAATCTCGTGCCACTCCCCCATGTTGTAGGCGACGATGAAGAGCAGGCCGGCGAGCACCGCGAGCGGCACTTGTGCGGCGAGCGGCGCCGCAAACAGCAGGATGAGCAGCAGCGTGAGCGCGTGAATCATCCCGGCCACGGGCGTTTTCGCGCCCGAGCGGATGTTGGTCGCGGTGCGCGCAATCGCGCCGGTCGCCGGAAGTCCTCCGACCAGCGGTGAAAAAAAGTTGGCCACGCCTTGCGCGACGAGCTCCACGTTGGGATTGTGCCGCGTCCCCATCATGCGATCGGCCACGGTCGCCGACAGCAGCGACTCGATCGCCCCCAGCATGGCCACCGTCATGGCGGGCACGAGCAGGTCGGGCAACATCGCCCACTGAATCGACGGGAACTGAATTCGAGGCAGGCCCGACGGCACGCCGCCGAATCGGGTGCCAATCGTTTCCACCGGCAGCGCCATGAGGACAGCGGCAATCGACACGCCAAGCATCGCGACGATGGTGCCCGGCACTCGTCGAAATACACGCGGCGTCACGATGACGGTGGCAACGGTCGCAATGCCGAGCGCGGTGGCCGGCCACGAAATTGTCGAGAAGTGCGAGACCACCACGCGCATGCGCTCGATGAAGTCATCGGGCATCTCCGCGATGCGCAGCCCGAAGAAATCTCGCAGTTGCGTGCTCGCGATCAGCACGGCAATGCCGTTGGTAAAACCGATGACGACTGGACGGGGAATGTATTTGACGGCCGATCCGACGCCCGACGCGCCGAGCGCGATGAGGATGATGCCCGCCATCATCGTGCACAGGAACAGGCCGTTGATGCCGTACTGCCCGATGATGCCCGCGACGACCACGACGAACGCGCCGGTCGGTCCGCCGATGGCGGTCATCGAACCGCCCAGTGCAGCGGTCAGAAACCCCGCGACGATCGCGCAGTAGATGCCGGCCTGCGGAGACATGCCCGACGCGATGGCAAACGCCATCGCCAGCGGCAATGCGACCAACCCAACGGTGACGCCGGCGATGGCGTCCGATACGAAGGTGTGCCGGTTGTAGTGCCGGAGCGCGACGATCGACTGGGGAACCCAGCGATTCATTCGGAATCCATTCTATGGGCACCCTCACTAAACCACTGATTCTGTTACAATAAGCAGTTCATGATTTCAGTAAGCGGCATCTCTATGCGATACGGCTCGAAGCTGCTCTTCGAGGACGTCACTACCACCTTTTCGGCAGGTCGGCGGTATGGCTTGACGGGCCCCAACGGCTCAGGCAAGTCGACCTTCATGAAGCTGCTCACCGGCGAGCTCGACCCTCAGGTCGGCACCGTCGTCAGGCCGCGGAAGCTCGGCGTCCTGCGCCAGGATCAATACGCGTTCGACGCCTTTCGGGTCATCGACACGGTCGTGATGGGCAACCGCCGCTTGTGGGACGCCCTGACCGAGCGCGACAAGCTGTATGCGGAACCGGAGATGACTCACGAAGCCGGCATGCGCCTCGGCGAGCTCGAGGGCATCGTCGGCGAAGAGGACGGCTACTCTGCCGAAAGCGACGCCGCGATTCTGCTGCAGGGCCTCGACATCGCCGGACGAGCTGCACGACCGCAAGATGGCCGAGCTGCAAGGCGGACAGAAAGTCCGCGTCCTGGTCGCACAGGCGCTCTTCGGCGATCCCCAGGCGCTGCTGCTCGACGAGCCGACGAACCACCTCGACCTCGACTCGATCCACTGGCTCGAAGAGTTTCTGAACCGGTACGAGGGCTCGTTAATCGTCATCTCGCACGATCGGCATTTTCTGAATGCCGTGTGCACGCACATCGCCGACATCGACTATCAGACCATCATCACCTACACCGGCGGCTACGACGACATGGTCGTCGCGAAAACGCAGATTCGCTCGCAGGTCGAAGCGGACAACGTGCAGCGCGAAAAGAAAATCGCGCAGCTCACCGACTTCATTCAGCGATTCGGCGCCGGCACGCGCGCCAGCCAGGCGACCGCGCGCCGCAAGGAAGTCGAGCGGCTGCAGACGACCGAGCTCGCGCGCTCGAACATCCAGCGCCCGTACATCAAGTTCACGATGAAGCGGCCGTCAGGCAAAGTCGCACTGGAGTTCAAAGGGCTGAAGAAGGCCTTCGGCAGCCTGAAAGTGATTCCGGGGTTCGACGCCATCATCAACCGCGGCGAGAAGATCGTGCTCGTCGGCCGCAACGGCGCAGGCAAGACGACGATGCTGAAGGCGCTGTTGAGCGATGCGCCCGGCATGCCGGCGTCTCCATCCGACCTCGACGCAGGAAAGCTCACGTGGGGACATGAGGTCTCGATCGGGTATTTCCCGCAGGACCAGACGGGAACGATCCAGAAAGGGATGACCGCGGTTGAATGGCTGCATCAGTTCGATCCGGATGCGTCGCGCCAGGATATCCACGGGCTGCTCGGCCAGATGCTCTTCAGCGGCGAAGAGGGGCTGAAGCCGACCGCTGCGTTGTCGGGCGGCGAGACGGCGCGGCTGCTCTTCTGCCGCATCATGCTGCTGAAGCCGAACGTGCTGATTCTCGACGAGCCGACAAACCACCTCGACCTCGAAGCCATCAACGCGCTGAACATCGCGCTGCAGAAATTCGAGGGCACGATCTTCCTCGTCACCCACGATCAGGATCTGCTGGAAGAAGTCGGCACGCGCGTGTGGCAGTTCGATCACGGCAGGATTACCGACTTCAAGGGACCGTATGAGGAACTGACGGGGACGGAGAAGAGAGCAGAGAGCTTAGAGCAGAGAGCTTAGGGGTAGGAGCGGCGCCTGCGTTCCTCGCCGAAGCGCGGCGCCGGATTTCTTTCTTGATTGCGCATTTCGACGATCGTGTACTTTTCCATGATGAGATATTCGGCGAGCGACGGCGCCAGATCGTACACCTCACCGGCACGATAGTAATTCAGCGACATTCCCTGAATCATTCCGATTGGTTGTCGCGTAATCCTCACCCGCATGGACCTAACATGAGCTCCTGAAGTTCATGCTAGCAGGAATAAAGCCCCCTGGTTGCGAGAAAAATCAGACTGTATTATTGGAATACAAGTGAACTGATTTCAGGCACCAGTTAAATCTTCATGCGACACACGACTCCGACATCGTCGCAGTACCACAGCGTCCCGTTCCAGATCGTCAGGCCGTGCGCAACGGGATCTGCATCACTCAGTTGAATTTTTTCTACGATCGATCCCGTGTCGGTGTCGTATTTGAAAAACGCGGCGAGATTCGAATCGCCGTGCCAGAGATAGCGGCCTTCGAACGCGAGCCCGTGCGGACGATTGCCAGGCGTGCGGAAGATTTTCTGCACAACCCACGACTTGGCCTCGATCTGATAAATCGACCGCGCAGACGTGGATGTCGTCCAGAGATGACCGTCTCTCCACTCCTGTCCATGCGCGCCCTGCAGACGATTGCTCGGTGGCTGCGTCAGCCGCGCGAGCGCCGGCGCCGCGGCTTCAGCCTGCCCCGGGCGTACTTGCGCCAGCGGGCCGCCGGCAAGCGGGCTGCGCCGCTGCGGTGCATCGCCGGCCATCACGTACATGATCGAGCCGGGCGTCGCGCGCCGCTCGATGACGGCGCCGGTCGTCGCGTTGCAGCGCACGTTCTCGTAGCTGAAGGTCGATCCAATCCAGAGCGCCTCGCCATCGAACGTAATGCCGCTCGGCCGAACCGTATCGGTCTCGAACGACCGCAGCACGCGGCCATCAGCGTAGTCGACGAGGTACACCTTGCTGCCCGCGCTCTGGTCGATAATCCACAGGCCGTCCTTGGTCGCCTGCAGTCCATTCGGCTGCGGCCCGGGCGACTTGAACGCAATCTCCACCTTTCCGGTCTTCCGCACCGGCACTTTGTCGAGCGCAGGAGGGTTGCACATCGACGCGCCGGCAGCGCGTGGCAAGGCCGCCGTGGACACACCCGCCGCAACACCGAAAAACGCTCGACGGCTAATCATGGAACCTCCGTTACTTGGAAGCGGCGTGGTCAATCTCAAAGAAAAACCAGCGATGGCCTTCGAGATTTTCCGCCCGATATCGGCGCCCGGGCGGCCCCTCTTCTATCACAGAGAGAATCGTCGCACCCGCGGTTTTCGCCCGTTCGAAATGTCGATCGAGATTGTTCACGTAGACAAGCACGCCATCGATAATCCAGGGCACCGTGGACCACTTGCGTGCCTGTTCGCAAACCTCCCGATGTCGTTTCGGACTGCGGTACTCCGGTGTCGGAGATGCAAGCATGATCAATCCGTTCCCCGCTTCCATCTCGCCGTGTGACAGCTTCCCATCCGGCGTCGTGAGACGCGCCGTCTCTCGAAACCCAAACGCGCTGCGCAGCCATTCCAAGGCCGCGATCCCATCCTCGTAGGAGATCATGGGGACGACAGTCCGGGGTGCTGGCTGGCCGCCCGACGTTTCCGCGTAGTGGCCGCTTTCATAGCGGCCGTTCGACGCTTCCGAGTGACCGCGGCTTTCCGAGCTGCTGACCTCCCCATCGTCAACTCCTGACTTTCAGCGGCACCTCTTCGGCGAAGTGACACGCCGACCAGTGACCCGGAACGACCTCGCGAAGCGGCGGGTCTTCGGTCGAGCAAATCGGCTGCGCCATGAAGCACCGCGGATGGAAACGGCAGCCCGACGGAGGGTTTGCCGGGTTGGGCACGTCGCCCTTCAGCACGATGCGCGCTTTCTTTGCATCGGGATCGTTCTGCGGAATGGCCGACAAAAGTGACACGGTGTAGGGATGCCGCGGGTCGTGGTAAAGATCGAGGCTCGGCGCAAGCTCGACGATCTTGCCGAGGTACATCACGGCCACGCGATTGCTGATGTGCTCGACGACCGACAAATCGTGCGCGATGAACAGGTACGTCAGCGACATCTTCCTCTGCAGATCGCGCAGCAGATTGACGATCTGCGCCTGAATTGAGACGTCGAGCGCCGACACCGGCTCGTCGGCGATGATGAGCCGCGGGCTCAGCGCGAGCGCGCGCGCGATGCCGATGCGCTGGCGCTGGCCGCCGGAGAATTCGTGCGGGTACCGCGCAGCCTGGCTCGGCGACAGACCGACCATGCGCATCAGCTCGCCCACACGCTCCCGGGCTTCGCGTCCGCTCTTCACGATGCCGTGCACCGTCAACACCTCGGTCAGCATCGTCCGCACGCTCAACCGCGGGTTGAGGCTCGAATAGGGATCCTGAAAGATGATCTGCATCTGCCGCCGAAGCAGACGCATCTCGCGGAACGGCAGGCCCGTGATTTCCTGCCCCTCGAACTTCACACTGCCCGCGGTCGGCTCCATCAACCGAAGGATGCAGCGTCCGGTTGTCGTCTTGCCGCAGCCGCTCTCCCCTACCAGGCCGAGCACTTCGCCCTGCTTCACCGAGAACGACACGCCGTCGACGGCGCGCACGTGGCCGACGGTGCGCGAGAACAGCCCCTTCTTGATGGGGAAATGCTTCTTGAGATCGGTAACCTCGAGGATAGTTGGAGTTTCGGTGGGGGTCATTTGACGGATTCCACCGGGGGCGGCACAGGGTCCAACGTGCCGGCGGCGATTTCGCGCGCGCGCCAGCAGCGCGACAGATGATCGTCGACGATCGCCTCGAGCGGCGGATCCTGCAGGCACTTGTCAATCATCACAGGGCAGCGAGGATGAAAACGGCAGCCCGCCGGAAATCTCGCCGGGTTCGGGACGGTTCCTGGAATCACACGCAGCCGATCGACTACCTCGCCGAGCTTCGGCAGCGACGACTGCAGCCCGGCGTTGTAGGGATGCAGCGGATGTCGAAAGGCCGGACGCACGTCTGCGTACTCGACGATCTGTCCGCCGTACATCACGGCCACACGGTCCGCCGTCTCCGCCACCACGCCGAGATCGTGCGTGATGAGAATCACCGCCATCCCCATCTCGCGCTGCAGCTCTTTGAGCAGCTCGAGAATCTGCGCCTGAATCGTCACGTCGAGTGCTGTCGTCGGTTCGTCGGCAATCAGCACAGCAGGCTTGCACGCCAGCGCCATTGCGATCATCACGCGCTGCCGCATGCCGCCCGACAGTTGATGCGGATACTCGTCGACGCGCTGCCCCGCTGCCGGGATGCCGACCCGCTCGAGCATCTCGATCGTCCGCGTGCGCGCCTGCGCGCGCGTCATCCGCTCGTGGAGAACCAGCGCCTCGATAATCTGCTCGCCGCACGTATAAACAGGGTTCAGCGCGGTCATCGGCTCCTGGAAAATCATCGAGATTTCCTTGCCGCGGATCGCGCGCATCTGTTCGTTGGTCAGCGGTACGAGATCGCGCCCCTTGAACAGGATGCGCCCTTCGACGATGCGGCCGGGCGGCTGGGGAATCAGCTTCAGAATCGAGAGCGCGGTGACGCTCTTGCCGCTGCCCGATTCGCCGACGACGGCCAGCGTCTCGCCGGCATTCACCTCGTACGACACGCCGTCGACGGCGCGAATGACGGCTGTGTCGGTGAAGAAATATGCCTTCAGGTTCTCGAGACACAGGAGCGCCTCGCTCATGCGCGCCCTCCGCTCACTCTGCGCGGGTCGAGCGCGTCTCGCAGACCGTCACCCAGGAAGTTGAACGCCATCACCGTCATGAAGATGGCCGTGCCGGGCACGAACAGCAGCCATGGAAACGACGTCAGGGCGCGGATGCTGCGCGCCTGGTTCAGCATGTTGCCCCACGACGCGCTCGGCTCCTGCACGCCGACGCCGAGAAACGACAGAATCACTTCGCCGAGGATGTATCCGGGAATCGACAGCGTGGCCGCGACGATCACGTACGACATCGTGTTCGGCAGCACATGGCGAGCGATGACGCGCAGCCGGCCGAAGCCAAGCGCCTCTGCTGCTGTCACGAAGTCGCTCTTCCTCATCGACAGCACCAGCCCGCGGATGACACGCGCCAGGCCGGCCCACCCGATAAACGCCAGAATCGCAACGATGCCGAGATACACCTGATGACTGGGCAGGTCCATCGGGAACACGGCGCGAAGCGCGATGATCAAATAGAGAGACGGAATGCTCAGCAGCAGCTCGGTGAGCCGCATGATGGCCGTGTCGACAAAGCCGCCGAAATAGCCGGCGATCCCGCCGAGCAGCAGCCCGAGCGTGAAGGAAATCGCAATGCCGACCAGCCCGACCGTGAGCGAGATCTGCGCGCCGTAGAGCAGGCGCGACAACACGTCGCGCCCGAACGAATCGCTGCCGAACAGGAAGATGCGTCCCGGCGCATCGACGCCGAAGAGGTGGATGTTCGATGGGAGGAACCCCATCAGCTCGTAGGGATAGCCGCGCACGAAGAACCTCACCGGCAGCTCGCGCGATCGATCCTCTTCGTACGTGAAGCTGCTCATGTCGGTGACGCGCATGTCGCGCACGTACGGCCGCAGGCTGAAGCTGCCGTCGGCGCGCACCCAGTGCACCCCCTGCGGCGGATGGAAATACTTCGTGCGATCCATTTCTTCCTGCGGATACGGCGCCACGAACGGCGCGAACAGCGCCAGCAGGTAGAAGATCGTCAGCACGACGCCGCCCGCGATCGCCAGCGGGCTCTTGCGCATCTGCGTCCAGAAGACGACGCCCGGCGACTGAGGCGAGACCACCTCGAGAATCTCGGGATCTCCTTTGAGGGCGATTGGATCGGGCGCGACGATCTCAGTCATAGCTGATCCGCGGATCTGCGATGGCCAGCAGGAGATCGGCGATGAGATTCCCGACAATCAGCACGAGCGACGCCATGAGCACGGCGCCCATCACCAGATACTGGTCCTGCGTCAGGATGGCGTCGAGCGTGATGCGCCCGAGGCCGGGCCACGAAAAGATGATCTCGACGATGAACGAGCCCGAGACGAGGGCGCCGAGCGTGTAGCCGAACAGCGTAATCATCGGGTTCAGCGCGTTGCGCAGCGCGTGCTTGATGATGACCGTCCGCTCGCCCAGCCCTTTCGCGCGAGCGGTCGTCACGTAATCGAGGCGCAGCACGTCGAGCAGGCTGCCGCGCATCTGCCGCATGCGGCTCGCCAGCGGAATCAGCCCCACCACCAGTGCCGGCAGCACGAGATGGTGAAGGATGTCGAAGAACTGGCTGATGCCGTCGAGCTCGTCGTAATCGAGCGACCGCATCCCGCCAACCGGAAACCATCCGGTGCGCGCCGCCATCATCAACAGGAGCAGGGCCGCGAGAATTTCCGGAATCGACAGCCAGATGAAGGCGACGAACGAGAGTGCGCGATCGATCCACGAGTGCTGCTTCACGGCGGCGATTACGCCGAGCGGAATCGCGAGCGCCCACGTGACGAACGCCGCGGCGCCCGCGAGCATCAGCGTGTTCGTGAAGCCGTCGCTCAGCACCTCGAACACCGGCTGGTGGCGCGCGAACGACTGCCCGAAGTCGAAATAAAAGATCACGTTGCGGAGATAGATCGCGTACTGGACGTACCACGGCTTGTCGAGGCCGAAGCGCACGCGCATGGCCTCGATCGTCTCGGCGGAAATCCCCGGGTTCTCCGCCATCTGGTTGAGGAAGTCTCCCGGCGCAAGCTGCAGCAGGAGAAACGTCATCAGCGAGATGCCGAGCAGGAGTGGAATGGTCTGCAGCAGCCGCCGCAGTACGTAGATGCGCATGGCGGCGTGTCAGCTCTGGGGAGGCTTGAGGAACACCCGATCGATGTTCCAGAGGATGCGGTGCGCCATGACACTCGGGTGCGTATTACCGAACCGGTTGCTCACTGGTACTTTGATCGTCGGGATCGGCAACCAGATAAACCACGCCTGATCGTTAATGATGTTCTGGATTTCCTTCCATCGCTCGTGCTGGATGGCGAGGTCCTGCGTGGTGAGCATCTCGTCCAGCGCGCGGTCGATGCGCGCCTCCATCGGCGTCGCAGGCTTCTGCTGCCGGACGAACCAGTTATGCGACTCGCCCGACGACCGCCAGACGTTCTGGCCGCCGAATGGGGTCGGCGGCACGCTGCTCTGGAAGCCGAGCAGGATGGCCTCGTATTGGAAGTCCCTCGTCATGTTGGTGATAAGGGTGTTGAAGTCGATGGGCGTCAGCGTCATGCGGACGCCGATTCTGGCGAGATCGTCGCGCATGAAGTTCGCCATGCTGACACGCAGCGCGTTGCTGCTGTTGGTCTTCAGCATGAAGCCCACCTGGTTGCCGCGCGGGTCTTCCAGAAACCCGTCGCCGTTGGTGTCTTTGAATCCCATCCCCGCGAGCAGCTTTTTCGCCTCGGCGGGGTTGTAGTCGGGTTTGGCGATATCGGGCGAGTGCCACACCTTGTTGCTGCTGGTCATCTGCGACCAGTTCTTCTCGCCGTAGCCGTACATCACGCCCTTGACGAGCGCTTCGCGATCGATCCCCATCGACACCGCGCGGCGGAAGTCCCGATTGTTGAACCACGAATACTTGAGCGGCTCGACGAAGGGATCCCCGACCCGTTTGCCGGGCACGGGCTTTGCCGCGCCCACCGGCGGCTGCACCCGATTCAGGTTGAAGAACATCAGGTGCGTCGCCTGGGATGCACCGAGGTTGTACAGCGTGAAATTCCCTTTCTTCTGATTCTCCTCGTACCACTGGTAATTCTCGGGCTTCACGTCGTCGACGGCATCGATGCCGCCGGCTCGGAACTTCAGATCGGCCGCATCCTGATCAGGCACGACGAGGATGACGAGCTCGTCGAGGTACGGCAGCCGCTGATTGTTCTGATCGAACGCGTAGTGATACGGGTTGCGGACGAGCACTGTTTTTTCGTTCGTGACGTGCTGCGCCAGACGCCACGCACCGCTCGTCACCACCTTGTCGGGCGGCGTGCTGACGTTGTAGGCCGCCGCGAACGATCCGTTCTTGAATGCCTCCTGCAGGACGTGCTTCGGCATAATCGGCAGGCCGCCCGACACCAGCGCCTCGAGGAGCGCGGCGTGCGGCTTGCCCGTATTGATGACGACCGTGAACGGATCAGGCGCGGTCACCACGAAGTTCTTCCCATCGGACTGCAACTGATCCTGATAGGGCGGGTGAAGCGTGCGATCGTAAGCGAGCTCGAACGAGAAGAGCACATCCTCTGCCGTAATGGGATGTCCATCCGAGAACGCTGCGCCTTTTCGCAGGTGGAACGTCCACGTCACGCCGTCGGCGCCCACCTCCCACGATTTCGCCAGCCCCGGCTCGTACTCCTGCGTCGCGAGGTTGAAGCCGACCAGAAAACCGAACAGGCGGTCCGTGATGTCAGTCGTCGACGTCTCGCCCGCCATCATCGCGTTGAACGTCCGAGGATTGTTCGTCTCGCCAAGCACGAACCGGCCGCCGTAGCGGCCCACGCTCGGCACCTGCCTGATGAATGGCTCTGCCGGCGGCGGAATCTCATCCTTGTAGGCAACCGTTTCGTTTGCCATGCGCCGGCAGCCTGCCGTGGACCCAGCCGGCAACGACGACCAGCGACAGCGGTCAGACAGACGATGCCACATCATTTGACGTATACCTGCTCGATGTTCCAGAGAATACGGTGCGCCATCACGCTCGGCTGCACGTTGCCGAACCGGTTGCTCACAGGCAGCTTGACGTTGAGAATCGGCAGCCACACGAACCACCCCTGCTCGTTCCAGATGGTATCGATCTCCTTCGAGATCTTCTTGCGCTCACCACATATCGCTGAGGCGTGCGACGATGCAGCAACCGGCCGATTGCTCACCGGATCTTCTGCATGCGCACCGGCAGCCATGTCAGCCAGGCCATCTCGTTGTGGATCGTCTCGACTTCCTTATAGGCCTTCTGACGCCCGGCGAGATCGTGCGTCCCGACGATGTTGTCCATCAGCTCGTCGATACGCGCCTCCTGCGGAGTGTCGGGTTTGACCTGCCTCAGGAACCAGAGTGCGTGACCCCTGGAGCGCCAGCGTTCTGCATCGTCGACGGGTCTGGCGGCACGCCGCTCTGCAGCCCAACAGCATCGCGTCGTACTGGAAATCGTCTCGCAGGTTCGTGATGAGCGTGTTGAAATCGACCGGCGCGGTGATGACGTTGATGCCCACTTTCGCGAGATCGGCTTTGATGAAGTTCAGCATCGCGATGCGCGTCGTGTTGCTGCTGTTCGTTTTCAGCGAGAACGTTACGGGATTGCCGCGCGCGTCCTCGATGATGCCGTCGCCGTTGCCGTCTTTCCATCCCAAACCGGCAAGCAGCTTCTTCGCTTCCGCCGGGTTGTAGTCGTATTTCGGCAGGTCGGGCGAGTGCCACACTTTGTTGCTTGGCGTCGCAATCGCCCAGTTCTTGACGGCCTCGCCGTAAAACACGGACGGGATCATCGCATCGCGATCGATGGCCATCGATACCGCGCGGCGGAAGATCGGGTTGCTGAACCAGGAGTACTTCACGGGATCGACGAACGGATCACCGAGTTTCTTGCCGGGTGTGGGTTTCTGGACCTTGTTGAGGTTGAACCAGAAGTGGTTCGTGTTTATATCGGCGCCGAGGTCGTACAACGTAAAGTTGTTCTTCTGCTGGTTGTCTCTGTACCAGCTGTAATTTTCTGGTTTCACGTCATCCAGGCCGTGCAGCTCGCCCGCGCGAAACTTCAGATCCGCCGCATCGAGATCTGGCACGATGAGGAAGACCACCTCGTCGAGGTACGGGAGACGCTTGCTGTCCTTGTCGACGCCGAAGAAATACGGATTTCGCGCGAGGACCGTCTTCTCGCCCGGCACGTACTGCGCGACGCGCCACGCGCCGCTGGTCACGATGTTGTCGGGGGGCGTGCCCACGTTATATGCCGCGGCAAAATCCCCCTTTTTGAACGATTCCTCGAGCACGTGCTTCGGCATGATGCGCACGTTGGCGACGTTATCGACTAGTGAGGCGTTCGGCGAGGGGGTCTTGACGACGACGGTATACGGGTCTGGCGCGGTCACTTCGAACGGCTTCCCGCCCATGATCAACAGGTCCTGTACCGACGGATGCAGCGTCTTGTCGAACACGACCTGAAAACTGAAGAGAACGTCTTCCGCGGTAATCGGATGCCCGTCCGAGAACTTGGCCCCCTTGCGCAGGTGGAAGGTCCACGTCAGGCCGTCGGGCGCCACCTCCCACGATTTGGCCAGCCACGGAATCGACTTCTGCGTGGCGTTGTCAAACTCCGTGAGCGTGGCAAACGTCAGATTGTTGATGACGTTCGAGGACGCTTCGTTCGCCATGATGGCGTTGAACGTGCGCGGGTTCTGAATGCTGCCCATCACGAATCGTCCGCCATGCTTGCCGATCGAGGGCGCGTCGATGACGAACGGCTCTTCCGGAAGCGGATGCGGATCGTTGTATTCGCTGACCTCGGCAGCCCGCCGGCGGCACCCGGCGCCCGTGGCCAGCACCATCACAAACAGCACGAGGAGGAGGCGTCTCATCACTCGGATTCTACCTGTTTTGACGTCCTTGAACACCGTTCTGGCCTTTATCCTGCAATACCTTAGGCGCTCTCCTCGATTCTCTAAGAATTTTGAGCGGCGGACCTGGGGTACATACCAGAACTGTGTGTGCCGATACAAAACTGTAAGGGCATATCAATGAAAACCGTTTCTCTCCTGAGCCTGCTGCTGGCGTCGACGCTCGCAACGGGCTGCGCGTTCGAAAACACGTCGAAGCTTTTCAGCCCCACAGCGCCTGGAAACAGCGGCGCCGCGGGCGGCACGTCCACGGGTGGATCATCGACCGGCGGGAACTCCTCGAGCTCGCCCGCGTCGGCGTTCGCCGGTGCGTGGGGCTCGCCCAGCATCGCCGGGCTTCCGCTGGGCAACTGCTCGGATGTGAAGTGGCTCATCACAACTCAGACCGCTTCGTCTGTGTCCGGAACCGTGAACGCGACCTGCGCGAGCGGCGTCACGGTTGCGGCGAACCTCACCGGCACGATGCAGAGCGACAGCGTCATCAATCTCGTCACGACCGGCACGATGACAGCCATGGGGCTGCCCTGCCAGTTCAACCTGAACGGCACCGGCACGCGACAGGCGGACGACACGATGAAAGTGAACTACAACGGCAGCTATTGCCTCGGAACGCTCAGCGGTTCGGAAACACTGCGCAAGTTCCCAAGTATCTAGCCTAGAAGGGGTAAGGGGTAAGGGGTGAGGGGTAAGGCTCTGCCCCTTGCCCCTCACCCCCTACCCCTTTTTGAGCCACTCATTCTGCTAATCTCGCATTGCCGGATATGACAATGCGAGTCTTCTTCTTACTCGGCGTCCTCATCCTTTCTCCCGTTCTCGCGTCTGCCCAATCCATCGAGGTCTTCGCCACGACCGGCGTCGTCCAGCTCTGGGACGACGAGGGGAGCCTTGGTGTCGGCGTCCCCATCGGCGGTGGCGTCGGCTTCAAGTCGCCGCACGGTTGGGGGATCGAAGTGCTGGCCGAGACCCAGAAGGCCGAGCGCAACTTCGACAGCGGCGTGCAATTCGACTCGACCGTCACGGCCGCGCGCGGGCGCATCATCAAGTACTTCGGGAGCGGACGCACGCAGCCGTACGCCGGCGGTGGTCTTGGCGTGACGCGCGTGAAATCGACGCGCGAGTCACCCACCGGCTGCGCGCTTGTGAACAACGTGTTCACGTGCACGGCCGCGACATCTTCCGAAGCGAATCCACGAAGGGCACGCTCAGCGGATTCGCGGGCGTGCGCATCGCCGCGGGCAACGTGCTGTTCGTGCGGCCCGAGTTCGAGCTGTCGAGGGCGGGCGAGCACATGCGCATCGGCGGGACGGTCGCCATCGGGGCGTCATGGTAGAGTTTTCGCGTGAATCTCGAAGGCGTCTTTCCTCCGATTCCAACTCCATTCAGTAACGAGGCGGTCGATCATCGGAGCCTTGCCGGCAACGTCGCGCGCTGGATGCGGACGCGGCTGGCGGGGCTCGTCGTGCTGGGCTCGAACGGCGAGGCGCCGCTCCTGGATGACGCCGAGTCGGATGCCGTCATCGAAACCGTGCGCGCGAACGTGCCGCGCGATCGCACGCTGATTGGCGGGGTCGGCCGCGAGTCAACGGCCGCGACGATTGCGGCTGCCACGCGCGCCGCGCGCATCGGCGTCGACATCGTCCTGGTGCGGACGCCGTCGTTTTACAAGAACGTGATGACGAGCGATGCGTTCGTGCGGTACTACACTGCCGTGGCGGATGCGTCTCCGGTGCCTGTGCTGCTCTACAACGTCAGCATGTTCACGGGCGTGAATCTGATGCCCGACGCGGTCGAGCGGCTCGCCGCACACCCGAACATCATCGGCCTGAAAGAGTCGAACGCCGATCTGGTACAGCTGGCCGAGACCATCGCGCGCACGCCAGACGAGTTCGTGGTACTGGGCGGTTCGGCGCCGACGTTCTATCACGCGCTCTGTGCGGGCGCCGACGGCGGCGTGCTGGCGATCTCGAGTGTGGTCCCGGATATCTGCGTCGACATGGTCGAGCTGGTTCGCGCGCAGCGACACGCGGAGGCGCTCGAACTGCAACGGCGCATCACCCCGCTCGGACGGCTGCTCGGCGCAATGACGGGCGTCGCGGGCTTGAAGTACGCGCTCGATCAAATCGGCTACGCCGGCGGACCCACTCGCCCACCACTCGGGACAGTGCCGCCTGATGCGCAGAAACAGATCCGCGAACAGCTCGCGGCGCTGGGAACGCTGGCGGCGAAATAAGCAGACGTGTTCACTCTGGACAAGGTCGTTCCGTGGGGCCGATCGTTCGACGAGTATCGGCGGATGTTCGCGCTGAGCGACGACGACCTGAAGACGCGCATTCTCGGCTGCGCCGATGGGCCCGCGGGGTTCAATGCCGAGGCGACGCGCCGAGGCTCGCGGGTCATCTCCTTCGATCCCCTTTACGAGTTCAGCGCAGAGCAGATTCGCGAGCGGATTGCGGCGACCGCCGAGGACATTCTCGGGCAAACGAAGCGCAACGTCGACGAGTTCATCTGGGACGAGATCACATCGATCGAGAACTTACACCGCGTGCGGATGGCGGCGATGGACGATTTTCTTGCCGACTACGACGCCGGCCGGCGCGACGGACGGTACGTCACGGCGGCTGCGCCGGCCCTTCCATTCGAGAGCGCGTCCTTTGACCTGGCAGTCTGCTCCCATTTTCTTTTTCTTTACTCAGAGCAACTCGGGCAGCAATTTCACGAGGACGCGATCGTCGAGTTATGCCGTGTGGCAGACGAAGTCCGCATTTTCCCACTGATCGCCCTCGGAGCACTTCCCTCGCCCTATCTCGACAGCACAACCGCGAAGATGCGCGACTTGAACTATGCCGTCACGATCGAACGCGTTCCGTACCAGTTTCAAAAGGGCGGCAACGAGATGATGCGGATACGAAAACAAAGATCCTGAACAGGAGGTTAGGAGACTAGGAGGAAAACCACGAAGACACGAAGACACGAACGCGACGAGCACGACGACGCGACGACAACGTCGGTAGTGTCCGGCTTCAGCCGGACCGTCCGCTAAGCGCCGCGACCATTTTCGCGTCAGCCTGAATTGCGGGATGCTGGAGCCATTCCGGCTCCACGGTCGCACCGGCTGCCACCAGCAGCGCGACGACACGGTAGTAGCGATCGGGTGAGCCTTGAGGCTCGTTGCCCCAGGCATGCAGCGCCCAGCTCAGCGGCGTCCCACCGTACGAATCGTCTACCGGGTCGAGAGGCGCGTGCCGGTTCAACAGCAGCTGCACCGTGCTCACGTGCCCGCCGAACGATGCCCAGTGCAGTCCGGTGTTGCCATGGTTCCGCAGCTTTGCAGTGATATCCATCCCTCGCTCGAGCAGAAATGCCACGACGTCCGTTCGCCCGAATTCGCACGCCCATGTGAAGCCGTCGCGCATCTGCGTTTCGGTCGCAGACGGTTTCAGGGTTCCGTCGGTGTTGAAGAACCCTCTCACTACGTCGAGGCGCCCGACGCCTGACGCCGACTCGAGATCGAGCGCGGCGCCACGCGCCGCCAGATGTTCGGCCGCCTCTCCGCGCCCGTTCGCCAGGCAGCCGGTGACGATCGACACGTTTCGACCCGCGCCGCTGGGCCAATCCAATTGGGCTCCACGTTCGAGGAGCAAGTCGATCAACGCATTCTGTACGCCGGCCCTCAACGGATGGATGCTGGTGGCCGCCAATCCGAGCGTCGTCGCGTTGCCGCCATACATGTCGGCGACTGCGTCGACGTCGGCGCCGGCGTTGAGGAGGGTCTCGGCGATCTGAACCGCGTTCGGCGGCGTTTTCTGTCGATAGTTCTCGACACCATTTGCGGCCACGTAGTGCAACAGCGTCGATCGATGCTCACGTGTCGAGCGCGCGTGGACCAACGACGGATCGTCGCGCAGTAATTCCTTCAGCGTTGCGAGATCCCCCGCCACAATCGCGTCGGCAGCCGCTTCGAATGCGCCGACGGTGACGTTGGCGCGCTCCAAGTCGTCGATGTGCCGCGCAAACTTCGGCCAGCTGAGGAAACCATATGCGCGCGCGATAACGAACTGCGCGTCGCTCAGCGCGCATTTACCAGGGCTCGACAGCGTGTTCCACGCGAATTCCACGAATCGATCGCCGGCAGCGGCCATCCATTGCGCCGCCCACTCGCGCACGCCGTCCTGTCCGCGCGCTTTGCACGCCTTCGACAGCTGCTTCGCTTGCTTCTTGTACTGCTGGAGATCGGGCCGAGGCGGAAGCGGAAGGACGTCCTGCGGATTCGGGTACATACGAATCGCGCGCCAGTATAAACTGGCCGGCCGTGGTTAGCGGTGGGTGGTTGGTGGTTGGTGATAAAAGAGAATAACCATGATGCGTCGCAGCATTCCGCTCGCCTTGGCGCTCTTCCTCGCCTCGACTGGCATCGCGCAGGCGGATCCAACTGACGACTTCATCAGGGCCGAGATGAAGCGTCAGAACATCCCGGGCCTCTCCCTCGCCATCGTCAAGGATGGGCAAGTCATCAAGGCCGCAGGTTATGGTCTCGCGGACAGGAACCGCAAGATTCCGGCGACGCCCGAAACCGTCTACAAGATCGCGTCGGTCAGCAAGCAGTTCATCGCCACGGGAATCATGCTGCTCGTCCAGGAAGGCCGGTTAGGGGTCGATGATCGGATCAGCAAGCATCTCGACGGCACGCCGGCCGCGTGGAAGGACATTACGATTCGCCATCTTCTGACGCACACCTCAGGCATTGTTCGGGAGGCGCCCGGATTCGATCCGTCTAAAATTCTCAGTGACGCCGAGGTGATTAGGGCCGCCTATCCCGTGCCGCTACGCTTCTCTCCCGGGGAGAAGTGGGAGTACGGCAACGTCAGTTACTTTGCGCTCGCCGAGATCATCCATAAGGTTTCCGGCCAACCATGGACGGAGTACTTGAACGAGAAGGTCTTCAAGCCGTCGGGCATGAACACGACATTTCCGACCAACACGAAAGCACGCGTACCGAACCGCGCTGCCGGTTATGCCGACAACGATAAGTTGGTGAACGCCAACGATTGGCCGGCGCTACGACCGAGCGGCGCGTTTCTCTCGACGGTGCTGGACCTGGCAAAGTGGGACGCCGTTCTCAATAGCGACAAGATTCTCAGTGAATCAAGCCGACGCCAGATGTGGACTCCGGTGACACTCAACGACGGCACCACCGCTCCCTACGGATTCGGCTGGGAACTGCAGTCTCCGCCGGGTCGTAATCTCGTGCATCACAGCGGCGGCATGCCTGGCTTCCGCGCCATGTTCGCGCGGTACCTGAACGATCGCGTGACGGTCATCGTGCTGATGAATCTGGACGACGTCGATCAAAGGTCGATCGTGCAGGGCCTCGCCGAGTTGTATCTGCCGGCGAGCACAAGACAACCTTAGTTGGTGGTTGGTGGTGTCACGGCGCGAGCCTGTACAACACACTCTCCGTCGCGACGTACAGTCCCCCGTCGGGCGCCTCGCTGACGACCCGGACGCCGCCGATCTGATCCGTCAGCATCCGCTCAACCGTCACGATCCTCGACGCGTTGTCCGGATCGAAGCGCAGGCGGATCAGCTGCCGTCCCATCTCCGCCGCGATGAACAGGTTCCCTTTGAACATCGGCATCAAATCGCCGCGATAGAACGCCGCCGAGGCTGCGCCGGTGCCTGCGGGCAGCGCATACGACGTGCGGAACGCGGCGCGGCTTTGTCCGGCATCCTTGACGACGGCGCTCAGGCGGCCGGCGTCGATGCCGACACGATCGACTACCCACAAAGTGCCGCTCGCCGGCTGCCAGTCGAGCGCCAGCGGCTGCGGATGCTCGAGGGAATAAATCGGATTCGATGCCGGCTGGTCGTCGGGCGTGGTCGCGTCCGTGTTGAATCGCAGCACTTTCCCGTTATAGGTCGCGAAGCTTCCGGCGATGCGGCTGTCGGAGTCGCTGTCGAACGCGACGAACAGCTTTCCGTCCGGCCCGATTCGCAGTGCGCCGCTTGGAGCCGTGGCCGACGCCTTCGTTCGATCGAGCAGCACCGCGCGCTCGGCGAACACGCCGTTCGCGAAGCGGAATCGCGCGAGCGTAAACTCGAGCCCGTTCCGCGGCGCCTCCACGGCGTAGAGCGCGTACATCAGCCCGTTCTCGTCGAACGCGCGATCCAGCGCGATCGCGAGAAGCCCACCTTCCGGCCACGCAATCTCCGGAGACAGATCGAGGGCCGGCGTCTCGACGAGCACCCCATCTCGAATCAATCGCACAACGCCGCCACGCTCCGCGATGAAGATCGATCCATCACGCGCGAACGCAAGATCGGATGGAAGCAGTAATCCTTCGGCAACGGGCACCAGATTCAATCGCACCTGCTCGGCGGTGACGACAAGCATGGACGCTGCGGAGAAATTCGAGGTCGTGCCGGCAATGACACGGAGCGCCGCCGATCGCCCGCTCTCGGCCGTCGAGCCGCCATCGACGATGAACGTCGCGAGCTCGAGGGTGTGTGTGCCGGCGCTGAAAGTGGGCAGCGTGGCGCTGCAATCGAACGCGGTCCCGCTCGCCGCTTGCGCGCAACTCGCGCCGGCAAGCGTCAGACGAAATCCGTCGACGTAGAGCGCGTATTGGTACGACGCGAGCGCGGCCGCGTCGGGCGCCTGCTGCGTCCAGCCGAGGCGATCGCCGGGCGAGACGCGTACGTCTCCACCGGGAGGTGTGCCCGGATCCGGGGCCTCCGGCTCCTTCTTGTCGCAGCCTGCGACACACATGCATGCAACGACGATAAGAGCGAGGCCCCGCACCATCACCCGAATGATAGCCCAGTGCGTTACGATAATCCTGTGCGATGTGCGGCGGCCTGCGTGTTACTCCTGCTTGTGGCCGGCCGAGCCGAGGCGCAGCTGCAGGGACAGGTCTACGCCTCAGGATTTCAATCGCCGGTCGCGTTCGTGCAGCACCCTACCGATCGCACGGTGCAGTTCGTCGTCCAGCAGACGGGGCGCATTCGTGTGGTGCGCAACGGCACCGTTCTAGCGACTGATTTTCTCAATCTGACCAGCAGCGTGAGATCGGGCGGCGAGCGCGGCCTGCTCGGCCTCGCGTTCGCGCCCGATTACGCGTCGAGCGGACGTTTCTTCGTCAACTTCACGAACGAAGACAGCGACACCGTCGTCGCGCGCTTCACGCGCTCGTCCGATCCGCTCATCGCCAATCCGTCCTCCCGATTCGATCTGCAGCTCGAGGGGTCGCGGCGCGTCATCACGCAGCCGTTTGACAATCACAACGGCGGACACCTGGCGTTCGGGCCAGATGGTTATCTCTACATCGGCCTCGGCGACGGCGGCTCGGGCAACGACCCCGACCACCGTGCGCAGAATCCGAGCGAGCTGCTCGGCAAGATGCTCCGCATCGACATCAACGTGAGCGACGCCGACGCCTTCGGCTACAGAGTTCCATCGAACAACCCGTTTCTCGGCGGGGACAACGTCCGCGATGAAATCTGGGCTTTCGGCCTGCGCAACCCCTGGCGTTACACCTTCGACGATGTGGCGCGCGGCGGCACGGGCGCGCTAGTGATCGGGGACGTTGGACAGAACAACCGGGAGGAGATTGATTACGAACCGCGCGGCGCCGGCGGCCGCAACTATGGCTGGCGCAACTTCGAAGGCACGCGCGAGAATGTCACGTCGCGTCCGCTGTTCTCTTCGCCCACGAATCCGATTTTCGAGTACGGGCGCAGCGACGGCGTGTCGATCACCGGCGGATTTGTATATAGAGGCGCTCGGTTGGGAGCTGCCTTTCGCGGACGGTATTTCTTCGCTGACTACTCGGGTCGCGTCTGGTCGCTCGCGCTCACGATCGACGGCTCGGGAGAGGCCCGCGCGTCAGATCGGCGCGAGCATACAGCCGAACTCGGCGGCGGTCCGGTGCTGGGATCCATCAGCTCGTTCGGCGTCGACGCCGACGGCGAGCTCTACCTCGTCAATCATCCAACGGCAGAATCATCCGCATCACCGCGCCTCTGGTCACTCCGCCGGTACCGGCGGGCCTGAAAATCATCAAACCGTAATGGGTGCGAAGGGTGCAATGGGTGCAAGTGAGGTGCAAGAAGGGTGCGAGAGGGGCGCCTGCAAAGAAGGTGGCGCTCGTTCGCGCGCTGTCGAAGCTCGGATATTCCTCTCGCTCGCAGGCGTACGAGCTGATTCGGTCGGGCAAAGTCGAAGTGAATGGAGCTGTTGTCACCGACCCCGCCCATCAGGTTGCGCCCGGGCTCACCCGGATTCACGTCGCCGGCGTTGAAGCGGAGCACGCGGCGTGGCGTTGTATCGCTCTCAACAAGCCGCGGAAAGTCGTGACGACTCGCAGCGATCCGGAAGGACGCGCAACGGTGTACGACCTGATCGCTGATGTCGATGCGCGTGTGGTGCCTGTCGGCCGCCTCGATCTTGCCTCGACCGGCCTGCTCCTGATGACCAACGACACGCAGCTTGCGGATTGGTTGACCGATCCCGCAACAGGTATCGTCCGCCGTTACGTGGTGACCGTGCGCGGTGAACTGTCCGACGCGTCGGCAGAATCCCTGATAAAGGGCATCGTCGATGCCGGCGAGCGGCTCACGGCAACCTCGATCGACGTCCTGAAGCGATCGAAGCGCGAGACGCACCTCATTGTGGAGCTGGCGGAAGGCAGGAACCGTGAAATCCGAAGGATGATGAAAGCCGCCGGCCATGAAGTGACACGCCTCAAACGCATTGCATTCGGCGCGATCGAGCTCGGCGATCTTCTGCCCGGCAAGTGGCGCGACATTTCTGTACATGAAATCCGCGCCGCTTTTCCTGGAGCGCGTCTCCGCACCTGAGTTATATTGAATTTGACGGAGGAACGATGCCACGAATGAACAAGCCTGCGAACGGATCGTCCGACTCACCCAAACCCGCGCGAACATCGAAAAGGGGCAACGGCGAGACAGAGCCCTTCAATCCTGATGAGGTGGCGCAGCGGGCGTACCAGATCTACCAGAGGCGCGGCGGCGACCATGGCGCCGACCTCGACGACTGGCTCGCGGCGGAGCGAGAGCTCAAGCCCGGACCGAGCGACGTTACTGGTCCCGCGCGGGCGAAGCCGCGGCGGCGGAAGGGTTCCGAAGAAACCGTTTGACCACGTAGTAGACGACCGCAACGGCGAGCGCGTACACCACGACTCTCCATTCGTCGTAGGTCGCCTGCGACAGCAGCCACACGATGCCGGCGGCAGCGAGCAGCTGTATCAGCATGCCGCCGGGAAGGTCGAAGGGTGCCCCGGCCATTCTCACATTGCGCCGCTGAAGCTGGTACGACGCCGCGACGCACATCAAATACAGCAACAGCGCCGACACATTCGCCATCACCACCAGCCGTTCGAACGAGCTCGAGATCGCCAGTGCCGCCACAGCCGCCGCGTATAAGACGATCGCCAGCGCGGGTGTGCGATACCCTGGATGTACCCGAGCGAGCGCGGCCGGCAGCACGCCATCGCGCGCCAGTGCGAAGAGCGCCCGCGGCGTGCCGAGCATGTCTCCCGCGATGTAGCCGAAAATCGACACGGCCATACCGATAAGGAAAATCAGCTTCGCGCCGGTGCCGAACAACCTGCTGGCGGTTTCCACGAGCGGCGCTTCCTTGAAGAGCGGCAGCTCTGGCCCAAGCGTGCCCTGCGCGACCGTCTGCACGGCGAGATAAATCGACGTCGCAAGCGCAAGGGCGGTCAGGATGGAGCGCGGCACGGTCTTCGCCGGATCGCGAATCTCTCCCGACGGCGTCAGCGCGACCTCGACGCCGACGAACGCAAACAGCAGCACGATCGACGCCTGCCCCACCTGCGACACCGTCGGCATCGACATGCGTAGAAAGTCGACATTCAGCGACCAGACGCCCCCGAAGACAAGGAACAAAAGCGGAAGCAGCTTCGCTGCCGTGATGAACTCGACCAGGCGGATGCCCGGCGTGATGCCGCGCACGTTCACCGCAGCCAGCGCTGCGAACAACATCGCCAGCAGCAGCGCGCGAGCCGAACCGGTCGCGAACGTCGGCCAGATCACGCCCGCGGTCCCCGCAAACGCGGTGGCGACCGACGCGACCGACAAACACGCCGTGACGGAATACAAGTACCCGCCGAGGAAACCCGCGAAACCCCCGAACGCAGTATCGATGTACGCGTAGAGACCGCCGGTGAGCGACACGCGGCTGCCGGCAGCCGCAAAGCACAGCGCTATCAATGTCATCAGCGCGGCGCACACGAGATAGGCGATGGGCGCCGCGGCGCCCAGCCGCTCGGCGACCGTCGCCGGCATCAGGAAAATAGACGACGCGATCGTGACGTTGATGATGCTGAGCGTCAGCTCGCGCGTCCCGATCGCGCGCACCAGCTGCGCATCGGCGGAGGTGTTAGCGGTCATACCCGTGACCGACTTCGTTATCGTTGATCTCGGGCCTCAGCACGAGCACCGACATGATGAAGTCCATCTGCCAGCGCCCATCGCCCGCGCGGTAAATAGTGAGCGGCCGCAGATGCTTGATGTGCCAGTCCTGCATCTGTTCCCACACGCGAATGCCGACGTCGATGCATTCGGGAAAGCGCTGGTTGACGCGCAGGAACTGGCGCTGCCTTTCGCGAAGCTGAGCCACGATCGGCGTCTGCACCGTATATTGCGCGCGCATGGCGTCAAGAACATCACGAATCGATCGCAGCTGCGGCCCCGAATCGTCGTCGCTTCCGCGCTGCGCGGCTGCGGCGTCGCCGCCTGCCATATGCACCGCCGCTCCACCCGCAATCAGCTCTCGTCTCGACAGCATGGTGACCTCCTGACAAAAAAAGGCCGGGATGTGATCCCGGCCTTTGTGATTCAACGCTGCATGTGTGCTTAACGAGCCGCGACCGGCCCTAGGGCCATGACTGCTTCACGATGCTGGAATCGATCGACGCAAGCGTGGTCTTGCCTGTCGCCGCCGCCGCCTCGACCAGCTCTTTGAAGATGATGTCGGTCAGCAGCCGCTGCACGCCCACCGGACCGAACGCGCCGAGCGCCCACCGCGCGGCCCGTCCCAGCCAGACGGCATCGGCACCGAGCGCCAGCGCTTTCAGCACATCGCTGCCGCGGCGGAAGCCGCTGTCGATCATCACAGGAATTTTTCCGTTCACCGCCGCGACAATCTCCGGCAGCGCTTCGAGCGTCGACGGACCGTAGTCCATCGACCGGCCGCCGTGATTCGAGACGACGATGCCGTCGAATCCGCGCTCGACGCAGAGACGCGCGTCCTCGGCGGTGACAATGCCCTTGATGATGATGGGCGTCTTGATGAATTTTCTCACCTGGTCCAGGTATTCCCAGCTGTACCACAAGCGGCCTGCGCCAACGCGATACGCGGCCGCACCGCGACGCGCGGTCGTTGTCGCCGCTCCCGCGCCAGCCGAACCTGGAACAGCTGCGCCGCGACCGATCGTCGCCGTGCCCAGCGCCTCGGGATCGTTCGCGCGACCGGCTCCGCCTTGACGCGCGGCGCCCGCCGCGCCTCCGCGTCCGCCGCCGCGGCCGGCTCCGCCCGCGCGGCCACCCAGATTGCGATCGTGCTGGCTACGCTCGTAGTACGACGCCTGCTGATCGACGGTGATGACCATCGCGGTGTAGCCGGCGCCTTGCGCGCGCTCGAGCACCTCCTGGCTGGCGCCCATGTCCTGCCGCGGATAGAACTGCCACCACAACTGTCCCTGCGCGCCTTTCGCCACCTCCTCGATCGACTGACTCGAGTTTTGGCTCAGGCACATCGGCGTGTTCGACGACAGCTGCGCCGCGCGATACATCCCCGCTTCGCCATCGGGATGCAGCGCCACCTGCGTCGCGGTCGGCGCGATAAGAATCGGATATTTCAAATCCAGGCCCAGCAGCTTCGACGAGAGATCGACAGTGGACGGATCGACGGCTTTGCCGGGAATCAGGTCGACCCAGTCGAACGCCTGACGGTTGCGCCGCAGATTCCATTCGCCGCCGTCACCGTGCGCCGTGTAGTCGTACACCGCCTGCGGGACGTTGGCGAACATCACCGGCTCGAAGTCGAACGCGGAGAGCATCTCATTGAGCCCTGGCGCGCGTTTGTGCGTCGTGAACGGCCGCGGATCCAGCTGCGCGTGCAGCAGCGGCGATCCGGCGATGAGACCCGCCATGCCGGCGAGCGCCTTACGGCGCGAAAGCGATCGCTCCCATTGACGTTCTATGTTTCCCATTAGTTATTCGTCGTCGCTTTCGTTGGAATCGGTCCGTGAATTTTCACGGCAGTGCGATCGAGCGCCTTCAGGTTCGGTTTACCGCACATGCCCATATAGCGCCCGAGCTCGGTCTGCGCCATCTCGATGACGTTCTGCACGCCCGCGTCACCGTAGGCCGCGAGTCCCCACATCACGGGACGGCCCAGCAGCACGCCCTTCGCGCCTAACGCGAGCGCCTTCAGGATGTCGGTGCCGCGGCGGAACGATCCGTCCGTGAGCACCGGCACTTTGCCGGCGACCGCATCGACGATGGCCGGCAGCGCCAGAATCATCGCGTCCTTGTTCGCGAGCAGCCCGCCGAAATTCGACGCGATGATGCCCTGCACGTTGTGCTGCAGCGCCGTCGTCGCTTCCGCCGGCGTCGTGATGCCTTTGACGATCACAGGAACGCTGACGCCCTGCTTGATGGCATCTACGGCAGACCAGTTGATCGAGGACGCCGTTGCGGGACGCGCGCCGTTCGCGGCGTGCGAGGCGCCGACGGTAATGACGATGGCTTTCGCGCCCGCCTTGATGGCGTCCTGCACCTGCGATTTCGCCGCGCTGTCGGACGCGTACACCTGATACCAGAACGACGGCTTCGCCACGGCGGCGATGTCGGCGAGCGCAACGCTCGACCGGCTGCTGACGATCATCAGCGCCTTCCCTGCCGCCGCGCCTTTTGCCGTGGCGAGCTCGGCGTCTGGATGGAAGCGCTTCTGATCGGCAATCGGCGCGACGATGATCGGCGTGAAATGATCTTCGCCGAACAGGTTCACCGTGAGGTCCATGTCGGTCGTCGGGATGTTCATCCGGGGCCGCAGCGTGATGCGATCGAAGAGCGCGCGATCGCCGCCGGCGACCAGCGCGAACGTCGCGGGCTGCAGCTTCTTCTTCGCCTCTTCCTCGAATTCGAGAATGTTGACGAGCTCCTCGCGCGGCACCACCCGAACTTGCAGCGGCGGCTCCCACGGCGCGCGCTCGCGCGGCGCAGCGGGCGTTTGTCCGCTGGCGATCTTCGAGCCCGCCACAGTTCCCGCCACGATGGCGCCGACGCTTCCAAGTGCCCGGCGCCTGCTGAGTTTGTTGGTCATATATGAGCCTCGGTTAGACGAAATTTACTTTCACAGCACTCTTATCGATCGACTTCAGTGTCGCGCGACCCGCATATGCGGCGGCGTGCACGAGCTCGGCCTGCAGCACTTCCAGCAGCCGCTGCACACCTGGCGCGCCGAACGCGCCGAGACCCCAGCGAGCGGCGCGACCGAGCGCAACGGCATCGGCGCCAAGCGCGATCGCTTTGAAAACGTCGCTGCCGCGGCGGAAGCCGCTGTCGATCATTACGGGGAAACGCTTGTTCACCACGGCGACGATCTCTGGAAGCACTTCGAGCGTCGAGGGACCGTAGTCCATCGAGCGGCCGCCGTGGTTCGAGACGATGATGCCGTCGACGCCTTCCTTGACGCAGATTTCCGCATCTTCTGCGGTGACGATGCCTTTCAGAATGACGGGCACCTTGATGAACTTGCGCACTTCGTCGATGTAGTCCCAGCTGTACCAAAGCCGGCGATTCGACACGCGATACTTCGTGAACGATGGGAATTTTCCGATGCCCGGCTCGCCGGTCCCGGTCGTCGGAATGGCGGCGCCCGATTCGAGCGCGGCCTGCGCCGCGGCGGCTGCCGCGTTTCCACCGCCACCGCCGCGGCCCCCGCCGCGGCCCGGAGTGGCGACGACACCGCCGAGATGGCGGTCGTGCAAATCGCGCTCGTAGACAGACGCCTGCTGATCGACGGTGATGATGATCGCCTTCGCGCCCAGATCCTGGAACATCTGCAGCTGTTTTGCCGATGCGCCCAGATCGGGAATCGGATAGAACTGCTGCCAGCGCGGGCCGGTCGCAGCCGGCGCAATCTTCTGATGCGGCACCGTCGTCCCGCTCGCAAACGACGCGAGCGCGTTCGCGGCGGTGGCGCCGCGATACATGCCGATTTCGCCGTCGGGATGCAGCGCGCCCTGACCGGAGCTCGGCGCCGTGAAGATCGGAAACTTCATCGGCACGCCGAGAATGACAGACGACATGTCCACCGACGCGGGATTGACCGGCTTACCCTGAACGATGTCGACCCAGTCGAACGCCTGGCGATTACGGCGCAGGTTCCACTCGCTGCCGTCGCCGTGTGCCATGTAGTCGTAGGGCTCGAGCGTCATGTTGCGATAGCAGAGCGCTTCGAAGTCGAATGCATCCACGAGCTCTTCGAGCCGTGGAATCCGCTTGTGCCCGATGAGGCTGTGAGGATCGATCTGCGCCTTCAATAGCGGTGACGCGGCGAACATGCCCGCAAAGCGGGCGAACGCCCGCCGCCGGCTCAGGCTGAACCGCCACTGGTTCTCGATCACTCCCATGCAGAGCCTCCGGAAATTGTGTTGCTGGGTGGGCAAACGTACAATTCGCCCGTCAGAACTGTCAATAAATGATTCACGTCATTGTAGCCGTATTTGCCGTTTTTGGAATACTTTGGGCGCTGGCGATCTGGATCGTCGGCGGATTCACGATCGCGCTCGCGGGCGCCACCATTCACTCGCACGATCCGCTTCGGCCGCTGGCGCTCGGCGCGATCGCCGCGGCGATTTATATCGCCACGCGCGGGCCGCTAAACACGCGGCGCCTCACAATACCGCTCGCCGTCCTTCTCGCGCTCTGCCCCGCGATAGCCGGCATCGCGCGCAACTCGTGGACGGCGGGAGGCGCCGACCAGTACGCCTACGCCTCGCAGGCCGATCTCTGGCTGCAGCGGAATCTGACCGTTCAGGTTTCTCTCGCCGCGACGGCACCCTGGCCCGAACCTGTGGTGACATTCACGCCGCACGGGCATCGACCCGCGGTCTCGGGCCCGGCCCTCGTACCGGTGACTGCGCCCGGGCTTCCGCTGATGATGGCCGCCGCGAAACTCATCGCGGGACACTGCGCCATGTTTCTCGTCACGCCGCTGAGCGGTGCGCTGCTCGTGTGGGTGGTGTTCGCGATCGGCCGGCGGCTCGATTCTGACGCGCTGGGGCTTGCGGCGGCATGGCTCGTCGCCACGAGCCCTGCGGTGCTCGCGATGCTCGTGGCGCCGATGAGCGACGTGCCGGCCTCGGCGTTCTGGGCCATCGCGATCTACTTCACGCTGGGCCGCACGCGGCACTCTGCGCTATTCGCCGGCCTCGCCACATCGGCCGCCATTCTGATTCGGCCGAACCTGGCGCCGCTGGCAGTAATTCTGGTTTCCTGGAAATTCTGGGCTGGCCTGAAGGCCAGCACTACGACAGACGGTCAGACAGTCGTAGTGCCGACCTTCAGGTCGGCCGTCACTGTCCTCCCACTCATCGCCGGCGCGATACCCGGCTGTCTGTTCATCGCGTGGATCAACAACGCGCTCTACGGATCGCCGCTCGCGTCGGGATACGGATCGCTGTCGGCGCTGTTTTCACTCTCGCACATCGCCACCAACATCGAGCGGTACGGCCGCTGGCTCGTCGTCAGCCAGACGCCGCTCGCAGTGGTCGGCATTGCCGCGCTGTTCGTGCCGGTGAAAGCAATCTGGCGCACGCGCGACCAGCAGCACGCCGCGTGGTTGTTGGCTGCGACCGTGATTGTGGTGTGGGCGCTCTACCTCATTTACACGCCGTTCGATGCGTGGTGGTTTCTAAGGTTCCTGCTGCCGGCGTGGCCCGCGATGTGCCTCGGCAGCGCCGCCGTGCTCGTGCGCATGGCGCACGCCCGCCGGGTCGCGGTGCGTGTCCTCGCGTGCGCCATCCTCGCCGGCGTCGGCGCGCACAATCTGTACTACGCATCGACCCACGGAGCATTTCCGACGGGAGAAGGAGATCACCGGTACGTCAGCATCGCAAAAATGGTCGAGCAGGCGACCGACCCGTCGGCCGTGATCTTTACGGGACAGCACAGCGGTCCCATCCGCTACTACGCCGGCCGCACGATTCTTCGCTTCGATATGCTGGATCGCGCGTGGCTCGACCGCGCCGTGCAGTGGCTCAACGCACAAGGACGGCGCCCGTACTTCCTGCTCGAGGAATGGGAGGTGGCGGAATTTCAGCAGCGATTCTCTGCCTCGAACGCCCTTGGTACGATCGCGCTCGCTCCGGTCGTCGATTACCGCGCGCCCGGTGTGCCGGGGCGCGTGTACCTGTTCGACCCTTCGCGACCCGATGGCGGCGATCTCATCACGACACCCCCACCGAGCGCCGACGCCAAGTGCGTGGGTCCCTCGCCTTTGCTACACTGGCGATAATCCAATGCACGCGCGGGCTTTCGCGATCGTCGTGGCCGCCATCGTCTTCGCCGTGACCGCGGCCGCGCAGCTTCCTGCCGTCTCCTGGACGTGTCCGATGCATCCGGACGTGCTCGAAGCAAAGGAGGGCGCGTGCGGCATCTGCGGCATGGACCTGGAGCCTATCCGGCTGGTCCTGCTTTATACGTGCCCGGTTCACGCCGTCATCGAACAATCGAAGCCGGGCAAATGCCGCATCTGCGCGCGCGACCTCGTGCAGAAGACCGCGGCGCTCACCTTTACGTGCGCGGGCAACCGGGAGATCTCGCAACTCGAACCTGGGAAATGCCCCGATGGGTCGGCGACGCTGCCGCGGTACACGGCTCGCGCGCATGGCGATCACAATCCGAAGCACGGCGGCATCTTCTTCATGGCGCCCGACAACTGGCATCACCTCGAGGGCGCGTATCCGGCCGCCGGCCGGTTCCGTGTGTACGTGTACGACGACTTCTCCAAGCCGCTCAGCATGGCGGAGGCGCGGAAAGTGCGCGGACGGGTCGTCACCAAGGAAACGTTCGATCCGAAAACGGGCAGGACGCGCGAGCTCGCGTCGGCGCCGCTGGTGCTGGCGAAGAACGGCGCCTTCTTCGAAGCGCGCATCGACACGCCCGCGCTGCCTCTGAAGTTAATCGCGAAGATCGCGTTCACGTCGGGCGACAAAGAAAGCCGCTTCGATTTCGCGTTCCCGGCGTACTCGCGTGACGTGCCGACACCAGCCGCGCCCATTGCCCAAGCTGCACCCGCCGCACCCATTGCACCTAGTGCACCCGCTCGCACCTGGTGCCCCCAGCTCGCTCCTGAGCGATCTCAAGGCGCGAAACGCCGAGGTCGAGTCGCTGCTCAAGAGCGGCGAGCTCGGCGGCATTTATGTTCCAGCGCTGCAAGCCAAGGATCTGGCGCTCGAGATCCAGTCAAAGCAGGCCGGCGCCCTTCAGGACAGCATCGAAGCGAGCGTCAAACAGATCGTGCTCGCGGCCTACCAGCTCGACGCCTCCGGCGATCTCGGCGACGCCGAGAAGGCGCGTGAGGCCTTTCGCAGCATGAGCGCTGCGGTCGCACAGCTCGACTCGCTCGTGTCGGAGCGGCGCTGATGAGGCGCGCGGTCGCGCCGTGTGTCGTCATCGGCGTGCTGATGCTCGCGCCGGCCGGTGATGCACACAAGGGGATCACCTCGAAGTTCACCTACAACGCCGATGTCTACCCGGTGTTTCTCAATCGCTGCGGCCGCTGCCACATTGACGGCGGCGTAGGGCCGATGTCGTTGCTGAAGTACGAGGACGCGTTTCCATGGGCCGAATCGCTGCGTGCTGAGCTGCTGACGGCGACGATCGGAAACCCGCACGATTTCGTCAAGGCCGCGCATCGGCAGATCTCCGCGCGCGAGCTCGACATCGTGCTCGATTGGGCGACCGGCGGCACACCCGAGGGCGACAAGGCGTTGACGCCGCCGACGACATCGCTGCCCATCGGTTGGACGGCCGGCCAGCCCGATCTGATCGCGCAGATGCCCAATCGGTATCACATGAACGTGACCGCTCTCGAAGCCACCCACGAGTCGGCGCTGCCGATCCCGACGCCCACGCCTGTGACAGCGGGCCGCCTCGATTTTCTGCCAGGCAATGCGGCCATTATCCGCAGCGCAGGTACTGTCATTGCGATCGCCGGACGGTACGAGCCGCGTGCTCGGCACGTGGGTGCCGCGCCAGGTGCCGGCCCCTATCGCGCTGAAGCCGCCCGTGCGCATCGACCCCGGATCTCAGATCGTCCTGCGCACGCACTACAAGAAAACGTGGAAGCACGAAGGCCAGTCGATGAGCGACCTGTCTCTCGTCGGGTTGTACGTCGACTGAGCCTGGACGCGGCATTGCGCGGCACTTCCGTTCTCGTTGCCGGAGCTGGACTTGCGGGCCTCACCGCTGCACGCGAACTGACGAAACAGGGTGCGGCCGTCACCATCATCGACGCGCGCGATCGCGTCGGCGGCCGCGTGTTTACCTTCCGCGAGCCCTTTCTCCATGGCGAGCATGCCGAAGCCGGCGGCGATCTCATCGACGAAAGCCAGACGGAAATCTGCACGCTGATCGCAGCTGTTGGACTGCGGACGGCGAGAATTCTGCCGGGCGGCTTCACATCGGTCAGGCAGGACGGCGCGCGGCGCCGCATCGGCGGCAAGCGCGGCTGGGAGGATCTCGCGCGGCGGCTGCAGCCCGAAGTGCGGGCGTTCTGCGTCAGCGAGCAGCGGT
Source organism: Vicinamibacterales bacterium (assembly GCA_963730445.1). Lineage (GTDB taxonomy): Bacteria > Acidobacteriota > Vicinamibacteria > Vicinamibacterales > JAMQPK01 > JAMQPK01. The sequence continues at coordinate 210,456 of CAVSRX010000015.1, read as the reverse complement.
GGGATGGCGGCGTCGCAGAATCGCTCGCGCGTCAATCGGTCGCGGAGTGGCTCGATCGCATCCGCGCGCCGAAAGCGCTGAAGGATGTGGCGCTCGGCCTGCGTGGTTTTTTCCTCGCAGATCCGAGTGAGCTGTCGCTGCTGGCGCTGACCGATCAGTTCGCCGAGGAGGGCGCGCCCGGCCGCGAGAAGATGTTCCGTATCATCGGCGGCAACGATCGCCTCCCGGCCGTTCTTGCAAAAGCGCTTGGATCCAGACTCCGCCTGCAGACGATCCTTCGCCGCGTCACACAGACGCGCGACGGCGTGACGGCGGCACTCGAATCGGGCGGACGCGTGGACGAGGCGCGCTTCGACTATCTGGTGTGCGCGCTGCCGGCCACGACGGTCCGCGACGTCGTGTTCCAGCCGGCTCTCCCCGAAGGTCAGCGTCAGGCGACCTCGTTCCTCAAGTACGGCGCCGCGACGAAAACCGCACTGCAGTTCGACCGCGCGCCGTGGCGTTCGCGCGGCAAGCCTCGGGCGTTCGGCACGCCGCTGCCGATTGGCGCCGTGTGGGATGGAAACGAGGATCACAAAGGAAACATTCTGACTTTGCTCGCGGGCGGAGGCGCGAGCGCAGCAACACGTGAGATGCTCGCCGCGGAAGGGCCCTCGCGCATCGTGCGCGAGCTGTCGTGGCTCGACTTGAAGCGTACCGAGCTGCTCGCATGGGCCTCACTGAGTTGGGAACACGAACCGTGGTCGCGCGGCGGCTATGCGTTCTTCGATACACAGTTTCCGCCGGCGCTGCGCTATGCGCTCGCGCGCCCCTTCGATCGCGTCTTCTTCGCCGGCGAGCACACGAGCCTGCGATGGCAGGGCTACATGAACGGGGCGGTGGAGACCGGGCTGCGCGCCGCGGAGGAAGTGAACGCGCGCGTGAGAGCTACTCGCTCATGATAGAGCGTAGAGCAAGAGAGCAGAGAGCTATAAGAAAGCTCGCGAGGCCGCGACTGGGCGATGACCTTGCGGTCTTGACCGCTGCTTTCGTCATCGCGAGCAATTGCTTTGCCTCACTAAGCTCCCAACCGACTTCCCCTGGCTTTTACGATTCCGGTCTGCACGGCGAGACGCAGCGTGCGCTGAATCCTCGCGTCGCCATCAAGTCACAGAGCTTGACGATTCTCGCGGCAAACTCGAACGCGCGATCGCAGATGATGCAAGGAGGCATGAACAACGCTCTTCAATTCAACAGCCAGACGAACGGTCACTTCTCCACGCAATCGAGGCGCTTCAGATCTGCGTGAGCAGAATCTGCCACGTCCTGTTGGAGGAATTGCTCTCCGCTCTTTGCTCTCTGCTCTGAGCTCTGACTCGATCAAGAATCACCCATGGCTAATGTCGGCGTGATCGGTCTCGGCGCGATGGGCGCGCCGATGGCGCGGAATCTGTTGAAGGGCGGGCACACCGTCACGGTGTTCGCGCGCCGGGCCGAGGCGATGGCGCCGCTCATCGCCGCGGGCGCGGTGGGCGCCTCCTCCCCTGCCGAGGTCGCGTCGCGCAGCGACGTCACTATCACGATGGTGATCGATACGCGGGCGGTCGAAGAGGTCGCGCTTGGACCGCGCGGCATCATCGAGGGCGCGAAGCCTGGATCCGTGGTCGTCGATCACAGCACGATCGATCCCGACGGTGCGCGCACGATCGCCTCGGCGCTGAAGGCGCGCGGAATCGACATGATCGACGCGCCGGTCTCGGGAGGCGCGGCCGTCGCCGAAGCCGGCGTGCTGTCGATCATGGCCGGCGGCGACGAAGCGGTGCTCGACCGTATTCGGCCGATTCTCGCGTGCTACGGGAAAACGACCATCCACATCGGCCCGAGCGGCGCCGGGCAGGTGGCCAAAGCCTGCAACCAGATCTGCACCATCGTCAACACGCTCGGCGCAGCAGAGGCGATGCTCATGGCCGAGCGCGCCGGCATCGATCCGGCAAAAGTGAAAGATGTGCTGATGACAGGCTTCGCCGCGAGCCGCATGCTCGAGATGCAGGCGCCGAAGATGATCGCGCGCGACTTCGACGGCAAGGTCGAGTCGCGTCTTCACTACAAGGACATTCACATCGTGCTTGCCATGGCGCGCACGCTCGGCATCGAGCTGCCCGCCAGCGCCGCCGCCGCGAAAGTGCTCACGGAGCTGCAGAACCGCGGCGGCGCCAAAAGCGACACGGCTGCGGTATTCACGGTTCTCGACAAACCTGTGAGTTTCGTTCCCCCACAAGGATTTCGACACGCGGCCACGTTGTTATTGACCAACAGCGCCCGCGCGATTCCCGCAGATGCATCGCCCGAGACAACGCGCGCTGCGATCGAGCGCCTGGCGCACGAGCTGGTTGCGCTGGCCGACGACACGCGCGCATCAGCTGACGCTTCCGACTGGCTGATCGCAGAGCTCAACACGACGATCGATCGGCTGCCGCAATCGTTCGATCGCGCCGCCGCAAAGGCGGCGGGGGCAGCTGTGCTCGCCCAGGTCGCGTCGCGCACGCCGGAGATCGAACCCCGCGATCTGTTTCTCATTTACGTGCCGGAGGATCGACTGCCGGTTGCCGCCCCATTGGCGGTCGAACTGACGAAGCGCCGCGTGTCGGTCGCATTCGCCGGCTACGAAGTCGCGACCGCCCAACAAGTGAGCGCGGCCATCGCGCACGGCCTCGCCCACCATCGGGGCGGGGTCGTCCTCTTCACTCAGGCCTTCGAGCGCGCCGAATGGCCGCATCTGCCGTCGGAACAGCGACCGCCTTCAGATCCTGCGACAGCCGGACATCCCGTCACTGGTGGCGGATCTCGCCGAATGGGTGATACAACTCAGAGTGTCAAAACTCTGAACAACTTACCGCCGCTAGCCGCGCCAAAATTCAGGCATTTCCTTTGCAGCAAAAGGGGACACTTCGGACCGGCGTCCAGAAACCGGTCACTTTTGTATCGCTGTGCGCGGAGGCGGCATGAGAGAGCGAAGCAGAGGCAAAGAATCGGCGGTCGACCGCGACGGATCCACGAACGGGCATGCACAGGCGCCCCTGGGCTCGACTATTTGCTTCGCGGAGGGCTGCCCTGCAATCGCATTCACCTTGTCGAAGGGCACCCCGGCGCTGGGAAAACCACACTCGGCCTGCAGTTTCTTCTCGAGGGTGTCAGGCGCGGCGAGTCGTGCATGTATATCACCCTGTCTGAAACGGCAGACGAGCTTCGCGCCAACGCCGCGTCGCATGGATGGGATCTGTCGGGCATCCACATGCAGGAGCTGCAACCCGCGGAAACCTGCGTCCCGAAGAGCAATACACGCTCTTTCATCCGTCGGAGATCGAGCTCGGCGATTTATCGCGCAACGTGTTCGAGGCGGTCGAAAAATTCAAGCCCGCTCGAGCCGTGCTCGACTCGGTGTCGGACATGCGGCTGCTCGCGAGAGACTCGCTGCGCTACCGGCGCCAGATTCTCGGACTGAAGCAATTCTTCGTCGGACGCGGCTGCACGCTGCTGCTGCTGAACGAGATCGGCGCCAGCGATACCGACGCGCATATTCAGAGTCTCGCGCACGGCGTCATCCGGCTCGAACAATCGATTCACGACTTCGGCATCGCGCGCCGGCGGCTCGAAATCGTGAAGCTGCGCGGCGTGGCGTACGTCGGCGGATTCCACGATTTCAAGATTGAGACGGGAGGCATTCGCGTCTTCCCGCGGCTCGAGAACCGGCGGCAGAGCCGCGCCGCTGCCGAAAGAGACGCTCAAGAGCGGCCTCGCGCCAGCTCGACTGCGCTGCTCGACGACGGCGTGCCGATGGGCACATGCACGCTCATTCTGGGGCCGTCAGGCGTCGGCAAATCGACACTCGGCGCGCACTATCTCGCGTCGGCTGCCGAAGAAAGGGATTCACTGCGCGGCATTTCTCTTCGACGAACAGCGTCAGACCTTCCTCGACCGCGGCGATGCGCTCGGCATGAAGCTCTCGAAGTACGCGAAAAGCGGCCTCATCAAGATTGCCAAGATCGAGCCCGGCTCGATGTCTCCGGGAGAGTTCAGCCATCACGTGCGCAAGGCCGTCGAAGACGACAAGGTGCGCGTCGTGCTCATCGACAGCCTCACCGGCTATCTCACGGCCATTCCCGAAGCGCAGGCGGCGGTCGTGCGCCTGCACGAGCTCGTCTCGTACCTGGCGAGCTGCGGCGTCGCCACGTTCCTGACGGTTGCGCAGCAGGGGATGCTCGGGCAGAACATGATGTCGCCGATCGATGTCAGCTACATCGCCGACACGATGTTCATGATGCGCTTCTTCGAGGCCGGCGGCTACGTTCGCAAGGCCCTGTCCGTCGTGAAGAAGCGGACGGGCCTGCACGAAACCGACCATTCGCGAGATCGGCGTCAAGAACAATGCGCTCTGGGTCGGTGAGCCGCTCGACGGCGTTCCGAGGTGTCCTCACCGGCGTGCCCGAGTACGTCGGGCTCGCTCGCTCGGACGAGAAGCTGCGCGTGGGCAAGAAGGCATGAGCGAATCGTCCCGCGACGGCAGCCTCGACAAGCGCATCCTGATCTTTGCGCCGGTCGGCAAAGATGCGCCGTTGACGCTCGACGTGCTGCGGCGCACCGATCTCAAGGGATGCGTGTGCGACACCGCCCACGGCCTCTGCACGGAATTTCAGCGCGGTGCCGCGGTCATCATGCTCACCGAAGAGGCGCTCGAAGATCACGGCATCGGCGAGCTGATGGAGTGCCTTCGCTCGCAGCCGGCGTGGTCGGACATTCCTGTTCTGCTCTTCGCCGATGCCGAGCGCTCCGAAATTTATCTGCGCACGCTCCGGCTTCTCGAAGGCCTGCGCAACGTCATCCTGCTCGAGCGTCCGATCCGGCTCGGCGCGGCGCTCAGCCTCATCCGCAGCGCCATGCGCGGCCGCGAGCGGCAGTACGAGCTGCGCGATCTGCTGAAGGCGTTTGCCGACGCGCGCGAAGACGCCGAAACGGCCAACCGGCTGAAGGACGAATTCCTCGCGACCCTGTCGCACGAGCTGCGCACGCCGCTCAACGCGATTCTCGGCTGGACGACGATGCTGCGCGATGGGAACGTGCAGCCGAGGCACGTGATGCGCGCGCTCGACACGATTCATCGGAACGCGACCGCGCAGGTGCAGATCGTCAACGACCTGCTCGACGTCTCGCGCATCGTCCGGGGCAACGTGCAGCTCTCGCCGCGGCTCATGTCGCTTGGGCCCCTGCTGACGCTTTCGGTCGAGTCGATTGCGCCGACTGCCGAAGCGAAAGGGCGTGAGCATCGCCACGTCGCTCGGCTCGACGCCGGTGTATCGTCTGGGCCGACCACGATCGCCTGCAGCAGGTGTTCTGGAACCTGCTCTCGAACGCGGTGAAATTCACGTCGAGCGGCGGGCGCGTCGACGTGCGCATGCAGACAGAAGGGTGCCGACGTGCGCGTCGATGTGATCCGACACGGGCAACGGCATCGCCGCGGCGTTTCTTGCCCCACGTGTTCGAGCGCTTCCGCCAGGCCGACGGCAGCTCCACGCGCACGCACGGCGGCCTCGGGCTTGGGCTCTCGATCGGCCGGCATCTCGTCGAGCTGCACGGCGGCCGCATGACGGCCGAGCAGCGCCGGCGAAGGACAGGGATCGACATTCTCCGTCTATCTCCCCGTCCGTGAGGCCGAGCACCGTCTGCCGGCGCCGGCTGCCTGTCGAGCGGCGTCCGCGCGCGCGCACGCTCGATCTCGACGGCACACACGTGCTGATCGTCGACGACGAGCCCGATGCGCGCGAGCTGCTGCGGGTGATGCTGTCCAACTGCATCGGCGCGCGCATCAGCGAAGCGGAGAGCGCGGCCGAGGCGCTGCGGATTTACTCGGAAGATCGTCCCGACATCATCCTGGCCGACGTCGCGATGCCCGGTCAGGATGGCTACGCGTTGATGCGCGCGATTCGCGCGCCTGCCCGGCGGCGAGGGCGGGCACGTGCGGGCCGTTGCGGTCTCGGCGTACGCGCGGCGCGAAGATCGCCAGCGCGCGCTGAAGGCCGGCTTCAACGACCACGTCTGCAAGCCGGTGCAGCCCGACGATCTGTACGACGCCATCGAGCGCGTGTGGGTGCACGGCGCGCCGCGCTGTCCTGGACGACGACGCGGACGCAGAGCGCCAAGATACACTAAGGTTCCGGTTCCAGTCCGTTCGGTTCTGAATGGCTCGCTTCAAAATCTTCATCGAATACGCCGGCACGAAGTACAGCGGCTGGCAAATCCAGAAAAACGCGCGGACGGTGCAGGGCGAGCTGACGCGCGTCATCGCCGAAGTGACCGGACAGAATCAGTTCGAGTTGTACGGCTCGGGGCGGACCGACGCCGGCGTGCATGCGCTCGAACAGGTCGCGCACCTCGACATCATCACGCCGATTCCCGCCGAGACGCTGCGCCGGAAAGTGAACGACGCGCTGCCGAGCGACATTCATCTGCTGAAAGTCGAGCTGGCGCAGCGAAAGTTTCATGCGCGCCATGACGCGGTCTCGCGCAGCTATCTGTATCAAATCTCGCAGGCGGCGCACGGCGTTCGCCAAGAATTTCGTCTGGTGGGTGCGCGACGATCTCGACCTGGCGAAGATGCGCGCGACGGCCGAACAGTTTCTGGGGATGAAGGACTTTCGATCGTTTACCGACGACAGCGCCGACGAGAAGTCCACTGTGGTCGGCATCGAACGCATCGAGGTCGCCGAAGACGGCGATCTCATCGTCGTGCGCGTCGAAGGATCGCACTTTCTGTGGAAGATGGTACGGCGAATGGTCGGCGTGATGGTCGACGTCGGCATCGGCGGCACAACGGTCGAGCAGGCAGCGAGGTTTCTGCGCGAGGACTCGGGCGATCCCCGCGAAATTGACCGCGCCGGCATCGGGTCTGTTCCTCGAACGCGTGTATTATCGAGGAGAGACCCGGCGGCCCGCGCTTGGCGGGTGCGTCCAGGTGAAGTTTCCACGGTGAACGTCATGACCGAGCGTCTCATCACGTGCCCGTCCTGCGGGACGAAGAACCGGCTCCCTCCTCTTCACGCCGGACGCAAAGCGGTGTGCGGCAAGTGCAAGACCCCGCTTCCAGAAAACGGCAGCGGCCCGATCGAGGTGACCGACGCGACTTTCTCGACAGAAGTCGAGCGCAGCGCGACGCCCGTGCTGCTCGACATGTGGGCCGACTGGTGCGGGCCGTGCCACATGCTCGCACCGACGATCGATCAGCTCTCGTCGGAAATGGCCGGCCGCGTGAAAGTGGCGAAGCTGAACATCGACGAGAACCCCGGCACCGCCAATCGCTTCGGCGTGCGCAGCATCCCCACGCTGCTCGTGCTGAAAGGCGGCAAGGAAGTGGATCGCCTGGTCGGCGTGCAGCCGAAGCAGGAAATCGTGCGCAGGCTGGAAAAACTTCTCACATCCTAGCGTCAGCTTTTGAACAGGAGAATAGGAGACTAGGAGGAAGACTCGTTTTTCTTTTGTGTGTCGGTAAGCTTCAAATACGTTATCACCTGTGAGGAATGAATTGGATGAAGGCATTCAATTGCCTTCAACTCTACGACGACGATTCCTTCGACGAGTAGATCCACACGCAGCTTGCTGTTGATGGGCACGCCCTTGTAGGCGAGGTTGATGCACCGCTCAGATTCGAATCGCAATCCTGCGTTTTTCATTTCAACGATCATGCACTCGCGGTAGACGGATTCCAGTAACCTCTCGCGCCAAATGTGGTCGATGGCGCGTATGTCGGAGCATGCCTGCATAAGATGCAGGATCGAACCGCAGTCATTATTTGGAGTTTTCGCGCGTCAAGCGACTAGGTAGCAGTTCTTGCCGTCTGAAGAACACAGAGTTGAATTTTCTTTCTCCTAATCTCCTACCCTCCTGTTAAAGGTCCGGGTTCACTTACTCAGAAACTCCGCCCACTTCTCCACCAACGCCGACCTGCGGGCCCTTCGCGTCCGCGTACGCGCGCGCGTAGGTGGCGGCCTTGGCCCTGTCCTCTGCAGGCGAGCCGATCGTCTTCCCCTCGACGTGAATCTGATACAGCGCGTGCAGGGCAATCATCAGGGCATCGGCGTCCTTCGGATTGCGATCGAGGAACGGGACGATCGTCGGATAGGCCTGCTCGTGCAGGCCGAGGTGCGACTGCGCGATGGCGAGATTTCGCCTGATGTCGTCGTCCTGCGGCTCGCGATCGAGCGCTTCGCGCAGCGGCTCCAGCGCGTCGGCGGGCTGCCCGAGGCGCAGCAACCCGTCGGCAAGAATCACCTGCAGCGCGGGCAGCGGCAGTTTCGCCGCGCGGGCGCGCTGCCATGCCGCCACCGCTTCCTTGTCGCGCCCCGCAGCCGCGTAGCAGGCGCCGAGGAAGAACGACGCGATCGGCGCATCGGCGGGATTGCGAAGCGCGACGCCGAACTGGTTCGCGGCGGGATTCAGGTCGCCCTTCATGAGCAGCTCGATGCCGCGCAGCATCGACCCGGCGGTCTGATCGCCCGCTTCGAGCGCCATCATCGCCGTCCCCTCGATCTTGCCGCTGCGCGCGCGCGCGGTGGCCGCCTTCGCCGCAGGATGATTCTTCTCGATCACTTCGTACGCGGCCCGCAGCATCTCGGGCGTCAGCACCTGTTCCCGCTTGAACTCCATCGGCCGCACCGCAACGACGACACCCGTCATCGCCGCCCGCGTGGCCCCTACCTTCGTGGCTTCCGGCGCACCCGCACCTAGCGCACCCACCGCCCCTGTCGCACCACTCGCACCTATCGCACCTATTGCACCCGTTGCACCCGTTGCACCCGTTGACCGCTGCGCCGTAATATCGAACGGCCGCGTGAGCTTCCCGACGTTCTTGTCTCCCTTCGAGATCATCGCGCGCGCGATGTAGCGGCCCGGCGGAAGCGCGCCGACCGGCACCACCGCCAGCGCCTGTCTCCTCGTCTGATCGTTGCCCTCTCGCATCTCCGCCACGCTGGTCTGCAGCGTCGGACCGTCGGGCGTGTCGGCAATCTCGAAGACCACCTTGGAGTCGTCCAGGGAGCCCGGCTTGTTCGTGTACAGCTCGGTGTAGGTCGCAAGCTGGCCATCGGCCACCTGCAGCACCACGGGCGCGCGAAGATCGTTGCCGCGTCCGTCGCGCACGGAGCTGAGGATGAGATCGCCCATCGCGAGCTCGTGGTTCGCCATGCCGAACGCCGCCACTTCCCGCTCGACGCTGCCGCTCTTGCCCGCCATGTCGACGGCGGCGAGCCTCAATCGGTACGTGCCTGGATCGACCCCGACCGCCAGCTCGTAGCGGATCGGAAGATCGGTGTTCGCCGAATAGATCTTCCGTTCCTGCCCGCTCAGCACCGCCTTGCCCATTTGGTCGAAGAGGGCAAAGCCGATGGCGAGATCGAGCTCCTTCTCCATCGACTCGGGATCGATTTCCGCGGCGAGAATCACCTTCACCTTGTTCGGGGTGCTGTCGCGGAACGTATACGTCGACAGCCGCATCGGCAGCTCGGTGTTGGCGGCCGGCGATCGCAGCACGCGCGCCATCACCACGTCGCGCGACCAGTTCTTGGGCGTCGCCTTCGTGTACTGCACCTGCCGCCGCGATCGGATCTGCACGTTCTGCCGGCCGATCTGCACGCGAATCTGATGCGCGCGTCCGTCGCGGTCCCGCTCCAGCGGCTCGACGCCGAGCATGTAGTGCCCAGACAGCTCGTGGCGCAGGCGCTCGAAGACGTATTCGGGGTTCGTCGACGACGCGAAAGAGCGAGCCGCGCGAACGCGACGGCCAGCGTCTCGAGACCGGCCTCGCGCATATCGCGATCCTGCGACAACGTTTCGGAGAGGCGCGCCTGCGACGCATTGCCGGTCGCCTGCGCAAACATCATCACGTTGATGCTGACGCGCGCCTCGGCCGCCAGCGTCGCCAGCGTCGAGGCCTCTCGCCTGCGACGATTCGAGCATCAGCCCCTGCGACATGACGATCATCGACTTCGGGCCTTCCACATCGCGCAGATTCTGCAGCAGCGCGGCGAGCCCGACACCGACGCCGCCGTCAGATGCCTGATATGCGTCGCGATGGCCAGCGCCTCCTGTTCGACGTCGCGATCGCACGGCGACATCGTGTTGGGGTCGGTATCGCCGCAGGCGCGAAACAGCAGCCGCTGCGTCGCAATCGGGTTCGATCGATTCTCGAACGTGACGGCCTCGTAGTCGCTGACGTTGTACTGCGACATCATCGGCTCGTCCGACCCGATGATGCGCGTGATGGCGTCGAGCACCTGCGCATGGTTGGTCGTGAAATCGACCGACGGCCCGGGCGGCGGAATCGTGAAGAGCGCCAGGCGGTCTTCGGGCGCGATGCTCGTGGTGAACTGCTTCAACGCTCCTAGTCGCGGTGCGAATCGTATGCGTGTCGATGTTGTTTCGATCGATCACGATCATGATGAGGCGGCCCGGACGGCGATCCGTGTTGTTCGACACGTACGGATCGCGTGGCTTCGCGGGCTCTTTCGACGGCGCGTAGCTGGCGGAGATGAACTCGGCGCTGATGACGCGGCGCGGCTGCCCGTCGATGGTGACGGTGAAATCCGGCACGCGCAGATCGCGCACCGGCATCCCCTTCGCGTCGACGACGGTGACGTCGACTTCCATCACTTCGACGCCCGATCGGAAGACCGGCGCCTGATCGGTCTGCGCTCGCAGCGCGCTCGATCCGGTCGCCGCCATAGACAACGCAACGAGCAACGAGAGGATGGCGCGCATATGCTCCTTCGCCTTCGTGTCTTCGCGTCTTCGTGGTTCGAAAATCGCATTGTAATCTAGTACCCTCTCACCCATGACCCAGGCTTTTACGTCGAGCGCCGCCAGCCGGTTCCTGCGATATGTCACCTTCGATACCCAGTCGGACGACCAGTCCGAGAGCTACCCGAGCACCGCCGAAACAGCTGGTGCTCCTGAATCGCCTCGTCAGCGAACTCAAAGAGATGGGCGTTGCCGACGCGACGATCGATCAGTACGGCTACGTCATGGCGACGATCCCGGCGACCCCCGGCAAGGAGCAGGTGCCTGTCATCGGGTTCGTCGCGCATGTGGATACGTCGCCCGACGTGAGCGGCGCTGACGTGAAACCGATCGTCCACAAGAACTACGACGGCCGCGATCTGGTGCTGCCCGACGATCCGTCGATGGTGCTGCGGGAGGCCGACAACCCCGAGCTTGCGGAACAGCGCGGCCACGACATCATCACCGCGTCGGGGCTGACGCTGCTCGGTTCTGACGACAAGTCGGGCGTCGCAGAAATCATGGCCGCCGCCGAATACCTGATGACCCATCCGGACATTCCGCATGGCGCGGTGAAAATCGGCTTCACGCCCGATGAGGAAGATCGGGCGCGGCACGCAGTACTTCGACGTAAACCGCTTCGGCGCGCGGTTCGCCTACACCCTCGATGGCCCGAAGCGCGGCGAGCTCGAGCTCGAAAACTTTTCGGCCGATGCGATGACGGTGACGTTCAAGGGCTTCAACGTGCATCCCGGCTACGCGAAGGGACGCATGGTGAGCGCCATCAAGCTGGCGTCCGAGTTCGTGCATCGCCTCCCGCGCAACGGGCTCTCGCCCGAGACGACCGAGGGCTACGAGGGCTACGTGCATCCCAACGCCATACAAGGCGGCGTCGAGCAGGCCACCGTGAAGTTACTGCTGCGCGATTTCGTCACGTCCGGACTCGACGAGAAGGCGCGGATGCTGACCGATCTCGCGGAAGAAGTCGTGCGGCCGTTTCCCGCGGCGTCCGTCGAGATCGAGCGCCGCGAGTCGTATCGAAATATGAAAGAGGTGCTCGATCGATATCCCGAAGTCATCGATCACGCGAAGACCGCGATGACGCGCGCCGGGCTGACGCCGCATTTCACGACAGATCCGCGGCGGCACCGACGGCGCCCGCCTGTCGTTCATGGGCCTGCCGACGCCGAATCTGTTCGCCGGAGAGCACAATATCCATTCACGTCTTGAATGGACCTCTGTCCAGGATATGGACAAGGCGGTAGAAGTTATCGTCGAAATCTGTCGCAGTTGGGCAGAAGGACACCAGTAGCGCAGCACTTAAGTCCTGCCTCGCTGGTCTGAACACGGACCGGCTTTTGCACACCATTCCGCGCTGTGTCGACACGGGATTGGCTTGCCCGATCATTCAGACACGCGATCGAAAAGTGGCTACCCTCCGATGCACCCAGTCGCGAGACGGAGTGGTCCCGCGATCGCCTTGTGTCGCTCCTCAAAGAGCGCCTCAGCGGCGTTCGTGTCGTCGTCGTCGCGAACCGTGAGCCGTACATTCACAACCGTGTAAACGGGCCCGGCAGCCAGATCAGATGGATTCGCCCGGCGAGCGGCCTTGTCACCGCGCTGGATCCGATCATGCGCGCGACCGGCGGTGTCTGGATCGCGCATGGCAGCGGCAGCGGCGATCACGAGACCGCCGACGAGCGCGGGCGCCTCGCTGGTGCCGCCGCACAAGCCGTCCTACACGCTGCGGCGCATCTGGCTGACTCCTGAAGAAGAGCAAGGCTACTACTACGGCTTCTCGAACCGCGCGCTGTGGCCGCTCTGCCATATCGCCTATACGCGCCCGGTGTTCGACGCGACTGCCTGGGAACAGTACAAGCGCGTGAATGCGAAGTTCGCAGAAGCCGTCTCGAAGAAATCGACGGCTCGCCGGCCATCGTCCTCGTGCAGGACTATCACTTTGCGCTGCTTCCCAGAATGATCAAGCGGAAGCGCCCCGATGCGATCGTCAGTCACTTCTGGCATATCCCGTGGCCGCATCGCGAAGCGTTTCGCATCTGTCCGTGGCAGGAAGAGATTCTTGACGGCCTGCTCGGAAGCGACCTGCTCGGCTTCCACGTGCAGCTGCACTGCAACAATTTTCTCGAGACCGTCGATCGTCTCGTCGAGTCGCGCGTCGATTACGAGCGCTTCTCGGCGACGCGCGGGGCGCACGAGACCAAGGTGCGTCCGTTCCCCATCAGCATCGACATGGAAGGCCTCTCGCAGAACGGGAACGCGCGCAGCGACGTTCAGGCATTCCGCAAAGGGCTCGGGCTGCGCGACGAATGGGCGCTCGCCGTCGGCGTCGATCGCATGGACTACACGAAGGGCATCCCCGAGCGGCTGCGAGCGGTCGATCGCTTCCTCGAACGCTACCCGGTGTGGCGCCAACGGTTCGTCTTTCTGCAGATGGGCGCGCCGAGCCGCACCGAAATCATCGAATACCAGGATCTCAACGACGAAGTCGACACGCTTGTCGCCGACATCAACGCCAGGCACGGCACTCACGACTGGAAGCCGATTATCATGGCGCGCGCGCACCACGGCGTCGAAGACATCTTCGCCGCCTATCGCGCGGCCAAGGTGTGCGTGGTATCGTCGCTGCACGACGGGATGAATCTGGTGGCGAAGGAATTCGTCGCCGCGCGCGACGATCGACAGGGTGTGCTGATCCTCTCTCCGTTCACCGGCGCGGCGCGTGAGATGCCCGAAGCGCTGCTGGTGAATCCATACGCCACCGACGCATTCGCCGACGCGCTGAACGCCGCATTGACGATGCCCGCCGACGAGCAGCAGCGGCGCATGCAGCGCCTGCGCGCGCAGGTCGCCGAGCACAACATCTTTCGATGGGCGGGTCTTCTCCTCACCGAGACCTTCCTCGTCGCCGACGCGGAGCCGCCTACGTGATCCATTCGTGTCCCATTACACTGAACCACGGCGTCATCGGCAACGGCCGCGTGCTGGCCCTTGTGTCGCCGAGCACGCACATCGACTGGCTGTGCATGCCGCGATTCGACAGCGCGTCGGTCTTCGGCAGGATCCTCGACGTCGAGAAAGGGGGCACGTTCGCCTTTCAGGCCGATGCGGCCGACGTTGAGACCCACATGGAGTACGTCGTCAACACGAACGTGCTGCGCACGGCCGTCACATGCCCGGAGGGGCGCTTCGACGTGTACGACTACGCGCCGCGAATTCCGTCTGGGCTCGATGTCGACGCGCCGATCGAGATTCATCGCCTCGTCGTGCCGCGTGAGGGCGCCGCGCGCGTGCGCGTGCAGTTCGATCCGAAGCCGGACTATGCGGTCGATCAGCACCCCAAGGTGGTCACGATCGCCGGAGGGCTGCAGATCGGCGATGGCGCAACCGCCGTTTACCTGCGCACGAACGCTCCGCTTCCCTACCTCGAGAGCGGGCAGCCCATTCGCATCGATGAGCCGTTTTATTTCGCGGTCAGCTACGGCAAACCGTCCGACACCGACTCTGTCGCATCGGCACAGCGTGTGCGCGATCTCACGATTGCCGGATGGCGCGCCTGGGCGAAGTCGTGCGCGCTTCCCAGGTTCGCAAGCCTGCCGGTGTTGCGATCGGCGCTCTGCCTCAAGCTGCACGCCTACACCGACACGGGCGCGATCATCGCGGCTGCGACCACGAGCATCCCTGAAGCCGTGGGATCGGAGCGCACGTGGGACTACCGCTACTGCTGGCTGCGCGATGCGGCGTTCGTGGTGGAAGCGCTCAGACGCGTCGGCCATCTCGCCGAAGGCGAAGCGTTCGTGTCGTTCCTGCGCGACGTTGCGGAGGCCGGGCCGCTGCAGCCGCTCTACGGCATCGGCGGCGAGCGCGAGCTCGTCGAGCAGCATCTCGATCATCTCGACGGATTCTGCGGCAGCAAGCCGGTGCGCATTGGCAACGCCGCGTACCTTCAGCGGCAGCACGACTTGATGGGCGAGATGATTCTGTGTCTCGACACCATCACGTCGGATCCGCGCGTCGTGATCGAGGAGACCGAACCGATTCTGCGCATGGTCGAGCGGTTCGTGGCCGACGCGATGGTCGCCGTCGAAACGGACGACACCGGCCTGTGGGAGTACCGGACCTTTCCGAACAAGTACACCTTCTCGCACGTGTTGTGCTGGGTCGCCGCAAGCCGCGGCGCGAAGATCGTGCGCAGGCTCGGGCGCGATTCGCTGGCCGGCGAATGGGAGACGTGGGCGGAACGGTACCGTGAGGAAATCCTCGATCGCGCCTACAACACGGAGCTCGGGTTCTTCACGCAGGTGCTCGACGGCCGATTTCCGGACGCGTCAAACCTGCTGTTGCCGACGCTCGGCATCATCGACCCGCGCGACCAGCGGTTTATCTCCACCGTCGAGGCCTACGAGCGGTTGCTTGTCGAAGACGGCCTCATGCTGCGGTATCGTCATAAGGATGATTTCGGCGAGACGACGAGCGCCTTTTCGATCTGTTCGTTCTGGTGGGCCGAAGCGCTCGCCATGGTTGGGCGCCTCGAAGATGCCTGCCGTCTGTTCGAGCGTTTGATGACGCATGCCAATTGCGTCGGGTTGTTCTCAGAAGACATCGAGCCGCGGACCGGCATGCTCCTCGGCAATTTTCCTCAGGCATATACACACGTGGGATTGATCAACACCGCCGTCACGATCAGCGAGCTTCTGGAAGCGCGGGATGCGAGGTTTCGTGCGTGGAGTTGAGCGGGTCATCTCGGCGTGGCAGACGCGTCCGCACGACGCGCGTCCGCTGGTGCTCATGGACTTCGATGGCACGCTGGCCGAATTCGACCTCGATCCGGCGACCATCACGCTGACGCCGTCGCGTCAGATTCTGCTGCAGACGCTGGGCCGCCGCGCCGATCTCTCGGCCGGTCTCGTCAGCGGCCGGCGCATCGCCGACTTGCGCGAGCGCGTGCCATCAGCAACCAGCATGTTCCTGGCTGGGCTGCACGGACTCGAGATCGAGGGACCGGGCCTGAGGTTTGCGCACAAATCCGTCGCGCTGGCGGCGCCGGGCATCAGCTATCTCGCGAAGGATCTGCGGCGCGCCGTCAAGCCGCTTCCCGGCGTATTCGTCGAGGATAAAACGTACTCCGATCGTCCTGCACACGCGTGGCGCGTCGAAAGCCGATCGGATGCACGCCATCACGCGCTTCAACGCACTCTCCGAACCGCTGCTCGCCGAGGGCACGGTGCGTCTTCAGCCCGGCGATCACGTGCTCGAGCTGTTACCCAACGTCGACTGGGCCAAAGGCGACGCCGTGCGCGCGATCATCCGACACGTCGAAACCGAGACGAAGGAAACCGTGTGGCCGGTCTATATCGGTGACGATGCGACGGATGAGGATGCGTTCGAGGAAATCGGGACGAACGGATTAACGATAGCGGTCGGCAAGCGCCCCGCCGGCGCAGCATTTCAGATCGACGATCCGGTTGCGGTGGAGTGTTTCCTGAAGGCGATCCTGGCGACGGAGTAACGACTGTTTTTGAACAGGAGGTCAGGAGAAATTCTTTTTTACGAAATGCATAAGGCGAAGACGCGACGAGCGCGACGACGCGAAGGAGCATTTCGGACTACAGGACAGTGCGTATCCGGTGATAGTCGGGGCAACCACAGCACCGTAGCCGCGCGCATAGTGGATTCGAACGGTTGCGAAATAGCACGCCGAGAATCAGTCCGCTGGCAAACAGGAATGCAAACGTGAGGCACTGCATCTCTTCGATGGCTGCCCTGACAATCGGGAAGAGCGGCGCTTCGTAGATTTGCGAAGGGGGCGAACGCAACTGCGGGCCAATAAAGGCCGCGACGCCCAGCGCTACACCCGCGACGACCGGAAGGAGTCCGCAGCGTTTCAGTATTCGGCTTCCACCGTCTTTCATCGCGTCCCTCAGCTCGTCGCGTCTTCTCGCCGATCAGCAGCCATCAATTCGCGGTACTAGAAGTCATAAACAAACGCCAAATTATGATGCGCTGCGTATACCGAGGAGCAGCGTTCACAAAGCCATGCCCCCTGCTTGTTAGCTCTGCCTAGATCTTCTCTTCTTCGAAAGCCAAACGTCTGTAATCTCGGTCCAAGCTTGTCGTGGCAAAGCCTGCATTCGTCGTGGTCGATTCCGTCCACTTCCGCATGTTGTTACTGAACCCTTCGCCAGCTGTCATTCCGGCTGACTCAATCGCTGTCATACGCTTCCCAGATTCCATAGACGTAAGGAAATGCAACTCCAACCGCAACTCCATAGCCCAGTGCGCCATTGCTTGTAATGAGTGTGCCGCTCTTGCCTGTTTCATCAAGAGCGGTCAATTCACCAGATCGAACGATCCCCTTCCTGATAGAGCCAAGCCCTTCCCTTTCGCACACCCTTAAGGTGGGTTGTACCCCTCAGTTCTAAGTTAATCTCTGCGACTCAGCACTGATGATCGTGAACTGTGCCAGATCGCTGAGTTTGATTGGCGTTGCTGCCATGAAGCCCGGGCTCTTGTTCGTATTCTGCGTCGCGTCGTCGCGCTCGCGCCTTCGCGTTTTTCACCGGTATACCGGGCAGGCTAAGCCCTGCGCTACCGATGTTTAGCCGTGACGCGCCTTCGTGTTTATTCATCTGATTCTAGTTTCTAGATTCTAGATCTTAAATTCCCGTTTCTATTTTCCCGACGCCTTCAGCTCGTCATACACCGCGGCCACGTTCATCCGAATCCTTGCGGCACCTCCTGGCAGGTTCGCGTATGCAGGCACCGTAATCTCGTCCATCGCCTGCTCGCGCGTCCTTCCTGCCGCTATCGCCTTCCGTAGGTTCTCCTGCATGTTCGTGAAGTACATCCTGAACCGGCGCACGTCCGCCGCCTTCGCGATCGCGCCGTGGCCCGGCACCATCGTCGCGTTCTCGCCGACGAGCTGGATGCCGCGGTCGAGGAACTGCAGCCACTCGAGCGTGCTCGCGCCGCCGGCGACGTCGATCACAGGCACCCAGTTGTTGATGAACGCATCACCCCACAGCGCGATGTTCGCGTTCTTGAAGTGCACCAGCGTGTCGCCGTCGGTGTGCGCGCGCGCCGGATGATAGAGATGAATCTCCTCGCCGCCCAGGTGAAAGATCAGCTCCCCGTCGTAGGTGACCGCGGGCGCCGCCTTCACCGGATCGAAGTCGAGCGGCTCCTTTGAATTCTTGTAGCCTTCCAGGATCCGGTTCCGCACGTTCTTCTGTGCGTAGATCGTTCCGACCTTCGCGAACACCGGATTGCCGCCGGCGTGATCGCTGTGATGGTGCGTATTGATGATGAATCGAACCGGTTGCTTCGTCATCTTCTGGATCTCGGCCAGGACGGCTTCTGCCAGCTTGACGGTCTGCCCGTTTCGGACCTGCGTGTAGTAGTTGTCGTCGACGACGAGCACGCCTTCGTCGGTGATGAAGACGCCGATGTTGCCGCCGATCTGACTCATGTCGGGACCGAACGGCGCGATGATCGACAGCTTGTCGGTGAGCTTATGAACCGTGAACAGATTCGGCGGCATCGGCGGCCGCAGCTCCGATTGCGCGGCGCCTTTTTCGTGCAGCAACACTCCGAGGACGCCGAGCATGCCGACAACCCACATCAGTCTGAGTGCGTTACGCATCACGACCTCCTGTCCGCCGTAGCCTAAGCGAAGGCGGGAAGGCGTCAATATAGCACCGGGACGACGGTCCGGCTAAAGCCGGACACCACGTACTACCGCTACTTACCTCCGAAACGATCGTAGAGCACCGGGACGACAATCATGTTGAGCGCGGTCGAGCTGAGCAGGCCGAACAGAATCACCATCGCCATCGGCGCCTGAATTTCGCTGCCCGGCTCCCCCATCGACATCGCGATCGGAATCAGCGCGAGACCGGCGGCGAGCGCCGTCATCAGGATCGGCACGAGCCGCTCCGTCGCGCCCCGCACGACAGCCGTGTGGAAATCGGCGACCCCTTCGTTCTCGCGCAGATGGCGGATGTGCGAGATCAGCATGATGCCGTTTCGGGTGGCGATGCCGAACAGCGTGATGAAGCCGACAATCGACGCGACCGACAGCACCCCGCCGGCCAGGTAGACCCCGACGACGCCGCCGATCAGCGCGAGCGGCAGATTCAGCATGATGAGCAAGCGCGTCTCGCGCCGAACCGAACGCCGACATCAGCAGGAAGAAAATGGCGATGATCACGCCGAGCGACAGCCAGAGAAGTTGCCGCGACGCGCTGGGCTTCGCTCTCGAATTGCCCGCCGTACTCGATGTGATAGCCCTGTGGAAGCCGGACGGCCTGCGCGACGCGCGCCTGGATGTCATCGACCACGCTTCGCAGATCGCGTCCGGAGACGTTGCACTGCACCACGAGCCGCCGCTGCACGTTTTCGCGCATGATGAAGTTCGGCCCGCGATCGCGCTGGATGGTCGCGACGGCCGACAGCGGCACCTGCGAGCGATCTGGCGGCCTCGAGCAGCGTCGACCCGACGGCATCGAGATCTGACGCGTATTCGTCTCGCGCGTAACGAATCACCAGTGGAAATGCGACTTGCCCTTCCAGCACGTGGCCCACGATTTTGCCGGCGCGCGCGGTCTGCAGCGCCTCAGCCGCTTCGCCGGCTGGAATCCCGTAACGTGCCGCTTGCATCGGCTTCCACCTTGACTCGCAGTGTCGGGATGTCCGTTTGTGCCTCGGTCGAGAGGTCCACGACACCTTCGACCTGCGCCATTTCGCGCTTGCACCTGCGCACCGAGTCCACGCAGCAACTGAAGATCGTCGCCGAAGATCTTCACCGCGACATTCGCGCGCGTGCCCGACAGCATGTGGTCGATGCGATGGGAGATCGGCTGGCCGATCGTGACGTTCGTCCCGGGCAGCAGCGATGTTCGTTCGCCGTATCTCCGCCAGCACCTCGTCCTTCGGGCGATCCTTCATCTCGAGCCGCACGTCGATCTCTGCCGATTCGACGCCTTGCACGTGCTCGTCGAGCTCGGCTCGGCCCGTCCGTCGAGCCGTCGATGTCACTTCGGGTACCCTCGAGCAGCAGCCGCTCCAGCCCATCGCCCAGGGCGTTCGAGTCGGCCAGGCTCGTGCCCGGGACGGTCACGGCGCTCACCGTCAACGCGCCCTCGTTGAACTCGGGCAGAAACGATCGGCCGGCGGCCGCGATCCGCCACGAGCGCCGCGACAAGCATCGCCACCGCGCCCGCCGACGACGGTCCGCCAGTGGTGCAACGCCCGCAGCAGCCACGGTTCGTACCACGGCCTTCAACCACCGCGTCAGGCGCGGCTCTTCGCCGGCTGTAATCGTGCGCGAGTTCGGCAACAGCCACGAGCACAGCACCGGCGTCACGGTCAGTGCGACGACCAGCGAGGCCGTGAGCGCCACGACGTAGCGCAAAGCCTAGCGGAGGCAGCAGGCGTCCTTCGACGCTGCTCAGCAGGAACAGCGGCAGAAACACGAGCGCGACGATGACCGTCGCAAAGACGACCGAATGCCGAATCTCGGTGCTCGCGTGATACACCACGTCGAGCGCCGGTCGGCGCTCCGCTTCCGGTAACTTGGCATTCTCGCGCAGCCGGCGCACGACGTTTTCGACATCGATAATCGCGTCGTCGACGAGCTCGCCGATGGCGATTGCCAGCCCGCCAAGGCTCATGCTGTTGATCGTGAGGCCGAACCGGTCAAGCGCCACCACGGCGGCGACGAGCGACAGCGGCAGCGCCAGCAGCGTGATCGCCGCGGCGCGGATATTCATGAGAAACACCACCACGACGACAATGACGAGGCCGGCGCCTTCCATGAGCGCCCTGAACAGGTTGTGCAGTGACTGCTCGATGAAGTCGGCGCTGCGGAACAAATCGCGGTGGATCGTCATGCCCTGCGGCAGCGTGCGCTGGATGTCGTCGAGCGTCGCGTCGATCTGCTCGGTGAGCTGCAGCGTGTTCGCGCCCGGCTGCTTCTGGATGCCGATGATGACCGCCGGCTTCGCATTGTGCGATCCGTCGCCACGCTTGATGGCGGAGCCGACCTGCACCGTGCCGAGATCGCGCACGAGCACCGGAACCGTGTCGTGAGTCTTCACGACGGCCGAGCCGATGTCCTCGGCGTTGGAGAATCGTCCGACCCCGCGGACCAGATATTCCTGTCCTTCGGCGACCGTGAATCCCGGCCGTCGCGTTCTTATTCCCCGCCGTCAGCGCGTGCTCGACATCGGCGATCGTCACGTCGTGTGCCTGCAAGCCGCGCCGGGTCGATCACGACTTCGTACTGCTTCTGCTCTCCGCCCGTCGCGATCACCTGCGACACGCCGGGCACCGCCAGCAGCCGGCGACGAACGACCGTTTCGGCCGTCGGTGCGCAGCTCGATGCGGCGAATGGCGATCGGATTCGAGATCGACGAAGAGCACCTCGCCCATGATCGACGACACCGGCGCCAGAAACGGCGGTTCGACGCCAGGAGGCAGCGAGCCGGCCACGAGCGTCAGCTTCTCGGTCACGGTTTGACGCGCGCGGGTGATGTCCTGTCCCCAGTCGAACTCCACCCACACCACCGCGACGCCGACGGCCGTCGCCGAGCGCACACGCCTCACGCCCACCGATCCGTTCAGCGCCGATTCAATCGGCAGTGTCACCAGCGGTTCGATTTCGAGCGGATCCATGCCCGGCGCCTCGACGAGGATCGTCACGGTCGGCGCCGTCAGATCGGGCAGCACGTCGAGTGGCATCCGCGACGCCGTCCAGCCGCCCCACACGAGAAATGCGGCTGCCAGCGCGATCACGATCGGTCGATGCGCGAGCGACCAGCGAATCAATTCGATCAATCATCGAGTAGCCTCCTTAATGCACGTGACCATGAGCGGGCACCTGCGTCGACAGCGACGCGAGGCGCACGAGATGCGCACCTTTCGTGACGATGCGGTCGCCCCGCTTCACGCCCTCGAGCACCTGCACCACGTCGCGCTTCACGAGCGCCAAGCGTGACCGGCCGCCGTTCGAATGATTCGCCGCTCGTCTGAACAAACACGATCGGGACGCCCGGTGTCGTCCACGACCGATGAGACGGGAATCACGACTTGGCGCGCCGTCTCTTCCATCAACAAGCGGAGGAACACCGATTGACCGAGCGGAAGTTTCAAGGTCCGGTTGTCGAACGCGAAAATGATCGGCAGCGTGCGCGTCTCCTCATCGAGAACCTTGCCCCAGCGATCGTCGCCCTTCCCTGAATGGGAATCGGCTCGCGGCCGGGGACGTCGATCTCGGCGCCCGTCGTGCGAGCGCGCTTGCGTGGCCTGGCTTCCGGAATACGTCCAGCAACGTGCACCTGGGAAATATCGGCCACCTCGAAACAGCGTCGATCCAGCCGTGACGTTCGCACCCGTTGTGGCCTGCCGTGATGCGAGGACGCCGGCGATCGGTGCGCGGAGGACGAACAGCCCGCTCGCCGCCCCGGCGCCGGTGCCGCTGCGTGCCGCGTTGGACTGGGCGATCTGCGCGTCGGCGGCCCGCAGACCGCGCTGCCGCCTGCGCCTCGACCGCGCGAGCTTCGTCCATACGCTTTTGCGGAGCCGCCCCGGCGTTCACGAGGCGCTCGGCGCGCTCGCGATCGCGTATCGCGAGCTCGCACCGCGGCCGTCGCCTCGGCGCGTGCCTGTTCGAGCTGCGGCAGTTCGCCTGGCACCGACGGCGGCGGCAGCAATCTCGCGAGCTCCTGTCCCTGCTTGACCGCGCTACCTGGTCCCAGCGACGACAACCTGCATCAATCGGCCATCGACCGGCGCGACGACTTCGAGCCGCGCCGCCAGGGCGGGGGACGATCGTGCGCCGGCACGCGAATCGATTCGCGAAGCACGCGCTCCTCGGCGACGGACGTGCCGAAGTCGAGCGTCCACTGCTGTTCTTTCAGGAAGCTGATGCCTTCGGCTTCCGCCGGTGCCGCTTCGACCGCCTTGCGCGCAGCCTGTTGATCGCCGTGTACGATCACGTCCGGGATGCGATGCGTCATCGGTGAGGCCGCCGATTTCAACGCAATCACGAGCACGCGGGTGCCGGGGCGCGACGGCTTCACGTCGACGCCGAAAATGCCAGGCCTCGATGGCGCGTCGACGCGGAATGTCTCAGGCGCTGCACCGCCGCCCTCGCAACCGCACCTCGACCTGCCCCGCCGTCACCGCCTTGAAGGTGCTGATGTCGGTGAGATGGATCGCAAATCGCGATGTCTGACCGACGACGAGCGGCGGATACTCCGCGAACAGTTCGGATCTTGCCGTCCACCGTGTCACGGCCATCGGATCGAGCTCGGGCTCCGCGGAGCGGCCGGCTCCTTCCCGTCCGCACGCGCCGGCACATAGCGCGAGCAGCAACGCGATCCACACTCTCACGGCCATATCGTGTCTCCTACAGCGCGCTCGAGCGCGATTTGCGCCAGGCGGGCGGCAAGCCGCATGTCGATCGCGCGAATGCGCGCGCGCGCAGCGGTGCGATGTGCATCGAGCAGTTCGAGAATGCCGAGCCTCGCCTTCGGTGTATGCCACTTCCGCGATGCGCGCGAGCTCGTCCGCCGGTGACGCCGGCATCAGACGGCTCGCACGGCGTCCTGACGAAGCGCGAGCACTCTCGCGAGGCCGCCGCTCACCTGCGCCCGGATGCTCTGAGCGACAAACGCTGCGCTCGGCGTCCACGCGCTCCTGTTCGGCGAGCCACCGCGCAGCTTCGCGCCGGCCCGAGTCGAAGAGCGGGACCGTGACGTTGATGCCCAGCAGCACCTCCCGATCTCACGCCCTTCGACCGACTCGGCCCGCTTCAGACCCGCCGACGCAGCGTTGGGCGCCGGCAGCCGCGCTCTGCGCGCCGCGCTCGCCTCGAGCCGAAATCGCTTCGACGCCGACTGCAACGCGCGGAGATCGCGCGCGAACCGTCGACGCGCGCGACTGGAGCGTGTCGAGCGCCGGCACGATCGCGATCGACGTAGAGGACGCCAGTCACGCGCGTCATGCGCATGCCGTCGGCCACGACCGCCGCAATGGCGGCGCGTGCTTCAGCGAACTGCTGCGGCCGCTTCGAGCGAAATCTGCCGTGCCTCGGCGAGCTCCTGCTCCGCGCGCAGGCGATCGAAGCGCGAGCCCTCGCCTTCCTTCTCGCGAATGCGCAGAAGCGCGATGATGCGGTCGATCTCGCGGATGTTCGCCCGCGTGGCGCCTCCAGCCTCTCCTGCTCCGCGAGCAGGCGCGCCACGAGCGTCTGCGCCTCAGCGCGCAAGCTGCCACAATCGGGCATCGCGTTCGGCTTCCGCGGCCGTGGTCGCGGCCGCGCCCGCTCGCATCAAGCGCTGCCGCGAGTACCGAAGATCGGAAGCGGCTGTTCGACCTGGAAAAATTCGGTGAATCCCGCCCCTTCGCGGCTGTACGCCGACGACCTGGATTCGGAAAGCACGGTGCGCGCCGCCTGCTCGCGGCGGGTCGACCTCGACGCTCAGCACGGATCGCGCGCGCCTGCGCGCCGTCGCGCAGAATCAGCTCGATCAACTGCGAGTCGGTCAGCTCCTGCGCGTGCGCGCCGCAGCGGCCACAGCAGCGCGCAAGCCAGCCACGCACCTACCCTCTTGAGGGTCGGCATCAAACATCTCGCTTTCTGAATGACATCGGTAGTGCGCAACTTCAGTTGCGCACTACTACACAAGACACAGAACGACCGGCGTCACGCCGATCGCGTGATCAGGAAGAATGTGAGGGGGGAGGGCCGCGGAGGAAGGCGTTGCGCGGCGGCGGCGGACCGTGGCTGCGCACATCGATCGCGCGCGCTTCGCCGATGAAGCTGCAGTTCCGGCGCTGAAAGCGCCTCGGCAAGATTCAGCGTAGACGGCGATCGCAGCCGACGGCGGTCGCGGCAGGAACCGCTATCGTGATGACGGCGCCGCTGGCCGACAGATCCCCGCCCTCTACATGCAGCTCTCGATCGAAATCTCCGGCGTCGTGATCGTGGATAGCCGGGCCGTGCCGGTGATCATCGTCGTCGGTGCGCGTCAGCGAACGGCATGCACGTGAAACGCGAGCGCTCTGCGCCTGAAGAGCGAAGAGGGAAAGAGCCGCGATGAGAACCGCCAGGCACCGGCGCACAGCCCGAGTGTATGGAACCACACTGCGGGCGTCAACAGATACGCCCTTTGCTGGCGCGCGCTCGAACGTCGCGCCGCGATCGATGAAGCGGCGCTCGAATATCTTCGAGCGAGCAGCCGCACCTCACGCACCCCTCCCCCCGCACCCCTTCGCACCCACGCACCCAACGCCCCCAAGGCCGCCTCAGCCCCTGCTATGCTTGTCCCCACATGAATGTCCGCGCCCTTCTGGGTCTCGGTGCCGTCGTCGCGTTCATCATCCTGCCCAATCTCGTCGCGTTCCTCATCGAGTGGCTGTGGTTCGGCGCCGTCGGGTATCGCCAGGTCTATGTGACGAGCCTGCGGGCCCAGGCGTCGCTCTTCACCTTCATCCTGGGCTTCGCGTTCGCGATGCTCTACGGCAACCTGTGGATCGCGATGTCGTCTATCGCGAGCCCGTACATCCTCATCGGCACGAGCGGACCGGGTACCGTGCAGCCGTCGATGATTCGGCGCGAGCAGATACGCAAGATCGTCGGTATCGGCTCCCTGGTCGTCTCCTTGATGATCGCCCTGGCCGGCAGCAGCGAGTGGATGCGCTGGCTCCAGTTCCGGAACGCCGTGCCGTTCGGCGTCAACGATCCGATCCTGGGGCACGACATCGGCTTCTATGTGTTCCGCCTGCCGCTGTTCGATCTGATGCAGCAGATCGGCGTCGCCATCGTCATCGTGTCGCTCATTGGCTCTGCCGCGGCCTACATGCTGGCGGGCGCGCTGAACTTCACGAAGCGAGGAGGCGTCTCGGTCGTGCGAAAGGCGCGGCTGCACCTCTCGCTCCTCGCCGCGGCTTTCTTCCTGTTGCTCGCCGCCAGCGTGTACCTGGAGGTGCCGCATCTCCTCATCGATGTGACCGGTCCTGGCATCGTGCCGGGCGCGTCCTACACCGACGTGATGGCGCGCATACCCGCGGCGCGCGTGTTGATGGGGGTGGCAGTGCTGTCGCGCGGCCCTCGCCGCGTTGCACGCGTTTTCTACTGCGCTGTGGCCTGTGCCGCTCGCCATCGGTCTGTACATCCTCACATCCGTCGGCGGATCGATGTACGCGGCCGCGATTCAGCGCTTCGTCGTCACGCCCAACGAGCAGGCGGCCGAGACGCCGTACATCACGCACAACATCGCCGCCACGCGGCAGGCGTTCAACCTGGCGACCGTGCGCACGCGCAACTTCTCCGGCGACGCCGAGCTGACGCGCGACGACATCGATCGCAACGCCGACACCATCAAGAACGTGCGCCTGTGGGATCACGGGCCGCTGCTCGAAACCTTCGGCCAGATCCAGGAGCTGCGCACCTATTACGACTTCGAGTCGGTCGACAACGATCGCTACACGATCAACGGCGAGCTTCGGCAGGTGATGCTCTCCGCGCGCGAGTTGAATTCCGAGAGCCTGCCGAACCGCACCTGGATCAACGAGCACCTCACCTTCACGCACGGCTACGGCATCACGCTGGGACCGGTGAACGAGGTGACGCAGGAGGGGCTGCCGATTCTGTTCGTGAAAGACATTCCGCCGCAGTCGTCGGTAGCCGGCGACATCGACGTCAAGGAGCCGAGCATCTACTTCGGCGAGCTGACGAACAACTACGTGCTCGTGAATACCAACGCGAAAGAGTTTCATTACTCGAAGGCCGAAGGCGAAGAGAACGTCGAGACCGTGTACAGCGGCGCCGACGGCGTGCGCATCGGCGGGCTCGGCCGCCGGCTGCTCTTCAGCCTCGGCTTCCAGTCGCTGCAGATTCTGTTCAGCAACGACATCACCGCCGAAAGCCGGGTGCTGTACCACCGCAACATCACGGATCGCGTCACCACCATCGCGCCGTTTCTGCGCTACGACGGCGACCCGTATCTGGTGGTGTCGGAGGACGGCCGGCTCTTCTGGATTCGCGATGCGTATACGACGACAACCCGATATCCCTATTCCGCGCCGTCGGCCGGCGGCATCAACTACATCCGCAACTCGGTGAAGGTGATTACCGACGCCTACAACGGCACGACCGAGTTCTACGTATCGGACCCGCGCGATCCGCTCGTGCAGACGCTCGCGCGCGCGTATCCGGGGCTGCTGCGGCCGCTCGACTCGATGCGCGCCGACTTGCGCCAGCATCTCCGCTACCCGGAGACGATTTTTGCCATCCAGGCGGCGATGTTCTCGACCTACCACATGACGAACCCGGTCGTGTTTTACAACAAAGAGGATCAATGGCAGATCCCGGCGGTCGACATCGACGGCAACCCGCAGCTGATGCAGCCGTACTACACCATCATGCGGCTGCCCGGTGAAACGCACTCCGAGTTCATCCAGATGCTGCCGTTTACGCCGGCGCGCAAGGACAACCTGGCCGCGTGGATGGCCGCGCGCTCGGACCCCGAGCGATACGGGCAACTCGAAGTGTTCGAGTTCCCGCGCCAGACGATCGTGTACGGGCCGCGCCAGATCATCGCGCGCATCAATCAGGACCAGGTGATCTCGCCGCAGATCACGTTGTGGAACCAGCAGGGCTCGCAGGTGATTCAGGGCACGCTGCTCGTCATTCCAGTCGGCGAAGCGCTGTTGTACGTGCGGCCGTTGTACCTGCGCGCCTCCGGCGGCAGAATTCCCGCGCTGAACCGCGTGATCGTCGCCTACAAAGATCAAATCGTGATGGAGCCGACGCTCGACGCCGCGCTCGCGCGCATCTTTGGGGGCGGGGGCGGCGGTGGCGCCCGCAGGCCCGCGACGGCAGTATCGACATCAGCCGCGCCGCCGACGACGCCAGGCCAGCAGGCCGCGGCGGCTGCGGCCACGCGCACTGATGCCGTGCTGGTGGAACGCGCGCGCCAGCACTACGAGCGCGCGATGCAGGCGCAGCGCGACGGCAACTGGGCGCTCTACGGCGAGGAAATCAAGCTGCTTGGCGAGACCCTTCGGGGGATGTCGAAATGACGCAGCCGACCGGAGGCGCCGCCGCCATCCTCTGGCAGAACTGGCAGCAGCGTACGCGCATCGATCAGCTGCCGCTGGACTGCCGCCCTGCCGACCGCGCGGCTGGATACTCGGCGCAGCAAGAAATCGTTAAATTCTCGGGCCAGGACGTCGTCGGATGGAAGATCGCGGCCACGAGCGCCGCCGGCCAGAAGCACATCGGCGTCGACGGGCCGCTTGCCGGTCCGTTGCTCGCGAACCGCGTGCTCGCAGATGCCGCCACCGTTCCGCTCGACGGCAACATCATGATGGTGGCCGAGGCGGAGTTTGCCTTCAAGTTCGCGCGTGCCTTACCGAGGCGGGCGAACCCATACACACAGGAAGAAGTGCTCGACGCAATCGCGTCGCTGCATCCCGCGATCGAAGTGCCAGATTCGCGCTACAACGATTTCGTGAAGGTCGGGGCGGCGCAACTGATCGCGGACACGGCGTGCGCCGACTGGTTCGTGCTCGGCGTGCCGACATCGGTGGACTGGCGCTCGCGCGATCTCGTCGCGCACGCGGTGGCGGCCTATCGCAACGGCGAAAAAGTGGCGACCGGTACCGGCGCCAACGTGCTCGGCGATCCGCGCATCGCACTCACATGGCTCGTCAACGAGCTGCGCACCTACGCCGACGGCATCGCCGCCGGCCAGTTCGTCACGACCGGCACCTGCGTCGTGCCGGTACCCATCCAGCGCGGCGACACCGTTCGCGCCGATTTCGGGGAGTTCGGAACGGTGGACGTGAAGCTGGCGTAGCTAGCGGTTGGTGGTTGGTGGTTGGTGGTCGGTAGGACGAAAACACGGACCACGAAGGCACGAAGAGCACGAAGACCGAAGATAAATTTCGTACGCAGTGTCCGGCTTTAGCCGGACCGTGCACGCTACTCGTCGACAAAACTCTCGTCTGATCGTTTGATAAAATCACGGCAGAGCGGAAAGAAGGCCCGAAACCCACCATCGTCAATGTTAGCCATTACACGCACGTCACCCTCTGCTTGCGATCTCACGCGCATACCAATTCCAATTGATAGCGCTTATTGCCGAGCGTAACTTCATCAATGAAGGGAGCCGCATCAATCCTGGCGACCAACACCGCGTACGGTTCGTTCCTGAATTTCGCAAGCCACTCCTCGGCGATCTGAACGGCTTCTTCTCGGTTCATGTAGGTGTTTTTCGTGCCTTCGTGATTCAGAATTGCTTCTCTTCGCCGTCGCGCTCGTCGAGTCTTCGCGTTTTAGATTTCTACGTCGTTTCTCTGCGCCTCTGCGCCTCTGCGTCGAACTTCGTGGTTCAGTGAACCCTTGTCGCTCTCTCGCGCAAAAACCTGATCAGATCCTGCGGCTTCGGGGCGGGCACCCCGAGCTGTCTCAGCATGGTCGTCACCTGGCCGCGGTGAAATGTCGCGTGGTTTACAACGTGCTGCAGCATGTGCGAGAACACCGACTCCATTTCCTGGCCGTCGAACGTCCGGTATTTGAAGACGCGATCCAGCTCGTTGGT
This sequence comes from Vicinamibacterales bacterium, assembly GCA_963730445.1. Taxonomy (GTDB): domain Bacteria; phylum Acidobacteriota; class Vicinamibacteria; order Vicinamibacterales; family JAMQPK01; genus JAMQPK01. The sequence continues at coordinate 181,027 of CAVSRX010000015.1, read as the reverse complement.
GGACGCAAGGGAATCGACGAGCAGGCGGACGTTCCGTTCCTGTGCTTTCCAGGCGGTGCGAAGCGTCGGCACGTCGGGGAACGCGGCCACCTCGGGAAACGCGGTCGGTGAATTGCCGACCCAGCGCTGGTACCAGTTCCATTCCGCGCCAAACGTGTGGACGACAGTATCGCGCACCGACTTGAAGCTGCTCCCCAGATCCTTCGTGGTACTGCTCCGGCGTAAGCGCGTCCACCGCCTCGAGCATCCGCTCGCGCGCCCAGTAGTGATAATCGACGAGCGTCAGCGCGTCCTGACGAGTCATGGTGCGGCCACTCTCGCGGCAGCCGCCTTCCGTCCGGCGGTCGCGCCGATGACAGCAGGGATCGTGCAGAACGCGCCGAAGATGGCAAAGACGATGAGGCCGAACGGCATGAGAGCGACGCTGGCGCCGGCAGCCACACCCTGCACGAACATCACCAGGAACTGTCCAAGGAATGGAAAGAACGCCCAGCGCCAGAATCGCGCGGGCACGAAATACGACACGACGCCGGCCACCAGCCCGATGAGCGGGAGCGCGGCGAAAAACAGCTCGCTGTCCCAGGCCTCGCGCCGGCCGCCGAACATCGCAACGACGATCCAGGTCGCAGCTCCCACGCCAATCGTGGTCAGCGTCGCCCATGCAGGCTGGAACATTCTGGCTCCTACTAGCTGGTAGCTCGTAGCCAGTAGCTTGTAGCACGAGCTACCAACCACGGGCTACAAGCTACTACCTACTAGCTACTTTAGCCGGCGCATTAGCAAAGAACTCATCGTGCACCGCCTTCACGCCGCGGTCGATGTCTTCGAGCGCGATGACGCACGACATCGTCATTTCCGACGAGCTGATGCAGTCGACGTTGATCTTTTCCTTTGCGAGCGCCGCGAACATGCGGCCCGACAGCCCGGGCGTTGCGGCGAGACGCGAGCCGATAATCGCGATGGTGGCGAATCCCTTGTCGACGGATCCTTCTTTCGCGAGCCCCTTTCGAATCCACTCGGCGACCAGCTTGCGCGTCCCCTCGGCGAACTCGTCCTCGACGATGAACGTGATGCCGGCGCGATGGTCCGCGGCCGCGCTCTGGATGATCAGCCGAATGTTGATGTCCTTGTCGGACACATCCTTGAAAATCTCCGCCGCCACGCCCGGACGGTCCGGCACGTTCAGCAGCGTGACCTTCGCAATTTTCTTGTCGCTCGTGACGCCGACGATTTCTGCCTCTTCCATCGAGCTGGCTCCTTCACGAATCCACGTCCCCTCTTTCAGGTGAAAGCTCGAGCGGATGTGGATGGGAATGTTGTACGACATGCAAATCTCGGCCGCGCGCGGGTGCAGCACTTTCGCGCCGCTCGAGGCCATCTCGATGGCCGCCTCGTAGCTCAGCTCGGGCCAGAACCGCGCATCGGGCACGACGTTCGGATCGGCCGACAGCACGCCGTCGACGTCCGTGCAGATCTCGCACACCGACGCATCCAGCGCCGCGGCCACGGCCGCGCCGGTGATGTCGCCGCCGCCTCGTCCCAGCGTCGTCACTTCGTCGTTGGCGGTCACGCCCTGGAACCCCGCGACGATGACGACCTTGCCCTTCCCGAGCTCTTCGACGATGCGCGCCGTGTCGATCGACTGGATGCGCGCGCGATTGAACGAGCCGTCCGTGCGGATGTTGCACTGCGCGCCGGTCAGCGCGATCGCCGGCACGCCCTTGTCCTGCAGCGCGAGCGCCAGCGTCGCCACCGCCACCTGCTCGCCCGACGCCAGCAACAAGTCGTAATCGCGCCCGTGCGGATTCTTCGACACCTGCCTCGCGAGCGCGACGAGCTGATCGGTCGTCTTCCCCATGGCGGAGACCGCCACCACGATGTGCGGGTGGGTCTGGAGGTAGATCTTCACGCGCTCGGCAATGGCGAGAATCTTCTCGGCGGTGGCCACAGAGCTTCCACCGTACTTCTGCACGACAATCGGGCCTAAGGACATAAGTTTTGGTTGTTACTGTGCGACCGGCGTCTGGCCTTGCTCCATGAAGGCGTCGAACTCGCTCAGCGCGCGGCCGAGCTGCACCGGCACCTTCACGCGAGGCGTCATCACCTCGGCGGTCTTGTAGCCGTTGCCGGTGATGCAGACGACGATCGACTCGTCGCGCGGAATCGAGCCGTTCTCGATCAGCTTCATCGCGCACGCGAGCGTGGTTCCGCCGGCGGGCTCGGTGAAGATGCCTTCGGTCTGCGCGATCAGCTGCACGGCATCGAGAATCTCGCTGTCGGTCGCCATCGCGCCGGACCCGCCGCTCGATCGGACGGCGGTGAGCACCTGGAAGCCGTCGGCGGGATTGCCGATCGCAATCGATCGCGCAATCGTGTTCGGCTTGACGGGATCGGGAAACTCGAGACCGTCCTCGAGCGCCTTGATCACCGGCGCGCAGCCCGCGGCCTGGGCGGCATGAATCGCCGGCACATCGCCGTCGACCAGGCCGACTTCCTTCAGCTCGCGGAATGCGCGCGCAATGCGCGGCAGCAGCGTGCCTCCCGCGACGGGCGAGACGACGTGCTTCGGGAATTTCCAGCCGAGCTGCTCGGCGATCTCGAAGCCGTAGGTCTTTGCGCCTTCGGCGTAGTAGCTGCGCAGGTTGATGTTCGCGAAGCCCCAGCCGTACTTCTCCGCAATCTGCGTACACAGCCGATTCACATCGTCGTAGTTGCCCTTGATGGCGACGACCTGCGGGTTGTACACGCTCGAGCCGAGAATCTTGCTGGCCTCGAGATCGTTCGGAATGAAGACGTAGCACTGCAGCCCGAGGCGCGCGGCGTGCGCTGCCACGCTGTTGGCCAGATTGCCGGTCGATGCACAGCCGAACGTCTTGAACCCGAGCTCGACGGCGCGCGTCGCCGCAACCGAGACGACGCGGTCCTTATACGAGAAGGTCGGATGATTGACGGAGTCGTCCTTGAGATACAGCTCGCGGACGCCCAGCGCTTTCGCGAGCCGATCGGCTTTGACGAGCGGCGTGAATCCCGAATAGAGGCCGGTGCGCGGCTCGCCGTCGATCGGCAGCAGCTCGCGATAGCGCCACAGATTCTTCGCGCGCGACTCGATCTTCGCGCGGCTCATGTCGTGCCGGACCTTGTCGTAGTCGTAGATGACTTCGAGCGGTCCGAGACATTTGTCGCACACCCACAGTGCCTGTGCCGGGAACATCGCCTTGCACAGATGACACTGCAGTCCGATTACGTAAGCCATATCTCTATGTACCTAACACGGGCACCGTCATCGGCCGCCGAACGTGAAACGGCAACGCGTTGATCTCGGCCAGCGCCGCATCCAGCACCGACACCGGGCACGCCTCGAGCGTCATCACAAACGGCAGCTCGGCTTTGTCGTGGCCGGGAAGCTGCAGCACCGCGTCGATGTTGATGCCATGGGCCGACAGGAGCGCAGCCAAAGAAGCAATGATACCCGGACGGTCGGCTACGGTGAAGCGCACGTAATGCGGGGCCGTAAAGTCGATGCTCACCTCGACCTGCCCTTCGAGCTGCTGCGGCAGATGCACCTCGGCGCCGAGCCCGGCGCGCGCAATCGACATCAGGTCGGAGACGACGGCAACGGCCGTCGGATCGCCGCCGGCGCCGAAGCCCGAATACGTCGTTTCGCCGCCGAATTCACCGTTGACGCTCACCAGGTTCTGGCTGCCCTGCGCGCGCGCGAGCGGCGACGACAGCGGCACGAGCGCGGGACGCACCGACGCGAAGAGCTGCGTGTCCGGACCTGGCGCGCGCTCCGCCCACGAGATCTGGCGGATGGTGCAGTCGAGCTTTCGCGCGTACGTGAAATCGACGCGATCGATCGACGAAATCGAGCGGCACGGGATATGTGCCGGATCGACCTGGCAGCCCAGGCCGACCGCGATCAGAATCGCGATCTTCGCGCGCGCGTCGTAGCCGTCGACGTCGGCCGTCGGGTCCGCCTCGGCATAACCGAGCTGCTGCGCCTCTTTCAACGCATCGGCAAATGACAGCCCCGCGCTGTCCATGCGCGTGAGGATGTAGTTGCAGGTGCCGTTCAGGATGCCGGCCACGCGCAGCAGCCGATCGCCGGCGAGCCCTTCTCTGACGGCGCGGACGATCGGAATGCCGCCGGCCACCGACGCCTCGAACAGCAGCTCGCGCTGATGCTGACGCGCGAGCGCCAGCAGCTCCACACCGTGCGTCGAGATGAGCTGCTTGTTTGCGGTGACGACCGATTTACCTGCTGTGAGCGATCGCTTGATGAGATCGCCCGCCGGCTCGAGACCGCCCATCAGCTCGACGACGATGTCGGCGTCGGATGCGATGACGTTGTCGATGCTCTCGGTCCAGTCGACGCCGGCCGGGACCCAGTCGACCTTCTTGCGCTCGACGCCGCGATTGCAGATCGCCGTCAACTGCAGCGACGGATGAATCCCGCTCGACAGCACCTTCGCGACCGATCGGCCGACCGTGCCGAAACCGACGATGGCGATTTTCAGCGCAGCTCTGCTTGGTGCGGCTGTCGCCCCACTCTGCAAACGCGTATCAATCTGCTGCGACTCCATGCTCTGTTCGTTTTTCGATCTTCGTTTTTCGTTTCTGCTATCCCTACTGGCCCGGCTTGATCGTCACCGGGTCCAGAAACGGCATCATGCCTCTCAGCTGCGCGCCGACCTGTTCGATCTGATGGTCCTGCTCAGCCGAGCGCGTCTTGTTGAATTGCGGGCGGCCGGTCTGGTTTTCCTTGATCCAGTTCGTCGCGAACGTGCCGTCCTTGATCTCGTCGAGCAGCTTCTGCATCGCCTTCTTCGTTTCGTCGGTCACGATGCGCGGCCCGGCGACGTAGTCGCCCTGCTCGGCGGTGTCGCTCACCGAATAGCGCATGTAGTTGATGCCGCCGCGATACATCAGATCGACGATGAGCTTCAGCTCGTGGAGGCATTCGAAGTACGCGACTTCGGGCTGATAGCCGGCCCGCACCAGCGTCTCGAATCCCGCCTTCACGAGCGCGCTCGTGCCGCCGCAGAGGATCGCCTGCTCGCCGAAGAGATCGGTTTCGGTCTCCTCGGTGAACGTCGTCTCGATGACGCCGGCGCGCGTCACGCCGATGCCCTTGGCATATGACAAGCGCGAGCGCCCTGGCGTTGCCGGTCGCATCCTGCTCGACCGCGATCAGCGCCGGCGTGCCGCCGCCTTCGACGAACAGCTCGCGCACGCGATGACCCGGCGCCTTCGGCGCGATCATCGTGACGTCGATGTCCTTGGACGGCTTCACGGTGCCGAACCTGATGTTGAAGCCGTGCGCGAACATCAGCATCTTGCCCTTGGTCATGTGCGGCTCGATCTCCGCATACACCGCGGGCGCCGTCGTGTCGGGCACGAGAATCATCACGACGTCGGCCCACTTCGCCGCTTCGGCGGGCGTGGTGACCGACAGGCCGTGTGCTTCGGCCTTCGCCTTCGACTTGCTGTTTGCCGCGAGCCCCACCTTCACCTGCACGCCGCTGTCCTTCAGATTGAGCGCGTGCGCGTGCCCCTGCGATCCGTAGCCGATGATGGCCACCTTCTTCGCCCGAATCAGCCCGAGATCTGCGTCGTTGTCGTAGTACATCTTCGCTGCCATTGATTGTCCTTTTCTGTCTTCAACACGGAGGCACGGGGTCACGGAGGATCACGGGGTATTTCTTTGAAAAGAATTCTCCGTGTGTCTCCGCGACTCCGTGTCTCCGTGTTGAGACAGCTATACAGAGTGAAATACGTTGTGATCGTCTTCGGCTGCGCGCACGCCATCGGCCTGGCCGGCGGTCGCGCTGCGGAGGCCGCGCGACATGGCCACGCGGCCCGTGCGCACCATCTCGAGCACGCCGTACGGGCGCAGCACTTCGAGCAGGCCGTCGATCTTGTCCTCGGTGCCCGTAATTTCGATGATGAGCGAGTCTGGCGCCACGTCCACGACCCGCGCGCGGAACACGTCGACGAGCTGCATGATATGCGTCCGCGATTCGGCGGTCGCCGCAACCTTGATCATCGCCAGATCGCGAAACACCGCCGCATTCAGGGTGATGTTCTCGACCCGCAGCACGTTGACGAGCTTGTAGAGATGCGCCTCGATGCGGCGCGATCCCAGATCGTCGGTGTCGACGACGATCGTCATGCGCGAGACGCCGGGTCGATCGGTGTGCCCGACCGTGAGCGACTCGATGTTGAACGCGCGCCGCCGGAACAGCGACGACACGCGCGTCAGCACGCCGGGCTTGTCTTCTACGTGAATGGCAAATGTAGTAATCATGCTTTTGTCTCTCTGCTCTTTGCTCTTACAGGACGTCCGCTCCCGTCTCGATGATCGGAGACGGGCTGGGACGTCGAATCATGGCGTCGAGATCGGCGCCCGCGGGCACCATCGGGTACACCGTGTCTTCCTGCTCGACCACGAAGTCGATGACCATCGTCTTGCGGTTGCTCCGCGCCGCTTCGACGGCCGGAATCACTTCCGTGCGCTTGGTCACCGTTGCCGCCGGCAGGCCGAACGCCTCGGCCAGCTTCTGGAAGTTCGGGTTCACCAGCGGCGTCGCCGCGTACCGCCGCTCGTAGAAGAACTCCTGCCACTGGCGCACCATCCCGAGGTACCCGTTGTTGATGATCGCCACGTTGATGTCGATGCCGCTCCTGCACGATCGTCGCAAGCTCGCACATCGTCATCTGGAAGCCGCCGTCGCCGACCACCACCCACACTTCCTTGTCGGGGCACGCGAGCTTGGCGCCGATCGCCGCCGGCAGCGCGAAGCCCATCGTGCCGAGACCGCCCGAGGTGATGAGCGTGCGCGGCTTGTCGTGGTGGTAGTACTGCGCTTCCCACATCTGGTGCTGGCCGACGTCGGTCACGATGATGGCGTCGCCATTGGTCGTGCGCCAGAGATCGTTGATGACGTGCGCGGCGTACAGATGGCCGCTATCGGGCAGGTTCTGGATATCGCGAACCGCCGAGTCACCCTTGAGCTCCTTGATGTGCGCGAGCCACTTGCTGCGATCGCCGCCCTTCACGCCCGGCATGAGCACTTCGAGTGATTCCTGCAGATCGCCGACGATGCCCACGTCGACGCGGACGTTCTTGTTGATCTCGGCGGCGTCGATGTCGATGTGAATCTTCTTCGCGTTCTGCGCGTAGGTTTTCAGGTTGCCGGTCACGCGATCGTCGAACCGCATGCCGAACGCGAGCAGCAGGTCGGCCTGCTGAATCGCCGAGTTCACCCACGCCTCGCCGTGCATGCCCATCATGCCGAGGCTGAGCGGATGCGACGCGGGGAAACCGCCGATGCCGAGCAGCGTCTGCGACGCCGGGATATTCGCTTTCTCCGCAAACGCACGGACGATGTCCATGGCGCCCGAGAGGATGATGCCGTGGCCCGCGAGAATCAGCGGCCGCTCGGCGGCGTTGATCAGCTCGAGCGCCTTCTGAAACTCCTCGGGACGCGCGCTCCAGTCGGGGCGGAACTCCGGCTTCTTCGGCACGGCGGCGTCCCAGTCGAACTCGCACGACGACTGCTGCGCGTCTTTCGTGATGTCGATGTGCACAGGGCCGGGACGGCCCCCCGCCGCAATCTCGAACGCCTCGCGGAAGGTCGGCGCGATGTCGTCGGCGCGCGTCACCAGATAGTTGTGCTTGGTAATCGGCAGCGTGACGCCCGTGACGTCCGACTCCTGGAAGGCGTCGGAGCCGACCAGCTTGCTGCCCACCTGGCCGGTGATGCAGACGATCGGCGAGCTGTCCATCATCGCCGTCGCGATGCCGGTCACCATGTTCGTGGCGCCGGGCCCCGACGTCGCGATCGCGACGCCAACCCTGCCGCTTGCGCGCGCATAGCCGTCGGCCATGTGCGTCGCGCCCTGCTCGTGGCGAACGAGCACGTGGCGGATCGGATAATCGAGCATCGCGTCATAGGTCGGAAGAATGGCGCCGCCGGGATAACCGAAGATGTCGGTCACCCCCTGGCGAACGAGACATTCCCAAACGATCTGCGCTCCTGTGCGTTTCATTTTTTTGCTCCCTAACTCGTCACCGCACCCAGCGATGCCGACGAAACCAACTTCGCGTATTTCGCCATCACGCCTGTCTGGAACCGCGCCGCCGGCGCTTTCCAGCCCGACATGCGCTTCGCAATCTCATCGTCGCTCAACTCGACCCGCAGCTGCCGGTTTGGAATGTCGAACACGATTGTGTCGCCATCGCGCACGGCGGCGATCGGTCCGCCGACAGCGGCTTCGGGCGCGACGTGTCCGGCCATCAGGCCGTGCGTGGCGCCGGAGAATCGGCCGTCGGTCAGCAGCGCGACCTGTTCTCCCAAACCCTGTCCCTGCAGCGCGCCCGTCACCGCGAGCATCTCGCGCATGCCCGGGCCGCCCTTCGGGCCTTCGTAGCGGATGACGAGAATGTCGCCGGCCTTGATGCGGTTCTTGTCGACCGCCTCGAACGCCGCTTCTTCCGTGTCGAACACGCGCGCGGTGCCCCGGAACGTCAGAACCTTCTTGCCGGCGATCTTGACGACCGCGCCTTCGGGCGCGAGGTTGCCGCGAAGAATCGCGAGGCCGCCGTTCGGGCTCATCGGATTCGAGAGCGGCCGGACCACTTCCTGATCTTTCGGCTCATTCATCGCATCGGCTTCCTCGCCGATCGTCTTGCCGGTCACCGTCGGCGCCGAGCTCTTGAGAATGCCGGCGTCCTTCAGCCGCTTTGCAATCAGGCGAGCGCCCCCTGCTTTATACATATCGGTCGCAACGAAGCGGCCGCTGGGCTTCAGGTCGGCCAGAAGCGGCACCTTCGCGCTGATGCGATCGAAGTCGTCGATGTTCAGCTCGACGCCGGCCTCGCGAGCGATCGCGAGAAGGTGCAGCACCGCGTTGGTCGAGCCGCCGGTGGCGGCGACCGACGCGATCGCGTTGTCGATCGAGTCGCGCGTGATGATTTGCCGCGGACGCACGTTGCGCTTCAGCAGATCCATCACCAGCGCGCCCGCCTCGCGGCCGATGCGCTGCTTTCTCCGGATCGAGCGCGGGCACGTCGTTGAAGCCCATCGCCGAGATGCCGAGGAACTCGCCGACCGTCGACATCGTGTTCGCGGTGAACTGCCCGCCGCACGCGCCGGCGCCAGGACACGCCTGGTTCTCGACGCTCAGGAAATCGGCGTCCGACATGCGGCCGGCCGCATGCGCGCCGACCGCTTCGAAGACATCCTGAATGGTGATGTTCTTTCCGTGGAACTCGCCAGGCGCGATCGAGCCGCCGTAGAGCATCACGCCGGGGATGTCGAGGCGAGCGAGCGCCATGATGGTGCCGGGAATCGTCTTGTCGCAGCCCGACAGCGCAATGAGGCCGTCGAACAGATTGCCGCGCGCGACGAGCTCGATGGAATCGGCGATCAGATCGCGGCTGATGAGCGACGTCTTCATCCCCTGGCTGCCCATCGTGATGCCGTCGGAGATCGACACCGTGTTGAACTCCATCGGCGTGCCGCCGGCCTTGCGGATGCCTTCCTTCACGTGCTCGGCCAGCGTGCGCAGGTGGTAGTTGCACGGACCGATTTCGATCCAGGTGTTCGCCACGCCGATAATCGGCTTGCGCAGATCGGCATCGGTAAAGCCGACGGCCTTCAGCATGGCGCGCGCGGGCGCGCGGCTCGGGCCGTCGGTGATGGCGCCGCTGCGGGGTTTCATCGGATCGGTCATAGTTTCATTTCGCTCTATGCGGTCGTAGTGCCGGCCTTCAGGCCGTTCTCTTTCCACGACGAATACGAACCGAGCGTGCGCATCGATTTCGCGAACTCGGCGAGGTGAACGAGCGCGCGCGTGCACTGCAGATCCTGCCGCGGCACGGCGATGTCGGCGTAAAACAGATACTCGAATGCCCGGCCGCGCACCGGTCGCGACTCGAGCTTCGTCAAATCGATCTCGCGCAGGGCGAACACGCTGAGCGCTTTGAACAGCGCTCCCGGCGTATTCGGCAGCGTAAACACGATCATCGTCTTGTCGGCCGTCTCGGGATCGGCGGCCGCCTTGCTGATGACGATGAAGCGCGTGATGTTCTCTTTGAAATCCTGGATGCCTTCGGCGAGCGATTCCAGGTTGAAGACTTCAGCCGCGCGCGCCGAGGCAATGGCGCGGCGTCCTTCAATTCCTTGTCGCGAATCATCTTCGCGCTGCCGGCCGTGTCGTAGGTCGCCACGATCTCGACCCCCTTGAGGCTCGACAGAAATCCCTCGCACTGCGCGAGCCCCTGGGGATGCGAGTACACCTTCTTGATGTCGCTGAGCTTCGTTCCCGGAAACGCGAGCAGGTTGTGCGACACCTGCAGCAGCACCTCGGCAACCACCGGCAACTCGTGCTCGAGCAGCAAGTCGTAGTTGCGGTGAATGCTGCCGCCAATCGAGTTCTCGATCGGCAGAATGCCGTGGGTCGTCTTGCTGCCTTCGACGGCGGCAAACACCTCGTCGAAGCTCTCGCACGGCACAGTCGTCGCGTTCGGACTGAATCGCAGTGCCGCAGCCTCGCTATACGCGCCCGGTTCGCCTTGATACGCAATTTTCATAAAAAAAAGCCATCACCCGCTCTCTGCGGATGATGGCCTTTGGTAAATGCGCTTTTACACTCGGGCTATGACATCCGCAGCTGTTCGACCGGCATCGTCGTGATGCCGGTCACCGTAACGACGACGGTGACGAATGCGCTGAGGATGGGCCGAAGCGTCATGTTCGAGAGGTATTCTGTGGCGCCGTGGTCATAATGTCAAATGAATTTTCATTACGGATTCATTAACAATATTAATGACTGATCGCTTGATTTGCTGGCCTTTTCATCGCCTCGGCAGTGTCCGGCTTTAGCCGGCCGGCCCCAATCAGGAGGATCGCCGGCGCGGGCAGCTTCTGCAACCCAGGCAGGTCGCCAAGCGTGGTTTCGATGACCTGCTCGTCGGGCCGCGATGCGCTCGCCACCACGAAACATGAGGTCTCGGCGGCGAGGCCTGCCTCGATGAGCTGGCGCGCGAGATCGTCCTCATGGCCGCCGGGCATATAGATGGCGGTGGTGCCTCCGAGCTCGGCGATCGCCTTCCAGTTGGGCGGCGGATTGCCTTTGCAGCGCTGAGCGGTGAGAAACACGAGCGCCGATCCCAACCGGCGGTCGGTCAACGAGACGCCGGCTGCCGCGGCGGCGCCGCTCGCGGCGGTCACGCCCGGCACGATCGCGAACGAAATGCCGGCCGCGCGAAGCGCGTCCATCTCTTCGCTGGCGCGGCCGAAGATCGCGCCGTCGCCGCCTTTCAGGCGGACGACCGTCTGGCCTGCTGCGCCGTACTCGCACAACCGGCGGTTGATCTCCTGCTGCGTCACCTGCCGCTCGTTGTGCCGCTTGCCGACGCACTCGATGCGAGCGGTCGACGGAATCAGCTCGAGAATTTCCGGTGTCAGCAAATCGTCGTGCAGCACGACATCGGCCTGTCCGAGAATGCGCAGCGCCTTCAGCGTCAGCAGCTCCGGATCCCCCGGCCCCGCGCCGACGAGGTACACCATGCCGTCTGTATTCGGTGGCGCGGGGGCTTTAGCCCCCGCCAACTCATGCAGCTTTTGTTTCCTCAGCTCCGGATCCATTTCCGTCGCAAACAGATCGCGGCGCGCGTCGCCCAGCTGCTGAACCCACTGCGCGTACTCGGGTCCGAACTGCTGTTCGAGCTCGATGCGGATGCGCTGCGCGAGCGCCGGGCTGTGTCCCGCGGTTGAAATCGCAATCTGCAGGTCGCCGCGATTGACGACGGCCGGATAGTAGAAATCGCAGTTGTCGGGATCGTCGACGGAGTTGACGAGAACGCCGCGGATCTGCGCCTCTTCGTAAATGAGGCGTGCCACCTCTCGAGGCACGGCCGCCACGACCAGCGTCATCCCGTCGAGATCCCGAGAATCGAAGGCACGCTGATGCCAGAAGATTTTGCCGTCCTCGGCAAGTGTCTGAATCGCCGGCGTCGCATCCGGCGCGACAACCGTCACGACGGCGCCGGCGGCCAGCAGCCCGGCGATTTTAGATTCCCCAACGGGGCCCGCACCAACAAGCAGCACCGGGCGCCCCTCGAGTTTTACGAATATGGGAAATAAAGACATCTACTGATCTAGAGATCTACGGATCTACTGATCTGGGTTCGTCTGACTGACATGCAGTCCGCATTCTTTCGTTTCCGGATGTTCCCACCACCATCGCCCGCGCGCTCGTGTTCGCCCGGCTGGACGGCGCGTGTGCACGGGCGCGCATCCAATACTCGGATATCCGCGATCGTGGAGGGCGTTATACGGCACGTTGTGCTCGCGGATGTACTTCCACACGTCTTCGTGCGACCAGTCGACGAGCGGGTTCACCTTCACCAGCTGTGTTGGCCTCGTCCCACTCGACTTTGTGCACGGCCGTGCGCGTGACCGACTGCTCGCGGCGAAGGCCCGTGATCCACGCGTCGAGCCCAGACAACGCGCGCCGCAGCGGCTCCATCTTCCGGACGCCGCAGCAGAGCTTGCGATTCTCGACGGAGTGGTAGAACAGGTTCATGCCGTGCTCGCCAACCATGGCCTGCACGGCGTCGGGCTGCGGGAAGAACACTTCGATCGTCGCCCCGTACTTCTGGCGCGTCGCGTCGATGACGTTGTAGGTTTCCTGGGGAAGCCGGCCCGTGTCGAGCGTGAAGATGCGCGCCTTCGGGTCGATCTTCATGAGCATGTCGATGAGCACCATGTCTTCGGCCCCGAAGCTCGACGAGAGCGCGGCGCGCTGCCCGAATGCCTCGAGCGCCAGGCGCAGTACGTCCTGGGCCGACATCGGGTCGGCTCGAAGGGCAAGGGTGGTCACAGCTTCCTGAGACACGGCAACGCTCATCATAAACCTTCAGTAGTAAGACTCCGATTCGGGGTCGTCGGACTCAAATTGAGCTTCGGAAGTATCCGCTGATACGCCTTGAACATCTCTTCCAGCATGCGCGGCACTTTGTTCGAGCGCTGATAGACCCAGCCGGTGTAGCGCACGAGCGGCGCGCCCGAAATGCGCGCGCAGAAGAGCTGGCGGCTCCGCACCTCGCGCGCGACGGCCTGGTACGGGATGATCGTAATCCCCATCTCCGACCGCACCAGCGCTTTCAGAATCTCGACGTTTTCGGTCTCCATCACGATGCGCGGCTCGATGTGCTCTTTGATGAAGAACGCGTCGACCACGCGTCGCGAGTTGGAGGCGGCCTCGAAGAGCACGAACGGCTGCTGCGCGAGATCCTGCGGCACGATGCGCTTCTTCTTCGCGAGCGGGTGCGAGGGGTGTGCGACGAGCAGCATCTCCTCCTCCATCGCGGGCACGGTGACAAGCTCCGGCTCATTCACGGGCAGCGTGATGAACCCGAGGTCGGCGGCGCCGCTGCGAATTTCCTGCAGCAGTCGCTGCGACGGTCCGGTGATGAGCTTGACCTCCACGAGCGAATGCTGGCGCCGGTATTCCTGCAGCAGCATCGGAAACACGTACATGCACACCGTCATGCCGCCCGCGAGCCGAATCGTGCCGCTCAGCACCTGCTGGCTGTCGCCGATGACGGTGACCGTTTCCTTGATGTCGCCGAACACGCGGTGGCTCAGCTGCACGAGCGACTCGCCCGCAGGCGTAATGCGCACCTTCCGCCCGACTCGCAGAAAAATGCTCTCGTTCAGCTCGTCCTCGAGCAGCAGAATCTGACGGCTGATCGCCGACTGCGACACGTGCAGCTTCCGGCCGGCGCCGGTAAACGATCCGGTCTCCGCAACCGCCTGGACGATCTCGAGCTGGCGCAGATCCATCGGGAAAGATGATATCTGATTTCGGTATGGGTGCGCGATGAGCCATGCCGGACGTGGATGTACGTCTTGAACAGGAGATCAGGAGATCGAGAGATCTTCACGATGGGACCACGAAGGCACGAAAACACGAAGCCGCGACGACGCGACGAAAACGGGATATCGGTAGTGTCCGGCTTCAGCCGGACCGTGGCGGTCGTAGTGCCGACCTTCAGGTCGGCGGATACCGGTCGCGCAGGGCTTTAGCCCTGCCTTCACGTCGGCAGCCTGGGGTGCAAGCCGAGCCCTGCACCTTAAAATGAGACGGCACATGACGATTCGCGCGCTTGTCTTCGATCTTGCCGGTGTGTTGCTCGACTTCGGCGGCCCGGAATCGCTGCATAAGCTTTCCGACGGGCGCGTCGGCAACGACGAGTTCTTCCGCTTCTGGGCCGAAGCGAAGTGCGCGCACGATTTTCATTGCGGCCGTTGCACGCCGGAGGAATTCGCGTCGCACGCTGTTCGGGAGCTCGGGCTACGCGTCACACCCAGGCGATTTCTCGCCGAATACCAGACGTGGCTTCGTGGTCCGTATCCGGGCGCGCTCGAGCTACTCGAAGGGCTTCGGCCGAAATACCGCGTCGCATGTCTCAGCAACACCGACGCCGTGAACGTCACTAAGTTCGACGAAGAGCTACAACTGCAGAACTGGTTCGATGAGTGCGTCTACTCGAATGAGATCGGGCTTCGGAAGCCGGACCTGAAGGCGTATCAGTATGTCAGCAAGGCGCTCGATGTGCCGCCGCACGACATCTTATTCTTCGACGACAGCGTCACGTGCGTGAACGGGGCCATTGCAGCCGGTATGCACGCGCATCACGTGACGGGTCTTGCCGAACTGGAGTTGCGACTGATCCAGCTTGGAATATCGGGTGACGATTACTCGTCCGCGTGACGATCAAAAGGTCAGAAGAAGAAACGTATTCTCTGACTCCTGATCTCCTGTTCAAAAAGCAGAATGCGGACGCGTTCAGTGATCAGCGTATCAATCGAATCTGCCCGACGCCGCCCTTGACGTCGAGCCGAACCGTGACCGGCGCGCCGATGCGATCCGGATTGACCCACACGCCGTCACGCTGTTCGAGCCCGTCGACGCTGATGTCGCCAATGCCCTTCGTTGCCGTCGCCGAGATGCCGACGTCTTTCGGCAGATGCACGACAGTCTCGCCGACGCCGCCGCGAATCTGCACGGTGTAGTCGCGCTTCGGCTCGCCGCGCAGGTCCACGCTCATCTTACCGGCGCCGATGGTCAGATTAATGCGGCTCAGGTTCATCCTTCCGAGCTCCAGATTCGCTTCGCCCGCACCCAGATTCGCCGTGAACTCCAGCGGCACGTCGCCATTCAACGTGACGTCCCAGTTGTTCACGCTGTTACCGAAGCTGGCGGAGTAACCCGGCTGCGACAGCATAAGCTCGCCGCTGCCGGCCTTGTAATCGACCACCGGCTTCCACTCGGGAACGTTATAGGCGAATGTTCCGGTCATCAGCTTCGGAGTGCCGCTGTTCACGCGCAGCTCCCCGGCGCCCATGCGGATGTCGACGCGTGCGCTCTTCGAATTGTCCAGGTCGAACGACAGCGTTTCGTTGCGCGTTTCCCCGGTGGCCACTGCCGAACCCGCATCCGCTCAAGAGCGCAGCGGTACCGACGACGGCGAACAGAGTCTTCGCGGACGCGAGATCTATCATGCGGCCTCCTCACCTACTTGCGCATCTTCGCCGGGTTGACGTTCTTCCGATACCGCTTCGGTCCGTCTTTCGCGTACGCCCAGATGTTACTGATTTCCCGCTTGTGCGGCAGCGGCTCGGCCTCGGGATCGACCTTGATGCGTGTGCGAACCTTCCGCCGCTCACGTTTGTGCGCCGCGACCTTGTCGGCCTTTTCCGAGACCGAGGTGCTGATCCCGAAAAACGGGCTCTTCTTCCGCGAACGTGTCATAGGGTCAGATTACCTTACGTTCAACACGGGCGTTGCACCCGCCCCCAGCAGGAATGTGCACGCGCCCTGGCGTCCGCACACTTCACGCTGCATCTTGATCGCCTCGAGCTGAAGAAACTGTTCCGGCGACAGCTGCATCGACTGCCGATACGCATTGTCTGCGGCCGCGCGCGCAGTCTCGGCATCTTTTCTCTGATCCTCGGCGAGCTTGCGCTGTCTTTCGGTATTCACGCGCTGTTCCTGCTCGGCCGTCGCGACGCGCTGACTCTTGATGGCGTCCGGCGGATTGGCTCGGCCCAGCGTGACGTCCATAATCAGGATGGGCACGCCGGTCTCCTTCACGATCTGCAGGAGATGCTGCGTGACCTCTTTGTCCACTGCTTCGGCTGCCGTCGCGACAATCGCCATCTCGTTCATCCCGCGCTTCTTGACTGCATCGCGGACGGCGGTGCGAAACGGCTGGTCGAGGTTGCGAATCCAGAATCCGGGGATGCCGCCGTCGTTGAAATCGGCGCCGTAGTCCCGCACCATCTTCACGCTGTCGGTGATGCGGTACGACACGACGGCGTGAAAATCGATGGGCACGCCATCCGACGTCATCAAATCGTCGAAGACCGCATCGACGCGCGCGGGCTGCATGTTGACGATCTCCGCGCTCGTTGTCCATGCTACATATTTCAAGCCGGTCTTGACCGGCGTCGCGCGCAACGCCGCCGCTGCCGAAGAACATCGGCTTCCGAATCAGCACACCCTCGTGACCGGCGTCCGGCTTGACGGTTGAACACCCCACCGACAGCGTTACGCAGATTGTCGCGGAGTAGCAGTCTCATAGACACTCCTGGTGACAGTTATCGGTAGGTATACGTGGGAACCTGATTCCGGGTTTCAAAGGCACGTCGCTAAGCCAGAAGACTGAACAGGAGATTAGGAGAGTAGGAGAAATGCCTTTTGAAAAGAATTCTCCTGACCTCCTATTCTCCTGTTCAAACCGTTATTGAGCGAGCAGGTGCTTCGCGAGCGTTGCGTAGTCGTCGACCGCGCGATTCAGATCCGCGATCTTGACGTGCTCGTTGTCGGTGTGCGCGACGTGAATTGAGCCGGGGCCGTAGAGCAGCGGCGTGCCCCAGTTGGAGAGAAACGGAATGTCGGTCGTGTACGGAAACGTCGCGGTCTCGAAGCCGGGAACGGTCGGCATGATCACCGGCGGCACGTCGAGAATTTCCTCGACCGTGACGAGCGGCGTCAGCTGCGTCATGAGCGCGCGAAGCCCCTCGACATCCGCAACCGTGCGGAACATCACTTCGGCCTCCGCTTCGAACGGAATGACGTTCGGCGCCACGCCCCCCTTGATGAGCCCCACCGTGTAATGCGTGCGCCCGAGCACGGGATGTTCGGGCATCTCCATCGTGCGCATCATCACCAGCGCATCGATGAGCTTCTCGATCGCCGACACGCCGAGCTCGGGAAACGACGAATGCGCCGCGCGCCCCTTCGCGCGCAGGTTATAACGCAGCGCGCCGCGAGTGCCGATGCCGAGCCGGTTGTCGGTCGGCTCGCCGTTAATCAGATACTTCGATCCCGACGCCAGCGCCTGCGCCGCCTTCGCGCCGTCGCTGCCGCGCTCTTCGCCCACGACGAACAGCAGCCCGACGTTGCTGACGCCCTCGCGGCGCAGCTTCTCGACGGCGGCAATCTGGGATGCAGCGATCCCCTTCGCGTCGCACGAGCCGCGGCCGTAGAGCTTCTCCCCGTCGAGGTGGCTGGGAAAAAACGGCGGGACGCAATCCAGATGCGTCGACAACACGACATCGGCCTTGCCGAACGCCGCGTAAACGTTGCGGCGCGGACCGTCGACCACCTGCTCGACAACGCCATAGCCCGCCGTCGCTCAGCAGCGTCGCCATCCACAGCACGCAATCGCCTTCGCGGCCCGTCGTCGAATCGATATCGACCAGTCCACGAGTGACGGCGACAACATCAGTGAGATCTATCTGACCCATTGCTCCAGATTCGTGCGCGCGTCGGTTTTTTCGTCGCGGTACTTGACGATGACAGGAGTCGACAGGCTGAGCCCCCATTGCGGTCCCATGCCCTGCGTGACGGCGCGCGCGCCGGGCACGACAACCGCGCCTTCGGGGACGATGAGCGGTGCGTCGCCTTCGGGCTTGATGATGCGCCCTTGCGGAAGGTCGTAAATCGGCGTCGATCCCGTCAGGATCGTTCCAGCTCCAATCACCGCGCGCCTCTTGATGACGGCGCCTTCGTAAATGCCGGTGTTGCCGCCGACGAGCACATCGTCTTCGATGACGACCGGAATGGCGCCCACCGGCTCGATGACGCCGCCGATCTGCGCGCCCGCGCTGATATGCACGCGCTTGCCGACCTGCGCGCACGACCCGACGAGCGCATGTGAATCGACAAGGCTCGATTCGTCGACGTAGGCGCCGATGTTGATGTACATCGGCGGCACGCAAATCACGCCTTTCGCCACGTACGCGCCATCGCGAATCGAGGAGCCGCCTGGGCACGACGCGCACGCCCATGGCCGTGCTCATTTTCTTGAGCGGCAGCGTGTCTTTGTCGCCGAAAAACCAGCGCCCGCCGTCGACCGACACGTCGACGAGATCGCCGCAGCGGAAGCCGACGAGAATCCCCTGCTTCACCCACGTGTTGACGCGCCAACCCGTCGTCGCCGACGGGTCGGGCTCGGCGGCGCGCACCCGCCCGGCCGACATTTCCTCGCGGAGCGCCGCGAACACAGACCGACTCTCGCTCTTGTCTGCCGACGCGCCCTGCTGGTACAGCCGTTCGATGTCTTTCGCGAGCTGACTGGCCGCCGAATCGCTCACGCGCTCACCTTCTGCAGAAGCCCCATCTCGCTGAGCACGTTCACAATCTTCGTGCGCGATTCCGCGCGCGGCGGCACCATCGGCAACCGGTAGGCTTCCTCGAGCAGCCCCATCGCGGCCATCGCTGCCTTCACGGGAATCGGATTGGATTCGACGAAATTGATCAGCATCAGCGGCAGGAGCGTCGCGTGAATCGTTCGCGCCGCCGCGAAATCGCCGCGCTCGGCGGCTTCGACCATCTGCGACATCTGGCGAGGCACTTCGTTCGATGCGACCGAGATGACGCCGCGGCCGCCAACCGCCATCAGCGGCAGCGTAATCGCATCGTCTCCGGAGAGCACGATGAAGTCGGGCGGCACCGCGCGGCAGATTTCGCACATCTGCTGAATGTTGCCGGACGCTTCCTTCACGCCGATGATGTTCGGAATCGCCGCGAGCTTCACGAGCGTTGCGGGATCGACGTTGCAGCCGGTTCGACCTGGCACGTTGTAGACGATGATCGGGAGCGACGTGCTTTCGGCGATGGCTTTGTAATGCTGGATGAGTCCGTCGGGCGTGGGCTTGTTGTAATACGGTGTGACCGAAAGCAGGCCATTCGCGCCGGCACGCTCCATCTGGCGCGCCGCGTGAATGACCTCTCTAGTGTCGTATCCCCCCGCTCCCGCAAGCACCGGCACTTTGCCGCGCGCTTCCTCAACGCAAATCTGCACGATGCGGGTTCGCTCTTCTTCTGAGAGCGTCGGGCTTTCGCCGGTGGTGCCGCACGGGACGAGAAAGTGGACCCCCTCGTCGATTTGGCGCCGCGCCAGCCGGCGGACGCCATCTTCGTCGAGAATCAGCGTGGTCGTGAACGGCGTCACGATGGCCGTGCCGACGCCTGTGAATGGTGTTCTCATATGCCCTCTGCTCTCTGCCATCTGCTCTGTCAGATTCCCAGCACGTCCCGAATCGTAAACCAGCCGCGCCGCCCGTGCACCCACTTCGCGGCTTGCAGCGCGCCTTGCGCGAACGCCGCGCGATCTCGATTCGTGTGCGTCATCGTAATCGTTTCGAACGGGCCGTCGAAACCGACCGTGTGCGTGCCCGGCACCGACCCCGCGCGGCTCGACGCCATGTCGATGTTGTGCGGGTAGCCCGCGCCCTTCATCCCGTGCTGCAGCGTAATCGCCGTTCCCGACGGCGCATCTTTTTTTGCTGAATGGTGGATCTCGTGAATCCACGCGCCGTACTGCGGATACGGCGCAAACATCTTCGCCGCCTGCTCGGCCAGGCTCTGAAACAGCGCAACACCCAGCGAAAAATTCGAGGCCGCGACGACGCCGATGCCGGCGTCGGCCGCAATCTTCTTCATCTGCTCTTCGTGCTCGTGCCAGCCGGTCGTCCCGATGACGATGTTCATCTTGCGTGCGGCGAGCTTCGGAAGATTCTCTGCAACCGCCGATGGGATGGAGAACTCGACCGCTACGTCGGCATCCGGAGCAGTCGGAATGCCAGCGCCGCCGATGTTGTTCGTGTCGTCGAGGCGCCCGACGACCTCGAAGCCGTAGTCGGGCGCCAGCTTCTCGACAATCTTGCCCATCCGCCCGTAGCCGACAAGAAGCAGATCGCATCAATCGATCAGTTTCTCAGCCAGCATCAATTCAGCGTTCAGCACCGCGGCACCCGCCGCGCCGCGCACCGTATTGTGCCCCAACGCCACGAACTTGTAGTCGAAAACCGGGCACGGCCGCACGCGTCCGAGGAACACGGCCATGCCGCCTTCGCGCTCGACATCGAGCCGGGGTTGCGGGCGATTCAATTCGTCCATCACCTGCAGCGGCTGCTTCGGCGCCGACGGGCAGTTGTGCTGCTGCGGCTTGCCCGTGAACGACCGGAATGCCGCCTTCAACTCGTCGAGCGACGGCTTTTTGTTGAACTGCACGCTGATGGTTTCGGTATGACCGTTGATGACCGGCACGCGCGTCGTCTGTGCGCTGACGACCATCGGATGCGGCACGACACGATCGGTCTGCAGCGTACCCATGATCTTCAGCGACTCGGTCTGAATTTTCTCTTCCTCGCCATCGATGAAGGGAATGACGTTGCCGAGAATATCGAGCGACGGCACGCCAGGATATCCCGCACCCGACACCGCCTGCATGGTCGACACCGTGACGCGCGCGGGCTCGAAGTGACGGACGGCCGCGAGCGCCATCACGAGCGGAATGGTGGCGCAGTTCGGATTCGTCACGATGGCGCCCTTCCACCCCTTGGACTGCTGCTGCAGCGGAATCAGCGCCAGATGATCGGGGTTCACTTCCGGCACCAGCAGCGGCACGAACTGCTCCATCCGGTAATTGCGCGCGTTGCTGACGACGAAGTGGCCCGCAGAGGCAAATTCGCGCTCGATGTCGCCGGCGACTTTCGAATCGAGGCCCGAGAACATCAGCCGCGGCGCGCGCCCCGGCGCGGCGGCCTCGACGACCATATCCTCGACTTCCGCCGGACGGGGCGCCGACAAGCGCCACGCGAGATCGCGATATTTCTTCCCTTCGGACCGCTCGCTCGCGCCCAGCCAGGCGATGCGGAACCAGGGGTGATTGGCGAGCTGCATGATGAACTGCTGCCCCACCATGCCCGTGGCGCCAAGGATGCCGACATCTACTCTGCGGGAAACCACGCAATGACTCCTCTCTGAACAAAAAAAAACCCGCCGGCTGTTAAGCGTCGGCGGGTTGCTGAATCTCGGTTAACGCTGTTTCAAGCGTCGAGCGCGCACACACCACCGACTCGCTGGTTCCGGTAGTCGGAACCCGCTTTCGAGGTCGGTTTCGTGGTGCGGGCGAACATTGACTCAGGAGTATAAATGTCCCCTCCCGATCCGTCAAATCCAGCATAGCTCCGGCAACTCCAACATCGTTCAGTGTTTGACCTAAACCCCTCCGAATGTTAATCTAGGACTAAATAGGTCGGACTTACGACCCATACAGTCATGATTGCCATCAGCCAGAACGCCGCCAACCAGATCCACAAAATGCTCGCCAAAAACGGCCTGGAAGGCGGGGGTTTGCGGGTGGGGGTCAAGGCGGGCGGCTGCTCGGGCTACGAATACATCTTTGCCTGGGAAAAAGAGCCCCGGGCGACCGACGGGGTCTTCGTCGGCCCGGACGGCGCGCGGATTTTCGTCGATCCGAAGAGTTACGGCCTGCTCCATGGCACCGAGCTCGACTACGACACGAGCCTCATGAGCCGCGGTTTTCAGTTCAACAACCCGAACGCCAAGAGCACGTGCGGGTGCGGGCTCTCGTTTAACGCGTAACGGGGTCTGACCCCGATATACGCGCCGGGGTCAGACCCCAAAGACACATATGTCCACAAGCACCGAAACCATCGAAGAACTCGCCACACGCGAATACAAGTACGGGTTCGTCACCGACGTCGAAGCCGAAGAAATCCCGAAAGGGCTGAGCGAAGACGTCGTTCGGCTGATTTCCGCCAAGAAGAAGGAACCCGAGTGGCTGCTCGAGTGGCGGCTGAAGGCGTTTCGCATCTGGCAGAAGATGAAAGAGCCGACGTGGCACAACGTGAAGTACGCGCCCATCGACTACCAGGACATCATTTACTACTCCGCGCCGAAGCAGAAGCCGAGCCTGAAGAGCCTCGACGAGGTCGATCCGGAGATTCGCAAGACCTTCGACAAGCTCGGGATTCCCATCGAGGAGCAGAAGCTGTTTTCGGGCGTGGCGGTCGACGCGGTGTTCGACAGCGTGTCGGTGGCGACGACGTTCAAGAAGCAGCTCGCCGAAGTCGGCATCATCTTCTGCTCGTTCTCCGAAGCCGTGCAGCACCACCCGGACCTGGTGAAGAAGTATCTCGGGTCGGTCGTGCCGCACACGGACAACTTCTTCGCGGCGCTGAACTCCGCGGTGTTCTCGGACGGCTCGTTCGCGTACATCCCGAAGGGCGTCCGCTGCCCGATGGAGCTGTCGACCTACTTCCGCATCAACGCGAAAGGGTCTGGACAGTTCGAGCGCACGCTGATCGTCGCCGAAGAAGGCGCGTATGTGAGCTACCTCGAAGGGTGCACCGCGCCGATGCGCGACGAGCACCAGCTGCACGCCGCGGTCGTCGAGCTCGTGGCGCTGGACAACGCGACCATCAAGTACTCGACGATTCAGAACTGGTATCCCGGCGACAAGGACGGCAAGGGCGGCATCTACAACTTCGTGACCAAGCGCGGCCACTGCATCGGCGTCAATTCGAAGATCACCTGGACGCAGGTGGAGACCGGCTCGGCCATCACGTGGAAGTATCCGAGCTGCATCCTGCAGGGCGACAACTCGATCGGCGAGTTCTACTCGGTCGCGACGACCAACAACATGCAGCAGGCCGATACCGGCACGAAGATGATTCACCTCGGGAAGAACACGCGCAGCACGATCGTCTCGAAGGGCATCTCGGCCGGCCGGGGGCAGAACACCTATCGCGGCCAGGTGCGGATTGCGAAGAAGGCGGAAGGGCGCGCGCAACTACTCGCAGTGCGACTCGCTGCTCATCGGCGACAAGTGCGGCGCGCACACGTTCCCGTATCTCGAGATCGGCAACACCAGCGCGAAGGTCGAGCACGAAGCGTCCACGTCGAAGATCGGCGAGGACCAGATTTTCTACCTGCGTCAGCGCGGCCTCTCGGCCGAGGACGCCGTCAACATGATCGTCAACGGGTTCTGCAAGGACGTCTTCCGCGAGCTGCCGATGGAGTTCGCCGTCGAAGCGCAGAAGCTGCTGAGCGTCAGCCTCGAAGGGTCAGTGGGATAATTCATCATGCTTGAGATTACGAATCTACAGGTGCGCGGCGGCACCAAAGACATCCTCCGCGGCATCAATCTGAGCGTCAAGAAGGGCGAAGTCCACGCCATCATGGGGCCGAACGGCTCGGGCAAGAGCACGCTCGCCCGCGCGCTGGCCGGACATCCGGAGATCGAAGTCACCGGCGGATCGGTCACCTACAACGGCAAGGATCTCATCGAGCTGTCGCCGGAAGATCGCGCCCGCGAAGGCGTCTTCATGGCGTTTCAGTACCCGGTGGAAATCCCCGGCGTCAACAACGCGTACTTCCTGAAGGCCGCGATCAACGCCCAGCGCAAGCATCGCGGTCTGCCCGAGCTCGACGCCATGGAGTTCATGGCGCTCGTGAAAGAGAAAGCCAAGATCCTGCACCTCGATCCGACGCTGCTGAGCCGGCCGGTCAACGAGGGGTTCTCGGGCGGCGAGAAAAAGCGCAACGAGATCTTCCAGATGGCCGTGCTCGAGCCGAAGCTGGCGGTGCTCGACGAAACCGATTCGGGGCTCGACATCGACGCGCTCAAGACCGTGGCGGAAGGGCGTGAACGCGATGCGCTCGCCCGAGCGCGCGATCATCGTCATCACGCACTATCAGCGTCTGCTGAACTACATCGAGCCCGATTTCGTGCACGTGCTGCAGGATGGGCGCATCGTCCGATCGGGCGGCAAGGATCTGGCGCTGCACCTCGAAGAAAAGGGCTACGGCTGGATCGAAGCCGAACCGCAGTTAATGTAAAGATACATGGCACAACTCGTCGAACAGGAAAAACAGACCAGCCCGCAGGTTGCGCACTACGCCGCCGAATACCGCCGCTCGATCGAGCAGGGGCCGGCGCAGCCGCGCTGGGTGGGACAGGCCCGCGACAGCGCGATGGCGCAGTTCGAGCGCCTCGGCTTCCCGACCACGAAGCTCGAGCAGTGGCGCTTCACGAGCGTCGCGCCGATCGCCGATCGCACGTTTGCGCTCGCGAAGGACGGCATCGCCGGCGCGCGAGCACGCTGACTGCAGGCGCTCAGCGCCCCCATCGCGCACGCCGTGTGCGTGAACGGCCGATTCGCACCGCAGCTGTCTCGTCTCGACACGTTGCCCAAAGGCGTGCAACTGCTCGGACTGGAAGCGGCACTCGCGTCGCACCCGACGCTCATCGAACCCTATCTGGCCAAGCTGTCGCAGACCGCAGACCAATTCGTTCACGTCGCTGAACACGGCGTTTCTGCGCGACGGCATCGTGCTGATGCTTCCCGCGCGTACCGTGATCGAGCAGCCGATTGAAATCACGTTCGCATCGGTCTCGGAAGGCAGCGGCTCGGTGTCGCACCCGCGGCTGCTGATTGTGGCCGGCGAAGCGTCGCAGGCGACGGTGCTCGAGCGCTATGTCGGTAAAGGCGCCGCATTCACGAACGCCGTGGCGGAAATCTGGCTGGGCGCGAACGCCGTGATCGACCATTACAAGCTGCAGGAAGAGCCGGCCGATGCGTTCCACATCGCCAGCCTGTTCCTGCACTCCGCGCGCAGCGGCACGTTCTCGTCGCATTCGCTCACGTTCGGCGGCGGCCTCGTCCGCAACGACGTCGTGGCGACGCTCGCCGGCGAAGGCATCGACTGCACGCTGAACGGGCTGTATGTCGGCCGCGGCACGCAGCTCGTCGACAACCACACGACGATCGACCACGCGATGCCGCATTGCGGCAGCCACGAGATCTACAAGGGCATCCTCGGCGATCGATCGCGCGCGGTCTTCAACGGCAAGATCATCGTGCGGCCCGACGCGCAGAAGACCGACGCCAAGCAGACCAACAAGGCGCTGCTGCTGTCGGACGAAGCGAACATCAACTCGAAGCCCGAGCTCGAGATCTTCGCCAACGACGTCAAGTGCACGCACGGCGCGGCCATCGGCCAGCTCGATGACGCGGCGATGTTCTACCTGCGATCGAGAGGCCTCGGCGTCAGCGAAGCGCGCGCGCTCCTGGTGCACGCGTTCGCGGGCGACATCCTGAACCGCGTAAAGATCGCACCCGTTCGCGAATATGTCGAAGGCATCCTGACGGCGCGCCTGCCCCATGTCGAGTAAATCAAGCGTCGCCGCCGCGTTCGACGTCCAGAAAATCCGGCGCGACTTCCCTATCCTCGGCCAGAAGATTCACGGCAAGCCGCTCGTCTACCTGGACAATGCGGCCACCACGCAGAAGCCGCAGGCGGTCATCGACGCCATGGTGCGCAGCTACGCCGAGGACAACGCGAACATCCATCGCGGCGTGCATCTCCTCAGCGAGCGCGCGACGCGGGCGTACGAGGAAGCCCGCATCAAGGTACAGAAGTTCCTGAACGCGGCGGACTTGCGCGAGATCATCTTCGTGCGGGGCACGACCGAGGCCATCAACCTGGTGGCCCAGACGTTCGGCCGCGCGAACATCGGCACGGGCGATGAAGTGCTCATCACCGAGATGGAGCACCACTCGAACATCGTGCCCTGGCAGCTCATCTGCGAGGAAAAAGGGGCGCACCTGAAGGTGATTCCGATCACCGACGAAGGCGAGCTGCGCATCGATCTCGTCGACAGCCTCCTGACCGATCGCACGAAGATCGTGGCCGTCGTCCATGTGTCGAATTCGCTCGGCACCATCAACCCGATTTCGACGATCGTCGAGAAGGCGCACGCGCGCGGCATTCCGGTGCTCGTCGACGGCGCGCAGGCCGTGGCGCACATGCCCGTCGACGTGCAGGCGCTCGGCTGCGACTTCTACGCGATGTCGGGCCACAAGCTGTTCGGCCCGACCGGCATCGGCGTGCTGTGGGGCCGCCTGCCGCTGCTCGAGAAGATGCCCCCCTACCAGGGCGGCGGCGACATGATCAGCGCGGTGTCGTTCAAGAAGACCACCTATAACGTCGTGCCCAACAAGTTCGAAGCGGGCACGCCGAACATTGCAGGCTCGGTGGGCCTCGGCGCCGCGATCGACTATCTGAACGGCATCGATGTCGCCGCGATGCAGGCGTACGAAGACGAGCTGCTCGCCTACGGCACGAAGGCGCTGATGGCGGTCCCCGGGATCCGAATGGTCGGCACCGCGTCTAAAAAGGCGAGCATCCTGTCGTTCGTGATGGAAGACGTGCACCCGCACGACATCGGCACGATTCTCGACCAGGAGGGTGTCGCGATTCGCACGGGCCATCACTGCACGCAGCCGCTGATGGAACGGCTCTGCGTACCGGCCACCGCTCGCGCCTCGTTGGCGCTATACAATACGAAAGAGGAAATCGACGCGCTCGTCGGCGCTCTGGCCCGAGTGCGCGAGATTTTCGCCTGAGACTACCTATGGATTTGCGCGATCTCTACCAGGAAGTGATCCTCGATCACAACAAGCGGCCGCGGAACTTCCGCGTGCCCGATCCGGTCAACCGCAAGGCAGAGGGCTATAACCCGCTGTGCGGCGACAAGATCACGGTGTTCCTGTACGTCGAGGGCGACACGATCAAGGATCTGGCCTTCCAAGGCACAGGCTGCGCCATCTCGAAGGCCTCGGCGTCGATGATGACCGACGAGCTGAAGGGCAAGACGGTTCGCGAAGCCGACGCGTTCTTCGAAAAATTCCACACCATGCTGACCGCGCCCGCAACCTCGGACGTCGAGATGGACGCGCTCGGCAAACTGGCCGTCCTCTCGGGCGTGCGTGAGTATCCGATGCGCGTGAAGTGCGCGAGCCTCGCGTGGCACACGATGAAGGCGGCCATGAAGGCCGAGCACGAAGTCGTCTCCACGGAGTAGCGCATTATGACCGACCGCATCATCCCGCTCGCCGATGCGCCCGCACCATCCGAGACTTCAGAGCCCACGCCCGAGCCTGCAGCAACCGAAGGCGCGTTCATACCCGAGCCCCTCAACACGTTGACATTGCAGCCGAAGCTCGTCGAGGCCGTCTCGAAAGTGTTCGACCCGGAAATTCCGGTGAACATCTACGAGCTCGGTCTGATCTACAACCTCGATGTCGACGCCAACATGAACGTGCAGGTGCGCATGACGCTGACCGCGCCTGCGTGTCCGGCGGCACAGACCATTCCGATCGACGTGGAACGCCGCGTGCGCGAAGTGCCCGGTGTCAACGACGTGAAAGTGGCGGTCGTGTGGGATCCGCCATGGACCCGCGACAAGATGTCAGAGGCCGCGAAGCTGTCGCTTGGCATGTACTGAGCAGCGCTGTAACTTTTGATCTAGAGAACTACGGATTTAAAGATCTCAAACAGCGGCGTCCAGATCCGTAGATCTCAGATCCGTAGATCCCTAGATACACCGATCACTGCTGCATCGCAATCCTCGGTGCCACTCTCGACGCACGCCGTGCGGGCAGCCACGCGGCGAGTAAGCCGGTGATCGTGAGCAGCGCAGCCGCAGTCGCGAAGCACGATTCGGGGGTCCGACGGGCTGACCTCGAATAGGTCAGCAGTCGTCAGCCAGCGTCCGAGCACCATGGCACCGCCGATGCCAACAACGAGACCAACCGCCAGGATCAGAGCGGCCTGCCGCAACACCGACACGCGCACCTGAGTGGCGGTCGCCCCGAGCGCCATCCTGATTCCGATCTCCTGCGTCCGCTGGCGCACCGCGTAGGCGAGCACGCCGTAGAGGCCCAGCGCGGCGAGCATCAGCGACACCGCCGCGAAGGCACCCATCAGGACGAGCGCGAATCGCTGACGACTGACACCGCGACCGACGACCTCGGTCATCGGTGCACGCACGGTCACACCACCAGCTCCGGATCCATCGCGGCCACTTCGGCTCGCACGTGCCGAGAGGATCTGCTCGGGTGGAAGCCCAGTTGCCACGACTTGCGAGAGCGCCCAATTCCGGTTGTTCGGCGAACTGGCGATGGGCGTGATACACGGCAAGCGTCGGCGTTCCGTACACGTCGAGCGCGACGTCGCCGACGACGCCGATAATCTCGCGACTCTGGCCCAGCGGCCGAATTCGCTGCCCGATGACACTATCGAACGACATCCCGGGAAAAGCCTGCCGGGCAAAGTTTGCACTCACCACCGCGCGCGACGGAGCGCCGGCGTCGTCGCGCGCATCGAAGGTGCGGCCCGCAAGGACCGGAATCTCCAGCGCCGCGAAAACCTCCCCGCTGACGGTGCGCTGTTGGATGTTGAATCCGCCGCCTCTGCGTCAGCGATTTCCCGGCGAGTGGTCCGCTGTCGATACGACGTACCCCACGGATGATAGCTGCCGGTCGCTGGAAGACGAGAGATTCCACCCGCCGCGTCGAACGCCCGGGATCGTCTTGATGCCTGCGAGCCAGCTCCTCCTGAAAGGCGGCGCGTCGCGCCGGCGTCATATCGGATGCTCGGAAGGTTCACGTCGAAGGTGAGGACCCGGTCGACGCGGAACCCAAGATCCACCTGCTGCAGTCGCTGGAAACTCGCCAGCAGCACAGCCGGCGCCGACCAGCAGTGTGAGCGCAAGCGCGAGTTGCGCGGCGGCCAGGCCGCTGCGGAGCCACCCTTGCCGCCGTGTGCCTGTGGTGGAGCGCGATTGCTGACGCAGCGCATGGCTGACGGAGCGATGCGCGCGAAGACGCAGGGCGGGCGCGACGCCGAAGCACACGGCCGTGGCCACCGTTATCGAGCGCCGCAAATGCCAGCACGACAGGATCGAATCCGACCTCGTCCAGCCGCGGGAGGGCGTCGCGGCCAAGGGCCTGCAGCACGTTGACTGCGATTGCGGCCACGCCGAGCCCCACCAGCCCGCCGAACGCTGCGACGAGCAGGCTCTCGATAAGGAGTCTGGTGCGCGAGCCGGCCGACGGCCCGAGCCCAGGGCCGAGCGAATCGCAGAACTCCTGGACGCGGCCCGTCGCGCGAACAAGCACGAGATTGGCGACGTTGACGCACGCGACGCAGCAACACGAGCCCGACGGCAATCAGCAACAGATGCAGTGGGCCCCGCGAGGTGGCCACCAGATCCTCCTGCAGCGGAAGCGGCAACGATGGTAGCTCTGCGCGCGGCGGGCCAGCGTTCCTTCATCGACCGGCTCAAGCTCGGCCAGCTCCGCCCTAGCCTGCTCGAGATTGACCCCGCTCCGCAGCCGGCCAATCGCCGCTCAGCGAATAGTTTTCGATCAAAGGTGTCTCCCGCGAGGTCGTATGGCAGCCACGCATCCACTTCGCCGGCGATCGGATCCTCGAAGCCCTGAGGCGCAATGCCCGCAACCTCGTACGGCTCGGCGCTCAGTTGAATGGTCGATGCCAATGATCGAAGGATTAGCCGCCAAAGCGCCGCCCGCCAGAGCCCGTCAGCTCAACACCACACGGCGTGTCCCCATTTCGTCACGGCGCTCGAAACCCCGGGCCGCGCAGGGGACCGAGTCGAAGTGTATCGGAAGTAGTCGCTCGTCACCGCGCAGCACGCGCAGCCGCTGCGCGCCGCCCATCCTTGACGAGGTCGAGTCCGGTCTCGCGAGTAATTGGCGAGCGCCGCGACGTCTTCGAACGAAGCGGCATGATCGCGAAGTAATGTGAAATGCGTCCCGGCGAGGTAGTACCGCGTTTCAGGTTTCTCCGGGCTCCTGCTGGTAGAAGCGCACGAGCTGGCCCGGCTCTTCATAAGGCAGAGGCGCGAGCAATACAGCCTGCACGACACTGAACACTCGCGGTCGTTCCGCCGATTCCCAGCGCCAGCGTGGCAATCGACAATCGCCGAAAACCCCGGACTGCGTCGAAGCTGCCGAAACGCATAGCGGAGATCCTGCGCCCAGGGTGTCGATCCATCCGATGCCGTTGAGCTGGTAGACCTCTTCGCGCGCGAGCGTCAGATTGCCTAGTTGCCGGAGCGCTGCCGCGCGCGGCCTCCCCCGGCGTCATGCCCGAGCGGATGTATCGCTCGACCAGCAGGTCGAGATGCGCGTCGAATTCCGCTCGGGCTTCACTGTCAATGACGCCGCCGGGCCCAGGCGAAACCGAGCCGCGAGAACAGCGTGACCAGTGTCGTCCACATGTCAGGACCGGCCCGCGCCGCGAAGGAGCCGAGCCATGACCCCCGCGATGCGGTCCCAGTTGTCCGTCTCCTTCACCAGCTGGCGTCGACCAGCTTTTGTGATGGCGTAGAACTTGGCTTTTCGATTGTTTTCAGAAGCGCCCCAACTCGCCGAGATCCAACGCTGATGCTGAAGCCGCATGAGCGAGGCGTACACCGTGCCCTCGTTCAGCTTCAGCGCGTCATCGCTCGTCTGCTCGATGCGGCGGGCGATGCCGTATCCATGCAGGGGCCCCATGCTCTCGAGCGTCTGCAGCACCATGAGATCGAGCGTGCCTTGCAGCACGTCCATCTTTGTCGAGCCGCCGTGTCGCGTCCTTTGGCCACGACAAAGGAGTACTACAGAGACCTTTGGGATGTCAATAGGAGCGCTAACGAAACGATTTGAGCATGTCGATCGGCAGGCGCGTGCCCGCGCGCGCGTTTGCGGCCTTGATGCGGTCTGCCGTGAGACCGTGATCGCGGAGCGTCACCAGATCTTCGATCGCGACCTGATCGTAGCCGAGCGCCTTCACTTCTCGGACATACGCCGGTGTGACGCCATGATCCCGAACGCGGATGAGGGATTCCAGCGGCAGTTTGCTGTACCCGAGCGCCGCCATCTCGCGCGCAAACTCGGCGGTCACCCCGTGGTCCCGCGCGCGAATGAGCTCGTCGATCGGCACGCCATAGCCAAGCTGGCGCATATCGCGTGCGTAGTCGGACGAGACTCCGTGATCGCGTGCGCGGACGACCTGATCGAGCGGCAGCTTGCGGTGGCCCGCGTCCGCGAGCGCGCGGATGTATTCCTCGGTCACCCCATGATCTCGCGCGTTAATCAATTGCTCCATCGGAAGCGAGCCATACCCCGCATCGCGCATCGCACGCACGTACTCCGGTGTCACCCCGTGGTCGCGCGCCCTTCGCACCTCGTCGGCCGTCAGACCCTTATATCCGAGCGCCGCAAGCTCGCGAACGTACTCGGGTGTCACGCCGTGGTCCCTCAGCTGGATGAGCGGCGCCAGCGACCCCAGCCGGTAGCCCAGTGCTCCCATCTCCTGCAGATAGGCGAGCTGCACGCCATGCTGACCCGCGCGCACGAGCTCGGCGGTCTGCGGCTTTGCGTAACCCTGCCTGTTGAGCTCGTCGACAAATGCGTAGCCGACATCGTGCCGAGCCAACTGGTACTGCTCGAGCGCCGTCGGTCTGGCGAAGCCGCGCTTGGCCAGCTCCGCCGCAAAATTCGGATCGGGCGCGAATGAGAACGTGCCGGCGCCGACGCCGTTGCGCACGACGCCTTCGAACGTAAACGTGCCCGCGTCGCGCCGCAGCCGAAACTGCACCGGTCCACCTGCGTCGGTGATCCGTACGCCCGTCAACCCTTCGAGCCGCGCGATCGGCACGTTCGTTCCAGAGGAGGACCTCCCTTCAGTCAGACGCAAATGAACCGTGCCCTCGACAGTCGTCGGCCGAATTTCCCACGTGCCTGGGAGCTGCGTTTGTGCCGATCCGATCGCGGCATCGGCAGCCTGCGCAATCTCCGCGCGTGGCGCCGCGACCGCCAGAACGCGATCGGCGTTTGCAATCGCCGGCGCGGTCTTCGGCGGTCACGGTCGCCAATGGAACGAGCACCGCGGCTGCGATCGCGACGCTCGCTACACGCAGGCGAATGGCCGGAACGGTTCGGTCGCGCGCGGCATCGAGCACGGCCAGCATGCGCCCTTCGAGCTGACGCGGCCGTGCCATGCCTACCGCGAGCGCCGGCGCGCGCTGGCTGCTGGACGCATACGCGATCTCGAGCAGGTGGCCGGCATACTCGCGCGCCTGAGCGCCCGCCGCGATCACGCGATCGTCGCAGGCGATCTCGCGCTCGATCCGAAGGCGCCGCGCGGCCCACCACGCGCCGGGGTGAAACCAGTAGATCGCGCAAGCGACGAACGCCAGCGTCTGCGTGAAGCAGTCGTACCGGGCGACATGCGCCAGCTCATGCAGGACCACGGCGCGGCGCCTGTCGTACGACCAGGTGTCAGCGATGGCAGGAATCACGATCGCGGGGCGATACGTCCCGAAGGCCATCGGCATGCTCCACTCGCGGCTCCGAAGCAGACGCACCTGCCCCTGCACCTCCATGCTGCGAGCGCAATCGCTGAGAAGCCGTGTCCAGTCTGCGTCTTCGACCTCCGATGCGTCGCGGCTCAAGCGTCTGAGGCCGCGCCGCTGTATCGCGAGATGGATCAACATGACGAACACACCGGCCAAGTACACGCTGATAACGACCGTCTCCCATGAAACAGCGGCTGGCGCCGTCACGGATTCCGACGCAAGACGTGTGGCCGCAAGAAAAGATGGACTCGCGTCGTCTGCTGATTCGCGGACAGAATCCATGACCAGGCCCGCGTCGGCAGTGGTCGTCGGCGCCGTGCGAACCACCACCGCCCATGCCGGCAGCGCGAGCGACAGGATCGGCAGCACGATGACGGCGAAGATGGCAAGCGTCCACACGAGGTGTCGCGTTGCAGCGGATGTGCGCCGTCCGAGCGCCGCCTGGACGAGCGCGGCAAGGCCCAGAACCGCCGACGCTTTGACGATGATCCACAGCTCAGTACTCATCGCTCTTCTCCCTGTTCGCGGACGCGTTTCAGTAGACGGCTCAGCCGGCGGTACTCGTCGTCTGATAGTGACTTAGACGACATATCGAGCAGCGCCGCAATCGCCGAGCCCGGGGAATTGTCGAAAAATGTTCGGACGAGCTGCTTCAGCGCCGACCGGCTGGCGTCTTCAGGCTTCACCGCGGGAAAGTACACGAATCGCGGGCCGTCGTACTCGCGCGTCAGGAGACCGCGATCGATCATGATTTCCAGCAGCTTGCGGACGCTGGAAGGGCTCGGGGCGTCGGGCAGCTCGGATCGGATCTCTTCGACCGTCGCGCGCCGGCGACGATGAAGGACCTCCATGATCTGGCTTTCACGACGCGTGAGATCAACGGTTGTCAGCTTCGGCAATATCGGCCCCACCAGACATGGCGCGAATTTTTTCGCGCTCAGCGAATATATTCGCTGCAACGGCCAGCTGTCAACCCGTTTTAGATCCGTAGATCAGTAGATCTCTAGATTTAGAAGTTCACGTTCATGCCGAAGTCGATTCGGCGGGGATTGTTCACCGACCGGGCCTGCATGAAGAACGGCGACGTCATGACGCCGCTGAAGCCGCTGAAGTTCGCGTGGTTGGTCAGGTTGTTCACGTTCATGAAGAGGACCATGCGATAGCGGATGTTGCCTTGCGGAGTGCCTGCGGGCGAGCCGGGCGTGAGGGTGTATGCCAAGCGCGTGCTGATCGTTGACTGGTCGGTGCCACGCAGCGCCCACAGACCCTTGCCAGCCGGGCGATCGTTGATGAAGCCGTCACCATTATCGTCGCGTCCCGTCGTCAACATGTAGGGAGAGCCGTCGTTCGCTTGCCACGTCACTCCTGCATTCAGGTTTCTGAGCTGCGTGCTGCTGATGTTGACGCTCAACCAATACGGCAGATCGCCAGGACCAGGTCCCCACTCATCCTCGAGCGATCCGGTGGGCGGGACCTCGAACCCGAACTGCGAATTGCGCCGAGCGCGAATCCATTGATACGACCATGTGCCGCTCACGCGTCTCCAGTTCCACCGTGCCCGTCCTGACGCGGGACCTGGCGGCGAGAGATTGAAGTTCCCGTTCACATACAGCTCGTGCCGCAGCAGCGTGGCATCGGAGATCAGCTCGACGACATTCGCAAACGCCGGATCCGGGCGCACCCCGTTCACGAGCGGATTCAGGTTTTTGCCGCGATGGTTCCCCGTCTGCTTCACGTAGTTGTAGAGCGCGTTCACCCTGAACTGCGGCGAGAACGCCTGGTCGATGCCGGCACTGTAGCGGAGATTTTCGGGTAGCTGATAATCCCCAAGCAGGTATTTGTTGGCCGCCGGAACAGCTCCTTCGGTGCCCGGATTCGGGTACGACGGATTGACGATAACAAGCTCGCGCTGGCGAACGCCGTTGACCCGCACGGTCTGCTCGTAGGTGCCCCACCACAGGAAATTGTGGAAGATGCCCGCGCTGGCCCGCAGCGTCGTCTTGCCCCCGGGCGTCGGCGCCCACGTCATCCCAAAGCGCGGCTCCCACGCCTTTGGATATCCCACGGTGTTCTGCGTGCTGAGTCTCACACCAGGGCTGATCGTCAGCCCTTTCGACACGCGAATGTCGTCCTGCACGTACGCGCCCATTTCGAAGTCGAAATACCGCACGCGCGGGTCGCCGATGAAGCGCGTGTACAGTGACGGCGTTCCTGCCTCGTATGCTTCGCGATTGGGAAACGTAAACGTGCCCAGGTAGTTCGTTTCGGTCGTAGAGTCGGGACGGACGCCCTGCAGGAGCACGCCTGCGCGCCACGAATGAATACCGCGGATGTAGTCGAGGTCGGATGCGTGCTGGAACGCGCGCTGCGCGCTGCTGCCCCTCTGCTGCGCGCCACCGCTCGTCCACGCATCGAGCACACGAATAGTCGGCGCTTCCACGGCCGACGCGGCTTCGTTGCGGAACGCGCCCACGAACAGCCGGTTGTTGATGAAAATGCGGCGTCCTATCGGCCCGGCGTGCTGGATGCGGTAATACCTGAGCCCGTTTTTCGACGTGTAGGCGCGCTCGAGCGCGTCGTAGTCGCCAACGCCGACGTTCCGCCGCACGTTGTCGTTGTCGTAGTAGCCGAACCGTAGCGTCTGATCGCGCGTCAGTGCGTAATCGACGAACAGCGCCACGTTGTACGACTCGCTCGGCGTGCGCAGCCTCAACGTTTCGGTCCGCGTACCGCCTCCAGGTGCGACGACGTTCAGCGTGGGCGCGGTGTAATTGAGGGAATGGTTGAAGTTGATCGAGAACGAGCTCTTATTCTCTTTCAACGCGCCGCCCACGTTGAAGCCGAAACGCTGATTGTGGTCGGGTCCCTTCTCGGGCGCGAACGGGTTTTTCGAGCTCAGGCCGCTGGCGCGAACGTTGGCATTGAATCCGCCGCGAATCGGACCGATGCCGGGCGCCGTAATCACCTCGACGAACGTATCCCCGGGGTTCTGGCTCTCGGCCGCGAATTGATCGCGCGTGACGTGCACCGACTTGATCTGCGATTTCGGCGGCAGCTGCATGCCTTCGAAGCTGTCGACGCGGATGATGGCGTTCGGGCCCGCCATCTCCTTGAGCTGGCGCGCGAGCTCTTCGGGATCGTCCGACAGGCCGTCGAGCTGATCGTTCGACAGCTTCACGCCGAAGCTCGAGCCCGAGCGAGTCGATGCGGCCTCCTGTCCTTCCTGTCCGACCGTGACCGTTTCTGACATCCCTTGAATCTTCAACACCACGACGCGTCTGTTGTCGCCTCCGCGCACCGGCACATCGCGCAGCAGCCCCATTTCGAACCCGGCAAATTCCGCGACGATGGAATAACGTCCCGGCGCCAGCCCTGTAAACGTCGCGATGCCTTCGGGCGAGGTCTGGACGGGCGAAATCGGCGCACCTTTGGCCGCTTCGTCCAACGGCACGACCGTCACCTTCGCATCTGGAATCACGGCCGCGGTCGTATCGGCGACTGTGACGAGCAGCCGGCCTCGCGGGGCCTGTGCCATGACCGGGACGGTGATCCCAAGTGCGGACAGAAAAATAACTACGCGGATGACACGCATATTGGTCACTTAGACGACAAGAACCCGAGAATGTTTCGCTTGGGGTATTACGCTTGGAAAGGGGGTTTGGTTGCGGGGTGTTATTCGGTCCAGAACCGAGTCAGCATCGCCATCACTGGATAGCGATTCCGCGTTTCGACGACCTTGTCGTAATACGCCTGCTTCGAGAATTCGCCGACCATGTAGCGACCTCGCAAGAGCCGCAACTCGTAGCGATAGATGTCGTTGACGACCGCTCGCGCGGTCGTGGGAGGGGTGGTCGGCTTGGGCACCACACCGTGCCTCGCCAATTGCTCGAGAACCTCTGGCTTGTAACGGTACACCACGGAAACTCCGATAAGATGAACGCTTGAACCCTTCGAAACCCGTGCCGCCGCCCTTCCCTCAACAACGGAAACGCGGACCGTCGTCCATCTCCGGGCGTCCCTCGGACGGCACCGATATCTTTCAAGTGCTCGTCTTCTGCAAGGTGCTGACGGCCGATCAGGTCGAGCCGATCCGTCGCACCGCGAAGGTCAAAGGCACGTCCATCGAGCACGCGATCGTCGGTCTCGGCATCGCCACCGAAGTGCAGATTGCCCAGGCGCTTGCCAACTACTCCGGCCTTCGTTTCGTCAAGATCAACCCGCTCGATCTCGACCTCGACGTCGTCACGACCGCGCTGTCGGGCCCGTTTGCCCGGCGGCACGGCCTCATCGCGATTTCCAAGAACGAGACGACCCTGACGGTGGCCGTGCACGATCCGCTCGCGCCGTTTCCGATCGACGACATCCGCAGCGTCACCGGCCTCGACGTCGAGCGCGTTGTCGCGACCCGGAGCGACGTCGATGCGCTGAACCGCGCGTTCTACGGCCTGAAGACCAGCCTGAAATCGGCGGAAAAACAGCTGACATCGAGCTGGCTGGCCGTCGACCTCGGGAACCAGGAATTCCTGTCGTCGGAAACCGAAGAGCTCGATCCGGCCGCGGCGCCCGTCATCTCGGCGCTGGATCATATCCTGAGCTACGCGTTCGAGCAGCGCGCCTCGGATATTCATTTCGAGCCCAAGCGCGAGGCGACGCTGGTGCGGCTGCGCATCGACGGCGTGCTGCACGAAGTGCACCTGATTCCGAAAATGGTCTATCAGGCCATCGTCTCGCGCATCAAGCTGCTCTCGGGCTGCAACCTGGCCGAGAAGCGCCGCCCGCAGGACGGCCGCATCAAGCGCGAGCAGGGCGGCCGCGAAATCGAGCTGCGCGTCTCGACCATGCCCACGGCGTTCGGCGAGAAAGCCGTGCTGCGCATCTTCGATCCCGACATCCTGCTGAAGAAGGTGGACCAGCTCGGGTTCTCGGCGATCGAGCTGCCGCTGTTCTTCAATTTCCTGTCGAGGACCACCGGCATCATCCTCGTCACCGGCCCCACGGGCAGCGGCAAAACCACGACGCTGTACTCGGCGCTGAAGTACCTGGCGAAGCCCGAAGTGAACATCGTGACGATCGAAGACCCGATCGAAATGGTCCACGAGGAGTTCAATCAGGTCTCCGTACGGCCGCAGATCGACGTGACGTTCGCAAATGCCTTGCGCACGGTGCTGCGGC
Source organism: Vicinamibacterales bacterium (assembly GCA_963730445.1). Lineage (GTDB taxonomy): Bacteria > Acidobacteriota > Vicinamibacteria > Vicinamibacterales > JAMQPK01 > JAMQPK01. The sequence goes on along the minus strand of CAVSRX010000015.1, from coordinate 143,250 downwards.
AAGACCCCGACATCATCATGGTCGGCGAGATACGCGACACCGAAACCGCCGAGTACGCGGTGCAGGCCGCGCTGACGGGGCATCTCGTGCTGTCGACGCTGCACACGAACGACGCGCCTTCGTCGATCACGCGATTGCTCGACTTGAAGGTGCCCGGGTTCCTGATCAGCTCGACGGTGCTCGGCGTCCTCGCGCAGCGGCTCGTGCGCGTCATCTGCACGCACTGCGCAGAGGACTACGCGCCGACCTACGAGGAATCGCTCGCGCTGAACATCCCGTTCGAGGAACTGTCGCAGCGCGCGCTCAAAAAAGGACGCGGATGCCTGCATTGCCGGCAGACGGGATACAGCGGCCGCGACGGCATCTTCGAGATTCTGCCGATTACCGACACGATTCGCCGGCTGATCTCCGAGCAGGCCGACAGCATCAAGCTGTTCGATGCCGGCCGCGAGGCGGGCATGCGGACGCTGCGTGAAGCGGCCATCGAGAAAGTGCTGAACGGCACGACGACGGTCAGCGAGATGGTCCGCGTCACGGGAAAATAATCAGCTCGCCATGAGTCCGCGCAGACCCAGGAAGGCCTCTCAGCTCGCCACAGCTCTCATCGAGCATGGCTCCGATGCCATTGCGCTCGTCGACGAGGCGGGCACGGTGCTCTACGCCAACCCGGCGACGGCGCGCATGCTCGGGCTGCCCATCGCGGAGATCATCAACGCCAACGTGTTCCGCTGGGTGCACGACGACGACATGCCGACGTTCAGGGCCAACTTCGGCAAAGGGCTCGCGAAGCCGGGCGTGCCGGTGAAGAACGCGTTCAGGCTGCGGCACAACGACGACACGTGGCGCCACATCGAAAGCGTCGGCGTCAACCGCCTCGACGATCCAGGCATCCGGGGCATCATCATCAATTACCGGGACATCACCGAGAGCAGACGCGCGGAAGAAGCGCTGCGCGAAGGCGAGGTGCGCCACCGCCAGCTCACCGAGCAGGCGAGCGACATCATCTACAACTGCGATCTCGAAGGGCGCTTCACCTTCGTCAATCCGACGGGCACGCGGCTGACGAAGTTCACCGAGCAGGAGCTGATCGGCCGCCACTTCCTCTCGCTGATCCGGAACGACTACCGCGAGCGCGCGGCCGAGTTCTACACGCGGCAGCGCGAACAGAACATCCACTCGACCTATTTCGAGTTTCCGGTGATCGCGAAAGACGGCAGCGAGCTGTGGCTGGGCCAGAGCGTGCAGATTGTCGAGGAGCAGGGCACGCCGGTGGGCGTGCAGGCGATCGCGCGCGACATCACGGCGCGGCTCGCGCTGGAGGATCAGCTGCGCCAGGCGCAGAAGATGGAGGCGATCGGCCGCCTGGCCGGCGGCGTCGCGCACGATTTCAACAACGTGTTGACGGCGATTCTCGGCTCAGCCGATCTGCTGTCGTTGATGCTCGAGCCGGACGATCCGAAGTGGGCCGAGGCCGACGCCATCAAGCGCGCGGCCGATCGCGGAGCGGCGCTGACCAAGCGCCTGCTCGCCTTCAGCCGACCGCAACGCGCTGCGGCCACGGTCGTCGATCTCGTCGAGACCGTCAGGAACATGGAGCCGATGCTCCGCCGGCTGGTGCTCGATAAAATCGCGATCCGCGTGACGTGCACGCATCCTGCCATTCACGTGCGCGCCGACGAAACTGGGATCAACCAGATCGTGCTGAACCTTGTCGTCAATGCGCGCGACGCGATGCCCGACGGCGGGACCGCGACGATCGACATGGGCGTGATTACCCTGGCCGAGCCGCTTGCGCCGACGCTTGGCATCATCCCCGGTGAGTACGCCGGCCTCAGCGTGTCCGACACCGGCCACGGCATCCCAGTCGAGGTCCTGCGGCACCTGTTCGAGCCGTTCTTCACGACAAAGCCGTCCGACCAGGGCACGGGCCTCGGCCTCTCGATCGTGTACGGGATCGTGAAGAGCCTTGGGGGCGCGATCGAGGTGCAGAGCGAGGTCCTCGACGGCGCGACCTTTACGATCTATCTGCCGCTGGTCACCGCCAGTACGTAGTGTCCGGCTCGAGCCGGACCGTCGTTACCGCTGCACTTTCACGATAAGCGTGAAAAAGAATTTTCCTGGTTCGACGATCGTTTGATGCGCGACACCCGGCGGCATCACCAGCACATCGCCTGCCGCGACTTTCTGCGATTTCCCACCCACGTGTCGTGGCCCGCGAATTTCGCCGTTACCCGTGTCCTTCGCGTCCTCCACGCTGCCGCCATAGAGGATTGTGGCTTCTCCACTCTGAACGATAAAGATGTCCGTCCAATTCTGGTGAAGCTCTCCCGCACCGCTTCCATCGCGCCGCAGGATCTCGAACTTGTGATTGCCAAGGTCTGAGAGGATTTCCGACGCGCTCAGCGTTTTCTTTTCGGTCTGCCGACCCTTCAAGGTCGCCGAATACCCGCTCAAGGTCGAGGCCGGCCAGTAGATGACCTCCGACTTGGATTGGGCTGAGATCGGCGCGGCGCACAAGGCGATGGACAGAATGATGAGTCGTTTCATAGGACGCCAAACATAATGCCGATGCGGGCTCGGTGTCTATCGGGGTTCGCGATAAAGGCGAAATAAACACGAAAACGTGTGATAACTTCTAGGAAATGGGGCTCAAAGTTTGTGCAGTGTCCTTCACGGACATGCGAGGGATAAAACACAGCGCCGAGGTCGAAGCCGAGTCGCTTTATGAAGCGGCGGTGCAGGGTATTCGGCGGCTGAATCAGGACCCGTGGATGGAACGGATCGGTCCGGGAACGAAGCTGGAGGTCGAAGTGCGCGAGCCGGCTGTGAAACACGCGCTGTCGGTGGAACAAGTCGAACGATGGCTGGCAGGTGCGACGAAGAATCCGACCGAAGCGACCAAGAAGGCGAAGCTAAAACTGCTGCTCGTTCAGCGCTGACTGAGGCGCCCAGCCATCGACCTATTTACCCGCCCGCACCTCCGCAAGAATCTTTTCCGCCAGCTTCGGGCTGAGCGCGCACGTCGAGTCGTTGATGCGGCATTGAGCGATGGTCAATCCGCACCCACACGTGCAGGGCTCGTCGTTCAACCGGTTCAGCGCGAGCGTTTTCTGCGCGGCCGTCAACACCGTCAGGTCGAGGCCTGGAATCTCTGTTGCGCGCGCATTGCTCGCGAGCACGGCTTCCTTGTTGTCAGGCTCGTATTCCACTTCCACATCGGCGTCGACTGGCAGTTTGGCGAGAACGCGCGTCTCGAGCTCGATCTGCGCCGGGCGAATCTGGCCGACGTGCTTCTGCATGATTAGCCCATCGGGACTCACCATGAACGTCGTCGGCAAGGCGTAAATGCCCGTGAAGGCCGCCAGCAATTCCTTCGTCTCTGGAACGATCGGGTAATTCATCTTGTAGTCGACGGCGAACCGCGACACGTTCGGGCCCGGCTCGTCGTCCGACAACACGCCGATGATGACCATGTGATCTTTGTACTGCGTCTGCAGCTTGATGAGATCGGGAATCTCGGTGCGGCACGGAATACACCACGTCGCCCAGAAATTGACGACGACCACTTTCCCCGCCAGATCCCTGGTGGTAATCGTCTTTCCGTCGAGCGTCGTCATCGTGAGCTCGGGCATCTGCTTCGGGTTCTTGACGAAGCGGACGCGCGGCTTTCCTGTCGTGCCAGTGCCGGTGGACGAGGTAAGCCTCTCCCCCACTCCGCGCGTGTAGCGAACGGCCAGGAAACCGCCCACGGCCAACCCGAGCACGACGATCGCACCGACCAGCGTCTTGATGTTCATGGCTATCTCACAGGGCCGACCGCCGGCCGGCGCCCGTTGGTTCGGGCAATGCTTTCGGTAAATCCGGCGTGAAGTCCTCGCCGGGATTCACAAATCGATCTTTCTCGATTTTATATTGCTTGTCGTACAACTGCCTATATCGGCCGTTGGCGGCCAGCAGCCCGTCGTGGCTGCCGCGCTCCACGATCTCCCCTGCCTCGAGCACGAGAATCTGGTCGGCGATCCGGATCGTCGACAGGCGATGCGCGATGACGAACGTCGTTCGTCCCCTGCGAAGCGCGTGCAGCCCGTCCTGGATGAGCGCCTCGCTCTCGCTGTCGAGGCTCGACGTCGCTTCGTCGAGAATCAGCACGCGCGGATCCGCCAGAATCGCGCGCGCGATGGCGACACGCTGGCGCTGTCCTCCGGAGAGCTTGACGCCGCGCTCACCGATGATGGTGTCGTACTTGCTGGGAAACTTCTCGACGAACTCGTCGCAGTGCGCGATCTGGCTGACGGTTTTCACCTCGTCCATGGTCGCATGCGGCCGCGAGAACTTGATGTTGTCGGCGACCGTTCCGTCGAACATGAAGTTGTCCTGCAGCACGACTCCGAGCTGCGACCGGTAGTCGCGCAGCCGCACGCTTTCGAGATCGCGGCCGTCCACGAGCACGCGGCCCGAGCTCGGATGGTTGAAGCCCATGATGAGGCTGATGAGCGTGCTCTTGCCCGAGCCGCTCGAGCCGACGAGCGCCGTCGTGGTTCCTGCCGGCGCCGTCAGAGACACGTTCTTCAGAACCGGCACACCCGCGTCGTACTCGAACGACACGGCGTCGAACACGACCTGCCCGTCCAGATGTCCCAGCGGTTCGCGCGACGCATCCTCGTCGTCCTCGGTCGCCATTGCCTTAATCTCGCGGATGCGATCGAGGCCGGCGAGCGCTTCCGACAGCTGCGTGCCGATCGACGACATCTGGATGAGCGGCGCCGCCAGCATTCCGACGAAGAAGATGTACATGATGAAATCGCCCAGCGTCATCGTCCCGGCCAGAATGGCCCGGCCGCCGACGACCATCATGACGACGCCGATTGCGCCGATGACGACTCCGCCGAATGACGTGACGGCGGATATGCCCGTGAGCGTCTTGCGCACGTTTGCGAACAGATTCATCGCGCCGGCCTCGAAGACGCGATCCTCGCGCTCTTCGGCGGTGTAGGCCTTGACGATTCTGATGCCGCCGAACGACTCGGCGAGACGGCCCGACAGCTCAGCGGTAATTTTTCCGCGATCGCGGAATAGAGGCCGAAGCTTGCCGAACGCGACGATCATCCCCGCCGCAAACAACGCGAGCACGACGATGCTGATGAGCGTGAGCTGCCAGTTGAGGTAGAACAGCACGCCCAGCGCGATGACGGCCGTCACAAGGCCGCCGACCATCTGCACCAGGCCAGAGCCCACCAGATTGCGGATACCGTCGGCGTCGTTCATGACGCGCGAGATGAGCACGCCGGTCTGCGTCGAATCGAAGTAGCTCGTCGGCAGCCGTGTGATGTGCCGCTGCATGCTCATGCGCATGTTCGCGATGGCGCGCTGCGCGGCAACGCCGAGCACCTGCGACAGTGCGAACGCTGTCGTCGCGTCCACCAGCGTTGCGGCGCCTGCCGCAAGCGCCAGCGGCACGAGCAGTTCGGCGCGCCCTCGTCCGATGACGTCGTCGATAAGGAACTTCGAGCTGGCTGGAAGGACGAGACCGGCAAGCCGGTTGATGAGCATCAGGACGATGCCAAGGGCCAGGCGCCCGCGATGGGCCCATACCAGCTCCCGGGCTTCAGCCCAGGCATTGGCGACGTTCGTCTTGCGCTTTTTGGGCTCAGGCACTGAGTGTTAGACGCTGAAATTCACGGTCAGGCTTCAAAGCTTCAGGCCAGCCCTAGCGCGTCAGTTTCCGGTATTTAATGCGGTGCGGCTGGTCGGCGGCGGTGCCCAGACGGCGGTGCCGGTCGGCCTCGTAGTCCTGGTAATTCCCCTCGAACCACACCACCTGGCTTTCGCCTTCGAACGCCAGCATGTGCGTCGCAATGCGGTCGAGGAACCAGCGATCGTGGCTGATGACGACGACACAGCCCGCGAACTGCAGCAGGGCCTCTTCGAGCGCCCGCAGCGTGTCGACGTCGAGATCGTTGGTCGGCTCGTCGAGCAGCAGCACGTTGCTGCCGTCGCGCAGCAGCTTGGCCAGGTGCACGCGGTTGCGCTCGCCGCCCGACAGCTCGCCGACGAAGCGCTGCTGGTCGCGTCCCTTGAAGTTGAACCACGACACGTACGCGCGCGATGCGACCGTGCGCTTCCCGAGCGTAATCTCCTCTTCGCCGCCGCTAATCTCATCGTGCACGGTCTTCTTCGCGTTCAACGAGTCGCGGCTCTGATCGACGTAGCCGAGCTTGACGGTCTCGCCGAGACGAAGCGTTCCATCGTCGGGCTTTTCCTGGCCGGTCATCATGCGGAACAGCGTCGTCTTGCCGGCGCCGTTGGGCCCAATGACGCCGACGATGCCGCCACGCGGCAGCGTGAAATTGAGATCGTCGATCAGCAATTTGTCGCCGTACGCCTTCCGAAGATCGCGCGCCTCGACAACCAGGTCGCCGAGCCGTGGCCCTGGCTGAATGTAAATTTCGACGTTCTCGATCTGCTTCGCCGTGTCCTGCCCCAGCAATTCTTCGTACGCCTTGAGTCGGGCTTTGCCTTTCGCCTGGCGCGCTCGAGGCGCCATGCGCACCCACTCCAGCTCGCGCGCCAGCGTGCGCTGCCGCTTCGACTCGCTCTTCTCCTCGAGCTGAAGCCGTTTCTGCTTCTGCTCGAGCCACGACGAGTAGTTGCCTTCCCATGGAATGCCTGACCCGCGATCGAGCTCCAGGATCCAGCCGGCGACGTTGTCGAGGAAATAGCGATCGTGCGTCACGGCCACGACGGTGCCCTGGTAGTCCTTCAGAAACCGCTCGAGCCACGCGACCGATTCGGCGTCGAGATGGTTGGTCGGCTCGTCGAGCAGCAGTAGATCCGGCGACTGCAGCAGCAGACGGCACAGCGCGACGCGGCGCCGCTCGCCGCCCGACAACGTCTTGACCTCGACGTCGGGAGGCGGAAGCCGCAGCGCTTCCATCGCGAGGTCGAGCTTCGAATCGAGCTCCCACGCGCCGGCGGCGTCGATCTTGTCCTGGACGCGCGCCTGCTCGGCGAGCACCTTGTCCATCTCTTCGGGTGAGAGATCCTGTGCGAACTTCTCGTTGATCTCGTCGAACCGCTGCAGCAGCGCGCGCGTTTCGGCGACCCCCTCGTCGACGATGTCCTTCACCGTTTTAGTCGAATCGAGCTGGGGCTCCTGCTGAAGCAACCCGACCGTGATGCCGTCGGCCGGGAAGGCTTCTCCCACGAAGTCGTGCTCGAGCCCCGCCATGATCTTCAACAGCGTGCTCTTGCCTGACCCGTTCAAGCCGAGGACGCCGATCTTCGCGCCGGGCAGAAACGACAGCCAGATATCCTTCAGCACCTGGGAATCAGGTGGGTACACCTTTCCCAGGCCTTTCATCGTGTAAATAAATTGGGGCATTTTTTCAGATTGTTTGTTGTCTCGACGCAGAGGCGCAGAGACGCAGAGAAATCACGGGAACCAGATGTTCATTCTACAGGAGGTTAGGAGATTAGGAGAATCACAGGCATTTCTCCGCGGACAGCGTTAGTGCCCTCTGCGAATTGAGCGTCGGTTTCGCGGCCACAGCGCGCCGCGAGACAGCAAGGCCCTGAAATACAAGACCACGGGCATCTGATGTCTTGCATTTTCAGGGCCTTGCTGTCTCGCGCGTTGGCCGCGTAGCGGCCAACGAAACCGACGTCAGTCTGCGCCTCTGCGTTGAAAGATCTGCAAGCTATCGTTTTTCTATGCGGACGCTCTTGATGTCGATGCGCGTCACAGGAGCCTCGCCGTTCACCGGCACCTGCTCGATCGCCTCGACCACTGGCAGGCCGTCGACCACGCGGCCGAACGCGGTGTACTTCCCATCGAGAACCGGGCTCGGGCCAAGGACGATGAAGAACGACGTGTCGGCGCTGGCGGGATTGTCGCCGCGAGCCATCGAGACAGTGCCTTTCACATGCGTTGTGTCGTTGAACTCGGGCTGCAGATTGCGCACGACGCGTTGCTGCGACTCCGACAGAGGCTCGCTTCGCGACGGCAGATATCCCGACTGGATGACAAAGCCCTTCGCGACGCGATGCACGCCCATGCCGTTGTAGAAGCCGGCCTGCGCGAGCCGCAGAAAGTTGCGCACGTGCTCGGGCGCCTTGTCCGGCGCGAACTCTAGCGTAATGTTGCCCATGCTCGTCTCGAGCACGGCGCGGTACGCGCTCAACTCTGCGGCGCTCTCTGTCGAGAACGCTTCGGGTCTCGAGGCCGGCTTGTCGCGAATCGTCACCGATCGAATCGCTATGCGCTCTTTCGGACGGCCTTTCTCGTCTGCCGCGGCCTCTGAAATCTTCTGCGCAACGAGAATACCCTCGCTGATGCGGCCGAACACGTCGTATGTGCCGTCGAGTCCGGGCTGATCGGCGACACAGATGAAAAACTGCGTGCCGCCGCTGTCGGGATTTCCGCCGCCCACGACAGCCGACACGGCGCCACGCGTGTTCTTCTCGGCATTCCGCTCGGCGCGAAGCACCCCGAAGCCGCCGGTGCCGTACGCATCAACCTTCGACGGATCCTTCGTTAGCGGATCGCCGCCCTGCACAATCCCCTGGCGCACGACGCGATGAAACGTCGTGCCCGCATAGGTTCCGTCCTGCGCGTTCTTGATGAAGAACCCGACGTGATTCGGCGCGGCCTCCGGGAGCAGGTCAATGACGATGGTGCCGAGATCGGTCTCGACCACGGCCTGCTTGTTCCGCATCTCATCGAGCGTCAGTGGCGTCGTGAAGAACTGCGGACCGGCCGGCTTCGACGCCGCGGGCTTCGCCTGCCGAGCCGAAGCTCGCACGAGCTCAGGCGAGCGAAGGCTGGTACCTCGCTGTTCAGCAAGCGCCGATGTTGCGAACACGAGCAATGCGGCAGCCGCAAGTCGGAGGGCCGTCATAGGAAGTGATTATTATAAGTGCGATGAGATGGCGATTGTTGGCGGCGGTGCTTCTAATGTCGGCTTGCGGTGAGGCACCGGGCCCAGGCTGACCTGAAGGTCAGCACTACGAATTCAACATCGGCAAACTCGGCCAGGGCCTAAAGCCCAGAGCCTAAAGCCCAGAGTTATTCAGTAGGCGCGTTTGCGGAAGGGGCGGCCTCGGCCTCGGGCCGCACGATCTCGTCAATCAGAAATAAGTCGGTGAGCAGCGCGCGCAGATGAATGGACGCGTTGAGGTTGTCGATCATCTGCGAGCTGATGGACGGCTGCGCCAGCGCCAACTGAATACTCGCCTGCGCGTCCTTCGCGTCGCGTGCGAGCACCGCGATGAAGTTGTCGTAGGCGGCGGCAGGCTCGAGCCTGTCGGTACGCGCGATCTGCGTGAACAGGTCGGCCAGGCCAGTCAGCGAGTTGCTGCAGACGTTAAGCATCGCCCGAATCTGAGAGCCCGATCCGCTGCCGGGCTCGGTCCGCAGGCCCTGCGCCGCGTATGCCAGCATGAACTCATACGCCTCTTCGATGCGCGCGCATCGATCCTTCAATTCAGTTTTCATATGGAATGCGCATGAAACTGGAAGGGGCAAAGGGTGAGGGGTAAGGGGTAATTTCCCCTCACCCCTTGCCCCTTGCCCCTTTCAGCGAGGCTACGGTTTTTGCGTCGCCGAGCTTTCAACCACCCAGCGCGCCGGGTCGTGATGCTTGAGGAAGTCTTCTCTGCTGACATCCCCGAAGACCATGCCCTTGGTAATCCAGATCTTCTCGGGACGAATCGCAAAGTAGATGTGCGCAATCGTCAGGCCGACGAGCCCGATGCCCGACAGGCCATGGAGCACGTACATGAGGCCCCAGGTGGCGTCGCTGAACATGTAGGGGTTGCGCTCGAAGATCGGATTGCGCACGCGGACCATCATGAACAGACCGGTCGGCACCACAGCCAGCGCCGACAGGACGATGGCCGTGTGGTACATCTTGTTGTCCCAGGGATATTTCGCAGCCTTGCGGGGCGGCGGCACTTTGTCGCCAATCGCGCGCTTGAACCGCGTGATCGCTTCCTTCACATCTTCCGCGTTGAGCCAGATCGACCAGAAGTCGAGCCAGAAGCTCGCGTGGATGATGTGATAGATGATCGAGATGGTCAGCGCGATGCCCGCCATCCAGTGAATCTGCACCCAGTCGAACTTCCATCCGAGGATGGGACCGAACGAGGTGACGAGCAGCGTCAGCATCGACGCCGCCATAATCCAGTGGAACGCGCGCGCCGCGAACGAGTGGCGCTTCACCTTTGCGGGCACACGCGCTGCCAATGCCGGATCAACAGGTGCTGTATGTCCGCCTGCGGGCGGCGGCCAGAAGGCTACGTAGAGCGTATGGGCCAGCATGAACACGACGCCGAACCCGATCGCCGCGTAGACGAGGTTCCACTGCGCGTGCGTCAGGATTTCTTCGCTCCAGGGGTTCAGGCCTGTTCGGACAAACCAGTTCATGATGTGGTCTCCGCCCGGAGGGCTCGCTTCACCAGGTTACGCATCAAGGGAATCTTGTAGCCGTTGTGCGCCAGCGGCTCGTTGCCGACGACCGCCAGGTCGCCCGCCATCGTCGCCGTTTCTTCCGTCTGCGCCTTGCCCGCCACCGCGGCTTCAACCGCGTGCAGCCGCATCGGGTGCGCGGCAACCGCGTTCACCACGATTCGCGCCTGCTGGATGTTGCCGCCGGAGATCTTCAGGGCCGACGCGACGTTCACCAACGGGAAGTCCCACACCTGGCGATCGCGCACCTTCTCGAAGTAGAACTTCGCGCCCGCCCACGTGGCCGGGATGCGAATCGAGGTGAGCAGGTCGCCCGGCTCCATCACCGTCATGCGGGTAATGTCGATCGACGGCCCGATGAAGAACTCTTCGGCCGGCACCACGCGTTCGCCGCCCGAGTTGCGAATCACCATCTGCGCGTCCAGCGCGACGAGCGCCGGCGCCGTATCGGACGGGTTCACCGCGACGCAGCGGTTCGCGTCGAACAGCGCGTGCTCGCGGTTGATCGCCGTCGGCGTGTCGGCGTAGCAGATGTTGCCGCCTGCGCGATAACACGTCCATCCGCTGCGGTAGTACCAGCAGCGCGTGTCCTGCGAGACGTTGCCGCCAAGCGTGCCCTGGTTGCGAATCTGCGGCGATGCGACGAGCGCCGCCGCCTGGGCCAGCAGCCCGAACTTCTCCTTGCACGACTGGGTGATTCGCGATCTCGGTCAGGGTCGTCGTCGCGCCAATCTCGAGACCGCCGTCGGGCAGCGCCTTGATGCCGCGCAATGCCTCGACGCCGCTGAGGTCGATGACGACCGACGGCCGCTTGTTGCGATCTTTCAACCAGTCGAAAGTATCGAGGCCGCCCGCCAGCACCCAAACACTGCGGCGATGCCGCTCGAGCAGCGACAGCGTGTCGTCGATGCTCGTAGGCTGGAACAGCTCGAAGGCGGGCATTACATCGTGAATCGTTGCCATCTTTCAGCCTCCTCTACACGTGGGTCACGAGGCCTTCATCGACACGCTTGCCGGCGTCGAGCGAAGCCACAATCATGCTTGGTGTTGCCGAGTACCTAGGTTCTCCGCATGTTTTCGGCGCCGCGCATAAACGCATTCAGGATCTTGTTGTAGTCCGCGCAGCGGCAGAGGTTGCCGGAGATGCCATGTGCGAGCTGCTCACGCGTCGGGCTCGGATTCGTTTTCAGGAATCCGACCGCCGACATCACGAAGCCCGACATGCAGAACGCGCACTGGAAGCCCTGCTCGTCGACCACGGCCTGCTGCACCGGGTGCAGCTTGCCGTCGGCCGACTCGAGGCCTTCGATGCTGACGACCTTCTTGCCGCGCACGGTGTGCGTGAGGATCGAGCACGAGTAGTGCGGGACGTCGTCGATGAGCACCGTGCACGCGCCGCACTCGGAGCGATCGCAGCCCAGCTTGGTGCCGGTGAGCCCCAGCTTGTAGCGCAGGGTCATCGCCAGCGTTTCCTGCTTCATCACGTCGACGCGGCGCTGCTGGCCGTTGACGGTCAGCGTCATGAGCCGCTCGACGGCGCCGGGCAGCGAGCCCTGACCGAAGAGCTGCGTCGATCCTCCTCGGAACAAGTAGCTCGAGGCCGACACGGCCGCGCCGGCGGCGATAACCCCCTTGATGAATTTGCGTCGGGTTACGCCAGTGGGCTGTTCTTGAATTTGAATTGGAGCGTCATGGAGCGATCACCTCGTCATGAAACCCGCAAGGGGTCGCAGCGCACCTTAACATGGACCGTGGACGGCTTGAACGGGCCTATCCTATCAAAAGCCAGACGGCCGGTTGCAAGAATTTTCGGCCCGAAATGTCGCAGGAATGGCGATAAGAACGGTCGGATATCGGCCGGACCTATTCGTCCCGGTCGGCCCGCTTCGGTCGCTGGTTGGCGGCGAGAATCCGCTTCCGCAAACGGATGCTTTTGGGCGTGATTTCCACGAGTTCGTCGTCGTTGATGAACTCGATGGCCTGCTCGAGGCCCAGAATGCGCGGCGGAATCAGCCGGATAGCCTCGTCGGCGCTCGACGCCCGCATGTTCGTCTGTTTCTTTTCCTTCGTGACGTTGACGTCCATGTCGCTCGGCCGCGCGTTCTCGCCGATGATCATCCCCTCGTAGACGACTGTCGCCGCGTCGATGAAAATTTCGCCTCGCTCCTGAAGATTCGACAGCGCGTAGGCGGTCGTGACGCCCGTTCGGTCGGCCACCAGCGCGCCCGCGGCGCGCGACGGAATGGCGCCGTGCCACGGCTCCCACCCGGCAAACAGGTGGTTCATGATGCCGGTGCCGCGCGTGTCGGTGAGAAACTGCGACCGGAAGCCGATGAGCCCGCGCGCCGGAATCCGGAACTCCATGCGCACGCGGCCGCTGCCGTGGTTCACCATCTTGGTCATCGTGCCTTTGCGGCCGCCCGCCATCGCGATGACGACCCCCTGAAAATCCTCTGCCACGTCGATGACGAGATCTTCGACCGGTTCCATGCGCTGGCCGTTGACCTCTTTCGTCACGATTTCCGGGCGCGACACCTGGAGCTCGAACCCTTCGCGCCGCATCATCTCTATAAGGATGGAGAGCTGCAGTTCGCCACGGCCGACCACCTTCACGGTTTCCGGGCTCTCGGTGTCTTCCAGGCGAATCGACACGTTGCCGATCAGCTCGCGCTCGAGCCGGTCGCGCACCTGCCGCGATGTGACGTACTGCCCTTCGCGTCCGGCCACCGGCGACGTGTTGACGCCGAAAATCATGGACACGGTCGGTTCGTCCACGGCAATCATCTGCACCGGCATCATCCGGTCGACTTCGGTGACAGTCTCGCCGATGGTGATGTCCTCGATGCCCGCGAGACAGACGATGTCGCCGGCTGCCGCGCTGTCGATGTCGATGCGCTTCAACCCGTCGAAGGAATACAGCTTCGTGACCTTCGCCTTGCGCGCCTCAGACGAGGGCGTGCAGATGGCGATCTCATCGCCGATCTTCACACGGCCGTTGAAGATGCGGCCGATGGCGATGCGGCCGATGTAGTCGCTCGAGTCGAGATTCGCGACGAGCAGCTGGAGCGGCGCATCCGGCGATCCCATCGGCGGCGGTACGTGCTCGACGATGGCATCGAAGAGCGGCCGCAGATCCTCGCCGGGAACGGCCAGATCCCGCGACGCCGTGCCGACCCGGCCGTTGGTGTACACGACCGGAAAATCGAGCTGCGAATCCGACGCGTCGAGATCGATGAAGAGATCGAAGATCTCGTTCAGCACTTCCACCGCGCGCGCGTCCGGCCGATCGATCTTGTTGATGACGACGATCGGCGGAAGGCCGCGCGCGAACGCCTTGCCCAGCACGAAGCGCGTCTGCGGCAGCGGCCCTTCTGACGCGTCGACCAGCAGCACGACACCGTCGACCATCGACAGGGTGCGCTCGACCTCGCCGCCGAAATCGGCGTGGCCCGGCGTGTCGACGATGTTGATCAGCAGGTCGTGGTAGTGCACCGCGGTGTTCTTCGCGAGAATCGTGATGCCGCGCTCGCGCTCGAGCTCGTTGCTGTCCATGGCGCGCTCGGCCACGCGCTCGTTGGCGCGGAACGCGCCGCTCTGGTGCAGCATGGCATCGACGAGCGTGGTCTTGCCGTGATCGACGTGGGCGATGATGGCGACGTTCCGGAGCTTCGGATTGGCGACCGCCGCTTGCGGCTTGTGATTGGCGATAACCGATGAATTTCTCGACGAAGGCATCTCATTAGTATAGTAGCTATCAGCTCTCAGCTCTCAGCCACTTCATGTTCAAGCGACAAACAACAGGATCGGTGGTCTGCTCGTCGTGCGGCTCGCTCGTGGGCGTGCGCGACGAGAAGTGTTACAACTGCGGACGCCGCAATCCGGGCCTGTGGGGGTTCGCGCCGCTGCTGCGCAGCCTCGGCAACGACCTCGGTTTCGTGCCGCTCGTCATCTGGGGCTGCGGCGGTCTGTACGTCGTCTCGCTGCTGCTCTCGGGCAACGCGATGCGCATGACCGGCGGCATCTTCGGCTTTCTCGCGCCCGACATCGGCGTGCTCTATCTGCTCGGCGCATCCGGCGGAAGGCCCGTCTTCGAATTCGGCTGGTGGTGGACCGTGTTGAGCGCCGGCTGGCTTCACGGAAGCCTGCTGCACATCATCTTCAACATGATGTGGGTCCGCGATCTCGGACCGGTCGTCGCCGACATGTATGGCGCGGGGCGGATGGTGATCATCTACACCGTCGCCGGCGTCTCGGGCTTTCTGCTGAGCTCGGCCGCCTACGCCTACTTGCCGCACTTGCCGTTCCTGAGCGGCGCAGGCGTCACCGTCGGCGCATCCGCATCGGTCTTCGGATTTCTCGGCGCGCTGGTCTACTACGGCCGCCGCACCGGAAGCTCGCTGACACGATCGGAAGCCATTCGCTACGCGCTGATTCTTGGATTTTTCGGATTCGTGATGCGCGGCGTCGACAACTTCGCTCACGCGGGCGGATTTTTCGGCGGCTACCTGGCGGCGCGGGTTCTCGACCCTCTCAAGCCCGAGCGCGTCGACCACATCGTCATGGCACTCATCTGCATCGTCGCCACGTTCCTCGCCATTGCGATGTCGGTTCTTACCGTGCTGCCGATCCTGACGCAACAGTAACGAAAACCGAAAAGCGAAAAGACCCGAAAGACAAAGGGCGGGTCCGGCAAACCGGCCCCGCCCTCGTCGTGCTACTATTCGTTCTTCGTTCTTCGTTTTTCGTTATTTGGGCGGTATCACCGGCACGTACTGCGGGAACACGTACGCGTACATCATCGAGATGATGCCCATCACGATCATCAGCAGAATGCTGTGCTTGATCGTGAACCGGAAGAGCTTGCTCTCGTCCGCCGTGGTCATGCCCGTCGCGGCGACCGCGACGGCAATGCTCGTCAGCGAAATCATCTTGCCCATGACGCCCGCGGCGGAATTGACCGACGCCGTCAGCACGGGATTCAGGCCGAGCGTGTTGGCGGTGACGACCTGAAGGTTGCCGAACAGCGCGTTCGCCGACGTGTCGCTGCCGGTCAGGAACACACCGAGCCAACCCAGCACGGCGCTGAAGAACGGGAAGGTCGGACCTGTGGTGGCCAGCGCCAGTCCGAGCGTCGACGTCATGCCTGAATAGTTCATCACGTAGGCGAGCCCGAGCATCGTCGCGATCGTCACCATCGACATCTTCAGTTGCTTGAAGGTCGCGACGTAGGTGGCGGCAAACTGCTTGGGCTTGACGCGCAGCAGAATTGCGGCTGCGACGCCGGCCAAGAAGCACGACGTGCCCGACGCGCTCAACCAGTTGAGCGTGTAGACGGCGCCGTACGGCGCAGGAGCCGGAGTCACCGGCGGAATACGCGTGATCAGGTTGTGCAGACCCGGGCACGTTGATCCCGTTCAGCACGTTCGGATTCAGCGGCAGCCACTCCGGCAGCAGCCCGTTCGTGAACCTGTCGAAGACCGCTTTGATGGAGACCTCGCCCCACGTCAGCACGAACACCACGAGCAGCAGGTACGGCAGCCACGCGACGAAGACTTCTCCGCCGGAATGTTTCTTCGGCGCGATCGTCGCTTCCTTGTCGCCGGGCAGCCGCATGATCGTCGGCGGCTTCCAGAGTTTCATCACCAGCACCATGGCGGAAATACAGGCGAGCGAGCTGAGGATGTCGGTGAGCTCGTGCCCGATGTAGTTCGAGACGTAGAACTGCGTCAGCGCAAAGGAAAGTCCGCATACCACGATCGCCGGCCACACCTCGAGCGCGCGCTTCGGGCCCGCCATCACGACGACGAGATACGCCGGGATGATCACCGAGATCATCGCGCAGAGCCTGCCGGTCATCGCGCTGAGGGGCATCGAAGGAATGCCCGTGACGTTGGCCAGCGTGGTGATGGGGATGCCGATCGATCCGAACGCGACCGGCGCCGTGTTGGCCAGCAGGCAGATGCCAGCGGCGTAAAACGGCGAGAACCCCAGGCCCGCGAGCATGGCGCCCGACACGGCCACCGGCGCGCCGAACCCGGCGGCGCCTTCGATGAACGCGCCGAACGAGAAGGCGATGAACATCGCCTGCAGACGCCGATCGTTGGTGAGCCCGCCTACCGAGTCCTTGATGATTTCGAACTTGCCGGTATCGACCGCGAGCCGATACAGCATGATCGAGCTGAACACGATCCACGCGATCGGGAAGATCCCGAACGCCGCGCCGTACAGCGTTGAAATCATCGCCATCGAGAACGGCATGCGGTAGCCGAGCACCGACACGAGCAGCGCAGATGCCAGCGCGGTCATCGCCGCCATCCATGCCGGCTTCCGCAGAATGCCGAGCATGACGAACAGCACGAGGATGGGGATGGCCGCGGCCAACGCCGACAAGCCGAGACTTCCCCCTATGGGTTCATAGTTGTGTTGCCACATATCTCCCTCAGTAGACGCAGTTGGCGCGCAATGGAATGCGCGGAACTGTATCACACAGAACTAGGGATTAGGGATTGGGGATTAGGGATTGTATGCCGGCTTTTCGCTGATTCGGGCGCTCTTCCAACTTCGCGACGGCCGCACGCTCGTTGACCGCCTCTTTCAGGTCAATCTCGAGCCGTTCGCTCTTGATGCCCAGACGCAGACGGCCGTAGATGCCGATCAGGTGATTGGCCACCCATACGAGGGCCAGCCACGCGATGACATAGCCGCGCCAGTCGTCGAACAGCAGCTGGAACCGCGTGACCAGCAGCACGCCGGCCGAGACGTAATGGCTGAAGCAGTATTCACAGGTAAAGAGATAGAAGAACTTGCGAACGGGAAGGCTCGCCGCATTCTCGCTGCGGCGGACACAGTAGTCCTTGAATTCGCGGAAGAGCTCTTCGTGAGTAACGGTCCAGGCGATCGCCGCGACCGGCAGCGCCAGTATCAGAAGGGCGAGCAGGTCTGCGCCGGACACCCCGCTCATACCGCCACGCGCCGAGCGGCGCGCCTCCGCAGCTTCCCTTCGACGCGCCGCACGCGATCGCGCGCGAGCGTGAAGTACTGAGAAAGCGCCAATCCCGTGGCCAGTACGAGCAGCAGCACGACCATCAACTCGGTGCCGATGGCAGAGAATGCATCGATAGCTGTTCGGTTTCTGGTCATCACTCCAAACCCGGATGAATACGGCTCCGACACTTTGTCAGCGCGACATGGTTAGTACCGCAAGAACCGAGCCACGAAGCCGCCTGTCTTAACACGGAGCCACGAAGACGCGGAGCAACACGGAGAATCCTCTTAAGAAGAAAACCCTCCGTGACTCCGTGTCTCCGTGTTGAGACAGAAGGACGTCTATCAGTTGGTGTGGAGATCGATGATGCGGTTTATCGCGCGCTGGCAGACGCGGCAGAAGCTGACGACTTTGCGCACACCCATGATGCAGACGGCCTCGGGCCGGTAAAGACCGCGCGCCTCATACCCCGCACCTTCGAATGCGCCGACCTTGCCCGCGTGCGACAGCGGCGTTGGCAGAGGCGTGCCCGGCTCGACGAGATCGCGCCACTTCAACACCGACGCATCGTGAAGCGCCGTGATATTGGGCTCCCACGGCTCGACCTTCACGACCGCGCCGGTTTCGTAGGTGACCGAACCGACATATTCGTCGCCGAGCCCCGCAAGGTTGTGCGCGAGCTCGTGAATGAACACGTAATCGGCGGACTCGTTCGCGGCGGCTACCGTCGATTGCTGATTGAAAATCCCCCCTCCACCGTACTTCGTCTCGTTCACCAGGATCTCGACGACATCGTACGGTGCGGCCGCAGCGACGTTGCGAAGCGCGCGATTGTCGTAGGTCAGCGCGTAGCGCTCGAGCCCGAAGATGTTGAACTCGACCGGCACCGGCGATGCGGGCACGTGGAGTGCCCTGACGTTGAAATCCGCGCGGCGCGATTTGAAGGGCTCGAGCGTGAACAGCGCATTCAGGAGCCGTTCGGCATCAGCGCGAAATTTCG
Organism: Vicinamibacterales bacterium; assembly: GCA_963730445.1. Lineage (GTDB taxonomy): Bacteria > Acidobacteriota > Vicinamibacteria > Vicinamibacterales > JAMQPK01 > JAMQPK01. The sequence goes on along the minus strand of CAVSRX010000015.1, from coordinate 124,800 downwards.
GCGCCTCCGCCGAGGAATACCCGTCGCTGATGAGCAGGAGGTCCACCGCGCGGCCCGGCGGTCCGCTTTCGAACAGCGTCGAAAGTCGTGCGCCTGCCCCGAGCGAAGTCGAGGGAACGGCAGCGCGCGGATCGACGTCGCGTTCCCAGAGCGGCCGGAACACGTTCTGTCGATCGCGCGCCTTGATGGCGACCCGGACGGGCGCGTTCGGCCGTGGAAATCGAACGGACTCGTGGAAGGTCCTGGCCTTCGCGCGAAATTCCGGCGTCGTTTCCCACTCGCCGTAAATCGTCGCGAACCCGCGCGAGTAAAGGACGCGGTTCGACGAAGGATCGATCACCTCCAGTAAATATTTTCCAAAGCCGGTCGTATCGATCAGCTGAGTGCGGCTGCCGGGCCACTCCCCTTCGGCGATGACAGCGTCGAGCTCGAGCAGCTTCCCCACCCGGTCCGCCGGTGTGAAAGTAATCGACCCGAATGGTTCTGCTGAAATCGAAACTCGGTGTGCAGGTCATGGTGCAATGAGGTGCAACAGGTGCAGTGGGTGCAACAGGTGCGACCTGGGCGCACGTCCCGATAAGTACGAACGCCACAGCGGCGAGTCTGAGCATGTTTTTCAGATCAGTAGATCTTAGATCCATAGATCAGTAGTTGTAGTAGATTCCTTGCCGGAGGCAGTGATGGGCGCTACTTCTGACGACCTGATGGATATCGCGCGCGCGGGAGCCGAGCGCATCGAGATGGCCGACCACCGCGTCAGCTATCCGAGCTTCAGCGATATCGAGGAGCAGTGCGCGACGGAGTACGACGAGCTGCTCGAGACGCTGCACGAGGACGAGCTGTTCGCCCCGGCCGATGTGCAGCGCCAGGAAGAAATCGTCCAGCGTCTGAAGGAGCTCGTCGACGAGAACGACCACGAGCTCATCGAAGAGCTCGTCGACAACCTCGCGCGGCAGATCTGGCTGAACCAGGAAGCCGCGTTCCATCTGGGCATGGCCGTGGGGCTCAGGCTCGCGGAAGGGCGACGACACTGACGGGGGCTTCGCTGAAAGAGCAGAGAGCAAAGAGCAAAGAGCAGAGGGCGGATGCGCGCCCGTTGCTGAAATGGGCGGGCGGCAAGCGGCAGCTGCTGCCGGCGCTTCGCACGTTCTATCCCGCGGCCTTCAATCGATACTGGGAGCCGTTTCTCGGCAGCGGCGCGGTGTTTTTCGATCTGCACGCGCGCGGGCGCCTGACCGGCCACGACGTCACCCTCACCGACAACAACGCCGACCTGATTGCGTGCTATCGCATGGTGCGCGACTGCCCCGAGCAGGTCATCGGCGAGCTCTCGCGCCTCGCGACCGGCCACGAACGCGACGGCGCGGCGCATTACTACGCGGTTCGCAACGAACGGTTCAATCCCCGCCGCGCCGACGCGCGAAGCGCGAAGGCGGGGCGCCGAACGACGATGTCCGCTACGACGCCGCGCTCGCGGCCATGTTCATCTACCTGAACCGCACCGGCTATAACGGGTTGTTCCGGCTCAACAGCGACGGCGAGTTCAACGTGCCGGCGGGCCGATATACGAAGCCGCGCATCTGCGACGCCGTGAATCTCCGCCGCGTCGCCACGGCGCTCGCCGAGCCCGGCGTGACGCTCGGCCGCGCGCGATTCGATCGCACGGTCGACAGCGCGCAGGCGGGTGATTTTCTGTATTTCGATCCGCCCTACGCGCCGCTGAGCAAGACCGCGCGCTTCACGAGCTACACCACGGAAGGGTTCGACGCCGGCGATCAGCAGCGCCTGCGCGACGTGGTCGTCACGCTCGCGAGGCGCGGCTGTTACGTGGTGATGAGTAATTCGACGGCGCCTGACATCGCCAGGCTGTACGAAGACAGTGATGAAGTGAAGGCGGCTGGGTTGCGGTGCTACCGAGATTCCGGCGCGGCGATCGATCAACTCGAACGCGACGCGCCGCGGCGTCGTCGAAGAGTACGTGATTACGAACGTGAAGTGATCGCTAAGGGATCTGGTCGAAGAGGACGATATCGCTCGATGCGCGCTGCTGCCCAATAATCACCGAACGTCCGTCGGCGGACCACGCGATCCCTCGGACGAGAGCGTCGCCCGGAAGAATGAACACTTGACGGATCGGACGGCTAGCGTCCAGATCAGCGATCCACACAGATGCCGCCGCCGTACCTGAAACGCGCGTCGCCGCCAGCTTGCGTCCGTCGCGTGACCATACCAGGAAGCCGTTTACTAAGGGCAGGGTCTGGCCGATGTCGAGCGTGACCGGCTGTCCAGAGCTGGTCATGAATCGCACGGTTGCCCTTGCCGACTGCCCGCCCGGAACATTCGCCGTCACTTCCAAATACGTAATCACGTCGGCGGTCGGTGACCATGCTGGCGACGTAGCGCCACCGGGCGTCGGCAAACGGCGAGTGTGCCCGTCACCAACGTTGACAATGGAGAGACTAGGCAGTTCTCCGTCTGGCGTCGAGTACACGATCTCGCGCCCGCCCGGCGACCACGAGAAGTACGGGAGCACAGCAGCTGCGAGCAACCGTTGGCAATCCCGCCATCCGATGAGACGATCCAGAGGCCACGCTCACCGCCGCGATTCGAGATAAATGCGACACGCTGTCCATCTGGTGAAAACTGCGGATACTCGTCGATCGAGTCCCCGGTTGTCAGGGGAATTGGGTTGGTTGGGTCTCCACGAGCGATCCAGAGATTGCGTTGACCGGATCGCGTGGAGCTGAAGACCAGCCGGTCGCCGCTTCGCGAGAAATCCGGATCGAGATTGCCAGTGTATCCGTCCGTCAGCGGGGCGCTTGGGGCTGTGGAACCCAGGCCGGAGCCGAGGTCGATTTTCACGAGCGAGTCACGCGTCTCCAGAAACGTGCAAACCATCGTCTGTCCATTCAATGAGATTCGCGGTTGTGCGTACTCGCCGACCCCTGTTGTCAGGCGCACAGACCCGCCGCCTGCGAGCGGTCGCCACCAGAGACGCAGCTCCGCCCCTACGGGATCGGCCGCGTAAATCAGGCCGCGTCCGTCGGGAGTCGCGGCTGCGAATGCAGCGCGGCTCGCGCTCGCCACGACCAGTTCCGGCGGGCCACCGATCGCCGCGACGCGATAGACCTCCGTCGGTGCGGCATTCCACGCCGTCATGGAGTGACTGTAGTAGATGTACCTGACCATCGACCGACCATGACGGCCAATGCTTGTGCAGGTTTCCTTCAGCCCGTACCAGCAGTTGCGCATTGCCGCCGTCCCCATCCGCGATCCAGATGGCGTCCCCCGCTGAGCTACCCGCGATCACGTAGGCAATCCGCCGGCCGTCAGGCGACCACCTGACACCATGTGTGCTTTTGAGAAAGATGCTCGGCGCGCCACCAAGCGGGGCCTGCACGCTGTACGTGGAATAGGCAGCGGCGTCCGAAGTTACGCCAGCTACGCCCGAGAACAGGATTCTGGAACCATCCTTCGAAATCTCGAGACCTCCGACTACCGAGCGCGTGCTGACCGTAATGTTTGCGTTTTCCGTCAGATTGATTGGTGGTCCGCCACCGACGATGAACTGCACCCACACATCGGTTGGCCCGCGCGCGTCGGAAAGATAGGCGACCCATTTGCCGTCAGGAGAGATTGCAGGAGCCATTTCACGCGCGGCCGACGCGGTCAGGCGTACGATACGCGAGAACGCCGGCGGCGCCGCTTCCTGTTCTGCAACTCCACGCTCACTTCGTAGGAACCACACGAGTACCCGCGGCTGCCACGACCAGTACCAGCGACACGCCCGCGATCGACCATCGCACGCGACGGGCGTTCCGATCGCTCGACGACACGACGACGACCGCGTCGCTCGCACCACCGGCAACCTCGTCCAGTTCGAGCCTCGCGTCAGCGATGTCGTGCAAACGCCTCGCGGGATCTTTTTCAAGACATCGACGCAGCAATCGACGAACGGCGACCGGCGTATGCGGCGGCAGCGCATTCCAATCGGGCTCGCGTTCGAGGGTGGCCGCGATCCGATCCCGACGTCGTGCGCCCTCCGAACACCGGTGCGCCCGTCAGCATTTCGTAGACGACGCAGCCGAAGCTCCAGATATCGGCGCGCTTATCGACGGCATCGCCTCGCGCCTGCTCTGGGCTCATGTAGGCCGGCGTCCCAAGGATGCACCCGGACGTGTGTCCACCGTAACAGCTTCAGACGTATGGACGTGCCTTGTGTTCTGCGATCGCCCGCGCAAGGCCGAAATCCAGTATTTTCAGGGTGCTGTCTGGCGCAATCTTGATGTTCGCCGGTTTCAAATCGCGATGAACGATGCCCTTCTGATGGCCGCATCGAGTGCGTCGGCCATTTGACGCGCATCACCAGACCTCGCCAATAGGCAGCGGCCCGCGTGCGAGGCGATCGGCAAGCGTGATCCCTTCGACAAGTTCCAGCACCAGGCAGCGAAGGTCGCCCTCTTCGAATCCATGAATGGCCCCGATGTTCGGGTGATTGAAACTCGCCAGCATCCGCGCCTCACGCTCGATGCGCGCGCGCCGATCGGGATCGAGCGTGAAGGCGGCAGGCAGGACCTTCATCGCCACATCGCGGTGCAGCCTCGTGTCGCGGGCGCGGTACACCTCGCCCATGCCGCCGGCACCAAGCAGCGACACGATCTGGTAGACGCCGATCTGCTTGCCGATCAGATCTAATTCCAATTCCCTGATCCCTAATCCCGATTCGTCGGCGCGTCGCTGGCATTGGCGAGCAGCGATTCGACTTCAGCGCACAGAGCAACGTCGCCGGCGCACGCCTCGCGCACAAACGCCGCCCGCTCGTTCGGCGCGCGCTCGAGCGCGTCATGGCAAATCGCTTCGACACGCCGCCACCGCTCGTCGTTCATTTCTTAAGTTCCCGCAGCAGCCACAGCTTCGCCATCGTCCAGTCCCGCTTGATCGTTCTCACCGACACGCCGAGCACCTCAGCCGTTTCCTCGATGCTGAGCCCGCCGAAGTAGCGCATCTCCACGACCTGGCCTTTGCGCTCGTCGATCGCCGCAAGCGCAATGAGCGCGTCGTCGAGCGCGACGACATCGGCGGCGGGTTGTGCCCCGCCGACGCGTCCTTCATCGAGCGTCACCTGGTCCGCCCCGCCGCCCCGCTTCTGGTAGCCGCGCGCGCGTGCCGCATCGACCAGGACCCGCCGCATCAGGCGGGACGACACGGCGAGATTCCTCTACAGCCCTCTCAAGCCTGCTAGCGTCATTGCCGTATCGCCGATAAAAGCGGCCAGTGTTAAACCCTTCGGCGTTACCCAGGATCAACTCAAGGCTAGCGAGCCTACCCTTCGCGAGTTGGAAGGGAACCAGACGACGGTGCTAGGGAAACGATTAATCAGAGTGACTTCTTCAACAGCGTCGGCCAGTTGACCACGACCGTCATCGACGACGCTGCATTGTCACGTGCCGGCGGCAAGGCCAGAATGCGCTGGCCATCTGGAGCAACGTCATAGGTGCCGGCTCGGCCGCCAATCTTGAATAACGGTTTGGGCTTGCCAAAGGTCAATGAATTCGGGACCGCCTTAACCGTCACCGCCATGAGCGTGCTGTCGGGCGCTGTGTAGAACAGCTCCTTACCGTCCTGGCGCCATCGCGCAAAGTCGCCACCCTGGCTCGATATGCGCGCCTTGGGCCCGCCAATGGGAAAGCTCTGAACGTAGACGTCGTCCCGACCCGATTCATCCGATGTGTACGCGACCCACTTGCCATCGGGTGAGAAACGGCCGCGCGTTTCCGCGAACGGCGTCTGAAGATACGGCGTGATGGTCCGGGCGCCGTCAAACGACAACAGCTGCAAGTCGGTCCGCGTTCTTGAAGACGAATCATTAACATCTTCCGCGTACAACAGAAACCGTCCATCCGTCGACCAATCGGGAAACGATTGTGTGTTGCGGGAACTCATCAGACGTGTCGAGCCAGCCGCGGTCACGCCTTGAACGAGCACGTTCGGAGGAGGGCCTCCGCCGGGATACGCGACTCGCTTGCTGTCCGGCGACCATGCGAGCCCGGAGCTAATCCCGCCCTCAAAGGTGACGCGATTCGGAACGCCGCGTGCGATATCCATCAGCCAAATATCACCGCTCCCGGCGGAAAGGTCCGCACGGAAGACCGCGACTCGCTGGCCGTCTGGTGAGATTCTCAAGTTGAGGTAGGCGTCCGGAGCGCCCACCGTGCCGAGTGGTTTGCCGTCGCGCGCGTACCACGTGAGTTGGTAGTGCGGTTCGGGAGACGATCCGTAAACCAGCGTCCCACCCCGCGACACTGACACCGGCGACAAAGCGTTCGGTCCCCCGACTTGCTGGATGGAGTCTGCCACAGTGACAGCCTCGCCTGAGACGGTAAAACGCTCGGTATCAAACGGCTGGGCAACCAAGGCGCCGTTTCGTAGCCATAGGAGATAACCGGACCGCTCGTCCAGCCCAGGCGAGTAGACCCCACTGAAATCAGACGGGACTACGCGGATTCTTTACTTGCGGCTGTTCCACGGATCCGACATAGATGCCGCGAATCTCGGGGTCGTCGCTGCGGATGAAATAGAGAAAATGTCGGCCGTCGGGAAGAAACGTGGGATTGCGGTGGGAGTTCTCATGCCTTGTGACGTCCAGTGTCGTCAATGGCCTTGGCGCACCGCCGGTATAGCCGGAACCTGCAGTAAGGGCCCGTCGTTGACTGCGTTGTACACGATCACACCGTCGGTATTCCACGTGCCGCCTCGCCCCACGGGCACATCGCAGATATCCGTGGGCGTGCCTCCTGCGATGTCGATGCGCCGGAGCTTGCCGGAGGCAAAAAAGCCAATCGACCTGCTGTCGGGCGACCAGAATGGAAATGCCGCGCCGTCGGTACCAGGCAATTCGTGAGCGGCTAGAGAGTCCAGAGCGCGCAGCCAGAGAGTGGGCCCGCTCGGAGACTCTGCAACGAAGGTCAGGAACTGACCATCGGGGGAGATGGCGCCAAAGCCAACTACGAATGTCGTTCCCGCCGGAGGGCTGACGTTGATACGAACGGCGCCCCTCTCGACGACTGACGGTGGACTGTTGACCCACCAACCAAATGCGGTTCCAAGGACGAGCAGGCCAATGCCGACGCCATAAATCCAGCGCGAAGCAGGGACACCTGACAACCGTTCCGTTTGCGGACGTTCTTCGAGTCCCGCTCGTCCAGGTCCTGATAACTCCTCGTCGAGCTCGGGCCGTGCGTCGGCGATGTCACGGAGCCGCAGCTTGGGATCTTTTTGAAGGCAGCGCTGCAGCAATCGTTGGATGTTCGGTGGCGTCGCGGCAGGCAGCGCCGCCCAGTTCGGCTCACGTTCAAGGACGGCCGCGATCGTATCTGAGATCGTCTCGCCTGAGAACGCGATCCGTCCTGCCAACATTTCATAGAGCACGCATCCGAACGCCCAGATGTCGGTGCGCTTGTCGACCGGCTGGCCGCGCGCTTGCTCGGGACTCATGTAGGCGGCCGTGCCGAGAATCGCGCCTCCGCGCGTGCCACCGACGGTCACCGTCGGCGACTGGGTCAGATCCGTTCCCGACTCGCCGGCAAATACCTTGGCCAGGCCAAAGTCGAGCACCTTCACAACACCGTCGGGCGTGATCTTGATGTTGGCCGGCTTCAGATCCCGGTGAACGATTCCTCGCTCATGCGCGGCGTCGAGCGCATCAGCAATCTGCTTCGCGATCTTCAGCGATTCGCTGACGGAGAGCGGATGCCTGGCCACGCGATCGGCTAACGTCAGCCCCTCGACCAGTTCCAACACCAACGCCGGTACGCCGTCCGACTCCTCAACCCCGTAGATCCCGCCGATGTGTGGATGATTGAGCGACGCGAGCATGCGTGCTTCGCGCTCGAAGCGTGCCAGCCGATCGGGGTCATTCGTGAACGCGGGCGGCAAGAACTTGATCGGCCACATCGCGCCCCAGCTTCGTATCGCGCGCGCGATACACCTCGCCCATCCCGCCCGCGCCGAGCAGCGAGACGACCCGGTAAACGCCGATCTGTTTGTCCGATCACGATCCAATCCCAAATCCCGAATCCCTAATCCCGATCCGAGTGCGTCAGCGCGACTCTGGTTTGCGAGGAGCGACTCGACTTCTGCGCGCATCGCGTCATCGCCCACGCACGCTTCGCGCACGAACGCTCCGCGCGCGGCGGGTCGGCGCTCCAGCGCGTCATGACAGATCTCTTCGACGCGCCGCCAGCGCTGGTCACTCATCTAATCCCCAATCCCTAATCCCCGCTTTTCTTGAGCTCCCGCAGCAACCACAGCTTCGCCATCGTCCAGTCGCGCTTCACCGTTCTTACCGACACGCCAAGCGCCTCTGCCGTTTCCTCGATGCTGAGGCCGCCGAAGTAGCGCATCTCCACGACCTGGCCTTTGCGCTCGTCGATCGCCGCAAGGGCGATGAGCGCGTCGTCGAGCGCGACGACATCGGCGGCGGGTTGTTTACCGCCGATGCGTCCTTCATCGAGCGTCACCTGGTGCGCCCCGCCGCCCCGCTTCTGATAGCCGCGCGCGCGTGCCGTATCGACCAGGACACGCCGCATCAGGCGGGACGACATGGCGAAGAAATGCGCGCGGTCCTGCCACTGGACGTGTTGCGCATCGATCAACTTCAAGTACGCCTCGTTCACGAGCGCCGTCGGTTGGAGCGTATGCCCGTCGCGCTCGTGCCCCATATGGCGCCGGGCGATCCGGCGAAGCTCCGCATGAACGACCGGGATGAGTTGCTCGAAAGCCGCTTCGTCCCCCTGTCCCCAGGCGACGAGGAGGTTGGTGACCTGAGCAGTTGAGGGAATAGGCATCGGGACCCGAGCCCGGCCGTCATTGTACGCCTCTTACCGTCCACCGGCCCTTTTCAATTGAGATTCCCGCATCCCTGTCCACGACCGGCATTCCCCGGTCGCAGACAGGGGGACGAAATGGGCTGCAAACGCTGGATCGCTGGTTTGACGCTGTGCGTGGGAGTGGCAGGCTGGGAATCGGCGGCAGCCCAGACGCAGACGCCGGAGCGTTTCAGTGTGCAGGTGCTGCTTCAGGACGACGCCGGGGTGCCAGCCGACGTGCTCGAACGGGCGAAGCGCGATGCCATCGGTGTGTTCGGGCGCTCAGACATCGACCTCGAGTGGATCGACGGAGGGACGTATCAGTCGCGCTCACTCGTCCTGCGGATCGTCGCGAGACCGACTGGCACGAAGAACCGTAGTCGTTTCGTCGTGGGCCTCGCGCCGGGAACTCGAGAGGCACAGGGAACAATGGCGCTCGCCTTCTACGGGCGCATCCGCGTCTACAGTGCGGAGCTCGCACTCGATGTCTCTCAGATGCTCGGCCATGTGATGGCTCACGAGCTCGGTCATCTGCTGCTTCCGAATGACGCGCACTCCTTCACGGGGGTGATGCGCGGGGCGTGGGATCGGGCGCAGGCAGCCCAGGCAACGGCGGGACTGCTGACCTTTACACCGGAGCAGGCGGCGCTGATACGCGAGCGCCTGCGAGCTTCGAGTTCGCGTAGTGAGAGTGCTCGATGAATTCCCCCATGGCCCTTTTCCACCGCTTTTCCCGCCTCCCTGTCCACGGCCGGCATTCGCCGGTCGTGGGAGGCAGCAAAAATGGGCCGCAATACCTGGATCGGTGGATTGGCGCTGTGCGCGGGGCTGCTGGCGGGGCAATCGGCAGAAGCCCAGATACCGGGCCGGTCGACCGTCCGCGTGGTTGCTTACGGACATGGTGCGGAATGCCGGCAGATGCGTTGGAACGTGCGAAAGATGAGGCGGCCCGCCTCTTCGAACGCTCGAAGATCGACCTGGTGTGGATCGACGCCGAAACGTGTCATGCACGCTGCCTCTTCGTGAGGATCATCGCGAAGCCGATCGGCACGAAAGGACTCGGCAATCCATTTGTTGTCGGCGTCGCACCGGGAACTCTAGAAGTCCGCGGGAAGTTCGCCTTGGTCTTCTACGACCGCATCCGCGCCTACAGCGCGGAGCTCGGACTCGAGGCGTCACAAATGCTCGGCCATGTGATCGCGCACGAACTGGGTCATCTGCTGCTGCCGCATGAGGCGCACTCCCTTGTAGGACTCATGCGGCCGGCGTGGGATAAAGCTCAGGTGACCGGCGCCGTGAGGGGCCTGCTCGCCTTCACGCCAGATCAGGCAGATCTGATCCGAGCGCGTCTGTCAGCTTCCGCTTTGCCCATCGCACATGCTCGATGACGAGAGGATTGTCCTTTGTCGCATCGGCTGTCGTGTCATCGAGCGCAGCAAGCGCGGCATATCGCCGGAATTGCCAAGGGCCACTGCGAGATTTCTTCGAAGTCCGTTGACGCCGGCTCGCGTCATCGCCGTGTCGCCGATAAATGCGGCAAGCTCCTCGTCGGTGCGGCGCCAGAGATCGATCAAGGCAGCGACGTTCAATGCCTGCCGGGACGACCACGACGGATCAGCGATGTGCACTGGTGACGCGTTCCACGGGCAGACTTCCTGGCAGACGTCGCACCCGAAAATATGGTTGCCGATGGCCTCGCGCTGGTCTTCGGGAATCGATCCGCGATATTCAATCGTGAGGTACGACACGCACTTGGTCGCGTCGAGCTCGTGCGGCGCCGCGAACGCCCCTGTCGGGCACGCTTCGAGACATAGCGTGCAAGTACCGCATCGATCGAACGACGGCGCGTCGGGCTCGAGTGGCAGGCTGCAGATGATCACGCCGAGCAGCAGCCATGACCCGAGCTCGGGATTGATCACGCACGTGTTCTTGCCGATCCAGCCGATCCCCGCATACTGCGCGTACACGCGCTCCTGCACGGGACCGGTGTCGACGTACGCGCGCGCGTCGAACGACTCGGAATGCTGGGTCTTCATCCACGAGAGCAGCGCGTCGAGGCGCTCGCCAATCACCTGGTGATAGTCGGGGCTCCACGCATATCGCGCGACTTCGCCGCGCGTCGAATCGTTACGCTCGGTGGAGTACGGCTGGCCGCAGTTATAGAGGGTGCCGGTGACGATGACCGACCGCGCAGTCGGCACGACGTTGCGCACATCCGAGCGCCGCGCAGCCGACCGCGGCAGATAGCCCATCGTGCCGGCATAGCCGCGATCGATCCATTGTCTGAAGAATGCGAGCTCAGGAAACGCATCGGCAGGCGCGACACCGCACAGATCGAACCCGAGCTCACGGGCCTGATCCTTTATCGCGTCGCTTGTAAGGGATCTCGACGCAGAGCCGCAGAGGCGCGGAGAACTTTCAGGCACGTTTTTCGAAATACTCCTGAAAAATTCTCTGCGTCTCTGCGCCTCTGCGTCAAGGCAGAAGCTCTTACGGCAGCGCGAACGCCGTCAGCGTCGCGCCCGAGGGCACGAGACAGTACTGCCGGCCGTCGACCATGTACGTCGTTCCGCCCGTCGAACGAATGCCGACACCGAGCTGGTAATGCCACAGATTCCTGCCGGTCTTCGACTCGAACGCCATGACGTTCCCATCGCCATCACCGGCGAAGACGAGCCCCGACGCCGTCGACATCACGCCCGACACCGACACATTCGGATAACGGAACTCCCACTTGCGATCACCGGTCATGGGATCAATCGCGCGCAGCGCACCAAAATTCACCTGGCCGCGAATAGGCGCCGCACCGCCTCCTGCGTACCGCTCACCTTCTTTGAAGGGCTCGTTATAGGAGTGGTACGTCGTGCACGTTTCGCGGGCCGTCACAATGAACAGGCGGTTTGCCGGATCGTAGGAAGGCGAATAGAAATTGGTGCCGCCGCCGATATCAGGGCACGTTCTGGTCCCTTCTTCCGTCGGCATATTGCCCGGCAGAAGAATGGGCCGTCCTTCCGGGCTGATGCCCTTGGCCCATGTCTGCTGCACGAAGGGCTTCGCGAGAATCATGCGCCCGTTCGTGCGATCGAGCACGTAGAAGAACCCGTTGCGGTTGGCAAACAGCATCGTCTTCCGCGGCTGGCCGTTGATGGTGAGATCGGCCAGCACAGGCACTTGCGTCGAATCCCAGTCGTGGACATCGTGCGGCGTGAACTGAAAGTGCCACCGTATCTTGCCGGTGTCGGCATCGAGCGCGACGACCGACGCGGTGTACAGGTTGTCCCCTTCGCGCACGGCGCTGAAGTAGTCGGGCCCCGGGTTGCCCGTTCCATAAAACACGAGGTTTTGTTCGGGGTCATAGGTACCGGTCACCCAGATCGATCCGCCGCCGCGCTGGTACGCATCGGTGCCCTTCGGCCACGTCTGCCCGCCCGGTTCATCCGGACCAGCGACGGTATAGAACCGCCACGCCCGCTTTCCGGTTTGAACATCGTACGCATCGATGAATCCGCGAATGCCGTACTCGGCACCCGCAACGCCAACGATGACTTTGTCCTTCACGACAAGCGGCGCGACGGTCACCGAGTACCCCGATTTGTAGTTGATAAGCTCGGCGTCCCAGACGACCGCGCCGGTCCTCATGTCGAGCGCCAGAAGGTGGGCATCGGCTGTGCCCAGGAACAGCCTATCGCCGAGTGCTCCGAACCCCCGATTGTTCGGGCCGCAGCACGCCCTGATATCGGCGGGAAGATTTCGCCGATGGCGCCAGATCTGCCGTCCCGATCGCGCGTCGATCGCCCATGCATCGCCGCCCCATCCTGTGACGTAGAGCACACCATCGATCACGAGTGGCGTTGATTGAAAATTCCCTATCGACCCGGTCTGGAATGTCCATTGCGACTTGAGCTGTCCGACGTTCTCGGGCGTGATCTGCGTGAGCGGGCTATACCGGTGACCGAAATAGTTGCCCGAATAGGTCAACCACTTGGTACCGTCTTGAAGACCGGCGAGGATGTCCTGGTTGGTGATGGTTGGCGGCCCGGCCTGCTGCGCCGCGAGCGAGATCGAACACACCGTGACGAGCAACAGAGACAGCGCGCGCATATGCCTCCGATGTGGGTGCTGAATCTGAAATCTAGAATCTAAAATCTAGAATCTGAAATCTCGAGTGCAGATTTCAGATTTTAGATTCCAGATTCTAGATTCCAGCTTGCTCGTTACGGCAGCGCGAACGCCGTCAAGGCGCTGCCCGACGGCAACGACAGGTACTGCTTGCCGTCGACCATGTAGGTCGTCCCGCCGGTCGAACGCAGGCCGACGCCGAGCTTGTAGTGCCAGAGATACTTCCCGCTCCTCGAGTCGAGCGCGATGATGTTGCCGTCGCCGTCGCCCGAGAACACCAGACCGGACGCCGTTGACAAGATGCCTGACGAGGACGTGATCGGATAGCGGAACTCCCACTTGCGATCGCCCGTCAGCGGATCGATCGCGCGAAGCGCGCCGTAGTTGCGCTGCTCGCGCGGGCGCGTGGTGCCGCCCGACTCGTACTGCTCACCCTCGCGGAACGGCTCGTGCCACGAGTAGTAGACGGCGCACGTCTCGCGCGCGTTCACGAAGAACAACCGCTGGTTCGGGTCGTAGGAGGGCGAAAAGAAGTTCGTGCCGCCGCCCAGATCGGGGCACACCTTGCTGCTGCCTTCCTCGCTCGGATTGGTGCCGGGCACGAGAATCGGCCGCCCTTCGGGGCTGATCTCCTTCGCCCAGTTCTGCGAGATGAACGGCTTCGCGAGAATCATGCGGCCGTTCGTGCGGTCGAGGACGTAGAAGAACCCGTTGCGATTGGCGAACAGCATCGTCTTGCGCGGCGTGCCGTTGATCGTCAGATCGGCCAGCACCGGCACCTGCGTCGAGTCCCAGTCGTGCACGTCGTGCGGCGTGAACTGGAAGTGCCATTTCAGCTGACCCGTATCGGCGTCGAGCGCGACGGCCGAGCACGTATAGAGGTTGTCGCCTTCACGCACCTGGCTGTAATAGTCCGGACCGGGATTCCCTGTGCCGAAGAACACCAGGTTCTGCTCGGGATCGTAGGTGCCAGAGACCCAGATCGATCCGCCGCCGCGAAGGTACGCATCGGTCCCTTTGGGCCAGGTCTGACCGCCGGGTTCGCCGGGCCCGGCCACCGTGTGGAAGCGCCAGGCCCGTTTGCCCGTGTTCACGTCGTAGGCGTCGATGAACCCGCGAATGCCGAATTCGGCTCCGGCGATACCGAGGATGACTTTGTCTTTGACGACGATAGGCGCGACAGTGGCCGAGTAGCCCTTCTTGTAGTCCGCAAGCTCGACGTCCCACACGACGTCGCCCGTCTTCATGTCGAGCGCGACGAGATGCGCATCGCCGGTGCCGAGGAACAGCTTGTCGCCTCCAACGGCGAAGCCGCGGTTGTTCGGCCCGCAGCAGCCACGGAAGTCCTCGGGCATGTTGCGCCGGTACGCCCAGATCTGGCGTCCCGAGCGCGCGTCGATCGCCCACGCGGTGCCGTTGAAGCCCGTGACATACAGCACGTTGTCGACGAGCAGCGGGGTCGTCTGGAAATTCGGCGTGAGCCGCGTCTGGAACGTCCACTGCGCCTTCAGCTGGCTGACGTTCTGCGGCGTAATCTGCGTCAGCGGACTGAAGCGATGCCCGAAATAATTACCGTGATAGAGCAGCCACTTCGAGCCGTCGGCGGGAAGGCCGGCGAGGAGGTCCGCATTGGTTACCGTCGCCGGACCAGCCGCCTGCTGTGCGGCAAGCGTGACGGAGCACAAAAGTACCATCAATAAAGCGCGCATAGGCCTCCTTAACGAACCGTGGTGAAATCGCCGCCGCGCAGCGTGCTGAGATAACCGATGAGGTCCGTCAAATCGCTGTCGGGCAACCGCTTCGCATCGAACGCCGGCATCAGCGACGTTTTCTCGAGCGTCACTTCCGCGTTCGACTTCAGGTAACCCTGGATGCGCTCGCGCATGTCCATCACCTGAACGGAGAACGCATCTTCGTTCTTCTTGATGCCGCGAATTTTCTGTCCGTCCTTCGTCACGACAGTGACCGTCTCCTAGGCCGGCGGAATCCATTCATGCGGCGTGCGAATCTCGCGCACGAGCGCCGCGTGCGTCCGCGCCGCGCCGATGCGCGAAAGGTCGGGGCCGATGCGCCCGCCCTTGCCAGCCACACGGTGGCAGTTCTGGCACTGCTTCGCGAACAGCTGCTGGCCGTTCGCAACGTTGCCGGCGGGCATCGTCTCCGATGGCGCCACGCTGCCGATGTTCCGCAGATACGCGATGATCTGCAGGATCTCGTGGTCGGGCCGGTTGCTCTGCGGCATTTCTGTCCCTTGCACACCCCTTCGGATGACCTGGAACATTGCTTCGTCGGCCGCCCCGTTCGCCATGTAGGCGATCAAGCTCGGGCCCCGATAGCCGGTTGCATCGAGCGCATGGCACTCACCGCACAACCTGCGATAGAGCGACATGCCGCCGCGAATGGATTCCTTGTTGTTTAAATGCGGATTCGAGCCGGGGTATGTCTCTGAACGAACCTCGCGCTCGGCGGGCTTGTTCCTGTGCGGCCAGAAAACCACTGGCCGCGAGCGACATGATTCCGAATATGAGTAGTGACCTGAACCGGGTCATCTCCCCTCCTCGCTTGCGTTGGTGATGAACCGGATTATTGCGCCGTCCGTTCGTCTTGTCCACTGTCAAGCGGTCCGGCTAAAGCCGGACACTACGCGCTTGAGTCTTTTTACGGCAGCGCGAACGCCGTCAGCATGCCGCCCGAGGGCACCAGGAAGTACTGCTTCCCGTCCACCATGTAAGTCGTACCGCCCGTCGAGCGAACGGGGACACCGAGGTAGTAATGCCAGAGATTCCGGCCAGTCTTGGATTCGAACGCGGCAATGTTGCCGTCACCGTCGCCCGCAAGCACGAGACCGGACGCCGTCGACAGGACACCCGACGAGGCGGTGTTCGGATAGCGGAATTCCCACTTCCGGTCGCCAGTCAGCGGATCGATGGCGCGCAGCGTGCCGAAATTCTTCTGATCGCGCGGGCGAATACTGCCGCCGCCGTTGTACTGATCGCCTTCTTTGAACGGTTCGTTCCACGAGTAGTAGACGGCACACGTTTCGTTCGCGGTCACGAAGAACAGATTGTTCGACGGGTCGTACGAGGGCGAGAAAAAATTCGTTCCGCCACCCAGGTTCGGGCACGTCCGGCTTCCCTCTTCCGTCGGCATGCTGGAGGGATTCAGGATCGGTCGTCCCTCCGGGCTGATACCCTTCGCCCAGTTCTGCTCGATAAAGGGCTTGGCGAGAATCATGCGGCCATTCGTGCGGTCCAGCACGTAGAAGAACCCATTGCGGTTGGCGAACAACATCGTCTTGCGCGGCTGGCCGTTGATGGTCAGGTCGGCGAGCACCGGCACCTGCGTCGAGTCCCAGTCGTGCACGTCGTGCGGAGTGAATTGGAAGTGCCACTTCAGCTGGCCCGTGTCCGCATCGAGCGCGACGACCGACGCGGTGTACAGGTTGTCCCCTTCGCGGACGGCGCTGTAGTAGTCCGGGCCGGGATTGCCGGTCCCGAAGAACACGAGGTTCTGCTCGGGATCGTAGGTGCCGGTCACCCAGATGGAGCCGCCGCCACGGAGGTACGCATCCGTGCCCTTGGGCCACGTCTGCCCGCCAGGTTCCCCCGGACCAGCCACGGTATGAAACCGCCACAACTTCTTGCCTGTATTCACGTCGAACGCTTCGATGAATCCCCGGATGCCGTACTCGGCGCCGGCTATGCCGATAATCACCTTGTCCTTCACCACGAGCGGCGCGACGGTCGCTGAGTATCCCTTCTTGTAATTCTCGAGCTCGGTGTCCCACACGACGTTGCCGCTGCTCATGTCCAGCGCCACGAGGTGCGCGTCCGGCGTCGACAGGAAGAGACGATTCCCGAGCACGCCGAACCCACGATTGACGGGGCCGCAGCACCCCCGGAAATCGTCGGGCACATTCCGCCGGTATCTCCAGATTTGGCGGCCCGAGCGCGCGTCGATCGCCCAGGCATTTCCACTGAACCCCGTCACGTACAGCACGTTGTCCACCAGGATCGGCGTCGACTGGAAGCTGCCGGTCACGCCCGTCTGGAATGTCCACTGCGCTCTGAGCTGCGCGACGTTGTCGGGAGTGATCTGCTTCAACGGGCTGTGCCGATGGCCGGAGTAGTTTCCGTGATAGACGAGCCATTTCGAGCCATCAGCCGGAAGCCCCGCGAGGATGTCCGCATTGGTGACCGTCGGAGGACCAGGCTGTTGTGCAGCAATCGTGACGGAGCACAGAACGACAAGCAGTAAAGCGCGCATAGGCCTCCTCAACGGTTCACCGTCAGCTCGTACCCGCGCAGCGTCGTCAGATAGCCGACCAGGTCGGCCAGGTCGCTATCGTTCAGCCGCTTCGCATCGTAGGCCGGCATGATCGAAGTTTTGTCGTAAATCACCTGGACGTTCGATTTCAGATATCCCTGGATGCGTTGGCTCATATCGATGATCTGAATCGAATACGCGTCCTCGCCCTTTTTGATCCCGCGGGTCTTCCGGCCGTCCTTGGTCACGACGGTCACGGCCTCGTACGCGGGCGGTACCCACTCGTGCGGATTGCGAATTTCGCGCGTCAGCGCGGCGCGCGTGCGGCCGGTGCCGATGCGGCTGAGGTCGGGCCCGAGGCGGCCGCCCTTGCCGGCGACTTGATGGCAGTTCGCACACTGCTTCGCAAAAATGGCCTCGCCATTCGCGACGTTGCCAACGGGCGCGGTCTCCGCAGGGACGACACCGCCCATGTTCCGGAGATACGCGATCATCTGCAGAATGTCGTTGTCTGGCGCGTTGCTTTGAGGCATTTCGCTGCCAGGAACCCCTTTGCGGATCACCTGAAACAGCGCCTCGTCCGTCGCTCCCGCCATGTAGGCATTCAGATCGGGTCCGCGATAACCGGCGGCGTCGAGGCCGTGGCATTCGCCGCAGCGCGTCCGGTACAACGCCATCCCTGTTCGGATGGCCGCTTTGTCGTTCAAGAATGGATTCTGTCCAGGATGCTGTTGCGAACGGCCTTCGCGCCCCTCGCGCCCCTGCGCCGCGAGAACTGCGCCGGCGGTGAGCGTGATCAGTCCGACTATCAGTACAGACCTGCAACGAGCCATCTGTCCTCCTCAATTACGTGCGATGAGGGGGATTATTGCGCCGTCAGTTCGTCCTGTCCACCAGTTGTCGCAGGACGTAGGGAAGAATGCCGCCGTGGCGGAAGGCGGTGAGCTCTTCCGGCGTGTCGATGCGCACGAGCGCCTGGATGTCGCGCGGCGTGCCGGTGGCCGGCCATACGCGCACGGTGATCGTCGCGCGGGGCGTCAGGCCGGCAATCGCGATGTCGTACGACTCCTCGCCCGTCAGCCCGAGCGACGCGGCCGAGGCGCCGGCTTCGAACTGCAGCGGCAGCACGCCCATGTTGACGAGGTTGCTGCGATGAATGCGCTCGAAGCTTTCAGCGATGACGGCGCGCACACCCAAGAGCAGCGTGCCTTTCGCCGCCCAGTCGCGAGACGAGCCCGATCCGTATTCCTTGCCCGCGATCACGAGCAGCGGCACACCCAGCCGCCTGATAGGCCATCGAGGCGTCGTAAATCGTCATCAGCTCGCCTGCGGGTCGATACGTGGTCCATCCGCCTTCGGTGCCGGGCGCGAGCTGATTGCGCAGGCGGATATTCGCGAACGTGCCGCGCATCATCACTTCGTGATTGCCGCGCCGCGCGCCGTACGAGTTGAAGTCGGACGGCTTGACGCCCTGCGCGATGAGATACCGTCCAGCCGGGCTGTCGGCCGGGATCGATCCGGCCGGCGAGATGTGATCGGTCGTCACGCTGTCGCCGAGCAGGGCGAGCACGCGCGCGCTCGATGATGTCGGTCAGCGGCGCCGGCTCTCGGCTGATGCCCTCGACGAACGGCGGCTTGCGCACGTAGGTCGACTGCTGATCCCATTGGAACAGATTGCCGGTCGGCACCGGCAGCGAGCGCCAGCGCTCGTCTCCCTCGAAGACGTTCGCGTACTGCCGCTGAAACATCTCTGACTTGACCGCGCTCAGCATCGACGATTGAATCTCGCGCTCGGTCGGCCAGATTTCGCGCAGGTACACGTCCTTGCCGTCGCGATCTTTCCCGATCGGCTCTGTCGTCAGGTCGAGCGTCATCCGTCCGGCGAGCGCATACGCGACGACGAGCGGCGGCGACGCGAGATAGTTCGCGCGCACCTGCGACTGAATACGTCCCTCGAAATTGCGGTTGCCGCTCAACACCGAGCACACGACCAGATTTTTCTCCGACACGATCGCCGAGACTTCCTCGGGCAGCGGGCCGCTGTTGCCGATGCAGGTCGTGCAGCCATATCCGACGAGATTGAAGCCAAGCGCGTCGAGGTACTGCGTCAGCCCGGCTTTGTCGAGGTAGTCGGTCACCACCTTCGACCCGGGCGCGAGGCTCGTCTTCACCCACGGCCGGCGCGTGAGCCCTCGCTCGACGGCTTTCTTCGCGAGCAGGCCGGCGCCAATCATCACGCTGGGGTTCGACGTGTTCGTGCAGCTCGTGATGGCGGCGACAACGACCGCGCCGTGATCGAGTCCAGCCGCGACATCGGTCACTTCGGTCGTGTCCGCCTTCAGGCGGACCTCCGGACGTTCCAGCACGGCCACGGCCGACGCGCTTCCGCCGCTCGAGGGCTTCCCTTTCTTCTCGGTCATCATCGACGGCAGCAGCGTCTGGAATCCGGTCTTCGCTTTCGTCAGCGACACGCGATCCTGCGGCCGCTTCGGCCCGGCGAGGCTCGGCTCGACAAGTCCGAGATCGAGCTCGATCGTTTCGTCGTACAGCGCCTCGGTTCCCGCTTCGCGGAACAGCCCCTGGGCCTTGGCATACGCTTCGACGAGCTTCACGTGCGACGCGCTGCGCCCCGTCAACGTCAGGTAGTCGAGCGTCATCTCGTCGATCGGAAACATCGCGGCGGTCGCGCCGTACTCGGGGCACATGTTGCCGAGCGTCGCGCGATCGGCGATCGTCAGGTTCGCGAGACCCGATCCGAAGAACTCGACGAACTTGCCGACCACGCCGTGTTTGCGCAGCCGCTCGGTGACCATCAGCACGAGGTCGGTGGCCGTGGCGCCTTCGGGCATCAAGCCAACGAGCCTGAATCCCAGCACGGGCGGAATCAGCATCGACATCGGCTGCCCGAGCATCGCGGCCTCCGCTTCGATGCCGCCGACGCCCCAACCCAGCACGCCCAGCCCGTTCACCATCGTCGTATGCGAGTCGGTGCCCACGAGCGTATCGGGGAACGCCCGCACCTTTCCGCCCGACACCTCGCGGAACACGACGCGCGCGAGGTACTCGATGTTCACCTGATGGACGATGCCGGTGTCAGGCGGCACGACGCGGAAATTTCGGAACGCGTCCTGGCCCCATCGCAGAAACGAATAGCGCTCGCGATTGCGCGCGAACTCGAGCTCGGCGTTCAACTGGAACGCGTCGGTGCGGCCGAAGTAGTCCACCTGCACGGAGTGATCGATGACGAGCTCGACCGGCTGCAGCGGGTTGACGCGATCGGGATTGCCGCCGAGGCGAATCATGCCGTCGCGCATCGCGGCGAGATCGACCACGCACGGGACGCCCGTGAAATCCTGCAGCAGCACGCGGGCCGGCGCGAACGAGATTTCCTTCTGCAGCTGCGCGCCCGGCTTCCAGCTCGCAAGCGCCTCGATGTCTTTGGGATGCACGAAGCGCGCATCCTCGTGCCGCAGCAGATTTTCGAGAAGAATTTTCAGCGAGTACGGAAGCCGCGCCACGTTCGGAAAGGCCTGCTCGAGCTTGTTCAGGCTGAAGATTTCGACCGGTTCACTGGCGAGCGTGCATTGCGTGCAGGTGCCGAAGGAATTTGTGGTGCTCATCACGCTAATCCTATCAAATCGAAGAGTCCGGGAGTCAGGAGTCGGGAGAGTCGGAAGAGTCGGGAAGAGTCGCGGGAGTCGGGAGAGTCGCGGGAGTCGGAAAAGTCGGGAGAGTCGGAGCGAGTCGTGGCATGGCTCGTGCCCCGAGTGCGGGCATGCGAGCTGAAAAATTAGAGGATTTGCTGATTTATACGAAGGCGCTCGAGGGGATCGACGCAGTTTCTCCACTCCTGAAGCGGCCGAAACTGATCAGAGATTTCGATCTTCACAAACAACTTTCCGAATCCACCGGGAAAATTCCTGGCCATATTGGAGAAGGTTTCGGCCAGGGCACCGATCGCCACTTCGCCCACTATCTGGTAATCGCCCGCGGCTCGGCGTTGGAAACCCGCGGACATCTGGCGACAGCGCGCCAGAGAGATGACATCTCGCGCGGACGAAGAAATCGCGGTTTCCGGCCTGTACCAAGACCTCGCTGACATGCTCAGTGGATTCATCGCGTACCTGCGCCGCTCCGATCGGAAGGAGCTCGCCGACCGATTCCGCGACTGCCTGACTCTCTCGACTCTTTCAGACTCTTCCGACTCCCCGACTCCCTGACTCTCCGACTCCCCGACTCCCCGACTCTCTCCGACTCCCCGACTCTTTCAGACTCCCCGACTCTTGGCTTCCGCGATCTCCAGCACGGCGTCGGCCGCGCGCCCGCTTGCGCCGGGGCCGCCGAGCTTCGCGCGCACGTCGGCAAGCCCGCGGCGCGTCTCGTCGGCGCGCTCGTGGTTTGTCAGCAGCGACAGCGTCTCAGCGGCGATGTTCTCGGCGGTGCAGTCGTCCTGGATCAGCTCGGGCACGATGCCGCCGCCCCGCAATCAGATTGACCATCGCCACATTGTCGACCAGCAGAAACCTGCGGCCCAGCCGGTACGTGATCGGCGACAAGCGGTACACCACCACCATCGGGCGGCCATGCAACGCAGCCTGCACGGTGGCCGTGCCGGAGGCCGTAATCGCCACATCCGAAATCGCAAGCACATCGTCGGTTCTCGCGAGCACCTCGACGGGCGGGGCGCCACTCCACTTCGTATGCGAAAACAGACGATCGTCGAGCGAGGGCGCCCGCGCGATAACGAACTGCGCCTCGGGTAGCTGCGCGGCAATCTTCGCGACGCCGTCGCGAATGATCGGCAGCAGACGCTCGACTTCGTTCGGACGGCTTCCGGGCAACAGCGCCACGATCGGCCGCCCAGGGTCGAGACCCACCTCGCGCAGAAACTTGTCCTTCGGTTCTTGCGCGCGAGCGAGGTCGACGAGCGGGTGCCCCACGAACTGCACGGGCACGCCGGCGTCGCGGTAGATCTGCTCTTCGAACGGGAAAATCACGAGCACGCGGTCCACGAGCCGCTTCATCACCTTCATGCGGCTCTGGCGCCAGGCCCAAAGCTGGGGGCTGATGTAATAGATGATGGGCACGCCGAGTTTCTTGACCGCGGCCGCGAGACGGAAATTGAAGTCGGGGAAATCGATCAGGACGAGCGCCTGCGGCTTCTCGACGCGCGCCGCCTCCACCAGCCGGTTGAGGGTCGAGAGCGATTTGGGGAGCACGCGAATGGCCTCGACGAGCCCCGTGACGCTGAGGCCGCGGTAGTCCGCGAGCAGTTCGCCGCCGCCGGCCATCAGCCGCTGGCCGCCGAGCCCGAAGATGGCGGCGTCGGGCTGCCGGCGCCGAATTTCGACTGCGAGGGCCCCGGCGTATAAATCGCCAGAGGGCTCCCCGCAGGAAATCATGATTTTGTTCAACGCTTCTTGAGATCGGCCGCGGAGAGATCGAGCGAGCTCAGAGGGATCAGCTCGTAGCTGCCGAATCCGGCCTTGCCGAGCTGGTCCTTGAACCTCGCCGCGTCGCCGACCATGCACAATCGACAGTCGATCGGGCTGGATGTAATTGCGAGCCACGCGCAGGACATCGTCCGGCGTCACGGCGTTGGCGCGCTGGCGATAGGTGCGCAGCTCGTCGAGCGACAGATCGTAGAAGACGACGTTCACCACCTGGCGCGCGATTGCGCCGGGCGTTTCGATCGTCAGCGGAAAGCTGCCGGTCATGTACGCCTGCGCGCCCGCGAGCTCGCCGTCGCCGATGCGCTCGCGCTGAAGGCGCGTGAACTCGTCGACGATGACGCGCACGGCCTCGCCCGTCGCTTCGGTGCGCGTATCGGTCTCGGCAGTGACATCGCCGGCCAGAAGCATCGGATTCAAATCGGCCGATGCCGAATATGTGAGCCCGCGTTCGGATCGGAGGACGCGGAACAGCCGGTTGCTGCCCTCTCCGCCGAGAATGCGGATGGCCTGGTCCATGCTCATGTAGTCGGGCGTCTTGCGCGGAATGCCGAGCTGTCCTACGCGCACGGCGGTCTGCACCGAGTCGGGCTTGTCGATGACGACAATGCGCCGCGTCGGCCGCGGCGGCTCGGGCAGCGGCGGCAGCTGCACGGCCTGACGCTCCCAGTCGCCGAACACCTTCGTCGCGGCGGCCATCGCCTCGTCCGCGGCCACGTCGCCGACGATGGCGAGGATGCTGTTGTTCGGCGCGAAATACCGGCGATGAAATTCGCGGAGATCCTCGCGCGTGATCTTCGCGATCGTGTCGGGCATCCCGGTGTCGGGGAATCCGTACGGATGAAAGCCGTAGATCAGGCGGTTGAGCACCGCGCGCGCGATGAAATCGGGATCCTCGAGGCTGACGCCGATGTTCTGAATGGTCTGCGTGCGCTGGCGCTCGATTTCTTCGGGCGCAAACGCCGGCCGCCGGACGACATCGGCGAGCATGTTCATGCCGACGTCGAAGCTGTCCTTCATGACGAGCACGGTCGCCGACGTCACGTCGCTGCCCGCGCCGGTGTCGAGCGCGCCGCCAATCGAGTCGATGGCATCCGCGGTCTCACGCGCGTTTCGCGTCGCGGTGCCCTGATTCAGCAGCGACGCCACGAGCGAGGCCGTCCCGCTCTTGCCGGGCGGATCGTACGCCGCGCCGGCGCGGACGAGGAGGCGCATCGTCACCTCGGGCTGCTCGTGGTGCATGACGACGATCACCTGCATCCCGTTCGGCAGCGTGCGCAGCTCGTACGGAGGAAAGCTCACCGGCCGCGACGGCAGCGGCCGTGGAGGATTCTCCGAAGGCCAGCTCGTGACCTGCGCCCCGGCCGGTGCGAAGCCGGTGACGAGCGCGAGCGTCAGGGCGAGGAATGCGCGCCGCATCATCAGCGCATGCCTTTCGGGAGAATCTTCAGCACGAGGCGGTTCTCCGGCGTGAAGTACGTCTTCGCGACGCGATTCAGGTCGGACACCTTCATGTTCGTGAAGATCTCCACTTCGCCATCAGCGGTCGTGACGTCGCGGTGAATGACGACCGCATGGGCGAGCTGGCTCGCCTTGCCGCGAATCGATTCGCGGTCGACGATGTAGTCGCGGAAGAACTGATTCTTCGCGCGCTGCAGCTCGCGCTCGGAAATCGGCTCGGTGCGCAGCTTGTCGAACTCGGCGATGAGCGCCTTCTCGACCTCTTCGTGCGTGCGGCCCGGCGCCACGAGCGCCACCGCGAAGAACAGATTCGGCTCTTCGATGATGTTGCCGCCGCCGAACGCGTGCAGCGCGATGCCTTTTTCATAGACGAGCGACTGATAGATGCGCGAGCTGTCGCCGTCGGAGAGAATCTTCGACGTCAGGTGCAGCGGATAGGAATCGGGATTCCCGTCCCACGTAATCGGATAGGCGACGATGACGGCCGGCAGCGGCCAGGCCTCGTTGACCGTGACGCGGCGCTCGGCCTTCGACGGCTTCTCGCGCGGGTATTCGCGGGAGATGACGCGATCGGATTTCGGGACCCGCGCGAAATACTTCGTCACCATCTCCTTGGCCTGCGCCATGTCGAAGTCCCCAACGATGGCCATCGTCGCGTTGCTGGGGATATAGAACATGTTGTGGAAGTCGCGCACGTCCTCGACCGATGCCGAGTCGAGATCCTTCATGCTGCCGATCGTCGTGTGCTTGTACGGGCTGACGGTGTAGAAGGTGTCGTAGAGAATCTCGGACAGCCGCCCGAACGGCTGATTGTCGACACGGAGCCGGCGCTCTTCCTTCACGACTTCGCGCTCGTTTTCGAACGTGGTCTTGTCGATGCGCAGCGTCGCCATACGATCGGCTTCCATCCACAGCACCAGCGGCAGGTACTGCGACGGCACTGTCTGCCAGAACACGGTCGCGTCGTCGTTGGTGTAGGCGTTGCTCTGGCCGCCGATGCTCGCGAGCATCGACGCATGCTCTTCCGGCTCCACGTTCTTCGAGCCTTTGAACATCATGTGCTCGAACAGGTGGGCGAACCCGGTGCGGCCCGTCTTCTCGTCTTTCGAGCCGACGTGGTACCAGAGCTCGACGTGCACGATGGGTGTCGAATGGTCGGGCGAGAACACGATCGTGAGGCCGTTGGGCAGCGTCATCAGCTGGTACTGCAGCCGGGGCGGGCGCACCGCCGCATCGACGGGCGACAACATCAGCACGGAGCAGAACGCGACGGCGCTCAGCAGCCTCTTTGGCAGGCGTGAAATCATCATGTACATAGGCGCTCTACTTCGATCTTAGCTTGGATTCCTCGATCACGGCCTCGAGCTCGAGGATGCGCTGCTCGAGATCGGCGATTTTCTTCCTCAGCTCGGGCAGCTTCTTGAAAATCACCGACGATTTCAGCCATTCCTTGTTGTCTATGGCTGGATAGCCAGAGACGAACGTCCCGTCGGGTACGGAATTGGTGATGCCGGTCTGGCCAACGGCCGACGCGCCTTTGCCGACCGTGACATGCCCCGCCACGCCCACCTGACCCGCCAGCGTCACGTCGTCGCCGATCGTCGTGCTGCCGGCGATGCCGACCTGGGCGGCCAGCAGCGTGTTCCGGCCCACGTTCACGCCATGGCCGATCTGGACGAGGTTGTCGATCTTGGCGCCGGCCTGTATGCGCGTCTCGCCGACGGCCGGCCGATCGATGGCCGTGTTGGCGCCGATCTCGACGTCGTCCTCGAGGACGACGATCGCCATCTGCGGAATTTTCTGGTGTGTCCCGTCGGGGCGCTTCACGAAACCGTATCCATCGGCGCCGATGACGGCACCGTTCTGGACGATCACGCGGTTGCCGACGATGACGCGCTCGCGAATCGCGGCGTGCGAGTGAATGACGCAGTCGTCGCCGACCACGGCTCCATCGCCGATGAAGACGTTGGGATAAATGATCGTGCGATCGCCGACACGGGCGCCGCGTCCCACAGAGGAGAACGGCCCGATCGACACATCGCGCCCGAGCGTCGCATCGGGCGCAATCACGCTGAGCGTGGCGACTCCAGGCGGCGGAAGCGCCGGCGTCACGAAGATGGAGATCGCATTTGCGAACGCGAGGGACGGATGCTTTGTGCGCAGCATCGCGCACGGCGCGGCCGGCGCACCTTCGCCGATGATGACGGCCGATGCGCGCGTGCGCCGCAGGGCCGGCGCGTACCGGGGATTTGCGAAAAACGAAAGGTCGCCCTCGCCCGCCTGCTCGAGCCCGGCGACGCCACGGATTTCCAGCGCGCCATCGCCCTCGAGCCGGCATCCCAACCGCTCGGCTAGCTCTCTGAGATGCATGGAAAGTCAGAGAATATCACGCGGTCTTCACAGAGGTTCGCTCGAAGAATTTCGCCAGATGCGGCAGCTGCAGCGCCGACGCGACCTCGTGCACTTCGCGCTCGCGCTCGATCGGCTCGAGCGCGAGGACGCGGCGCAGGCGCGACAGCTGCGGGTTCTCGCACGACTGCCATCGAACCTCGGTAAGCCCATGTTTGGCGCCCCGGCGCGAGAGGTAGTGTCCGACCAGCCGAAATCCGAAGTAGTAGGCGATCAGGTTCGGTCCGGGAACAAAAAAGAACACACCCGACCCGACGAAGAGCAGACCGTCGATGATGATCCATTTCATGTGGCGGTCGGCCTCGCGCTGGAGCTCTGCGCGCGCGAAACCGACGGCCGCGTCCGACGTGATGTCGTCGGGGTAATGCAGCATCAGCTCGCTCTCATTGCGAAGCCGCCACAGCAGGCGCTGCTCGGCGATCTTCTCGGCGAGCCAGCACATCCCGCGATCTTTCATGCGCTCGGTCCACGTGCGCGGACCTTCGTGCACGCGCGCCTCGCCGCTGAGCCGCTCTTCTTCGACGCGCGCGAGCGTCTCTTTGAAGTTGGCGTACATCTTCGCGAAGCGCCCCTTGGGAGGCGCGTCTTCGATCGCTTCGGCGTCGGGGCCTACGTGGTCGCAGTAGAGCTCGTATCGCTCCGGCGCGACCGGAATGACATACACGTCCATTAGTTGGTCGCGGGGGCCCCTCGCCCCGCTCCTCGCCGCATCGCTTGCGGGGACCCCTTCGCCCCGCGCCCGCCGTCGTTCGCCGTAATCATGCGAACTCTGGCGAGACCTCGCCGAAGCCACGCGAAGGCGGGCCGCTCGCGGCTCAAGGTGTCGCCGGCGCACCGGCCGTTCGGCGCCGCTGCGGGGGCCGCGGTTGAGGAGTCGCGGACAATGTGGGCTTCCCTGCTTGTTCCCATGCACTTGTGATCATCGAGGCCACCGCGGTAATCGCGTCGTTCAGCCGCTTCTCCAAGATAGGACGAGTAGCAGCGAAAAATGTTTCGAAGTACTGGTCATCGTACACATCGCGACTGCCGATCGCTTTCAGGTCGGCGGCCAACACATCGTCGGCGAGCTGGGAACTTTCAAGCAGCGTCTCGAAAATGAAATCGCGCTCGTTGGCGATCGGCTTGAGCGGTCCAGGCTTGATGAGAAGCTGCTTTTCATTCCGCACAAAGAGCTCGCCTTCCCAACGGTAGTGGATGCCGGTCTGCCCGGTGAGCTGGCCGTTGTAGTTGAGCACGGCGTGAAGCGGCACGTGCGCATCGGCGACGTAATGACCGATGATCGCGGAGAAAAAACGGATGTCGCTTTCCGCGTATTGCCCGTTCTTGTGCAGCGCCTCGAACCCGCGAACGAGCCGGCCGGCTATTTCATACGTGCGCCACGGAACCATGCCGTTCTGTCTGAGCACGTCGATGCCGTACTTCTTCAACGCGTCGTCGTAGTTGCGTGGCAGATCCTTGAATGGATACGGACCGTAGGCATCGAAGTCGAGGAAATGGTTCGGCGGCTCTTCCGTGAAGCCCGCGTTGCGCCACAGATCGGGATCGATCGCCCGCTCGACGATGAACGCCCGATTCGCCTCGAAAAACGGCCGCAGCGGCGCGGGCAAAATGTCGATAGCGCGCGCGACGATGAACTTGTGTGCCTCGAAGCCCCAGGCGCTCGCGGTAGACGGAGCCAGCAGCATCGCAGTGAGAACGCCAATCGCGGTTAAGCGCATACCTTATTATCGCTGAATGCCTCGTCTCGGTGCCCATATGTCGGTGGCGGGCGGCCTGCCCTTCGCGATTGCCCGCGCGCAGATACACGGTTGCGAGACGCTGCAGATCTTCAGCAAGAACGCGAGCCAGTGGCGCGCCCGGCCGCTGCCTCCCGACGAAATCGCCGCCTTCAGAGACGCCGCTACGCACACCGGCATCTCCCCCATCGTCGCGCATGCCAGCTACCTCATTAATCTCGCGACGACGAGCGAGGCGCTGCGCGCGCAGTCGATCGCTGCGCTCGGCGAGGAAGTCGATCGCGCAGAGGCGCTCGGCCTGCTCGGCGTCGTGCTTCATCCCGGCGCCCGCTTGACGGCGCCCGTCGAGCAGGCGTTGTCGCTCATCTCCAGCGCACTCACGGCAGTGTTGAAGGCACGGCCGCGCGGAAAGACGATGATCCTGATCGAGCACACCGCCGGCCAGGGCAGCACGATGGGCGCGTCGTTCGAAGAAATCGCGGCGATGCTCGACGGTGTGAAGAACAGGAAGCGCCTCGGCGTGTGCCTGGACACCTGTCATCTGCTCGCCTCCGGCTACAACCTGTGCAGCGAAGAGGGCTACCGCGCGACGTTCGACACATTCGAAAAGCTCATCGGATTCGACCGGCTGAAGGTGTTTCACCTGAACGACTCGAAGAAGCCGTGCATGAGCCGGGTGGACCGCCACGAGCACATCGGCAAAGGCTGCATCGGCCTCGAGCCGTTCCGTCGATTGCTGAACGACCCGCGGTTCGATCATTTGCCGATGATTCTGGAAACGGAAAAGTCCGAGTGGCGCGAGAAAGGCAAAGTCGTCATCGATCCGCTGGAC
This sequence comes from Vicinamibacterales bacterium, assembly GCA_963730445.1. Taxonomy (GTDB): domain Bacteria; phylum Acidobacteriota; class Vicinamibacteria; order Vicinamibacterales; family JAMQPK01; genus JAMQPK01. Next base: position 95,660 of record CAVSRX010000015.1, on the reverse strand, counting down.
GAAATGAATCTCAATACGCTCCGCGCGCTTCGAAATACTTGAACAGGAGGATAGGAGATCAGGAGAATTTCAGGGGGACTCGGAAAACACTTCGGCTTCGAACTTGAACAGCTTCGCACCTTTCTGCCAGGCGTCGGGAGGCAGGCCCGCTTTGATGCAGGTCTGGGCGGCGAACTGTTCAGCGTCCCATTTCCATTCGACGGCGACTTGCGGCAACAGCAGGCCGCGGCGCCGGCCGAGCTCGACTATCAATCCGTCGCGTCCGATCACAACCTCGCTGATGTGGTCCACCGGCTCGATGGGTCCGAGCACTGAGAGCTCGAGAGCACACGTCATCCCATTCCGCGGGGCTCAGCGGGGGAAATCGCGGATCCGAAATCGCCGCAGAGACCGCACAGTGCTCGACGACGTCGAGGAGCGGGCGCTCGGGCTCGGGATACCCGATGCAGCCTCGCAGCTGGCCTTTCATCTTGAGTGTCACAAAAGCGCCTGCCAGAAAATCTTCAGGGATTAGGGATTGGGGATTAGCGATTGGGCCCGCCACCGGTGTCACACCAATCGCTTTCGCGATGGCCCGGCGCGCCTGCAGCAACAGGCTCTCTCTCGCCGCATCGTCCAGCAGCGCCATTGTGCTCACGATACACCCAATCGTCGTCCGCGCTTGACATGCTGCGTTCGTAGCACTATGCTACAAACGCAGCATACGAGGAGGCCGCCGACATGTCCTCAACCCGTCCCGAAAAGCTCAGCCGCCGCGAGCGCGAGATTATGAACGTCCTCTTCTCGGCCGGCGGCGGAATGGCCGTCGAAGAGGTGCGTAACGGGCTCACTGAGCCGCCGAGCTATTCGGCCGTGCGCGCGATGCTCGCCAAGCTCGAAGCGAAAGGACACATCCGGCACCGCGAAGAGGGGCCGAGGTATGTCTACGAACCGACCACGCCGAAGACAGCCGCGCGCAAATCGGCGCTGGGGCAGATGATCGACGTGTTTTTCGGCGGCTCACCGATTGAAACCGCCTCTGCCCTCCTGAAACACGCATCCTGGACCAACGACGATCTCGACGCGCTCAGCGCCGCCATCGAGAAGGCGCGCAAAGAAAGGACACGGCGATGAGCGACACACTCACCCGCGCGTTGATTGCGATCGGCGATTCAACCGAGGCCACGATCCTCCTGAAGGCGACGCTCATCATGATGGTGGGGCTCGGCGCCACACAGTTGGCAGGCAAGGCGCGCGCGTCCGTCCGGCACGTGCTGCTCGCGTCGACGCTTGCGGCGGTCCTTCTGCTCCCCTTCGCGGTGATGCTCGTTCCGGCCGCCGCCATCCCGATCGCTGTCGATGCGGCTCCAAGTCCCGCGTCCCCAGCGGCGACGCAAACGCCGGCTGCTTCGCCTCGTGCCGGCGGTGCAGCAGATCTTTCGCAGTCCGCTGAACGCAGCAATGTGCCGATCCCGACGCTCTCCACACTTACGCGCATTGGCTGGGCAGCCGGCTGCGTGTGGCTCGTGGGATCGCTGGGCGTGTCGTTGTGGAAGCTCAGCCGCCTTCGACGCTTCGCCTATCCATGGCGCGAACGGTATCGACTCGTCAACGAGGTCGCCGCCGAGCTTGGCCTTCGCAGACAGGTGTCGCTCGCGCTGCACGAAGACGTGGCCGTGCCCATCACATGCGGCACGCGGCGTCCGGCCGTCATCCTGCCGTCCGATGCAAAGACGTGGAGCGACGCCGACGTGCGCCGCGCGCTCGTGCACGAGATGGAGCACGTGCGCCGCAACGATTGGGCGATGCAGCTTGCGGCCAGAGCGGCGTGCGCCGTGTATTGGTTCCATCCGCTCATCTGGAAGGTGTGGCGGGAGTTCTGTCTCGAAGCAGAGCGCGCATGCGACGACGCCGTGCTGAGCGGCGCGGACCGTGCGGATTACGCCGATCAACTGGTGCAGCTGGCTCGACGCATGTCGAGTGTGTCGACGGTTGCCACCGTAACCATGGCGAGCCGGAGCGATTTGTCGACGCGGGTGTCGGCCATCCTCGACGGCGCGCAGAAAAGAGGACCCGTGGGCATGATTCCGATGACGATGACGGCGACGGCGGCATTGGTGACGGCATTCGCATTAGCGCCGCTCCGCGCGGTGGAGATGCCGCGAAAGCGGGAGTTGGTGCAAGCGCCGCAACAGACGGCCCAGACCCCGAACGCGGTGCGTGTTGTTCGCATCAACAGGCTCGATCAAGCGCTGTACGAAGCCTCAAAGGACGGCGACATCGATCAGATGACTGCCCTCATCAATGCGGGCGCGAATCCAAACGCCGCTATTCAGGGTGATGGAAGCCCTCTGATGGGCGCGGCGAGGTCGGGAAATCTCGCAGCCGTGCGATTTCTGTTGGATCGAGGGGTAGATCCGAATCTTCCCGTCCGCGGCGACGGCACCGCGCTCATCGTGGCATCGCGCGCCGGGCAGGCTGAGGTTGCTACGCTGCTGCTCGATCGTGGCGCAGACCTCGAACAGGTTGTGCCGGGCGATGAGAATGCGCTCATTCAGGCGAGCGGAAGCGGCAAACTGAATGTCGCGCGGCTGCTGGTCTCGAGAGGCGCGAACGTCAACGCGCGCGTGTGGGCCGATCGCAATGGCCCCGACGGCGCGTCAGGTGAATGGCGATCGCCGCTGTTGATGGCTAAACGCGGCGGTCACCAGGCGGTGGTGGAGTTTCTAATTTCTTCGGGCGCTATCGAATAATGCGCTGACACGATCACATCACTGAGCCATCGGCGCGAACGTGCCGAAGGCGGCGGCCAGATAGCCGACCACCGCGTCCTTGTCGCCGGAGACGTCGCCCGAATCGCCGTACTTCAACACGCGCGCGTCTCTGGCGCCGAGCAGCTTCGCGGCGCGCATTACCGACACCGTCGGGCCGCCGCCGCAGGCGTGCTCAGGAAATGTTTCGATTAGCGACATCAGGCCGTCGGGATCGAATCGCTGCACCTGCCCGATGACCCGGCTGTCGAGCCTCGACGCCGCCACTGCGTTCTGGTAGTGCGACAGATCGGTGCTCGCCACGAGCACCGCTTTTCGTCCCTTCACAGCCGCGGCGATCGCATCGCCGAGCAAGTACGCGGTTTCGCGCCGCTGATGTCCCATCACGAGCGGGACGATAGCGGCGTCGGGAAGCACGCGCTTCAGAAACGGCAACTGCATCTCGAGCGAATGCTCGCGCACGTGTGCGCTCGGGTGCGGTCCGATTTCTCGAGACGCCATCGCGATGGCGGCCGCGCAATGCTCCGCGATCGGCACGGGGCCGAACGGTGTCTCGAACGCGCCGCGTTCGTAAATGGCGACCCCTTCGAATCCGACGTAATGCGACGGACCCACCAGCACGACGATTTCAATATCGCGGCCGCGCAGCAGATTGTAGGCGTGGCCTGCAATCGGGCCTGAGTACATGAGGCCGGCGTGCGGCGCGATGAGGGCGACCGCTTCTCCAACAGGTCCCTCACCAGCCGCGGCAAGATACCGATCCACCTCGCGCGCCAGCGTCTCCGGATCGGCGGGATACCACGATCCCGCGACCGCCGCGCGACGAATAGAGACCATACGGCATGGTAGCATTTGGCATGCCGGAACGGCTGACACGCGCCGACGTCGATCGCATTGCGACGCTCGCGCGCCTCGAGTTGAGCGACGCGGAAAAAGAACTCTTCGTCCATCAGCTCTCGCACGTGCTCGAGTACGCCGAGCAGATTCAGAAAATCGACACCACCGGCGTGCCGCCAACGTCCCAGGTACTGTCGCGCATGCCCGCGGATCGCGCCGACGAGCCTCGGCCGGGCCTGACCAACGCCGAGGCGCTGGCCAATGCGCCGGACCCATCGCCGCAGACCGGACTCTTCCGCGTGCCGCGGGTACTCGCGGATAGTCGTGGGCCAACAGCTTCCCTTTCAAACCGCCCGTGAAATTCGGGATGCCGTGGGTGCGCGCCAGGTTTCGGCCGTTGAGGTGTGCGAACACGCGCTCGGGCGCATCGACGCGCACAATCCCAGGCTGAACGCGTTTCTCGCCGTTGCCCGCGATCGCGCGCTCGAGCGGGCGCGCGCCATCGATCGCGATAAACACGCCGGACCGCTCGCGGGCGTGCCGATCGCGCTCAAGGACAACATCATGACGCGCGGCATCACGACCACTGCCTCGTCGAAGATGCTGCGTCATTTCGTACCGCCCTACGACGCCACCGTCGTCGGACGGCTCGAGGCGGCGGGCGCCGTCGTGATGGGCAAGACCAATTGCGACGAGTTTGCGATGGGATCGTCGACCGAGAACTCGGCGTTCGGGCCCTCGCGCAATCCGTGGAATCCCGATCACATTTCGGGCGGCTCCAGCGGCGGATCGGCGGTCGCGGTCGCTGCCGGTTTCTCGCCCATCGCGCTCGGCTCCGATACCGGCGGCTCGATTCGGCAGCCTGCGTCCCTCTGCGGCATCGTCGGCCTGAAGCCGACCTACGGCCGCGTCTCGCGCTACGGGTTAATTGCGTTTGCGTCTTCGCTCGATCAGATCGGGCCGATGGCGCGCACGGCGTACGACGCCGCCATCGCGCTGTCCGTGCTTGCGGGCGCCGATCCGTACGATTCGACTGCGTCGCAGGAACCGCCCGCGGACTACGTGGGCGCGCTCACTGGTGAGATCCGCGGCGTGCGCCTTGGCGTGCCGCGCAAGATGCTCGAGCAGGGTGTGGAAAATGCCGTGCGCGACTGCTTTTACGGCGCGCTCGACATTCTGCGCGTGCGCGGCGCCGAGCTCATCGACATCGATCTGCCCCACGCGCCGTATGCGATTTCCACGTATTACGTCATTGCCACGGCCGAAGCGAGCTCCAACCTCGCGCGTTTCGACGGCGTGCGATATGGGTTCCGCGCCGAGGGCGCGCGCGATTTACGCGAGATGTACGAGAAAACGCGGAGCCAGGGATTTGGTCCCGAAGTGAAGCGCCGCATCATGCTCGGCACCTACGTGCTGAGCGCCGGTTACTACGATGCGTATTACCTGAAGGCGCAGCAGGTGCGCACGCTCGTGCGCCGCGACTACGACCGCGCGTTCGAACAGGTTGATGCCGTCGTCATGCCGACCAGCCCGACGGCGGCGTTCAGAATCGGCGAGAAAGTTGAGGATCCGCTGTCGCTCTACCTGACGGACGTGTTCACGGTCAGCGCGAATCTCGCGGGGCTTCCCGCGCTGAGCGTGCCATGCGGGCTGACGCCGAACAATCTGCCGATCGGACTGCAGCTCACCGGCAAGCCGTTCGACGAAGCGACGTTGTTGAGGGTTGGAGACAGTTACGAGCGGGACACGAACTGGTGGAAAGCTTGCCCTAGCCTCTAAGCTCTTTTCGCGCGCTCCAAGAGTTCCGGCGTCTTCAGCACATCCATTGTTCCGCGGGGCTGATCCGGAGTCATGTAGCGGACGAACGCTTCCTGTCCGACCCGGTCCTCAAGGTTCTTGACGACCATCGACTTGCGCCCAAGGGTCGAGCGCAGCTTCGGGAACCCGAAGATGATGCAGAAACCGAGAAACAGCGCCAGGATGAACGCAGAGCTCGCGCCGAACGCAGTCCGCGAAAATCGCCAGGAGATTCCAGAACAGCGGCCAGCCTTCCTGAGGTATCAGATACCTGTCTCCGGATTGTGAATCGGCTTCTTGGCCGCCGGCAGGTCGAACTGCACCAGCTGCTGCCTCACTTCTTCCATCGCAACCCGTTCTGCTTTCTTGGGTTGCGGGTGGCTGTCGTGCGGCGTCTGGTCGAGGCGCGGGCGGGCGCCCCGGCGAAGCTGCTTCGCGCGGAGCGCCGCAATATCGACGAACAGGAACCGGTTCGAGACGGGCGGAGCCGGCTCGACTGGCTCGGTTGTTTTGGTGGTTTCTTCCAATTCTGGCGTTTCGATATCCATAACGGCTAAGAATACAAGAACTTACGCCGATAGTGCAAGGGATATAGGGATAGGCGTGGCAGCGACGTTTACCTTGATTTGCTTCGGCTTCGCTTCTTCGCGAAGGGGGAGCTTGATGCTGAGCACGCCGTCCTTGTATTCGGCCTCGACCCGGTTCGGGTCGACCGTATGGGGCAGCGCGAACGACCGGGTGAACGTGCCGTAGCTCCGCTCGACGCGGTGGAACTGCTCGTCCTTGATCGTCTGCTCGGCCTTCTTCTCGCCGCGAATGGTGAGCGTGAAATTCTCGACCGTGATGTCGAGGTCGTCCTTGCTCATCCCAGGAATCTCGGCCTTGATGACCAGCTCGTGCTCGCCCGAGCTGTAAATGTCGACGGGCGGCATCCACGCACCCCCGAATTCGCGAAACGGATCCCAACGAACGATTGCCATTGCTCTGTCCTCCTGAAATAGCCGGTAGCTGGTAGCCAGTAGCCGGTAGCGCGACTCGCTACAAGCTACGAGCTACCAGCTACTAGCTGGTGATTAGCCCACCACCTCGGCATCGATGACTTCGCCGTCTTGCACATTCGGCGTGTCCTTCGGTGCCGAGCCTGGGGCGCTGTCCTTCTGCTTGTACATCTGCTCGGCCATGGCGTGCGACGCCTGCTGCAGCGCGTCGGTCATGCGTTTGATGGCCGCGAGGTCTTCGCCCTTCAGCGCCTCGCGCACGTCGCTGATCGCGTTGTCCACCTGCCGCGCATCCTCGGCGGACATCTTGCCGCGGTGCTCGTTGAGCGTCCGCTCGACCGAGTAGGTCAGCGCATCCGCCTGGTTGCGCGCGTCGATGAGCTCGCGGCGCGCTTTGTCGTCGGCCGCATGGTTCTCGGCGTCGGCCACCATCCGCGCGACCTCGTCCTTGCTGAGACCCGAGGTATTCGAGATGGTGATCTTCTGCTCTTTCGCCGTGGCGTTGTCTTTCGCCGACACATTGACGATGCCGTTGGCGTCGATGTCGAAGGTCACTTCGATTTGCGGCACGCCGCGCGGCGCGGCCGGCAGCCCGATGAGCTGGAACCGTCCGAGCGTGCGATTGTCGCGAGCCAGCGGCCTCTCCCCCTGCAGAACATGCACTTCCACATTCGGCTGGTTGTCGGTCGCCGTCGAGAACGTCTCGCTCTTGCGCGTCGGAATAGTCGTATTCCGCGGAATCAAAGTTGTCATCACGCCGCCCAGCGTTTCGATGCCGAGCGACAGCGGCGTCACGTCGAGCAGCACCACGTCCTTGACGTCGCCCGCGAGCACGCCGCCCTGAATCGCAGCGCCGACCGCCACGACTTCATCGGGGTTCACGCCTTTGTGCGGCTCCTTGCCGAAGTACTCCTTCACCAGCTGCTGTACTTTGGGCATGCGCGTCGATCCACCGACCAGCACGACCTCGTCGATCTTCTTCGGATCGAGGCCGGCATCGGCGATCGCTTTCCTGACCGGCTCCATCGTGCGCTGCAGCAGATCGTCGACGAGCTGCTCGAGCTTCGCGCGCGTCAGTTTCATCGCCAGATGCTTGGGTCCGCTTGCGTCAGCTGTGACGAACGGCAGATTGATCTCGGTTTCGAGCGCAGACGAGAGCTCGATCTTCGCCTTCTCCGCCGCTTCCTTCAGACGCTGCACGGCCACGCGATCGTTTGTGAGATCGATGCCGTCGGTTTTCTTGAACTCGGCCGCAATCCAGTCGATGATGCGCTGGTCGAGGTCGTCGCCGCCAAGGTGCGTGTCGCCGTTGGTCGACTTCACTTCGACCACGCCTTCGCCGACTTCGAGCACGGAGATGTCGAACGTGCCGCCGCCGAAGTCGTACACGGCGATGGTCTCGTCTTTCTTTTTGTCCAGCCCATACGCGAGCGCGGCCGCGGTCGGCTCGTTGATGATGCGGAGCACGTTGAGGCCCGCAATCTTCCCGGCGTCCTTGGTCGCCTGGCGCTGCGCGTCGTTGAAGTACGCGGGCACCGTGATGACCGCGTCGGTCACCGTCTCGCCCAGGTAATCCTCGGCAGCCTGCTTCAGCTTCTGCAGCACCATCGCGGAGACCTCGGGCGGCGAATACTTCTTGCCGCGGGCCTCGACCCACACATCGCCGTTGTCTGCGGCCACAATGTGATAGGGCACGCGCTTCTGCTCGCCGGAGACTTCGGAAAACTTCCGCCCGACGAAGCGCTTGATGGAAAACACGGTGTTCTCGGGATTGGTGACGGCCTGACGCTTGGCCACCTGCCCAACCAGCCGCTCGCCTTCTTTGGTGAACGCGACGACAGACGGAGTAATCCGCGAGCCTTCCTGGTTGACGAGCACGGCGGGCTGGCCGCCTTCCATCACCGCCACGACGGAGTTCGTCGTGCCGAGGTCGATTCCAATAACTTTTTTAGTAGAGGTTTTTGCCATGCCCGTAGTCTACGGAATTACATGAGTAGTTGTCAAGCAAATTATATTAGTCACTATACACTAAGATTAACCCTACGGAATCAGCCATTGAGGGTTCCGCGATTTCGCTTATATTTGGGCCGTGAGTGAGATTCGCCTTTTATTCCTGGGGGATATTGTTGGGAAACCTGGCCGGGAGCTGGTCCGGAAGGGGCTATCTTCTATAAGAGAGCATTACAACGTAGACCTGGTCATCGCCAATGCCGAGAATGCGGCCGCGGGCCGGGGTATCACCAGGGAGCTTGGCGACCAGTTGCTGGATTGGGGGGTCGACGTCATGACCTCGGGCAATCACATCTGGGCGCAGCGCGAGGCCATCGACTACATCGGGGCCGAAGCGCGGCTCTTGCGGCCGGCCAACTTCCCCGCCGGCGTCCCCGGACACGGAAGTTATCTCGCGCGCACTGCCGACGGACGGCCGGTCGGCGTCATCAACGTGATGGGGCGCGTCTTCATGCAGGAGCTCGACAATCCGTTCCAGCGCGTGCTCGAGGAAATTGAAGCGCTGCGTTCACGCACCCGCATCATCTTCGTCGACTTCCACGCCGAAGCGACGTCGGAAAAAGTCGCGATGGGATGGCATCTCGACGGCAAAGTGACGGCAGTCGTCGGCACGCACACGCACGTCCAGACGGCCGACGAGCAGATTCTGCCGGGCGGGACCGCATATCTCACCGACGTCGGCATGACCGGACCGCACGACGGCGTCATCGGCGTCGAGAAGGCTGTCGTCATCGACAAGTTCCTGCGCGGCATGCCGGTGCGGATGGAAACGGCGTCCGGCAATCCCCGCCTCAACGGCATCCTGATTGCTGCAGACGACGCGACCGGGAAGGCCACGTCGATTCAACGTCTCAGCCTCTCGGCCAAAGAACTGGAACATGAGCTCGCAATTTGATCTCTTCGGCAGCCCGGAACCGGAACAGGAACCGGAACCCCGTGCCGCGTCTCCCGTTGCGCGCGAGCGGCAGCGCGTTGTCCTCACCGTCAGCGACCTCACCGCACACATCCGCGGCATTCTGGAAACCGCGTACTCCGAGGTGTGGGTGGAAGCGGAAATTTCCAACTGCCGCCTCTGGAACACCGGCCACCTCTACTTCACGCTGAAAGATCCCGGCGCCCAAATCAAAGCGGTCATGTTCAAGTCGGACGTGCGCTCGCTGAAGTTCAAGCCGGAGGACGGCCTGCACGTCATCGTGCGCGGGCGCATCAGCGTGTACGAGCCCAAAGGCGAATACCAGATCGTGTGCGAGCGCATGGAACCGCATGGGCTCGGCGCGCTGCAGCTCGCCTTCGATCAGCTCAAGCGGCGATTGCAGGCGGAGGGGCTCTTCGACGCCGCGCGCAAGCGCGCGCTGCCGTCGCTGCCCCGCAAAATCGGCATCGTCACCTCGCTCGACGGCGCGGCGATTCGCGACATCATCAAGGTGCTCGGCCGCCGCTATCCGAACGCACATCTCGTCATTCGACCCGCGCGCGTACAGGGCGAGGGCGCCGCGGCCGACGTGGCCCGCGGCATCACCGACATCGTGAAGGTCGCCGGCATCGATGTCGTCATCGTCGGACGCGGAGGCGGGTCGATCGAGGATTTGTGGGCGTTCAACGAAGAAGCCGTGGCGAGAGCGATCGCCGCTTCGCCGGTGCCAATTATTTCCGCCGTCGGCCACGAAGTTGACTTCACGATTGCCGACTTCGCTGCCGACGTGCGCGCGCCAACGCCGTCGGCCGCGGCGGAGATCGTGGTGGCGCGCAAAGAAGATTTCTGCAACCACATCGAGCGGCTGAGCGACCGGCTCACGGGTGCGGTGCGCGGCTCGGTCGCCCGCCTCGAGTCGCGCGTGCATTTGCTGAATCGCAGGCCCGGATTTGCCGGCTGGTCGGCTCGCCTCGCCCTGCGCGGGCGGCACTGCGCCGAGACGACGCATGCGTTGCGGCACGCCGTCCGCTCGTCGGTGAGCCGCCGGGCCCGCGCGTTCCAGGCGCTTCGACTGCAGCTCGAGCAGTACGACTTGCGACGACGTTTGGGGACTGTGCGCGCGCGTCTGGTCAGGGTCGACGGCACGCTCCGCGCGGCTGCGATGCATCGGCAGCACCGCGCCGAAGCGCGACTCCACAACTGCGCCGCGCGACTCGACAGCCTGAGCCCGCTCGCAGTGCTCGGCCGCGGCTACGCGGTGGTCTGGGACGAATCGCGAACGCGCGTCATCCGTAGCGCTTCCGAGGTAAAGCCCGGCGACGGCGTCCGCGTCACGCTGTCCGAGGGCGAATTGACATGCGAAGTGGTGAAAACTGATGGACTCGACAATTAAGGACTTCGAAGCCGCCATCGCCGAGCTCGAAACGATCGTCAAGAAGCTCGAAGAAGGAGATCTCGCGCTTGAAAAATCGCTCGAGCTGTACGAGCGCGGAGTGCAGCTCTCGCGCTTCTGCCATATGCGACTCGAAGAAGCCGAGAAGCGCATCGAGATTCTGAACGAGCGCGGCGACCTGCGCCCGGCCGGGCAGATCTTTTCCAAAGACGAGAAGTAAATGCCCGCCGCTCCGTTTGCGGAATATATCGGCGGGATGCTCGCGCGCATCGACGAGGGTCTGTCGCGGTACCTGCCGATACCGCCCGAGTATCCTCGCGTGCTGTACGAGGCCATGCGATACAGCCTCGATGCGGGCGGCAAGCGGCTCCGGCCCATTCTGACGCTTGCGGCGGCCGAAACCGTGGCGGGCACAGGGTATTCCGCCCAGGAGGCGATTGAGGATGCCCTTCCAGCGGCCTGCGCTGTCGAGCTTATCCACACTTACTCGCTCATCCACGACGATCTTCCGGCGATGGACGACGATTCGCTGCGACGCGGCCGTCCGACGAACCACGTCGTGTACGGCGAGGGCATGGCCATCCTGGCCGGCGACGGACTGCTGACCGAGGCATTTGCACTGCTCGCGGCGGAGCCGCGCGACCCGGCGCTCGCGGCGAGAAAAATCCGCACGATTCAGACGATAGCCGTCGCTGCAGGCGGCTGCGGCATGGTCGGTGGGCAGGCGATCGATCTGCTTGCGGTGGGATCGTCGACCTTCGATCAGTACTCGCTGCAGGACATGCACGCGCGCAAAACGGGCGCGCTGATTCGCGCGGCGGCGGTCGCCGGAGCCATCATGGGCGGCGGCAGCGACGAAGAGATTCGCGCGGTGGACGAATACGGCCGGCATCTCGGGCTGGCCTTTCAGATCGTCGACGACATTCTCGACGTCGAAGGTGACGCGAAAGATCTCGGCAAGACCGCGGGCAAGGACGCGAAAGCGGGCAAACCGACGTATCCATCCACCTATGGCCTCGACGCATCGCGCCGCCTGGCTGCCGAGCATCATGACGCTGCGGTCGCCGCGCTGCGACTGATCGGGCTGCAACAGTCACGGCTCGCAGACATCGCCGACTGGGTCATCAAGAGAACAAATTGAAACGCCGCCTCGACGTGCTACTCGTACAGCGCGGGCTTGCCTCGTCGCGCGAGCGCGCCAGCGCGCTCATCATGTCGGGCGTCGTTCTCGTCGATGGACAACCGGCACAAAAAGCAGGGATGCCCGTGGCGGACGAAGCCGACATCACGCTGAAGGAACCGGATCATCCGTATGTCGGCCGAGGAGGCATCAAGCTGGCCCATGCGCTCGACACCTTCGGTGTGGCCGTCGACGGCCGCGAAGCGCTCGACATCGGCGCATCGACCGGCGGGTTTACCGACGTGCTGCTCAAGCGTGGCGCGCGCCGCGTGGTGGCCTTCGACGTCGGCCACGGCCAGCTCGATTGGGGCCTGCGCAACGATCCACGCGTCGTCGTCATCGAGCGCGCGAACGCGCGGGCGCTCGAGCCGTCTCACCTGCCGGCGCTCGTCGACATCGTGACGATCGACGTATCGTTCATCTCGCTGCGGCACATCTTTCCCAGGGTGCCGGCGCTCGTCGGCCACGGTGCCGATGTGGTTGCGCTCGTGAAGCCGCAATTCGAGGCGGGACGCGCCGAGGTCGGCAAGAAAGGCGTGATTCGCGACCCGGCCGTGCAGGCGCGCGTCGTCGAGGAGGCGTCGCGCGCAGCCGCTGAGGTAGGATTGGTCCGCCAGGCCATGACCGAATCTCCGATCACCGGCGACACCGGCAACCGCGAGTTCTTCCTCCACTCTGAAAGGCGCGCGGTAATGCGCGCCGTCGGCGTCGTTGCGAAAGCGCGCCTCGATCGGGCGGCGAGCCACCTTGCGCAAATTGCGTCGTGGCTCGAGCAGCGGCAATTGACGCCCGTCTTCGATCCTGAAACGGCCGCCCTCGCGAAGTCTGCCGGGACGACGGCTCGGTTCGACGTGGTCGACAAAGATGAGCTTCCCCGCCACGTCGACATGATCGTCGTGCTCGGTGGAGACGGCACGCTGCTCGGCACCGCCGGCCGCATCGCGAAAGCGCAATCGGACATCCCGATTCTCGGCGTCAATTTCGGCAGCCTCGGCTTTCTCACCGAGGTGACGCTGCCGGAAATCTTCACGTCGCTCGAAAGCGCCGTCAACGGCACCGCGAAGACCGAAGAACGCATGATGCTGCACGTGACGGTGGAGGCGGGAGGACGCCGTCTCGCCGATCGCATCGTGCTGAACGACGTGGTCGTCACACAGGGCGCGCTCTCGCGCATCATCGAGCTGTCGGTCTCGGTCGACGGCGAGTCGATGATGCGGATCAAGGCCGACGGCCTCATCATCGCGAGCCCGACCGGCACGACGGCGTACAGCCTTTCGGCCGGCGGCCCGATCGTGCACCCGCAGGTCGACGGCCTCACGATTACGCCGATTGCGCCGCACACGCTGACCAACCGTCCCGTGGTGGTTGCCGGGCTCGAGCGAGATCCGGATTCAGCCGCTGATTCACGACGACCAGAGCGAAGTGTTCGCGACCTTCGACGGCCAGTCGCTGATGCCGCTGAAGAGCGACCATATCGTCACGGTGCGCCGCGCGGAGAGACGGCTGCGCCTGATACGCGCATCCTCGCGCGGATATTTTCAGGTGTTGAGAGAGAAGCTGAAGTGGGGAGAAATCTGAAACGCGAATCTAGAATCTAGAATCTAAAGATCTGAACGGCTTAGATTGTAGATTTAGATGTTACTTCTAGATTTACATGTCTCTTGCCGCCGTCCGGATGTTATAGCCCTCCTCGATATTCAGCACCCAGATCCTGCCGTCGCCGATGTCGCCTGTGCGCGCCGCTTTCATGAGGACGGCGACGACTTCGTCGACGAGCTCGTCCGGCACGGCCATTTCGATCATCGTCTTTGGCAGAAGGCTTACGTCGTATTCACGGCCGCGATACACGGCCTTGTGCCCCTTCTGCCTCCATGACCGCGCACCTCTGTAATCGTCATGCCGGACACGGACGCCTTCTCGAGCGCGTCGCGGACCTCGTCGACTTTGTTCGGCCGGATGATGCATTTGACGAGTTTCATTTTTGTCGCAAAATTCTACAGTAAACTTGAGTGTTTATGTCGACGCCTTGCACCGTCATCATCGCTGCCACCGAACTGCTCGAGGCCTTGCGAGAGAGCGCCGTCGACGGCGGCGAGGTCCTGACCTTCAGCGACGATGAACCGCTGAAGGCACTCGAAGCCATTGCGACCCGGCAGCCGAACGTGATTGCGCTCGAGCGGCTATTTGCCGCCACGTCGCGTGGGGCCGCCCTCATCAACCGCGTCAAGGCCGACCCGGCGCTCGCGGAAGTCGAGATTCGCGTCGTCTCGATCGACGGCACGTACCGCGTCTCTCCGCGCCGCACGCCGCCGCCACCGGCGGGTTCGGCAGAATCAAAGAAGCCCGAGTCGTCGCCCGAACCTGGCGAAGCGACAGTTGAAGCCATCGATTCAGCGCCCGAGGTCGATGCGCAGCCCGCGCAGAATCTCGACTATCGCGGTACGCGCCGCGCGCCGCGTTTCCGCATGGCCGAGGGCACCGAGGTGCAAATCGACGGCGCGCTCGCCATGGTCGTCGACCTCTCGACGTACGGCGCGCAGATTCTGTGCCCGACACCGCTGAAGCCGCAGCAGCGGGTGCGCATGGTGCTGGCCGATGATCTGGGGATGGTGAAATTCAGCGCGTCTGTCGCGTGGGCGTTCTTCGAGATCCCAAAAGGCGTGTCGCGCTACCGCGCCGGGATCGAATTCAAGGACGCCGAACCGAAGTCCATCGATGCCTTCTGCAAGCGGCATAAACTACGGTCCGCATGATTACATCGTGCCGACGCCGAACCATTCCGATGCCGCCGACTTCTCGCGGATGATCGTGTCGTTGCGGCCCGACCCTGTCGACACGATCGACACGGGCACGCCGGTGACACTTTCGAGAAACGCGACGTACTGCTGCGCTTCGCGCGGCAAATCCTCGTAACGGGTGACACCCGAGCTCGGTCGGCTCCAGCCGGGCAGCGTTTCATACACGGGCTCGCATTTCGCGAGCACGTTCAGATCGGCCGGCCATTCACTGATGACGTCGCTGCCGAAGCGGTATCCCGTACACACCTTGACCTCGTCGAGGCCGTCGAGCACGTCCAGCTTCGTCAGCGCCACGCTGTCGAGGCCGTTGATGCGCGCAGCGTAACGCGCGACGACGACGTCGTACCACCCGCAGCGGCGGGGCCGCCCGGTGACCGATCCGAATTCCTTGCCGCTGTCGCGCAGGCGATCGCCGCTCGCACCGAGCAGCTCGGTGGGCATCGGGCCCTCTCCGACGCGCGTCGCATACGCCTTCACCACGCCAAGCACGCCGTTGATCATCTTGGGACTGACGCCCAGGCCGGTGCACACGCCACCAATCGTCGAGTTCGACGAGGTAACGAACGGATAGGTTCCATGATCGATGTCGAGCAGCGTTCCCTGGGCGCCTTCGAA
Organism: Vicinamibacterales bacterium; assembly: GCA_963730445.1. GTDB lineage: Bacteria > Acidobacteriota > Vicinamibacteria > Vicinamibacterales > JAMQPK01 > JAMQPK01. The sequence continues at coordinate 80,369 of CAVSRX010000015.1, read as the reverse complement.
CAGGATCGGGCGGCCCGCGGCGCTCGTCTTCGCGAGAAACACGGAGATATCGGTCACCCACGGCTTCATCCGCTCGCCGTAGGCGAGCATCTGATCGAACAGCGGGCGCCAGTCGAGCGTCGATTCCTTGATCAAACGGTTGCGGGCCTGCACGTTCTCGCGAATTTCCTGCTCGAGACCCGCGCGATCGAACAAGTCGCACACACGGATGCCCCGGCGGCCAATCTTGTCTTCGTAGGCAGGGCCGATGCCGCGCGATGTCGTGCCGATCTTGCGCTCGCCGCGCCTCGCTTCCGACAGCAGATCGAGCTCGCGATGATATGGAAGGATGATGTGGGCGCGCTCGCTGATGAGCAGGCGGTTCGACACGTCATATCCGAACCTGCCGAGCTCGTCGATTTCGGTGAAGAGCGCCTGCGGGTCGATGACGACGCCGTTGCCGATGGCACACGACACGTGCGAGTGGAGAATTCCCGACGGCAGCAGCCGCAGAATGATCTTCGTGCTGCCGACATAGACCGTGTGACCGGCGTTGTGTCCGCCCTGATAGCGCGCAACGACGGCAAACTGCGGCGTCAGCAGATCGACGACCTTGCCTTTGCCTTCATCTCCCCATTGCGCACCGAGTACAGCGATGTTCATAGCCGGCACATTCTACATTGTCTCGTGGAACGCGCATGAATTACAAAATGGAACACGCTGTCAACTCCACGCGACGCAACGGAGAACTTGTCAAACAAAATCTTTTTTATTTTCCGCATTGACAACGCAGCCGCGCGGTCTTACCTTCTGTCTTTCGTTTCGCGAACCCTCGATCTCTCACCTGTGCCCGCACACGAATCACTCACCGCGTCGCGTCCCGCGCTCGAACGGCGAATTCTCGCCGCGATCGATGCGAGTCCATCGCGCATTCCTGTCGTGCTTGGTGATTTTCGTACGGGCCGCACGCAGTTGCTGTGTCGCATCCGCGAACGGCTCGGCCGCACGCAATGCCAGCAGATCGATCTCGAGCGCGCGGCGACAACCCCCGAACGTTTTTATCAGGCCATCACCGCCACGTCGCCGTTCCGGGTTCCGCCGCGCACCGAGCCCGCGTCGGCGCGCGATGCGTTCGACGCGATGATCGCATTTCTCGATCAGTCGCGCACCGGCGGCGGCAACGAGCCCGCGACGTTCCTGCTCGACGAAGTGCTCGAACTGCGCACGTTCGAGAGCTTTCCAGGACTGCGGACGGCGCTGCGAGAGCTCGTGAAAATGCTCTCCGCCAGCTCGAACCGGTTCGTGCTGACGACGCGCTATGTCTCACGGGCTCATAGACTTCTGAGGGATGCCACCTCCCGTTTCGAGGTCATCCACGTGCCCCCCGTTGTCGTCGACCGAAGTCCGCGACCTCCTGCGGTCGATCGACGGAGGCCAGGCCGTGCTGCACAGAGCAGACGGATCGGAGTCGCTCGCGCGCTCGGTCCACACGCTGTCCGATGGACGCGTCGGCTACGCGCAGGCGATTGGCGAAGCGCTGGGCCGCATGGTCGACGCGCAGGGCGTCGGCGATGCCGTGAGCGCGCTCACGCAGCTGCTCTCGCCCGACGGCCGCCTCGCCGCCTCGTGCGCGTCGTGCTACGAGCTGCGGCTGCACCGCGCGCGCGGCTATGGCGCGCTCAAAGCGATTCTCGAAATTCTCGCGCAAGAGGAGCCGTTGACGCTCACCGAAGTGGCGCAGCGTCTGCGGCGCACGCCGGGCTCGACCAAAGATTATCTGTCGTGGCTCGAAGATGTGGATCTGATCGTGTCGCAGCGCAAGCGCTACAGCTTCAGCGATCCGCTGCTGCGTGTGTGGGTGCGGCTGTACTGCCGGCCGTCATGTCCGTCCGATGAAGAGGTCGCGCGCGAAGTGCAGTCGTACGCGCTCGCGCGCCTGCCGCGGCCGGAGCCGGCGATGGTCGTGGCCGGCGGCGGCGAGAACGATCTCGCCGACGACGATCGGAAACCCTGGGGAATCATAGAAATCGATTGATCTAGAGATCTAAGATCTAAGGATCTTTAGACACATCAAACTGCGCCAGCGCAAGTCGCGCAGCTTCCTGCTCCGCTTCTTTCTTGCTTCTACCGACTCCCTCCGCCATCGCCCTTCCGCCCACGCGCACCTGCACCTGAAACAGTTTGTGATGGTCGGGTCCGGCCTCTCCGATGACCGCGTACTCCGGAGGCGGATCGCCCGACGACTGCACGCGCTCCTGCAGCGCCGACTTGTAATCGTGAAACGAGGCCGTGGGCGTGCGCGCCTCGGCGATGAGCGCGTTGAACTGGCGCGCGATGAACGCCGTGACGTGCTCGACGCCGCCGTCGAGATAGATCGCCGCAATCAACGCTTCGTAGCCGTCGGCGAGGAGCGCCTGCTTGCGGCGCCCGCCGGTCTTCTCCTCGCCGCGTCCGAGCAGCAGGTGCTGCCCCAGGTCGAGCGCTTCGGCGAGCCGAGCCAGCGACGTGGTGGAGACGAGCGACGCTTTCATCTTCGACTTCCATCCCTCGTCGCGGTCTGGAAACCGGCGGAACAGCACGTCGGCAATCGCGAATCCCAGCACGGCGTCTCCGAGAAACTCGAGCGACTCGTTGTCGAAGACGCCGCCGCTGACGTCCTCGTTGGCCCGCGACGTGTGCGTGAGCGCGTGCTCGAGCAGCCCGGGATCGCGGAAGGTGTACCCGACCCTCCGCTCGAGCGTGGCAAACTCGTTGCGAAGCGGGATGACGCGGCCGTCGGTCGTGTCGATGCGATGGCTGTCGATGAGCCGCCGCGCTTCGTCCGCGTCCTCGGGCCTCACCGCGATCCGGATCTCGGCGATGCCGTCGACCTGCACCGGGAAGATCGATCGCGGCGAACCCTGAGACACGAGCGATTCGATGCCGTGGCTCTCGAGCAGCCCCCGCACGACGCGCGCCTCGATGTCTGACGCGCTCCTGAATACCACCGTTAGATCGTTCACGCCGACTCCCCCGACTCTTTCGACTCCCCGACTCTTTCGATTTTCAGGATGACCATCGTGATGTCGTCGTGCTGCGGTTGCGCCTGCACGAACGTCGCGACGTCGTCAACCAGGCGATCCCGAATCTCCTCGGGCGTCAGGTCGGCGTGCGCGGCGAGGACGCGCGCTGAGCCGATCTTCGCCGAAGCACGAGCCCTCGGCGTCCATCGCCTCGCTGACGCCGTCGGTGAAGAAGAAAAAGAGATCCCCGGCGGCGATCGGTAGCGTCAGCTCCTCGAGGCAGCGCTCGAAGCGCTCGCCGCGGTCGAGATTCAGGCCGAGCACCATGCCGTCGGGCGCCAGCACGTCGACGCGCCGCTCACCGCCGCCGCGGGCCGCGATGCGCATGAACGGCGTATGGCCGGCACGCGCGCACGTGAGCGTGCCCGCCGCGCGATCGATGACCGCATAGATCATCGTGATGAAGCTGCGGCTGTCGAGATGGTGCGCGATGATCTCGTTCGCTTCGATCAACAGCGCGCGCGGCGACGTGTGAATGCGGCTGAGCGAGAGCATCAGCCCCTTCAGCTCGGCCATGTAGAGCGCGGCCGACGTGCCCTTCCCCGAGACGTCGGCGATCAACAGGCCCACGCGGCCGTCCGCGAGCGGAAGAAAATCATAGTAGTCGCCGCCCACCTCGCGCGCAGGCGCGCACAGCGCCGCGACCGCCATGCCGGGCGCGTTCAGCGCGCCGTGCGGCAACAGCGACATCTGAATGTCGCGCGCGATCTGCAGCTCCTGCTCGAGCCGGCGTTTCTCGTCCTGCTCGACGAGCAGATGCTGGATGCGGCCCGTCATGTCGTTGAACGAGGTCGCCAGCTGCCCGAGCTGGTCGTCCGAGCGCACCGCGATGCGCTTGTCGAAGTTTCCGCTTTTGACGCGCTCGGTTCCACTGAAGAGCTCGTCGACCGAGCTCGTGATCGTGCGCGCCAGCGCGAGGCCATTGCTCAATGCCACCACCTCGATGACGAGCAGCAGCACCCCGATGCCCACCAGCATGTAGAGCAGAATGCGGTTGAAGTTGAGGTTCGTTTCGCCCTTCCGGTTGCCCCCCATCCAGCTGTACAGCGTGGGAACGTCGACGCCCATGGCGATGTATGTCTCCGCCGGCGCGCCGGTCTCCCAATCAACATAACTGACGTAGGTCGCGGTGTTGAAGAGCGATCTCCCGCGTTGTTCGCCCAGCGTGATGCCCGCCTCCGCAAGCGCGGCTTCGTCCATCGTGCTGTCGACCGGCAGATCCACCAGTACCGCGTAGCGAGGCCCGCTGCCGCGCGAAAACAGCACCGCGCGCGCAATCGTGCCGCGTTCGACGAGCCCGGTGAATCCGGCGCGCGACACCCACTTCGGCAGCTGCGCTTCCGGCACCAGCGCGATCGACACGCCCGGATACCTGCTGGCGATCGCCGACTGGCGGCGCTGGATGATGTCCCCGTGCTGCGACGACTCCACCCGCTCGACTTCGAACAGTGTTGTCCGGCCGAACACGCTGGCCTGCTCGGTGAGGTGCGCCACGCGATCGTGGACGAGGTACGCGCTGATATCGAAGAACACGAGCAGAAACGCCACCAGCCCAAAGATGACGAGCAGCAGGATGGGGACCGCGCCGACCAGGACATAGGAGAGGATGAGCTTGCGGCTCACCCGCCAGAGCAGACCCGAGCGCGCGAGCGTTGCGAGGCGATAGATCGTCGTCGCGGCGAGGATGATGATGGCGAGGTTGACCGCGCGATCGATCGCGACGTTGGCCGGAGCGGCAAGCCACACCAGCACCTTGAGGGCGATCGCGGCGATCCAGAGAGCAGGAATGGCGCGAATGATATCACCCGGCCGTCGACTCTCGAATCCAGGTCAGGTAGGCCTCGCTGCCGCCGACGATTGGCATCACGATGAACTCGGGCACTTCGTAGTCGTGCAGCTCGTGCACGCGCGTCCTGAGCGCGGCCACACGCCCCGCGGTGGTCTTCATGACGAGCTGCCGCTCGTGGTCGGACTCGACCTGTCCCTTCCAGCGATAAAACGACTCCATGTCGTGCAGCACGTTGACGCACGCCGCGAGCCGCTCGGTGACCAGAATCGATGCTATACCGCGTCCGTCGGCCGTGCTTCCGATAGTCGTCCACACGACCACACAGTCGTTTTCCATGCGTACCCCCTATTTATCACTTGTACTTTGGCCGAAAATGCGGTACTAAACACCGACATTCTTCAATGGCAACCAGGCAGACCATCAAAACTCAGTCCACACAGCGCCGCGGGCGCCGCATTCTCGCCGGCCTCTTTTTCTTCGTCGTCTGCGTACTCGTCGTCGATGCGCTCGTCGGAGATCAGGGCCTGGTGGCCACGATGCGAGCGCGGAAACAGTATGATGAACTGGCCTCAGACCTCGCGCGGCTGCGCAACGAGAATGCGTCGCTCCGAGAAGAGGCGCGCCGGCTGCGGGAAGACCCCGCGGCCATCGAGGAAATCGCGCGGCGCGAGCTGGGGCTCATGAGCCCGGGAGAGAAATTGTTCATCATCCGAGACGTCGAGCCGCCCGCCGGCAAATAAAACCCTCCTCCGCATGTCGCAGCTCATCGATTTTGTCCTTCACTTCGACAGGTATCTGCTCCAGTTCGTCCAGCAGTACGGCACTTGGGTGTACGGCATCCTGTTCGCCATCATCTTTGCCGAGACGGGGCTGGTGGTCACGCCGTTTCTGCCCGGCGATTCGCTGCTCTTCGCGGTCGGTGCGCTCAGCGCGACAGGCGTCCTCAACCCCTGGGTGTGCTATTTCCTGCTGATTGGCGCGGCGATTCTCGGCGATGGCGTGAACTACTCGATCGGGCGCCGCATCGGCCCGCGGCTGCTCGGCATCGGCGACGGTCCGGCGTTTTCGCACCGCCTCATCAACGCGCAGCACATCAAGCGCGCCCACGAGTTCTTCGAGCTGCACGGCGGACAAGCGGTGGTGCTCGCCCGGTTCGTGCCCATCGTCCGCACGTTCCTGCCGTTTGTGGCGGGCGCGGCCGAAATGAGCGCGAGCGCGTTCCTCTTCTACAACATTGCCGGCGGCATCGGCTGGGTCACGATCTGCATGGGCGCCGGCTTCCTCTTCGGCAACGTTCCCGATCATCAAAGACAACTTCACGCTCGTCACAATCGGCATCGTCATCGTCTCGGTGCTGCCGATGGTGTACGAGTTCGTGAAGCACCGTCGGGCTAGCTCGTAGCGGTAGCTGTAGCTGTAGCGACGGCGGTACGGAGTACGCCACGGGCTACAGGCTACCGGCTACAAGCTACTAGCTATTCCCCAGGTACGCTTCTCTTACCCGCGGATTGTTGGCGATCTCTGCGGAGGTGCCTTCCAAGATGACGGCGCCCGTTTCGAGCACGTAACCGCGATCGGAGTGTTTCAGCGCGGCGTTCGCGTTCTGCTCGACGAGCAGCACCGTCGTGCCTTCGGCTTTGATCCCGTCGATCGTGCTGAAGATCGTCTGGCAGACGATGGGCGCGAGGCCGAGGGAGGGCTCGTCGAGGAGCAGGAGCTTGGGGTGCGACATCAGAGCGCGCGCCATGGCCAGCATCTGCTGCTCGCCGCCCGAGAGCGTGCCGGCGCGCTGCTTCACCCGTTCCTTGAGGCGCGGGAACAGCGTGAAGCCGCGCTCGAGGTCGCGCTTGATGGCGGCCTTGTCCTTCGTGAGATACGCGCCCATCTCGAGGTTCTCGAGCACCGTCAGGTTCGCGAACACGCCCCGGCCTTCGGGCGACATCGAAATGCCGCGCGCAACGAGCTTGTGCGCGGCACAACCAGTAATGTCGCTGCCGTCGAACGTGATGTTGCCGCTCTTCGGCGTCAACAGTCCGGTAATCGCGCGCAGCGTCGTCGACTTGCCGGCGCCGTTGGCGCCCAGCAGCGTCACGACCTCTCCCGGCCGGACGACGAGGGACACGTCACGCAGCGCGTGAATCGCCCCGTAGAAGACGTTCACCTTCTCGAGCGAGAGCATGTCGCTCTTAACCGCCGCCAAGATACGCCTCGATGACTTTCGGATTTTTCTGAATCTCGGCAGGCGAACCGATGGCAATCTGCTCGCCGTAGTCGATCACCTGAATGGTCTCGCAGATGCCCATCACGACCTTCATGTTGTGCTCGACGAGCAGGATCGTCAGCTTCATCTCGTCGCGCAGCCATCGAATGAGCCGCATCAGTTCGACGGCCTCCTGCGGGTTCATGCCCGCGGCGGGCTCGTCGAGCAGCAGCAGCTTCGGCTCGGTGGCCAGCGCCCGCGCAATCTCGAGCCGCCGCTGGCTGCCATACGGAAGACTGGTCGCTGGCTCATCGGCGAACTTTTCCAGATTGAAGATCTTGAGCAGCTCCATCGCGCGCTCGCGCGTGTGCGTCTCTTCTTTGTGGTGCTTGCCGGTTCCGAGCACGGCGTCCGACAGCAGCTGCTTCGATCGCAGATGGTGCGCCGTCATGACGTTCTGCAGAACCGTCATGTCCGCGAACAACCGGATGTTCTGAAAGGTCCGCGCGGCGCCGAGCCTGGTGATCTCGTACGGCTTCTTTTTTTCGATGCGCAGGCCGTCGAACTCGATTTCACCTTCTGTCGGGCAATAGACGCCTGTCAGCACGTTGAACACCGTCGTCTTGCCAGCTCCGTTGGGTCCAATCAAACCGTACAACGCGAGGCGCGGCACCGTCATCTCGAGCGACTTCACGGCGGTCAGCCCGCCGAATCGCATCGTCACGTTGTTGGTCACTAAAATAGGGTCAGCGTTACTCAAGGACCGGCCTCCGTTTCGACGGGCGCAGCCAGGCCCACGTGAACTCGCGCCGGCCGAGCAGACCCTGCGGCCGGAAAATCATCAGCAGAATCAGCAGCAGCGCGTAAATCACCATGCGCAAGCCGGGAAACTGCTGGTCGAACGTCCGGAGCGCTTCGGGAAGAATCGTCAGGATCGTCGCGCCGAGGACGGCGCCGGTAATCGAGCCGATGCCGCCGAGCACGATCATCACGATCACTTCGATCGACTTCACGAAGTTCAGGTTCTGCGGGTTCAGGGGGTTCGCGAACAACTGCCCCGACAAGCCGCCGGCGACGCCCGCCAGCGCGGCGCTGACGACGAACGCCATCACCTTGTTTCGCGTCGTGTTGATGCCCATCGCCTCGGCCGCAATCTCGTCGCTGCGAATCGCAAACAGGGCGCGGCCGAATGTGGACAACGCGATGTTGCGGGTGATGACGATCGTGAGCACCGCCATCGAGAAAATCCAGAAGAAGTTCGTAATCGGAATGGCGTCGGTGAATCCCGTGGCACCGCCAACGGCCGGAATATTGAGGATGATGACGCGGATGATCTCGCTGAAGCCCAGCGTGACGATCGCGAGGTAGTCCCCTTTCAGCCGCAGCGACGGAATACCAACCAGCAATCCTGCGAACGCTGCCGCGGCCGCACCGGCCAGCAGGCTCGGAATCATCACAATCGATCCGCCGAGCGGGTCCGTGGGCGTGCTACCGGCGAGCGCCGCGATCTGCCTGCCGTGGTACACGGTCAGATAGGTGGCCGTGTATCCGCCGACCGCCATGAAGCCCGCGTGGCCGATCGAGAACTGCCCCGTCAGGCCGTTGATGAGATTGAGGCTGACGGCGAGCGTGATGTTGATGCCAATCAGGTTGATGATGCGTGCGTAGTACGGGTTGATTTGAAAATCGCCGAAGCCGGTACTCGAATACGTAATTCAGCAGCAGCAGGCCCGCAATACTGATTGTGATGACTGCGAGTTTTCTGCCGAGGCTCATTGCGGCGCTAGACCTTTTCGGTGACGGAGGTCCCGAGAATGCCGGCGGGCCGGAACAGCAGGATGAGAATCAGCACGGCGAACGCCATCGCATCGCGATAGGTGGAGTACGCGGTCGCAGAGATCCACGTTTCCATCAGCCCGATGAGCATACCGCCGAGCATGGCCCCGGGGATGCTGCCGATGCCGCCGAGTACGGCCGCGACAAACGCTTTCAAGCCGGTCATCAGGCCCATGAGCGGATCGATGCGTGGAATCGACAGCGCCACGAGCACGCCGGCCACGGCAGCGAGCGCCGAGCCCAGCGCGAAGGTGAACGCAATCACCATGTCGGTGTTGATGCCCATCAGCCGCGCGACGGGCAGGTTGAACGACACCGCGCGCATCGCCTTGCCCATCTTCGTGCGATGAACGATGAACTCGAGGCCGAACATCATGATGAACGCGACCACGATAATCATCAGGCTCTGATTGGTAATCTGCACGCCGCCGAGCGAATAGGTCTGCGAGCTGATCATCTGCGGAAAGAATCGCGGCGTCGCGCCGAAGACGACCTGTCCGCCGTACTCGAGCAGCAGCGACACACCAATGGCCGTAATGAGCGACGTCAGCCGCGAATGGTGCCGCACCGGTCGATACGCGAACCGCTCGATGACGATGCCGATGCCGGCGGCGATGGCCATCGCGCCCATCGTCACCACGATGGCCCCGAGCACCGATGGATTCGCGTCGAGGTTCAGCGAGTTCGCCAGGTAATAGCCCGCGAACGCGCCAAGCATGTACACGTCGCCATGCGCGAAATTGATGAGCCGCAGCACGCCGTACACCATCGTGTACCCCAGCGCGATGAGGGCATAGATGGCGCCGAGCGAGAGACCGTTAATGAACTGTTGGAGGAAGGTATCCACTACGGGTTGATCGTGGTCTTGTAGCCATACTTCACGTCCCCGTTGACGAACTGGAGTTCCTCGATGACCGCCGGCTTGATGACGTTGCGGTCGGCGTTCATCTTGAGCTGACCCGTGACGCCCTTCACGTCGGCCGCCGCGATGGCATCGCGCACCTTCGGACCGTCGGTGGTTCCCGCGCGATTGATCGAATCGGCCAGCACTTTCGCGGCATCGTAGCCGAGCGCGGCGATCGAATCGGGCTCGCGGTTGAATTTCGCGCGATACGCCTTGCGGAAGTTCTGCACGATGGGATCGGGGTTCTCGCCCGAGTAGTGATTGGAGATGAACGTGTTCTTCAGCGCGTCGCGCCCGTTCTTCAACGCATCGCCGACCCACCCGTCACCACCGAGTATCGGCATTGTCATGCCGAGCTCTCGCGCCTGACGCACGATGATGGCGGCTTCGGGATAGTAGCCGGTGGCGAAGATCGCGTCGGGCTTCTGCGCGCGGACTTGCGTGAGGATGGCCCGGAAATCGGCGTCGCCCGAGCTGTAGCTGACCGGATCGAAGACCTTCCCGCCGAGCGAGGTAAAGGTCTTCTGCACCGAATCGGTGAGGCCGACGGAGTAATCCTGCTGAATGTCTTTCAGCACGGCAACACGGCGCGCCTTCAGATCGTTGTAGGCGAACTTGGCGAGCACCTCGCCCTGGAACGGATCGATGAAGCACACGCGAAAGATGTAGTCGCCGACCTGCGTCACACGCTCGTTGGTGGACGCCGGCGTGATCATCGGTATCTGGTATTTCTGCGCGACTGGCGCGGCGGCCAGCGTGCGGCGGCTCGCAACCTCGCCCAGCACGGCGACGACCTTGTCCTGCGTGATGAGCTTCGTGACGGCGCTCGAAGCTTCTTCCGGCCGGCTCTGATCGTCTTCGACGAGCAGCCTGATCTTCCGCCCGCCAAGGACACCGCCTGCCGCGTTGATTTCCTCGACGGCGAGCTGCGCACCTTCAACCGACGACTGCCCGAACGACGCGCCGTCGCCGGTGAGGGACCCGTACATGCCCACGACAATCTCTCCTGTCGTGCTCTGCGGAGTACCCGATCGGCGCTCGCATGCCATGGTGGTCACGGCTGCCAGGCTCGCGAAAAAGACCAGAATCAGGCGGGGAATCTTCATAGGGCGGATTATAAAGGAATATGCTCGAAACCATCCCGGCGCTTGGAATCGGCACCTGGAATATGGGCGATAAGGCGAAAACACGCGCGGATGAGATCGCCGCGCTGCAGATGGCCGTCGACCTCGGAATGACGGTGGTTGATACGGCGGAAATGTATGGAGACGGCGCCGCAGAGGAGCTCGTGGCCGAAGCGCTTGCCGATCGCCGGGGAGACATTTTCCTCGTCAGCAAGGTGCTGCCGCACCACGCGACCAGGCGCGGCACCATTGCCGCGTGCGACGCGAGCCTTCGCCGGCTGAAGACCGACCGGCTCGACATGTATTTGCTGCATTGGCGCGGCCGCGTGCCGCTCGACGAGACGCTCGAGGCGTTCAACACCCTCGAGCGCGACGGCAAGATTCGGCATTGGGGCGTCAGCAACTTCGACGTCGACGACATGGACGAGCTCGCGGCGCTCGACGAGGGGGGCGGCACGCGCGTCGCGACCAATCAGGTGCTCTACAACCTGACTCGCCGCGGCATCGAATACGACCTGCTGCCGTGGTGCAGCACGCACGGCATTCCAGTGATGGCGTACTCGCCGCTCGAGCAGGGGCGGCTCACCGGGCGCAAGGCACTTCACACCATCGCCGCTCGCCTTGGCCGAACGCCCGCGCAAGTGGCGCTGGCCTGGGTGCTACGGCAGCCTGGCGTGATCGCGATTCCGAAAGCCGGCCACGTCGAGCATGTCCGGGAAAACCGCGGTGCGCTCGACATCGAGCTCGCACCGGAAGATCTCGCCGAGCTGGACGAGGCGTTCCCGCCGCCGGCCCGAAAAAAACCACTCGAAATGATCTGAGGACTACCGGTACAATTCGAAAACTCATGCTGACCAAATACGCCTTCTACCGTACCGTCGCGCTTTCGTTGGCTTTCAGCGCGTTCATTGTCTCCGGCGCGCTCGCGCAGACAGCGACGTATGAACCGACGCCGGGTCAGGCCGGCAAAGATGTCGTCTGGGTGCCCACGCCGCAGGAGCTCGTCGAGAAAATGCTCGACATGGCGAAGGTGACGCCGCAAGACATCGTCATCGATCTCGGATCGGGCGATGGCCGCAACGTCATCGCCGCGGCGAAGCGCGGCGCCCGCGCATTCGGGTTCGAGTTCAACCCCGATATGGTCGCCCTCTCGCGCCGGAAGGCGCAGGAAGCGGGCGTCGCCGACCGGGCGACGTTCATCGAAGGCGACATGTACGAAGCGGATATTTCGAAGGCCACGGTGCTCGCGCTGTTTCTGCTGCCGAGCAATCTCGACAAGCTCGCGCCGAAATTCCTCGCGCTGAGACCGGGCACGAGGATGGTGAACAACACCTTCCAGGTGACCGGATGGGACGCCGACGCATCCGAAACGATTGAAGGCAGCTGCACGAGCTGGTGCACATCGCACCTGAACATCGTCCCGGCTCGGGCAGCGGGCACGTGGCGCCTTGGCACGAACGACCTGACGCTGACGCAGGACTATCAAATGGTGTCTGGCACGCTGGGGACGACGCCGATCGCGGGCGGCCGCCTGACTGGCGAACAGATTTCATTCAAGGTCGGCGAGACGCAGTACACCGGCAAAGTCTCCGGCGATCGCATGGAAGGCACCGCCACCACGAGCGGGAAGACGCAGAGCTGGACGGCCACGAAGAGTAAATAGAAACTAGAAACTAAAAACTAGAATCTAGAATCTAGGCGGCGCGCACGACGCGCGTCTTCGAGAGCATTTCGAAGGCGCGCTGACTGCGTTCGGTGAACAGCGCGAACATCGCATCAATCCAACAAATCTGCAGAAACATCGGCAACTGCCGCACGATCGCCTGGCCCAGGCTGATGCGGGCCCCGGTTTCGCTGACGACGCGGAGGCCGCGGAGATGTTTGCCAAGGGTCTGGCCGCGGCGGTACTCGCTCGCCATCGTGTAGATGCCGAAGACGAACGCGCTGCCGACTACCCCGATGAAGATCATCGCGAACCGGTCGAAAATCTGGAGGCACGAGCCCGGAGAGCAACCAGGTGGTCGGACACATCAGCGCCAGCACCAGGATGGCATCGACGATCTTGGCAATCGCGCGCGAGCCGAGTGGCGCGCTCACGAGCGGCTCCGCTGACAGATAGGAATCGGCAAGCTTCGCGGGATCGCCGAGCTGTCGCAGCACGTCGTCGAGCGTGATGGCCGTGCGCGAGCCGTTCCGCGATGTGGCTGCGCAGCTCGGCGGCAATCTGCTGCCGCTGCGGCATCGTCGCTGGCATCATCCCGAGCACTGTGTTGACGTAGTCGTCTGCGGTCGTCATCTCAACCCTCCCTGCCTTGTCGCAATAATTTCGACATCGCTTTGGCGAAGCTGGTCCACTCGTGCGTCAGGCGCGCGAGCTCGTCACGGCCGGCGTCGGTCAGGCGGTAGTACTTGCGCGGCACGCCGCGCTCGGGCGTTTCCCAGCGCACCGTCACGGAGCCCGCGCGCTCGAGGCGATACAGCACCGGATACAGCGTGCCGTCGGTCACTTCGAGCGCGCCGTTGGTCTCGGCGGTCAGCTTCGACACGATCTCGTAGCCGTAGGCCTCACCCGCCGAGAGCAGGTGCAGCACGATCAGCTCGAGCGAGCCGCGCTTCAGCTCGCGTTCGATGCTGCGTCTGTCGTCGACCGGCTCGGAATCCTTGGCCACGAGAAGAATGGTAGCGCAATATATCTTGTTACGCAAGGTATATTGCACGAAAGGCTAACTGGCTGGCTTTCAAACGGATACGGGCGGCGTACAAACGCGACGCATTGAGCTTCCGACCGACAAGCAATTGATCGAACGCTTTCTCTGCGCCTCGGCGGCTCTGCGTCGCCGTGGACGAGTCGCCGTGGACAAGAGAAAAGGCGAGGGGGTCCCGCTGAAACTCGCCCTCGTCTCGATGCTCGTCGGCACCGCGCTGGCTCGCAACGGTGCACCAACCAGCGGGTTCGAGTTCAGCCAAAGACTGCGTCCTCGGAATCCTCGCCATCGGCAGTCTTCAACGTCATCGTCTCGCCTCCGGGAACCCTGGGGATCGCGATGTTTCGGCATCACTCTGCTCGTTCGTCGCGCCTGTTTTTCACAGGACGACACGCGCGCTACTCGCGGTGTTTCTTGCTGTGGCTCATCTGGCCGCCCGCATACCTAGTGGCGTGGTCGCTGGAATCGGAGAGATTCAGCGGCGCAGCTCGCGCCGCCTTCGAACGGCTGCGCCCATCCGCCGCGCGAGGCATGCTCGCCGCGATTATTGCAGCCGTGTCGCTCGCGTACCTCGCATACAAAGGCGATCTTTGCGCATCAACTGCAGCAGACCGCTGCCCTCTTCATCGGCATCCCCACGCTTCTGGCAATCGTCGTCGTGTTGTTTGTCTCGCCTCGCTCGGCCAAAGGTGTGGCGTGCAAAGCCGTGACGGTCGGTTTGCTTGTGTCGCTCGTGTTTTTAGGCGAGGGGATGTTGTGCATTCTCATGTCGGCTCCGATTTTTTACGGCGTGGCCATCGGTATCGGCGCCGCAGCCGACGCTGCGCGCCTTCGCGAGCGGAACGCGACCGTCTATTCATGTTTGATTCTTCTGATGATCGCGCCGATGAGCTTGGAAGGCGTTACAGAGTCATTGTCGTTCGACCGTACTGAAAGCGTGACCGCGACGCAAACCGTTCGGGCATCAGCGCAGGAGATTCAAAAAGCCGTCTTCGAGCCGCCACGTTTCGATCGCGCCATGCCAATCCCGCTGCGGCTGGGTTTTCCGCGTCCGGCGTCCGCGCGCATCGAAGATGGTAATGCGCGGTGGATCATTCGCATGCGCGGCGGTGAAATGCGGCTCGATGGCATGGAACCGCGCGCTGGCGATCTCGTGCTCGAGCTCGAGGAGGCTCGACCGGGTCTCGTGCGATGGCGCGCGATCTCCGACGACAGCCACATGACGCATTTCCTGGCGTGGCAATCCGCGACCGTCGAATGGACATCGATTGATGCGCAGACGACGAGAGTCGTCTGGACGTTGCAGTACCGGCGCGGTCTCGATCCGGCGTGGTATTTCGGCCCCTGGGAACGATACGTCGCGAGCATCGCAGCCGCGTATCTCATCGATGCGGTGGCGACCCCATGATACCGGGCGATCCGCATCTGCTCGTGCGCGCCGGGGCGCTCTACGTGATGGTCGTGCTCACTCTAGCGGCGTGGGCCGTTCGCCGCCCCACCACGCGCGAGATGTCAGGTGGCGTGCTCGCCTGCCTGTGGAACCTGCCAGCCCTCATGGCGCTGAATCTCGCGGCCGCGCATTACGGCTGGTGGACGTTCGACGCCCATGGCGGATTGTTCCTCGGTGTGCCGGTCGATTTTCTTCTGGCGTGGGCATGGCTATGGGGCGTAGTGCCGGTCATCGCCTTTCCGAAGCTTCCGCTCGGCCTCGTTGCCGGCGTCGCGCTCGCGTTCGATCTCACGCTCATGCCCGCCATGTCACCAGTGTTGCGACTCGGACCAGCATGGCTCGTGGGCGACGCAATCGGATTGTTCATCGCGTTCATTCCCGGTCAACTGCTCGCACGGTGGACCATACGCGACGCGCACCTCGCGGGACGCGTCACGCTGCAAGTGATCACCTTTTGCGGCCTCATGTTGTTTCTGCTGCCGGCCAGCGCCATCGAGGGCTCCGGCACTACGTGGATAAACCCACTGGCGCGGCCGAATTGGGAGCTCAGCCTGATGGTGCAAATTCTCGCAATTCCCGCGCTCGTCGGGTTGTCCGCAGTGCAGGAATTCGTCACGCGCGGAGCCGGCACACCGGTACCCTTCGATCCGCCGCGGCGTCTTGTCACGACGGGCCTGTACGCATATGTGCGGAATCCGATGCAGCTCTCTGCAGTCGTGCTGCTGCTACTTCTAGGCGCGGCCTTGCAGAATTTGTGGATCGCGATTGCTGGAGTGATGGCTCACATTTATTCCGTCGGGCTGGCGGGGTGGGACGAAGACGAAGATCTGCGCCAGCGATTCGGTGCCGGCTGGGACGCGTATCGTCGCGGTGTGCGATCGTGGTTGCCGCGATTGCGACCGTGGCACTCGACCGATCGATCTCCTGCGCGCCTGTACGTCGCCGAAACCTGCGGGATGTGCAGCGACGTGGGTCGATGGTTTCAACGGCGTGGCGCGACCGGACTCACAATCGTTCCTGCGGAGACGCACCCATCGCGCGCGCTCACCAGAATTACATATGAGCCTGGCGACGGCACGCGCGCGGTGTCAGGAGTCGAGGCGGTGGCCCGAGCGCTCGAACATGTGCATCTCGGCTGGGCGTTCATGGGCTGCGTGCTGCGTCTGCCGATCGTCCGTCAGTCGGTGCAGCTTCTCGTTGACGCATCGGGCGGCGAACCGCGACTTGCGGGGGCTACTTCCGCGGCGAGAATCCGGTGAACGCGAACTTCTGAACGGTGGAGCCTCCGCCTTTGCCGTCCGGCCCTGTCTGCGCGGCCTGTGGTGCGTAGATATTGCCGCGCTCGTCCGCCGCAATCTGATGGCCTGGAGGATTGGCCTGTGCCGCGCCGATGACGAACTCGCCGAGGATTTCGAGCGTCTTGCGATTCAGGATGTAGATCACGGGGCTCCCCGCGACATACAGAAAGCGCTGCTGCGGATCGGGCGAGAACGCGGTCGAACGCGCCTGCTGATACTCGGGGCTGTCGAGCCCGACGAACTGCTGCGCGACGTACTTGCCGTCGAGCGTGAACACCTGAATGCGCTTGTTGCCGCGATCGGCGATGTACACGAGGTCATCGTTCGATAGCGCGACGTCGTGGACCGTCTTGAAATGCTGAAGGCGCTCGGCGATGCCGGCCGGAATCTGCGACGTCGGCGAGGTCGGCGCGCCAATCGCAATGGATGGCGGATCCATCGGCTTCCTTCCGTACGCGCCCCACATACGTTTGAAGGCGCCAGTGCCCGCGTCGTACACCATCACACGGCTGTTGCCATATCCGTCGGAGACGAACAGTTCGTTCGTCTTCGGGTGCACCCGCAGCCCCGATGCCCCCAGGAGAAATTGCGTGGTGTTCCCTCCCGTCTGCCCGCTCTTGCCTATTTGCAGGACGAATCGTCCCGCATTGGTAAACTTCAGTATCTGGCCATCCTGCGGCATCGCGTTGCCGACCACCCACACGAAGCCTTTCGGATCGACGTGCAGGCCATGCTCGTTCTCGGGCCATTCGTAAGTGGGAGACGCGCCTCCAAACCCCTGGACGAAGTTGCCGGCGGCATCGAACTCGAGCACGGGCGGCGCGGCCATCGCGCGTAGATTCTCGGGGAGCGTTCGCGGCCGGTGCAGCACCCACACGTGCCCGCGCGCATCGACAGAGACGGCTGACGTATTGCCTAACCGCCATTTCGCAGGCAGCTTCAGCCAGCCGCGTTCCTCAGCAAACTGTGGAAGGCCGCCTTCACCAATGTGCGGCGCATCGGTCGACGCCGCCTGCCCCGACACGCGAAGGTTGGTATCGCACCAAACGAGCGCCAGAACCGCCGTCACGATGCCGATCGATGCAATTCGGTTCATTGGATCCTCACGAGCGTAAGTCCTGCGGCGACTGTAACTTTATGGCGTTGCGATATTGACATAGGCCTGCAACAAGCGTAATTTTTGGCCACACCGTTTGAGACCCAACAGATTGAGAAGGGGGAATTATGAGTTCGATACATCGATGGGTGTGTGTGCTTGTTGCGACGCTGCTGGTCGCCACGCCCGCACTCGGCCAGGAATACCGCGGCCGCGTTCAAGGCACACTCACTGACGAAACCCAGCTCGCCGTGCCGGGCGCGCAAGTGACGCTGAAGAACGATGCCACGGGCGTCGCCGTCACCCGCACGACAGGCCAGGAAGGGCGCTACCTCTTTGATTACGTCGATCCCGGGACGTACACCGTGACGGTCGAGCTCAGCGGGTTCGCGACCGTCGTGCAGCGCAACGTCGTCGTGCAGGCGCGCGGCGACGTGACCGCCGACGTCACGATGAAAGTCGCGTCGCTGTCGGAAACGGTCACGGTGGAAACACAGCCCATCGCGATTCAGTTCAATACGAGCACGCAAAGACCTGACGCTCGACCAGAGCTTCCTCGAGTCGATTCCCAACATCACGCGCAACCCGACGCAGCTCGCCTATCTCAGCCCGGTCGTCCGCAACGCGGGCAACAAGAATGAGGTATCGCCGTACCATCATTGGGCGGGCAACGACATGGACATCGGCGGCGGCACGCGCCGTCGCAACGACGTCCTGCTCGACGGCACGCCGCTCGAAGCCGGCCCCAAGGTCGCCTACACGCCGCCGATGGACGCGATCGCGGAGTTCAACGTGTCGACCAACGCGATCGATGCGGAGTTCGGGCACAGCGCCGGCGGCATCATCAGCATGTCGTTGAAGTCGGGAACGAACGCGTATCACGGCACCGGCTACTACGTCGGCCGCAACGCCGACTGGAACGCCGTCACCAATCGCGTGACCCGGCAGCACAGCGACAACACGTACAGCCAGACCGGCGGCACGCTCGGGATGCCGCTTCGCCGCAACCAGCGTGTTCCTCTTCACGAGCGTCGAATCGTCGCGCGTCACCGAAGTGCTGCCGCGCTCGCTGACGATGCCGACGGCGCTCGAGCGGGCCGGCGACTTCTCGCAGTCGTTCAACGCCGACGGGTCGCTTCGCGTCATCTACGATCCCTGGACGTCGCGGTTCGGCCCGAACGGCCAGATCATTCGCGACCCGTTCCCCGGCAACAGAATCCCCGCGAACCGCTTCGATCCGCTCGGCTCGAAGCTCATGGCGAGCCTCTGGGCGCCCAACGCGCCCGGCGACAATCGCACCGGCCTCAACAACTTCCAGTACAACCAGGAGTTCGACTTCGAGTACCTGAACTTCTCGACGCGCATGGACTGGAACATCAACGACAAGTGGAAGACGTTCGCGCGCGTCAGCCGCTTCCAGACCGATCAGGGGCAGCCCGACTTCACCGGGGGCGTCGATCAGTTCAAGATGCGGCCCGCGCAGGGCAGCAAGCGCAACGGCTGGAACATCGCGGCCGACACGGTCTACACGATGAGCTCGACGACCGCGCTCAACGTGCGCGCCGCGTACTACCAGGTCGAGGACAAGCGCGATTACCCGGACATGGCGCTCGGGCCGACCGACCTCACGAGCATGTGGTCGAACAACTGGTTCCAGCCGTACATGGATGGACGCCCGATTCTGTACTTCCCCGAAATCAACATGGGGAACTACGGCACGTACGGCGTGGGCAGCGCGTGGTGGCAGATTCCCGAGGGCTACAGCCTGCACGCGCGGTTCAACAAGTACCTGCAGAAGCACTCGATCAAGTCGGGCAGCGAAGTGCGCATCAAGCGCGGCGAAGCGGCGCGCTTCCGCTTCTTCAATTTCGCCATCAACGCCAACGCGACGGCGAACACGACGGCCAGCCCGAACCTGAACCAGGTCGGCCATCCATGGGCCAGCTTCCTGCTCGGCGCGCTCGAGAACAGCTCGAGCGCAGAGTACGTCCCGATGCAGACGTCCGACACCGAGATGTACGCGCTGTACATCCAGGACGACTTCCGCATTCACGAGAAGCGTGACGCTGAACCTGGGCCTTCGATGGGAGTACGAGGGCGGCCTCTTCGATCCGGAGTATCGCCTTCCGCGCGAAGTCGATCTGACGCAGCCGATTCCGGGCCTGCAAGCGGCGATCGATCCGCGCATTCCCGCCAACATCAAAGCGATGATGGCGGAGTCGGCCGGACAGAACAGCTACCTCTACAACGGCGCCTACTACTTCACCGACGAAGAGAACCCGCGGAACGCCAGGGTAGCGGGCCTTCAGCTGATGCCGCGCATCGGCATGGCGTGGAGCGTCAACCGCAAGACGGCCGTGCGCGCCGGCTACGGCCGCTTCTACACGCCGCAGATGCTGGTCAACGAGAACGCCACGATGGGCCAGCTCAATCTCGGCGCGTTCAGCCCGCTGACGCCGATCATCCCGGCGGCACAAGGCGTGCCGCAGGTGACGCTGTCCAACCCGTTCCCGCAGGGGCTCACGCCGGCGTACGGCAAACGGTATGGGACCAACACCTTACTGGGCGACGCCGCACGGTGGGACGAGTACAACCAGCGGCCGGCCATCAGCGACCGCTTCAGCTTCTCGGTGCAACGCGAGCTGTGGGCACGGACGGTCTTCGATGCGTCGTACCTGATGAACTTCATCGGCCGTGACGGGTACACGAAGAACCTGAACATGATGGATCCGCGGCTCAGCTTCAAGTACCGCGATGCGCTTTCGGCGACGGTGCCGAATCCGTTTTTCAATTACGGGACGGTCGATACCTTCCCGGGCGCGCTTCGCACCCGGCCGACGGTTGCGGTTTCCGAGCTGCTGAAGCCGTATCCGCAGTACCTGAGCCTGACTCAGGAGTGGACCAACGGACGGAAATCGAAATATCACACGCTCGAACTGCGCGCGCAGCGCCCATTCTTCAGCGGCATGTCGGTGCTGGCGGGCTACGCGTACGTGCGCGGATCGCGGCAGGAGTTCTACGACAACGTCGACGAGTACGATGAGGTGTGGACGTGGACGGATGTGCCGGATCCGCGCCATCGCATGAACGTGTCCGTGGTGTGGGATGTGCCAGTCGGCCGCGATCGCGCGTTCGGCAGCGGCATGAACAGCGCCCTCGACGCCGTGGTCGGCGGTTGGGAGCTCGCAGGCACCTATCGCTATGAGTCCGGACAGTACCTGCGATTCGGCGGCATGATCGCGCCGGACGAAGCGCCTGAGACGTTCTGGCCAACCTCTGGTGCGGGCAACTTCTGGTTCGATACGACCGGCTTCAGGCAACTGCCGGCGTTCACGCGGCGCACAAATCCCTGGCAGTACGACGACCTGAAGGGACCGAACTACAAGAACGTCGACCTTGCGTTCTCGAAGCGCGTGCGCCTGAAGGGGACCTCGAGACTCAACTTCCGCCTCGAAGCGTATAACCTGCTCAACAACATGAACTGGGGCCTGCCGAATACGAACATCACGCAGTCGACCTTCGGTCAGGTGCTGACGCAGGCCGATGCGTACTTCGGACGGCAGCTGCAGTACACGCTGCGCGTGGAGTTCTAGAGAACGCGAGCGCAGAGCCGAGGCAGAGAGCGCAGAGTTCTCCGATCTCACTCTTTGCTCTTTGCTCTCTGCTCTGAGCTCTCCGATCTTAGCTCACTGCCTTACCTACCTCGCGATTTCCGCAGCAAACGTGCCCGTCAGCGGCACGCCCATCGCCCCGCTCGGGATGTACACCACCGTGTGATTCGGCGAGTTCACCATCTGCTTCTGCGCTTCGATGGCTTCGTGCTGGATGTACATCGGGCTCAGCTGGCCGCGGATGATCTGCATCGCATTCGCGATGCCCTGCGCCTGCACCTCGCGCTTCGTGCGCTCCTTCCGCTCGATCTCGATCTCGGTGTCCTTCCGCTGCAGCTCCTGCGTGGCCGCGAGCTTGCGGGACACTGCCGTGGCCACCTCTTCCGGATACTGCACGTTGCCGACGACGACGCTGCTGATGACGAACGGACTGCCGTTGGCGTACGCGCGGATGCGCGCGAGCACGGCATCGCCGATCGGAATGAGCGCGTCCTTCACCTCCATACCCTGCCGCCGCTGCACCTCGTCGCGCGCGTAGGTGCGGAGCGGCTCGCGCACGAAATGCCCGTACGCGATTTTCACCACGGCATCGGGATCTTTTTCGAGATCGCCGCCTGAGGAGGTCGTGCTGAAGCGCTCCATGAACAGCGGGATTCTCGTGTCGTCCACGCGCCATACGGTGTGGATGCGGAACGCGATCTTGAGATTGTCGCGGCTCAGCACGGCATCGTCGCGCGTGAAGTCTTCGTTGTACGTGTACGGCGTGATGCTGACGTTGGCCACGTCGAGAAGCCAGCCGCGGCCCGCAGATGTCGGGCCGCGCTGGATTCCGTGGAACCGAGCCTTGCCGAAGACCGCGCCTTTCGTGAGGTAGCCGACGTAGCCCGCCGGTGTGTAGGGGTTTCGAGAACCGAGGACCCAGACGACCGCGGTGAGGAGGAAGAGGAAAAACCCGAGCGCAACGACGCCGCCGCGAAGCGCAGACACACGATCGCCGAACTCAACCGGACGCTGAGACAGAGACATGGCAAGCCTCCAATCGCGCCGACGGAGTTAGCTGACGGGCTAGAGGTTGGAAGTCCTCTATCAGCCTTCGCCCTTTCGGGCTACGGCGTGATTTCGCCCCAATTTCCGTGGTTCCCCCGCGACACCTTTGGTGGTGTCTTAGGCGCAATTACGTACGCTACACCCGCCGCACTGCGGCCGTCAAATGACGCCGGAACTACCGCACTTTCACGTACTTACGCAGCTGACGCGGTCGAGGCTCTCCGCCGAATACGCTGCCGTGTTTATCGACCGTGACGAACTCGGGGCCGCTTCCCGTCAGCGTGCGCGGATCGCCGCCGTAATCCAGGATGAACGCGGTCACCCATCCGGTTTTCGCATCGCCGATTCTGATGCCCTGCTCCCAACCCGGATTGGTCACGTTGTCCGACTCGGAATCGGCGACATAAATCTGATCCTTGTCGTCGAAGGCGATGCCGCTGGGCGTGCCGAACTGCAGCCACGTCGCGAGGTGCTTCCCTTCCTGGTCGAAGATCTGGATGCGGTTGTTCCCGCGATCGGCGACGAACACGCGCCCGCGCGAATCGATTGCGAGGCCATGCAGCGTGCGGAACTCGCCGGGCGCATATCCGGTCTTTCCCCACGCCTTGATGAACTTCCCGTCCCTGGAAAACTTCACGACGCGGTTGTTGTCGCTCACGCCGTGGCCGTCGGCGACGAAAATATCTCCGTTGGCGGCGACGGCAACAGCGCTGGGCGAGATGAAATGATTCTGATCGCTCCCCGGCACCCCCGCTTCGCCGAGCGTCATCAGCACCTTGCCGTCCGGGCTGAACTTGACCACTTGATGTCCGAAGCGGCCGCCGGCCTTTGCTGCCATCGCGACGGCGTCCGGGCTCGCGCCATCGGTCGCCCACACGTTGCCCTCTTTGTCGACATGCAGCCCGTGCGGCCAGATGAACAGCCCCGCGCCGAAGCTCTTGACGACGTTTCCGGCCGCGTTGAACTTGTAGATCGTGTCGATGTTCTTGATGCGTCCGTTCTTGTCGAGACAATCGATGCCGAACCGTCCTCCGTTCGCGAGGGTCACCGGGTTGGTTTCATCACACCTGATGAAGGCCCAGATGCTCTCGCCGTCGATGTCCACGTGCATCGATGCCGGCGGGCCCATCTCGCGGCCGCCCGGAAGCCGCGCCCAATCACCGCCGGGCACCATCAGACCCGCGCCGTCAGCCAGCCCCTTCACGGGACGATACGGATTCGGCAGTCCGCTTTGCGCGGATGGCGAGGCCGGTAGCAGAGACGCCAGGGCCAACGCGACACACAGTGCAAGTCGAGGTACGTCCATGATGAACCCTCTTTTCAAAGAGTGAATTCTAGTGCACCGTGTCAAAATCCTGCTGATGCGATTGACGTGCGGACTGGCAATCGTGGTGGGTACCCTCACCGTCATGGTGCACGCCCAGGATGGCCCCATCGAGTGGTCGCCCAATCGAAAGATCACGATCGAGGATTTCAAGGCTGAGGTGCCGGCCAAACAGCGGCAGGGCGTCCTGGTGCGCGGCGCGCTCAGCTTCCTGCGCATCGAGGCCGGCTTCGTCTGCCGCGACACAGGTGTGGACGGGTCGGTGCGCGCGGTCTTCGTTCCCGGCCAATCATGGTGGGCAGGCGCGCAGTCGCAAATGTGGGAGCGCGTGCGTGACTCGAAGTCGTGGCTGAGCGCCAGCCGGAACGATCTCGAGATGAAGACCGCGATCAACGAGGCGAACAAAGAGCTGCTGACGCACGAGCAGCTGCATTTCGACATGGCCGAGCTCGCGGCGCGAAAGATCCGCCGCCTGTTCAACGAGCACAAAGCCACCTGCCCTGCCGGCGGCGATGACGCGCTCAATCGGTTCGTGGGCGAAGTGACGCGTGATTTTCGTGAGGAACAGGTGCGCTACGACCAGGAAACGAAACACGGCATGTTCCTGTTCGGCCAGGGCAAGTGGGAGTCGCGCGTCAATGCGGCGCTCGGCAAGTGAAGCCCTAGTCCTCCACCAACTACCGTTTCAGCGCGAGCGCACGCCGGCACACCTCGTCCACAGTAAAGCCGTATTCCCGCTGCACCACTTCTCCCGGCGCGGACGCGCCAAAGCGTTCCACGCTGAGCACGTCTCCGGCATCGCCAACATACTGGCGCCATCCCTGGGACGCACCCATCTCTATAGCCAGCCGCGCGGGTACAGACGGCGGCAGCACGAGGTCCTGTTCGGCCCGCGGCAGCGCGCTGAAGAGCTCCCAACTCGGCATGGAGACACATCGAACAGCGACGCCTTGCGACTGCAGACGATCGGCTGCGGCCACCATCAGGCCGACCTCCGATCCGCTGGCGATCAAAATCAATTCGGGTCTACCGGCGGGCGCGTCCATCAAGATGTACGCACCGCGGCGCAGTCCATCAGCCGACGCGAAGCGGCCGTCGATCTAACGTCGGGACAGACTGCCGGGTCAGCACGAGCAGGACCGGACGGTCGCGCGCCTCGCACGCCACTCGCCATGCGACCGCAGTTTCGTTGGCATCGGCGGGCCTGATGACCATCACGTTGGGGATCGCTCGTAACGAGGCCAACTGCTCGACAGGTTGATGCGTGGGGCCGTCCTCACCCAACGCGATGCTGTCGTGGGTGAAGACGTGAATCACATGCAACTTCATGAGCGCAGCCAGCCTGATCGGCGGACGCATGTAATCAGAAAAGATGAGAAACGTGGCGCCGAACGGAAGCGTTCCGCCATGAGCCGCGAGGCCGTTGGTGATGGCGCCCATGGCGTGCTCGCGAACACCGTAGTGGATATTCCTGCCGGCAGTGTCGCCGGTCGCGACCAAAATCGCCGAGACCCTTGAGCGCGGTGTTCGTGGAAGGATCCAGATCGGCCGAACCGCCAGTCAACGCCGGCAGCAGAGGCGCGATCGCATTCATCACGCGACCGGACGCCGCACGTGTGGCCATTCCTTTCGCGTCGGCGGGAAAGCTCGGGATGTTCGCATCCCAGCCAGGCGGCAGATCGCCGCGAATGCGTCGCTCCAGTTCCTGCGCCAGAACGGGAAAGGCGCGCGCATACGACGCCATGCGATCGTTCCACTCCGCCTCGGCGCGTTCGCCGCGCGCGATCGCCTCACGGAAGTGCGACAGCGCCTGCTCGGGAATCAGAAACGCCGGTTCGGCCGGCCAGCCGAGCCGCTCTTTGGTGAGGCGCACTTCGTCCACGCCCAAGGGAGAACCGTGGGCCTCGAAGCTATCTTGCTTGTGGGGTGAGCCGTAGCCGATGTGGGTCCGCACGGCAATCAGTGTCGGGCGGCTCGTTTCTGCGCGCGCCGCCTGCAGCGCCGCGTCGATAGACGCGATGTCATTGCCGTCGGCCACCGTCAGCGTCTTCCATCCGTATGCGTCGAAGCGGCGAAGCGCGATCTTCGGTGAACGTCACGTCAGTATTGCCGGCCAGGGTCACGCCGTTGTCATCGTAAAGGCAGATCAGCTTCCGAAGGTGCAGATGGCCCGCCAGCGACGCCGCTTCGCTGGCGACCCCTTCCATCAAATCTCCATCGCTCGCAATGACGTAGGTGGCGTGGTCGATGATGTCGTGTCCCGGACGGTTGTAGCGCGCGGCCAGCTGCGCCTCGGCGATCGCCATGCCGACGGCATTGCTGAAGCCCTGCCCGAGCGGACCCGTCGTGATCTCCACGCCGGGTGTATGGCCGCGTTCGGGATGCCCGGGCGTCTTGCTGCCCCACTGCCGGAACTGCTTGATGTCGTCCAGTGAGAGATCGTACCCGGTGAGATGCAGCAGGCTGTAGAGCAGCATCGATCCGTGTCCCGCCGAGAGCACGAAGCGGTCGCGATCGAACCATGCCGGATTCCTGGGATTGTGTTTGAGAAATCGCGTCCACAGCGTATACGCCATCGGCGCGGCGCCAAGCGGCATGCCGGGATGGCCGCTCTCGGCTTTTTGCACTGCGTCTACCGACAGAAACCGCACGGTGTTGATGCAAAGCTGATCGAGCACGGGACCCCGCAGGGTTCTACTTGATGAAGCCGTTGTGCCGCAGGAACGAAACGAGGTGCACCGGCCACTCCTGATGCGACTGCCCGGCACGCTCGGGCCGGATGCCGAAGCCGTGACCGGTCTTCGCGTACATGTGCAGCTCGGCCTGTACGCCGGCCTTCTTGAAGCGCAGATACGCTTCGGCGAGACCGATGGAGATGTCCGGACGATCGTCGTAGCCCGCGGCC
This sequence comes from Vicinamibacterales bacterium, assembly GCA_963730445.1. Classification (GTDB taxonomy): domain Bacteria; phylum Acidobacteriota; class Vicinamibacteria; order Vicinamibacterales; family JAMQPK01; genus JAMQPK01. Next base: position 54,039 of record CAVSRX010000015.1, on the reverse strand, counting down.
ATGAACGCAGGAGGAGAACCCGCCACAGGCTGGATGAGATGGCTCTTTCCCGGATAGATCAGCGCCTGAAAATCGGGACGCGAGCTGAACCTTTCGATCGGGTCTGGCGAATCCGGCTTGCCGAGATCGTGTTGCAGCGCGACGACCTGCGCAAGCTCGCCTCCGGCGGAAAATCCGGACGCGCCGATCTTATTGGGATCGACGCCCCACTCGGCGGCGCGGCTGCGCACCACCTTGATGGCGCGCTGCATGTCGGCGAGGCCTTCGACGTCGAACTTGTATCCGGAGCTCTGCAGACGATTCTTGAGGACGAACGCCGCGATGCCTTTGTCGGCGAGCACCTGCGCCGGGTTGAACCCCTCGTGCATGATCCACAAGCTCGAATGGCCGCCGCCGGGCGCCACGATAATGCCCACGCCGGTGTTGATCTCTTTGCGCGGCAGAAACACGATGATCGAGGGATTGTGGACGTTGACGACCGTCTCCCCTTTGATCCCTTCGGCTTCATCCTTGCGCGCTTCAGATCCAGGCGCACCGTTCGGCCACAGGAATACCGTGGGCTTTCCTGCAGGAACGACGACGGTCGGCTTCGCGGTGCCGGCGCCACCGCCGCGTTGCTGCTGCGCCGGCGTGTAGGCGCAGAAGCTCACAACGAGGGCAAACAACAGAGCCGTCTGAAATAATCTGGATGGTTTCATAGAGCATCCTTCGCCACACCTGGACGCTACCCCCCGTGTTTGCGGAAAATGCTACCCACTGACCGTCTGGCGACCATGCACCCTGGTACCTGTGCGAGGGCGAGGTCGTCAATTGCTGTTCCGTGCGGGTGCGCATATCGAAGACGAACAATTGACTGAACGGTCCGGCATTATGGGGGTAAATGATGCGATATCCGTCGGGCGAAAACGCGCACGAGAAGTTACCGCTAAGTGCCTCCTGGGGTGGCCTGAGTTCTTCGGCCGAGCTTCCGTCGAGCGCGATGTACAGGAAGCCGAGCTTGCTATCCTCGAGGTGCCGAACGACCGCCAGATGCTGTCCGTCCTTCGCCCAGCATCCCTGACTGACGCGAATGTTTGCGTTATTTGTCTGCAGCACGCGACTCCACTGACGCGATGACAAATCAAGCACCCATAACAAGTTTTCGCCGATCCGATTGCTGCCGACGGCTATGCGACTATTGTCTGGCGACACGCTGGGGAAGCGGTCGCGCACTTGACCGTGGCTGAGTTGTTCTTCCGGTCCAGCGACACTCGTGCCATCGGCGGTCAGCGGCACGCGACTCAGATTCAGCGATTCGTCGAAACCGACCGCCAAGATGTGCCGTGCGTCGCCAGCAATCGCGAGCTCTTTCAGCGTGCCCGTGCTGACACCTGCGACCGCAGTGCGAACGGTCGTGACGCTGTCTGCCGACTCGTCCAGTTCCGCGGTCTCGAGGCGGGTACCGCCGCCAGCCTCATGGTTCACATAGTGGATGCGGCTTGCATTCGGATCCCATACGTGACTGCTCCCACGAAAGAGCAGGACTGGATTGCCGCCACGCGCAGGCATGACGAACACATCGCGATTTGATGTCTCGAACGTGATCCAGCGAGCGTTCGGCGCGTATCCAAGTCGAATGATCTCCCACCGCGATGCTGTCGCGAGAAGGACAGATGTGGGTTGCCCACCTTCGACTGACACCTCGAGAATTGTTCGTTGATTCTCGGTTCCTGTCACATAGACGACACGGCCTCCGTTCGGATGCCACACGGGAAAGTTGCCGTCTGCCGCAAGGCGTCGTGGCTGACCGCCGAGCGCAGGCGTCAGCCAGATGTCCCCGCCGTAGGTGCGCGTGTCGAAACCAAGAAAGGTCCCTACCTTTATCAGGCCGGTGCGGGACGAGCGCGTAGACACGAACGCGATCGACGTTCCATCGGGCGAAAACGCCGGCTGCACGTCTTCCGCGTCATTGCGACTGACATTGACGTCCTCGCCGGCGTCGACTCGTCGAACATGAATCTCGAAGTTGCCGGTGCGATTCGAGCTGTACGCGAAGAGTTTGCCGTCGGGCGACCACGTGGGCCATTCGGAAAAGCCGGTTTCATTGGTGAGACGTGTGGCGTGTTGAATCCGTAGACCGTCGGGTGACGATCCGCCACGCACCGCCCACATCCCGATTGCGCCGAGCGCGAGAAGAGCCAATGCGCCCGCAGTCCTGAGCAGCCATCTGGCGAGCGATCGTGGCGCCTCATGGACAACCGGCCCCTGTGGGCGAATTGACAGAAGTTCGAGCCTCACGTCGTGCGACGATTGCCATCGCTCGTCGGCATCTTTGGCCAGACACGCCGACACCACGCGATCGAGAGCCGGCGGCGCGAGCGGCTGCCGCGCGGACATCGGCGGCGGCTCGTCCTTCAGAATGGCGCCGATGACGCTGGCGGCAGAATCGCCCGTGAACGGGCGCCTCCCCGTGACCATCTCGTAGATCACCGCGCCCAGCGCCCAGATGTCGGTGCGCGCGTCGACGTCTTTGCCCTCGACTTGCTCGGGCGCCATGTACTGCACGGTCCCGAGAATCGTCCCGTGTGCGGTCTCCGGTGCGCGCGTGGCGAGTTGTGACATGCCCGACATTGAAATCGGTCCCGCCGTCGCCCGCAACTTCGCCAGCCCGAAGTCGAGCAGCTTCGAGCCGGCTTTCGTGAGCATGATGTTCGCCGGTTTGAGATCGCGATGAATGATGCACTAAGTCAGATCCAGACCGTTCAGATGCCCGGTCGCATCGCCGAAGTGATCCATCTTCGTGCCCATCCGGTCCATCATCGTCAGGAACAGATTGCACATCGGTGTTTCCTTCCGATAGACGACGCGGCGGCCGGTCTTGATGTAGTTGTCGCCTCCATGACCGGCGATGAGGGTGGGAAGATCGTGATGCGTGTGCCGGTTACCGTCGGACAACCCCGCGCCGTACACGATCATCGAATTGTCGAGCAGCGAGCCGTTGCCCTCCTGCGCCGACTTCAGCTTCGTCACCCACTGAGAGAACTGCTCCATGTGGTACTGGTTGATCTTCGCAACCTTGTCCATCTGCTCGCGGACGCCCTGGTGGTGCGTGAGCGGATGGTGACCGTCGGGAATGCCGATCTCGCGGTAGGCGCGTGAGGTGCCTTCGCGCGTCACGAGGAACGTGACAACGCGCGTCAGGTCGGCCCGGAAGGCGACCGTGATCATGTCGGTCATCAGCCGGAAGTGCTCGGCGAAGTCGCTCGGACTGCCGTACGGCTTCTCCATGCCCGGATCGACCTGCGCGTTCTCCTGCTCGGCGCGCTTCAGCTGTTCTTCGATCTGACGGATCGAGCCGAGATACTCGTCGAGCTTGCGCTGATCGGTGGGGCCGAGGTTGCCGTGAAGCGCGCGCGTGTCCTCGGTGATGAAGTCGAGGATGCTGCGGCGGTTGAGCCGCCGCTGGGTGCGGGCCTCGGGCGATAGCTCGGCGCCGTCGCCGAACAGCCGCTCGAAGAGCGCGCGCGGATCCAGAATCGGCGGCAGCGGCTGTGTCTCACTGCGCCACGCCAGGTTGTTCGTGTAGGCGCATGAATACCCGGAGTCGCAGTCCCCCGCCTGGCGCCCGTCTTCGAGCCCCACTTCGAGCGACGCAAACCGCGTCTGCTTGCCGATCTGATCGGCGACGAGCTGGTCCATCGAGACGCTGGCTCTGATATCGCTGACCGACTTCTTCACCTGCACGCCGGTGAGATACGAGCCGGAGCAGCGCCCGTGATCGCCCGCGCCGTCGAGCAGCGCGCGCCCGGTGTTGTGCGTGAGATTGCCCATCACGAGGATGTCGTTCTTGTGCGGCTCCATTGGAGCCAGGGTCTGCGGCAGGATGCCGAGCTTCCCCTCGTAATCCATGTCCCAGTGCCGCATGTCCATGCCGTTCGGCACGTACACGAACGCCATGCGCACGGGCGCCTTGCCGGCTGCCGGCTTGGCGAGCGCGGGGGTCATCGCATCGAGAAACGGCAGAGCGACGGCCGTCCCCATGCCGCGCAGGAACGTTCGTCGTGGAAGATTGCGGCGTGTGATGAACATCAGCGGAGCCCTCCCGTTACAGTGACATCTTCGCCCCTGCGGGCTTGAAATGGCAAGCTTTTGACGATCTGGTGAACCATCGTTCTGAAGTGGTAACCGTCGGCCGCGACGGCGCGGTGAATGCCGTCGACCGTGCGGCGATCGTAGGGCTTCAAACCACGGCGGAGCGCGTAGGTCAGCATCTTCTGCGTCAGCGTGCGCGAGAACTGCGGCAGCTGCGACACGAGGAGCGCGCGCATCTCGCCGGCGCTGGCGAACTTCTGTCCATCGGGCAGCGTGCCGCTGGCGTCGACCGCGTGCGCGCCGTCGACATCGCGCCATCGCCCAATCGCGTCGTAGTTCTCCAGGCCGAATCCCAGCGGATCCATGTTGCGATGGCACGCCGCACACGTCGGGTTGCGCCGGTGCACGTCGAGCTGTTCGCGCACCGACTTTCCTTCGGCGCCTGCGGCCTCTTCGAGCGCCGGCACGTCAGCCGGCGGCGGTGGCGGCGGCATGCCCAGCAGATTCTGCAAAACGTACTTGCCCGCGAATAACGGGTGACGTGCGCGTCGGATAGCTCGAGACCGTGAGCACGCCGGCCTGGCTCAGCACGCCGCCGCGGCGATCGGTCGTCAACTGCACGCGGCGGAATTCCGGGCCGGTCACGCCGTCGATGCCGTAATGCGCCGCGAGCCGCTCGTTGAGGAACGTGTAGTTCGCGTTCAGGAAATCGGTGACCGGACGGTTCTCGCGCAGCACGTGCTCGAAGAACATCGTCGTTTCGGTCTTCATCGCCTCGCGCAGCTCGGGATTCCATTCCTTGAACTTATCCGGATCCGGCTTGACGGAGTCGAGGTTGCGCGTCTCGAGCCACTGGCCGGCGAAGTTCGCGGCAAAACCGGACGCGCGCGGGTCGGCGAGCATCCGGTCGACCTGCGCTTCGAGCACTGCCGGCTTGGCGAGCTCGCCAGACTCGGCCAGCGCCAGCAGCGTGTCGTCGGGCATCGAGCTCCAGAGGAAATAGCTGACGCGCGATGCGAGCTCGAACGGCGACACCTCGTGCACGAGCGCGGGATTGCGCGGGTCGGGATCGCGCTCGATGCGGAAGAGGAAATTGGGCGACACGAGCAGCGCCTGGATGGCGAACTGTATGCCCTGCTCCGCCGATTGACCGCCGGCCATCGCGCGATCGACGAAACGCGTCAACGAATCGATCTCACGCCGCGTGGGAGGCCGCCGGTACGCGCGCCGCGCCAGGTTGGTGACGATCTGTTCGACGCACGCGCGGCCCGATGCCGGGTCGCAGATCAGAATCTTCTTGCGGCTGTCCTTTTCGGCCGTCGAGGGAAACGGACCGATGAACATGATGCCGTCGAAAAACTTGTTCACCCTTCGGCTTAACACCTCGTTCGGCGCCAGCATCTTCACGAACCCATCGTCGATGAACCCGGCGCGGAAGACGTGATCCCCTTCGGGCAGATGCAGCCGCACTTCTTCTTCGGAGTACGGGTTGAAGTACACGAGGCCGGACGGCTTTGTTTCGGCGATCTGCGTCGACAGCAGCTTGCCATCCATCCATAAACCAAGCGTCACCGGCGCCGCTTCGAAACCGTCGATCGGCAGACGCTCTCCCGGGAGACCGAAGCGGACGATGTATTCACCCGGAAACTCCACGCGGTGCTCGGCTTCAATGGTGCTCGGACCGAGCCGGCGAATTCTGTTCTCGCGAGCGAGGTATGCGACTTCGAGCGGCTTAGCCGGAATCTCGGTGGAGATCGCCCAGCGCGCGATGCGCTCCGCGGCCGACATATAGCGCTCCATCAACAACGGCGACACCGTGAGCACATCGCCGATATTGTCGAAGCCGTCGCTCGAGTCGTCTGCGGGAAAATCCTTCTCGGCGCGGAAGTGCACGCCCAGCAGATCGCGAATCGTGTTGGTGTACTCGGTGCGATTCAGCCGGTGCGCCGCCATCCGTCCCGGATCGGGTTTCGCGGACGCGTCGAGGCGATCGAAGGTGCGCTCGATATAGCCGGTCATGGCCTGCATCAACGCAGGGTCGGGCCGCCGCGTACCCGCGGGCGGCATGTCGCCGGCGCGAAGACGACGAAGAATCGCCTCCCAGACCTCGCGATGCTGGGCGAGACGTGTCTGCAGAGGTGAGCCCGGTGACGCTCATGCCGCCTGCCGGGCGCGCGTCGCCATGACACTGCACGCAGGTCTGCGTAAGCACCGGCCGCACGACGGTCTCGAACTCGTCAGCCTGCCCGCTGATGCGCGCGGGAGCGCCGAGCATCAAACTCGCAGCCGTGGCGGCGAGCAGAATAAGCGGAGCCGCTGCACCGCGGCCTCTCGTGGGCGGCGTCTGCGGCGGCGGTGTCGGCGGCGGCGGCTGCCCTCCCCTCCTGCCACGCTGTGGAGGAGGCGGCGGCTGGGTGGTAATCAACTTCACGTACGTTTCCAGGACGCGCTCCTTCTGCTCGGGCCTGACGATCAAATAATGATGCCGACCTGTGGGTGTCGGGGTAAATCGTGTGCGGCCGTTATCGAGAACCGTAATCGTGCCGGGTTCCGAGAGCTCGAAGTAATTGTCCTCGGGGCTCACGGTCGACAGCACCGCCGCCAGTGCCTGCGTTGGCGCATCGTAGGGCATCGGTTTGTACGCGCGATAGGCATCGACGACGGGATGATTGGGCGCCCATGCGGCGATGGCGTCGAGGCTGCTTCCCGGAAACGGCAGCGCGTCGTTCAGCTCGGTGCCGGCCATCACAATGCGTGTCGGCCACTCTGCGAAGAGCTTCCGGAATGCGGCAACATCCGCTCGAACGATCGGATCGGCCGGACCGTCCGTGAATCGTCCCGCGGCAATGCTCAGCACCCGCACCTTTTTTGCGGGCCAGGTCCTGGCGTCCGGGTTCGCCATGAGCGACAGGAGATTGGCCGGCTGGCCTGCGAGGATGATGGCGCCGTTCTGATCGGTCTGGCCGCTGAGCGCGTTGCGCATGAGCGCGACCGGATCGGCGGTGTCGTTTAATTTCTCGATACCGCGGGGATACACTGGAGCGCCCTCGCCGCCGGCTTTTGTGAGGGCCGCCGACAGCATCGGTGCCACGGCGTCCGACTGTTTGCCGGCCGAATGCATGCCGATCGGGAGTGGAATCTTGTTGGAGACGAAGTCGCCCGCGAGGTCGGCCGCGAAAAAACGGGCCACCACGTCGAGGAACGCCGCGGTTTTCAGGTTGAAGCGGCTTGTGCTGACCGACGGGACACGCACCTGCTGCGTCGCCGAAAATCCGAAGATCATCGCAAGCGCGAGAACCTGATCGATGCCGCCGTCGAGGGACGAATCGTAGAGCACGCCGAGGGGCGGGGGTTGACCTCGTCTGCCGAACTGCATTGTGTGCACTGATCATCGGATGGAAGTCGAAACCTGTCAAGGCTTTGCGAACCAAACTTCCGGCTAGGTATTTAACGGCCGCATCTTGTCGAAAGGACCGGTATGAAGGCGCGAACAGCACCGAAGAATGTGACCGCGTACATTGCGGGATTCCCTCGCCCCGTGCAGACAATCCTGAAGCGCGTCCGCAGCATCGTCCGCAAGGCGGTGCCCGGAGCAGAAGAATCGATCTCGTACCAAATCCCGACGTACAAGCTGCACGGCCGGCCGGTGCTCTATTTCGCCGCGTTCAAGGAGCACTACTCGGTCTATCCGTCGAACACGCGTCTTGTCGCGGCGTTCAAGGACAAGCTTGCCGGGTACGAGATGTCGAAGGGCACGATCCGCTTCCCGCTCTCGGAGCCGGTGCCCGTGAAGTTGATTGAAGGCATCGCGAAGTTCCGCGCGAAGGAAGTGGCGGTTGCTGAGAAGGCGAAGTCGTCTACCGCGAAGCGGCGGAGCGCAGCATCTCGGTCCAGTTGAAGATGACGGTGATGGGCTCGTTAGGGGTCGTGTCCGGTTTGAGCACGACGAAGCGGCCATCCGGCGTGACATCGTACGAGGGAGGCTGATTGGTTCGGACGTGCGAGGTTTCGAATAGCCGCGCGGCCGGCTTGAAGTTGAAGCCGTTCGCGGTGTCGACAGCGACGGCCATCATGAACTTGTCCTGACGGTAGTACAGCTCGCGTCCGTTCTTTGCCCACACTGGTTCCGACCCGCCATCCGGAGACACGCGAATCGGCGGGCCAGGTCCGGGATATGGCCGAACCCAAATCTCCGGTGTGCCAGTTGTCTCAGCCAGGTATGCCAGCCACCGGCCGTCCGGCGACAGCGCGGCGGAAAACCCGCCCTCAGCGATGACGACAGGAGCGGCTTGCGGCGATCCGATTCGTACGAGTAGGAGCTTTCCTGCACCGTCCAAAAGCTGAACGGCCACGATCTCACGCGAGTCCGGCGTAAAAGAATGTGGATGGAAGTGCCCTTTCGGCGCGACATCTTCGGGCTTGCCGCTCCCGTCGGCTGCGACGGCGCGCAGCGTGCCGCCCCCTTCGTACGCGATCCGCTGTCCGTCGCGCGACCAGATTGGCGACAGCGCGCCATCGAAGGTCAGCTTCACAGGGGGACGCCCGTCGAGATCGTACCTCCACAGTTCTCGCGCGACGACGAGCGCAAGGCTGCGGCCGTCGGGAGAAACTCTCGGATTCTGTGCCCGCTCGAGGCGCGACGCGATCTCGCCGGATTCCTTTCCGTCTCTCGTGAGAAACACTGGTGATGCGATCTCGGATGCGGCGCGCCGATACGCCAACGCCCCGCTCGATGACGCCGATAACGCAGGCCACACATCGGAGACATGGATTTGCTCGCCGCCAGGTACGCGCACGGGATTGCCTACGATCGTGAGTTGCCGCGGATCAAACCGCTGGGCCATGATTGCGCCGTCTTGCGCGTACAGCAGATGACCGGTGGTTTCGCCTTCGTCCGCCGCATACGTGACGCCGGTGGCCACGGGCATCACCCTCGTCGTCGTTTGATTCGCGGGTGACTCGTCCATGTCACCGACATAGAGTCCAGCGACGTTCGGATCCTTTGATCCGCGAAGATACAGAAAGTGACGGCCGTCTGGCAGCGCAAGAGGGCCGCCGTGATACGACTCGCCGCGGCCGGCATCCAATAGCGTGAGTCGAACCGGAGGGCCGCCGGCGACAGGGATGCGCACGATGCCATCCCCAGTCGAGATCACCAGTGTGTCGGCGTTCAGCCACGCGCCTCCTGAATAGCTTTTCAGCTCAGCGACGCGTTGCGCGGCACCGCCGGATACGGCAACCCTCTTGAGCCCGCCGTCCGAGAGATATATCAACGACCGGCTGTCCGGCGACCACAACGGACTGAATCGCACAGAGTCGTTTGGCGTCACGACGCGCGATTGTCCGTCATCGAACGAGTGTACCCATAGTCGATTCTCGCGGTTGTCTGGCGCGACAAACGCGAGATAGCGACCGTTCGGAGAGAGCGACACGGTGAGACGTTCGATCGTGCCGGCTGATGGTGTCGGCACAGTGATGTAAACCGGAGGGCGTGAGACTGGCGCCGGGCGCGAGAAATACCACACCGCAGCGCCCGCCAACACGGCTCCAAATACCGCCGCCACCGATGCGATCGCAATCCGCGACGGAGAACGGACGTCGTGAAGGTGCGCGCTCGACGCCGGCGCGTCGAATGCGCCATCGAGCGCGAGCCGCACGTCGCCCATGTCGCGCATGCGTTGCCGTGGATCTTTCTGGAGACAGCGTCGTAGCGCGAGACGCACCGAGTCTGGCGTGCCTTCCGGCAGGCGACTGAGATCGAGTTCCTTGTGGATGACTGCGCCCGCAACTTCGGTGACCGTATCGCCGGGAAACGCTCGCGTGCCGGTCAGCATCTCGTAGAGCACAACGCCAAACGCCCAGATGTCCGCGCGTTTGTCGGCGGGCTTGCCGCGTGCCTGCTCGGGGGCCATGTACGCCGCGGTCCCCATCAACACGCTTTGCCCGGTCAGAACGGCAGGACTCGTGATCGTGGGCGACATCGACGAATCGAACTGGACATTGCTGGAGGCGCCATCCTGCGATGCCACGATCCGCGCCAGGCCAAAGTCGAGCACTTTCACCGCGCCATCAGGTGTGATCTGAATGTTTGCGGGCTTCAGATCGCGATGCACGATGCCCTGCTCGTGCGCCGCCTCGAGCGCATCCGCGATTTGACGCGCGATCACGACGGCCTCGGGAACGGGAACGGGCCCGCGTGCGATGCGATCGGCCAGCGTTTCGCCTTCGACGAGTTCCAGTACCAGCGCGCGAAAGCCCTGCGCTTCCTCGATGCCGTGGATGGTCGCAATGTGCGGGTGTTTGAGTGCGGCGAGCGCCTGCGCTTCGCGCTCGAACCGCGCCAGGCGTTCGGGATCGCCGGCGACGGATGCCGGCAGAAACTTCAGCGCGACATCGCGCTTGAGGCGCGCGTCGCGCGCCCGATAGACCTCTCCCATGCCGCCTGCGCCGAGCAACGCGACAATCTCGTACGGCCCGATGCGAAAACCAGGACCGAGCGTCATGTGTGGGCGCGACGATTCTACATGGATGGATTCGTTTTATCCGCCGCCGACCTTGCGCGGCGTCCGCGTGCGCGGAACGAAGCCGCGGGTCGAGCTCGAGCCTCCCACCTTCCACGGCTGCTCGGTCTTCGGCTTTGGCGTCCGTGACTGCGGTTTCGGAGTCTCCTCGGCCGCAGCCGCCGGGGCTTCCGCTGCCTTCGCCGCTTTGGCGCGCGCGGCGGCGTCCTTCTTTTCGTCCTTGGCGAGGCAGCAGTGTTTGTATTTCTTCCCCGAGCCGCAACGGCAGGGCTCGTTGCGGCCGGGGCGCGCCATGGTCTGAGTGCTCATGACGAAGCAGTGTAAACCGATTACGGCAGACGCAGCACCTGCCCCGGCTTGATCTTGTCCGGATCGGTCAGCTGGTCTTTGTTCAACTCGAAGATCTTCATGTAGGCGTTGGCGCTGCCGAGATGTTCCTTGGCGATGGCGCTCAACGTGTCGCCAGCCTTCACCGTGTAGGTTGTCCCCTTCGCCGGCGCGGCGGCCGTTCCTGCGGCGCTGCCGCCGGTAACCTGAATGTCCGCGACGATGTCTTTCTGCCAGGTTGGGATGGTCTTGATGGCGGTCCAGATTTCGTTTTTCTCCGCTTCCGTGGCGACGGTCCCTTTGAAGTGAAGCTTGCCGTCACGCTCGTCGGCGCTGCCGTGGAATTTCCCCTTCGCCGTCTGAATCGCGTGCGCGTAGGTGTCTCTCAAACCCATATGTCACCTCCACATGCTGAGCAAGTGATGCCCGCGGTTAGTCGTCGAGCACGAAGGTCACCATCATGTTCACCTGATACTCGGTGATACGCGCGCCGTCGCAGCGCACTTGATGCTCTTTCACCCAGGCGCCCTTGATATGCCGCAGCGTCTTGGCGGCGCGCGTCAGGCCCTGCTGAATGGCGTCCTCGAAGCTCTTGGTCGACGTTGCGCTGATCTCAGATACTTTCGCTACTGCCATCGAGTTCCTCCTTGCCGGTATACACTGTGCTTTCCAAATTGCCGACACCCCCATCTTCTCCCCCCGACACGCTGGGCGCCAGCACAATCGCGCGGCTGAATCTGAAACTGATTCCGTTTCTGATGCTGCTGTACCTGGTCGCCTATATCGACCGCGCGAATATCTCGGTCGCGGCGTTGAGAATGAACGCCGATCTCGGCCTCACCACGGGGATGTATGGCATCGCGGCCGGGTTGTTCTACGTCACCTACGTCCTGTTCGAGGTGCCCAGCAACCTGATTCTTGCGCACGTCGGCGCCCGCCGCTGGATCGCGCGCATCATGGTGAGTTGGGGCATCGTGGCGGCAGGGATGTGTCTCGTGCAGAGCGCGATGCAGCTGTACGTGATGCGGCTGCTGCTCGGCGCGGCCGAGGCCGGCTTTACGCCCGGCATCATCTACTACCTGTCCTGCTGGTATCCGCGCAGCGACCGCGCGCGCGCGATGTCGTTCTTCTACATCGGTGCGACGCTCGCGTCGATGATCGGCGTGCCGCTGTCTGGAACGTTGCTCGGCATGAACGGCGTTCTCGGCATTGCCGGGTGGCGCTGGCTGTTTCTGCTCGAAGGGTTGCCGGCCATCGCGCTGGGCTTCGTCGTGCTCAGTTATCTGCCCGATACGCCGGCGAAGGCGCCATGGCTCAGCGATGCGCAGAAGGAATGGCTCACCCGGGTGATGCGCAAGGAAACCGACAGCTCGCCGGTCGCGCATTCCACCTTGTGGCACCAGGCGCTGCGCACCCGCCGCGTGTGGCTGCTCGCCCTCTTCTGGTTCCTGCAGGCCTTCGCCACGCTCGGCATCACGATCTTCCTCCCGCTGATCGTCCGCTCGGTGTCGACCGAAAGCGATCTCGTCGTCACGCTGTTGTCGGGGCTGCCGTTCATGTTTGCGTGTGTCTTCATGTACCTGAACGGCCGCCATTCGGATCGTTCCGGCGAGCGCAGGCTGCATCTCGGCGCCCCATTGCTTGCGGCCGGCGTGCTCCTGATCGCCGCCGTCTACAGCGGCAATCAGACAGCGGCCTATGGCCTGCTCGTCGCGACGATCGCGCTGAGTTGGGCCGCAACGCCGGTGTTCTGGGCGGTGACGACTGAATATCTGTCGGGCACCGCGGCCGCCGTGTCGATCGGGTTGATCAACGGCATTGCGAACATCTGCGGCGTGGGATTGCCGCCGCTGATGGGGTACATCAAGGACACGACCGGCACGTACGACTACGCGCTGCTGCTGGTGGCTGCGGCATTGCTCGCAGGCGGCGCGCTCGGGTTGTATCTGGGGCCGGCGACCGCACGCACAAAACAAATGGTATGAAGCCTCGAGTCATCAAGATCGCGAGAGTGCCCGACACACTGACCGAGCAGTTGCGGGATCGGTTCGAGTTAGAGGACGTTGGCCCGAATCCGGAACCGGCACGGCTGCGAGCGGCGGCCACAGGCGCACGCGCACTGGTCGCCAACGGCGAATCGGTGGTGGGCGAAGGGCTCATCGCAGAGTTGCCCGATCTCGAATTGATCGCGGTGTGCGGCGTCGGCTACGACGGCGTCAACGTGGCGGCCGCCCGTGCCAGAGGAATTCACGTCACGCATACGCCGAACGTGCTGACAGATGATGTCGCCGATCTCGCGATAGGCCTGCTCATCGCAACGGCGCGGCAACTCACCCGCGCCGACCGCTATGTGCGTGAAGGACGCTGGCCCTCTGGCGCCTATCCGCTCACGCGCAAGGTCAGCGGCTCGCGTCTGGGCATCGTCGGTCTGGGCCGCATCGGCTCTGCCGTCGCGCACCGCGCCACAGCCTTCGGCATGGAGATCGCGTACTACAACCGGCGCCGGCGCGCGGACGTGCCGTATCGCTACGCGGACACGCTGCTGCAGTTAGCCGCGTCAGTGGATGTGCTGATCGTCTGCGCGCAAGGCGGCGCCGAGACGCGGCATCTCATCAACGCCGAAGTGATCGAGGCGCTGGGACCGAGTGGAATTCTGATCAATGTGGGGCGGGGATCGATCGTGGACGAAGCCGCTGTCGCCGCGGCATTGCGCGACGGAAAGCTGGGCGGAGCCGGCCTCGACGTCTTCGAGCGCGAGCCGCACGTGCTGCCCGCATTGCTCGACTGCCCCAACGCCGTGCTCACGCCTCACGTCGGCAGCGCGACGGCCTCAACGCGGAAAGCGATGGGCGATCTGGTGCTCGCCAACCTCGACGCACACTTCGCGGGTCGCGCGTTGGTGTCACCGATTCCTGTTAGCCGTTAACCACGAAGGCGCGGTGGTCGGAGGAAATTCCAACGCAACTACCTACCGCGTCAACCACCAGCCTACGGAACCGGCTCGCCTGGAGTCGGATTCGGGTTCTTCTAGTACACCCTGAAATCGGTGATCCACATCGATTCGTTTTTCAACAGTGGGTTCTGGCCCACGGGATCCTGATTCAGCCGTCCATTGCCGAGACTGCGGTAAGACCGAATTTGCTCCTGATATACGAGCTTCCGATCCGCCACATATCGATGTTCTCGTCTTTGAAATCGATCAGGACCTTTCCATCGCGGATGCGGGTGATTTTGATGGCGTAATAGCCATCGTGCGTGTAATCGGGCTTCCTGGCGAACCTGCACCCATTCGTTCTCGAAATCGGACAATGGGATGTTGTCCACGATCGTGCCTTTGCCTGTGTTCGCGCCGTCCACGCTGTGAATGATCTGAATCCGCCTGTTCGTGCCCGCGCTGCCGCTGGCCCGGGGAGTAATCGTGATCGTCGGAGCGCCGTTATTCGGTCCGTCCTGGGCTTTGAGCTGATGGATGTGGAAGAAGTTGTTGGTCGGCTGGAGTCCCGCAGGCAATTGAACTTCCATTCGAGAATCTGCCATTCGTCAAAGTTGCCCTGAACCTTTGCCCACGTTGAATTGTTCGTGATCGATTTCATCTCGTTGCGCTGGCGATCGACCGTCGACGAGCTGCACCGATCGCCGTCGATGACGGGATCGATGTGAATGTCAAAACGAAATACGTGCCTGTTGAAGTACGGATCGACGTCGACGGCGCCGTGAACGCCATCGATGTGCCCGCCGTAGCCGCCCGTGCAATTGGGATGTTCGGTGTAGTCGAATCCGAACTGCCTCATGTACGTGTTGATGCCGGAGTACGGCGTGCCGACGAGGGACGGAGCGGCTTCCATGGCTGACGTGCGGACGTATCCCTGGCAACCCGGAGCCAGCAGGGCCTTTTTCACGCACGACGGTCCGCTCTTCAACCACCCTGTCGAATCCATCGCCGCATAAATGTCGTCGAGCGTGAATTCGATGACGTACGTATCGGCCTCAGGAAGGTTATCGAACTTCACGAAGTTCGCGGACTCCACACCGCACTCCGATTGACCGTCGGTCGGCACGATTTGATGCTTCCAATACACGCCGTTGACCGTGGCGGAGACGATGTTGTCGATTGTGGGGCTGCGGTCGCCGCAGGCATCGAAGCTGACAATGAAATGACCGAGGTCCTTCGTGTCGGCAGTGGTCTTGGTAATCGTGTAGGTCCACGTCGACCCGCCGCCGTCATTTGACACCTGAGTACTGATGTCGTAGCCGCCAGCCTCGTCGGCGATCGGGCCGTCCTTAGCCGTCAGCGCGGACACAGCCACGCCTGCCAGGAGAAGAAGAGACAACAGGGTTCTCTTGGAAGTGGTCATAGGTTCAAAAATAAACCGAAACGAAATGGCGGGCGAAAAAAATTTAGCGGGTCAGAAGGCCGTACACAACTACTGCCTTTCCCTGCGTGGGCACGTACACCTTTCCATTCGCGACGACTGGCGGCGCCATTTTCGTGAAGTCGCCGAGCGCGTCACGCTCACTGTTCATGTCGGAGTTATAAATTTCCTTGCTCACGTCGGAGGCGCGGAAGGCACGCAGCGTGCCCGGCACTCGCCCGGCGCTTCTCGGAGAGTCAGTCGTGACAGCCCACACGATACCGCTCGTCACGTCGGAGCCGTTCGCCGACACGCTGGGGCCACCCGTCTGGGCGGCGCTCGTCGGGCTCACCGCAGCCGGAATCGTGAGGAAGCGGTTGTCGACGAAGTTGTACGCTCTCAAGACATCCCGTCGATCCCAGACGTAGAGCACGCCGTCGTTCTCGCGGCGCCAGAACGCTGTTCCCAATGTGTTCGCGCAGTCACGTTGCCCGCAACCGTATCCCGCCTGAAACCTCTGCAGCGGTCCGCCGCCGGTGCCTTCGACCTTGCCCATGTTGTCGCGATTGAGAAGAAAAATGACGCCTTCCTTGCCGCCCGAGAACATGAGCGGCGAATTGGGAATCAAGGTGACGCCGCCTGCGCTCATGTCGATGTTCTGAAGGAAGAGAAATTCATGATTGTGCGGTGTGAACCAGTCGGCGAGCTTGAGACTGGGGCCGGCGAACTTCAACGTGCTGCTTCCGAAATTCCTGACGCCGTCATAGAAGCCGCCGGCGGTGGACAGATAGATGTTGCCAAGGCCATCGGTCGCGATCCCACGACCGCCCTGCCAGATTCCACCTTTCCGTCCGGTGGGGGTCGTCTGGAATACGGCCAGGCGTTGTGTCAAATCGCGCGCATTGAATGTCTGCAGGAAGCCTTCCTGCGACCAATGCTGATCTTTCGGATCGGGCACGACGTTGGCGACAGCGACATAGAGAACATCGTTGGTCACCAGCAGCCCCGCGCGCTGCAGTGCGCCCTTCACGTTCGTGAGCGTCCCTTCCGGTCCGGCGAAGGGGAATGACAGGAGTTGTGGAGAGTTGAATTTCGGGCTGCCCGTGTAAATGTCGAGCGCATTCACCCACAAGTTGGATTCGTTGTCCTTCTGCACGAACGCGACCACATACAAAGTGCCCGTGGCGACGTCGATACAGGGCGTTCCGAGAATGCCGTGATGCGTTGGCCCGATAAAGCTGTCGCCGGGAGTGGCGGGACCGAGGTTTCGCGACCACAGCGGCTCCGACTGCGCTGGATCGTCGGCGTCGAACGCGTACACGGTGTTCCCCATCGTGGCGACGAACATGACGTTATGCCGCCGGCCGGCGATGTCGAGGTTGGGAACGATCAACGGAAACGCGTAGACGCTGTTGTCCACGGTCCTCGAAAAGAGCTTGCCGAAGTGGGCGGGGTCGACGTTGGATGGGTTGAGGATCCGCTCCTGAAGGTTGGCCCCCGTACGCCCGTAGTCGTACTGCGACATCGGCACAGTGACCTGCGCCGCGAGCGCACACATGGGCCGCAAGAATCAGGACCAGCCAGCGTGACAGGTTTCGCATATAGGAATACTCTGTGCCCTTGTAGCAGGAGAGCCAAAAGATGTTCAAGCACATTTTATCGATTACCGCGGCGCTGACGCTCGCCCTGGCCGCGCTCGGCGCACAGACTCCGGCCGCGCGGCGCGTGGCCATCACCATCGACGACGGCCCGGTTGTGAACGAGATGACCGACCTCGGCAATTTCCAGCGGATCACCAATGGGCTGGTGGGCTCGTTCCAGATCGAGAAGGTTCCAGTGACGCTCTTCGTCAACGAGCGCCAGCTGAACGTGCCCGGGCAGCGCGACGCCCGCGCGGCGGTGGTCGAGCAGTGGCTCAATGCCGGTTTCGAAGTCGGCAACCACGCCTACTCGCACAAGAGCGCCAGCATGGTTCCGGTCGATGAGTTCACAGATGACGTGATTAAAGGAGAGGTGATCACCCGGGCCATCCTCGAACAGCGCGGCAAGCAACTGGTGTGGCTGCGCTATCCCTATCTCCATTCGGGAGCGACGGCTGAAGCGCATCAGGCGATCGTCGACTTTCTCGAGAAGCGCAAATACCGCCACGCGCCCGTGACCGTCGATTACGCCGATTACACGTTCGCCGGCGCGTATACGCGCGAGCTGCGCCGCGGAAATGTCGAGGTGGCGGAACGGATTAAGCAGGCCTACCTCGACCAGGTCGATGTCGGCTTCGCATATGCCGAGAAGTCTTCAATGGAATTGTACGGCCGTGAAATCGCGCAGATTCTGCTCATCCACTGCAACGAGCTCAACTCGGTGTCGCTGCGCGACAGCATTGCCCGCATGCGCAAGCGCGGCTACACGTTCATCAGCCTGGAAGAAGCGATGAAGGATGAGGCCTACCACCGGCCGGACACGTTCGCCGGCCCCGGCGGCTCGTGGCTCAGCCGCACCGCAACGGTGATGGGGAAAAAGCTGACGCCCGAGACCGTCGCGCTTCGGCCCGTCGTGCCGAAGTGGATCACCGAGCTGCCGAATCAGCCGTAGCGGAGGAAAGTCGTTATGTTCATCGGCCATCTTGCACTGGGATTTGCGGCAAAGCGGGCGGTCCCGAAGATCTCGCTGGCCGTGTTGTTCGTGGCGGTTCAACTCGCGGATATGCTGTGGCCGATATTTCTGGCCGCGGGAATCGAGCACGTGCGCATCGACCCAGGGAATACGGCCGTCACCCCGCTTGATTTCGTGAGTTATCCGTACTCTCACTCCCTGGTATTTCTCATCATCTGGGGCGTCGCGTTTGGTGCGCTCTATCGATTCGCCGCGCGCGACCGCGCCGCCTTCCTGATGCTCGCGGCGCTCGTGGTGAGCCACTGGCTCCTCGACTTCGTGATGCATCGTCCCGACATGCCGATCTATCCAGGGGGCGCAAAGTATGGCCTGGGTCTCTGGAATTCCAGGCTCGCCACGCTGGCCGTCGAGTTGCCGATATTCGCAGCCGGGCTGTGGGTATACATGCGAACGACCAGGGCGCGTGACGCAATCGGACGTTGGGCGTTTGCCGGCTTGGCCGTATTTCTCGTCGTCGCGTACTTCGCGAACCTTGCTGGTCCGCCGCCACCATCGGTGACTGCGCTGTGGATCTTCGCGATCGTCGGTGCGGCGATACTGACGTTATGGAGCTGGTGGGCGGACAAGCACAGAGAAGTGCTGCTAACAGTCTGTCTCTTATGCGCTGGCAGTACGGCCCAGGCACAGACCGCGCTCCCGCCAGACATTCCCATCTTCCCTCTCGAAGTGACGATGCTCTTCCCGGGCGTCTCGCGGCCGCTGCACATCTTTGAGCCGCGCTATCGCGCGATGGTCGCTGATGCGCTGAAGGGCGACCGCATCATCGGCATGACGACGCTCAAGCCGGGCTTCGAGGCGGACTATGCCGGGACGGCCGCCGATTTATGAGATCGGCTGCGCCGGGCGTGATTACGGAGGTCGAAGAGCTGCCGGGCGGACGATTCAACATCGTGCTGCGCGGGCTCGTGAAGTTTCGCGTCACCGGCGAAGATGCCAGCTCGCGCCTACCGCCTCGCGCATGTCGACGCGATGCCCGAGGTGCTGGACGACGCAGAGAAGGCGGCGCTTCATAAGCAACGACTGCGGTTAGAGGCGCTCGTGACAAAGGGATCCGACACGAAGGTGCCACCGGACACCACGGACGAAGAACTGGTCAACATGCTCGCGCAGTACATGCCGATGACGCTATGCGCAACGGCAGGCGCTGCTCGAGCTGAAGAGTGTGCTTCTGCGCGCACGAGCGCTGATCGATCTGATCGAGTCGAAGCCGGCGCTTACCGCCTCCGCGCGGTGATGCACGCGACGTGGCCCGCCTGGCTCGTGCACGCGTACACCGGCAACCGGCGCGGTTCTGGCGTTTCTCGCACTGCAGGCCGCGACGACACGGAATTTCCGGGCGGCGTTTCTGTGGTTGTTCGTTGCCGTGCTGGTGGACAGCACCGACGGACTATTGGCCCGCCGGGTGCGCGTCCATGAACGGCTGCCGAACTTTTCCGGTCAGAAGGTCGATGACCTCGTCGATTATCTTGACGTTCGTGTTCGTGCCGGCCGTCATCGTATGGCAGGCAGGGGTTGTAACCGGCGCCTGGACGATCCCCGTTGTCGCGGCCATGCTGTTGTCGAGCCTGTTTGGATTCGTCAGTGAAGACGCGAAAACCGACGACCACTTCTTTACCGGGTTTCCCTGGTACTGGAACATCGTCGCGCTGTACCTGGTTGTGTTGGGTTTATCGCCGGTGGCGAATGCCGCGATTCTTCTCATCCTGAGCGCGCTTGTGTTCGTCCGAATCGGATATGTGTATCCGTCGCGAATGATCACCGCGCGCACCGCCACGCTCACGCTGGGATCGTTGTGGGGCGTGATGATATTGCTGCTCATCCTGCAGTTGCCGACACCGCAACGATCTCTGGCGTGGGTGTCGCTCTTTTTTCCTGTGTATTACACGGCCCTGTCCTTGGTACTGTATAGCCGCCGGTCGCGTGCGGCGCGTGAGTAGCGCATGGCCCCAGTAGTTCCGAACCCGCAGAGGATAAAGTCTTTCAAGAGCGAGGCCGCGTTTGAAGCCTGGATCCGCGCGAACCATGCGCGCGAAACCGAGATCTGGGTGCGGATTTACAAGAAGGGCGCTGGTAAGCCAACCGTGACCAACGCGGAAGCGCTGGATGTCGCACTGTGCTGGGGCTGGATTGACGGCATCCGCAAAGCGTTCGATGACGAATCGTTTCTGCAGCGCTACAGCCCGCGGCGAAGCCGCAGCATCTGGAGCCAGATCAATCGTGAGCACGTGAAGCGACTGACCGCGGCGGGACGCATGAAGCCGCCCGGGCACCGACAGATCGATGCCGCGAAGGCTGACGGCCGTTGGGCGGCCGCCTATGCGCCCATTCGCAAAGCGTCCGTGGCCACGATACCGGACGATCTTCGCGCCGCGATCGACGCGAATCCCCGCGCGCGCAAGACATTCCAGACACTTGGACGCATGAATCTCTTCGCGCTCGCCTTTCGCACGAACAACATGAAGACGCCGGCCGGACGAGCCAGGAAAATCGCGTCGCTGGTGGCTATGCTCGCGCGCGGGGAAACCATCGTCCCGGAAGGCCGACGAAAAATTCCGTGTGAATTACAGGCTGAGCGCCGGCAGCCGTCCCGTGCTGTCGCCGTGGCGCTCGACGCTCGACGCCCATGCGATCCATCAGCGACAGCCACAGGTTCGACATCACCAGTCCGTCGTAATTGATGTAGCGCCCCGGATCGAGCGTGCCGCAGCCGCGGCCGGCGAGCACCGTCATGCAGTTGTAATGGTCGTGACGCGCGGCATCGCCGTTGCCGTTGCCGAGCAGCACCATCGAGTTGTCGAGCAGCGTGTTCTCGCCTTCCTTGATCGACTTCATCTTGTCGAGGAAATAGGCGAACTGCTCCGCGCAGTACGCGTCGATCTTGCAGACCTTCGCGATCTTCTCCTCGTTGCCCGCATGGTGCGTCAGCCCGTGATGTTCTTCCGGGATGCCGATCTCGGTGTAGGTGCGGCGGCTCTGCTCGACGCCGAGCATGAACGTGCTGACGCGCGTCACGTCCTGCTGAATCGCGAGAATCTGCAGGTCGGCCATCAGCCGGAAATGATCCTTGAACGTGTCGGGCACGCGCAGCGGGCGGACGACGCCCTTCGGCAGCTTCGATGTTCGACGGCGGCGCATCGAGGCGCCGCTCGATCTCGCGAATCGACGTGAGGTACTCGTCGACGCGCAGGCGATCGTTCACGCCGAGCATGCCGTTGATGCGGCTGAGGCTCTCGCGCGTGTAATCGAGGATGCTGCGGTTGTAGGTTTCCTGCTGGTCGCGCGATTCGCCGTGGTGATCGGACGGCTGTGGCGCCGCCGAACAGCCGGTCGAACACGATGCGCGGATTCACTTCCTTGATCGCCGGCGTCGTCGCGTTCTTCCACGACACGTTGTTCGAGTAGATGCACGCGTAGCCGGGATCGCAGCCGCCTTCCATGCGGCCGTAGTCCAGGCCCAGTTCCAGCGACGGGAAGCGCGTCTGGTTGCCGATGGCGTTGGCGATGATCTGATCCGCGGAGATGCCGGCCTGGATGTCGTCGGTCGCCGTCCTGCGAATGCGAACGCCCGTCAGGTAGCACGACAACGCCTTCGCGTGATCGCCTGCCTGATCCATCTTGGCCAGCGGCACGTCGAGACCGCCGAGCAGAGGAAGTCGTTGCGATGGCGCTCGAGCGGCTTCATGCCGGGCGCCAGCTGGTACTCCGACGTATGAAATGCGGACCGGGCACGCGCGCGACGACGGGTTTCGCCTCCTGCGCGGCGACCTCCTCCGGCGTCAGCGGCGACGGCCTCGAGTTGTCGACGACGGTCTTCACGCCCGGGATCGTCGGATACCAGTTCGGCGTGTGGACGCCGTTGGGGTAATAGAGGATCGAGCAGACGATTGTGCGGCCCGAACTTGCGCACGCGCTGCGCGGCTTCGGCGGAACCAATCAGGCTCGTCGGAATCATCGCTTCGAGCAGCGGCAGGGCGATCGCCACGCCGGCGCCTTTTCCGACGCCTTTCAGGAATTCCCGACGTGCCAGTGGTTGTCTTTTCACGATCATCGAGGTGTCCTCTTTTTACTTGTGGAGCGTCACGGTGTCGCGGCTCAGGCGTCAGGCGGCGGCAGTGCCGCGGCCCGCGGCCAGGCTGTCCGTCGCCCTGCCCGCGTCCGTCCGCGCCC
The DNA here is from genome assembly GCA_963730445.1 of Vicinamibacterales bacterium. Taxonomy (GTDB): domain Bacteria; phylum Acidobacteriota; class Vicinamibacteria; order Vicinamibacterales; family JAMQPK01; genus JAMQPK01. Next base: position 31,928 of record CAVSRX010000015.1, on the reverse strand, counting down.
TCGCCCGCCGCGCGCCGGCGCGTTGGGATCCACAGGCGGCGGAACGAATACCGGATGAAACAGCGCCGATGACGCATCGGAGTACCGGCGCCGCCGTTTCACTCTTGAGACCGCGCGCGTGCTGGAACGGATAGCTCTTCGCGATGTTCAGGACGACGCTCGAGCACGCGTGTCGCCGTCCTGCTGCACGGCGGCGCCAATCGCGTCCATCGCCGGCCTGTCGTAGCCCCGCATGCCGCGGCCCAGCGCGTAGCTCAGCATCTTCTTGATGAACCCGCGCCGGAAATCGTCCTTGCGCGTCCGGCCAGCATCGCCCGGAACTCGACGGGCGTCGTGAACGTCTTGCCGTCGATCTCGCCCGACGCGTCCACGTCGACGCGATTGTCCTGGTCGCGCCACGCGCCGAAGCCGTCGTAGTTCTCCAGCGCGAACCCGTACGGATCCATGCGCGCATGGCAGCCCGCGCACGTCGGATCGACGCGGTGCTGCTCGAAGATCTGCCGCACGGTGCCTTTCAGCTCCTTGTTCGGATCGAAGTCGAGCGACGGCACGTTCGGCGGCGGCGGCGGAATGGTCTGGTTGAAGATGTTCTCCAGGATCCACTTGCCGCGCAGCACCGGCGACGTCCGCCGCGATCTTGCCGAGCGGCTTCGACGTCAGCGTGAGGAAGCTCGCCTGCGTGAAAATGCCGCCGCGCCGCGTCTTGTCGACCTGCACCCTCTGAAACTCGTCGCCGGTCACGCCGGGAATGCCGTAGAGCTTCGCCAGCCGTTCGTCGACGAACGTGTAGTCGGCATCGAGGAAATCCATGATGCTGCGGTTGTTCCGTGACGATGTCGTCGAAGAAGTGCTCGGTCTCCCCCTGCATCGACGCGAGCAGCGCGGGATCGGCGTTCGTCGCCTCGTGCAGGCCGCGGATCTCCAGCCACTGCCCCATGAAATCCTTCGTGAGCGAGATCGCCTTCGGGTCCTTGCAGCATCCGCGCGATGTGCGATTCGAGGTTGGCGCGCAGCGTGCCTGCCTTCGCCGCCTTGAACAGCTCCTCGTCCGGCATCGTGCTCCAGAGGAAATAGGAGAGGCGGCTCGCGAGCTGGTACTCGGTGATCTCGAAGACCTTGCCTGTGCCGTCCGGATTCGGATCGCGCTCGATCGCGGAACAGGAACTCCGGCGACATGATCGCGGCGCGAGCCGACAGACCCGTCGCCTGGTCGAACGATTCGCCCGCGTGCGCGAACGACAGCGCCGCAAACTTCATCAGCTCGTCGATCTCGCGCTTCGTCACCGGACGCCGGTACGCGCGCGGCGCGAGCACTTCGAGGTTGAGCCGAATCTTCGCCTGGCGATCGGCGAAGTCCTCCCTGAACTGCGCGCTCGGCTCGTTGAGCTTGTTCCTCGGATTGAAGGTCGGCGACACGCCGGGCTCGGCCACGCGCGGCGGCGCCGTCCGCGGATCGAGGCCGAGCGCCGCGACCGTCGCTTTTTCCGCAGCGGCCAGGTAGCGCTCGATCAGCAGCGGCGAGATCGTCAGCGTGCCGGCGTTGTTGTCGAAGCCGTCGCCGCGCTCGTCGGCCGGAAAGTCCGTCGTCACGTCGAAGTCGGCGGCAGATACAGCAGATCGCGGACGGTGTTGGCGTATTCCCGGTTGTTGAGGCGCCGCACCATGAACGGACCCGGATCGGGCTTGCCGTCGGTGGTCATCACATTGTTGTGAATCCACTCGACCAGCAGCTCGCGCTGCGCGTCGGTCGGCGCCTTCCGGCCAGCCGGCGGCATCTGTTTCGTCGACACTCTCTGTCTCAACGCGATCCCAGAACGCGTCGTCGTCCTTCAGCCTGGCCCGCGCTTCTGCTTCATCTTTAAAGGTGAGGCTCATCCCGCCCCGAGGCCTGGCTGCGCCATGACAACTGGTGCAGTGCGCGGCGAGAATCGGGGCGATCTCTTTTTCGAAGTCGATCCGGTTCGCCTGCGGCTCCGCCCCGCCGGACTGGGCTGTGATGGTGAACGGGCCCATGGCGCCAACAAGGATGGCAGCCGCCCCGAGAATAAGGACCGTGCGTCTCATGTGAAGTGCCACATTATGGCACGGTGTGCCGGAATCCGGTCCCACCAGCCGTGACGGCGTTACAGGAATCGCCTCGCGATTTCGAAACCGTCGCTCTGTCAGGTGCCAGGACCCCAAAATCGCAATGTTTTGCGCGGCACCACATTTGCTCGAGCCGCTGAAGAGCCACGAGACGATTCAGTTGTGAAAGAGAAACGCGAAGACGACACCTCGATTGGCGTCTCACTGGAGACGTTGGCGCATCATATTCTCGAAACGCCGCGCAACGACCTCGCGGCCCTGCGCGCCGCGTTCGACCGCCAGATCTCTTCAATCGAAGCACGGCTGGAGGCGAGCGCCCACCAGGCGGCCATCGACGCCACTGGAAAAATCATTGCCGACGTCATCGGCGAACGCGTCGACCGCGAGCAGCAGCGCGCCGAGACCGACCTGACGCAAGCGTTGGCCGTGAATACCATGCTCCGGAGGGCGCTCGACAACGCGCAGCAGCAGGTTGAATCGGCGCAGTCCGACCTTGCCGATGCAGAGGCGGATCGCAAAGCCATGGCGGCGCAGCACCGAGAAGCCCTGAACGACAGGAAAAAGCTGGCCGTCGAGCTGACAAATTCCCAGCAGCAGGTCGAGGAGCTCGAATCCGAGCGCGTCGAGCTGCAGCGGAAGCTGAAGGATGCGACCGCTGCAAAAGCCGTTGCGGAAACGCAATATCAGCAGCTCGCGGCCGCGAGCCAGAAACTCACCGACGGTCTGTCGCGGACGCTGCATGGGCAACGTGAGCAGACCCGCCCGATTGCCGCTGCGCCACCGAAAAAAACCCAGTCAGCCGAAACCAAGAGCGCTGCGAGTACCACCCGATCGAGCGCCGCGCCATCGAAGAGTGCGCCGGCTGCCATTCTGGCGCCGCCGAGTCTCGTGAGCGCTCGAAAAAAACCACTTCAATTCTCCGGGCCGGCACGCGATGCCAAGCGCGTCAAGATCCGCCGGGGTACCCAGGTCACTGTGGATGGCATGCCTGGTGAGCTGATCGACCTGTCTATTGGCGGAGCGCAGGCGATTGTCAGGCAAATGGTCAAGCCGAATTACCTCGTGAAGCTGTTCTTTCCGACCGCCGCTGGCCAGCTCATCTGCAAGGGACGGATCGTGTGGGTCATCTACGAGCAGCCGGGAACGAGCCTTTCCGTCTACCGATTTGGCGTGAAGTTCTCGGACATCGAGGCCAAGGCAGTGGAAGACTTCATGCGGGACTACGGGGAAGAGTCGCCCGTGCAATCTCACCGCTCGTCAGAAATCGCATAACCCACTTCATCTGCGAATATCACCAAATTTGAGGAGCGTCGGCGACTCGCGCTGGCTCTCGTAATCGAGCTTTGCCCAACTCTCGGTGCGAACGCCTTGCATGACGCGCGCTTCGTCCAGAATGCCGTCCCACTGCCGCCGGCCTTTCTCGAGATGCTGTGTCTGATTGCCGATGCCGAGGTCATGAGCGCCCTTCTCCCACGGGCCGGCGGATTCCGACGCGTTGAGCTTGCCGTTGATGTACAGCTTCATGCTCGGCTCCTCGAGCACGACCATGAAGTGCAGCCACTCTTTTGTGACGAGCGCTTGTCCCGCGAAGTTGTACGTGCACAGATGATATTTGGGCGTCCGCACGCAGGTCTGGTAGCCCTGCCCGCCGATCTTTTGAGCGCCCCCGCCGGGGCCGTACTGCACTCGTTGCAACGTCCACGACGTGTCGCCTTTTGCGATCATCGTTTCGTAGCTGCGAATGGGATAGGAATATCCCAGCGCCCAGATTGAAAAAGTGATCGGCGGCCCGGGGTTGAACTGCGCCGCCTTCTCGCCGCCGACGCGAATCCAACGCGCGGTGTCCTGTCCCGTCGGATTGTCGAGATGCACGCCCTTGCCGATGCGCGCGTCAACACGAGATCCCGGAATCATCCCCACGCCGGTGCCGTGTGCCTCGTGGTCGCTGGCATCCCTGTATCCATCGGGACCGGTATTTCCGTCCTCATCGAGGTGCCAGACGCCAACGAAGCCGTCTTGTCTCTTGAAGACGGCCTTCGAATCACTGATGTTCGGCGCGCTCGAGTGACCCCACTTCATCACGATGGATTGGTCCTTGCTGTTGCCTTTGACCAGATCGAGCAAGACCCAGATTGCCGCAGACCCGGATGCCTTGTCCCACAGTTCAATCGCGTGTGGCAGGACCTTTCCTGCCGAGTCGAAGAACCGGATGTCGGCGCCGTCTGCGCGGGCTTGATCGAAATCGAAGCGGCTCCTGTCGAGCCGCACGGCCAGCGGGTACTGTCGGACGTCTTCGAGGACGTTGGCACCGGATGTGGTTGTATCGATCGTAATCGTCTGTGAATACGACCAGGCGTCAGCCGAGGCACGACTCGGCCTCGCGGCCGAATTCGGAGGAGCGGCTGTTGGCAGAGCGCATCCACACAGGGCGACGAACGAGCTGAACACAGCGGTACGGACATGAACCGGGCGAATGAGTGTGCGCATGTGCGCGCGATTCTACATCCACGCCGTCGAGCCGCGCTATGGAGTTGGGGGCGGGGATGGTCGCGGCAGCGGCTTTCTCGGTAACTTCTGATCACGATTTGCGGCGTGATACGCAAAGGACGCCACGATGACAGCATTCTGAATCAGGTCTGAAGCCTGAATGCGGTCGTACGCGTCCATGTTCGTGTGATGCGTCCGTGTTGCGTACTCGATTGGGTCCTGAATAAACTGAAACGCGGGCAACCCCACCTCGTCGAATGCGACATGGTCGGTCGACGCCGTATTGCGGATCGCTAGCGTGCTCATCCCGATATTCCTGAACGGCTCCATCCACGCCTGAAACACTGGTGCGACGGCTTCGTTGCGCTGCAGAAACACGCCTCGGATGGCACCCGTTCCATTGTCGACGTTGAAATATGCAGAGAGCCTCGCGTGCTCGGACTTCAGCGTCATCGACTGTCGGTCTGCAAAATGATCACGAACGTAGGCTCGCGAGCCCAGCAGGCCTTGTTCCTCGCCGGTCCAAAGTGCGATGCGGACCGTGCGACGCATTTTCACCCCGGTTGCCTTCAGAATTCGCATCGCCTCGAGCATAACGGCGACTCCGGCGGCGTTGTCCGTGGCACCCGTGGCACTGTGCCACGAATCAAAATGCGCGCCCACCATCACCACCTCGTGGGCCAGATCGGTGCCGCGAATCTCGCCGACGATGTTGAACGCGTTGAGATCGTCGTCATAGAACCTGTTGTCGACGTCCATCTCCAGCGACACGGGAATTTTCTTCTCGAGAGTTCGGAACATGCGGTTGTAGTGCTCGGCCGCGATCACCAACTGCGGAAAGCTAGTTGGCGCCTTTGGATCGCGCGGGCCCATGGGACTCGCGCCCCCGGCCCGACCCGTGCTAGGAGGCCCCAGTACCACAATCGTGCCGCCGTTTACGCCGCGGCTCGGCTCGATCGTCGCAAGAATCCCTTCCTTTGCGAAGAACTCGGCGCGCAGTCGATTCGTCGCCTGCTGTCCGGGTGCGCCGCCGGGCGGTGGAACGCCACGACCGCGGGCGGGCGTCGGCGCAGGCTCGCGGGACAACTGCTCGAGCCCGCGATCGTCGTACCGCGTCGAAAGAGGCGCGGTCGACGGTGCGACTGCCAGAGCCGGCGCCGTCATCACGATTTTTCCTTTCAGCTTCCCTCGATGCGTTTCTGTGTCTTCGGCCGATGCAATCACGGCGATCGCCACTTCTCCGCTCACGAGGCCGCCTGTGCCCGGAGTCCACGCTTTGGGGAAACCGACGATCGGATATCTCTGCGGAGCCGTGGCGTGCAGATAGAATTTTTCGTTGGACCAGCCGCGCCCGAACGGGCCCCACGGCTCGCGCTTCACGTTCACCAGACCCCACTCCATCATCTTGGTCGTGGTCCATGTGGCCGCAGCCTTGATGTTGGGCGAGTTCGTCAGCCGCGGGCCGTGAATATCGGTGAGGTAGCCGAGTAACTCCATGACCGCCGACCGCTGGAACCCCTCGTCTTTGATCTTGTAGATGGCGTCGAGATCGGGCGCATCGTGCGCCTGGCCGATAAGTATGACGGGCGCAAGCGACAGCGCGACGAGGAGTACAGGCCGGGCGGACGCGTTTCATGATGCCTTCCTTTGAAGCGTCGGATTCTATCAGGACGGACTAGCATCGAGCATGCTCATTGACATCGGACATGTAGAGGCAATCTTCCGGTATCCCGTGAAGTCCATGGGCGGCGAACGACTCGAGGTCGCCGAGCTCGGCTGGCACGGCCTCGATGGTGACAGACGACTGGCATTCCGGCGGGTTGACGACCGCAGCGAGTTCCCGTGGCTGACGGCAAGCAAGCTTCCCGATCTGCTCTTGTTTGCGCCGCGGCGCCACGGAGACGGTGCGCAGAGCGACGTTCCTACGCATGTTCGCACGCCGGATGGCGAAGAGATGCCAATCTTCGGGGAGGAGCTGGCCGCGGCAGTTGGACGTCGGCACGGGGCTCCCGTGCAGATGATGCAGCTGAGGCACGGCATCTTCGATGAAGGGAGCCTCTCCGTGATCGCCGTCGATACGGTGCGCGAGATCGGACGGCTCGCAGGACAGAGCCCGGACGTGCGGCGATTTCGCCCGAATGTGGTCGTTCGTTTATTGCGACCGGTTCCCTTCCAGGAGGACGAGTGGGTAGGCGGTCTCCTCTCATTCGGCGAGGGGGAAGTCGCGCCCTCTATCACCGTCACGATGCGCGACGTTCGCTGCTCGATGGTGAACCTTGATCCCGACTCAGCCAGTCCTGCGCCAGAGGTGATGAAGGCGGTTGTTCGTGCGAACCAGAACACCGCGGGCGTCTACGGCGCGGTCACCCGCATCGGTCGACTGGCGGTCGGACAGACCGTACGCTTGCGGATCACTTCACCACGTTCAGCGTGACATCAACTCTGGTCACTTCCCCGCTGATTCTGTCTGTAGCCGCCGTGAACTGCGCTGACTGACCATCACGAAGCGTGAGCTCGTTTGTTGAGGTGAAGGTTCGGATAATCGGCACGTCATTGACTAGCTGCGCAGCGCCCTGTGTGGCCGGACTTGGTAAGTCCAGTGACGTGTCGGAAACCGTGACGAACACGCTGAAGAGCCCGCCCTCGAACTGTGCGACCGAACAGTCGATGCTGGTGCCCAGTTGCTCGTAGGTATAGGAACGAATCGGTTGTTTAGCGGCGTCGCCAGACCCCACCGCCGTGACCGGTACCGGCACAGGCGTTCGTGCTCCTACTCGTAGCTGCGAACGACTACCAGTGCTGAGCCACCCCGCATTGACAGCTATCGCATATGGCACGCTGCTGAGTTTCTTCTGTCCCTGGAGCCTGGAAATAACAACGTGCACCTGCACAGGTAATCTCTTGTCAGATTCTCTCGCGGGAGATGTCTGCGCTTGCTCCGGTTTCTGCGCGGGCTTCTGCTCCGGCTTCTGCGCCGGCGACTGCGCACGAAGGCCGCCAGCGCCGAGGAATACAACCGTCGCAAGTGCGAAGGTCACCTTATTCAAGTGCTTTACCATGACTGTTCTCCTTCGAGAGCTGCGGGCCGCGGAAGCGGCTCGGTGTTGACGAGCGCGATCTGCGGAACCGGCTCGATGTCTATCGGTTCTATGGAAATCTCGCGAACCGGCTCGAATCTCGGCGCGTCAAGATCCTTCAGCTCGGCCGCATCAATGCGGCCTTCGCGAATGTTGGTGATGAGGAGCCGTAGCGCGGTGCGTTCATCCACGATCCTGGATGAGCGGGTAGCAACTGTGCGCTTTACTGACGTCGCCAGGCGAACATCTCGAATTGGAGGTGGCGGTGCTTCCGTCGCAGACGGGGCCGGCTCGGAAACTGAAGCCGCCACCGGCGGAGCCGAGACGAGCGGCGCGGCATTGCGATCAATCGACGTGACGATAACTGCTACTGCGATCGCAATAGCCAGGACACCTGCCGCCGCGGGCCTCCACAATAGGAACAAACTACTGGGCGCCGGCTCGCGCTCAATACGCGTCCGAACACGAGCCACAAACTCTGGCGGCGGCTCGACCGCAAGCGCATGTTCAATCCGCCGCTCGAGCAATTCATCGCTGGTCATTTGAGCGGATCGCTGACGGTCCATTGCAGACACTCCTTCAAACGCTGACGTGCCACGAACAACCGCGACTTGACTGTTCCCTCTGGGAGCCCCAGCAGCAGGGCGACTTCGCGAACGTCATGCTCTTGAATGCCACTGAGCACCACGACGAGTCGAAGCTTTTCTGGCAGCTTATCGATGGCGTCCCAGAGCTGCTCTGCCCGTTCGCGTTCAAGCAACGAGTCGGCAGCCGTCTTTACGGAGACGATCTCTTCTCTAGCCTCGCGCGACAGGCGCCGTTGATCGGTTCGCCGCTTGTTAAGAGCCAGACGCCACGTCATGCGGACGATCCAGGCGCGAAAACGGTTTCGGTCCCGGAGTTTCGCAAAACTCCTATACGCCTTTGTAAACGCTTCCTGTGCGACGTCTTCGGCATCCTCGCGATGCCTCAGCACGCCGAATGCAACCCGAAACACGAGCCGCGAGGATTCGACGAGCCGGCAGTCGAATTCGTGCTGGAGCTGTTCGTCCACAGTCAGGAAGCGATCCGCAAGGCGATCGGCCCGTTCATGCATCTCGAACCTACGTTCCACTCTACAAGACACCGCCGATGCCCTGGTGGTTCACCCGAGCGGAGCGGACAATCCCGCCTGAAACACAAAGACCCGGTCTCGTGGGCTAGTCTTTGACCTTTAACAAAAGATTAGAAGATTAGAAGACAAAATCCTCGGAAGCCAGCTCCCAACCTTTTGCTCTTTTGACCTTCTGTTAAACGGTCAGAAAGGGCTAAGAGCTCGTACGTTCACCGCCGGAAAGGCGGCAATTATTGCCACGTCGAACTGCCTTTCACAGCAAACGCGTGCGGAATCGAGTGGCCTGAGTCGTGCTCCTCGATAAAACATGATTTCACCCATTCCGGATTTTGAACCACTCACAAACAAGATCATTGCCTGCGCCATTGAGGTGCATAGGACACTCGGGCCAGGATTGCTCGAGTCGGTCTATCAGGAATGCATGGTGGTCGAGTTGAAAGAAGCGAATCTAGATGTGGAGAGCGACCGACGCGTTCCGATCGAATACAAGAGTCACAAAATTCGAAGCGAGCTGAAGCTTGATCTTCTTGTCGGAGGCTGTGTTGTCGTGGAGTTAAAGGCCGTGGAGCGACTGCATCCAGTCTATCTTGCGCAGGTGATTACGTACCTGAAGCTCACAGGCTGCCCTGCCGGACTGCTCATGAACTTCAATAGCGTCTCGTTGAAGAGCGGCCTGAGGCGCTTGGATCATCCGGAATTGTACAAACAGAAGCACATTGCTCCGGCTTTTTGATTTTTGATCCTTTTGATCTTCTGACCTTCTGATCTTCTGTTAAGAGATCCGTCTTTGAGCCCACTACTCACACCGCTGAACGATTTCGGCCAATACTGAGAGTGGAAGATCGTGGGCATTCTGAATCGTTTCGGCCGATCGTGGGATCTGCTCGGGCAGCGCAGTCCATTCGGTGCAATTTTGACCGACAGCGACGGGAGTATGCGGGAGTGGAATCTCGCGGAGTTCCTGGCCACCGGTCAGATGGATGCCCAGCGCTTCATCACCGACCTGGAGCGGCTCGCACCTGCCGTTTCACGAGGGAGCGCGCTTGATTTCGGCTGCGGCGTTGGCCGAGTCACACGGGCCCTGGCGGAATATTTCGATCGTGTTGTCGGTGTTGATGTCGCCCCATCGATGATATCGGAAGCCCGGCGTCTCAACGTAAACGCGCCAAAGCTGTCGTTCGTGGTCAACCGGGCACCACATCTGCGGCAGTTTCAATCGGGCGCATTCGATTGTATCTATTGCCGGCTCGTGTTGCAGCACCTGCGGCCGCGTGTCGTGCGGCGGTATATTCCGGAGCTCATTCGAGTGCTCGCGCCGGGGGGAATCCTCATGTTCCAGCTGCCAGGAGGGACGGATGTGATGGATTCCGAAGAAGCCTTCTGCAGCGCTCCGGTCACAGGGCCGGGACTCAAGGTCTATGCGCCGAAGTCACTCGTGCGGGTCTACCGCCGGTTGAAGTTTCGACTGATCGTCGAGTACGGCATGCTGGAAACTGCGGATCCGCGGATGCATGTGTTCGCCATGTCGCGCGAAGAGGTGACGCTGTTGATCCGCAACGCGGGCGCCGATGTGCTGGCGATCCGTCCGGATCAGAGTCACGGCACACTCGGTCAGGGATTTGAGGTACTGGGTGACCCGCAACCGAGAGTCGCATCAGCGGTAACCGAATATGGGCGGGAAGATCACAACCACCAGTGCCGCCCACACGGCATAGACCGGCAGGTACGCAATCTGCCATCGCTCCAGGCCGGCAAACGAGCCCTTGCGACGCACGAAGGACGCATAGAGCCAGGCCGTCCATACGAGGTTGACGAGCAGAATGATGTTCTCGCCAAGCGCCGCCACTCGATTGGGAGTGAAGCCAAACTCGGAGATGCGGGCGGCAATCGCCCAGAGCGCTACGGCATCGACCGCGAGCGCGCTGACCACGAGCAGCAGCTGCAGGCTGTCGAAGAAGTCGGGCGGCGCCTGCGGATCGCGCGCGGAGGCGGCGTAGAGCACCAGCCCGACGACAACCGCGAGAAGCAAATCGAAACCGATCAGCAGCTGCCGCTCCAGGTTGATTGGGTTGCCTGTCCACACCATCGTCGCCAGAAACGCCAGCAGGAGAAGTGTGAACAGCGGCGTGAACAGCCTGGTCAGCACCGGGGCCATGTTCTCGATGACGCTTTGCTTCGCCTCCACCAGCCACGATCCGATGATGACGGCCCCCGCCGCCCCGCACGGGATCAGCCAGGGGCCTATGAACCACTCAGGGCGCATTCCGATGGACATGAACATCATGGCCGTAAAGCCCGTGAAGACTCCCCCGCCGAGCGCGATGAGCACGTAATAAATCGCCAGCTCGCCCGAGAACCGGACGAAGTTCATGCGCCCGCCATCTTCAAACCAGCGGCCTCTCACATACGCGAAGCCAACGGCCAGCCACAGTGCAATTGGCAGATGCAGAATGGTCAGCACCAGGGTGTCGCTGACCCTAGACCTGGTGTCGACGACGACGTCCCTCCACGGGTAAACGTTGGCGAACACTGCCCCGACCGCGAAGGGCAACATGATCCAGAGCGCGGTTACAGCATTCCACCCGCGTTTCCACATGAAGTAGATGGCGAGGAGGGGGAAGACGAACAGACTGGCGTTGCGGAAGTAGAACGGCGGCACTTCCTCGTTGGGGCTGAGCCGAAGACCGAACAACTCCGGCACCTTGACGGCCACCGCCGCGACGACGGCAAGGGCGAGGACGACGAAGAACTCGCTGCGTTTCGTGTCGGCCGGCTGATCAACAGCATCGGAGGCGATGACCAGCTGCTTCCACAAGCGCTCGGAATGCGCGCGTGCAAACTCGCGTGACAACGCATCGAGGCTGCCCATGCGCTTGACCGCGACGAGGAACGCTTCGTCTCCTGTCAGGCCGGCTTCGGTGAGCGCCGTCAACTGATCGCGCAGATGTCCCTCGAGCTCCTCCACGTCGGGACCGTGAACGGCCTGACGGCGGCGCAAGTATTCCCGCCACTGCGTGATTTGTTCTTCGAGCGGTTGATCGGCGAATGTCGTCGTCATACTGTGACCGCCTGCATCCAGATCCCCTTCAAGGTACCGTCCACGGCTTTCCACTGCTGCCGCTGGGCTGCGAGCTCCGCCCGGCCTTCTTTCGTGATTCGGTAGTACTTACGTTTGCGGCCGTTCTCGGACGTGGACCATTTCGCCGCCACATAACCCTGGCGCTCGAGCCGGTGCAGCACGGGATAGAGCATGCCGTCGGTCCACTGCAGGTGCCCGCCCGACAACTCGGCCACTCGCTTGATGATGGCGTAGCCATAACTGTCGCCTTCCGCAAGGATCGCCAGCACGAGCGGCGTGGCGGAGGCAGCAACCAGGTCCTTACTCATGTCCATACGTAGAAGCTTTATACATTGCGCTTCTATGTATGTCAAGAACGGGAGGTCAGGCTGCGCGATTGAGCCGACTCAAATCCTCATCGCTTGCGCTGGGTCGGTCAGTGCTGCGCGTCGTGCCGGCAACCAGCTGGCAGCGCCGGCAACGACTAGCAGAATCGCAACGGCCGTTACGAACGTGACGGGATCCTGCGGTGCCACACCAAAGAGCAGCCTGCGCGCAAAACGGCTGCTGGCAGCCGCGCCAACGATACCGATCGTGCCGCCTAGTGTGGCGAGCACGAGCGATTCCATCACGATCGACCTGGCGACCCGCCGCGGTGATGCCCCGAGCGCCATCCGCAGCGCAATTTCACGACGCCGTTGCACGACGGTGTAGGCGAGCAGCGCGTAAACGCCCCCGGCTGCTGTGATGAGCCCTGCGACCGCGAAAAGGGTGATCAGCAGCATCGCAAATCGATCTTGCTGAACGGCATCGCCGAGCAGTTGGTCCATCGTCGTCATCGAATGCACGGGTTGATCAGGGTCGACACGACGCGCGTGGGCGTGAGCGGTCTGAGCCACGACCAGTGGGTCCAGTTTCGTCCGAGCGATCACGTTCATGACGAGGTACGGGTTCTGCGCGTGCGGGATGAAGATCTCAGGCGTCGGCTCACTTCGCGGCCCGTCAGAACGGGCGTCACGCACGATGCCAACGACCTGATAAGGATATGCACCCCGCTGATAGTCGAGGATCAGGTTACGTCCAACCGGGTTCTCAGTGCCCCACGCATGTTTCGCGAGACGCTGATTGATGATCACCACACGCGGGGCGTCGGCGGCATCGCCATCCGTGAACTCGCGTCCCGCAATTACGGAAAGGCCCAACGTCGCGAAGTATCCCGGGGTCGCCATCCGAATGCTGGCTTGCGACGCGGCCTTGCCTTCTGGGACCGCACGCTCAGGCCAGTACGGCCGAGTGAAGTCGGAGCCAATCGTGCTCATCGGAAGGGCCGTGACCGCCGCCACCGACCGAATCGCGGGCACCTCGCGCAGTGAATCAAGCACGCGGCGGTAGTAATCATTCGTCTGCGCGGCGGTCCGATACCGCGCGGCATCGGGCGTGATGCGCACCACGAGAAGGTTGCTCGTGTCGAAACCGATGTCAACCCGCCGTAACTCGGCAAATGTCCGCGCCAGTAACCCGGCGCCGACGAGCAACATCACTGCGGCTGCGATCTCGGCGACCACGAGTCCCGCGCGCAGCCGGCCAGACGTCCTTCCGGACACGGCAGCCCCGTCTTTGAGCGCGCCCGCAATTGGTGTGCGGCTAGCGCGAAAGGTCGGAACGGCGTTTCCGACGGCGGTGACCAGAAGCGCGAGCACGGCGGCGAACGACACGACGCGTGCGTTGATGGCCACCTCGTGTATGCGCGGAATGCCGGCCGGCGCGATTGACACGGCCGCGTCCACCCACCATGCCGTGAGCAAGACGGCGATGCCCATCGTGACGATCGCGCTCAACAGGCTTTCCGCGATCAACTGCCGCCTGACGCGGCTCCCGCGAGCCCCGAGCGCCAGTCGAATCGCGAATTCTCTCGCGCGCGCGATGCCACGCGCGATCGCGAGGCTGGCGACGTTGGCGCAGACGAGCAACAGCAGGCAGAACATCGCCGCAAAGACGAGAAGGAGCTCCAGACGGCTCGTACGGGCGATTTCGTCCGCGAGCGGCGATAGCCGAATACTCCAACCGGCGTTGGTGTCGGGATGCTCGGCCTCCAATCCGCTCGCCAGTGCCTGCATCCGCGCCTCTGCGCCGTCGATGGACATTCCTGCTTTCATCCGGCCAACGACGCGCAAAAACCGGGAATCGCGAGGGGGTCCGTTTGGAAAACGCGGGCGGTACGACACACGCATGTCCCACGGCGCCCAAAAGGCCGCCGCCGCGTCGGGCACCGCAAAGTCTTCGGGCATGACGCCAATCACGCGCCAGTCGCGCCCTTCCACGTGGACGGTACGATCAACGACCTGAGCATCGGCGCCCAGGGTCTGCCATAGGCGATAACTCAAAACGATGACCGGTTCGCCACTGGACGCCTGTCGCGATGTGATTGACACCGCGCCCTCGAACTCGTCCGGATGGAACGTGCGCCCGAGCCTGGGTTGACGACGATACACGTCGAAGAAACCGCGCGTGACATGCACCCCGGAGATCGGCGTGCCGCCGTCGCGTCCCCGGAGGGTGGCTGAGACCGTCATCGACGCTGTGATCGCATCGAACGCATCGTTCCGATCGACCCAGTCGACGACATTGCCCGGGGACGGGCCCTCGCGCAGGCGATCAAGGCTGATATTCGACTCCCACATCATGACGAGTCGATCCGGCTGATCGTAAGGGAGCGGTCGAAGAAACGCCGCGTCAACAAACGCGAAGAGCGTGGTCGTGGCCGCGACTCCAAGTCCCAGGAGGAGTGAGATGCCGACCGTGACAGCTGGATTTCGAACGAGCGCCCTCAGCGCCTGTGCGACATCATCGCGTGCTCCGACAACGAGGTCCCAGACAAGCGCGAGCCACGTCGTCGCCAGCGTGAAGTGCCCATGAGTGTGAGCGGCGTTGAGCAGGCGCTCGCTGTCCTCGCGGATGGCATGCCGCTCTCGGCTGTCACGAGCCCGAAGCACCCCGAGGAGTCGTGCGTAACTCCGGGCGCACCAGCGCAAAAGGCGCTCGCTCGTCATGCGCGATGGGGCTTTCGCAACGCATGGCTCGAGCGCGCGTGATGGACAATCGCTTCGAGGCGCCGAACGTCGGCACCCAGCACGCGCTTCCCGTACGGCGTGAGCCCAAAGTACCGGCGCCGTTCGTCGTCTTCGTCGGCGGCCGGTCGTTTGTCCGACTCCACAATCAAATCGAGCTTTTCGAGTTCACGAAGTAATCCGTACAACCCTGCGGGCCAGAGCCGCACCTGGCCGCCGGTCCGCTCCAGAACCTCCTGCATGATGCTGTAGCCGTGCCGAGGTCCATCTGCCACCGCCAACAAAATGTGGAGAACCTTGGGTTTGAGCGGCAGCAGCCGATCGACGGCTCTCGGCTTGTCAGGCACGGTGCGATATATATATCAAAGTGTTCATATTTGTCCATCGCCAGCACGCTTATGTGACCTCGAAGCTGTCCGGCCCTGCCAGCAAAGTAAATCCTGTGACAGTTTTCGCCACCTCCCAATGGAAAACCGGAAGTAATCGCCTTTCGCCTTGTAAGGCTCAAACCCAGCGCTTACAGCTAGTTGAAAACATTCCACCGATCGTCGGCCCCCGTCGCGGGAGCCTGGCGCAGGGATTGCCTCGGAGTGAAGCAACCTTTGAAATGAGGACGCTATCGGTACGTCTGTTTGTATTGGCGTTTCTGCTTGCCGAAGGGGCTGCCACCTCCGCCTTCGCGGCTGTCATGCTCCCGGAGAACATCGGAATCTGCGCGTGACGCCATGATGCCAAGCGTGTACCGGACTCTCGTCGCTGCGCTTTCAACGATCGCCGCGCTCAGCACCATCGTGGCGGCGGCCAGTGTGCTCGGCGGTACGATCCCGGGACCTCTGCCGATTTTTCCGCGCGACAACTGGTGGAATCTCGACATCTCGACAGCGCCGCTCGATCCCTCGTCCGCCAGCTACATCTCGTTCATTGGACCGACGAAGACGATGCACCCCGACTTCGGCGGGGACGAGTCGCCAGGCAGCGTGCAGATATACGGCTTTCCGTACGCGGTCGTGGACAGCACCACACCGCTGCAGACCGTTCAATTTTATTATTCGGCTCAGAGCGACGGGGTGAATCACGCGACGAATCAGAGTTTCCCCTTCTACCCGATACCGCATGAGGCGATTGCTCAACCACACTGGATCGAGGGCGGCGAACCGGGCAACGTTGACCGGCGCAGCTCCAACGATCGCCACTTGCTCATCGTCGATCGCGATCGGCGCTATCTCTACGAGCTCTACGACGTGTTCTACGACGGCAGCCAGTGGCACGCCGGCTCTGGCGCGTTCTTCGACATGAACATCAACGAGCGTCGTCCGGACACCTGGACGTCGGCCGACGCCGCGGGGTTGGCCATTCTGCCGGGGCTTGTGCGGCACGACGAGGTGTTCGGGTCTGGCGAGATCGAGCACGCGTTTCGTGTGACGGTTCGGGCGACCAATGGATACGTATATCCCGCGTCGCACAGGGCGGGCTCGACCACCGGCGCGCTCCCCATGGGCGCGCGACTGCGGCTGAAGGCCTCCCGCAACATTTCCGGGTTCCCGCCGGAAGTGCAGAAGATCTTTCGCGCGATGAAGAAGTACGGGTTGATTGTCGCTGACAACGGAACGGATATGTATGTGAGCGGCACCTACGACACACGGTGGAACAACGACGTGCTGAACCCGGCGTTCCGGGCGCTGACGGCGAATGACTTCGAAGTGATCAAGCTTGGCATTCGATCGTCGAGTACGCCGAGTACGCCGACCAACCTGCGCATCGTTGCGAACTGAATCGCGTTGGTGACGCGCTAAACCAACTTCGGCACGTCCAGCGGAAATCCCGGGAACACCTGCCCGAGCTCGGGATTGGAATCGACGAACGACAGGTTCTGGCGATACATCAGCTCCAACGACGGCGGCGGGTAGATCGTGCTCACGTCGTGCGCCGGCATCGCGTGCGCGGCCACGCGGGTGCGGGGATTGTAGTTCGCGTCTTCGACGCGCGGGACTGTCTCCACCATCTGCATCATTCCATGATCCTCATGCATGAGGATGTGACAGTGGTTGACCCAGCGTCCGACGTAGTCCGCAAACCGTGACCGGAAGACGACTCGTCCGCCGCGTGGAATCGACACCGTGTCCATCCATCGCGGCGCGTCGAGAATGTTGTGCAATCGTCCGTGCTCGTCTGGAACGTCGATACGCGTCACCCAGCACGGGTTCACGTGGATGTGAAACGGATGATCCGCGCCCTTGGCCGTGATCTGAAACTCCGGGTCTTTCGCGAACCGCTCCTGCCCTTCGGCGCGGCCGATCGGATAGGCGCGATAGTGCGTCCCGTATTGGCCCGGCTGCTTGAACCTCGCCTTGTCCGTATGGCTCCACAGCGAGACCGAACAGTTGTAGAGCACCCACTCTTCACTGGTGTCGATCAGCGCTTTCGGTGCATGCGGATCGTGATGGCCGAACTTTTCCGGCGGCGGCGGGTCGGCATGCAGCGCCAGATCGAACGCTCCGTTGACGGCCATCGTCCGGGTGAACGGCGGGAGGAGAATCTGCGCGCCGTCAATCTCGTCCCACAGCAGTCCCTTCAGTTCAGGTTTTGCTTTGGCGAATTGTTCCGGGACGTCGATGAGCGGAAAGTCGGTTGGTCCGTATCCTGAATAGCTCACGACGCGCGTCCTGAAACTGCCTGCCGGCACGCGGCGGCGGGCGGCTTCACTCGCCGGAACGCGCAGCTCCTCGTCTTCGACCGGCAACAGGAACGGTGGTACCGGCGGAAGTGTGTCGCGCAAGCTCATGACATCGAAGTCGCCGCCCGGCACCGGGGCGCCCGCCACTTTGATGTAGCCGACCACGACGTCTACCGGCGAAGGATTCGCGCCGGTGAACCCCGGCTTCCCCTGGGCGATGCCGAACTGCAGGCGCTGCTGAAAATTGTCGGTGACCAGCGGAAACTCCTGCGCGAAGATCGTGTACACCTTTCCGGCGGCATCAATCGGTGCCTTGAAGAACACATCTGCGCGATTGGCATTCGCAAGGAAGATTTCGTTGGGCCTCACGAACAGGTTTCTCAGGCTGTCTCCGTCGCGATAACAGTCCTCGACGTTCTGGAGCATGGCTCGCGCCGCATCCACGCCCGGCGCGGGCTGCCGGTCGAGCGGATTTCGTGTGCCCGGATTCTGTTTCGAGAGATCGCGAATCGTGTGACGCGCGCGACCGCCCTCGACGTCCATCAGCGTGATGCCATCGAACGACAGTTGGAACAGCTGCCTGGTGGCGTCGGCGACATCCTGTCGGGTCGCGGGGGCGAGCGTCCGCGGCGCACCGTCCTGCGCTGGCGCGACCACGCGCCACAACTGCCGGTCGTTGAAGACGAACTGCCCTTCGAGGACCATGAATTTCTTGAAGCCGCGGCCGTCGACGCTCGCGTTGAGCACCCGCCACCGCTCCACCGCGCCCGGACGCATGAAGATGGTCGTCGGCGAGAAGTTACCGTTGATGGCGGTCGGCGGCGCGACGCGCCCCTGCATCTGGCGTGGCCCGGCGTCCGCATCGAGCGAGAAGACCTCGACTCGCTGGATCATCATCAAGCGTTCCCGATAGTCGTATTGTCCTGTCTTCGCGCAGGGATCCGGACGCGCCGCGCCGGTCATCGCCTGATTGATCGCGTCATCCACATCGCCTTCGACGATGAGAAAGCCGGCGAGGCCGCTCGAGACCTGATCAGCCGTTGAGCCGTGCGCGTGCGGGTGATACCAGTGCGTGCCGGGCGCGTGCAGTTGACGGGGGCCGCCGTTTCGCAGGCGCCGGGAGCGCTGCACGTCGCCCAGCGCAATTTCATAATCGACTTCACCCACCCGCTCGTCCTGGCCGTGAGGCCGGCATGCCGCACCGCCCATGCGTTTCCGCGCGTCGCCGTCGGCAAGCGAGAAGATCCGAAGATGGGTGTTGTCGCCCATCGTCCCGTTTGCATTTACGCCGGGTTCGACGTGGAGTCCGTGCGTGTGAAGATTCGTTGCGTGTGAGCCATGCGGCACGTTGACGTGGCTCGCGAGACAGCGGGTGTCGACGAGCGTCACCGGCATGTCCTGAAAGAGGTTGTGAAAGTGCTCGGAGATGGTTCGCAGGTCGGCTGGTGAGTCGCACGAACGCCCCGCGGCCTGCAGGATCCCGCAGAATGCCTTCTTCATCACCTCGGGCCGCTGCTCGAACGGGTCAGGTGCCGGCCCCTTTGGTACCCGGCCGAAGCTGGCTCCGAGATGGTTGCGCATGGTCACGCGCAGCCGCTCGTCGCCCCGCATGCGAATGGTGGGCCCGGGACTCGATCCATTGAAGCTGTAAAGCGGAGTGAATCGGTTGCCCGGTGACGCCGCGCGCGGCGGATGAGCATTACCGACCACGTGCAGCGCAAGCGACCGGTTCGGCCATTCGGCGGGACGCCAAATCCAGGGTTCGGTCCAATCCTCGGCTGGCATCCGAGGTATGTCCGCGACTTGCTCAACGGCGGGAGGCCGCGGCGGCTGTGGTCCTTGACCCGAGCCGGGTGCCTGCTCGGCTCTCGCGACACCGAAGGTGCGGGCGCCGACCGCGGCGATACCGGCCGCCCCAAGGCGCAGGAGTTCGCGTCGTCTCATAAAAATTGTCTCAGAGCAATACACTTTAGCACCGTACCGCGCTAGTCTGTTGGGCGAATGCCGCTATGGCCGGGGCTCGGCGCCTTCCTTTCATTTGCCGTGATCGCAGGCGCTGCGACGTTCAGCGGACAGGTGATTGACCAGCGCACCGGCACGCCCATTCCCAACGCCGAGGTCACGCTCGTCGGGCACCGCGGTTCAGTTCGCACTGATATTGATGGCCGGTTTCATTGGCCGGGAGCGCCGGCACCGCCGCTCGACATCGTCGTGATACTCGACGACGGCCGCGTCGCGCGGCCGATCCAGGTGACGAGCCTGAATCCGGCTATCGACGCTGATTCTTCGTATCGAATCCGCAGTGATGGAGAGTGTGACGGTCGCGGGGGCGGCGCCGACCATCGACATCGCCCCGGGCGCATCGACGACGCTCCTGACGAGCGCCGACGTCGAATCTGCGACATCCGTCGACGCTCGTGCAGGCACTCGAGACGGTGCCCGGCATCGGTGTTGTTTCCGAGGGGCAGGCGGCTGTGCCGGCGATACGCGGGCTCGCGCGAGGGCGCACGCTGATTCTCGTCGATGGCAACCGTGCGTCAACGGAGCGGCGTGCCGGTGCAAACGCCGCGTTCCTGGATCCGGAGACGATTCGAACGATCGAGATCGCTCGCGGACCGGGATCGGTCGCGTACGGGTCGGACGCATTTGGCGGCGTGATAGCCGCGAGGACGCGCGGGCCTGATTTCTCCAATGGCCTTCGCGGGCGCTTGTCCGGATCGATTGGCGGCGGCATCCCTGAGCAGGGCGGCCACCTCGACGTGTCGGCTGGATATGGATCGGGCGGCGTTCTCGTTGGTGTGCGGGCGCGGAACTTCGATGATTACCGGTCGCCGGCCGGCGTCGTTGCGAATTCAGGTTGGCGCGATCGTGGCGTGCGAGTCCGCTGGGATCATGGACGTGCCCCGGCGCGATGGTCTGTCGCGTGGCAGACGGATCTTGGCCGCGACCTCGGACGGCCGCGAAGCGACTCCGACGTGATGCGGTTGACCAGTCCCTTTGAGGACTCTCACCGACTCAGTGCCGGCTACGAGAGGGCCGAGCTCGGAGGATTTCAACACGTGAGGGTCGATGGACTCCTGGCGTTGTCGCGACAGCGCACCGATCAGGTGAGGCTGCCGGCAACCGGGCGCCCGAGGAACATCGAACGCGCCGACCTGACGTCGCGCGATGTCCAGCTGCGCGCGACTGCGGGGCGCACGCTCGGTCAGGCGACGTTGCACATCGGCACGGACCTGCAGGGCCGGTATGGAATGGAGGCGACCGACACGACGATCGCGTACGACCAGGCGGGAGGCGTGACATCAGAGAGAACGATCGATTCGATTGAATCGGCGGGTCGTACAGCCGCCGGGGTGTTCAGCGAAGCTGATATCGAAGTCACGCGCGGCCTGCGGATCTCCGCCGGCTTGCGCGTCGACGCTGTGCGAAGCACGAACAACGGAGGGTTCTTCGGCGACAAGACCGTGTCGAACGCCGCCGCGGCGGGACTCGTCGCTGCGACAGTTGCTCCGGCTCGCGGCCTGACAATCACCGGTCAGGTGGCTCGCGGCTTTCGGGAGCCAATCCTGTCCGATCGTTTCTATCGCGGCCCGGTCGGCCGCGGTTTCATTCAGGGCAATCCGGACCTGGAGCCCGAAACGAGCCTGCAGTTCGATCTCTCCGCGAGAGTCGTCGCAGGACGTGTCCGGCTCGCTCTCGCCGGCTATCACTACCGGATCAACGATCTGATCGAACGATACGCGTCGGGCCAGGACTTGTTCTTGTTCCGCAATCGCAGCCGCGCCGTGCTGCGCGGCGCAGAGATTGAAGCGCACGTACGTGTTGCGCGGGGTCTGGCACTGGAAGTATCGGGCGCGCTGTCGCGGGGCCGTGACGCCGGCGATCGGACGCCGCTCGACGATATTGCCCCGGGCAGCGCTTCAGTGGCGCTCCTGCACTCGTTTGCCGACCGGCTGACTGCGCATGTTCGTCTGAAGGCGTTTGCGCGACACGGTGCTGCCGGACCCAGCGAAGTTCCGACGCAGGCCTACTCGCTTCTCGACTCTGGCGTGAATTATCGCTTGAAATCGCAACTCGAGCTGCGCGCCGTGCTTCGCAACATCCTCAATGATTCATACCAGTCGAGCTCGGGTCCGCGGTGGGTGTGGGCGCCGGGGCGTCACGGATCGGCGACGTTCGTGGTCCGGTTCTAATCGTCGCTGACAACGTGCGCCGACCAACCTGCGCATCATTCGGAACTGAAGCGATGGGCGAACGGGGGGCGTGACGGCGTTCGGGCTTTGACGGCGAATGACTTCGAAGTGATCAAGCTTGGCATTCAGTCGCCGTACGCCGAGTAACTGCGCGTCTTTGGCAATTGAGAGCGTCAACCCCCTCGACGCGCGCTTCGACCCTTCGTCCAACCGTGAACAATTTGACGAGTATCACGCCAGCGATGAAGCCGCCGATGTGGGCCATGAATGCGACGCCGCCGCCGGCCTGCGGACCCCGTCCAATCACGCCAAACGCGCTGATCAGCTGGAACACGAACCAGAGACCGACCGCGACATAGCCGGGCACCTCGGTGAGCATTCTGAGCATGATGACGGTGACGCGGCGGTGAGGATGAAGCACGAGATAACCGCCCATCACGCCCGAGATCGCTCCCGACGCGCCAAGACTGGGTATGAACGGGTTTTCGCCAAACACGAACGTCGAAGTCACGTGCGCCAGCGAAGCCGCGACGCCGGTCGTGAGATAAAACGCCAGATACCGCACGTGCGAGAGATCGTCCTCGACGTTGTCACCGAAGATCCAGAGAAACAGCATGTTGCCGAGAAGATGCATCAGGCCGCCGTGCATGAACATCGACGTCAGCAGCGTGAGGTACACGCTGACCGGGCGTGGGTTCGAGCGGTATGGTGACTCGCTCGTCGCCAAGTTCGACGGTCACGTTCTCGGCGACGTCGGTTCCGGTACGAATTTCCTGAGGGATGGTGGACAAGGCGTATGTGAACGTCTCGTTCGTGCCCATACCCTGCAGGAACACGAACACGAGGACGTTCAGCGCGATGAGCGCGTAGGTCACATACGGGGTTCTGATCCGGCCCGTGTTGTCGTCGCGTATCGGGAACATACGTCAGCTCAATATACGTCCAAACGTAGATGATACGGAATGTCGTGGTCATAGATGCACCGCGCGTCGGCTTGCGACCTCGTACAGATCTTGCACCCACGCGAGTGATTTGTTTCGCGTCCAAGGTGCAGATTGACTCAATCAGGAACCGGAAAGTACGAGCGCCTTCTGGAGCGATGTCGCGGCATCGCGCCAATCCCGACAGCGGTCGCGTATCCCTGCGATGAATCGTCGCTGTCCGGCGCGATTGACGCCGCCGGCCTGGGGCTCATCGTTCCCATTCTGGTGGGCCCCGCGGCGACCATCACCGAAGTCGCCAATTCGAAAGGGATCGATCTTGGCGGCGCCCAAATCGTGGAGGCGGCAACGACCCGGGCTTCCGCAGCCAAAGCGGTGGAATTAGTGCGTCTGGGTCAGGCCGAGATGGTGATGAAGGGGAGCCTGCATTCGGACGAGGTGCTGGGCGCGGTCATCGCCAAAGAGACCGGACTCCGCACCGGCCGGCGTCTGAGCCACGCGTTCCTGATGGATGTGCCGACGTACCACAAGGTCCTCATCGTCACCGACGCCGCGATCAACATCGCGCCGACGCTCGAGGACAAGGTAGACATCTGTCAGAACGCGATCGACCTGGCGAAGACATTCGGTATCGATCGGCCCAAGGTCGCGATCCTCGCCGCCGTCGAAACCGTGAATTCCAAAATGCCCGCCACGCTCGACGCTGCGGCGCTCTGCAAGATGGCAGATCGTGGGCAAATCAAAGGCGGCATCCTGGACGGCCCGCTCGCGTTCGACAACGCCATCAGCCGCGATGCCGCGAAGACGAAGGGCATCGCGTCCGAGGTGGCCGGCGATCCCGACATTCTGCTCGCACCGGACCTCGAGGCCGGCAACATGATGGCCAAGATGCTGAGTTTCCTGGCCAATTCCGACAGTGCCGGCCTGGTGCTGGGCGCCAAGGTCCCGGTGATTCTCACCAGCCGAGCGGACAGCGTCCGGGCGCGCATTGCCAGCTGCGCCGTGGCAGTGATGGCGGCGCATGCGCGCAGACAGCTGCCGAGCTGAGCGACGCGAAGGACTCATGGACGACTACTTGCTCGTCTTCAATGCCGGTTCGTCGAGCCTGAAGTTTTGTGTGTTTCGACGGCCCGGCGAGGATGCCTGTCGTCTGGAAGCACGCGGCCAGATCGACGGGATCGGAACATCGCCTCGTCTCACCGTTAGGGATGAGGCGGGTACGAACCTGGTGGACCACGCGCTCGATGCATCGGTACGCGATGGGGGCGCGGCGCTCGAAGCGCTGGCCGGATGGCTCCGCACGTGTTACGCCCCTGCGCGCGTATTGGGCGTCGGCCATCGCGTTGTGCATGGCGGCGTGAAGTACGCCGGCCCTTGCATCGTCACGCCGAAAGTCCTGGAGGACCTTCGAGCGCTCGTACCGCTGGCGCCGCTCCATCAGCCCCATAACCTGGCCGCGATCGAAGCTGTGCGAGACCGGATGCCGGACGTGCCGCAGGTGGCCTGCTTCGACACCAGCTTTCATCGCGGCCAACCGGCAGTGGCGGAACTCGTGCCGCTGCCGAAGGAACTTCGTGACGCTGGCGTGCGGCGCTACGGCTTCCACGGACTCTCGTACGAGTACATCGCGTCGGCGTTGCCGTCCGTCGCGCCCGAAATCGCCGAGGGCCGCGTGATCGTCGCCCACCTTGGCAGCGGCGCCAGCCTCTGTGCGATGCACGCGCGGAAAAGCGTCGACAGCACCTTGGGCTTCACGGCGCTCGATGGACTCTGTATGGGCACTCGACCGGGATCTCTCGATCCGGGCGTGGTGCTGCACCTTTTCCAGACGCTCGGCCAATCAGCGAAAGAGGTCGAGTCGATCCTTTACAAGCAGTCCGGGCTCATTGGGATTTCAGGGATCAGCAACGACATGCGCGACCTCCTGGACAACACGAGTCCGTCTGCGCGCCTGGCCGTGGACTACTTCGTCTATCAGGCGGCCAAGTGCATCGGCGCGCTCGCAGCCGTGCTCGGCGGCGTGGATGCGCTCGTCTTCACCGCTGGGATCGGGGAACGTTCGGTGGAGATCCGGCGGCGCATCTGCGAGGCGTCGGCATGGCTGGGCGTCACGCTCGATGCAAAAGCGAACGCATCTCACGGACCGAAGATCTCGATCTCACGCAGCCAGCCCTCGGTCTGGGTGGTTCCGACCAACGAAGAACTGATGATCGCCCGACACACGGGCGCTCTGCTTGGCATTCCTGCCGTCGCAACCTGACGGCCCGTACCTATGGAGCGTGACATGAGCATTACAGCAACGAAGCAAACAAAGGACTCCGCCACCGAGTCGCCCTGGGATGGATTCAACGGCGCGTTATGGCAGCGAGAGATCAACGTTCGCGCGTTCATTCAGTTGAACTACACGCCCTACGACGGCGACTCGGCGTTTCTGGCGCCGGCGACCGAGCGAACGAGAAAACTTTGGGGCAAGCTGACGACGCTCTTCGTCGAGGAGCGGAAGAAGGGCGTGCTCGACATTTCGCAGGTGCCGAGCTCGATCACGGCGCATGCGCCGGGCTACATTGATCGCGACTCTCGAAATCATTGTCGGGCTCCAGACCGAGGCACCGTTGAAGCGCGCCATCATGCCGAACGGGGGGCTCCGGATGGTGCTGAACGCGCTGGAGGTGTACGGCCACAAGGCGGACCCGCACGTCGTGGAAACATTCACCAAGTACCGGAAAACTCACAACGAAGGCGTCTTCGACGCCTATACCTCCGACATCCGAAAATGCCGGAGTTCGCACGTGCTGACAGGCCTGCCCGACGCGTATGGCCGCGGCCGCATCATCGGCGACTACCGGCGCGTCGCCCTCTACGGGGTGGACCGCCTGATCGAGCACAAACAAGAGGAGAAGCTGGCCCTCGATTCCGAGCCGTCCTCGGACGCGATCATCCGGGATCGCGAAGAACTCTCCGAACAGACGCGAGCCCTGCAGGAACTGAAGGTGATGGCTGCGACCTATGGTTATGACATTTCGGTCCCGGCCAGGACCGCTCGCGAGGCGGTGCAGTGGCTGTACTTCGCGTACCTGGCGGCGGTCAAGGAGCAGAACGGCGCGGCGATGTCGCTGGGCCGCTGCTCCACGTTTCTCGACATCTACTTCGAACGGGACTTGAAGGCAGGCCGCCTGACCGAAGCGCAGGCGCAGGAAATCTTCGACGACTTCGTCATCAAGCTCCGCATCGTGCGGTTCCTGAGAACGCCAGAATACGACGATCTGTTCGCCGGCGATCCGACCTGGGTGACTGAGTCGATCGGCGGGATGGGCGACGACGGCCGATCGCTCGTGACCAAGTCCAGCTTCAGGATGTTGCAGACGCTCTACAACCTCGGTCCGGCACCGGAACCCAATCTCACGATCTGGTATTCGGCGCGCATGCCGGACGGATTCCGGAAGTTCTCGGCCAAGGTCGCAATCGATACCAGTGCGCTCCAGTTCGAAAGCGACGAGATCATGCGTCGCACCTGGGGCGATGACGGCGCCATCGCGTGCTGCGTGTCGCCCATGCTGGTCGGCAAGCAGATGCAGTTCTTCGGCGCCAGGGCGAACACGGCCAAGTGCCTTCTGTACGCCATCAACGGCGGTCGTGACGAAGTGAGCGGCAAGCAGATCGGACCGGTGTCGGAGCCGGTTCAGGGGGAGTATCTCGAGCTCGATGACGTGATTGTCCGGTTCGAGAAGATGATGGATTGGCTGGCCGGCGTCTACGTCAGCGCCATGAACGTCATCCACTACATGCATGACAAGTATGCCTACGAGCGCATTGAAATGGCGCTCCATGACTATGCGCCGGTCCGGACGATGGCGTTCGGCATGGCGGGGTTGTCCGTGGTGGCCGACAGTCTTTCGGCGATCAAGTTTGCGAAGGTCAAGGTGGTCAGGGACAAGACCGGCCTCGTCACCGACTACGAGACGGAAGGTGAATTCCCGGTCTTCGGAAACAACGACGACCGCGTGGATCAAATCGCCACGTGGGTCGTCAGCACCTTTATGAGCAAGCTGCGGAGACACCCGACGTACCGGAACGCCCTGCACACGCAGTCGATTCTGACCATCACCTCAAATGTGGTGTATGGGAAGGCGACCGGGAACACGCCGGATGGGCGCCGTCAGGGCGAACCGTTTGCGCCCGGCGCAAATCCGATGCATGGGCGCGACACGCACGGCATCCTTGCGTCCGCGGCGTCGGTGGCCAAGATCCCGTATCGCGACGCGGCCGACGGCATCTCGCTCACGTCGACCATGGTGCCGTCGGGGCTCGGCCGGGACCCTGAAGAGCAGATCAACAACCTCACGAGCATCCTGGATGCCTATTTCTCGGCGACGGGATTTCATATGAACGTGAACGTGCTCAATCGCGACACGCTGATCGATGCGATGGATCATCCGGAGAACTATCCGAGCCTGACGATCCGCGTGTCTGGTTACGCGGTCAACTTCGTTCGCCTGACGCGCGATCAGCAGATGGATGTCATCACTCGCACCTTCCATGGAGCGGCCGATGCCTGAAGTGCAAACACTTCCGTTGGAAGCCACGAGTCCGTACGAGCTCAGGGTGCACCTGGGTGATTCGGTGCCGGAGCAGAGCGTGCGGGAGGCGCTCGCGACGGGAGACATGGGGTTCATCCATTCGTATACGACCGGCTCGGTGGTGGACGGACCGGGCGTGCGCGTGGTTGCGTGGACGACCGGCTGCATGTGGCGTTGTCAGTACTGCCATAACCCCGACACGTGGACGATGAGCAATGGCCTCCCGGTGTCGGTGACGAGAGCCGCGGAAGAACTGGGCAAGTACCGGCAGAGTCTCAAGGTCATGTCCGGCGGATTCACTTTGAACGGCGGCGAGCCTTTGATGCAGCACCGTTTTGCGGCCAAGCTCATGGCCGCGGCCAAACGGATGGGCATCCACACGACGATTGAGACCAACGGGTTTTTGGGTGATCGCCTGTCCGACGCCGAGATCGACACGATCGACCTGGTGATGCTCGGACTCAAGACGTGGGATCCTGCGCGTCATCAGGCGTTGACCGGGATGGACGTGGCTCCGACGATCGCGTTCGCTCGCCGGCTCGCCGCGCGGCGACGTCCCATCTGGATCCGGTTCGTGCTGGTGCCGGGTTTGACCGACGACATGGACGACCTGGCGAAATCGGCGGCGTTTGCAGCAGAGCTCGGCAACGTCGAACGCGTCGAAGTCTTGCCGTTCCATCAGATGGGCCGCTACAAGTGGGAGCGTCTCGGCCTCACCTACAAACTCGCGAACGTTGAAGCCCCGTCGGCGGAGCTTATCGAACAGGCCTGCGAGGTGCTGCGGAAAGCCGGACTCGAGGCTTACTAAGGCCTCGTGATGGAAACCATTCGTCATCTGCTCGAGCAGTCGCCGATGCTGGCGATCTTTGCGGCCATCGGACTGGGCTATGCCCTCGGCCGCATTTCGGTCGCTGGGTTCTCGCTCGATATCGGCGCAGTCCTGTTCGCAGGCCTGGCGCTGGGCGCGATTGCGCCGGCAGCAGCGCCCCCTGCCCTCGTCGGGTCGATCGGCCTCGTGATGTTTCTCTACGGCATCGGCATCCAGTACGGCCGGCAATTTTTTGCCGGCCTGCGCGGCGATGGTCTGAAGTGGAATGCGCTGGGTGCCGCGGGCGTGCTGTGCTCGCTCGCGGCGGCGGTCGGGGCAAGTGTCGCGTTCGACGTGTTGCCAGCGCACGCCATGGGCATGTTTGCCGGGGCGCTGACCAGCACGCCGACGTTGCAGGCCGCCATTGACGCAGTCGGCAATGGGACGCCTGCGATTGGGTACTCCGTAGCCTATCCGGTCGGCGTGATCGGCCCAATCCTTTGCATCTTCGTGTTTTTGCGAATGGTCCAGGCGCGCCTGGCGCCGCCGCCGGCGCCACCGACAACCGTGGAAGTCGTGCTGAGCGCGGAGAGACAAGGCACCACGGTTGGTGAGGTGATCGCCGGACTGCCGGCCGCTGTGCGGCTCGTGGCCGTGCGGCACGGACTGACCAACACACTGCCGGCGCCGCTCATGCAGCTCGACGCGGGTGACGTGCTGCTGCTGTTCGGCGATCCCGGCGCGATTGATGACGCTCGTAGACGACTCGGGCGCGCGGAGTCCGGGGGCCTGGCGAGCGACCGCAGCGCGCTCGACATCGCGAGGTTTTTCGTCTCGCGCGCCGTGCTCACAGGCGTGCCTATCCGTGACTTGCCCTTCCCCGAAGGTGTGAATGCCAGTGTGGTGGAGGTCCGTCGCGGGGACACGGCGTTGTTCGCCGATCCCGAGCTGATCCTCGAATTCGGCGATCGCGTGACCGTGATTGCCGCGCGCCAGCACATGGCAGCGCTGCGAACGCACTTCGGCGATTCCATCAAGTCGACGACAGAGGTCTGTACATCTCGGTCGGGCTGGGCATGTCGCTCGGCGTACTGCTCGGCTTGATCCAGTTTCCGATTCCCGGAGTCGGCAACGTCTCGATGGGTTTGGCGGGCGGTCCGCTGGTCGTCGCGCTCGTCCTGGGTAAGCTGGGCCGGACTGGTCCGCTCTCGTGGCATCTTCCGCTGCCGGCGAATCTCACGCTCCGCACGTTCGGCCTCACGTTGTTCCTCGCGTCGGTGGGTCTCGGTTCTGGCGCGCCCTTTGTCGAGACGCTGGCGAGTAATGGGCTCGGATATCTTGCAATCTCCACGGGCATCATTTTCGCGGCGATGGCGGTCACGTTCTTCGTGGGGCAGGTACGTGCTCAGGATGGAAACCGACGATCTGCTGGGCGTGGTTTCCGGCGTCACCGGAAATCCCGCCATCCTGGTGTATGCCAACAAGGCGCTGACGAGCGACCGCATCGACGCGGCCTACGCGACAATTTTTCCGTCCATCACGATTCTCAAGATCCTCTGCGCGCACGTGGCGCTCGCGCTTCTCTGATGCGAGTGAAGAAATTGAACAAGAACCTGTTCTTTGCTGTCCTCAACACGGGGACACGGGCGACGCGTTGACACGATGGCCACGTCAACGCGCGCCACGGAGTTCCCGGCCACAGGGCACAAGGCCATTCGGTGTCTCGGATTTCGAGCTCTGCGCCTCCGCGGCTCTGCGTCGAGATAGTAAAGTCTGTGCCACCCGCTGGTTTTGAAACCGCCTCTAAGAGGTTAGGAGAATTCGTTTCAAAAGATTTCTCCTAATCTTCTACTCTCCTGTTTAAAAATCAGCGTCAGAAAGCGAGAACCACCTGCAGCATCGGCACCCAACCGTTGAGGCCAGCGGTATAGGGAGTGAAGGCCCCACTATAAGGAGCTTTGTTGACCTTGAGCAGCTCGGGGTTGAGCCACAGTCGCTCGGTCGGAAGGTAGTACCACCTGGCGCCACCGCCGTACTCGGAAGAATCGCCAAACTGTCCATAGACCCGCGCGCCGCGGCCATAGAGCTGAAGCTTTTTCGGAACAACAAAATGACCCGCCGACCACTCAAAGCCGTGATCGAATGTCGAATCAAGCGGAAGCGGTCCGTTGGCGACGAAATCACCGAGCCGACGCCTGAAGTATTGCCCGTTGACCGCAAGCCCGTTCCATTTGATACCGGCATCGATCGCCCACATCTTATACAACGCCTCGTCGACCGTGACGCCCGGCGCAAACGCTCCGGTCGAGAAGGTCAGCACGCCGTCTGAGTTGTACATTGACGTGTTCTCGGGAGTTGATTGATCGAGATTCGAGAAACGGTCCTCGCGGGATGTCGTATACGAGGTACCAATTCGAATGCGAGCTTTCCTGGAGGAGAAATAATCATCGTACATGTTGCGTGATTTGCCCGGTTCTCCGTAGGCTCCCAGCGGTTCCCACCACACACTGCCGGAAAGAAGCAGATGCGTATCGATCTTGTTTGCCGAGATATTCAACGTATTGAGTCCGTTACCGACGAACGCCCAATAATTCAGGTTCGTGAGAGGTTCTCCGCTCGCCCAGACGCCCTGGGTGAAGCCGGGGCGGAAGAAGTTGTCCGCCATGGTCCTATCGATCGCCTGAAAAAACGGGAACGTGTTGACCAGCGATCGACTGCCTGGAACCCCGGTGTACCCGCCAGTGACTGTAAGGGCCCTGTTGAATTGCCAGCCAATGTTCGAGGCAATGATGATCGATGCGGCCCCGGCAGACGTCCAGACGGTGAAGCTGTACCGCGCCCTCTGGTCGAAAATGTAGCCGCCGAAGATGAACATCGCGCGATTGACCGTGATGTCGTTGCGTCTATTGATCTCGCGGACGACACCGAGGTGGTCGGTGAAGGTTTCGTCGGATGAAAGTGTGTTGAGATATCGGAGCTGGGTATTGATGTTGAGCTTGAGCAGGAACGGCACCTTGGCGTCTGCTGGAGTTTCCCAGATGACGATTCCATCTCTATAACGATCGTCCTTTGTCTGTGGTGCGGTAACAGATCGCAGACTGTCCGAAGGCAGAAGTCGTGAGGAACGGAACTATGTCAACGCCAATGCGACAAAGGCCCAGATGAATGCGCGGGGTGTCGACACGTTGATCTCTCCCGGAGCCATCCCGAACGGATGGAGGTATGGATTGGATTGGAGGCTCCTCGTAGAACCCTCCGAGCCGAGTTCGAGCGAGGAGCCCCACTCGATCAGCAGAGCACGACGGATTGGGCGAGGCCAGCCTCGCTTGTTTCCTTGTACTTGCTGTTCATGTCTTTCGCGGTTTGGGCCAGCGCTATCACGCACTCGTCGAAACTGACGCGGTGCCTGGATGCGATTTCGTTGGTGGCAATCGCGTATGCGGTCCAGGCCTTGACCGCGCCGAATGCGCACCGCTCGATGCATGGAACCTGCACATAACCGGCGACCGGGTCGCATGTCATGCCCAGGTGATGCTCCAGAGCCGATTCGGCCGCATTCTCGACCACGATTGATGGTGCGTCGTACGCGGTAGCGGTCAATGCCGCCGCCATCGCCGACGCGACGCCTATCTCTGCCTGGCAGCCCCCCTCGGCGGCAGACAGCGTCGCATGGTGCTTGCAGAGATAGCCGATCGCCGCAGCGGCGAGCATGCCGTCACGGACCTTCTGCCGGTCGACCTTTCGGACCTCGAGCAGCCCATAGACCAGCGACGGCATGACACCGGCGGAACCGCCGGTCGGAGCGGTGATGACGAGGTGTCCGCGCCCGTTCTCTTCAGATGCCGC
>CAVSRX010000014.1:0-372075 GCA_963730445.1 Vicinamibacterales bacterium | reverse complement strand
TCTCCGGATCGGCACACCGCAGCTCCGTCAGCGTGACGATGAGTTGTTCCGCCACGAACATGCACACGTCTTCATGCAACACCGCCCAGCCCACTTCGAACGCGATCACGAGGTCGTGGTCCACCAGAAAGCCGTCAGGTACTCCGCCGGACGCTGGAGCCGCTTCGTCGCGTCGGTCCACGAGCCGGCCAGTGCTCGAGACCCAGGTTGCAGATGGCGACGACCGCATCAGACGCTTCCTGCGGCGTAAAGGGCCGTGATTGGACCGAACACCCTGCCATGAGCGTATTGGCGAGGAACGCCATCTCTCGACTTCGCGCGAAGTACGCGTTGTCGTCGGTGTCGCGGACGTGCTCTATCAGCGGCCGTATTCGTGCGAGACGCGACTGTTCCGCGACGTGCCCTTCAGCAACGCTCGGGGTCGCTCCGGCACCAGGCCCGCCTCGGCGAGCAAATCGACGATGGCGTCAAGCGCCTCGGAAACGATCCGCCGTGCTCCAGACGCGCGAGGCGCCGTGGTCTCGGCTGACGCAGCGGTGTCGTCGGCGGCTCGAAGTACGCCGCCGCGATCGGGTTCATCTTCATCAGCCCCTGCGATTCGGCCGCTGGCGTCTCCGCTGTCTCGCCATCTGGAGAAAGCCTCGCGCGTCGGCCGGCGTGCTGTATCCCTGCTGCGACCGCCGCTGCTCACGGTCGACGGCCACGTCGTGGAGCAGCTGCTCCGGCTCCATGAGAAGGTCGTCGAGCCCGTCGACTTCCGGCACGGAGTTGGACATGCGGCGACACCCCTGCATCACCGCGTGAAAACAGTCGTGATGGGCCGCGTCGAGCGCGAGGAGCAGCGCGACGATCGCGTCCCACGCGTCAGGTCTGATCGCACGCAGCCGATAGCCGCCAACTTCGCACTCGTGACCCCCTGGCGGCGTCACGTTCCGTCAATCGGCTCATCATCAGACGCAGTCGGAGCGATCGCCGGCAGATCGAAGACGCGCACGTACCGGGAAAGCCCGGCAATCACGAGGTGCTCGTCCAGCGCGGCCACGATACGCGCCGCGATCGCCTCGCCGGTGTCGACCAGCACTTCGACCCATTCTCCGAAGCGATCCGCGTCGAACTGTTCGTCTCGCCCTGGCTGCGCGTGGCGCCACAAGTCGAGGTCGAGAACCGACGTCAGTTGCTCGGGTGTCGCACAGGCGACGAGCTCTCCACTCTCGCGGAGTCCTCTGTGCCGAATGAGCTGATGCAGCGTCTCGGGCGTAAGGTCGGGCACCAGCCGCGCGAGCTGCGGCGCATCGGACGCGCGCAACGCGTTCGGAGTGCGGGGGCGATCAGACCCTTGCGTTTCGACATGAGGTGGCGATGATACGGGTCTTGCCGCTCGAGAAACAGTCTTGAACTGCACACGCCTTCACGTGGATACTTCGCGCTGACAAGATCACGGCCGTGACAATGACGCCTGAACGGTGGCGGCAGGTCGAGGAGATTTTTCACGCAACGCTGGCACGCGGCGAAAGCGATCGTGCGGGCTTTCTCGCGGAAGCCTGCGCCGGCGATGCGGAGCTGCTGCGCGAGGTGAAATCGCTGC
Organism: Vicinamibacterales bacterium; assembly: GCA_963730445.1. Taxonomy (GTDB): domain Bacteria; phylum Acidobacteriota; class Vicinamibacteria; order Vicinamibacterales; family JAMQPK01; genus JAMQPK01. Next base: position 370,490 of record CAVSRX010000014.1, on the reverse strand, counting down.
TCTCACAGCCGACATCTGTCCGCGGCTTCCTCGACGGTCCCGCAATGGCGGCCGCGCGCACTGATGCGCCGGCGATACCGGTCGCCTCAACCCTGACAGACCGGCGCCTTGGCCCGTATCACCTGCACGAACCCATCGGCATTGGTGGCATGGGCGAGGTCTATCGCGCGCGTGACACGAAACTGGGTCGCGACGTCGCGATCAAGATTCTCCCGCGCCACTTCACCAGCGATCCCGAGCGGCTGGCGCGGTTTGAACGCGAAGCGCGCGTACTCGCGTCACTCAATCATCCCCACATCGGCGCGATCTACGGACTGGAAGACGCTGATGGTGTGCGAGCGCTCGTGCTCGAGCTCGTCAACGGCGACACGCTCGCCGACCGCATCGCGCGCGGACCTATTCCTCTGAACGAAATGCTGACCATCGCGCGACAGATCGCGGAGGCGCTCGAAGCCGCGCACGAGAAGGGCATCGTCCATCGCGATCTAAAGCCGGCCAATATCAAGATCACTCCTGATGGCGTTGTGAAAGTCCTCGACTTTGGCCTGGCGAAGATGGCCGCCAGCGACGCGGTGGCGGCCGATCCAACGCAGTCGCCGACGCTCACGGTCGGCGGAACAAAAGAAGGAGTCATCCTCGGGACGGCAACGTACATGAGCCCCGAGCAGGCGAGGGGCCGGCCCGCAGACAAGCGCGCGGACGTGTGGGCGTTCGGCGTCATGCTCTACGAGATGCTGACCGGACGCCGGGCCTTCGAGGGTGAGGCGATCTCGGAGGTGCTCGCGAAAGTGATCGAGCGCGAACCGGATTGGACGGCGCTCCCGGCCTCGACGCCTCCGCGCCTGCGTGAATTGTTGCGCCGATGCGTGAGGAAGGATCCGAAGACGCGGCTTCAGGCGATCGGAGACGCGCGCGTTCAGATCGAAGAGCTGATCAGCGGCGCGACTGAGGAAACCGCCGCAGTCGCTGCCATGCAGCCGCGCGCACAGCCTGGTGGGCGCTTCGCATGGATCGTCGCGGCGCTGTCGCTCGTATCGCTGCGGCCTGGCAATTCCTGCGACGATGTACTTCCTGCGCGTCGCACCCGAACTACTTATTACGCGCTTCGAGATCCCCACGCCGCCGACGCCCGATCCGGTATCGTTCGCGCTCTCCGCCGACGGCCGGCACCTGGCGTTTGTCGCGATGGCCGAGGGCGCGCCGCGACTCTGGGTGCGGCCGCTCGACCAGGTCACGGCGCGGCCACTCGCGGGGACCGAGGGAGCCCGCTATCCGTTCTGGAGGCCGGATGGCCGCGCGATCGGGTTTTTTGCCGACGGCAAGCTGAAATGGATCGAGTTGGGAAGCAACGTTTTGCACGTACCGGCCGACGCCCCGAATGGCCGCGGCGGCACGTGGAACAGCGAAGACGTCATCGTGTTCAACCCAAACGGCGTCGGGGTTCTGCTGCGCGTGATGGCCACGGGAGGGACGCCGGTGCCCGTGACGCAGCTTCCCTCCGACCAGGGGAGCCATCGCTTCCCGCAGTTTCTCCCCGATGGGCGCCACTTTCTCTTTCTAGGTGGAACCGGACAAGCAGATGAGCAGGACATGTTCGTGGGGACGATCGACGGTGGCGAGTCGAAACGCGTACGCACAGCAAGATCGGTAGCCGTGTTTGCGGCGCCCGCCTCGCTGCTGTGGGTGGAGGAGGGGGTGCTCGTCGCGCAGCGCTTCGACCCGGCGCTTGGGGTGGTCAGCGGCGAGCCGATCCCCGTGGTCCAGGACGTCGGATTGGACGAGGCCGTGTACCGGGGCATGTTTGCGGTGTCGGCGACCGGCGTGCTCGCGCACCGGACCGGCCGGGGAGAACGGCGTCAACTCACCTGGGTCGATCGCGCAGGCATCGCGCGGGGCACCGTCGGGCCGCCCGTTGAGGCCGGGCTAACGGGTCCTGAATTGACGCCCGATGGCAAACGCGTCGCGGTGGTACGTACCGAGCGTGGGAACACGGACGTGTTTCTGATCGACACAGGCCGTGACGTGTTTCGCCGCTTTACGTTGGACCCAGGCCTCGACACCTATCCGCTGTGGTCTTCGGATGGGAAGCGCGTCGCGTTTGCATCATCGTGTCCCGAGGGCCGTTGCGTGTTCGAGAAAGCGGCAAGCGGCGCTGACGACAATCGACCTCTGCTGGCGGCAGGGGAACCCAAGATGCCGCTGAGCTGGTCGCTTGATGGGCAGTGGCTCCTCTACGGTACTCGCCATCCGAAGACAGGGTTGGACCTCTGGGCCACGCCGATGGCCGGCGACCGCAAGCCGGTCCCGGTTATCCAAACCTCCTTCGACGAAACGGCGGGGCAATTCTCCCCCGACGGGCGGTGGGTGGCGTATCAATCGAACCAATCCAAGCCAGTGCAGATTTTCATCCAAGCGTTTCCTGGGCCCGGCGGCCCGCAGCAGGTGACCACGGCGGGCGGGAGCCAGCCGCGATGGCGGCCCGACGGGAAGGAATTGTTCTATGTCGGGCTCGACGGCCGCTTAATGGCCGTGCCGATCGCGGTTGGAGCGGACCGACAGCTGGACCCCGGCACGCCGGTGGTGCTCTTTAGGGCGCAGCCCACCGGCGCGTGGCTAACAGCGCCGAAGGCGCAGTACGCAGTTGCCGCTGACGGCCGCTTTCTGATGACCATGACCCTCGAGGCGGCGACCGCGACACCCATCACGGTCGTCCTCAACTGGGACGCGGCGTTGAAGAAGTAACTATCCCTCTCCTCGCAGCTCGCGCATCAGCCACGCCTTCGCCAGCTTCCAGTCGCGCATGACGGTCTCGGGCGACACCGCCAGCACAGTGGCCGTTTCCTCCACACTCAGCCCGCCGAAAAAGCGCAGCTCAATCACGCGACTCTTCCGCTCGTCCATGCGCGCCAACGTTTCCAGCGCATCGTCGAGCGCGACGAGATCCAGTGACGGTTCTGCGGCAACCGGCAGACCTTCGTCGAATGTCACCTTCACGGCTCCCCCGCCGCGCTTCTGATACCCCTTCGATCGCGCGAAATCCACGAGGATGCGCCGCATGAGCCTGGCGGACATCGCGAGGAAGTGCGCGCGATTCTGCCAGTTGACCTGTTGAACATCGAGTAAGCGCAGGTACGCCTCGTTGACCAGCGCCGTCGCCTGCAGGCTATGACCCACCCGCTGGCCGGCCATGCATCGCCGAGCGATGCGGCGCAGCTCGTCATGGACGATCGGCACCAGCTGGTCGAGCGCCGCCTCGTCTCCTTCCCGCCACTTCAGGAGGATCCCCGTCACGTCGTGGGGTGAAGCTGGAATGGCCGCATTTTACGCCCGATTTCGCCCGATGCCAGTTTTCACCCGCGCTTCCCGTCTCCAGAAACGGGGAGGGACGCGCGATGACAAAGGCTGGACGACATGCGACGGTGGCACTGGTGGCAGCTGCGGCCATGATGGTGGCGGGACGGGCACACGCCCAGGACGAGCCCACCCTCGCGCCCGCCCCGCGGAACGCGACCATCGTGTTGCACGTCGTCAATTACGCGAGTGTGTCGCGCGATGTCCTGGCCGAAGCCATGGTGCGTGTTGCGAAAATCTACGAGGGAATCGGCGTCCGCACCGAATGGGTCGAAGGCGACGCCACGGTCAGACAGTCACAAAGACGGCCAGCTGCATCTTTCCGTCCTCCTGCTCTCGCGCGAGATGGCCGAAAAGAAAATCTCAGCGTCCGGAATCAAAGACGGTGTGCTCGGCCAGGCGCACCTTCCCAGCGGCCGCGCGGCCATTTTCTGCGACCGCATCGCGGAGATGCCAGCCGCTCCAAAGTTATTCGCGATCCCCCTCGGTGCCGTCATTGCTCACGAAGTGGGCCATCTCGCGCTTCTCGCGACTAACCACTCGCCCAGCGGCATCATGAGTGCGGAGATGGACATGCACAGAACTCAGCTCCAGAGTTTCAACAAGGCGCAGGGCCGCATCATCCTTACCAAACTGACGGCCGGCCCCGTTAAATAACTGGTGCCCTCCTCCGCTACTCGACGAAGCGGCTTCGGAATTCCTCACGCGGCATCAGGCACACTTCGTAGCGGCCGAAGACGCGATACCGGGTTCGAGCGACGACGTCGTACAGCGCATCGCGGAGCGCCCTGGGAAAGAGTCCTGCTACCTGCAGCACTTTCCACGGCCATCCGAGCTGGCCGGCAACGAATACGGCTGCGTCGCTTTTCTTGAGGGGCCGCGCGTTCGGTGTGCGAAAGTCCACGACGACGTAGAACGAGGTGAGTTCGTCCGGGTTATCGCCCCAGCTGCCCGACCGTCGCTCTTCCCGTATCACTCTGCAACGACGCAAAACTGAAAGCGCCACGACGATCGTGTTTCAGCAGGAATTGCACCAGGTGATTGCAGAGCCCGCACACGCCGTCGTACAGCAGCAGGTGCGCGCCTTGCGCGGGGACCGGAGGTTGCGCCTGTGAAACAACCATGCTCTAATATTAATGAACATGTTCACTGAAAATGTCAAGCCGCGAAAACGGGGACGCCCGGCGGGCCAAACAGCTCAGGGTGCAGCAGCCCGGCAACGCCTGTACGGCATCGCCATCAGGCTGATGACCAGGCGAGGCTACGAATCGACCACGCTCCGCGATGTGGCGAAAGAGGCGGGCGTCAGCGTGGGCCTGCTCTATCGATATTTCCCGAGCAAACGAGCCATCATCATCGCGCTCTACGACGAGCTGTCTGCCGATTACGCGCGTCAGGCGGTGGAAATGCCTCGTGGGCGATGGCGCGACCGGTTCATCTTTGCGTTGAAGGCGAGTCTCCAGGTGCTCGAGCCACACCGGGTTGCGCTTCGGGCGCTCATCCCGGTGCTGGTTGGAGACCCGGAGGAAGGCGTATTTGCCGAGAGCGCAGCGTTCTCACGTCTGCGCGTGCAGCGAGTATTTGAGGAGGCGGTCGTTGGATCCACCGATGCACCCTCACCGGCCCTCGCGGCAGCCGTCGGCCGCCTTCTCTATCTGGTGCATCTCGCCGTGCTTCTCTGGTGGCTGTTGGACAAGAGCTCGAAGCAGCGCGCGACGGCGGCACTCGTGCTCCTGACCCAGCAAATTCTGCCGTCCGCAGCGGTGACGCTTCGCCTCCCTCCCGTTCGACGCTTTGTGTTGTCTTCGGACGAGTTGGTCCGCGAAGCGCTTTTTGACAACGCGAACCCGCAATCACTCTGACGATCATGTTCACGATGTTCACGATCGTTTACGCATGGGCTGCCGTTTGAAACTGAACAGCGATTTGGCAGACACAAAATTACCTGGTTGACGTACGAGCTGACACCCATATTTTGTGATAGATCAAAATCCCTCCGACAAATGTCATCACAGTTTTGGTACGTGTGTTGCGAAGTTTACTTCTCCTACGGCCGATCACACGTGATGACATTGGTCTCGCAACACGGCATGTAAAAAATACCCGGCTCGTTAGACCTCGGTACACCATGACGCGCAGCTTCATCATGAAGCGGCGACAGGCGCAACGCGCCCGACTGTACATGAGCGTTTGACGAGGTCCGTCGTAAAGGTCGTGAATCGGGATGTGGAATCCGACTTCGGCCATGTCGTTGGTCAAGGAGGTCAAATGCTAGGAACTCAGTTTGGAATCGGATCGCAAGTACCCTACCCGCTGCAACAGGCCGGGATTTCTCCCTTCGGCGCAAATGCAACAGGCTCGTACGCGTCGGGGAATTTCGTGCTCTCGGCGATACTGCAGTCGCTGCAGGTCGCGGCGCAGCAGTTACAGCAGCTGCAGCAATTGAACTTCGTTCAGCAGCAGCAGCTCCAACAGCTGCAACAGTGGGTTCACATCGTGCCACAACAGATCCAGCAGCTTCAGCAGCAGTCGTTGGGCCAGCCATCACCGTTCGGTCCTCCTGCACCGCAGCTCTTCACAACGCAGCCCGGCCACGTGATGTAGACAGTCGGGCAGATGATCAATTGGGGGCGGGTGTCAAAAAGCCCGCCCCTACTCAGAATGAGGAGAATGACAATGATAGAGCCGCTCTTCGGATCGGGGTCTCCCGTTTGGACTGGGATCCCGGCGCCTGCATTTGGATGGTTTCAACCGCCGACTTCTTACGGCACGCGTTCGAGCGCCGCACCATCCCAGGGTACGTCGATCGCTAATTCGTTGCCGCCCGAGGCATATGCGCAGGGACTGCCGCTCAATGCCCTCGCATTTGTCGGGTCTCCGATTGTGACGGCTCCGGCGCTGCTGGCAGCCGTCGCGATGAAACGAGGCCAACCCTCAGGGCCCACCAATGACCAGGAGATCGAGGATTTCCTCTACGATGCGTTCGAGCTCCTGACCGGAACGAACGAAGTAGAGGTGCGCTGCGAAGGAGGACGCGTGACGCTGACTGGCAGCGTTCCGCACAAACGGCTCAAACGGGACATCGGCGAAGTCGCGTGGGTCATTCCGACCATCAACGACGTTCAAAACAATGTGACCATCGCCACTCGCCGGCGCGCGCGATCTGCGAGTCGAGAGGTTGAACAGCATTCCGGCGGAGCCAATCGGAAACAATCCTGAGCAATCGGCGGCACGGGGCAGAAGAGGGAACGCCCCGTGCCGGCTACTTCGCGACCAGGCCATGAGGAGATTCCTCGCCGCGGGGATGCGCAACGCTCGCGTCGTTGCGGCAGCAGGTGGGCTTTGCAGACCATCCTGCTGCCGCGCGCGGTTAAAACTTCACCGATAGCCGCAGTCCTTGCGCGCGGCGCCCGAGGATCGGCGCCGCGTGCACGACTGTTCCACCCGACGCAGACTGGTAAACCTTCTTGCGGATCAGGGCATCGATGCCGATGCCGATGCCGGCGCCAATCGCGCCGATCCTCAACATGGGCCCGTAGTCGTCGCGACAGTTGTCCCAGGGTTCCATCATCGTGCAAAAAGCCAGGCCCGACGCCACCGCAACGCCGGCCCCAATCAACGCGCCGTTGACCAGCGAGTCTGACTGACGCACGGTTGCGCCGGACCTTTGAGGCGTCTGAGCCGACGCCGTAGAAGCACTCCAAACAGTAATCAGAATCAATACAGCGATCCGCTTCAGCCAGATTGATGTTCTATTCGCGCACATGGTGTGAAAACTCCTCTCACCATTCAATGCGTCGAACGTGCCAAAAGCGGCTCAGGGATTTCCGGCTACGAATTACAACGGTCCAGATCCCCACGGGCCGGTAATCGCGAACGTCACGCCCGGCGTTTGAATGTTCACGAACAGCCACTGCCCATCCGGGCTATAGCACGCGCCCGCCCACTCGTTGCGTGTGTAGTTTCCCGCGGGCACGCGATCGTTGTAGGCGGTGGTGAGGACGATGTTGTTCTGCGCGAACGTGAAGGTGTTGCCATCGAGCGTCAGGCCGACCAGACGCTCGCCAATGAACTGATCGCCCGCGGCATCCTCACACAATAACAGCCCGCCGCGCGGCGTCACCGTCATGTTGTCCGGATTGTCGAGATCGTTGGCCGTCGGCGAGACGTAAATCAACTTGATCGTTTCGGCGCCGGGGTTGTACTCGAACACCTGCCCCTCGCCAGCAGGCCCGCCGTTGGTGGAGAGGAAATATCCGGTTTGGTCGCCCCACCAGCAACCCTCGAGCCGGCGGAACTGCGCGCCGAAATTCGGGGCCAACGGCTCCCTGAAGATACGTCGTCTGAACGGTTGCGGCCGGGTCGGCGATTGGCACCCACTCCACATCCCAGGTCTGGCCGACCGTGGAGACGGGCCCGAAGTTGAAGTTCGGCTGATTCCTCACTCTGAGCATGAAGAGCTCGCCGCCCTCGTGGACGTGGCCAGGAACGTTCGGCACGAACTTGTAGAAGCCCGAAGGTGTCGCGTCCTCGGTCTCGTAGACATACCCGGTTGCGGGATCCACCATCATCGCTTCGTGCGAGAACCGTCCCATATCGACGATCGGCCTGGGATCGCCTTTCTGCGGCCCGACTTCGAAGCTCCAACCGTGGCTCGGGTCCAAACGTTTCCTCGCCGCTGATCCACGTGCCCCACGGCGTCACGCCGCCGGCGCAATTCCGAATCGTGCCCGCCAGGCTCGACCAGTCTTTCATCCATCGGCCCTGGCGAGCATCGAAGATCAGATTCGTCGTGCCGCCATCCCCATCGTCGGCGTACGTGATCGACGGCTTCTCCACGTACGGACCGCCGCTGCCGCCTTCGTGATTGCGCACCAGAATCAGATGCCCTGAATTTCCCTGCGCGCCGACGACCGCCATGCCATCGTGCAGATTCGGACAGCGCACGTCGTCGGCCATCATGTCGCCGGTCCAGCTGAACGACTGATAGCGGAACCCGTCGGGCAGCCTGAGCAGCGGAAGGCCGGTCGTCTCATCGAGCTTCGGGCTGATAGCCCCGTACGGGCTCGCGATGGCCGCGCCGTATGCGCGCCGCGCCATGAATGGATTCAGCGACAGCGCCCAGAACGCGCCGGCGCCCATTGCGCCCCGGCGCAGAAATGTTCGACGATCGTAATCATTGACATCGGTCATGTGATACCTCCCTTACGCCCGTGCATCGGGCGTTCGCGCACCGTGAGTGCGCGCCAAAGGTATCGAACAGGTGTGACCGGATGTCGACGCGCGCGCGAAGGGCCGGTAAAGATGCGATGAAGGTTTAGTGACGGACGGGCTGATCTACACTAGGGATATGTCCGCCGTGCGAACACTGTTGATTGCCGCGCTTGTCGTTTCAGCCGCGTGTGCGTCACCGACGGCGCCACAGGTGCCGGCCGGCGCCATTCAGGTGAACGGGACCGTTCGCCATTTCACGCTCGAAGGCGGATTCTGGGCGGTGCGTGGTGATGACGGCGTGACCTACGATCCGATGAACGGCCTCGCGTCGGAATTTCAGCGCGAGAACCTGCGCGTCACATTAGTCGCGAAAGTACGCAACGACATGGCGGCATCCACATGGTCGGCCCCATCGTCGAAGTGATTTCAATTCAAACGCGTTAACGTTACCCACGCAACCTTCCTCAGCGGCGCAACACAAAGCCGTGGTCCAGGCCGGAGAGATCGCGGTAGTAGCCAACGATGTCGCCTTGTGGGTTGATGCCCGTGGGACGGGTGGACGTCGTATCGAGAAAATCAATTGTGGTCACGCCATCGGCATTTCGAAGAAAGCCACGAGTCTTGCCGTCCAGTCCTCGGTAGGCGCCGACAATTTCACCCTTCGCATTGATCCCGGCAAGCGCGCCAGCCGTGCCGGTTCCAAGCGTTCCTTGCGCTCCCGGTACATCATCGATCGTCGTGAAAACACCCTCGGAGAGGAGGTACAGGCGGTTGATCCCGTCCGCTCCGACATACGCGCCGACGATGTCGCCACGCTCGTTGATGTCGAACGCCGTAGAGCGGACCGCGCCTGGAACGTCAATCGCCACGAAGTTCCCCTTGCTCATGAGATAGCCGTGCTGTGGAATGCCGGGCGTATCGTTGTACTGACCAACGACGTCTCCGCGGGCATTGATACCGTTGGCGAAGTCCAGGACGGTCCCTGGGAAGGCGATGTCGAAGAACGTGCCTCGTTGCCACAAAAAACCTCGTCCGGTGCCGGATGAGGGAACATAGAACCCGACGATTTCCCCCTGAGGGTTAATCCTCAAGGCATTCGTGCCGATGGCACCGGGGACATCGATCGTCGTGAATCCCTTGCGATCGAGTAGGAAGCTATGCACGCTGTTGTCCGGATTGATGTAGATTCCTGAGATCTCCCCGCTGGCATTGATTCCATGCGGCCTCGTGTGTTGAGCTCCCGGAAACTCAATCGTCGTGACCGTTTGCGACCCCGCAGGTGTCGAAACCAGGGTCAGCACAAGTGCAGCAAGCGCAAAACTTCCCTGTCGATCCCATGACACTCCTCCTTATTGGCGATGTAGAGATAGAATCCGCGGTATCCACCGTCAATTGAGAGCTAGCGCGCCAAATCGGAGCTAACTGCGTCATGGATGATGTGACCGGCTTGCTGCAGGCTTGGGGCCGAGGCAACCTCGAGGCCCGGGACGACCTCATGCCTCTGGTTTACAAGGAGCTGCGACGCTGCGCAGCTGCCTATCTGCGCCGCGAGCGAGCCGACCACACCCTTCAGCCGACCGCCCTCGTCCACGAAGCGTACATGCGGCTCGTCGGGCAGCAGCGAGTCGCCTGGCAGAGTCGCGCGCATTTCTACGGAATTGCGGCGCAGATGATGCGGCGGATCCTGGTCGATCACGCGCGCGCGCATCACCGGGAGAAGCGCTTCGATGCGGGACTGAAAGTCACCTTGGACGAACGCATCGCCGCGCCCGCCTCTCCAGACTGCGATCTGCTGCTCCTCGACCAGGCGCTCGACGAGCTGACGGCGATTGACGCGCGACAGGGCCAGATCGTCGAGCTTCGATATTTCGGCGGCCTGTCCGAAAGCGAGGTCGCCGAGGTGCTCGCCATCTCGCGATCAACGGTCACGCGCGAATGGCAAATCGCGAGAGGGTGGCTGTACCGGCGAGTCACGACTGGACGGATGGTGGACTTCTCGTGATGACGGATCCTTCCTGGAATCGCGTCAAGCGAGGTTCTCGAAGCGGCCCTCGATCGTCCGCCCGCCGAGCGCGCCGAGTTTGTCGTGCACGCCGTGCGGCGACGACGCCGGTTGCGAGCGGAGGTGCAGTCGCTCCTTGCTGCTATCGGACAAGCCGGCCCCTTTATCGAGACCGCGCTTCCAGCTCTCGTATTCGAAGGCTGGCGATCTGCGCTCTGATTCTGTATCAGGTCCTGGAGTTTCTCGGTGCGGGCGGCATGGGCGAGGTCTATCGGGCGCGTGATGGCAAACTCAATCGCGACGTGGCCCTCAAGGTTCGATCGAGAGCCTTCGCACCCGATTCCGATCGCCTCGCGCGCTTCAGGCGCGAAGCGCATGTCCTCGCGTCGTTGAACCACGCGAACATCGCCGCGATCTACGGGTTCGCAGGAGGCCGACGGCGTCCAGGCGCTCGTGCTGGAGCTCGTCGAAGGACCGACGCTGGCCAGCCGCATATCCGGCAGCGGCCATTCCTGTCAGGCGAAGCCCTCTCAATCGCGAAGCAGATCGCGGAAGGGTTGAAAGCCGCCCACGAGCGGGCGTCATTCATCGCGATTTGAAACCCGCCAACATCAAAGTGCGCTCCGACGGCGCGGTGAAGATTCTCGACTTCGGTTTGGCGAAGGCGCTCGAGCCCTTCCGATCCGGTTCAGTCGTTCCTGCAGCGGCCACATCACAAGCCCCGTGACTCACGCGGGCGATCTTCGGCACTGCGGCATACATGAGTCCCGGAGCAGGCGCGCGGGCAGACGGTCGGACAAGCGCAGCGACATCTGGGCGTTCGGTTGCGTCTTCTACGAAATGCTGAGCGGCCGACAGGCCTTTCCGCGGCGAGACGATCCAAGACACGCTTGCTGCCGTGTTGACTCGCGAGCCTGATTGGAGTCGTGCTGCCCACCGACACACCGGCCGGCGTCGTGCGGCTGCTGCGCCGATGCCTCGAGAAAGATCCCGACCGCCGGCTGCATGACATCGCCGACGCGCGGCTCGAGATCGAAGACGCCGATGTCAGCGCCAGCCGATTGCCGATGCGACGAGGCGCACACGCCAGTGGCATACTCGGCGCTGGCCGCCGTCGTGGTTGTCGCGGTCGTCAGCCGCGTGTCTGGAGTCGGTTCGGTCTCGCCAGACCCGACTCCCGCGCGCCACCAGACGGTGAGACGGTTGCTGATCGGCCTGCCCGAGTACCAGCCGCTGGCGCGCGCGGCGTCGATGCCTTTGGGAGACGGACAAGCGTCGCTTGCGATCTCTCCTGACGGAACGCGCGTCGCATATGTGATGGAACGCCAAGGCGTCAGACAGCTGTATCTGCACGCGCTGGACCAATTGGAGGGGACACCGATTCCGCAGACGGACGGCGCGTTCGGTCCCTTCTTTTCGCCAGATGGCCGGTGGATTGGCTTCTTTGCCGACAACAAGCTCAAGAAAGTTGCTGTGTCGGGCGGCGACCCGATTGAGCTCTGCGCCGCTCCCAATCCGTACGGCGGAAGCTGGGGAACGGACGGAACCATCCTGTTTGCCGCCGACGAAGGGCGTCGTCCCACAACGATTCGAGATGCCGGAGGCGTGCCCCAGCTGTGTCGCTGTCAAAGATGATCGCGGTTCCTGGACGCGGCCGCATCTGCTGCCCGGCGGGAAGGCGGCGATCGTTTCACATGTAGGTGACGTCGGGGTGCTCTCGCTGGAAACCGGCGAGTACCGCATGCTGGTCGAAAACGGCGGCGATGGTCGCTATGCGCCGAGCGGTCACCTCGTTTTTGCGCGCGCGGGCGCGTTGCTGGCCGCGCCGTTCGATCTCGATCGACTGGCCGTGAGTGGACCGGCGGCAGTGATCCTCGAAGAGGTACGAACGGAGGGTCAGCTCGCAGTCGCGCAAGCGGTCTTTTCGAGTGACGGCACATTGATCTACGTACCGGGCAGCGCCGCCATCGACGCGACCAGGCCGGTGTGGGTGGATCGACAGGGGAAGGTCCAACCCGTTGGCATGCCACCGCGATCGTACAGATCATTCAGCCTCTCTCCCGACGGCCGCAAGCCTCGCGATCGTGATCGGAGATCCCAACAATGACGTATGGGTTCAGGATCTGGAACGCGGCGTCGTTAACCCGGCTGACGTCGGGCGGGAACAACGTGCAACCGGTCTGGACACCGGACGGCAAACGGGTGGTGTTTGCCAGAATGCACTGGAGGCGGTGCGCACGCCGTTCTGGGTACCCGCCGATGGCAGCGGCGAGCCTGAGCGGTTGTTCGATGGCGATCATCGCGGGGGCGTTGCCTCCTTCTCGCCGGATGGCCAACTACTGACATTTCAACTCGACGGGCCCGGACACCGGTCTGGATCTCTGGGTGCGTCCGTTGAACGGAACTCATGCTCCACATCCGTTCGTGCGCACTCGTTTCACGGAAGTCGGATCCAAGTTCTCGCCCGACGGGCGCTGGATCGCCTATGTGTCTGATGAATCCGGCCAGTACGAGGTCTACGTGCGCCCATATCCGGGTCCTGGAGGGAAGTGGCAAGTGTCCACGCAGGGCGGCGGGGAAGCGATCTGGTCGCGGGACGGCAACGAGCTTTTCTATCGGAACGGGAACAAGTGGATGGCGGTCGCCGTGAATCTCGAGCCAGAATTCAAGGCGGAGACGCCACGAGTCCTCTTTGACGGACCGTACGTCGACGTCGGCGGCTTATCCTTCGACGTGACGCCTGATGGCCAGCGGTTCCTGCTTCTCGAGCCCGCCGCGCAAGATCCGGTGACACACCTCAACGTCGTGCTCAACTGGTTTGAAGAGGTGAAGCGGAAAACGAGCGTGGTTCCATCGCGCTAGCGTCATCAGGGTTTCGGCAGCGCGAGCGCTGCACGTCCCACTTCTTCGACCACCGTCATATAGCGCCTGACGGAATCCTTGCCCGGCAGGAACGGATGCGGCTCGCCCGCCTTGCGCGACCCAAGCTTCCCGATCTTCACAACGGCGTCGTCGAACTCGCTGTGGTTCGAAACCATCCCTTCGACGCCCAGCTTCGCGAGCATCGCACGGTATTTCACCGCTGAGTCGACGTACGCCTGCAGGCCGGCCGGCGGCGTCGCCCGCGAGAGCGCGGTGCCGCCCCACGTCGCGATGAGATGCGGGCGCCCGTTGTCCTTCACCGGAATGAGAAGCGAGAGCGTGCCCTCTGTGTGTCCGGGCGTCAGGTAAATGGTCACCGTCGTATCGCCAAGGGTGATCTTCTGACCGTCGGATGCGACCATGTCCTTCTTGGGTGGAGGCGTGGTCTGGGTCCGCGCGACGAGATCCCAATCGGGCCCGCCCATCACCACGCGCGGACCGAACTCATCCTGCAGCAGCTTCGCGCCGCCGTGATGATCGCCGTGCCCGTGGCTCACGATCAGGTATTTCATCGTCGCAGGGTTCAAGCCGATTTTTCGAAGGCCGTCGATCTGCTCGTCCTTCGCGGCATAGCCGTAGAGCGAATCGATCATGATGAGTCCTTCAGAAGTCTGAAGGGCCCAGGCGTTGTGCACTTTGGTGCCGATGAAATAGAGGTTGTCGAACACCTTGGCGGGCTCGTGATACCAGGTGTCGCGCGCGGGCGGCGCCTGCGCCCCGCCGCGGCCTCCTCCGCCGCCGCCCCGTCGTGCCGGCTGAGCATTCTCACCGCAGATATCGGTGAAACGCTCGTACAGCCTCACGTGATCAGAGCCGGCAGCGGCTTTCGCTGCGGCGCAATGCGCTTGAGTGGTGTTCGGCGTCGACTGCCCGATGGCGATCGATGAAGCCGCGACGACGAATATCAGAAGCACACCTTTCATAGAGTCTCCTTATCGAGCGGCCCTATTATGCGCTCGTAATCTTCCGGCGTGTCGATGTCGGTGAAAGCGCCTTCATCGTGGATTGGTACTTCGATCATCTCTGCCGCGTGCCCGCGGACGACCGGCTTCGCGCCGTGCGCGGGATCGGCGTCCAGAAGCTCCTGAAACAACGCGCGGCCGAAGATGACGGGATGACCATGTCGTCCGTTCGACACGGGTCGCACGACCGGCGCACCTCGCTCGCGCTGCGCCGCGATAAGCGTGCGCACCGTCGCTGCGCTTACCAGAGGCACATCGATAAGCGTCACGAGCGCGGCTGTTGCGCGCGAGACGTCGATGGCACGCAATCCGGCGACGAGCGATGTGAGTTGGCCCCGCTCGAAATCAGGGTTGTCAACAATCCGAACACCCGCTCTCGGCCGCGCACCGGCGCGAATGGCGTCGGCATCCGCGCCGACGACGACGATGACCTCTTCGACGCCCGCGTCGAGGAGCGTGCGCGTCACGCGATCGAAAAACGTGTCGCCGGACGAGTCGATCGGCAGGAGCGCCTTCGGCCGCCCCATCCGCGACGACTTTCCGCCCGCAAGGACGATTCCGGGAATCATTGCTATCTACTATAGAATCGCTGGCATGAGCGATGTGGGCGTGAAGATGCGCTGCCAGCGGTGCGGCGATCAAATGGACATGCGGGACCCGCCGCCAGGAACGCCGTGGCAGCCGAACCAGTTCTGGGTTTGCCAGAGGTGCGGCCGCCATTATTGGACGACGTACCCCACGCAACCCGGCGCTGCCGCCGTCGCACCGGCCGCACCGGCCACTGCCGCTGCTCCGGCAAAACCCGCCGCCGAATAATTTCCACGCAGGCCTCCCATGAATACCAGTCCCAGCGACGACGACGAAGAGGACGAAATCCTTGAAGATGAACAGTTTGACGAGGATGCCGAGTCCGACGAAGACGACGAGGATGACGCCGACGACGATGACGAAGAGGAAGAAACGTGGCAGGTTGTCGCGTCTTGACTTCGTAGGTTGAAGCACCTACACTGGCCCCGTTCTCGACCGGAGAAGCTCCCAAAGGCCGGATCTCCAAGAGGTTACACGGCTTTTCATTACACGGCCGGGAACATTCGGAGGACACGGGTATGCCGACCGGCACGATCGCACGGCTTCTCATCGACAAGGGGTTCGGGTTTATCCGCGATGAAGGTGGAATCGAACACTTCTTTCATCGCAGCTCTGTTCGCGGCGCCGTCTTCGAGCTGCTTCGCGAAGGTCAGCGCGTCGAGTTCACTCCTGAGGAATCTCAGAAGGGACCGCGCGCAGGAGACGTTCGTCTCGTAGAAGGTTAGAGCTTTCCTGCCGGCGCCGCTCGGCGCCGGAATCAAATCGGCCTCGTCGGCGTATTCTCCGACAACGTCGTCGTACTTCAGGTCTGTACGCTGAGCATCCGAAAAAATCCTTCGGTATCGCTCAAATCCCTTACCACGACATCGGCGCCGCTCTTGCGCAGCGTGTCCACATCGCACGGACCCGTCGCGACCGCGACCGAGCGCGCGCCGGCGGCCTTCGCGCACGCCACATCGAGCACGGTGTCGCCGACGACGACGACGTCGCTCGGCTGCACGCGCGGTGCGCCGCATGCCTCCGCCTGCCGCACGGCGATCTCGAAGAGATGATTGCGATCGGTCACCTCGTCGCCATAGGCGCCGCAGCGGAAAAATTTCCAGATGTCGAAATGCTGCAGCTTGATGCGCGCGCCCTCCTCGCAGTTGCCGGTGAGCAGGGCGGCAAAGACATCGTCGCGCGTGTCGAGGGTTTCGAGCAGGCGGCGCACGCCCGGCAGCACGCCCTTTCCCGGGGCAGGCTCGCGCAGCGTGTCCGTCAGCCGCGAGAAATAGCGATCGCGGAAGCGTTGGAAATTATCGCCGCTCAGATCGACGCCGGCGCGCGAGGCGGCGTCGTCGAGAATCCACCTGTCGGTGCGGCCCGCCATCTCCACGCCGTCGAAGGCGCCGGCGATGCCGAACACATCTTCGAACGCGCGATTCATCGCACGGCTGCCCGCGCGGCCCGTGCGAATGAGCGTTCCATCGATGTCGAGAAGAACAATCATTCGCAGTCGGGCGAATCAGGATTCCGAACGAACGTTGCCCGCGCGCGGGCCCTTCGGGGACGTCTCTTCGTCGAACGCGACGCGCTGCCCTTCGGCGAGCGAATCGAAGTTGCCCGCACGCCGCTTCGATGGAAGAACCACTCCTGCCCGCCGTCATCGCGGATGAAGCCGAAGCCGCGATCACGCACGAGCCGTTTGATAGTGCCTGTAGGCATAGCGCACTCCTTCGTAGCCGGTCTTGCTCTACAATACCAGCAAACTTCTGCCATTTCAGGCCGCAAATAAAGCGGGCATTTCGCGTCATCCCCCGCGTGCATCCGCGGTGTACAATGCCCGTTCTCTCGATAGAATCTGGAGGAGGATTACATGGGAAGAGCACATTTCACCGCGGTTGCGTCGGCCGTCGCGTTCGGGCTGGCAACGGCGATCATCGCAGCGCAGGCGCCAGCAGGACAGGCGCCAGCCGGACAGAAGCCGGCCCCGGCGCCAGCGGCACAACCGGGTGGACCGCCTCCGAATCCGGCGGATCCCAGTTTGCCGCAGGGTCAGGGTCGCGGCCGAGGAACGGGTGCACCAGTATTCAGGCAGCGCGCGCAGCGATTAAAGGCAGCGGCGGCATGACAGGCACCGCGACGCTGTATGAAATCGCGAACAGCGGAAACGGCCACATGGTGCAGATCATCCTCATCGTCGAGAACGCGCCTCCCGGAATGCACGGCGTGCACATTCATGGCACCGGCCGGTGCGAGGGCCCCGACTTCAAGAGTGCCGGCGGCCATTTCGATCCAGGTCCCGCGGGCAATCCCGATCCCGACGTGAACCATCCCTATCACATGGGCGATCTGCCGAATATCACGGTCAGCGCAACGGGCTCCGGCCAGTTCAACATCTTCTCCACGCGCGTGACGATGGGCGGGCCGGTTGGGCTGTTCGACGCCGACGGATCGGCCATCGTCATTCATCAGAATCTCGATCCGATGGTCCCTGGGCCGTCAGGGTCTGGCGTGAGCGGCGGTACTGCCATCGCGTGCGGCGTCATCGAACGATAGGAGCATCTATGCAACGAGCAAAGTCGATGGCGGTTGCCATCGCGTTGAGCGCGGCGACCGCATTTGTCGCGGCGCAGGCGCAGCCACCTGCACCTCCGGGAGGAGGACGCGGCGGCGGAGGTGGAGGCCAGGGCCGTGGTGGCGGCGGCGGCGGAGCCGCAGCACCGGGCGCACCGGCGCGCGGCATCACCGTCAATCAGAACGTGATTCAGAAAGCGTCCGCCAAGATCGAGGGCGGGAAAATTTCCGGCACCGTCGAGTTCAACGAGTATCAGGTCGCCAATGGCGGCCTCGTGCAGGTCGTCTACAACCTGCAGGGTGTGCCGCCCGGCACGCACGGCGTGCACATCCACACTGTCGGCCGATGCGAAGGCGACTTCGCGAGCGCGGGCGGACATTTCGATCCAGGCCCGGCCGGCAATGCCGACCCGGACCTGAATCATCCGTATCACTCGGGCGATTTGCCGAACATCGTCGCGAACGCGACGGGGGCCGTCACAGCCACGAGCTACACGACGCGCATCAATCTCGGCGGACCGTTGTCGCCGATCGACGCCGACGGCGCGGCAATCGTCATTCACCAGAATCCCGACACGAATCAGACCGGCACCAAGGGTCAGGGTGTGGGCGGCGGCACCGCGATCGCGTGCGGCGTCATCGTCAAGTAACTACAAAGTGGACAGGCTGAAACCCTGTCAAAACAGGTAGCGCAGGGCTTCAGCCCTGCCTCTTAAGGAGAATCAACGATGCACAAGTCACGTCTTTTGATGTTCGCGCTCATGGTGGCTGCAAGCGCCTGTGGAGGTTCTGAACCGCCGGCACAGCCCCCGGCCGAAGCGCCGGCCGCCGCGCCGGCCCCGCCGCCGGCTGCACCGGCCGCGCCCGCGCGCCGCGTGTTCTTCGTCGAGCCGCAGGACGGCGCGACGGTCAAGAGCCCGGTGAAGCTCCGCTTCGGTCTCGAGGGATATGAGCTCGCGCCGGTGCCGAAGGATCCGATCAAGCCCGAGCAGGTTCGCGCAGGAATGGGTCACCACCATGTCGGCGTCGAAATGGATTGCCTGCCGGCGGGCACGGAAATCGTGAAGGGCACGCCGTCGTGGGTGCACTTCGGAACGGGCAGCACCGAGATCGACATGCAGCTCGAGCCCGGCACGCACAAGCTGACGCTGCAGCTCGGCGACGACCTCCACCGCACGATCGAAGGCTTCTGCCAGACGATCACGGTGAACGTTCAGAAGTAACGCCTTCTCATCTCTCCGGTGGCCGGCTGCCATATCAGCAGCCGGCCGCCGGTCGCTTTCGCAAACCTCTCATCCATCAACAAACCGATCGTCGTCAGGCTGCGGTGCTCGGACACCTTGCTGACGAAACGCCGCGAACGCCTTTGCCTCGTCCGGCGACAGATTCGCCGTCGGATGCTCCAGCACCAGGATGGCGGGGTCGAGCGCCAGCGCGCGCGCAAGCAACACTTGCGCGCGCAAGAGCGGCGCGGCGTCGGCGACGCGAGTCTCGAGGCTGGCGGCGTCGATGCCCACTTCGGCGGAGAGCGCACGGACGCGCGGCATGATTTCCGGCGGCACCGGCTCGAGTGCAAGATCGAACGAGATGGCCAGGTTCTGCGCCACCGTCATGCCTTCGAGCAGCACGATGCGATCGCTGACGATGCCGAAGCGCTCGACGAAGGCGAGCCACTCGTCGCTGTCGGCGATGGCGCTCGTCGGCCGTCCCAGGCTCTCGACCTCCCCCTTGTCGGGCAGGGACGCACCGGTAATGAGATTCACGAACACCTCGGCGGCGGGACGATCGAACCCGATGAGCATGGTGATGCGGCCGGCGCGCACGCGCAGATCGCGCACGCGCAGGGGCCGCAGACCGCCGTACTGCTTCTCTACGTTTGTGAGGACAAGAGGGTCGGGCACTACTGCAGCAGCTGGTTCACTTCTTCAACGACGCGGCCGCTTTCGGTGAGCGCGTTGATCTCGACGCGCAGCGCGCCCAGGTTGAGCGCGAGGCAGGAATACGCGAGCACACCATGCACGCCCGACGGCAGGACGCCCGTGTCGACGCTGGCGCCCGCGAGCGCGGTGACGATCGTCGCGAGCATCGCCAGCGTCGCGATCGAGAACACCGGCTTGCGCGCAATCGCGATGCGGCGCTCGTATTCGCGCGAGAGGCCGCCTTCCGCCGCGGCTTCGCGCACCGCTTTTCCCTTGCCGAGAAAATAGAACATCATCATCGAGTGCGCGAACAGCGTGATCATCGTGGTGAAGATGCCGATGGAGATGTGCTGCCCGAGCATGCCGGTGCCGGTCCACGTGAGGCCAAGGTAGATAGCCGCGACGATGCCGGCGATTGACGCGAAGATACCCGTAAGGAGTGCTGCCGCCATTAGTTCCTTTTTACGCGAGCCTTGAGCCGCTCGAAACGATCCTGCGGCAGCCCGATCGTTCCGAACGCCGCCTTTCGGCGTTCTTTCTCGCCGTGGTAATCGGAGCCGCCCGAGACCAGAATCCCGTTGCGCTCGGCAAACGCCAGGTAGTGCTCTGTCGTTGTCGCGTCGTGGTCGCTGTGGAAGGCTTCGACGGCCGTCAGGCCGGCGCCGATCATGTCGGGAATCAAATCGTCCCGCTTCAGCAGGCCCGGATGCGCGAGCGAGGCGATACCGCCCGCGCGATTGATGATGCCGATGACATCGGCGGGCGGCGGCCCGCATCGCGAAATGAACGCCGGCCTGCCTTCGCCGATCAGCTGATCGAATGCCTGGCGCGTGTCGGCCACATGGCCGGCCTTGACGAGGGCTTGCGCCACCATCGGACGGCCAATCGATTTGCCATTCGGGCGCGCTGCAAGCAGAGCTTCGCGATCGACCGGCTTCCCCAGGTCGGCCAGCTTGTCGGCCATCGCGCCGACCCGCCGGATGCGATCGGCGCGCTGCCGCTCGAGAAATTCGGCGAGCGCCGCGTCTTCGCGATCGATGAAGTATCCGAGCACGTGCACGTCGCGGCCCTCGTGGACGGCGGTGATCTCGATGCCCGGCACGAATGCGATTCCGGAGGCCGTCGCCGCGCGCTCGACCTCGGACAACGCCGCGGTGGTGTCGTGATCGGTCACGCTCATCGTCCGGATGCCGGCGCGCCACGCGAGATCGACGAGCACGGCGGGCTCGCAGAGGCCGTCTGACGCAGTCGTATGCAGGTGAAGATCGATCACGCTAGGCGTGGGCACGGCGGCGCGCCTTCGCCGCTTTCGCCGGGCGCCGCCCCTTGCGGGCCGTGAGGCTCTTGTATTCGCGGATCAGCAGCTCGAGGTGCTGCTTCTCCTCGTCGGCGAACTCCATGAAAATCTGCTTGCCTTCGGAATCCTCGAAGCGCTCGCCGTACTTCTTGAAGAAGCGATGCGAGCCGCGCTCGCATTTGATGCCGATGAGCAGCGCCTGCTGATCGTTGACGCCCTTGCTGAGCCGTTCGGCCCCTTCGGCGAAGAGCCCGTTCGCGGCGCCCTTGAAGAAGAGAAAGGCCGGGCGCGACTCGAGCTGCGGATCCATCTTGAGCAGCTGCGCGTACCGCGCTTCGAGCGTGCCGAGATGTTCCTTCTCCTCTTCGGCCAGCTTCTGGAAGACCGTGCGCCCGCGGGGGTCCTGCGTGATGCGCGCGGCGCGCGTGTAGAACTCGAGGCCGCTGCGCTCGGTCGCGATGGCGATGCGCAGCGCGTCGCGCGCGAAAATCATCTCGGTCGTCCCGCCCTTGCCGGCCGCCGGCCGGCCGGTCTGGCATTCCTCGCACGTGCCGTAGATCTGCACCACGCTCTGCTTGCCGGCGAATTTTCTCGCCGCGGCCACTTCTTCAATCAGCGCTTCGATGTCGGAGCTGAGAAACTCGAACGACTGATTGCAGGTCTTGCAGATGAGATGGAAATGGCGCGGATGGCGGTACGAGTGCTCGAAACGGAAGCGGCCTTCGCCGAAATCGACCTTGCGGGCGATGCCCGCGTCCATCATCCACTGCAGCGTGCGATAGACCGTGGCGCGGCTGATGCCGCGATCTTCCTTGCGGATGAGATCGACGAGGTCGTCGGCGCTGAGATGCCCCTCCTGGCGGAGGAACGCGTTGACGATGAAGTCGCGTTTGCTGGAGCGCTTGCCTCCAGCCGGGCGCACGCGTTCGACATCAATGGAGAGCATGCGCTTAGGTGAACTCAGAACTGGGCAAGGGGTAAGCGGCGAGGGCCAATTTCCCCTTACCCCTTACCCTTGCCCCTTTATTAGTGGCTGTGGCCGTGATGCTCGCCGCCACCCTCTTCGGTGGTGAACGATGAGCCGCAGCCGCACGTGGAGGTGGCGTTCGGGTTCTTGATCGTGAATCCGCCGCCGGTGACCGTTTCGACGAAGTCGACCTCGGCGCCCTTCAGGTACCGGATGCTGATCGGATCGACATACAGCTTGACGCCGTTCGACTCGAACACCTGGTCGCCGTCGCCGCCGTTCTCTTCGATCATCAACCCGTACTGGAAGCCCGAGCATCCTCCGCCCTGCACGAACACGCGCAGGCCGCTGTTCAGCTTCTGCTCTTCGGCCAGAAGCTCGGTAATCTTGGAGGCTGCTGAAGACGACACGTTAATCATTTGAATTTCTCCTGGGTGGAACGCCGGATCCTACTGAGGAAATTATACAATACTGCCCCCTCGTGCCGACCCCGCATCCCGACGCATTATGGCGCCTCGCAACGGCACAATGGGCCGAAATCACTAGCAAATTCGCCCGATTTGGCCCCTGCGGTCGCGCTTCAGCAGCGGCTGCTGAGACTGATGCTGGACGCCTCGAGCGGGCCTCGAAGAGGTCGCGCCCGCCCCGCTGACGGCAGCGTCGATACGCGAAAAATGGGCGCGGGGACTGCCCGCGCTGCGCAACGAGGCGATCGCCATTCCGCCCGGGCTGAAGGACATCCTGCTGCCGCTCTGCACCGCGCTGGCCGAGTGCGGCGCGGGCGAGAGCGCGCTCCACATCCGGGACGCCATCGCCGCCAACGGTATAGACGCGGATTCGCTGCTCGGCGTTTCGCTGGCGAGAAATCAGAAAGCCATTCGGACCAGCGCGCTGCACATGGGGTTCTCGCCCGATCTGGTGTGGCTGATTGGCGAGCTTGGGCAGTGCGCC
The DNA here is from genome assembly GCA_963730445.1 of Vicinamibacterales bacterium. GTDB lineage: Bacteria > Acidobacteriota > Vicinamibacteria > Vicinamibacterales > JAMQPK01 > JAMQPK01. Next base: position 347,761 of record CAVSRX010000014.1, on the reverse strand, counting down.
GCTCGCGCATCATCTGTCGGCTGTCGACCGTGCATAGTCGATCGACGATGCGACGATCGGCGATCGACGATCTGGGACCGCGGGTACTGTCCGTTCTGCGGCTCGTGGCCGGCGTTCATCGAAGCGCACGACGGCACACACACGCTGCGCTGCTCGTACTGCGCGCTCGGCTGGTCGCTGCACTCGCACCGCTGCGTCTATTGCGGAAACGCTGGTGAGGATTTCGTCGCGGCGGCGCCCGATGTGAGCCGGCCGCAGCGCCGCGTCGAGCTGTGCGGGCAGTGCAGCGGCTATACGAAAGTGATCGACGTGCAGGAACCGACGCCGTTTCCGCTGCTGGCGATCGCCGATCTCGCGACCATGAATCTCGATGAGGGAGCGATGAACCGCGGCTATCGGCGGCCGGAGCTGTTCGATCTCGACGCGATCGAGCCGCGGACGTCTACGTGTTGAGCAGCGCGAGTTTCTTCCCCGACTCTGCTTCCAGATCCTTGTGCAGGCTGTTGCCGTGCGCATCCATCGTCACGATGGCGGGGAAATCGCGCACCCAGAGGTGCCACATCGCTTCGGGCGTGCCGAACTCCATCAGCGACACGTCATCGGTGCGCTCGATGCAGCGCGCGTAGAACTGCGCGGCGCCGCCGACCGCGTTCAGATAGACGGCGCCCGATTCCTTGAGCCCCTGCAGCGTCTTCGCGCCCATGCCGCCCTTCCCGATGACCGCGCGCACGCCGTAGCGGCGAAGAATCTCGGCCTGATACGGCTCTTCGCGGATGCTCGTCGTCGGACCGGCCGCGGTCACCTTCCATCCGTCGCCCTCTTTCTTCACGACGGGGCCGCAGTGATACAGGACCGAGCCGTTCAGATCGACGGGCGGCTCGTGCTTCATCAGATGCGCGTGCACGGCATCGCGGCCGGTGTACATCCGTCCCGACACGAGCACGACGTCGCCGACCTTCAGCGAGCGAACGGTCGCTTCGTCGAGCGGCGCCGTCAAGCGGATCTCGCGTCCGGTGCGAGCAAACCCTTCCCTGATCGATCATCGGAATCATCGGGTTGCTCGGATCGCGATACAGCCATCGCGTGATCGAGCCGTCGCGCGCATCGAGCCGCACGCCAAGCCGGCGGAACGCCCAGCAGTCGTAGGCCACCGACACGAAAAAGCTCGCGGGCAGCCGGTTGAGCACGCCGATCTTGCAGCCGATCAGGCTGACGTTTCCGCCGAAGCCCATCGTGCCGATGCCAAGCGTGTTGACCGTGCCCATGATGGTCGCTTCGAGCTCGGCCAGACGCGCATCGGGATTCACGTCGTCGAGCGTCCGGAACAACTGCTCTTTCGCGTGGAGATAGCCGGACGTCCGATCGCCGCCGATGCACACGCCGACGGCGCCCGGCGCACACCCTTTCCCCTGCGCATTCCACACCGCGTGCAGAATGCACTTGCGCACGCCTTCGAGCGTGCGATCGGCGCGGCCGAGATTCGGCAGCTCCGTCGGCAGCGAGTACTGAATGTTCATGTTCTCGCAGCCGCCGCCCTTCAACAGCAGCTTCACTTCGATCTCGTCCTCTTCCCACTGATCGAAATGGATGATCGGCGTGCCGGGCCCGAGGTTGTCGCCGGAGTTCTCGCCGGTGATCGAGTCGACCGAATTCGGCCGCAGCTTGCCGAGCTTCGTCGCCTTCGCGACCGCCTCGCGAATCTGCTGCCGCATCCAGATCTGATCGGCGCCGCGCGGCACGTGCACTTCGAACGTGGGCATGCCCGTGTCCTGGCAGATCGCCCCTTCGCCGGTGGCGGCCTGGTCGATGTTCTGCGCGATGATCGTCAGCGCCTGCGCCGACTGCGTGCCGGGCTGTTCCGCGCCGATCGCGCCCTTCATGGCGGCGCGCACGTCGGGCGGAAGATCGGTGGACGTCTTCACGATCAGCTCGAGCACGCTGTCGAAAAACCCTGGAAGCATCCGGGTAGTATAGTGGAGCGCTATGGACCGCATCGAGCGCGATCCGCTCGGCGAACACGCCGTGCCTGCGGATGCGTACTACGGGATCCAGACCCAGCGCGCGGCCGAGAATTTTCCGATCAGCGGCCTGCGGGCGCCGGACGAGCTCGTCACCGCCACCATCCTCGTCAAGAAAGCCGCGGCGGCCGCCAACAAGGCCGCCGGCCGACTCCCGCCTGACATCGGCAAGGCGATCATGGACGCCGCCGACGAAATTCTTGCCGGCCGGCTGCGCGATCAGTTCATCGTCGACGTCTACCAGGCGGGCGCCGGCACGTCGCACAACATGAACGCCAACGAGGTGCTCGCAAACCGCGCAGCGGAAATGCTCGGCGCGCCGAAGGGCGCCTACGAGAAGGTGCACCCGAACGATCACGTGAACATGTCGCAGTCGACCAACGACGTGTTTCCGACGGCGACGCGCCTCGCGCTGCTGCTCGATCACGGACCGCTCGTCGACAGCGCCCGAACGCTTCAGGCCGCGCTCGAGCACAAGTCGCGCGAGTTCGCCGACGTGCTGAAGGTCGGGCGCACGCATCTGCAGGACGCGGTGCCGATGACGCTCGGCGAAGTCTTCGGCGGCTACGCCGCGTGCATCGAGCGGGGAGCCGACGATGTGGAGACGGCGTCTGAACAGTTGATGGAGCTGAATCTCGGCGCAACGGCGGTCGGCACCGGATTGAACGCCAGCAGCGACTACGCCGAAGCGGCCGTCAACTACCTGAGGCCGTACACGAAACTGCCGGTGCGCCGCGCGAAGAACCTGTTTCGCGTCACGCAGAGCATGGGAGACATCGCGGCCTACTCCGGCGCGATGCGGCGGCTGTCGATCGAGCTCGGAAAGATCGCGAGCGACTTGCGGCTGCTGAGCATGGGACCGCGCGCGGGGCTCTCGGAGATCGCGCTGCCTGCCGTGCAACCCGGGTCGTCGATCATGCCGGGCAAAGTGAACCCGTCGGTGCCGGAGATGGTGAATCAGGTGTGCTACCAGGTGATGGGCTGCGACCTCACCGTCGCGATGGCGGCCGAGGCCGGGCAGCTCGAGCTGAACGTGATGATGCCGGTCATCGCCTGGAACGCGCTGCACTCGTCGCGCATTCTTCGCGAGGCGATGACCGCGCTGAGGACGAAGACCGTCGAAGGGATCACCGCCGACGCCGACCGCGCGCGCGAGCTGCTCGATCGCAGCACGGCCGTCGCGACGGCGCTCAGCCCGCACATCGGTTACGCGGCCACCGCCGAGATTGCGAAGGAATCGGTGCGCACCGGCAAATCGATTCGCCAGATCGCGAAAGAGCGCGGCGTCCTGACCGATGCCGAGCTCGACGCGCTGCTCGCGCCAGAGCGCATGACGACACCGAACAAATGAGACGCATCGTCCTTGTTCTTCTGCTCATCGCGATCGCCGACCTGAAGGTCGGCACTACGTCAGGTCGTCTGTCGTAGTGCCGACCTTCAGGTCGGCCGCGCAGCAGAAGCCGGCGCAGAAACGCAATCCGCGTCTGTTCGCGCCGCAGGATCTCGGGCTGCTCGAGCCGCCCGATCGCGAGGCGTGGCAGAAGCCCGATCAGGTGATGGACGCGCTGCACGTCGCCGAAGGCACCACGGTCGCCGACATCGGCGCGGGCGGCGGCTGGTTCACGATGCGGCTCGCACGGCGCGTCGGGCCGAACGGCAGAGTCTACGCCGTCGACGTCCAGCGGCTCATGATCGAGGCCATCAGCCGCCGCATGCAGCGCGAAGGGCTGACCAGATCGTCACGCCGGTGCTCGGCGATTACGACGACCCGAAGCTGCCGGCGGACGCGCGGACCGACGCCGTGCTCATCGTCGACGCGTTTCACGAGATGGAAGACCCGGTGCTGATGCTGAAGAACGTGGCGCGCACGCTCAAGCCGCAGGGGCGCATCGGCATCATCGACTACCGCGAAGGGGACGGCGGCCCCGGACCCGACGCCGTCGAGCGCGTCCTCCGAGCGTCGTCATCTCGCAGGCCGCGGCGGCCGGCCTGAAGCTCGTCGAGGAGCACACGTTTCTGCCCTATCAGTACTTCCTGATCTTCGGAAAGTAGCCAGGCACTCCGCTGAGCCTCATGCGAACCGCGCTCACGATCGCCGGCAGCGATTCCATCGCCGGCGCAGGCATCCAGGCCGATCTCAAGACCTTCGCAGCGCTGGGCGTGTACGGCGTGTCGGCGCTCACGGCGGTCACCGCGCAGAACACGACGGGAGTCGCCGACATCTTCGCGTTGTCCGCCGCAGATGGTGCGCGCGCAGATCGATCAGGTCGCGATGGATGTCGAGATCGCAGCCGTCAAGACCGGCATGCTCGCGACCGCCGACATCGTGCTGGCGGTCGTGGAGACGCGTCGAGCCGGCTTCCCTCTCCCGAATCTCGTCGTCGATCCGGTCATGGCCGCGAGCGGGGCGCGGCATGCGCACCCTTCTCGCGCCGGAAGCCGTCTCAATATTGAAGACGCGCCTGCTGCCGGTCGCGACACGTCGTCACGCCGAATGTGGCGGAGGCGGCGGCGCTGTCGGGCATTCAGGTCGACTCGATGAGCACCGCGCGCGAGGCGGCAAAGCGGATTGCCGGGCTCGGGTGCGGCCGCGGTCGTCATCAAGGGGGGGCATCTCAGGGGGCCGAGTCGCATCGACCTGCTCTTTCATGCGGGGACGTTCATCGAGCTTGCGGCGCCGCGAGCCGATTTCGAGGCCGTCCACGGCACGGGATGCACGTTCGCGTCGGCCATTGCCGCCGGGCTCGCGCTCGGCGACGACATCCCGGCCGCGGTGCACCGCGCGAAGCGGTACATCACCGGCGCCATCGAGCACTCGTTCGCGATCGGCCACGGCGCGCGCATCCTGAATCACTTCTGGGATCGCCTTCGCCGCGCTGAAACCGATCGCGCCTGTATAATCGTAGGGCTCGGCGTTAGCCGAGGATGATGAACCCGATCGCGGTGACGGCCGAGCGCGCTCGAGCTCGATCCTCTGATCCGGCTGGTGTCGAACGGCGGCGGTCACGGGGCGGTGGCGACGTTCATCGGCGTCGTGCGCGACAACAACCTGAACCGGCGCGTCACGCATCTCGAGTACGAGGCGTACGAGCCGATGGCGGTGAAGGCGCTCGAGCAGATCTGCCGCGAGGCCGATCGCGAGTGGCCGGGCACGCGGCTGGCGGTGCACCATCGCATCGGGCGCCTGGCGATCGGCGAAGCGAGCATCGTGATTGCCGCCGCGAGCGCGCATCGCGCGGCGGCGTTCGCCGCCTGCCGCTACGTGATCGAGCGCGTGAAGCAGATCGTGCCGATCTGGAAGCACGAGTTCTTCGAAGGCGGCGAGGTCTGGATCGAAGGCGCGACCGCCAACCCGGAAGACGAGGCGGCGCGGCTGGAAGCGCGGTACGCGGCCGCGCATGCGCGTGACCGTTCGGCTGTTCGCCAGGCTGCGCGACATCGCCGGCTCCGGCGATCTGTCGCGCGACGCGCCGGCAGGCGCGACGGTCGGCGACGTGTGGCGCGGGCTGGTGGCCGAGTTTCCCGGAGATGGCGCGCTACGAGTCGTCGATCTCGTCGGCGGTGAACGCCGACTACGCGCAGGATGACGGCGGCGTATCGGACGGCGACGAGGTCGCGTTTCTGCCGCCGGTATCGGGTGGTTGAGTTGAGATCATGTTGGATAAGCTGAATTCCGTCGAAGCGAACTACGAGGAGCTGACGGCGCTCCTGGCGACCCCGTCTGTCCAGTCGGACTCGAACGAGTACCGCAAGCACGCGAAGGCGCTCGCCGAAATCGAGCCGCTCGTCGAGAAGGCGCGCGAGTACAAGGCGGTGCTCAAGGAAATCGAGCAGGCCGAAGAGCTCGTCAAGGGCGGCGACGCCGACATGCGCGAGCTCGCCGAGGAAGAGCTGCGACGGCCTGAAGGAGCGCCGCGACGCGCTGCTCGCCGAGATCAAGATTCTGCTGATCCCGAAGGATCCGAACGACCAGAAGAACGTCGTGCTCGAAATTCGCGCCGGCACGGGCGGCGAGGAAGCGGCGCTGTTCGCGTACGAGCTCTTCCGCATGTACAGCAAGTTCGCCGAAAAGCAGGGCTGGCGCGTCGAGGTGATGTCGACGAGCGAGAGCGACGTCGGCGGCGTCAAGGAAGTCATCGCGACCATCGAGGGGCGCGGCGTCTACAGCAAGCTCAAGTACGAGAGCGGCGTGCACCGCGTGCAGCGCGTGCCGGCGACCGAAGCCAGCCGGACGCATCCATACATCGACGGTCACCGTCGCCGTGCTGCCGGAAGCCGAAGAAGTCGACGTGCAGATCGATGCCGAAGGATCTGCGCATCGACACGTTCTGCTCGAGCGGTCCCGGCGGCCAGAGCGTCAACACGACCTATTCGGCCGTCCGCATCACGCACATTCCGACCGACACCGTCGTCTCGCAGCAGGACGAGAAATCGCAGATCAAGAACAAGGCGAAGGCGATGCGCGTGCTGCGCTCGCGGCTCTACGAGATGGAGATGCGCAAGCAGCAGGAGGCGATCGCCAAGGATCGGCGCAGCCAGGTCGGCACCGGCGAGCGATCGGAGAAGATCCGCACCTACAACTTCAAGGAAAACCGCATTACCGACCATCGCGTGCCCACTTCACGACCCACCGGCTCGCCGAGGTGCTGAACGCGGGCGACCTCACCGAGCTGCTCGACAACGTCTCGATGCACTATCAATCCGAAAAGCTGAAGGAAGCGACAACAACGTGATCATGACCATCCACGATCTCGTGCAGGGCGCGCGCGACCGCTTCGTGAACGCGGGCATCAGCGCCAACCTCGCCACGCTCGACGCCGAAGTGCTCGCGCGGCAGGTGCTCGGCTGGGACCGCGCGCGGTTTCCTGACCGACCGCAACGAGCAGGCCACGAGCGTGTTTCCTGCTGCAGCTACGAGCCGCTCGTCGCGCGGCGCGAACGGCGCGAGCCGGTCTCCTACATCCTCGGCACGCGCGAGTTCTGGGGCCTGCCCTTCGAAGTCGGGCCCGACGTGCTGATTCCCCGGCAGGAGACCGAGTTCATCGTCGAGGAAACGCTCGCGCTCGTCGGAAAGGACTCGCATCCGCGTGATCGTGGACGTCGGCACCGGCAGCGGCTGCATCGCGCATCGCGCTCGCGCGCGAGATCCCCGGCGCGCGCGTCATCGCCACCGACGTGTCGACAGCACGCGCTCGACGTCGCGCGGCGCAACGCCGCGCGCCACGGCGTGGGCGATCGCATCACGTTCGTCGAAACGAGCTTCCTCGACGGCATCGAGGACGGGGCCGACGTCATCGTGTCGAATCCGCCGTACGTGCCGTCCGTGTCGAAGCGGGGGCTGACGCCGGAAGTGCGCGATTACGAGCCGCGCGTGGCGTTGTTCGGCGGCGAGGACGGGCTCGACGGATTGCGCAGCGTGCTCGAGGGTGCCGCGGCGAAGCTGGCGCCGGGCGGATGGCTCGTCATGGAGTTCGGCTGCGGCCAGGACGACTGCGTGACCGAGCTCGTGCCGCGGCGTGGACGGGCTCGACCTCGTGAAAATCCGCCACGACCTGCAGGACATTCCGCGCACGGTCGTCTGCCAGAGGGCGCATGCATGACGCGACTGCCTGTTCTGCAAGATCGTCGCGGGCGAGATTCCGGTGAAGCCGCTCTACGAAGATGAGGACCTGATCGCCATCGAGGACATCAACCCGCAGGCGCCGCTGCACGTGCTGATCATTCCGAAGACCCACATCGCGTCGCTGAACGATCTCGCACCCGAGCACGATGCGCTCGTCGGGTCGATGTTCCGGCGCGCGGCCGCCCTCGCGAAAGAGCGCGGCTACGACGAGCGCGGATTCCGCACTGTCTTCAACACGAATCGCGAGGCCGGCCAGAGCGTCTTCCACATCCATCTTCACCTGCTCGCCGGACGATCGCTCACCTGGCCGCCGGGATAGTACGAAGCTAGCAGATCGAGCTATCAGATGTCAGCCCAGTCTCTAACAGCGCCGGCAGCTCTGTCAGGCTCCGAATCACCGGCACGTCCGGCGTCGAGCGTGCCCTCGTTCGTCTCCGATCTCCTGCACCAGCACACCCCGCATCCCCACGCGCCGCGCGCCGTCGATGTCCTGCGTCAGGCTGTCGCCGACCATCATCGGCGTCGGCGGCAGACACGCCGGCCAGCTTCAGCGCCGCTTCGAAAATGCTCGGGTGCGGCTTCATGTAGCCGTGCTGCGACGACGAAACCGCGACGTCGATGAGGCCGTCGAGCTCGAAGTGCTCCTGGAACGACTCGAGGCACCGGTGCGAGTTCGAGATCAGCCCGATGCGGATGTCCTCGTCGGCGAGCGCCTCGAGCGCCGCCGGCACATCGTCGTAAAGCAGAAAGTGCTGGCACAGCGCCCACTCCTGATAAATCTCCGCGGCGCACGGCTCGACGGCCGCTCCGCTGCCGCCCATGCCCCTGATGATGTGCGCCGTGTAGTCGATGAAAATCTGCGGGTTGTAGACCGCGTCCTGCTCGCGATCGAGGATGTGCGAGGCGCTGATGACCGCGGCCGGGAAGCGGGCGGGTCGACGTCCATGCCGTGGCGCGCGCAGAACGCTCGATACCCCTCGCCCTGAAATGCGGGGCCCGGATAAATGAGCGTGAAATCGACGTCGAAGAACACCGCCTGCGTCGGTGACACGTCATCGTTGATACGGACCGGCGACGACGACCGCGGCGCGGCTCGACGTCGAGCGCCTGCCGCGCGGCGGCGTTCACGTCCTCGAGCGTCACGGCATCGAGCAGCGACGGCAGCCGGAGATCGTGGTCGAGCCCGAGCCCGAAGAACTCCGCCGTCTGCAGAAACGTCGCGATCGCGCCGTTGGTCTCGAGCAGCCGCGGAATGGATCCGATCAGATACTGCTTGCAGTCGGCGAGCTCCTCGGGCCGTCATGCCCTCGGTCGCCATCCGGCGCATTTCCTCGTCGATCGATGCAATGGCGCGGTCCACGTTCGCGGGATTCACGCCGGCGCGCACGATGAGCGGCCCCTCGACGACGTTCGCGTCGAACGAGCTGAAGACGTAGTACGCCATCCCCTGCCGCTCGCGAATGCTGTCGCCGAGCCGTCCGCCGATGCCGTACTGGCCGAGCGCGTTGTTCATCAGCGTGTACGCGTAGTACCGCGGGATCGCTGCGGACGATCGTGGTGAAGCCGTATCCGATGTCGGCCTGCGCCTTGTTCATCATCGGGATCACGCGCTCGCTCGCGCGATCGATCCGCCGGCGGATGCGGCAGCGTGATGTCCCCGGCCGCCGGTTTTCGCCACGGCCCGAAGACGCGCTCGGCTGCGGCAACCGCCCGCTCGCGCTCGACGTCGCCGACGATGACTGCCGTCGTCGACGACGGCGCAAAGCGCGCATCGTGAAACTCGACGAGATCCGTTCGCTCGATCCGGCTGACGCTGTCGACGCTGCCTTTCGACGGGCGGCCGTACGGATGCTGATCGGGATACAGCATCGCGAAGAGCGCCAGCATGGCCATCGCGGCCGGGTTGTCTTCGTCCTGCCGAATCGCGTTCAGCACCTCGCCCTTGCGCGTGTCGATCTCCCGATCGGGAAACGCCGGCTGCATCACGATTTCGCCGACCAGCTCGAGCATCGCCTCGAAGTCTTCCGAGAGGCACGTGCAGCTGACGTTCATCACGTGGCGGTTCGCGCCGACGGTCAGCGACACGCCCCGCTCGTCGAGCGCTTCCGCAATCTCGTCGCTCGTTCGTCGCCGCGTGCCGCGATCGAGCACGCGCGACACGAGATGGCTGAGCCCGACGAGCGCGTTCGATCGTAGATGCTGCCCGCCTTCACGCCGACCTGAATCGTCACCGCCGGAACGGTGGGCGCCTCCTTCGAGATGATGACGGTGCCGTTGTCGAGCACGTGCCGCGACGCCGCCAGGCCCTTCTGAGTGGCCGTCGTCATTCCTGCGCTCCGTCGGTCGGCCTGAACCAGCCGACCGTCCGGCGATCGGTTCGCAGATATTTCCTCGCGGCGCTGTCGACCTGGTCCTGCGTCACCGCGGCGATGCGGCTCGGGGCGTCCTGATAGACGTCGAGGCTCGCGACGGTCTGAAAGTACCCGAGCTGATGGCCGAGGTTCGTGACGCTGTCGTTTTCGAACACCAGGCGGGCGCGAAGCTGGTTCTTCGCTTTGACGAGCTCGCGCTCGGTGATGCCGTCGCGGACGACCTCGTCGAGCGCCGCCGTCGCGGCGCTCTCGACATCCTGCAGGCTGACACCGTCCATCGCCGTGGCGGAGATCAGATAGAGGAACGGATGCTCGGTCGGCAGAAGGCCCGCGCCGACCGCCGAAGCGAGCCGGCGCTCGACGAGCGCCCGATACAGGCGCGCGCTGCGCTGCGGAGGCGGCGTGCGGAAGCTCGACCACAGATTGATGCCCTTCGCGCCCGTGAGAATCGCATCGAGCACGAGCATCGGAAAGAAATCGCGATCGCCGATGGCGGGCGCGTGATACGCGAGCTTCAGATACGCGGTCGTGCCCTCGCGCGCGACCTCGATGCGGCGCTCGCCGAGCTGCTCGGGCTCGACGACGCTGACGCGCCTGCGGCTCCGGGCCTGCGGGGATCGCGCCGAACTGCTTTTCGACGCGGCGCAGCACATCGTCGGTATCGACGTCGCCGACGACGACGACGGTCGCGTTGTTCGGCACGTAGTTGCGGCGGTAGTACTGATACAGATCGTCGCGCGTCATCGTCTGCAGATCGGAGAGCCAGCCGATCGTCGGATGCCGATACGGATGCACCTTGTAGGCCGCGGCGATGACTTCCTGCTCGAGCAGCGTGTCGGGATCGTTCTCGCTGCCCTGCAGCTCGGAAATGATGACGGTGCGCTCCGATTCGCAGTCGTCGGGATCGTAAATGCAGTTGGCCATCCGCTCGGCTTCGATGAACAGCATGCGATCGAGGCCGGCCGTCGACGCCGTTTCCATGTAGGTGGTCTGATCGATCCACGTGTAGCCGTTCCAGCTGCCGCCGAATTTTTCGATGATGCCTTTCACCTGGTCGCGGGGGATGTTGGTCGTGCCCTTGAAGTTCATGTGCTCGACCCAGTGCGACACGCCGGTGAGGCCGGTCACCTCGTCCTTCGAACCGACTTTGTACCAGCACCAAACCGACGCCAGCGGCGCGGTGTGCACCTCCTGCACCAGCACTTTCAGCCCGTTGTCCAGGACCGCCGATGTCATATTGCTGTCCATTATACCGGCCGCTTCTGGTCCGCCTGAGGCGAGCAGGAACGCCGATTTCCCAATGAAATCGCGTGTTTTTGACGGATCCAGGGTGGCAAGGTCGTTGCATTGTCGGAGAGTAGGACTTTCTGACGATACATTCAATGCTGGAGGACGTCATGCGTAAACAATTCTTCATTCCCGTCCTGGTGGGAATGCTCGCGTTGGGCGCCGCACAGGCCTTCGCCCAATCCGCCACGGTGGTGATGCGGAATGGCGAACGCGTGCAGGCCGAAGTCAGGGACATGGGCCGCGATTTCTCACTTCGCGTGAACGGCCAGCCCCGGCAGGTGCCGCATCGGCGACGTCGTGCTGCTCGACTTCGCGGGCGACGGCCGCAATATCTCGCTCGAGGAAGTGTCGAAGGTGAACGCGGCCAATGGCGGTTACGTCGTGATGAGAAACGGCGAAACAGTTCAACGCGTGGCTGAAGGACCTCACGGGCAAGCCGCTGATTGCGCTCTTCACGAACGGCCGCCGCGCAACCTCAGCGACGTCGCGCGCATCTACACGGGTTCGGTGAGCAACGTTGCGGGCTTCCCGACGCAGCCGGCCGCAATCCGACCGTGCCAACCCGATGCCGGAAACACCGGGCTCGTTCCGAGGCCGCGGACGCGGTCGTGGCCGCGGCGGTGACGCGTACGGGATCGCTCAGCCGCGCCAGCCAACGCGCGATCGGTCGTCGTGCCGTCGAACGTGCAGTGGACCAACACCGGCTTCAACGTCAGCCGCGGTCAGTTCTGCGGTTCGAGCCGTCCGGCGAGATTCGGTTGAGCACCAACGGCGACGACATCGGCGCGCGCGGCTGGTGCCGTGAACGGCCGCACAGCCGCAAGGCCACGATTCCGACGATTCCAGTCGGCGCGCTGATCGGCCGCGTCGGCAACGGACAGCCGTTCTCGATCGGCGATACCACGAACGCGATTCGACATGCCCGACGAACGGCCGGCTGTTCCTTGGCGTGAACGACGACCACGTCCAGGACAACAGCGGCAACTACGTCGTCAAGGTCTGGGAACCGTAACTCGCACTTCGGCTGTCAGGGCAGAGGGATAAGGGCACAGGGCTAAAACGCGCTCGGCCCTTCTTTGCCCTTGCCCTGCTGCACTCTGCAGTACAATTGACGCACTCGAATGTCCGACTGGAAAGACACGCTCAACCTCCCGCGCACCGAGTTTCCGATGAAGGCGAACCTGCCAAGCCGCGAGCCGGAGACGCTCGCGCGCTGGAAGGCGATGAACCTGTACGGCAAGATTCGCGAGCGCCGGAACGGCGCGCCGAAATTCGTCCTCCACGACGGCCCGCCCTACGCCAACGGCAGCATCCACCTCGGCACGGCGCTCAACAAGATTCTGAAAGATCTCGTCGTCAAGTCGCGGTCGATGGCGCGGCTTCGACGCGCCCTACGTCGTCGGGCTACGACTGCCACGGGCTGCCGATCGAGCTGAAGGTCGACAAGGAGCTCGGGCCCGAAGAAGCGCGACATGAGCGTGGCCGAATTCTGCCGCGCGTGCCGCGCCTACGCCGAGCGGTTCGTCGGCACCATGACCGAGCAATTCCAGCGGCTTGGCATTCTTGGTACCTGGGACCAGCCGTACCTCACGATGGATTTTCGCTATCAGGCGGCGATCGCGCGGACGTTCGGCCGGTTCGTCGAGAAGGGGCTCGTCTACAAAGGCAAGAAGCCGGTGCACTGGTGCATCCATTGCCGCACGGCGCTCGCCGAAGCGGAAGTCGAATACCTGCCGCATCACATCTCGCCGTCGATCTACGTCGAGTTTCCGCTCGCGCCGGAGAGCGCGGACGAGCTGGCGTCGCGCGTCCCTGCGCTCGCGGGACGCGACGTGTCGGTCCTGATCTGGACGACGACGCCCTGGACGATTCCGTCGAATCTCGCGGTCGCGTTTCATCCGGAGTTCGACTACGCCGCGTACGAGATCGACGGACGCGCCGTCATCGTCGCCGAGGCGCTCGCGCCGACGTGTCGCGGAGGCAACCGGGCGACGCTTCGACAAGGCCGTCGCCAGGATGAAGGGGGAGCAGCTCGAGTACATCCGCTTCCGCCATCCTCTATTCCACGCGGGATTCGCTCGGCGTGCTGGGTGCCTACGTCACGCTCGAAGCGGGAACGGGCGTCGTGCACACCGCGCCGGGACATGGCGCCGACGACTTCATCACCGGCCAGAAGTACGGTCTCGAGATCTACGCGCCGATCGGCCCAGCCGGCCATTTCCTCGACACCGTCGAGCTGTTCGCCGGGCAGCGCGTCTTCGATGCAAATGCCGACGGTCGAACAGGAGCTGAAGAAACGCAGCGCGGCTGCTGGCACCGATGCCGATTTCTCACATCAGTACCCGCACTGCTGGCGCTGCCACAATCCGGTGATCTTCCTCGCGACGTCGCAGTGGTTCATCCGGATGGACGGCGAAGCCGGCGATTCCGCCGATGACGGACAGCCCCGCACGCTGCGCCAGGCGGCGCTTCACGCGATCGACAACGACGTGAAATGGATTCCGGCGTGGGGGCACGACCGCATCTACAACATGGTGTCGAGCCGCCCGGACTGGTGCATCTCGCGCCAGCGCGCGTGGGGCGTGCCGATTCCGGCGGTCGACTGCACGAAGTGCGGCGAGGCGATTACGACGCCGGAGCTCGTCGAAAAAGCGGCGACGGTGTTCGAGCAGCACGGCGCCGACGCCTGGTACGAGCGTCCGGTCGAGGAGTTTCTTCCGCCAGGACTTGACGTGCCCGGCGTGCGGCGGCACCACGTTCGAGAAAGAGATGAACATCCTCGACGTCTGGTTCGACTCGGGATCGAGCCACGAAGCCGTGCTCTCGGTGCGGCCCGAGCTGACGTGGCCGTCCGACATGTATCTCGAAGGCAGCGATCAGCACCGCGGCTGGTTCCAGAGCTCGCTGCTGCTCGGGCTCGGCACGCGCGGCCGCGCGCCGTATCGCGAGGTCGTGACCCACGGCTTCCTGATCGACACCGACGGCCAGAAGATGTCGAAGTCGCTCGGCAACGTCGATCGCGCCGCAGGACGTCATCAAGCAGAGCGGCGCCGACATCCTGCGGCTGTGGGTGGCGATGAGCGATTACCAGGAGGAGACTGCGCGTCAGCAAGGAAATCCTCGCGCGCGTCGTCGGAGGCGTACCGCAAGATCCGCAACACGCTGCGCTATCTCGTCGTCGAACCTGTACGACTTCGACCCGGCGCGCGATCGCCGTCGACCGCGACGCAGATGGAGGAAGTCGACCGGTACATCCTCGCGCGATACGCGCGAGCGTCGCGCGGCAGGATCCTGAAGCGCGTACGACGAGTACGACTACAGCACGATCTTCCAGACGTGTCAACGCGTTCATCACGGTCGATCTGAGCGCGTTCTATGCGGACGTCTCGAAGGACCGGCTTTACACGTTCGCCGCTGGCTCGAGCGAACGCCGCTCGGCGCAGACGGCCATGTACGTGATGGCCGACGGGCTCGCGCGCCTGCTCGCGCCGATCCTGTCGTTCACCACCGAAGAGTTGTGGCGCTACCTGCCCGGACAACCGCGAAGAGTCGGTGCACCTCGCGCTCTTCCCGCCTGTCAGCGAGATCGAACCGCTGATCGATCGCAGTCTGCTCGACACGTGGGAGCATCTGCTGCGCATCCGGACGACGGTGCAACGCATCACTGGAGCTGCTCAGAAAAGACAAGCAGATCGGCACGTCGCTGCGAGGCCGAGTCTCCATCACCGCATCGGGCGAGGATCTGGCGCTGCTGCAGCGTTACGAGAGCCAGCTGCCCATGCTGTTCATCGTGTCTGAGGTCGAGGTGCGGGCGGGTAGTAGCTCCGAAGGAGCTGAAGGCGGTCCGGGCATCGCCGTCGGCCGCGCGTCAGGCGTGAAATGCGAGCGCTGCTGGCGCTACGTCGCGGCCATGTCGACCGATCCGGCCCAGGCCGGGCATCTGCGATCGCTGCCAGGACGCGCTGGCGGAAGCCGTCAGTTCCTGATGACATCGCTGCGCCACCGAATCCCGGAAATCTGGATAGCGGTGACCATCGTCGTGCTCGACCAGGCGACGAAAGCGATGGTCAAGGCCAGGCTGCCGCTGCACGAGAGCGTGACGGTGATTCCCGGCTTCTTCGATCTCACGCACGTGCGGAACACGGGCGCGGCGTTCGGCATGCTCAACAACATGGAGTTCGCGTACAAGCCGGCCGTGATGGTCCTCGTCGCGCTCGTGGCGCTTGCGGCCGTGGCGAGCTACGCCCTGACGCTGCCGGCCTCGCAGCGGATGGCGCGCTTCGGGCTCGCGCTGATTCTCGGCGGCGCGGTCGGCAACCTGATCGACCGCGCCACCATGGGCTACGTGGTCGACTTCGTCGATGTCTACTGGCGCGGCGTCCATTTCTGGGCTTTCAATGTCGCCGACTCCGCGATTACAGTTGGCGTAGCGCTGATGCTGCTCGACGTGATGGGAGTGGGACGTGTACCCGAGACTGTTTGAAATTCCGGAAATCTTCGGCATCGGGCCGCTGACGATCTACACCTACGGCGTCATGCTGGCGGCCGCCTATCTCGCCGGCCTGCAGCTGGCGATCGTGCGCGGGCGCAAGGCCGGACTCGACGCCGGCGCGCCTGCTCGACCTGGGCGTCTACATCGTCATCGCCGCGCTGATCGGCGCGAAGCTGCTGCTGCTGTTCGTCAACTTCAACTACTTCCGCAACAACCCGGACGAGATTCTCGTGCTCGCCCGGTCGGGCGGCGTGTTCTACGGCGGCCTCATCACGGCCACGCTCGTCGCGTTCTGGTATATCCGGCGCCACAAGCTGCCGTTCTGGACGACGTGCGATATGTTCGCGCCGGGCATCGCGCTCGGCCATGTCATCGGGCGGCTCGGCTGCCTGATGGCGGGATGCTGTTACGGCCGCCCGGCCAACGTGGCGTGGGCGGTCACCTTCACCGATCCGTTTGCCGCCGCCAACGTCGGCACGCCGTTGAACGTGCCGCTGCATCCGACGCAGGTGTACGAGGCCGGCGCGGAGCTGATCATTCTGATTTTTCTGCTCGTGACCGAGCGCAAGGGGCGGCCCTATCCCGGACGCACGTTCTGGGGCTACATGCTGCTCTACGCGGTGTCGCGCTTCATCATCGAGTTCTACCGCGCCGACGAGCGCGGATTTGTGATGGGCCTCTCGACGTCGCAGTTCATCTCGGTCGTGCTCGCGCCGCTCAGCCTGTTCATGCTGTTCTACCTGCGCCGCCGGCCGGCGCCCGAGCCCGCGAAAGCCGCCCGGCGCGCGGCCTAAGACGCTGTGTCTCATGAAGATCTCCTCGTCTCCCCCGACGAGGCGGGCGTCCGCATCGATCGCTATCTGACGGGCGTGCTGGGCGGCACGTCGCGATCGCAGATTCAACGGCTCATCAAAGACGGCAAAGTCACCATCGCCGGCCAGGCGGTGCCGGCCAACCGGGTCGTGCGCGCAGGCGAGGCGATCGCCGTCGAGATTCCCGCGCCGGTCAGCCCGCGCCCGCAGCCAGAAGACCACGATCTCGATATCGTCTATCAGGACTCGGACGTCATCGTCGTCAACAAGCCCGCGGGGATGGTCGTGCATCCCGCCGCCGGCCACGCGCAGGGCACGCTGGTGAACGCGCTGCTCCACGAAGTGGACGATCTGAGCGGCGTCGGCGGCGAGTTGAGGCCGGGCATCGTGCATCGCCTCGACCGCGGCACGTCAGGCTTGATGGTCGTGGCGAAGAACGACCGCGCGCATATCGAGCTCTCGCGGCAGTTCCACGATCGCGAGGTCGAAAAAGAGTACGTCGCGCTCGTGTGGGGCGTCGTGCAGGCCGGCAAGCGCATCGATCTGCCGATTGGCCGCGACCCCGGCGATCGCAAGAAGATGTCGGCGAAAGCACGGCGCGCGCGATCGGCGGTCACGCGCATCACCGCGGCGCTGCACATGGAAGGCGTGACGCTCGTTCACGTGGCCATTGCGACCGGGCGGACGCATCAGATTCGCGTGCACTTGAGCGAGATCGGCCACCCCATCGTCGGCGACGCCGTGTACGGCGGCATCCGCAGGCGGGTGGCCGGCGATCTTCGACCCGTGCTCGCGCTCGAGCGGCCGTTCCTTCACGCGGGCCGCCTCGTGTTTCATCATCCGACCGACGGACGTAAGATGGAGTTCGAGGCGCCGCTGCCTCACGACCTGCAACTCGTGCTCGACCAGATCCTGCCAGAAGACTATGAGCGAAGCACTTCCTGATCTGAAACACTCCGACGTCATCTACAAAGGGCGCGTCTTCAACATCACAGTCGACCACGTGGCCTATCCTGACGGCCGCGTCGTGAAGATGGAGTGCGTGCGGCATCGCGGCTCGGTCGTGCTGCTTCCGATGACGGCGCCCGATCGCATTCTGCTCGTGCGGCAATACCGCTATGTCGTGGATCGCTGGCTCTGGGAGCTGCCGGCCGGCACGCTCGAGCCGAACGAGAGCGCGCATGCCGCCGCCCTTCGCGAATGCCACGAAGAAGTCGGCAAGATTGCCGGCCACGCGCAGAAGCTGCTGAGCGTTTTTCCGTCGCCGGGGTTCTGCGACGAAGAGATGAATTTCTTTCTGCTGACGGATCTGCGCGATCGCCTGCCGGGCGAAGCCGAGGCTCACCAGGATCCGGACGAAATCCTGAACGTGAAGGAGTTTTCGGTGAAGGACGTGCGGAAAATGGTCAGGGATGGCGAGATCGCGGATATGAAGACTGTGGTGGGGATGGGACTGGTGTAACTAGGGATCAGGGATTCAGATCAAGGATCGTAGGTTCCACACGATCTACTAGATCTCTAGTTCCACGCGACCTTACTGCACAGTGCTTTGTACCCGCGTCGCCGTCCGTCGCTCTCGTGCGCGGTCGTCGGCGGCGTCAGTGCGAGCAGCACCGCCTCGTCGATGGTCGATACCAGGTGAATCGTCAAGTCGCGGCGAAGCTCCTCGTTGAGGTCTTCCTTCACGTCCTTGTCGTTCTGCCGCGGCAGGATGATTTCCTTCACCCCGAGCCGGCGCGCCGCCAGCACTTTCTCCTTGATGCCGCCGACAGGCAGCACACGCCCCGACAGCGTGATTTCTCCGGTCATCGCGATGTCGCCGCGCACCGGCCGTCCCGTCAGCTCTGACGCCAGCGCAACCGCCATCGTCACGCCCGCCGACGGCCCATCCTTCGGGATGGCGCCCGACGGCACGTGCAGGTGGATTTCGGACGACTTGTAGAAGTCCGGATCGACGCTGAACTGCGCGGCATGCGCGCGGAACCAGGAGAGCGCCGCTCGCGCCGACTCCTTCATGACGTCGCCCAGATGACCGGTCAGCGTCAACGTTCCTGCGCCCTGCATGCGCGATGCCTCGATGAAGAGCACTTCGCCGCCCACCGGCGTCCACGCCATGCCGATCGCCACGCCAGGGTTCTTGGTGCGCTCCTCGATTTCCTCGTCCAGGAATCGCGGCGCGCCGAGCAGCTCGACGACGGTATCGCGCGTGAGCTCGACGGCCTCCTCGCGCCCTTCGGCCCGGCGCCGGGCGATCTTGCGTATCAGCGACGCGAGCTCGCGCTCGAGATTGCGGACACCGGCCTCGCGCGTGTAGCCGCGAATGACGAGCCGGATGGCCTCGTCCGTAAATGACACCATTTCGGCCGTCAGGCCGTGATTGGCGACCTGCTTCGCCACGAGATGCTCTTTCGCGATCTTGAGCTTCTCTTCTTCGGTATAGCCGGGCAGCTCGAGCACTTCCATTCTGTCGCGCAGCGGCGGCGGAATCGTGTCGAGCACGTTCGCCGTCGTCACGAACAGGACCTCCGACAGATCGAACGGCACGTCGAGGTAGTGATCGCGGAACGTGTTGTTCTGCTCCGGATCGAGCACTTCGAGCAGCGCCGAGCTCGGGTCGCCGCGGAAATCCGATCCGAGCTTGTCGATCTCGTCGAGGATGAACACCGGGTTCTTCGACTCTGCGCGGCGCAGCCCCTGAATGACCTGGCCAGGCAGCGCACCGATGTAGGTGCGGCGATGCCCGCGGATCTCCGCCTCGTCGCGCATGCCGCCGAGCGACACGCGAACGAACTTGCGATCGAGCGAGTTGGCGATCGACTTCGCGAGCGACGTCTTACCGACTCCCGGAGGTCCGGCGAAGCACAGGATCGGTCCCTTCATCGTCGGGTTGAGCTTGCGCACCGCGAGATATTCGAGAATGCGGTCTTTCGCCTTCTCGAGCCCCGAGTGATCGGCGTCGAGCACCGCCTTCGTGCGCGCCAGATCGATCACTTCGTCGGTACGCTTCGACCAGGGCAGCGCGATGAGCCAGTCGACATAAGTGCGCGACACGGTGTACTCGGCCGCCGCGACGGGCATCTTCGACAGGCGATCGAGCTCGCGCTTGGCTTCCTTCTTCACGGCCTCGGGCATGCCCGCGGCCTCGATCTTTTCGCGCAGCTCTTCGATTTCCTTGGTCTGATCGTCCCCTTCGCCGAGCTCTTTCTGAATCGCCTTCATCTGCTCGCGCAGGAAATACTCGCGCTGGTTCTTCCCGACCTCCGACTGCACCTGCGACTGAATCTTCGAGCCAAGCTCGAGCACTTCGGCTTCCTTGATGAGCAGCCGGTTCAGCAGGTCGAGGCGCGCGCGCACGTCCACCGTTTCGAGCACTTCCTGTTTGACGGCCGTGCTGAGCGTGGCCAGGCTCGACGCGATGAAGTCGGCGAGCCGCCCGGGCTCGGTGATGTTCATCGCGAGCGCCTGCAGATCGTCGGACAGCAGCGGCGAGAGCGAGACGACGTGCTGGAAATTGGTTTTGATGTTGCGCTGCAGCGCGTCGATCTCGAGTCGATCTTCCTCGCGCACGGTATCGTCGGCCGCCTGTACCCGGGCGCGCAGATACGGGCGCACGACCGTGACCGACTCGAGCTGCAAGCGCGACAATCCCTGCACGATGAGGCGCAGGCTGCCGTCCGGCAGCTTGAACATCTTGTGGATGTGCGTCGCCGTGCCGATCCGGTGCATGTCGTCCTGGGTCGGCTCTTCGATCGACGCATCGCGCTGGGTGAACACACCCACGAGCTTGCTGCCGTTGATGGCGTCTTCGATGAGACGCACGGAGCTCTCGCGCGCGACGGCCAGCGGCAGGAACGAATTGGGAAACAACACGGTGTCGCGCAGCGGCAGAATCGGCAGCTCGCTCGGAATCGCTACCGGATGTTCCGCGGGCGCGTCGCCTATGTCGAGACGTTCGTCTTCACGACTCATAACTACCCCCGTGGTCCTGGAGTTTAGTGCTTTTTGTTGCTGTGTCTATTGCGGGCGGGACCACAGGCCCCGCCTCGCACGGCGGAGCCTGTCTGAAGGGCGCCGTATTAACTCGACATGTCGAAGAAGAATGCCGGCCCGTTGCGCTTTTGAGCCTGGGCTTTCTCCCGCTCAACCGCCATCTCCCGACCTTCTTCACAATCCTTGCACCGGACGGCAAACGGCAGCGCGCGCAGTCGCTTGTCGGAGATCTCCCCGCCGCAGTCGGCGCAGTATCCGTAGGCGCCGTCGTCGAGACGGTGAAGCGCGTCGTTGATCTTCGTCAGCGTCTCCGCCTTCATCTGGATCAACGCAAACTCGATATCTTCCTGAATGTCCGCTTCGGAGCTTTCGCCGGCGTCCAGGACCTCGTGCACTTTGCCCCACGCATCGGCCTCGCGCTGATCCCGAATGCGACCCTGGACCTCGCTCATGATCTCTTTACGGCGCTCTTCGAGCATCCGCTTCAGGTCGGAGTAGCGGGCCTCGTTCATTGAGGCGTCTTGTTTATCTGTTCGTCGTCTTCATGATCCGACTCCTTCCGGCCGTTGTCTCAAAAACGGTCACTCTACGAAACCGTTGCTTTCCGCATATTGCAAATGGAATGCCTAACGGCCACGTCGAGCTAATCGAGAGATTTGCGGGAATTTGGTAGGAAAAATTGGCAGGGCTGGGGAAAAAGTTCGTACCTCCCCCACGTTTACGGGCTCCAGCTGCCCTCTTTTCCTACGTCTATCTCGCTCACCGGATTCGACTTATCACACGCATTGCCATCGGCCTCCCGGTATTTCGTAACTCGTAACCATTTAGACGCCGGCGCAGGCACGACGGTTCGTTTTAAAGACACTGCGTGACAAGGTCGTGAATAGAGGACAATCTGGTTTTTACCGAATCAGGACGGTTTACCTCACTATGCTGTGTCCCGTTTGCCACCAACGGAAAGCCAAGCGCGCGTGCCCCGCACTCGGTCAGCAAATCTGCGCGGTTTGCTGCGGCACGAAACGGCTCGTCGAAATCGCCTGTCCGTCGG
This sequence comes from Vicinamibacterales bacterium, assembly GCA_963730445.1. Classification (GTDB taxonomy): domain Bacteria; phylum Acidobacteriota; class Vicinamibacteria; order Vicinamibacterales; family JAMQPK01; genus JAMQPK01. Next base: position 326,116 of record CAVSRX010000014.1, on the reverse strand, counting down.
ATTGTGGATATCTGTCGACGGCGCGCACCCATCCGCCTGCCATCATTCAGCGCCAGCAGGAGCTGGACCGCGCGATGCTACTGCCGCTGCTGCAAGGCCTGTCGGAACGGCAGGCCAGGCTCTTCCTGATGCTGGCCGCAGTCACGTCGCGGCATCAGGCTGACGCCCTGCAGAAGCTCGTCGACGAAGACATCGAGCAAGCTGCGGGCGCGCTCGCATCCACGCTCGAGACCGCGGCCAAGGGCATCGTGTACGAGCATCAACCCGCGTCGCTTGTCGCCGCGCGGCTGATGGCCGAGCTGAAAGGCGTCGTCGATGAAGTTGTGAAAAATGCCGGATCTGCGCTCGAGCGCGATGCAGCCCTTGCACTGCGGCGCATCGAGCACGCGGCAAAGATGATGGCGACGGTCAGGCCGAACAGCAACGAGCTTCAGCAGTTGCTGGCGCGGGTTCTAGCGCCGCAGCCAGGGGCGGGACAAGAGCCCGAAGCGCCAACGGCTCCCGCTTCGTCCTTAATCATCCCCTGAGGTATAATTTTGGGTTCCTTAGGGAGGAAGTCATGTCGAAGGTATGTAAGGTCTGCGGGAAGAAGCCTGTCGTCGGCCGCACGGTCAGCCATGCGCACAACGTGCGCCCGCGCCGCTTCGAGCCGAATCTGCAGGTCGTCCGCGCAATGATTAACGGCGGCGTCAAACGCATCCGCGTCTGCACCCGCTGCCTGCGCTCGAACAAAGTCACCAAAGCCGCCTAGCGATGCTGTCTGCGGTCACCACCGGGTCGGCCCCGAAGGCATTGGGACCGTATTCCCAGGCGATCCGGGCCGGACAGTTTCTGTTCGTGTCGGGACAGGTGCCCATCGATCCGGCGTCCGGCGAGCTCGTGCAAGGGAGCATCGCCGATCAGACGCGGCGCGCGCTTCAAAATATCGGGGAAATTTTGTCGGCGGGCGGCGCGTCCTTCCAGCAGGTCGTGCGAACGACTGTGTATCTGGCCGATCTCTCCGACTTCGCCGCCATGAACGAGGTCTACGCGACGTTCTTCACGCCGCCGCAGCCCGCGCGATCGACCATCCAGGCCGCGCGCTTGCCTCGCGACGCCCGCCTCGAAGTTGACGTGATCGCGTTCCTGGGCTAGGTTCGCGCGGCGGATCGTTCGACGTCCAGCACTCCCTCAACTCCCCTTAGCAGCTTGATCACTTTCTCGAGGTGCTTCACGTCCTTGATCTCGACCGCCATGTTGATGCGGCCGAGGTGATCGCTGTCGGCGCCGGTCGCTTCGACGTTCGTGATGTTCGTGTTGATCGCGGCGATGCGCGAGCTGACGTCGGCGAGAATGCCCTTCCGATCTTCGACCTGCATCGTCAGGCGCACGATATAGCGCGACGCGTCGGCCGCGCTGTCCCACTCGACGTCGATGCGGCGCTCGGGATCGTAGAGCAGGTTCATGACGTTCGGGCACAACGCCGAGTGCACCGACACGCCCTTGCCGCGCGTGATGTAGCCCACGATCTTCTCGCCGCGGATGGGACTGCAGCAGCGCGCCCGCACCACCATCAGATCGTCGATGCCGCTCACCTTGATCTTGTCTTCGCCGGCAGCCGCGCCGGCGGCGCCGAGAACGCGGCGGACCACCGCCGCCATGCCGGTCTCCGGCGGCTTCTCCTTCAGCTCGTCCTGCGGCACGAGCCTCGTCAGCAGCTTCCGCGGAGCAATCTTCCCGTATCCGATCTCCGCGAAAATCTCGTCGCTCGCGCCGTAGTCCGCGCTCACTTTCTTGAACATCTCGCTCTCGAAGAGCGTCGCGGGATTCAGGTCGAACCGCCGCGCTTCCTTCTCGAGCAGCCGCTTGCCGAGCTCCACGCTTCGCGTGCGCTCTTCCGCCTGCACGAAGTGCTTGATCTTGTTCCGCGCCCTCGCCGTGACGACGAAGTTCAGCCAGTCGCGGCTCGGCTTGTGACCGCTGTTTGTGACGATCTCGACGATGTCGCCGTTGCGGAGGCGGGTGCGCAGCGGCACCATCTTCCCGTTGACGCGCGCGCCCACGCACTGGTGTCCGATGTCGGTGTGAATCGCGTACGCGAAATCAACCGGCGTCGCGCCGCGGGGAAACGCCTTCACCTGTCCCTTCGGCGTGAAGATGTAGACCTCTTCCGGATACAGGTCGACTTTGAGGTTCTGGATGAACTCGTGCGGATCGCGGACTTCGCTTTGTACTTCGAGCAGCTGACGCAGCCACTGGAAGTGGCGCTCGTCGCGGTGATCGCCGATGCGCCCTTCCTTGTACTTCCAGTGCGCGGCGATGCCCTCTTCCGCGTGCCGGTGCATCTCCTCGGTGCGAATCTGCACTTCGAACGGCACACCGCGCTCGCTGATGACCGAGGTGTGCAGCGACTGGTAGCCGTTCGGCCGCGGCATCGCGATGAAATCCTTGATGCGGCCAGGCACCGGCGACCACGTCTGGTGAATGATGCCGAGCGCCGCGTAGCAGTCCTTCACGCTCTCCGTGATGATGCGCAGCGCCACGAAGTCGTAGACCTGATCGAGCTCGATGCGCTGGCGCTTGAGCTTCTGATTGATGCTGTAGAGGCGCTTCAATCGGCCGTCGACTTCCTTGACCGGAACTTCGGCCTCGCTCAACTTCGCGATGACGGTCGCCTTCAGGTAATCGATCTCGGCTTCGGCGGCCTTGCGCTTGTTCTCGACCTTGGCCGTCAGCGCCTGGTAGCCCGCCGGGTCGATGTATTTGAACGCCAGCTCCTCCAGCTCGTTCTTGATCTTGCTCATCCCGAGCCGGTTGGCGATAGGCGCGTAGATGTCGAGCGTTTCCTGTGCCGTGCGCTGCTGCCGATCGTCGGACATGTGCGAGAGCGTACGCATGTTATGAAGGCGATCGGCGAGCTTCACGAGGATGACGCGGATGTCGTCGACCATCGCGAGCAGCATCTTGCGGAAATTCTCGGCCTGCCGCTCCTCGCTCGACGAGAACGGAATGGCGCTAATCTTGGTGACGCCTTCGACGACGTGCGCCACCTCGGGGCCGAAGTGCTCCTGGATCTTCTCGATGCTGGTCAGCGTGTCTTCGACGACGTCGTGCAGCAGCCCGGCGGCGATGGCCACGGGATCGAGCCGCATGTCGGCCAGAATGCTCGCCACCTCGAGCGGGTGCACCAGGTAGGGTTCCCCCGAATGCCGGACCTGCCCCTTGTGCTCGAGGGCCGAGAAGACGTAGGCCCGGCGAAGGAACTCCCGTTCCTCGTCAGAGGTGTATGCTCTGACCCGCTCGAGAAGGTCTTCGAATCGAATCATTATTTGAAAGCTAAATCGTCAAAAATGGTGTCTAACTTAAGTATCGGCAGATGGTTAGGACATTCTAAAGCATCCTTGACTTTGGGTTTTGCGCGTTCATATACTTGGCGGGTTTTTCTCCAAAATCCCGCGGTATCGAATTGAAGGGGGATCTGATGCGTGTGCGAAGCAAGGCGATTCTGGCATCAACTGCCATCATCGCAGCGGTGGCGGTGTCGGCCTGCAGCCAGATAGGAAATCTTCAGGCGCGGAAGGCGTTCAAGGACGCCAATACGATGTATCAGGCGCAGAATTATCATGAGGCCGCGACCAAGTACGAGGAGGCGATCACCGCCTCCCCGGAGTCCCCCGAAGCGGTGACGGCCTATTTCTTCCTGGGAAACAGCTACGACAACCTCTACAAGCCTGCGCGCAAGGGCGAGGCGGAGAACGACGCGTTCCTCACCAAGGCCATCGAAAACTACAAGATTTCGGCCGAGCGCGAGACGCGCGCCGACATCAAGAAGCTGGCGCTGCAGTATCTCGTCAACGCCTACGGCCCAGACAAGCTCGACGATCCAACGCAGGCCGAGCCGATCGTGCAGCGCATGATGCAGCTCGACCCGAGCAACACGGAGAACTACTTCGCGCTCGCCAAAATCTACGAGGACGCCGGCAACCTCGACGAGGCTGAGGCCATGCTGAACAAGGCGCGGGAAGTGAAGCCGAAGGAAGCGGCGGTCTATCAGCAGCTCGCCGGCTTCTACCAGCGGCAGGGTGAGTTCGACAAGCTCATCGCCGCTGTCCAGCAGCGCGCCGAACTCGAGCCGAACAACCCCGAAGCGCACTACGCCGTCGCGACCTACTACTGGGACGAGGCGTATCGCAACACGCGCCTCACCGACGCCCAGAAGCGCGAGTACACGAAGAACGGCCTCGCGTCCGTCGACAAGGCGCTGGCGCTGAACCCCGATTACGTCGAGGCGCTCACCTACCGCGGCCTCCTGCTTCGCATCGAAGCCGCGATGGAAACAAAAGACGCCAAGCGCCAGACCGCCCTGCTCGACGAGGCCAAGCAGTTGCAGGAGAAGGCCGTGGCGCTGAAGAAGAAACAGGCGTCGGGCCAATAACGACAACGACAATCGAAAAACGAACAACGAATAGAGAGGCCGCCCGCAATCGGGCGGCCTTTTTTTTACTCGAAGCCGTACGTGCGTTTCAGATCCCGCATGACGCCTGGATAAATTCCGCGGCGGCGCGCGTCTTCGTCGATCTGATCCAGCTCGCGGGCGACGTGCTGCGATCGCGTCTTCATCCCCGTCGCCAGCATGCGGCACTCCGGAGTCGTTTCGTTGTCGATTCCCAGGCTCTGCGCAAACCACACGAGCTCAGAGCGCAGCAGCACCACACCGACACCGAGCCCCGTGGTCACCTTGCCTCGACACCCGCGCTCGTACTTCTTCCAGTCGTCCGTCAGCTCCGCGCGCGTCGCACTCGCCGCGTCGAGGCGCCGATCGAAGAGCGCCGCGGCGCGCGCACGATGAGCATCCAGCGTCGAACCCTGGGCCGCAGCAGGTGCGTCGGCAAGCACAACGATCGCCCCAGAGACCGCGGCCATAATGTAGGAACGGACACTAACCGTCGCATGCGGAGCCTCCTCATGGTGAGGCCACCATCCAAGTCGTGTGCCGCGGAAAACCATGCGTTTCCGGTGTGAAATGGAACAGCGCGCTTTCGGCTCGAGTGGCCTGACTGTCCCCGTTATTGGATTAGGGACATGGCGCACGTTCGACGTTCGCGGCCTAGCTGCCGAACAGAACGCGCACACGCTCGTGGAGCGCGCGCTGGCGAAGGGCGCGAAGCTGTTCGACTCGTCGCCGATGTATGGCGAGGCGGAGCGTGTGCTCGCGCAAGGGCTTGGTGCGCGCAGAAGCGATGCGCTCATCGCAACCAAGGTGTGGGCCCTGTCGGCAGCCGAAGGCCAGCGCCAGATCGACCATGCCGTACGCCTGTTTGGCGGCCGCATCGACATCTATCAGGTGCACAACCTGGCGAGCTGGCGCGATCAGCTGCCGCTGCTCGAAATCGAGCGGGCGAACGGACGGGTGCGCGTCATCGGAGCGACCCACTACAGCGTTGGCGCGTTTGCCGAGCTCGCGACGGTGATGAAGAGCGGCCGAGTCGGCGCCATACAAGTCCCCTACAACCCACGCGAACGCGCCGCCGAACAGGTCGTGCTGCCCCTGGCTGCCGATCTCGGATTAGGTGTGATCGCCATGCGGCCGTTCGGGGAAGGCAGCCTGCTGCGCCGCCCACGGCCCGAGGCTGGCCTCAGGCCGCTTGCGCCGTTCGGGGTGACCACGTGGGCTCAGGCGCTCCTGAAGTGGATCCTGAGCGATCCTCGCTGCCACACGACCATTCCCGCGACGTCGAAGCCCGCGCGCGTCGACGAGAACGCCGCCGCCGGCCGTCCGCCGTGGTTCGGGCCCGACGAGCGCGCATACGTCGCGAAATTGTTCCAGTGAGGCGCGCGGGGTAAAAAAGGCCGGCACCGTGAGGTGCCGGCCTCTCTATTCGTTTTTCGTTCTTCGTGTTTCGTTTCTTAGTTGCCCGTCTGCACGCCTGCGGCCCGCCGCATCCCTTCGGTGACGATGCCGACTTTCTCGACGCCTGCGCCCTTGGCCGCGTCGATAACCGCGACGATTTCGCCGTAGCGCAGCGTGCCGGCCGCGGCGATGAACATCGTCTTTTCCTGGCGCTGCTCGAAGATGGCGCGAAGCCGCGTCTCGAGCTCGCCGAGGTTGGAGACCACTTGCTTGTTCACCGACATCTGGCGATCGGCCGACATTTCCAGCACGATCTGGCTGCTGTCGACCTGCTGCTGCTGCGCCTGCTGCGTTTCCGCGGGCAGGTTGATGTCGAGCCCCTTCTGCGTAAGCGGCAGGGCGGCCATGAAGATGACGAGCAGCACGAGCAGCACGTCGATCATCGGCGTGACGTTCATGTCCGCGCTGGCTTCGAGCTTCTTCGACTTGGCGTTGTCTTCCGCGCCGAAATGCTTATGAGCGTGTCCGTGTGTTGTCATTAGTTGCCTCCCCGGACTTTCGGATCCGTGATGAGGCCCATGTCCTCGACACCTGCCGACCGCAGGTTGTCCATGGTCTCCATGACCGTCGCGTAGTCCACATCTTCGTCGGCCTTGATGAGGACCATCTTGTCGGTCTGGGTTTCCATGAGATCGGCCACCCGGCTGCTCAGATCGCTCGCCCGCACCTGAACTGAGTTCAGGAAGATCTGCTTGTTGGCCTGGATACCGACGACCGTCTGGCCCTGTGTGTCGGGCTTGTCGGTGGTGTTCGCGGCCTGCGGCAACTTCACGTCGACGCCCTTCTGGAGCATCGGCGCGACGAGCATCATGATGATCAACAGCACGAGCATGACGTCGACGAGCGGCGTCACGTTGATATCAGCTTTGAGGCCGCCTTGTTGGCCGCCAGACATCCATCGACATAGTGTTACTCCCTGTAACTTTTGATCTAATGAACTAGTGATCCAGAGATCTGAGGCTTCAGATCCCTAGATCCATAGATCTCCAGTTACGCAGTTTTCTTAATAAAGTAGTCCACCAGCTCCGACGACGAGTTGTCCATCTCGACGTTGAAGTACTCGATGCGGCCAGTCAGGTAGTTGTAGAACCACACCGCAGGAATGGCGACGACGAGGCCGAGCGCCGTTTCGACAAGCGCTTCCGCGATACCGGCAGAGACGGCGCCGATGCCGCCCGAGCCCGTGGACGCGATACCGGTGAACGCGTTGATGACGCCGACGACCGTCCCGAGCAGTCCGACGAACGGCGCGGTCGCGCCGATGGTCGCCAGGGCGCTGACGCCCTTCTTCAGGTCGTTCGCGGTGAGTGCGGTTGCGCGCTGAATCGAGCGGCGCACCGTGTCGAGCAGCTCCTCACGGCTGAGGCCGCCCGCGTTCTCCTGCTGGAACTGATATTCCTGGAGGCCGGCGAGGACGACTTTGGCGAGGTGGCTGTAGCGATAGTTCTTGTTGGTCGAGATGGCGATGGCGTCCTTCAGACGGCCGTCCTTGAGGTGCTTCGCAACCTGCGGAGCGTAAACCTTCGACTGGTTCTTCGCCTGAATGAACGTGTAGATGCGCTCGACGGCAACGCCGATCGACCACATCGACATGAAGAAGAGGATCCAGGCCACCGCCTTCGCGATGAAGCCCATCTGCTGCCACATTTCAATTAAGTCAAGTGAACCGCTTTCCATCGTCCGCTCCTTAAATAAAGACCTGTGTCCGTGTTTACCGTAGAGTGAAATTAACGGTGACGGTCATGATGACCGGCACCGGCACGCCGTTCAACAACGTCGGCGTGTACTGCCATTGCCTGACGGCCTCCATGGCCGCCGCATCGAGGAGCGGAATCGAACGCAGGACGCGCACGTCCTGCACGCGGCCGTCCGGGCCGATGGTCGCTTCGAGAATCACGACGCCCTGCACGCGCGCGGACTGCGCAATCGGCGGGTACACCGGATTCTGCTCTTTGACTTTCTTCGGAGGCTGAATCGCGCCGCCGACGCGCACCGGCGCCGGAGGCGGCGGCGGGGGCGGAGGCGCTTCGGGTACGCCGCCGGGGATGCCGCCGACGACGCCGCCGATATCACCGGTCACCGTCGCGACGCGCTCCTGCGAGACGTCGAGACCGGTTTCAGGCTTGATTTCGGAAGGCGCTTGAACGGGGGCGGCTGAGGGATTCACTTCCATCACCGGCTTGGGCGCCGCGGCTTGCGGCGGCGGCGGCGGTGGTGGAGGCGGTGGCGGCGGCGGCGGCGCCGAGACGAACGCCATCATCGACGGTGGCGTCGGCAGAACGTCGGCCGCCAGAAGCGGAATCACAATCAATACAGCGATGAGCGCCACGTGCGCCAGGATCGACAGCGGAAGCGTGTACCACTGCTTGCTTCCCACTGAGATCGAGGGTTTCACGACGTCACCGAACATCTCGCGTGCCACGTCAGTCCTCCTGCCGAATTGTTGAGGGACGGCTTTCTTCCTCGCGAGGGCCCCTCGCCCCGCTAGATACGAATGTCAACGTAACCCGGCATCCGAATTAGACACCGCAAAAGCGATTCGGGTCCGAAAAAATCGTTTGAGGAAAACCCGCGAATCATATGACCGGGTACCCCCAATGTCAACACGCAAAAAGGTTCGAATTGTCGCAGAAAGCCGCCGTTTTGGCGGCCTTTTGTCGCCGCGCTACCCGCCGTGCGCGAGTTTGATCCGCATGGAGTAAAACGAACGCCAGACGAACACGACCGATGCGCCAAAAAACAGCGCCGCGAGCAGACGCGTCACCTGCGCGCCCTGGTTGGCGGTCAACTGCACCGCGAGTTCCACTGCCAGGAGTCCGAACAGCGTCGTAAACTTGATGATCGGGTTCATGGCGACCGAAGAGGTGTCCTTGAACGGATCGCCGACCGTGTCGCCAATCACGGTTGCGGCATGCAGCGGGGTGCCCTTCTCCTTCAATTCGACTTCGACGACCTTTTTTGCATTATCCCAAGCGCCACCGGCGTTCGCCATAAAAATCGCCTGGAACAGGCCAAACAGTGCGATAGAGATCAGATAGCCGATGAAGAAATAGGGCTCGACGAAGGCGAACGCGAGCGTCGAGAAGAACACCGCAAGAAAAATATTGAACATCCCTTTTTGCGCATACTGCGTGCAGATTTCCACGACGCGCTTACTGTCGGCAACCGAGGCCTTCTCCACCCCGTCGAGCCTGATGTTCGCCTTGATGAACTCCACGGCGCGATACGCGCCGGTGGTCACCGCCTGAGTCGACGCGCCGGTAAACCAGTAGATGACCGATCCGCCCGTGATCAGCCCCAGCAGAAACGGCGCGTGAAGAATCGACAGCTTGTCGACGTTCTGCGTCAGCCCCGCCGTCAACAGCACCACGATTGAGAAAATCATCGTCGTGGAACCGACCACGGCGGTACCAATCAGCACGGGCTTCGCCGTCGCCTTGAACGTGTTGCCGGCGCCGTCGTTCTCCTCGAGCAGATGTTTCGCCGTCGTGAAGTCCGGCGTGAACCCGTAGTCCCGCTTGATTTCGTCCTTGATGCCGGGCAGCCCTTCGATGACCGAGAGCTCGAATACCGACTGCGCGTTGTCGGTGACCGGCCCGTATGAATCGACCGCAATCGTCACGGGCCCCATCCCGAGAAAGCCGAACGCGACGAGGCCGAACGCGAACACGGGCGCCGCAATCATCAGCGCATCGAAACCCATCAGGCTGACCCAGTAGGCGATGCTCATCAGCGCGACGATGCTGAGGCCGAGCCAGTACGCGCTGAAGTTGCCGGCCACGAGCCCTGCAAGAATGTTCAGCGACGCGCCGCCTTCGCGCGACGAGGAGACAACCTCGCGCACGTGCGCCGACTCGGTCGACGTAAACACTTTCACCAGCTCCGGAATGATGGCGCCGGCGAGCGTGCCGCACGTAATCACCGTCGAAAGCTTCCACCACATGGTGCCGTCGCCGAGATCCGGGATGAGGAGATACGAGACGAGGTACGTCATGACGACGGACACGACCGACGTCAGCCACACGAGGATCGTCAGCGGCGTCTCGAAGTTCATCACCGTGACGTTGAGGTACTTCGCCCGCATGAGCGCCCTGTTGACGAGATAGGACACGCCGCTGGCGACGACCATCATGACGCGGATCATGAAGATCCACACGAGCAGCTGCACCTGCACCGTCTCGCTCGGCACCGCCGTCAGGATGAACGTGATCAGCGCAACGCCCGTGACGCCGTAGGTCTCGAAGCCGTCCGCGCTCGGGCCCACGGAATCGCCCGCGTTGTCGCCGGTGCAATCGGCGATGACTCCCGGGTTGCGCGCATCGTCTTCCTTGATGTTGAAGACGATCTTCATCAGGTCGGCGCCGATGTCCGCGATCTTGGTGAAGATGCCGCCCGCGATGCGCAGCGCCGAGGCGCCCAGCGATTCGCCGATCGCGAAGCCGAGGAAGCACGAGCCGGCCAGATCCCGCGGGATAAACAGCAGGATGCACAGCATGATGAACAACTCGACGCTGATGAGCAGCATGCCGATGCTCATCCCGGCCTCGAGCGGAATCGCGTGCAGCGGATACGGCTTGCCTGTCAGGCTGGCGAACGCCATACGCGAGTTCGCGAAGGTGTTCACGCGAATCCCGAACCACGCCACGCCATAACTTCCCGCGATGCCAATCAAACTGAAGATCAGGATGATCGCGACGCGAAACAGTGGGAAATGCAGAATCAGGCCGAAGTAGAGCGCGATGATGAGGCCGACGAAAATTTCCAGGATCAGGATGAACCTGCCCTGCGTGACGAGATAGGTTTTACACGTCTCGTAGATCAGCTCTGACACTTCGAGCATCGACCGGTGCACCGGCAGTTTCTGCAGGCGTGAATACGACACGAGCCCGAACAGCAGACCGAGCACGCAGATGCCGAGGCCCGACATGAGCAGCGTTCTCGAGTTGACCCCGAGAAGGTCCACCTGGCCGAGATCGGGCAGCACGAGGCTGGCCTCCCCGCCTCCGGCGTGAACCGGCGCCTCCGCCGGCTGCTGCCGCATCGACGCCTCGGCCGTCGTCGCCAGGACGACGAACAGCGCTAGCACGAACCACTTCATCATGATCTCCCCGTCACGTTATCAGAACTCTTGTCTGCAATGTTCGCCGGCAGCGTCATGCCCCCGGTCAGAAACACGCGGATCCCTTCCTCGACGCTCAGGTCGGGAAAGAACGCGCTGTCACGCCGGCAGATCACCACGTCGCCGAGATAGAGATGATTGGTAGGAACATAAACGGCGATGAGCGATTCGGTATGGCCTGCCGACTGGATGGAAAACTCCTTGGTTAGAAATCCAAGTATATAACCGCGCGAGTCCGTGCGAATCATCACAACGCGCTTGAAGCCGTATTCGTTGTCTGGCGAAAATGCGAGGACCAGCTGCTTCACGGGGGCGTAAACGGTGCGAAACACCGGCACCCGCAGCAGATATCCTTCAGCCCGCTGCAACACCCGCTTGCCCAGCACGTTGGTCGCGACCACGCCCACCAGCAAAATCAAGACGGCGGTCGTCACAATCCCGAGTCCCTGGGGCACGTCGCTCGCGTGGTATTGCTTGAAGTACCGCTCGTAGAGCGGAGCGGTGAAACCATCAACGACACGGAATACCCAGATCAGCGCGACGATGCTGACGACCAGCGGCACGAGGACGAAGAACCCCGTGACGAACCGGCGGCGAAGCCAGGCGATCATCCCTGCACCCACCCGGCCCCGATGGCCACGAGCAGCGCTACGCCAAGCGCGATGCGATACCAGGCGAATGGTGCGAAGCCCGATCGCCCGACGAACGTGAGAAACGGCTTGATGACGATGAGCGAGGAAATGAACGCCATGACAAGACCGACCGCAATCTCGAGGCTGCGCGTACCTGACAGGTGTCCCGCCACCTCGACGAGATCGTGCGCAAATGCCGCCGACATCGTGGGAATCGCGACAAAGAACGAGAACTCCGCGGCCGCCGTTCGGCTCAACCCTGCAGCAATGCCACCAATGATGGTGGCGCCCGAGCGCGACACGCCGGGCACCAGCGCCAGGGTCTGACAGACGCCGACCGCGAAGGCGCGCGGCAGCGGCGTATCGTCAGCGCGCAACACGACCGGGGCCGTCAATCTCCGCTCGAGCAGCAGCATGACGATTCCGCCCACGATGAAGGCCACCGCCCATACGCGCGGGCTCTCATAGAGAATGCGTTTGACGAAATCGGCAAAGAACGCTCCGGCGACGAGCGCCGGAATCGTCGCGACGATGACGGCGGCAGCGAAACGCCGGGCCTCCGGTCTGGAGCGCAGGCCCGTCACAACGTTCATGATTTTGAGGCGATACACCCACAGGACCGCAAGGATGGATCCGAGCTGGATCATGACGGTGAAGACGCCGCCGGGATCCTGGTAGCCAATCGCCTCGCCGACCAGCAGCAGATGCGCCGTGGACGAGACGGGAAGGAACTCCGTGACTCCCTGCACGATTCCGAGCAGCGCCGCAGCTAGAAGCGTCACGCAGAATGATCGTGCTACGACGCGCGCGCTTTCCGATGCTTGGGCCGGCCGGATGTCTGCGGGGACGCGGCCGCCGGCGACGCCGCAACCGGCGGGCGGCCGCCGCCGCGCCAGAAACTGACGATGGCCGCGGCGATGAAGACCGTCGAATACGTGCCCGTGATGATGCCGACCACCATCGTGAAGGCGAAGCCGCGCAGCACCTCACCGCCGAACAGGAACAGCGCGAGCGCGCTCATCAGCGCCGTGCCGCCGGTGATGATCGTGCGGCCGAGTGTCTGGTTGATCGACTTGTTGATGATCTCGTTCAGGCCATCCCGGCGCATCGCGCGCGCGTTCTCGCGCACGCGATCGAAGATCACGATCGTGTCATTCGTGGAATAGCCCGTGATCGTCAGGATCGCCGCGATGACGTTGAGGCTGAGGTCGTACTGGAAGAACGCCAGAAACGCGAGCGTCACGAGCAGATCGTGAATCGTCGCGACGATCGCGCCGACACCAAAGCTGATCTGGAACCGCACGCCGATGTAGATGAGGATGCCGGCGAGCGACAGGACCGTCGCCCAGATGCCCTTGCGGGTCAGCTCCTCGCCGACGACCGGTCCGACGATTTCGCTGCCGACAATCGTGAAGTTCGGGAGGCCGGCCTGCTTCAGCGCGCTCGTGATCTGCTCGCGTGCCTTGCTCAACGCGCCACCCGACTCCTCGCCAACCAGCGGGACGCGCACCATGACCTGGCGCGATTCCGCGGTGCCATACTCCTGCACGACCGTCTCGACGCCCGGGAACGCCTGCTGCATGGCGCCGCGCACCTGCTCGACGCTGACCTGCTGCTCGAACTGCGTGACGACGACCGTGCCGCCGGCGAACTCGACGCCGAGCGGGATCCCCTTGGTGAGCATGACCGCGACGCCCGCCAGCACGATCGCCCATGAGAAACCCAGCGCATACCAGCGCCACTTGAGAAAGTTGTAGTTCGTGTCCTTGAAGATATGCATAAAGCCTAGATGCTGATCGACGCGACTTTTTTACCAGCGAGTTCCGCCTCGAACAGCGTTTTCGAGACGAAGATCGACGTGAACAGATTCGACAACAACCCGAAGAACAGCGCCACCGCGAATCCGCGAATCGGGCCGGTGCCGAACTGAAACAGGAACGCCGCCGAAATCAGCGCGGCCGTATGGGTGTCGACAAGGGTGAGGAACACACGGCTGAACCCGGCGTTGATCGCCGCGCGCACACCGCGCTGCGCTTCCAGCTCTTCCTTGATGCGCTCGAAAATCAGGACGTTCGAGTCGACGCCGATGCCCATCGTCAACACGAACCCGGCGATGCCGGGCAGCGTCATCACCGCGCCGACGTACGCCATCAAGCCGAGCAGAATCACGAGGTTGAACACGAGCGCCACGATCGCGTTCACGCCCGAGAGCTTGTAGTAGATGAGCATGAACATGCTGATCAGCAGCAGTCCCGCGACCGACGCGAGCACGCCCGAGCGAATCGAGTCGGCGCCGAGCGTCGGACCGATCGTCTGCTCCTGCAGATAGGTGAGCGTCGCCGGCAGCGCGCCCGAGTTCAGGATGAGCGCGAGATCCGCCGCTTCCTCCTGCGTGAACCCGCCGGCGATCTCGCCGTCGGCGGCAATCCGCCCGTTGATGCGCGGCGCCGACTGCACCGACTTGTCGAGCACGATCGCCAGGAACCGCCCGATGTTCTCGCCCGTGACGCGCGCGAACGCAGCGGCGCCCGACGAATTCAACGTGAAGCCGACCGCCGGCAAACTGTTCTCGTCGAGCTGAACGCGGGCGCTCCGCAGATCCTGGCCCGTCACCGCCGCGACACGGCGAAGGAGATAGTAGGACGGCCCGCCGGTGGCGGCATCACCCGGCCCGGTCAGCACTTCCATGTTCGCCGGCACGACGCCGCCGGTCGTGCGCAGCACATCTTCCCGGCTCGAGGCCGGCCCCTGCTCCACGAGCTTCAGCTCGAGCATGCCCGGCGATCCGATGACCTGTTTCGCGCGATCGACGTCCGACACGCCGGGCAGCTGCACCAGAATCTGATTGTCACCCTGTTGCGCGATGCTCGGTTCGGTGACACCCAGCTCGTTGACGCGGCGCTCGATCGTCAGTCGCGCCTGCGCGACCGCTGCCTCGCGAAGCCGCAGCGCGGTGTTCGGGCGCATCCGGAACGTGTGGCTGCCACCGGTGCCCGGGCTGCGCTCGAAGTCGACCGATTCCTGCTCGGCGGCCTGGCGGAACGCCGGCTCCTGCCCCGTCGGCACCCCCTCGACGCGGAACGTCGTCACATCGACGATCGCGACCGTCGCGGGCACGCCGCGGCGCTTCAGCTCTTCCTGCAGACGCCCGCTGTCCTGTTCCGTCTTCACGCGAAGCGCATCGTCGGTTTCGACGCGCATCACAAGCTGCACGCCTCCCTTGAGGTCGAGCCCGAGCTTCAGCTGCTTGTCGCGCAGCCATTGCGGAGCCGGCAGGTTGTAGCGTGCTGCGAGAATCGGATAGACGCCGATTCCGAAGAACACGACGAAGACAGCGAGAATGGTGATGATCTTCCAGCGTAAATTCGACATGGTGTTTATTGGCTGTCGGCCAGCGACTCCTGCCCTTGATAGCCCACGATCGCGCTCTTGGCGAGCTCGATGCGGACCTTGTCGGCTATCTGCAGCTGCACTGTGTTGCCGTCGACCTTCGTCACGGAGCCGTAAATGCCGCCGTTGGTGACGATGCGATCGCCGACTTTCAGGGCGTCCAGAAATTCCTGCAGCTTTTTCTGCCGCCGCTTGGTGGGCAGCAGGATGATGAAATAGAAAATCGCGAAGACGAGCGCGATCGGAATGAGTTGAACGTATGGATTCACGCCAGGGCCCTGCGGCGTGCCCATGGCTAGCAAGAGGCTGAACATAGTTAGGGTTAGGGAAAGATTCGGCGGTATTCCTGCCTGACTTCCTCCAATGTGGAAAACACTATAGCCTCCCTAATTCGCCGCATAGTGTCAAGGTAAAAGTGGAGATTATGCAACGTGTTAAGGGTGCCCGCGGTCATTTCCTGGGCTTGAAAAAGATGCCGTAAATACGCGCGCGAAAAGCTGCGGCAGGTGTAGCAGCCGCACTGTTCGTCGAGCGGCCTGGGGTCGTCGGCATACTCGGCGTTCTTGATGTTCAGCCGGCCGGTGCTCGTAAAGAGCTGTCCGTTCCGCGCGTTGCGCGTCGGCAGCACGCAGTCGAACATATCGATGCCGCGCGCCACACTTTCGACCAGATCGACTGGTGTCCCTACACCCATGAGATAGCGAGGGCGATCGGCGGGCAGCAGCGGCGCCGTCTGTTCGGTCACGTCGTACATCTCCGGAATCGGCTCGCCGACGCTGAGCCCGCCAATCGCATACGCCTCGAAGCCGATCGTCGACCGTTTCCTCGACGCTGCGTTTCCGCAGGTCTGGGAACGTACCGCCTTGGATGATGCCGAACTGCGCCTGGCCGGGGTTCGTACGGACGCGTGGGGGAATACCCGAGTTCCTTTATCCGCAGGAAATGATCTCGTCCTCGTTTCGCCCAGCGCACCGTCCGCTCGAGCGACTCGCGCGCGCGATCGTGCGACGCCGGATGCTCGAGGCATTCGTCGAGGACCATCGCGATATCCGATCCGAGCTGCGCCTGGATGTCGACCGCCGATTCGGGCGTCAGCAGATGCTCGCTGCCGTCGAGATGCGAGCGGAATGTGGCCCCTTCCTCGTGCACTTTGCGCCGCGCGGCAAGACTGAAGACCTGATAGCCGCCGCTGTCTGTGAGGATTGGCTTGTTCCATCCGATGAACCGGTGAAGGCCGCCGAGTGCGCCGATTCGCGGGGCACCCGGCCGCAGATATAGATGATAGGTATTGGCGAGGATGATCTCCGCGCCCAGGTCATCGAGATCGCGATGCGTCACCGCCTTCACGGCGCCCTGCGTGCCGACTGCCATGAAGGCTGGCGTGTTCACGACGCCGTGCGGCGTCGTCAGCACGCCGCGCCGCGCGGCGCCGTGCGTGTGCGTGACTTCAAAACGGAACATCGACATCAGTTGTCCGGATTCAACAACCCTAGTACGTAGTGTCCGGCTTTGGCCGGACCCGCTATATTAGTAGGCATCGTGAAGAAACTCCGTGTGGGCATCATCTACGGCGGCCGTTCGGGCGAACACGAAGTCTCAATTGCATCTGCCGCCGCCGTCGTCCAGAACCTCGACAAGCAGCGCTACGAAGCAATCCCGATCCGCATCGAAAAAGACGGCCGCTGGATCATCGCCGATCGGCTGCCCGTCTCGTCGTCGGCCGCCGAAGTCATCGAGCAGAGCCGCGCGACCACGGCACAGCGTCTCGGACGCGGAGGTCGCGAAGCGCACCTCGTCGCGCATCCCGGCGACGAACAGATCATGACGATCGAGCGCGGCCACAACCCGACGATTACCGGTCTTGCGGTCGACGTGGTATTTCCGGTGCTGCATGGGCCGTACGGCGAGGACGGCACGGTTCAGGGACTGCTGGAGCTTGCGAACATCCCGTATGTCGGCGCTGCCGTGCTCGCGTCTGCGGTCGGCATGGACAAAGCGACCGCCAAGCTGGTCTTTGCGGCGCGAGGGCTGCCGCAGACGAAATATCTCGTCGTGCTTCGCAGCGAATGGAAGGCGTCGCCGGCGCGCATCGCGAAGGACGTCGCCTCCACGCTGGGCTATCCGGTATTCGTGAAGCCGGCCAATCTCGGATCGAGCGTCGGCATCTCGAAAGCGAAGTCCAATGCCGACCTTCCGGCGGCGATCGACCTGGCCGCGGAGTTCGATCGGAAAGTTGTTATCGAAGCCGCGGTACCGAACGCCCGAGAAATCGAGATTGCCGTGCTCGGCAACGACGACCCGCAAGTGTCGGTCCCCGGCGAAGTGATCCCCTCGCGCGAGTTCTACGACTACGAGGCCAAGTATCTCGACGATGACTCGCGGACGATCATCCCGGCCGAGCTGCCGGCGAAAACAACGGCCGAAGTGAAGCGGCTCGCGATCGAGGTCTTCCGCGCCGTCGACTGCGCCGGCATGGCGCGCGTCGACTTCCTCATGGACGGCGCCACGGGGAAGCTGTACGTCAACGAGATCAACACGATCCCCGGGTTCACGACCATCAGCATGTATTCGAAGATGTGGGCGGCGTCGGGCGTCCCCTATCCAGAACTGCTCGACCGTCTTATTGCGCTCGCTCGAGAACGCCACACCGAAAAACAACTGATACGCACCAGTCTGCCGTGAGAATCGCGGCCGCCTCTTTCCTGCTGACTCTGGCGGCGGGACCCGCTGCCGCGGCAGGGCTCACCTCGCCAGAGCCGCTCATTAAGGCGTACGACCTCATTCTCGAGGCCCGCTTCGAAGACGTCGAGCGGCAATTGAAATCGGCGTGCCCGCCCGCGCCACAGCCCGCCTGCGACGTGATCGGAGCCGTCAACGATTACTGGCGGCTTCAGCTGAACCCAGAGGATACGAGTCGCGATGCCGCGCTGCTCGCGCGCATCAACGCGGCCATCGGCTCGGCTGAAGGCTGGGTCGCGCGCGAGCCGAAGCGCGCGGAAGCATGGTTCTATCTCGGCGGCGCCTATGGGACGCGCGTGCTGCTCCGAGGTCACCGCGGCCAATATCTCGCGGCCGCGCGCGACGGCAAACGCATTCACGATTCCCTGCAGATTGCCATCTCGCTCGATCCGTCGCTGAGCGACGCGTACTTCGGATTGGGCCTGTATCACTACTACGCCGCGATCGCGCCGCGTGCGGCGCGCATCCTGAGCATGCTGATGTTCCTGCCTGGGGGCGATCGCGCGGGCGGCCTCAAGGAGATGGAGCAAACCCGCAGCAAGGGGTTGCTGCTGCGCGGCGAAGCCGACTATCAGCTTCATCTGATCTATCTGTGGTACGAGAAGCAGCCAACGACGGCGCTGCGGCCTCATCGAAGGACTGCGCACGCGCTATGCAACCAACCCGATCCTCTACCTTCGGCTCGCCGAAGTGCAGGGCAACTACATTCGCAACCATCAGGCCGCGCTGCAGACGTATCGGTCGATGCTCGAGGCCGCGCGCGCGGGGCGCATTGCGGTGCCTGCGCTCTCGGAAGTCTACGCACGTCTCGGGATGGCGCAGGAGATGGACGCGCTCTGCGACAGCGCGGGAGCCGTCGAACAGTTGAACGCGATCATCGCGCTCAAGCCCGCGGCGCCGTACGGCGCGCTCGCGCGCGCGCTCTATCAACTCGGCGTCGTCCACGATCGCGCGGGCCGTCGCGCCGATGCGATCGCCGCGTATCAACGCGCGCGCGTCGCGAACCCTGAAGACGATCGACTGCGCATGCGCGAGAAGATCCGCGCAGCGATCGCACGCGCGCCATCGACCCGCGCGTGCCGCTAGTCCAAATTTTTTTTGTTTTCAATCACTTTTTTGTTGACTTCAATCTTTTCTCATCCATAATCTACATCTTGTATGAGGGTGGACGGCTCAGACCACCCCTAGTGAGCCTCGGTCCGGGCTTTTCAGCTGAGCGAGTCATAACTTCAAGGAGGAAGAATGGCGAAAAAGGGTGGAAAGAAAAAGGGCGGCAAGAAGCGGTAGTCGCCGTCCCACCGGTTCCGGGGGTGCTCAGAAATGACACCCCCTCTTTTTTTTAGATCGCTCACTCTCGCCGTCGGAATGTCCGGCGCGAGCCGGACCGGGAGTTAGCACCAAGGCGAGTCGTTCCGTTACGCGCGAAAGCTGATGTGCCAGGCGGCAGATGCTCCGCGGTAGACGTGTCGAACGGTTCTCGCAACCTTACTCATGAGAGGGGGGAGGTTCACAAATGGCGAAAAAAGGCGGAAAGAAAAAGGGCGGCAAGAAGCGCTAGTCCCTTCCAGGAGGCGGTCCTATCGGGTCGCCTCCTGTGTTCCTTCAGATTCCAGATTCTTCTAATTTTAGATTCTAGATTTTAGATTCCAGCCTCACTGAACCCCATCCCAGACTCGGATCCTCGTCATCACATCCCACTGATTGATCGCGTCGACGACTTCCATCCCTGAGACCACGCGTCCAAAGACGGTGTAGCGCGCGTCGAGGTGCGGCTGCGGGCCGTGCGTGATGAAGAACTGGCTGCCGCCGGTATCGCGCCACGCGAGCGCCATGCCGACCGTGCCGCGGAGATACGGTTCCTGATTCAGCTCGTCGCGAATCGTGTAGCCCGGACCACCGTCTCCATCGCCGCGCGGGTCGCCTCCCTGAATGACGAAGTTCGGCACCACGCGATGGAATGACAGGCCGTCGAAGTAGCCTTTGCGCGCGAGCGTCATGAAGTTGCTGGCCGTGATCGGCGCATCCAGCACGTCGAGCTCGATCTCGATCGTCCCCTTTTCGGTCTCGATGTAGACGTGCGGCGACACGACCGGAACGGTCAACAACGGACTGTCGTAGCTGACCGTATTCGGCACCGGCGCCGGCCTGATCGCGCGCGCCGTTTCGATGGTCGGATCGAGCGCCTTCAACAGCTCGGCCGCTTTCACACGCACCGCCCAATCCTTGTCTGCCAGCGCGGTCCGCAGCGTCGGCACCGCCGCGGCGGCTCCGTACTTCGAGAGCGCCTCGAGCGCGGCGGCACGCGTGTCGATGACGAGATCCGCCTCGCCGCGCTTGTAGGCCGCGACGAGCACGTCGACACCGCCTTCGGGCTTCAGCTCGCCGATGTTGCCCGCAGCGGCGGACCGGATGCCGACGTCTTCCTTCGCGAGATGCTCGAAGAGAATTTTCGCAGCGCCGGGCGCCTTCAACTTCGTCATCGCCGTCAGCACGGAAGGAATGACGCGCGCGTCTTCGTCGGCGAGCATCGGCGTCAGGCGCGGCAGCGATCGCGCGGGATCTTTCGAGCCGAGGATGGTTGCCAGGCCGGCGCGGACGCTCCAGTGCGGATCGGGATCGAGTCCCGACAGGACGGTGAGAAATGTATCGTCGTCGCGTCTTGGCGAACCCCTGCAGCGCCGCAAGCCTGACGGTCGGCATCGGATCGCCCACGAAATCGATGAACGCGTCGACGCTGACTGTCGCGGCCGACTCTCCCAGTGCCAGCAACGTTTCCGCGCGGACCATCGGATTCATGCCGCGCGTGTAGAGCAGCTTCGTCAAGGCGGGCTCGCCGCGCGCATCGCCGATACGCCCCATCGCGCGAATCGCTTCGATCGTCGATCCGCTTGTCGCTCGTGACGCATCGATCAGCGGCAGCAGCACCGGAACGGCAGATGGATCGCGCAGCCCGCCGAGCCCTTTGACGGCAAACGTCCTGGTGTAGGCATTCTCGGCTCGCGCGAGCGTGAGCAGCGCCGGCAGCGCGCGTTTGTCTTCGATACGCTGCAGCGCGTACGCCACCGGCCACCAGTGCAGCCGGGGCTGTCCGTCGGGACCGAGCACGGACGCCGCGAGTGCATCGTAATTTTTCAACCGCGCGAGCGCATAGACACCGAGCCTGAATGCGTCAGCGGCGTCATTCACCTCGGCGCGGGCCTCGTCTGGCGCGACGGCCGCAGCCGCGGGCGCGTGGGCGGCCACCAATTTTCCGATGGCGGGCGCTGACGCGACGTCGTTCAGCAATCCCAGGGCCTCGGCGGCGCGGCCGGCGACGAGCGGGAGCGGATCGGCAACCGCGGCGCGCAACGGCTCGACCGCCGATTGATCCCCGATCAATCCGAGACCGAACGCGGCCATCTGTCTCACTTCGGGGTCCGCGTCTGTTTGCAGCAGCCTGACGAGCGGGGGCACGGCTTCCGGTAATCCCACGCGGCCGACGGCGATCGCGGCGCGGCGGCGAATGCGCGCTTCCGGGTCTTCGAGCAGGCGAATCAAATCGGGTGGCGGGGGCGGGGGCGGAACAACGTTGCGCTTCCCCTGCGTGACCGGCGGCGGCACGATCGGCATCGCCGCATCGCGCAGGATCCGCTGATCCTCGAGGCGGATGATCCACGACATCTTCGTCTCGAACGGCACGACCACAGGAGGTGGCAGCGGCACGGTCCCGCAGGCCATGTTCACGGCGATCAGGAGCGCGAGTGGGATGCAGTGAATACAGCAGCGCAGCATTCGAAGGCCTCGAATGGCCATCATAACAGGTGGTACACTCGCCGCAGGTTGGACTTTCGATACATCGCGATCGACGGCCCTATCGGCGCCGGCAAATCCGCCCTGGCCGAGCGTCTCGCGGCGAGGCTCGAGGCCTCGCTCGTTCGCGAAGATCAGGAGAACCCCTTCCTCGCCGATTTTTACGCCGACCGGCCAGGCGCCGCGCTTCAGGCGCAGCTGTTCTTTCTCCTGAACCGCCACCGTCAGCTCGTCGACCGCAGGCAGGCCGACCTCTTCGCGCAAGTCGCCATCTGCGACTACATCTTCGAAAAAGATCGCATCTACGCGTATCTCAATCTCGACGACAACGAGTTGTTCATTTATCAGCGGCTGTTCGATCTGCTCGCCGAGGACGTGCCGACGCCCGACCTGGTGATCTACCTGCAATCGCCGACCGACGTGCTGCTGAAGCGGCTGCATGCGCGCGAGCGCGATCCGGAGCGGCCCCACCTGATGCCGGACGAGGACTACCTGCGCGAGTTGAACGAGGCGTACCATCATTTTTTCTTTCACTACAGCGCCACGTCGCTGCTGGTCGTCGAAGGCTCGCAGTTTCGTCCGCAGGATGACGACGAAGCGCTGGACGACCTGGTGAAGCAAATCAAGACAATGGGACGGGGCACGCGGTACTACGTTCCGCGCACCGGGTTGAGGTAAAGTCGCCACATATGGCCTGGTTCAAAAAGGCGCGCAAGGGGATCGACGCCGCCGACGCAAAGCCAAGCCGGGTGCCCGAGGGCCTGTGGGTCAAGTGCACAGGGTGCTCGCAAATCCTCTACAACAAAGATCTCACGCAGAACCTGAGTGTCTGCCCGAAGTGCGGCTTTCACTTCCGCATGGGTTCGCTCGACCGGCTGCGCGCGCTGTTCGACGGCCCATGGGTCGAATACGACCGCGGGCTGGTCTCGACCGATCCGCTGAAATTCACCGACACGAAGCCCTACCATGCGCGCCTGAAGGCGAGTATCGCGGCGACCGGCATGAACGACGCGGTCGTCGTCGCGCGCGGCTTCATCGACGGGTATGAAGCGATCGTCGCGGCGATGGAGTACGGCTTCATCGGCGGCAGCATGGGTGTCGTGGTCGGCGAGAAGATCACGAGGGGCATCGAGCGCGCGCTCGCGACGCGGCGGCCGATGATTATCGTCTCGTGCTCGGGCGGCGCCCGCATGATGGAAGGCGCCTTGTCGCTGATGCAGATGGCGAAAATCTGTTCGGCGCTCGCCCGGCTCGATCAGGAGCACATCCCCTACATCTCGATTCTGACGGATCCGACCACGGGCGGCGTCACCGCGAGCTTCGCGATGCTCGGCGATCTGAACATTGCCGAGCCCGGCGCGCTCATCGGCTTCGCAGGCCCGCGCGTCATCGAGCAGACGATTCGCCAGAAGCTGCCCGACGGATTTCAGCGCAGCGAATTTCTGCTCGAGCATGGCATGCTCGATCTCATCATCGATCGCCGCGAAATGAAGAGCGCCATCGCGAGAGCGCTTCGATTCATGGGGCAGCATCCGGTGGAAGCCGGACAGCCGGCGGAAGCTGCGGTAGCCGAACCCTAGGAACCCGGAACTAGGAACCCAGGAACCGGAACCTATGGATCCGTTCCAGTATCTGCTGGCGCTCGAAAAGTTCGGCATCAAGTTCGGCCTGGCGAACATCCAGACCCTCGCAGCGGCGCTCGGCCAGCCCCACACGCAGTTCAAAACCATTCTCATCGCCGGCACGAACGGCAAGGGGTCGGTGACGGCCATGACTGACTGCGCGCTGCGCGCGTCGGGCCTGAAGGTAGGCCGCTATACCTCACCGCATCTCGTCCGCCTCGAAGAGCGCTTTGCCATCAACGGTTCGCCTGTCGACACAGCCGTGCTGGCCGGACTGATTGAAGAAATGCATCGGCTGATCGACGAGTTGCTCGCGAAGGGATCGCTCGAGTCGCCGCCGACCTTCTTCGAGGTGACCACCGCGATCGCCTTCGAGATGTTCCGGCGCGCGCGCGTCGATGTTGCGGTGCTCGAAGTTGGCCTGGGCGGCCGCCTCGATTCGACGAACATCGCGCAGCCCATCGCGGCGGCCATCACGTCGATCGACTTCGATCACGAGCAGTATCTCGGCAACACGCTCGCGGCGATTGCCGCGGAGAAAGCCGGCGTCATCAGGCGCGACATCCCCGTCGTCGTCGGCCCCGTCCCGCCCGAGGCGCGCGACGTCATCGTATCGATGTGCGAGATGTCGGGCGCTGAATTCATCGAGGCCGACGCGGGCGTGCGCATCCGGTCGACGAGCGAGGACGGACGCACGTCGATTCGCATCGCGACACCGATGCGCGACTACGGGTGGGTGCCCCTCGGACTTCGCGGCGATCATCAGGTGCCGAATGCCCTGGTCGCGGTGCGTCTGCTGGAGGAGCTGGAGCGGCAACTTCCGGTGACGCCGGCGGCGATTACCGTCGGCATTCGCGACGTGCGCTGGCCGGGCCGGCTGCAGATGATCGAAGTGCCCGGCGGCCGTCGCGTGCTGCTCGACGCGGCGCACAATCCCGCTGGCGCGTGGGCGCTGGCCAGCTACCTGAAGCGCGAGTTCCCCGAGCCGCTTCCGATCGTGTTCGGCGCGCTGCGCGACAAAGACGTGACGCTGATGCTGAAGGCCCTGCTGCCCGCGGCCTCGACGATGGTGATGACGCAGCCGGACACGCCGCGGGCCCACACCGCTGAAGAGCTCGCGGCGATCGCACTCAAGCTCGCGCCCGGCGCGAAGATCGAGGTAGAGCCCGACCCGGCGCGCGCGCTGGCGCGGGCGTGGACGTATTGCCCGCGTCGTCTGCGCAGCGGGCTCGATTTTTCTCATCGGTAATCTGCTCGCCGGCATTGGCGCCGGCGCGCGCGATTTGTAGTATTCTGCGAGAGCCTGCTTTTTCCTGTTCCGTCCGCATGATCAATTTCTTCAGGGGTGCCCTGATTGCCGTCGCTGTTCTCGTCGCGACGCCGCAGTTCGCCTCGGCCCAGAAGACCGACATCCCCGGCTTCGACACCGCGCTCTCGCAGCTATTCGAGCGCATCGGCGATCGTGTGCTCTGGCGAGAACAAGTCGAGCTGACGCAGGGCAACATGAAGTTCTACGCCGATCTCGTCGAGTACCACATCGACACGAAACGCATGATCGCGACGGGCAACGTGCTGCTCATCGAGCCCGACCATCAGATCGCGGCCGATAAAGCCGACTTCGACCCGCAGACGCGGCTGGGCACCTTCTATAACGCGCGCGGATTCGCCAGGCTGGGCACGCCGGCGGGCGCACCTCCACCCGGCCCCATGGAACCCGATGTGCAGTTCTACGGCGACACGCTCGAAAAGGTCAGCGCCGACACCTACGTCATCACGAACGGCGGGTTCACGTCGTGCGTGCAGGCGAACCCGCGGTGGCAGATGACGTCGGGATCGCTCCGGCTGCGCGTCGATCACTACGCGCTGCTGAAAAACATGATGCTGAAAGTCAAAGGCGTTCCGGCGCTGTACCTGCCGTACATGTATTACCCGCTGAGCAACGACAATCGGAGCACCGGGTTCCTGATGCCGAGCTACGGAAGCTCGACGCTACAAGGGACAGACGATCAGCAACGCCTTCTTTCTGGTCCTCGGCCGCAGCCAGGACGCCACGATTCTTCATGACTGGTTCTCGAAGACCGGACAAGCGCTGGCCGGCGAGTATCGATACATCTCGCTCGGCGGATCGGGCAACATCCGAACCGATTTCCTGAACGAGCGTCCGACGACGTTCGTCGGGACAGACGGCGAAGAGATCGAGCAGGAGGGGCGCCGCAGCTTTCGCATGAACGGCAACCTCAGTCAGAGCCTCGGCGGCTCGTGGTACGCGCAAGGGCGCGCGGACTACTCCTCCGACCTGACGGTCGACCGGCTCTACGACTCGGACATCGCGCGGGCCACGAGGCGCACGCGAAACTACGGCGGCTCTGTCAGCGGCACGACCAAGGGGCTCCGCTTCACTGGCACCTACGATCGCAACGAATACTTCGCCGAGAATGCGACGTCGTCGGTGCGCGGTTCCGCGCCGCGCATAAACCTGTCCCGGCCAGATCGCCTGCTGCCCGGGCTCCCGATTTACGCGTCGGTCAACTCGGAATATGTGCGTATCGAGCAGAAGAGCTTCAAAAGCGACCGCACGATAGACAGCAACGGCAGTCTCGATCGCCTGGACATCGTGCCGGCCGTGCGCTTTCCGTTCAACAAGCTGGCGTTTCTCACGTTCAACACCATCGCGCAGTTCCGCAACACGTTCTGGACAGACAGCGTAATGACCGAGGTCGTTAACGGGCAAGAGATTGTCGTTCGCGATGAGAGGGGCCAGCCGAAGCGCCTCGGCTCGCCAATCTCGCGGCGGTTTGTCGAGCTGAGCGCCGACATGAATGGGCCGACGCTGGTCAGAATCTGGGACGCGCCTAACAGCAACGTACGCCCAGCGGTTCCGCCATTCCATCGAGCCGTTCGCGCAGGTCTTGTATCGCACAGCCATCGACAATTTCAGCGCGATCCCGAAGATCGAGGGGGGCGACAGCATCGTCGGCAGCGCGACATCGTACAGGTACGGCCTCAGCACCCGCTTCTACGCCAAGAAGACGACCGACGGGCCCCGCGCGATTCCGCGCGAGATCATCTACGCGTCGATTCAGCAGACCTACAACACCGATGCCCGCTCGGTCCTGTCGGACGCCGACTCTCGGTCGCGCAACATCGCGCCGACGTCCCATTTCACGCCGGTCTCAATGATCGTGCGGTCGTCGCCGTTCCCCGGCATCGACGCGAACTTCAGAACCGTGTATGACGGACGGTACAGCCGCTTCCGATCGTTCAGCAGTGATGCGTCGTGGGAGGAAGAACGGGTGTCGCTTCAGGCCGGTTGGAGCAACGTGCGCTTCAATCCCAATGCAAGGGGAGAGAACATCGCACGAGGGAGCCACTACTTCAATTCGAGCACCAACGTGCGTTTTCAGCAGAACCGTTACGGGATTACGCATTCGATCAATTGGGACGTCAAGAACCAATCGCTCACGCAGCACCGTATCTCGAGTTATTACAACGCGCAGTGCTGCGGCTTCTCGGCCGAGTACCAGTTCATCGATCTCACCGCCTTCGCCCTGCGAGGCGTCCAGCAGGACTCGCGCTTTCACTTCTCGGTCACGCTGGGCGGCATCGGCAACGTGTCGAACATCTTCGGCGCGATGGGCGGCACGAACCAGAGGTAAACTCTCACGCGATGAAAGGGATTCTTCTTGCCGGCGGGGCTGGAACCCGCCTGCACCCGCTGACCCAGGTCGTCTCCAAGCAGCTCCTCCCGATTTACAACAAGCCGATGGTCTATTACCCGCTGTCGACGCTGATGCTGGCGGGTATCCGGGAAGTCCTGCTGATCTCGACGCCGTCGGACATCGACGGCTTCAGACGGCTGCTCGGCGACGGCAGCCAGATCGGCCTGCGCATCGAGTACGCGGTGCAGCCGCGCCCCGAAGGGCTCGCGCAGTCGTTCGTGATTGGCCGCGAGTTCGTCGGCGAATCATCCGTAGCGCTGGCTCTCGGCGACAACGTGTTCTACGGACATGGCCTGCCCGAGGTGCTTCGAGCGGCGAGCGCGCGTACGTCGGGCGGAACGGTGTTCGCGTACACGGTGAAGGATCCTGAACGATACGGCGTGGTTGAATTCGGCCGCGACGGCACGCGCCATCGACATCGTCGAGAAGCCCAAGGCTCCGCGATCGCAATGGGCGGTGACCGGGCTCTATTTCTACGACAACCAGGTGCTGGACATCGCCTCGTCCCTCAAGCCTTCCGCGCGCGGAGAGCTCGAGATCACCGACGTGAACCGCGCGTATCTCGACCGCGGCCAGCTGCAGGTCGAACGCCTGGGACGCGGCATCGCATGGCTCGACACGGGCACGTATGAAGCGCTGCTGCACGCGGCCAACTTCGTCCAGAGCATCGAAGAACGCCAGGGACTGATGATGGCGTGCCTCGAGGAAATCGCGTATCGCATGGGATACATCACCGCCGACGACGTGCGCCGCCTGGCGCAGACGATGACCGGCAGCTACGGCCGCTATCTCCTGGACGTCCTCGATCAAGATGCCGTTTGATTTCAAGAAGCTCGCCATTCCCGAAGTGCTCCTGATCGCACCCCGCGTGTGGACCGACACCCGCGGGTTTTTCATGGAGACCTACAAACGATCGGAGTTCGCGGCGGCGGGCATCGCGGAGATCTTCGTCCAGGAGAATCACTCGAGCTCACAGCGTGGCGTGCTTCGCGGGCTGCACTTTCAGCGGCCGCCGCAGGCGCAGAGCAAGCTCGTTCGCGTCACCAGCGGGAAAATTTTCGATGTGGCCGTCGATCTTCGCCCCGGCTCGGCGACCCGGGGTGCGTGGGTCGGCGTCGAGCTGTCGGCGGAAGACCGCACGCTCGTGTATATCCCCGAATGGTGCGCACACGGATTCTGCGTCTTGAGCGAGCGCGCAGACGTCGTCTATCACACCTCGGCCGAGTATGCGCCCGAGCACGAGTCGGGGATCCTGTGGAACGATCCGGCGCTCGGCATCAAGTGGCCGATCGCCGATCCGATAGTGGCGGACCGTGATAAGCAATGGCCGCAGCTGGCTGGAGTGCGATGATGGTCGAGGTTCTCGTCACCGGCGGCGCCGGCTTCATCGGCAGCAACTTCGTGCGCCACGCCCTCGAGGCGCATCAGGACTGGCGCATCACCACACTCGACAAGCTCACCTATGCCGGGCGCATGGAGACGCTGAAAGACGTCATCGATCATCCGCGGCACCGCTTCGTGCACGGCGACATCGCGGACGCCCCGGTCGCGGCACCGCTGGTGAAGGCGTCGAACATCGTCGTCCACTTCGCTGCCGAGACGCACGTGGACCGATCGATCCTCGAGGCCGGAGAGTTCATCAAGACCGACGTCATCGGCACCTTCGTGCTGCTCGAGGCCGCGCGCGCGGCGGAGAACCTGCGCTGTTTCGTGCAGATCTCGACCGACGAGGTCTACGGCAGCGTCGCGGAAGGATCGAGCGTCGAGACCGACGAGCTCCGGCCGCGCAATCCGTACTCGGCGAGCAAAGCGGGCGCCGATCGCCTCGCCTACAGCTACTGGGCCACCTACGGCGTTCCCGTGATCATCACGAGGGCGTCGAATAACTACGGGCCGTTCCAGTTCCCGGAAAAAGTGATCCCGCTCTTCATCACCAATGCGTTCGACAACATCCAGGTGCCGCTCTACGGAGCGGGCCTGAACATTCGCGACTGGCTGCACGTGATGGATCATTGCCGCGGCATCGACGTCGCGATCGAGCGCGGTACGGCCGGAGAGGTGTACAACATCGGCGGCGGCAACGAGGTGCGCAACGTCGATCTGACGCACATGCTGCTGCGCCTCGCGGAGCGGCCCGAGTCGCTCATCAAGAAAGTGCAAGATCGGCAAGGTCATGATTTGCGCTACAGCCTCGATACGGCGAAGCTTCGCAGGCTCGGCTGGCAGCCGCAGATTGCATTCGAGCAGGGGCTGAAAGACACCGTTCGCTGGTACCTCGACAACGAGTGGTGGTGGCGCCCGATTAAAGAAAACGATCCCGCCTTCCGCGCCTACTATCAGACGCAATACGGTTCACGATCGTGACGAGAGTGCTCGTGACCGGCGCCCGCGGATTCGTCGGGCGCTATCTGGTCGAGCGCCTCGAGAAAACCGGCGCAGAGGTGACGGGGTGGGGACGCCAGCACGTGGACCTGCTCGATCGCAAAGCCGTATCGCGCGCCATGGCGGAGCTGCGTCCGAGCATCGTGTACCACTGCGCCGGCGCCGCGCACGTGGGACAGTCGTTCGACAACATCGCCGACACGCTGGCGGCCAACGTGCTCGGCACGCACCATGTGCTCGATGCGCTCCGGCACGCGGGCGTCAGCGCGCGCGTCCTCATCACGGGTTCATCGCTCGTCTATCGGCAGTCGGACCGCGCGCTGAAGGAAGAGGATCCGACCGGGCCGGCAACGCCGTACGCGGTCAGCAAGCTCGCGCAGGAGATGCTCGGCCAGCGCGGCATCAAGGAAGACCGCCAGCAGGTGCTGCTGACCCGCCCGTTCAATCACACAGGGCCGCGCCAGGATCCGACCTACGCCGCGCCGTCCTTCGCGCAGCAGATCGCGCTGATCGAGAAGGGCCGCGTGCGCCCGGAGATTGTCGTCGGCAACCTCGACGCGTCGCGCGATCTTCACGACGTGCGCGACACGGTCCGCGCCTATACGACAATCGTCGAGCGCGGCGAGCCTGGACGGATTTACAACGTCTGCGCCGGCCAGGCGTTCAAGATTCGCGATGTGCTCGATCGGTTGGTCGCCATGAGCCGAGTGCCGGTGACCGTGACGGTCGACCCGGCGCGCTACCGTCCGAGCGACAACCTCATGCTCTGGGGCGACCGCAGCCGCATCGAGCGCGAGCTCGGCTGGAAGCCGGAAATCCCACTGGAACAGACACTTGCAGACCTGCTTGACTACTGGAGAAAGGAGGTAGAATAGGCGAAGATAATACGAATAGAGTCAGGGAGTCGGGAAGAGTCGATGGAGTCTATGTGAAGGTGTATCCCCTCCTCTTTGATCTCGCGCCCCAAAATCCCACGACTCGGGACGTCGCCAATCAGGTGAAGGAGCACGGCGCCGCTGCCGGGCTGCCAGATGCCGCGCATCAGAGCGGACGGCGCCAGCTATCAGGAAGTCACCTGCCGCTCGGCGCTGAATCCCGTCAAAGGCATGCCGTTCAACTGGACGCTGAACCCCTATCGCGGATGCACGCACGGCTGCCACTACTGCTTCGCGCGGCGCTATCACGTGCAGTTCGAGCTCGACAGCGACGATGCGTTTTCGTCGGTCATCCTCGTGAAAAAGAATTTCGTCGACGTGCTCAAGAAGGAGCTCGATCGGCCGTCGTGGAAGCGCGAGTACGTCGCGGTGGGCACCGCCACCGACGTGTACCAGCCGATCGAAGGGCACTACAAGTTGACGCGCAGGTCGCTCGAAGCGCTGGCGCACGCGCGCACGCCGATTGGCATCATCACCAAGGGCCCGATGGTGGTGCGCGACAAGGACGTGCTGCTCGAGGTGACAAGGCGGGCGAGCTGCACGGTCTACATGAGCGTCCCCACGGTTGACGAGGACGCCTGGCGCATTCTCGAGCCGGGCACGGCTCACCCGCTACAGCGGCTGCGCGCGGTGCGCGAGCTGAACGACGCGGGCATTCGCGCCGGCGTCCTGATGAACCCCATCGTGCCCGGGCTCACCTCGCAGCCGGCGAAGCTCGAGAACACGATCAAGGCCATCGCGGACCACGGCGCGGCGTTCATGGGAACGAACCTTCTGTACCTGAAGGACGGCACGCGCGTCCACTTCATGAATTTTCTCGAGAAGCACTTTCCGCTACTGGCGACGAAATATCAGCGCCTGTACCGCGGCGCGTACGCGCCCGATGCGTATGCGAAGGAAGTACGCGGGATGGTGAAGATGCTGCAGAAGAAGTATCGCGTGTCGAAGCGGGACGAGGACGACAAAGAAACGCCCGGCGAGAAGGACCCGCCGGGCGCACAGGGTCTCTGGATTTCTGATTCGAATCGTCGATTGCGACTTGACGACTGCTAGCGAAGATTCATCAGCGCTTGAATCCGCTGCTCTGTCGGCGGATGCGTGCTGAACATGCTCATCAGCCCGCCGGCCGAGAACGGCTTGATGATGAACATGTGCGCGGTCGCCGGGTTCGCGTCGAGCGGAATCTGCTTCGACGCCATCTCGAGCTTGCGCAGCGCGTTGATCAGCCCATGAGGGCTGCCCGCGATTCTTGCACCGCCCGCATCGGCGACAAACTCGCGCGACCGCGAAATCGCCGCCTGAATCAGCATCGCGGCGATCGGCGCGAAAATCATTGTGGCGATCATCGCAATCGGATTCGACCCCCCGCGCTCGTCACGGTTGCTGCCGCCGCCGCCGAACATCGCGGCGAACTGCGCCATGCGCGCCACCATCATGATGGCGGCCGCGACGGTGGCGGCAACCGAGCTGATCAGAATGTCGCGGTGCTTCACGTGCGCCAGCTCGTGCGCGATGACCCCTTCGAGCTCCTGATCGTTCAGCAGCCGCATGATGCCTTCGGTCGCCGCAACGGCCGCGTGGCTCGGATTGCGGCCCGTCGCGAACGCGTTCGGCGACGCGTCGGGAATGACGTAGACCTTCGGCATCGGCAGATTGGCCTGCGTCGCGAGCCGGCGCGTCATGATCGACAGCCGATGATCCGGCCCGACTTCCTGGGCGCGATACATCTTCAGCACGATCTTGTCGGAGAACCAGTACGAGACGAAGTTCATCACGACCGCAAAACCGAAGGCCATCACCAGGCCCGGACGCGCCGCCAAGCTGCTCGCCGATGACGAGCAGAATGCCGCTCAGCAGGCCGAGCAACAGGACGGTTTTCAGTGAGTTGTTCATATGCGTTTAGACGTCTCAGTCATGGGTTAGGTTTCGGAAGCTGACTCCATCGTACTCGATATAATGAGGCGATGCAGCGCGTCGGATTCGCCGTAATTGGAGCCCTGGCAGCCGGTTGGCTGAACCTCTCGGCGCAGGTGCCTCAGCCATTTCCCGGGCGCCAGAATCCGCCGCGTCCAGCCCCTGCTGCGCCGCAGACCGCGCCACCCGCTCCTGCAACACCTGCGCCGGCCGCACCGGCGCCAGCGGCTCCGGCAGACGGCGCGCCGACCGAGGCGACGCTCGGATTTCCGGTCTATCCAAGGCGCGCAGTTCATCGCGTCGTACGATGCCGGACGCGGACAGCGCTACTACCTGTTCGGCAGCGACCTGCCGTTTGCGGCGCTCGTGAAGTACTACCAGAGCGCGCTGAAAAACAGGGGCACGCTCGTGTTCGACGCGCCCGCGACGCACGTGTTCGAGATCGGACGATTCCGCGAGGAGACGATGGCGTTTCCGCCGGGCGTGACGGTCAAGGATTACACGTGGAACGGCAGCGCCGGATACATGAATCCGAAACGGAACGCGCAGCCCGCGCGATTCCCGTCGATCATTCAGATCGTCCCGTCGCCACCCGGCGCGCCACGGTAGGGCTCAGTCTGTTCGGTACGGCTCAGCTTTAGCTGAGCTTGGCGACGTAGATCTCTTTCTTCTTCCTGAACTCTTCCGATTTCTCCTGCATGCCGGTCTCGACGGCGTCGGCTTCCGACACGCCGTGCTCTTTCGCGTAGTCGCGCACCTGCTGCGTCAGCTCCATGCTGCAGAACTTCGGGCCGCACATCGAGCAGAAGTGCGCCACCTTCGCGCCGTCGGCCGGCAGCGTTTCGTCGTGATACGCGCGCGCGGTGACCGGATCGAGCGCCAGATTGAACTGATCGTCCCAGCGGAACTCGAAGCGCGCCTTCGAGAGCGCATCGTCCCACGCCTGCGCGCGCGGATGCCCTTTCGCGAGATCCGCGGCATGCGCCGCGATCTTGTACGCGATGACGCCCGCCTTCACATCGTCCTTGTTCGGCAGGCCGAGGTGTTCCTTCGGCGTGACGTAGCACAGCATCGCGGTGCCGTACCAGCCGATCATCGCCGCGCCGATCGCCGACGTGATGTGGTCGTAGCCCGGAGCGATATCGGTCGTCAGCGGCCCGAGCGTATAGAAGGGCGCTTCGTCGCACCACTTCAACTGCTTCTCCATGTTCTCGCGGATCAGGTGCATGGGCACGTGGCCCGGGCCTTCGTTCATCACCTGCACGTCGTACTCCCACGCGATCTTCGTGAGCTCGCCCTGCGTCTCGAGCTCGGCGAACTGCGGCGCGTCGTTCGCGTCGGCGATCGAGCCGGGCCGCAGCCCGTCGCCGAGCGAGAACGACACGTCGTAGGCCTTCATGATTTCGCAGATCTCGCGGAAGTGCGTGTAGGTGAAGTTCTCCTTGTGATGCGCGAGGCACCACTTGGCCATGATCGATCCGCCGCGCGACACGATGCCGGTCACGCGCCGCGCGGTCATCGGGATGTAGCGCAGCAGCACGCCGGCGTGGACCGTGAAGTAGTCGACGCCCTGCTCCGCCTGCTCGATGAGCGTGTCGCGATAGATCTCCCACGTGAGATCTTCCGGGCGTCCGCCGACTTTCTCGAGCGCCTGATAGATGGGCACGGTGCCGATCGGCACCGGCGAATTCCGCAGAATCCACTCGCGCGTCTCGTGGATGTCCTTGCCGGTGGAGAGGTCCATCACCGTGTCCGAACCCCAGAGGATCGCCCAGCGCAGCTTCTCGACCTCTTCCTCGATCGACGAGCTCACGGCAGAGTTGCCGATGTTGGCGTTGATCTTCACCAGGAAGTTGCGGCCGATGATCATCGGCTCGAGCTCGGGGTGATTGATGTTGGCCGGGATAATCGCGCGGCCGCGCGCGACCTCCGAGCGCACGAACTCGGCGTCGAACCCTTCGCGCGCGGCGATGAACTCCATCTCCGGCGTGATCACGCTTTTGCGCGCGTAGTGGAGCTGCGTGACGTTGTCCCTGCCGCGCAGCACGGCGCGGAAGAGCGTCTTCGGCAGCTCGGCGCGCCGCTTCGAATCGGGGATGTAGGTGCGCGGCACTGACTGCACGTCTCCGCGCGCGGCAATCCACTCGCGCCGCAGCGGCGGCAGCCCGTCGCGCACGTCGTGTCCCTGCGGCCCGCTCGAGTCGTACACCTGCATCGGCGGCTCGCCGCCGGAGAGCGTGATCTCGCGCACCGGAACCTTGTAGGGTCCGACATACACTTTGCGCGAATTGGGATGCGTCTCGTGCACGGACATTTGAATCTCCTTGCGGGAAGGCGGAACTCTGGCAGGACCGCGCTCCCTTCGCCGGTGTCAACCGGATCAGGTTCCAAGGGTCTCGTCTCAATCGCGCTGGTCTCAGCGCGATACCCCTGGCGGTTCATTAACTATAGCATCCGAAACCTTGAAGCCTGAACTGCTTCTCTTCGATCTCGGCGGCGTCCTGGTGGAGTTCGCGGGGCCGACAGAGCTCGGACAGCACCTGCGATGGCCGTCGACGCCTGACGTGATCTTGAAGCGCTGGGTCGAGTGTCCGCACACCGACGAGTTCGAGCGCGGTCAGTTGTCGCCTGCGCAGTGGGCCGAGCGGTTCACCAAGGATTGGGACGTCAATCTGACACCCGACGCGCTCCTGGCGAAGTTCACGACGTGGTCACGCCGCGTGTTGCCTGGCGCGAGGGAGCTGCTGGAAGAACTCCGCGCGCGCTACCGGCTGGGCGCGTTGAGCAATTCGAACGAGCTGCACTGGGAGCGCAACACGAACGAGCTGAAGATCATCGAGCTCTTCGAGTTCGCCATTTCGTCGCATCAGGTCGGCTTGTGCAAACCGCATCCCGACATCTACAAGGTCGCGATCGACCGCGCGAACGTCTCGTCACCGGAAGCGATCGTGTTTTTCGACGATCTCGCGGCCAATGTCGAGGCGGCGAAATCCGCCGGCATGCGCGCCCATCAGGTGCGCGGCGTCGATCAGTTGCGCGCGCCGATTGATCAGCGAAGGGCTGCTGTAGAGATCTCTATTCGTTTTTCGTTTTTCGTTTTTCGATTCAGGAATCACCCATGCGTCCTTCAGACACCGAATACGCGCCGTTTTATGCCAGCTACATCGCGCGCGTCCCCGAGACCGACCCCATGCCGGCGCTCGAAGCGCAGCCGGCCGAGCTCCACACGCTGGCTGACCGCGTCACCCTGGACGACGAGATCTACCGCTACGCACTGGGCAAATGGAGCGTGCGCCAGGTCGTCGGCCATCTGATCGACACCGAACGGGTGATGGGCTATCGCGCGTTCGCGATTGGCCGCGGCGAAGCCAAGCCGCTCCCGGGATTCGACGAAAACGAGTACGTCGCCCGCGCCAATTCCGACGACCGATCGGTCAAGGAGCTGGCGTACGAGTTTGCCGCCGTCCGTCACGCGAACCTGTGGGTCATCCGGCGCTGGGAACCGGAAGACTGGGATCGCATCGGCAATGCGAACGGAAAGGCCGTGTCGGCGCGCGCAATTGCGTACATCATGGCGGGCCACGTACGCCATCACATCGCGCTGCTGCGGGAGCGCTATGGCCTCGAGGTGTAGCGGCTACGGAAGAATGGTGATGGGAGCTTCACGCGTCGCCGTCGCCCCATCGTTCCCGCGCACGGCCGCTTCCAGACGGAGCACATAGCGTCCGGGCGCAAGACCTTTCAGGGGAATCCGTTTGGCATACCCGTAAATGTCCCACGGTTTTTCGCCGGACGTGCCGTTGACCAGTTCATCGCGACTCGCCAGCACCTCGGTGCCGTTCTCGGATACGAGCCGCAGCGAGACATCGATATGGCGCGGCTGGCGCGACGTGTCGTTGTCGTAGATCTCGGTGTAGAGCGCGAGCACGTCCGACTGCGGGAACTCGCGGCGGCTCGTCGCGGGCGCAGGCAGGAGCTTGCTCACAACCGGATCGGGCTGAATGCTCGGCGTCTGCTGCACCGACGGGGTCGTCATCAGGAGTCCGCCCAGCATGAGCTTCTCCTTCCGAAAGTCGGGCACGTCGAGGTCGTAGAACACGGAACCCGCCTGGCCGCCCACGGTTTCACGAGCACCAATTCGAATCTGATAACGCCCCGGAGGCAGGCTGATGCGCGGGTTCGCGCGCACGCCGTGCGCGGTGACGCGGTCGCGCGTTTCGGGGCGGAGATTGAGATCGAGTTCGGACCAGGCCGCCGACACGGCCTTTCCGCGTTCGTTGAGGCCGAAGAACGAGAGCTCGATCTTGTTGGCGACCATCCCCTTTGCATCAGGCGCGGCATAGGGCAGCCGGACACCGTCGATTTCAATGGCCAGCGCGACCGACGCTTCGGATTGTGTGTGCTTGAACGGCGCCGCATGCACGGCGAAGGTCAGGCCGCTCAACGGTATCGGACTCGTCAGCGCGCCGATGAGCGGCGTCGACGTCCTCTTCCCGTCGGGGCGACGCGCGTCGCGCGCCTGTCGCGCCGCTTCGTCGCGTTTACGCTCTTCCGGCGTGCGGCCTCTCGGAGACGCGTAGCCGCGCCGCGCCTCGACGCGCAGTCCCGGGCGCGTGACGCGCACCTCGATCTTGTGGAATCGGCCGTCGCGCGGATGAGTCGGCGGATAGTAGCCGAGCACGTAGTAGCGGCTGTTGGCGTCGGCGATGCGCTGAAATGCAGGGTCGACGTTGTTGGTGTTGACCGCCGCAATGCCGCCAGTCTGCTCGGCGAGCTCGCGAAGCGTATCCTGCGACAAGCGGAATTCCTGCAGCAGTTCGTCCTGCACGCTGAACACGCCGCCGGACGCGCCGGTGACGCCGCTGACGGGCGTGTTCGTGCCCGGCACCAGCAGCACGGGACCAGGAGTGCCGGCTCCGCTGGCGAGGCCTGCCGATTCCATGAAATCCGTCGTCATCCCCGCCAGGCCGCGCGGATCGATCGTGTAGAAGTTCACGTTCGCGCGTGCCGCGGTCGAGATCGCATCCTGCGAGGCGCGAATGACGACGGTGGCGTCGTGCGCGCCGAAGACGTCCCGAATGGGAAAGTCGAGCCCTTCGCTGAAGAACAACACGGCCTTACGGCGGCCGCGCACGCTGCCCAGAAATTCCGCCGTGTTCTTCAACGTGTCCAGCACAGTCAGCGCGCGAGTGCCGCGCTCGAGCTCCGTGGGGTCCGACGTCCGGCCGTAGCCCGCAGGATCCTGCGAGTTGATCGATCCCGTATTCGGATCCGCGTCGTTCCTCAGGTTGTAGCCGTAGGCAATGCGCTGGTAATACGCGTCCAATCGGTCGAGGCTGAGCGACCGCATGCGCCGCCCCTGAAATTTGTCGATCGCACGGATCAGCAGCTCGCGATCGGTCGTGAACTCCTGCGCCGCGTCGCTGCGGCCGCTCGTGTACACAACCGCGCCGAGATCGTTCGCCGCCATGTGCTCACGCACGAACTTCCGCGCGGCATCGCGCACCGGCGTACTGCGCAGCGCGCTCACATCGAGATCGTCGAGCACGATGACGTAGACGCGCCCGTCGAACGGCTTGCGGTTGGTGCGCGTGTCGGCTGGGATTGCCCGTCCCTCGACGACGATCTCCTGCGCCTTCTCAACCGGCAGGTCCACGAGCGAGAACGTATCGATCTTCTGCGGTTTGCCGTCTTCGAACACCGCGAAGTCGTTGCGCGTCAGGCCCGTCACGAACTGGCCCTGCTCGTCAGTGACGACAGCGTCGACGTCGACGTAGTTGACTTCGACCTGGAAGGTCACGCTGGGGGGCTGTTGAGCCTGCCCCAAAACGACCGGGGATTGCAGAACAACGACCGCACCGAGAAGGGCGAGCGCGGAGGAATATCGCATGTCGGAAAGAACCTCTTTATTTTCGGAAGGAACCTCTCTATTTACGGATCGAATCGGTGGGTTCGTCAAGCTTAGATTGCCCTCAAATTGATCCAACAATTTGGCATTTTATTCGATAGTTTGGATTCCATGAAAACGTCTTGAAATGTATCGAAATGTCTTGACGATTGACAGTAGTCCGCCTACATTTGTGCCTTCCACAATCGATAATCCGAAACCCTCGTCGGCAGGGCCGGTCCGTTTCGACTCAGAGAAGGAGTGTCAGAGATGCGGCGAATTTTTCCACTGTTGTTCGTTGTGCTTTTGCTCATTGCTGTT
This sequence comes from Vicinamibacterales bacterium, assembly GCA_963730445.1. GTDB lineage: Bacteria > Acidobacteriota > Vicinamibacteria > Vicinamibacterales > JAMQPK01 > JAMQPK01. The sequence continues at coordinate 287,777 of CAVSRX010000014.1, read as the reverse complement.
CCCGTTGGTGCGCAGACACTCGGCACAATTACCGGCGAAGTGAAAGATGCATCGGGCGCGATCATTCCCGGCGCAATTGTGACGGCGACCAATACCGGAACGAACGCGGCGCGCGAAATGCCGAGCAACGAAGCCGGCGCCTACACGTTTGCCGCACTGCCGCCAGGCCCGTACATCGTCAAGGCGGAACTTCAGGGCTTCAAGACGGTGCACGAACAACGTCGAGCTGCACGTCGAGCAGACGGTCCGCGTGAACTTCACGATGGAGATCGGCACGTTGTCCGAGACCGCCGAGGTCACGGGCGTCGCGCCGCTCATCACGACAGAGAACGCGACGGTCGGCACCGTCATCGAAAACCGCCGCATCGTCGAGCTCCCGTTGAACGGACGCAACTTCCTCTCGCTCGTCGCGCTGAGCCCGAACGTCAGCGCCGAGTTCGCAGGCGCCGGACAGGCCGGCGACCGCCAGGGAGGTTCGCGCGCGAACCAGCAGCTCTCGATTTCCGGCCAGCGCCGCGAGTTCAACTACTACACGCTCGACGGCACGGACAACACCGACGTCAACTTCAATACGTATATTTTGTTGCCGTCGGTTGACGCGCTCGAAGAGTTCAAGGTGCAGACGGGCATCTACTCGGCCGAGTTCGGCCGCGCCGCCAGCCAGGTGAACGTCGTCACCAAGTCGGGCACGAACCAGTTCCACGGAACCGTGTTCGAGTTCCACCGCAACGACGCCTTCGACTCGCGGCCCTTACTCGTTCTCGGCCGCACAGGCGGCCCTGCCGAAGCCCCCGTTCAAGTGGAACCAGTACGGCTACACGCTTGGCGGTCCGATTTGGACCAACAAGGTGTTCTTCATGTCGAACTGGGAGGGGTACCGCGACCGCAAACAGAATCAGCAGAACTACTCACTGCCGCTGGCAGCCTGGAGGACCGGCGATTTCTCGTCGTACTCGGGGCCGCTGTACGATCCGGCCACCTGCACCGTCGCCAGTGCTTCCGGAGTGAGGACGTGCGCGACGTTCCCCGGCAACCGGATTCCGGCGAGCCGCATCCACCCGACGTCGGTGAAGCTGCTCGAGTTCTATCCCGAGCCGAACGCCACGGGCACCGACGCCACCGGTACCGTGAACAACTACACTGGGCATTCAGAATCGCGTGATCGACAAAGACCAGTTCACGCAGCGCTTCGATTTCGTCCAGAGCTCGTCATCGACCTGGATGGGCCGGTACAGCCACAGCCGCGACGACGAAATCAACCCTGCGCTGAAGCTGAACGGCTCGAAGCTGGTCAACCGGATTCATCAGGCGATGGTCGGCAACACGCGGACGCTCTCGCCGACCGTCGTCAACGAATTCCGGTTTGGATACAACTCGTTCTACAACACGTTCGGCCGCGAGCTGGCCTTCGTGCGCGACGTCACCTCGGAGCTGGCCATCCCTGGCATGTCGCCGCTTCCGGAAACCGCCTGGGGCATTCCGAGCATCGGCATCAACGGGTTGAGCGGCTTTGGTGACAGCACCGAGGGGCCGTACACCAACCGGAACAAGGTCTTCGAGTTCATCGACAACGTGTCGTGGATCAAGGGCCGGCACTCGTTCAAGGTCGGCGCCCACTTCCGGATCGACCACTACAACCAGGTCGGCAACCAGTTCCCGCGCGGCGGGTTCCAGTTCGACGGCCGGGCGACCGGGTCGTTGAACGGCACGGTGGCGACCCATCGCGCCCTCGTTTGCCGACTTCCTGCTCGGCTACCAGCGTCTCTCCGAGTTGTCGGTCCAGTTGGCCGTGACGGAATTCCGCGCGATCAGCCAGAGCTACTACCTCACCGACACCTGGAGAATGCGCGACAACATGACGCTCGATCTCGGCCTGCGGTACGAGTACGTCCCGCCGTTCGAGGACAAAGCCGGCACGTTGATCAACGCCTCCATGCCGTTCTTCGACCAGGGCCTGCCCGTGGCCGACAAGTCGCGGCATCCAACCCTGGTGCGCATCGGAGAAGGGGAGTTCTACGAGGATTTCAACATCCGCTTCAATCCGGCGATTCAGACGGCACGTGACGGACGCCTCGGAAACCGCCTCGTCGACGACGACAAGCTGAACCTCGCGCCGCGGGCCGGATGGGCCTGGACGCCGACCCCACTGACGTCCATTCGCGCCGGCGTCGGCATGTTCTACATGCAGGACACGGGCAACCCGCGCTTCGACATGGCCCGCAACGCGGCAGGACGTCGTCAGGACACCTCCAACCAGTTTTTCGGTCAAAACTGGAACGCGCCCTTCGTGGGCTCGGGGACCAATGCCTGCGGCGTGCAGCCACCGATCGTCTGCATCTCGAACCACTACGTACTCGGCAACGACTTCGACCGAACCACTCCCCGGATGCTGCAGTACCTCTTCAACGTGCAGCGCGAGATCGGGCGCAACTCGGCGCTCGAGATCGGCTACCTCGGCTCGCGCAGCTACCACCTCGAGCGCATGTTCGATCGCAACGACGTGTTGCCGGGACCGGGCGCCGTTCAGGACAAACGGCCCTACCCGGAGTTCACCCGGGTTCAGACGATCGGCAACGTCGCCGAAGCGAAGTACAACTCGCTGACCGCCAAGCTGACGCGGCGCCTCAACAACGGGTTCTCGGCGCTCATCGGCTACACGCTCTCGAAATCCGAGGACAACGGCAGCGGCATCCGCACGCTCAACGGCGATCAGCTGTTCCCGCAGAACAGCAACTGCGTGGCGGATGAAGTCGGCATCCGGATGCGAGTGGGGCCTCTCGATCTTCGACGTCGCGGCACCGCGTCGTGCTCGTCGATCCTCTACGAGCTGCCGTTTGGCGCAGGGCAAGAAGTGCGCCCAGGACGGCGTCGGTAGCGCGATTCTCGGCGGCTGGCAGGTCACCAACATCATGAGCCTGTCAAGCGGCTTCGCGAGGAATCCGAACGTCTGGACAGGATCGCGCGAACCTGGGCCACGGCGATCAGAGACCGATGTCGTAGCGGCCAGGATCCGAACGATGGACCGAAGACGATTCAGCAGTGGTTCAACACCGCAGCATTTGTGCTGCAGCCGGGCAATCGCATACGGCAACGCCGTGCGGAACAGCATCACGGACCGGGGATCTTCAACTTCGACATGTCGATCCTGCGGAACTTCACGCTCGGCGGCAGCAAGAGCCTTCAGCTCCGGCTGGAGGCGTTCAATACGTTCAACCAGCCCGTCTGGCAAGATCCGAACACGGCGGTGACGAGTGCGCAGTACGGCAACATCACCAGCACGCGCAAGCCGATGCGCGAGCTGCAGCTCGGCGTGAAGTTCGGGTTCTAGGTCAGAGACGTCGTCTCAACACGGAGACACGGGGGCACGGAGGATCTTCGAAAGAAGATCCTTCGTGCCCTTTGTTTTGTAGCCCATGAAAATTGAATCGGTGACGCACGCCGATCGGGACGTGTGGCTCGACATGCGCGGCGAGCTGTGGCCAGACTCGCGAGAGACGCATGCCGGCGAGGTCGACCGATTCTTCTCGGGGCAGTCGCGCGATCCGCTGGCTGTGCTCATCGCAAGAGATGAAGCTGGACGCGCGTGCGGGTTTGCGGAGCTCTCGATCCGCTCGTATGCCGAAGGCTGCAGCACAGACAACGTCGCCTTCCTCGAAGGCTGGTTCGTCGTGCCGGAGGCCCGTGGCCGCGGCGTGGGCCGGGCGCTCGTGGCCGCCTGCGAAGAATGGGCGCGATCGCAGGGCTGTTCGGAGTTCGCGTCGGACGCACAGCCCGACAACGAGACGAGCATCGCGGCCCATCTCGCGCTCGGCTTCAGCGACGAAGGCCTGGTGCGCTGCTTCAGGAAGAATTTATAGACGCGGTACTACGCGAGCTTCCTGAGGATAAAGCACTTCAGGTAATACGTTTCGGGCATCCCGAGCACGACCGGATGATCCCGCCCCTGCATCCGCTTCTCGACGACGCTGACGTCGGCCCGCGCGTCGAGCGCCGCGTCGAGGACCAGTTCCCCGAACATCCCTTCGTTGACGTGATACGAGCAGCTGCACGTGATGAGAAAGCCGCCGGGCTTCAGCAGCTTGAGCGCGCGCAGGTTGATTTCCTTGTACCCCGATATCGCCTTCGGAATCGCGGTCTTGCTTTTCGCGAACGCCGGCGGGTCGAGCACGATCGAGTCGAACGCCTCGCCCATGCGTTCGAGCGTCCGCAGCTCGTCGAAGACGTTCGTCGTCCGCACCTGTATGTTGGAGAGGCGGTTGCGCGCGGCGTTTCGCGCAAGCAGCGCCGTGGCATCCTCTGATATGTCGAGCGCGGTCAGCTCGGACACGTGCGGCGCGAGCTGCAGCGCGAATCCGCCGGCATAGCTGAAGCAGTCGAGCGTGCGGCCGCTCACGTACTGCGCGGCCGCGATGCGATTCTCGCGCTGATCGAGAAACGCGCCGGTCTTCTGACCGTGGCGCAAATCGACGTCGAACTCGACCTTCCCCTCGCGCACCGCCACCTTGTCGGGGATGTCGCCGTGAAGCACGGTGACGTTCTGCTCGAGCCCTTCGAGCAGCCGCACGCGCGGATCGTTGCGGGCGATGATTCCCTTCGGGCTCGCCATCTCCACGAGCAGCGCGGTCACCTCGGGCAGCAGGCGATCGGTGCCCTGCGACAGCGCCTGCAGCGCGATGTAGTCGCCGTACTCGTCGATGATGAGCGACGGAATCAGATCGCCTTCGCCGTGCACCAGCCGATACGCGCTGGCGTCGATGTCGAGCCGCTCTCGAAACGAGATGGCCTGCTCGAGCCGCGATCGCCAGAAGCCGCGATCGACGGGCACATCGTGGCGTGTCAGAATCCGCAACGTTATCTGCGAGCGATCGCTGTAAAAAGCGCGAGCCAGAAACCGGCCGTTCGGCGCGTTGACGCGCACCACGGCGCCCGGCTCCGCACGTCCGTCGGCCACGTCGCCGCGGTACACCCAGAAATGGCCGTCCTGAATCCGCTCTGCGCCGCGGGCGGACACGATGATATCGTTGATTCCATGTTCGGTCCAGTGGTTCTGGTTAAACCAGAACCGCATGAATAACCGTATTATCATCGTTGCCCATGCGGATTGCGATTGGCGCAGACCATGCAGGCTTTTCTCTCAAAGAACATCTGAAGGAAACGCTCGCGGCGCTCGGCCACGAGGTCGACGATCACGGCACGCACAGCGACGCGTCGGTGGACTATCCGCCCATCTGCGCCGCCGTCGGGCGCGCGGTGGTGGCGGGAAAAGCGGATCGCGGAATCGTGCTCGGCGGCAGCGGTCAGGGCGAGCAGATTGCGGCCAACAAAGTGCGCGGCGTCCGTGCGGCGTTGTGCAACGATCTCTATACGGCGCGACTGTCGCGCCAGCACAACGATGCGAACGTCCTCTCGATGGGCGGCCGCATCGTCGCCTTCGGGCTCGCGGACGAGATACTCAAACTGTGGCTGGACACGCCGTTCGAAGGCGGCCGGCATCAGAAACGCCTGGATCAAATCGCGGAGATTGAAAAGCCATGACTCTGAAAGCAGACGCCCCGGCGCGCACCGGTAGTGCTCAACTTAAGTTGAGCCCTACACTCGCCGAAGCCGATCCCGAGATCGCACAGGCCGTGCGCAACGAAGAGCGCCGGCAGAACGAGGGCCTCGAGCTGATCGCGTCGGAGAACTTCGTGAGCCGCGCCGTCCTCGAAGCAGCCGGCTCGGTGCTGACGAACAAGTACGCCGAAGGCTATCCAGGCAAGCGCTACTACGGCGGATGTGAGTTCGTCGACGTCGCCGAAACGCTCGCCATCGAGCGTGCGAAGGCGTTGTTCGGCGCAGAGCACGCCAACGTGCAGCCGCACTCGGGCGCGCAGGCCAACATGGCCGTGTACTTCACGCTGCTCAAGCCCGGCGACACCGTGCTCGGGATGAATCTCGCGCATGGCGGACATCTCACCCACGGCCATCCGCTGAATTTCTCGGGCAAGCTCTACACGATCGTGCCCTATGGCGTGCGCAAGGACGACGAGCGCATCGACTACGAGGAGCTGGCGCGTCTGGCCGACGAGCACAAACCGAAGATGATCATGGTCGGCGCGAGCGCCTACCCTCGCGTGATCGATTTTGCGCGCATCGGCGAGGTCGCGCAGCGCATCGGCGCGCCGATGGTGACCGACATGGCGCACATCGCGGGCCTCGTCGCAGCGAAGCAGCATCCCAGCCCCGTGCCGCACTCCGACTTCGTCACCACCACGACGCACAAGACGCTGCGCGGTCCGCGCGCCGGCATGGTGCTGTGCCGCGAGAAGTACGCGAAGGATCTCGACAAGGCCGTGTTCCCCGGACTGCAGGGCGGGCCGTTGATGCACATCATCGCGGCCAAGGCCGTGTGCTTCAAGGAAGCGGCCGAGCCGTCGTTTGTCGACTATCAGAAGCAAATCGTCAGCAATGCCAAACGGCTGTCGTCGGTGCTCGTCGGTGCAGGGTTCCGTCTGGTCAGCGGCGGCACCGACAACCACCTGATGCTCGTCGATGTCTTCTCGCGCGGTCTCACAGGCAAAGCCGCGGAGGCCGCGCTCGGAAAGGCCGGCATCACGGTCAACAAGAACGCCATCCCCTTCGACCCGAACCCGCCGATGACCGCGAGCGGCATCCGCATCGGCACGCCCGCGGTTACCACCCGGGGCATGGGCGAGCGCGAGATGGACAGGATTGGCGAGCTCATCACGCGCGCGCTCGCCACACCCAACGATGATGCCGCCCTCGGCATGGTGAAAGCAGAAGTCGAGACGCTGTGCCGGATGTTCCCGTTGTACGGAGCCTGAGCGACCGCGTCGCCGAGATCTTCACAGACTCGGGATCGCTCGCGCAGTCGCTGCCCACCTTCGAAAGCCGCCCTGCCCAGCGCCAGATGGCCGAGGCGGTGGCGGGCACGCTCGAGCATGGCGGCGTGCTGCTCGTCGAAGCGGGCACCGGCACGGGCAAGACGCTCGCGTATCTGGTGCCCGCGATTCTCAGCGGCCAGCGCGTCCTCGTGTCGACCGGCACGAAGAATCTTCAAGAGCAGATTTACTTCAAGGACCTCGCGGTGCTCCGCGAGGCGCTCGACGTCCCTTTCACCGCCACCTACATGAAGGGGCGCGGCAACTACCTCTGTCTGCACCGGTTCGAATCGTTCAGCGAGGGCGCAAAGAACGCGACGCTCCAGCTGTTCGGCGAATCGGCGGCGCAGATCTTTCTGCCGATCATCGACGAGTGGTCGAAGCGGACCGAGACCGGCGATCGCGCGGAGATCGCGGATTTGCCGGAAGACCTCCCGTTCTGGGGAGAGATCGCCGCCACGTCGGAAAACTGCACCGGCACCGAATGCCCGCGCTATACCGATTGCTTCGTCACGCGCATGCGCTCGCGTGCCGCGGACTCGAATCTCGTTGTCGTGAATCACCACCTGCTCTGCGCCGACGCCGCGGTGCGGCAGAGCGCGTACGGCGAAGTGATTCCCGAGTGCAGTTATGCGATCGTCGACGAAGCGCACCAGCTGGAAGACGTGGCGACGCAGTACTTCGGCGTGTCGGTGAGCACGTATCGGTTCGATGAGCTGGCACGCGACGGCGAGCGCGTGATCGCGGCCGGTATCGCAGGAGAGAAGGCGCCCGAGCTGCGCGAAGCGCTCGACCGCGCGAAAGATCGCGCCCACGATTTCTTCCGCAACGTGGCGAACAGCGTGCCCGCGCGCGCACAGCAGTCGTCTGAGAATCGCGTCCGCGTGACCGCGAAAATGCTCGAGCCGTTCTACGAGGACGCGGCGCTGGTGATGAGCGCGCTCGACCTGCTCGAAGCCACGGCTGCGCTCATCAAGCCTCCGCCGCCCGATCCCGACAGGCCGCAGGATGCGCCCAAGATGGATCTCGCCGGCCTCGCGCACCGCGCGGGCGAGCTGCGCGACGAGCTCCGGTTCATCCTGCGCGCGAACGAGCCCGACTACGTGTACTTTCTGGAAACTCGAGGCCGCGGCCTCTTCCTGCGCGCGGCGCCGATCGACGTCTCCACCATCCTGCGCGATGTCCTGTTCGATCGCATGAAGGCCACGGTGCTGACGTCGGCCACGCTCACCGTCGAGGGCACGTTCGATTTCGTCCGCAGCCGCCTCGGCCTCGAAAAGTCCGGAGCCACGCAGTTCCTGAAGCTTCCGCCCGAGTTCGATTACAGGCGCCAGGCGATTTTGTACCTGCCTCGGAAGATGCCGGATCCGCGCTCGGTCGACTTCACCGCCGCGGCGGCGCGCGAGATTATCAGCATCCTCGAGGCGACGAGAGGACGCGCGTTCGTGCTCTTCACCAGTTACGCCGCCCTTCGCGCCATCCAGCAGATTGCCGAGATCGAGCTGCCCTATCCGGTCCTCGTGCAGGGGTCTGCTCCACGCTCGGCCCTGCTCGACGAGTTCCGTACGACGCCGAACGCCGTGTTGCTGGCCACGTCGAGCTTCTGGCAGGGGGTCGATGTGATGGGCGATGCGCTCAGCTGCGTCATCATCGACAAGCTGCCCTTTACGTCGCCTGGCGATCCGATCACGGCCGCCCGGATCGAAGCCATCGCCGACCGCGGCGGCCAGCCATTCGGCGAGTATCAGGTGCCGCTCGCCATCCTCGCGCTGCTGCAGGGCCTGGGCCGCCTGATTCGGCACCGTGACGATCGCGGGGTGCTCGCGGTGCTCGATCCGCGGCTGCAGACCATGGGGTACGGGCGGCGGTTCCTGGCCTCGCTGCCGCCGGCCGGCATCACGCGCGAGATCGCCGACATCGAGAGGTTCTTCGCCACGAAATAGAGCTGTTCCGGCCTTTCGTGTAAACTAATCTCAGCTTTTCAACTACCGAAATACTGTGTGTGGAGGACTGATATGTTTTCCGGAAAACTTGGTCGGCGGACGCTGACTTCGTGGATGGCAGTTGCGGTGATGGCGCTTGCCGTGCCTGCGCTGGCGCAGACGGGCCGCATCCAGGGCAAGGTTGTCGACCAGAAGGACGCGCCTGTGGCGGACGCGCAGATCCTGGTGACGGCGATACCCGACCAGGGCGGCCAGAAGTGGCAGGCGAAGAGCGACAAGAACGGCAACTACATCATCGGCACGCTGCCAAAGTCGGGTCAGTACCTGATCATCGCGTCGAAAGACGGCGTCGGCCAGGACGAAGCGCGGGCCGCGGTAAAGATCGGCAACTTCACGACGACGAACTTCAAGCTCTCGAACGCCGCGCGCGTCAGCGAGGAGCAGGCCAAGAAGAACCAGGAAATCAAGAAATACTTCGAGGCAGGCGTGACGGCAGCCAATGCAGGTAACCACCAGGCCGCGGTCGACGCGTTCACCGCCGCCGGAACGGCGATGCCGACCTGCGCCGACTGCTACTTCAACGTCGGCGTGTCGCAGCAACAGATGAAGAACAGCGAAGCCGCGGAAGCCGCCTTCAAGAAGGCGATCGAGTTGCGGCCGAACTACCCCGAGGCGTACAACGCACTCGCCGTGCTCTACACGCAGGACAAGAAGATGGACCTCGCGGCCGAGGCGTCGGCGAAGTCGGCGGAGCTCAGCATCTCCTCGACCGGCGGCGGCAACGCCGACTCGCTTTACAGCGCGGGCGTCGGCCTGTGGAATGCCAACAAGTTCGCCGAAGCGGGCTCGACATTCGAGGCGGCGCTCAAGGTCAACCCCAATCACGCGGACTCGCACTTCATGCTCGGCAAGGTGTACTTGAACCTCGGCAAGCTGAAGGAAGCGGCCGGCGAATACGAGCTCTACCTGAAGCTCGAGCCGGGCGGCAAGAACGCGGCCGAAGCGAAGACGACGTTCGAAGCGCTCAAGCCGATGCTGAAATAGGTTCCGGTTCCAGGTTCCAGGTTCCTTAAGTTCCGGTCTAGTTCATGACGTAGGCCGGGTCTGTCTAGACCCGGCCCTTTTCTTTGCTGTGACACCCCTTAGCCATATCGCCGCCAACCTGGCCGATGTCCGGCTGCGCATCCAGAAAGCGGCTCAGGACGCGGGCCGGGCACCCACGGAGGTCCGCCTCCTCGCCGTCTCGAAAACGTTCGGCCTGGACCACGTCAGGGCCGCTGCGGCGGCAGGCCAGGAGGACTTCGGCGAAAACCGCGTGCAGGAAGCTCTACAGAAAATCGAGGGATCGGCCGACCTTAAGATCAGATGGCATCTGATCGGGACGCTGCAGTCGAACAAGGTTCGCAAGGCCGCTCCCCGCTTCAGCGCCATCCACTCCGTAGACAGCCGGCGGCTCCTCGAGGCCATCGACGCCGCTGCGACCGAGGCGGGGACCGCTCCGGAGCTGCTCGTGCAGGTCGACCTCGCGGGCGAGACGACCAAGCACGGAGCGCCGGCGGCCGAGGCGATGGATATCGTCAGGGCCGCGGCGCGCTGCCGCTCGGCACGCTGCGTCGGGCTGATGACGATTCCGCCGTTCTTCGACAACCCGGAGGATGCGCGGCCGTATTTCGCTCAGTTGAGGGACCTTCGCACGACGCTGCTGAAGGAAGGGCTCGATCGGGCGCTGCTGCGCGAGTTGTCGATGGGTATGAGTCACGATTTCGAAATCGCCGTGCAGGAAGGGGCCACGATTGTTCGGCTCGGCACGGCCATCTTCGGGACGCGCCACGTTTGATCTTCGATCGAACGCGGCCGCTCCCGCTGGAGACCGCCGCATGAAGGTCAGCCCTCTCGATCTACGCCAGGTCAAGTTCCGCACGACGTTCCGGGGCTTCGACAAGGCCGAAGTCCTCGCGCTTATCGCCGAGGTCACCGACGATTACGAGCACGCGCTGCGCGAGGTCGATCAACTGCGCCAGGAAGTGTCGAAGATGGAAGCGCTGCTCAACCAGCATCGCGAGCACGAACGGAATCTGCGAGACACGCTGACCACCGCGCAGCGGGTCTCCGACGACATCCGCACGAATGCCGACGCCCAGGCCCGCAACATCGTCCGCGAGGCCGAGGGCCGATCGGATCTGCTGCTGCAGAAGACGCAGGCGCGCCTCGAAGACGTGCAGCGCGAGATCGACGGCATGAAGATGAAGCGCCGCGAAGTCGAGACGACGCTCGAGTCGACGATCGCGTCGCTCCGCAACACGCTCGAGTTCGTGCGCGAGCAGGAACAGCGCGAGCGCGAGGAGAAGATTCTGCTCCACCGCCCGCGCGCCGCCGCCGATCTGCAGCAGCCTGACGCGAACGTTGACAATCGCCGAGTGGCTTCGGGAAACGCCTGAAGGCGTTTCCCTCGCCGTCAAGGTGATCCCTCGCGCCGGCGTCACGAGAATCGCCGGCACGCGCGAGGGTCGCCTTCTCATCCGCCTTGCGGCAGCCCCCGTCGACGGCGCCGCAAACGACGCCCTCGTTGCCTTCCTCTCCGGAATCCTGAACGTCCCCGCGAGGCAGATTACCGTGTGGTCCGGCGCTCAGAGCCGGAACAAGATCGTGATGATTGTGGGAATGACGGCTGCGCGGGTGGCGAGCGTTATTTCGCTTCCTGCAGCACGAGCGTGAGCACGTCGACGTGCACCTTGGCGTCCCAGGGATAGAAGTATCGCGGCAGAAGCTCGACCTGCTCCAGGTAGCTCGTGTCGATGATGATGTGATGGTTCTCGCGCCGCACCTTGACCGCGCCAGGTTCGAGTGGAATGGCGTGCCGCTTCGCGGCGTCGAGGACACCGGTGCGCAACTGGTTGTCGGTCTGGTTGACGCCGAACTGCGCGATCTGCGTCACATCGTCCTTGAACTCGTAAAACCGCATATAAACGGTTACGGCCCTCCACGTGGCGTGAATGATGAGCGCCGCAACGAGGAGCTTGATGATGGTTTTCATAGACCGCTCAGCGCACCTGGTGCAGCAGGCGTCCCCAGCGGGTGCCTGTCACAACGTTTCCGGTCTGGGACTCGTACGACCAGTAGATCACTAGGGCCCTGCCCTTTACATAATCGCGCGGCAGAAACCCCCAATACCGGCTGTCCTGCGAGTTGTCCCGGTTGTCACCCATTACAAAGTAATGTTTCGGCGGAACGGTCACCGGACCGTAGTTTTCTCGTGGATCGCCGCTCAATCCCTGCCGATCGCCCCCTGGCTCGATTTCCTGCGGGACGGGCGGGGGCTCCTCCAGATAGTGGGCGTACGGCTCGTCGAGCAGGGTGCCGTCCACGTAAACGCGCTTCTGCCTTACCTCGATTTGCTCGCCCGGCAGGCCGATGACGCGCTTGATGAAGTCGCGCTCGGGATCTTCGGGATACTTGAACACGATCACGTCCCTGCGGGCGATCTCCCTCATCGGAAGCAGCGTGCGCTCGACCCCGCTCAAGGACGGACCGAACACGAGCTTGTTGACGAGCAGATGGTCGCCGATGAGCAGGTTGGGCTCCATCGAGCCCGTCGGAATCTTGAAGGCCTGGACGACGAACGTCCTGATGAAGAGCGCGAGCACGACCGCGATGACCAGCGACTCGAAGTACTCGCGCGCGACGGACTTCTTGAATCCTTCCGCGCTCACTCCCCCTCCGTGCCCATTTTCAGCACCGCCAGGAACGCCTCCTGCGGAATCTCGACCTTGCCGACCCGCTTCATGCGCTTCTTCCCTTCCTTCTGCTTCTCGAGCAGCTTGCGCTTGCGCGAGATGTCGCCGCCGTAGCACTTCGCGAGCACGTTCTTGCGCATCGCCTTCACCGATTCCCGCGCGATGATGCGCCCGCCGATGGCGGCCTGAATCGCCACCTCGAACATCTGGCGCGGAATCAGCTCGCGCATCTTCGAGGCCAGCGCCCGGCCGCGCTCGTACGCGGCGTCGCGGTGCACGATGATCGACAGCGCGTCGACGGGATCGCCGTTGACGAGGATGTCCATCTTCACGAGCGGCGACTCCCAGTAGCCGGTGACATGATAGTCGAGCGACGCGTAGCCTCGTGACAGCGTCTTCAGCTTGTCGTAGAAGTCGAGCACGACTTCGTTGAACGGCAGGTCATAGGTAATGAGCACGCGGTTTGCGCTCACATACTCCAGCGATTTCTGCACGCCGCGCTTGTCCTGGCAGAGCTGCAGGATGCCGCCCACATGCTCGGACGGAGTCAGGATCATCGCGGTGATGACCGGCTCTTCGATCTTCGCGACATTCTCTTCCGGCAGCTTTGACGGGCTGTCGATCTCGAGCACCTGCCCGTCGGTCGTCGTCACGCGGTAGAGCACGCCCGGCGCGGTCGTCACGAGATCCATGTTGAACTCGCGCTCGAGCCGCTCCTGCACGATCTCCATGTGGAGCAGTCCAAGGAAGCCGCAGCGGAATCCAAACCCCAGCGCCGCCGACGTTTCGGGCTCGAAGAAAAACGACGCGTCGTTGAGCCGCAGCTTCTCGAGCGCCTCACGCAGCTCGGAATACTGATGGCTCTCGACCGGATAGAGGCCCGCAAAGACCATCGGCTTCAGCTCTTTGAAGCCGGGAAACGCCTCGGCCGCCGGCCTGTTCGTCTCGGTAATGGTGTCGCCGATTTTGGCGTCGCTGACGGTCTTGATGTTCGCGACAACGAAGCCGACTTCGCCGGGCCCGAGATCGTCGATGGGCACCGGCTTCGGCGAAAACACACCGATCTGATCGATCTCGTAATCCTGCCCCTGCGCCATCAGGCGGATCTTCGTGCCTTTTCGGAGCGTGCCTTCGAGCACCCTCGCGACGATGACCACCCCGCGATACGGGTCGTACCACGAGTCGAAGATCAGCGCCTTCAACGGCGCCGACGCGTCGCCCTTCGGCGGCGGCAGGCGATGGACCACGGCTTCGAGCACCTCGGTGATGCCGATGCCCTCCTTCGCGCTCGTCAGAATGGCGCCCGATCCGTCGAGCCCGATAATCTCCTCGATCTGCCGCCGCGCCTCCTCGGGCTCGGCGCCTGGCAGATCGATCTTGTTGATGACGGGAATGATCTCGAGGTTGTGCTCGACCGCGAGATACGCGTTCGCGAGCGTCTGCGCTTCGACGCCCTGCGACGCATCGACCAGCAGCAGCGCGCCTTCGCACGCGGCGAGTGAGCGCGTGACTTCGTACGAGAAGTCGACGTGCCCGGGCGTGTCGATGAGGTTGAGAACGTAGGCCTGCCCGTCCTTGGCCGTGTAGTTGAGCCGGACGGGATGCGCTTTGATGGTGATGCCGCGCTCGCGCTCGAGATCCATCGAGTCGAGCACCTGCGCCTCCATCTCGCGGGCCTGCAGCGCCCCGGTCGCCTCGAGGAGGCGGTCGGCCAGCGTCGACTTCCCGTGATCGATATGCGCGATGATGGAAAAATTACGTACTCGCTGAGGATCCATGTATGGGGTCTGACCCCACTATTATCTGCGATCGAGCGGCACGAATGTCTGGGGATAACGCCGGCCCGGTGTATTCGGCGCGCGGGCGGATGAGTCGATTATTGGCGTACTGCTCGAGCACGTGCGCGGTCCAGCCCGACATGCGGCTCACCGCGAAGACCGGCGTAAACAGGTCCACGGGGATTCCCAGAGCATAATAGGTGGTCGCCGAATAGAAGTCGACGTTGGCGTTCAGGTTTTTCTGCGCTTTCACGACCTGCTCGATCTTCTGCGAAATCTCGAACCAGCGCCGGTTGCCCGTCCGCATGCACAGCTCTTCGGACAGTTTACGCAGGTGGGTGGCGCGCGGATCTTCCGTGCGATACACGCGATGGCCGAAGCCGGGAATCTTTTCCTTGCGGGCCAGCTTCGCGCGGACGATCTCGTCGACCTTCTGATCGGTCGCGTCCTGCCCTATCTCGAGCAGCAGGTTCATCACGTCGGTGTTGGCACCGCCGTGGAGCGGGCCCTTCAGCGCGCCGATAGCGGCGGTCACCGCAGAGTGCACGTCCGTGAGCGTCGCCGCCGCAACCCGCGCCGCGAACGTGGACGCGTTGAACTCGTGGTCGGCATGCAGCACGAGCGCGACGTCGAACGCTTTGGCCTCCAGCTGGCTCGGGCGTTTCCCGGTCAGCATGTACAGGAAGTTCGCCGCGTGGTTCAGGGCCGGGTCGGGATCGATGATGCCGCCGCCGCTCGCGATGCGCCCGGCAGTAGCCACGACCGTCGCGACCTGCGCGGTCAGTGTCACGCACGTCCGATATCGCCCCGCGGGCGACATGTCGTTGGCGCCTTGATCGAAATGCGACAGCGACGACACGAGCGTGCGAAGCGTGTCCATCGCATTCGAGGGCGGCAGCGATCGCATCAGACGCAGCACGCCTTCAGGCAGGCGGCGCGGCGCGGCGAGCTCCGACTGCACCTGGCCCAGCTCGGCTCGGCTCGGCAATCGCCCGTGCCACAGCAGATGGCAGACTTCCTCGAACGTCGCGTGCTCTGCGAGGTCGTGGATGTCGTACCCCCGATACGCCAGCACGCCTCGTTCGCCATCGAGATAACAGATGGACGAGGTCGCGACGACGATGTCTTCGAGGCCGGCTTTTACGGGTGTTTCAGGGGTGGCCACTTACTGACTATCCGATACTTGCGTCTTCAATACAACCGAATCGCCGGCGAACTGCTGAACGATCGAGAGCAGGCCCGTATAGAGGAAGCCGATCTGGAACAGCACGAGGAACGGCAGCGTGCCGTAGATGCCGTGCGCGAGGGCGTAGAACACCGTCGCGGTGAAATAGAAGCCCGAGGCCCAGCTCGATGAGCGGCTGAATCGTCACCGACTGGCGGTAGCGCTTGGTCACCCACTCGTCGCTGTCGCCTTCGATGCGATATTTCGGCGTCCGCGTAAACTCGGTCTTCTTGTCGAAGAGCGCCTCGAGCACCGCCTTCGTGTTGTTCACGCGACAGCCCGATGCCGATGGAAATCAGGAACGGCATGTAGCGGAGCCGCGTCATCCAGTCCTTGTGAATCTCCCGCTGACACACCACGTAAAAATTACAGAACGACATCGTCGCCGCGAAGAAGAGCGGCACGTCGATGAGCAGCATCTCGTACCAGCCCATTTCGTACCGGATCACCATGGACGGGAAGATGAGCACGCACAACAGCGTCATCAGCAGGTAATTGAAGTTCGCCGTGAGGTGGAAGAACGCTTCGGCCTTGACCGGCAACGGCAGATCGGCCTGCAGGATCCGCGGCAACAGCTTCTTGCAGGTCTGAATCGATCCTTTCGCCCAGCGGTGCTGCTGCGACTTGAACGCGTTCATCTCGACCGGCACTTCCGCCGGAGCGACCACGTCGGGCAGGAAGACGAACGTCCACCCGCGCAGCTGCGCGCGATAGCTGAGGTCGAGATCTTCGGTGAGCGTGTCGTGCTGCCAGCCGCCTGCGTCGGCGATGGCCTCGCGGCGCCACATGCCGGCCGTGCCGTTGAAGTTGAAGAAGCGCCCCGCGCGATTGCGGGCGCCGTGCTCGAGCACGAAGTGGCCGTCGAGCAGGATCGACTGAATCTTCGTGAGCAGCGAGTAGTCCTGATTGATGTGCCCCCAGCGCGCCTGCACCATGCCGACCTTCGGATCGGCGAAATGCGGCAGCAGGCGGTGCAGGAAGTCGGGCGTCGGCAGGAAGTCGGCGTCGAAGATGCGCGATGTAGCTGCCGCGCGCCACCTTCAATCCGGCTTCGAGCGCGCCGGCCTTGTAGCCCGTGCGGTCGGCGCGATGGAAGTACTTGATGTCGATGCCCTGCGCCGCGTGCCGCCGCACGGCCAGCTCCGCGATCTCGCAGGTTTCGTCGGTCGAGTCGTCCAGCACCTGAATTTCGAGCAGCTCGCGCGGATAATCGAGGCGGCAGACGGCCTCGATGAGCCGATCGGCGACGTACATCTCGTTGTAGATCGGAAGCTGGATCGTGACGACCGGCAGCGGGTCGAGCGGCGCCGGTTCGACTGGTTGGGAATCCTTATGCCTCATGTAAAGATACACGAGGTAGTAGCGATGCCAGCCGTAGACGGCCAGAATGCTCAGGACGAAGAAATAACTGACGAGGATGAGGGTGTCAGAAGGAGTCATTCGGTGAGCAATGCCGGCGCGAAAACGTCCGCGAGATTATACTCCAATCACAACGTTGGCCGACCTGCAGCAATTGCTGGACCAGGTACGGGCCGGCCAGGTGCCTCCCGACGCCGCCGCCGAGCAAGTGCTGCAGCTCGTCAACGCGGCGTCGTTCGAGGACCTCGGTTTCGCGCGAGTCGACCACCAGCGGGAGCTGCGCCAGGGCTTTCCCGAAGTCGTGTTCGGCCTAGGCAAAACGCCCGAACAGATCGCGGCCATCGCGGCGGAGATCGTGTCGCGCGGACATACCCTGCTCGTCACGCGCGCGAGCGAAGACGCTTTCGCCGCCGTACAAGAACGGGTGCCAGGCGCCGCATTTCAGCCGATCGCTCGCACCATCACGTACCGTCAACGGGACGTGCAGCCCGGCCGAGGCACGATCCTGGTCGCGGCCGCGGGCACATCCGACCTGCCGGTCGCAGAGGAAGCGTGCGTGACGGCCGAGGTGATGGGCAACACCGTCGATCGTCTCTTCGACGTCGGCGTCGCCGGCATCCACCGGCTGCTCGGCGAACATGCGCGGCTCACGTCGGCGCGCGCGGTTGTCGTCGTCGCGGGCATGGAGGGCGCCTTACCGAGCGTCATCGGCGGGCTCGTGAAGGTGCCGGTGATTGCCGTACCGACCAGCGTGGGCTACGGCGCCAGTTTCGGCGGGCTCGCGGCGCTGCTGGGCATGCTGAACAGCTGCGCGGCGGGCGTATCGGTCGTCAATATCGACAACGGGTTCGGCGCGGCGGCGATCGCCAGCCGGATTAATCATCTATAGATCTAAAGATCTATAGATCCCTAGATCTAAAGATAGATACAGTCTCACGAAGCACATGCAACCAGGCGCCCTGCGGGCCCTCGAGTGGGATCAGATCGTCGACGTCGTGCGCGGCTTTGCGCTGACGCCGCTCGGCGCGGCGCGCCTGGCCGAGCTCGAGCCGCAGTCCGATCCGCATCGCGCCGCGCAGCTGCTCGCCGCGACGGCCGAAGGCGTCAAGTATCTCGACGCCAACCCCGCGTTCTCGCTGAATGCGCCCGCGGATCTCGACGCGGTGCTGGCGGCGCTTGCGGTCGAGGGGCGCGCGCTCGACCCGCTGCGGCTGCTGGCATTCGCGGAGTTTCTCGATTCGCTCGCGCTCACGTGCGCCGCGATCCGCCGCGTCAGCGGCGCCTTCCCCACGCTGAAGGCGCTCGCCGAAAACTGCGGATCGTTCAAGAACCAGATCGCCGACGTGCGCAGCAAGATCGACCCGTCGGGCGAAGTGAACGACAACGCCAGCCCCGAGCTGTCGCGCCTGCGCACGCAGCTGCGCAAGCAGCGAGCGCGGCTGCGCTCGACGCTCGAATCGTATCTGCGCGGCAAGGACACGTCGCGATATCTGCAGGATCAGGTCGTCAGCGATCGCGACGGCCGCTACGTGCTCGTCGTCAAGGCCGAGCATCGGATCGTCGATTCCCGGCATCATCCACGGCAGCTCCGGCAGCGGCGCGAGCCTCTATCTCGAGCCGCTGAGCACCGTCGAGATCAACAACGAGATCGTGGCGCTCGAGCAGCAGGAGCGCGAAGAGGTGCACCGCATCCTGCGGCAGCTCACCGATGCGTTCCGCGCGAAGCCGATCGAGCTGCGGCAGGCGATCGACGCGGCGACCGAGCTCGACATCATCCAGGCGAAGGTGCGCTTCGCGCAGCTCATCTCGGGCGTCGCGCCGGCGCTGTCGACCGACGGCCGGCTCGAGCTGCGCGGCGCGCGCCATCCGCTGCTGATTCCCGGTGTCATCGCGCGCCAGCTGGCGGATGACGACGCACGCCGCGAGCGTGGCGATGCGCCGGCGAAGGATCCCGTGCCCGTCGACGTGCTCGTGATTCCGCCGACGACGGTGCTGCTGATTACGGGGCCGAACACCGGCGGCAAGACGGTCGCGCTGAAAACGGCCGGGCTGCTGGCGCTGATGGCGCAGGCGGGCCTGTTCGTGCCGGCCGCCGACGCGCGGCTGCCGGTCTTCCGATCGATCTTCGCCGACATCGGCGACGAGCAGTCGATTGCGGCGAACCTGAGCACGTTCTCGTGGCACATCACGAACATCGCGAGCATGGATCGCTCGCTGGCCCTGCCGGCGCTCGTCCTGCTCGACGAGCTCGGCGCCGGCACCGATCCGCTCGAAGGCGGCGCGCTCGGCGTCGCCATCATCGAGCACTTCCGCACGCGCGGCGCGCTCGTCATTTCGACGACCCACTACGACGCGCTGAAGACGTACGCGGCGACGACTCCCGGCGTGACGGCGGCGGCGTTCGGCTTTACGCCCGACACCTACGAGCCGACGTATCACATTCAATACGGATCGCCGGGACGCAGCCTCGCGCTGGAAATGGCGGGACGGCTCGGGCTGAACGGCGCAATCGTCGACAACGCGCGGAAGAATCTATCCGAGCGCGAGGCGCAGCTCGCCGAGCACCTCGCCAAGGTCGACACCGATTTGCGCGCGCTCGAGCACGAGCGGCGCCTCGTGAAGCGCGAGCGCGAGGCGCTCGGCGAGGCCGACAGCCGCGCGCGCGTGCGGGAAGACGCGCTGCGGCAGCGCGAAGAGACCTTCAAGCTGCGGCTCAACGAGAAGCTCGACGAGCGCATGCGGGATGCGCGGGTCGAGATCGACGCCATCGTCGCCGACCTCAAGAAGCAGGCGGCCGCGCTGGCGGAACAGGCGGCGCGGAACGCCGCGACCGTACCGTCGACGGGCGACACCGGCCGGCTGCGCGGCGATGCGCGCGCCGCCGTCGACGCGCTCGTCGACAAATATCGCAACGACCAGACGCCGGCGCCTCCCGCCGACGCCGCGCCGACCCGCACCGTGGTCGTCGGCGATCGCGTCGTGCTGGGATCCGCTCGGCCTCGAAGGGATGGTCGTGAACGTGCACGACCGCGAGGCGGAAGTGGAAGTGCGCGGCAAACGCTTCCGCGCGCACACGAGCGAGCTGCGCGTGCTCGGCGGCGCGCCGCCGAAATCCGCACCTGCGCCGGTCCGCGTGAACGTGCAGCTTCAGCCGCGCGAAGGCGTGTCGTCGAGCGAGCTGCTGCTCGTCGGCAACACCGTCGACCAGGCGCTCGATCGCCTCGAAAAATTTCTCGACGAGACCGTGCTCTCCGAGCAGCGGACGGTGCGGCTCATTCACGGCTTCGGCACCGGCCGGCTGAAGGAAGCGGTCGTCGACTATCTGCACAAGCATCCGCTCGTGGCGAACGTGCGCACGGCCTCGCCGCAGGAAGGTGGTGGCGGGGTGACTATCGCTGAATTGAAAGATTGAAGAGCAAGAGCTAGATGCAAGAGATTGTCGTAGATTCGGCTTCAGCTCTGCTCTACCATGGGCTTTCCACAGTCATTCATCGACGACCTGCGCATGCAGGCCGACATCGTGCAGGTCGTGCAGGAGTACGTGTCGCTCAGAAAATCGGGCGCGACCTACAAAGGCCTCTGCCCGTTTCATTCCGAGAAAACCCCCTCGTTCCACGTCAACCGCGACAAGGGATTTTTCCACTGCTTCGGCTGCGGCGTGGGCGGCGATGTCTTCAAGTTCCTCGAGCTGCAGGAAAAGCTGGGCTTCGTCGACGCCGTCAAGCATCTCGCGTCGAAGTTCGGCATGCAGCTGCCCGAGCAGGTGGGCGGCCGCGACGCGCACGCCGACGCGGCCGAGCGCGAGGCCATGCTGAAGGTCCACGAGCGCGCCGCGGAATATTTTCAGGCGCAGCTGTCGTGCACCGGCAGGCAGAAAAGCGCAGCGGATGCTGCACGACCGCGGCATCACGGCCGAGACGATCAAGAGACTCGGCATCGGCTACGCGCCGCCGGCCTATGAGGGACTGAAGGCGGCGCTCGTAAAGGAAGGGCTGCCGCTCCCCTTGCTCGTCCGCAGCGGACTGGCGGTCGAACGAGACAACGGGCAGACCGTCGACAGATTCCGGGGGCGCCTCATGATTCCGATCGCGCGCGACGCCGGCTCGATCGTGGCCTTCGGCGGCCGCGCGATGGAGAAAGATCAGCAGCCGAAGTACCTGAACTCGCCCGAAACGTCGATTTACACCAAAGGCAAGACGCTCTACGGCCTGAATCTCACCAAAGGGGACATCCGCCGGCTCGGTTACGCCGTCCTAGTAGAAGGGTATTTTGATTTCGCGCAGCTGGTGCAGGCGGGCATCACGCCGGTCGTCGCCTCATCCGGCACGGCATTGACGCCGGCCCAGGCCCAACTGCTGCGGCGATTCACGTCGAAGGTGATTTTGAGCTTCGATCCCGACGCCGCCGGCCAGGGCGCGGCGGCGCGATCGTGCGAGCTGCTCGTGGCCGAAGGGTTCGAGGTGAATGTGGCCGTGCTGCCGGCAGGCGAGGATCCGGACAGCTTCGTCCAGAAACGAGGCAGGGACGCCTACCTCGAGCTGCTGAAACACTCGCGGCCCTACCTCGAGTACCTGCTCGATCGCGCCGCCGCGGCGCACGATCTGACCAACGACGAGGGACGCCGCCAGTTTCTGACCGCGATGCTCGCGGTGGCGGCCCGAATTCCCGACCCGGCCGCGCGCGATCAGTTCGGTGATCGTTTGGCGCACAAGGCGCGTATTACAGAAGAGGTGGTGCGCGCGGAGGTCCGAAAGGCGGCCGTGCAGAAGCGGCCGGAGCTGACCGCGCGCGACATTCCGACCTTCGGAGAGGTGAAACGGGCCGAAAAGGGCCTGATCTGGGCGCTCGTGCACGAGCCGGAACAGGGGATGGCGGCCCTCAACGTTTTGCAGGATAATGACTTAGAAGGCTTGTCGACGCGCCATATCCTCGAAGAGGCCCGCGCGCTCGCCGACCGTGCCCCGGCCGTGTTGCCTTCTGCCCTGTTTCGAGCGTCTAAATCCAGTGGAGGCCCAGCTCGTCACGGGCATCGCGTCCGAACGGCTGCCTCCAGGTCCGCCGCTCAGCTGTGCCCGGGAATTGCAGCAACTTCGGGTGGAGCGCGAAATTGCCGCCGTCCAGCGCGAAATGGATCGCCTTCAGGAGCTCGGCACCAGTCTGCACGATTCGGAAATTACGAAACTCTGGCGGCGCAAAGAGGAGCTTCGGGCACAGAAGGAAGAACTGTCGCAAAGAGTGCATTCATAGAGCCCCTTCGGTTATCATGTCGGGTTCGAGCAACACGGGTACCTTGTAGGAGGAACGCTTGTCGATTGAAGAAAAATACGACGAAGTACGGCAGCTGATTTCCATCGGGAAAGAAAAGGGCTACCTGCTGTACGACGAGGTCAACGAGCTGCTGCCGGCCGAGATCACCTCGTCGGACGAGCTCGATGATCTGTTCAATACGTTTGGCAGCGCGGGCATCGAAGTCGTCGACTCCGAGAAGACCTACCTCCAGGAGAAGCAGTTCGACCGGACGGCCGAGGGCAGCGAGGAAATGGAGCTCGACCTCACGCCCGGCGCGCTGGACAAGACCAACGACCCCGTCCGCATGTACCTGCGCGAGATGGGCACGGTCCCGCTGCTCACCCGCGAAGGCGAAGTCGAGATCGCGCGCCGCATCGAGCGCGGCAAGCTCGCCGTCATCAAGTCGATCTCGCGCACGCCGACCGTCGCCAAGATGATCATCGCGATGGGCGACCAGCTGAAGGCCGGCACGCGCACCATCCGCGAGCTCGTCATCTTCCAGGACGACGAGATTACCGACGAGCGGGTGGACGAGCGCGCGAAGGAAGTGCTGAAGCAGATCGACGCGATCCGCAAGCAGCGCGCGATCGTGCAGAAGCTCGAAGAGAAGCTGAACGAAACGGCGAAGGGCACCGACACGCGCCAGAAGCGGAAGTATCGCCGGGCGCGCTGGGCCGTGATGCGCGCGCAGGTCGAGCTGTCGCAGCTCGTGCGCGAGGTCGAGTTCACCGAGCTCGTCAAGCGCCGCCTCATCGAGCAGATCAAGGACGAGGTCGAGTCGGTCCGCAAGATCGAGCGCGAGGCCGAAGGCATCGAGCGGCAGATGAACCCGAAGGGCAAGAAGCCGCCGAAGCTCAAGGACGAAGACAAGAAGAACATGCTGCGCCGCATCAAGGAACTGCGCGCGGCCGTGAAGGTGCGCACCGACGAGCTCGAGCAGTCGACCGAGCATCTGCGCGCGACGCTCGACACGATCTACCGCGGCGAAGTCCAGGCCGAGCAGGCGAAGAAAGAGCTGGTCGAAGCCAACCTCCGCCTCGTCGTCTCGATTGCGAAGAAGTACACGAACCGCGGCCTGCAGTTCCTCGACCTGATTCAGGAAGGCAACATCGGCCTGATGAAGGCGGTCGACAAGTTCGAGTACCGCCGCGGCTACAAGTTCTCGACGTATGCGACGTGGTGGATCCGCCAGGCGATTACCCGCGCGATTGCGGACCAGGCGCGCACGATCCGCATCCCGGTGCACATGATCGAGACGATCAACAAGCTCATCCGCACCTCGCGCGCGCTCGTGCAGGAGCTCGGCCGCGAGCCGACCTCGGAAGAGATCGCGAAGCGGATGGACATTCCGGTGTCGAAGGTCCGGAAGGTGCTGAAGATCGCGCAGGAGCCGATCTCGCTGGAAACGCCGATCGGCGAAGAGGAAGATTCGCATCTCGGCGACTTCATCGAGGATCGCCAGGTGGTCTCCCCCGCCGAGGCGGTGATCAACCTGAACCTGAAGGAGCAGACCGAGTCGGTGCTGAAGACGCTGACGCCGCGCGAAGAGCGCGTCATCAAGATGCGGTTCGGCGTCGGCGACGGCAGCGAGCACACGCTCGAAGAGGTGGGGCAGAATTTCGCGGTCACGCGCGAGCGCATCCGCCAGATCGAGGCCAAGGCGCTGCGCAAGCTGCGCCATCCGTCGAGGAGCCGGAAACTGCGCGCGTTCCTGGAAGGACGCACTTCGTAGTCGTTACGGTCGTCGTCAGTCGTCAGACTGCGACCGACGACTGTGACTGTAGACTGTCGAGGGCCTATAGCTCAGCGGTCAGAGCCGCCGGCTCATAACCGGCCTGTCCCAGGTTCGAATCCTGGTGGGCCCACTTACTGATGAATACACGTAAGTTGAAAGTAGAACGTAAAAAGTGGAAAGTAAGGGCCAGAAGTCATCCTTCCAGCCCTGCTTCCTACTTTCCACGTTCTACTTTTGCCTTGCACCGAGCCCCCCTGCGGGGCTTTTTTTTTGAGCGAAGGCTGATTTGCTGCATATGAACGCCGACCTCACCCGCCTGATCCGTCTTCAACAGCTCGAGACCGCCGCAGACGACGCGCGGCGGAGGATCGCCGACCACCCGGCGCGCAGCCAGGCGCTCGACGCGCGGCTGCAGGGCGCGCGCGACGGGCTCGCCGACATCAAGGCGAGGCTCGCCACGGCCGGCGAGAAGCGGCGGGCGGAAGAGAAAGAGGTCGCCGGAGTGCAGACGCGGCTCGCGAAATACAAGGACCAGCTGCTCGAAGTGAAGACCAACCGCGAGTACACCGCGATGCTCCACGAGATCGAGACCGCGCAGAACGACATCCGCACGCGCGAGGATCGCATTCTCGAGATCATGATGGAGTCCGACGAGCTGAACGCCGGCGTCAAGAAGAGCGAAGGCGAGCTCAAAGCGGCCGAGAAAGAGATTGCCGCCGAGCGCGCCGTGCTCGATACCGAGATGGCGGGGCTGCAGGCCGAAATCGACAGGACGACCGCCGAGCGCGAGAAGCTCGTCGCCGATATCGATCGCCACGTCCTCGCGCATTTTCGAAACGACCGCCAAGGGACGAAAAGGGGTCGCCGTCGCCGAAGCGAAGGACGGGCTGTGCACGATCTGCCACGTGCGCCTTCGCCCGCAGGTCTTCAACGAAGTCCGGAAGAACGAGTCGATCATCCAGTGCGACAGCTGTCGCCGCATTCTCTATTTCGCGGGCAACACCGAAGCGTCGGCGCCCGTCTCCCAGGTGTAAATGGCCATCGTCGCGTATATCGATGGCGGCGCCCGCGGCAATCCCGGGCCCGCCGGTTATGGCGTGCGCATCGAGGACGAACAGGGCGCGCTCGTCAACGAATTCAACGGCTTTCTCGGCACGTCGACCAACAACGTCGCCGAATACAACGGGCTGCTTGCGGCGCTGAGGTACGCGCAGCAGCACGGCCACCGCACGGTCCGCATCAAGTCCGACTCCGAGCTGCTCGTGAAGCAGATGCGCGGCGAGTACAAGGTGAAGAACGCCGGCCTGCTTCCGCTGTATCAACAGGCGCGCACGATTGCGCAGACGCTCGACCGCATCGTGTACGAGCACGTGCGGCGCGAGCAGAACAAGGACGCCGACCGGCTGGCGAACCTGGCCATGGACGAAGGCACGAAATCCAGGGATTAGGGATTTGGGATTAGTGAAGACCGAAACCCGCTGCGGGCGCGAGCCGCTCGTCGAGACGATCGTCAGGTTTCTCGCACATGAGCGCGCCAGCGACTCGCGTGAGATCCGCGCGTGCGTCGAGCGCGCCATTGACGAGTCTGGCCCGGGCGCCATCGATTCGCTGAGCGCGCGACTGCTTCGGGCAGGCACCGACTGGGCGTATTACCCGCACGATCCGCTTGCGCGCCGCATTCATCACGCCCTGGCGTCACAAGTGCTGCAGCCAGAGCCCGTTGTCGACGGCACTCACCATCTCGACGCGGCGAGGGACAAGCCGCTCGTGATCTTCGCGAATCATCTGTCGTACTCGGATGCGAATGTCGTCGAAGTGCTGTTACGCAACGTCGGCGCCTGCTGTCTGGCCGATCGGTTGACGGCGATTGCCGGGCCGAAGGTGTATTCCGATCTCACCCGCCGCTTTTCGAGCCTGTGCTTCGGCACCATCAAAGTGCCGCAAAGCTCGGAGCGGTCGAGCGAGGACGCCGTGATGAACCCGCGGGAGGTTGCGCGCGCGGCGCGCCGTGCGATTGAAATTGCGCAGGAGCGTCTTTCGCTGGGCGAGGCGCTGTTGATCTTTGCGGAAGGCAGCCGCAGTCGAACCGCGCAGATGCAGCCATTCTTGTCTGGTACCGCACGTTATCTCGACTGCACGCGATACCTGGATCCTGCCGATCGGCATTACCGGCACGGAAAAACTGTTTCCGATCGACGGAGCGGCACTCCATCCCGTACCGATTACGATGAACATCGGCCGCCCCATTCCTGCATCCAATCTGCGCGATCGGTACGGGCGGAATCGGAAGTCGATGATGGAGAGCATCGGCCACGCCGTCGCGGATTTGCTTCCGCACGAATACCGGGGAGTTTACGCATGAGGACGTTCGTCAGGGCAGCGCTGTTACTCACGCTGGTGCCGGCCACGGCGCAGGCACAGATAAATGCGGGCGAGCAGGCGCCAGAACCGAACCTGCCGTTCACGATGACTCAGGTGGCGTCATTCGCGCTGCCCTGGCGCATTGCGTTCCTGCCCGATGGCCGCATGCTCATCACAGAAAAAGTCGGCCCCGTCTGGCTGGTGACCCAGCAAGGGACGAAGATACCGGTCGAGAATGCTCCGGCGGTCCTTCATCAGGGCCAAGGCGGCATGATGGGCGTGTTCGTGTCGCCGCACTACGCGAAAGACCAGAGTGTCTATCTGACGTATGCCGAGCCGAACGAGGAGAGATCGGGATCGAGTCTCGCGCTTGCACGAGCTCGATTGACCATTCGCGAAAGCGCGGCGAGCCTGGACGGATTGGAAGTGCTGTGGCGCCAGATGCCCAAAGGCCGGGGCGGTCAATTCGGTGCCGCAATCGCGTTTTCACCGGACGGCCGCTATCTGTTCCTCACGGTTGGCGATCGCCAGCGCATGACGCCCGCGCAGGATCCGGATCAGGAGCTCGGCAAGATCCTGCGTCTGACGCTCGACGGCAAGCCCGCACCGGGCAATCCGATGGCCGGAAAAACTGGCGCGGCCACTGTGCCGCTGATCAACCCGCCGCGCGATACGGAGCTCGCCAAGACTGCGCCCGTGATCAGCACCTACACGTTCCCGGGACCGAACCTGACGCCTGCTGAAACCTGGACGACCGGTCATCGGACGCCCTACGGGCTGGCGTTCGCGCCCGACGGCAGATTGTGGGAGCTCGAGCACGGACCCAGAGGCGGCGACGAGCTGAACCTGATCGAGCCGGGCAAGAATTACGGCTGGCCGGTCGTCTGGTACGCAACCAACTACAACCGCGTACCGATCCCAAGCCATGACACTCGGCCAGAATTCACCAAGCCGGTGATCTACTGGACGCCTATTATCGGGCCCGGCAATTTCATGTTCTACAAGGGCGCGATGTTCCCGCAGTGGCGAGGCTCGGCGCTGATCGGCGCGATGGAGACGCAGGCGCTCATCCGCATTACCTTCGACGCCAAGGGCGGAGCCGCGCCCGCCGAACGCTGGAGTGTCGGTCACCGCATTCGCGATGTGGCGGTCGCTCCCGACGGCGCGCTGTGGATGGTCGAGGACACCAATCCCGGCGGACTGTTCCGCGTGACGCCGAAATAAGTCACTCGCGCGACCAACCACTCAGACCTACGCGACCTACGTCACGGCCGTCGTCGTCGTCACCATCGCCGGCGCCTGAGGCGGCCGATTGAACCGCACGAGCGCGGCGGCGCCGAGTCCTGCCGTCCACACCGAGTACTCCAGCAGGAAGCCAACCGCCGCGATCGGCCAGACAACGAATCCCAGATCTCCCGTGAGACCGACGAGCCGCGCCAGCAACACCGGAGACACGATCAGGAGAATGCCGGCGAACGTCGCTGCGTACGGCCGTGTGCGGAGCCCTTCGACCTTGTCCTGCAGGAGCCGGCCGATGTGATAGGCCACCGCAGTAAACCCGACGAGCATCACCACGAGCAGCGCGACGACCGCCACCGGCAGCAACACGAGCAGCGGGATGCCGATAATCGAAATGGCGAGCACGACCGCCGCCATGATGAGAACGGGGATGAACAGCATCTCCGCAAGGAAACCGACGAACCACGACTTCACTGGATCGGCCGCGACGCGATCGGCAATCTCCTCGACCGGCACCTTCGCGACGAACAGGACGAGCGTCGTGAGAAGAACAAGCAGCGTGATGCGCACGAGCGTGCCGGTGAGCCGCGCGACAGGATAGATGCCGTTCATCCAGCCCCAATTCGCGTCGCGTCCCCAGTCGCCACCGCCGCGCCACGAAATGTCGCCGAACCCGACCTCGTGAATCGCTCCTCGAATGACTGCGCCCGAATCTCTCGAGAGCCCGCCGCCGACAACAGTGATGTCTCCACGAACATCGGCCTGCGGTCCGAACCGCGCCGATCCGCCGACGACAACGATTTCGCCGTTCACTTCGCCGTTGATGTTCGCGCTGCCGCCGATGACGACGACGTCCCCTCGCACGTACTCATCGCTGTCGACAGACACGGAACCGCCGATGCGAACGATGTCTTCGCGCTGGCGCGCGCGCGGCGTGCGCGGCACTTCGGGATTCATGCGAACCGTGGAACCGGGATCGATCGTGGGCGCCGTCGGATCCGCCGGCTTCGGCGGCGTTTTGCCTGCTGCGAGCGATCGCCGCGCATCAGGATCGAGATAGGAAAGCTCCAGTATCAGTGCGGCATCGTTGCCGAGACGATTCTGCAGCTCCTGGCCCGTCACCGGCGCGCCGTCGATCGCAATCGTCGAGCTCGACAGCTCGACAGATTTGATCGACGTCCGGAAGCGCGGCGTCAGCACGACCCCGTTCGCAATCGGCACAATCTCGAACCGCGATTCGAGTCTCGAGCGAAGCTCGTCCACATGACTCTGCGCCGACGCGCCGAGCACCACGAGCATCAGAAAAATCGGCGTAGCTACGAAAGCTCTTGCCATTGTGAGTCCTCTCCTTCCGATATCAACATCCGGTGCAGCGCCGAGAGCGACACCGCGCCCACGACCGCCGTCAGCACCAGTCCCGTCATCCCTTCAGTCGTTGCGGCTGCTCGCGACACCGCGAGGCCCGTCGTCGTCAGCACATCCAGCAATCGCAGTCCCATCTGTCCGAATTGCAAGAGCCACACGCCGGTGCCCACGCCGCGCGTGATGAGCCTCGAAAAGCTCGCCGTGACGATCGGCTGGCTCAGGGCGATCGCCAGGGCCGCAAGTGCGACAGCCGCGATGACCGTGGCCCAGCCCAGCATCGATGCCAACGGATCGCGAAGCGCCTTTCGTCCGGCGGGCAGCGGCGCGTGGACCACCGCGCGCATCGTCCTGGCGGTGAATCCTGGCGACGGCGCAGGGGTATCGACCTGCGCGAAGATCGCCAGCAGCTGCTCGTCGTCTACATCGTTGAGTGGGTTGTCGCGCTCCATCCCAGGTTCTCCAGATGCTCCGCCAGTTCTTTTCGCGCGCGATGAAGCGAGCTCTTCACCGTGCCCATCGGCAGTCCCGTAATCTCGGCAATCTCGTCGTAGTCGAGCTCTCGCTCGTAGCGCAGCGTGACGACCTCGCGATACTCCGGCCTGAGCCGGCCGATTGCCGTTTGCAGCACGGTCGCGAGTTGGGCCCGCTCAGCAAGCGCCGCCGGCGTTGGGCTCCTCGTATCGGCGAACTCGCGCGTGCGCTCGCCGTCTTCCGTCGCCCGCTCGATGGGCTCGGTGTCGAGCGAGCACTTTCTCAGCTCGTCGATGGCCACGTGATGCGCAATCGTGAGAAGCCAGGCCGAAAATTTACGCTGCGTATCGTAGGTATGCAGCGCGCGGAAGGCCTTGACGAAGGTATCCTGGGCCAGCTCCTCTGCCCGGGACGGGTCCCTGACCATCCGCGCGATCAGACCGTAGATCGGCCGCTGATAGCGCAGGACGATGTCGCGGAACGCCGACTCAGCCCCATTGAGCGCTCCACGAACCAGTTCGACGTCGGTGGCAGGCACGCTCTCTGTTTCTCTACGGGAAAATCGAGAATCTTGTTGCAGAAGCCTACAACCAATCTCGCCCTCAGACCGTCAAACCGGGGTGCAACTGATGGCCAGACCATTCCGTATTACAGGTGTGCTCGCGAAAACGCTTGTTTTTGTTGCAGTTGGCCTGATTCACGTCACCGTACCCGAGCCGGCTGCTGGCTCAAGGCGCCGGGGGAGCCGAGCTCCGTCCCGTCCGCATTACAACGCCGCCCAGACTCGATGGCATCCTCGACGACGAGGCGTGGTCGGGCGATCCTCTGTCACTTGAAGGGTGGTCGTCGTACAACCCGATGCGGGGCGAGGCTCCAGCGGAACAAACACAGGTCTGGATGGGCTACGACAACGAGGCGCTGTACCTCGCGTTTCGATGCCTGGATACACAGCCTGAAAAAATTCGGACGACGATCAGCCGCCGCGACAACGCATTTTCTGACGACTGGGTGGGCGTCAGCCTCGACTCGAGTCGAGCCGGACAGCTCGCCTATCACCTGTTCGTCAACCCGAGCGGCATTCAGATGGACGCGCTGCAAAGCGGTTCGGGCGGCGAAGACTTCGCGCCCGACTTCGTGTGGAAAAGCGCAGGTCATGTCGGCGGCGACGGATGGTCTGTGGAGATTCGCGTCCCGCTCGAGAATATTCGCTTTCGCAGCGGCACCGACGTGCGAATGGGCGTGTTGTTCTGGCGACGCCTCAGCCGCACTGGCGTTTCGGCATCGTGGCCCGCAATGGCGGATGGCAAATGGGTGTTCGAGTCGAATGGAACGGTCGTATTCGACGAGCTTCAGTCTCGACGCCTGCTCGAAACGATTCCCAGCTGGACCTTCTCCGGTAATCAGGCGCGGTCCGATGCGTCGCGGTGGAACGACACGCGGGCTCGCGGAGATTTCGGCGTGAGCGTGAAGTACGGCTTGACGTCGGCGATAACGCTCGACGCCACGGTCAACCCCGATTTCAGCCAGGTCGAAAGCGACCAGTTCGAGGTCGAGGTCAATCAACGCTTCCCGACATTTTTCAGCGAGAAGCGGCCGTTCTTCATGGAAGGGCTCGGCCTGTTCAACATCGCCGGCACCGGCGGCGATTCGACGATGCGCACTGCTGTGCATACCAGGACGATCGTTGATCCGAGCGCCGGCCTGAAGCTGACGGGCGCTGCCGGCCGGCATACGTTCGGCGTGCTGTCCTCCGCCGATACGTCTCCCGACGGCGACCGGCAGCGCGTGTTTACGGTCGCGCGCGAGGTGATGAACTTTGGTCGAGGCCGGTACGTCGGCCTGCTCATGTCTGATACCGAGTTTGGCAAGGACCACAATCGCGTTGTGGGCGGTGACGTCGCATTCAAGAAAGGCGAACACTTCCAAGGCAACGCGTCGTTTCTCTCCTCGAGCTCGCGCTCACTCGACGGTGAGTCGACAGAACGGCCGTGGCGCTCAGTCCTCCTATGACTACAGCACTCGCCGCTTCACGGTTGCCGGCCAGGCCGAGCATTACGACCGCGGCTTCCGCATGGACACCGCGTTCATGAATCGTGTCGGCGTCACGCGCGGATGGCAATACCAGGCGCTGAATTTCTATCCATCGCATCCGCGATACCGCTGGATCAAGAGAATCAACCCGTTCCTCTGGGTAACCGGCGCGGAAGATCGTACGCAGGGAGGTACCGAGCTCTTCGTGCTGCCCGCCGTCCGGTTCAACTTCACGCGCTCCGGCTATCTGCGCGTCGACTACGGCACGGGCCACGAGACATTCGCCGGAAGGAAGTTCGAGACGGGCCGCATGATGATCGACGGCGGCGCGCAGATCATGCGCTGGCTGAACATCGGCGGCGGCACACAGGCAGGACCGGCGATCTTCTACGACGAGGAGGCGCCGTACCAAGGCGATTCGCGGTCGATTAACCTGCGGATCGGGCTGCAGCCGAACGCGCGGGTCAACAGCAACACGTCATACAGGTTCGTGACGTTCAAGAACCGCGCGACCAATTTGAACGTGTACCGCGTGCACGTCCTGAACCTGCGAAATTCGTATCAGTTCACGCCGCGCTTTTTCGTGCGCGCGGTCGCGCAGTTCGATTCGTCGCGCAAGCGGGTGCTGGGTGATTTTCTCGCCTCATACGAGCTATCGCCGGGAACCGTCATGCATGTGGGCTATGGCTCGCTCTTCGGCAGAGAGCTCGACGACGTCAAGTTCGATCGGTACGACGGCGACGGCCCGCGCGCTCTTCGTCAAGGCATCCTACCTGGCCCGCTTCTGATCGCGGCCACCAGCCTGCCCGCATCCTTCCCATCACGCCGGTAGGAATGGAACAGCGCGGGATGATCGAAGGTGCACAGCTCGCACACGTGAATCTGCTGTAGCGGAAGTCCCGCGCGTACCAGCTGGTCGCGCGTGGCGCGCCAGAGGTCGAGATGCGGCTTCGCATCATGCGTGAACCAGCGTCGCCGCTTCTGCGTGCGATGAGAAGTGGCTGGCGAGATCGGGCCCGACCTCGTAGCAGCATGGACCGATGCTCGGACCCACCGCCGCGACGACGTCTTCGGGGTTCGTGCCATATCGGGACGTCAGATTTTGAACAGCGACGATGGCCGCGCCTGCCGCGGTGCCCTTCCAGCCGGCGTGAATGGCCGCAACCGCGCCGGTTCGGCGATCGGCGAGAGGATCGGCACGCAGTCGGCCACTCTGCACGCTGACGGCGAGGGACGGATCGTCGGTGACGGCGATGTCGGCTTCCGGCCACGGTTGCTCGCTCTTTTTTTCGCCACGAAAACATCCGCGCAGTGGACCTGTCGCATCCGAACGAGCGCGTCGGGCTCGACGCCTAACGCGTCGCGCCAGCGCGCTCTCGACCGCGAGCTCCCGCGTGCCGAAGCAATGATGGCGCAACCTCGGACAGCGGGCGGCAGTGGAGCGCCGCGCCCCAGGACTCTTGCACCCATTCGAACTCGCCGCTAGGCTTTGGAAGGGACATGTCGACAAATATTATCGGCATCGGGATGGATGCCACGGAAATTGATCGCATCGAAGCGACGATCGCCCGTTACGGCGACCGCTTTCTGCAGCGCATCTTCACCGAGGGGGAAATTGCGTACGCGACGCGGCGGAGGAACCCAGCGCCCCATTTCGCCGGCCGGTTTGCGGCGAAAGAAGCGGCCATGAAGGCGCTCGGCACCGGCCACTCGCAGGGCGTGCTGTGGCGCGACATCGAGGTGGTGCGCGCGCCCGGCGGCCCGCCGCAACTGCGGTTTCATGGCGGCGCGGCCAGGCGACTGGCGTATTTGAAGGCGAACAGCTCGCTCTTGACGATTACGCACTCGCAGACGCTCGCCATTGCGCAGGTCATGCTGCTCCTCTAGTTGTCATGTCGTGGGCGCCGCGCACACCCCGTGCGCGCGCCATACCGCTGCGTCCCGCCATAACCTCTTCCGCATCAGCAGATTCGCTCGACGGTCGCGACCGGCGCACTCTGGTATCGCCGTTGCCTGAGAGGCCGGTCAAGGAGCGCATCATGACCGTGAAAATCACACCGAACGACAAAGGCACCCCTCCGGGCAAGCTCGCAGAAGCCGAAGTGCACTTCGAAGATGGCTATCTCCAGGGATTGAAGCTCGTCGGCTTCGCGGTATGGGAGCGGCGCAGCGGCAACGGCCGGAACGTCACGTTTCCAGCCCGTAGTTACTCGGTCAACGGCGAGCGCCGGAGCTTTGCGCTGCTGCGCCCGATTACCGACTCGACGGCGCAGGATCGCATGCGCGATCTCATCCTGCAGGCGTATCGCGAGCACGAAGAGCAGCTGGCGATCGCGGAATAGACTAGGCCGGCTACGATCACAACCGGCAAGAGCTTCGCGTTCTCGGCTGCCCGCTTCGGCGGGAGCGTCCACTCCTCGCGAAGGCTCTTGTCGAGCTCGCTGCGGAAGAACGATTCCTTCATGCCGCCGTCGATGATGCTCCACGGCAGCACGCTGTCGCTGGTGCGATCGCGGAACACGAAGAAGTCGGCATCGACGCCGGTGTCGGCGACGGCGCGTCGCCAGTCGCCGCCATTGGCCTCGGCGGCCTCGATCGCGGGCGCCACACGGCGGTCGCCGAGCGAGAGCAGCGCCTGGTAAAAGGAATGACGCTCAGACTTGATATTGAAGAACACGTTGTCGACGTTCGAGGTCAGCTCGCGGAGCCGCCGAACCTTGGCCTCGACGACTGCCGGATCCTCCATCGGCAGCCATTGATAGGCCGTGGAGGGTTTCGGCACCAGCGGGTTGACGCTCGCAATGACGCGGCCGATGTGTCCCTTCCCTTTCGCGTGCTTCAGCATGATGTCGCGAATCTGCAGCGTCAGCTCGCGAATCGCCACGAGATCGTCGTCTGTCTCGGTGGGCAGGCCGATCATGTAGTACAGCTTCAGGTTCTCGATGCCGCTCGAGAAGATCAGCTCGGCGCGATCGAGAATCTCGTCGTTCGTCACCGTCTTGTTGATGACGCGCCGCAGGCGGTCCGATCCGGTTTCGGGCGCAATGGTCAGCGTCTTCTCCCCGCTGGCTCGAAGCTGCCGCACGATGGTCTCGGTCAGGTCGTCGAGCCGGAGCGACGCGGGGCTAATCGAATAGCCCATCTCGGCCAGCCCCGTCAGGATGCGATCGATTTCGGGATGGTCGCAGAGCGCGATCGACACCAGGCCGGCCTGTTTTGCGTGCGCGCGCGCCTCCCGCGCCCGCTCGAGAATGCGGTCGGCCGGAAAAGCGCGGACCGGCAGGTAGTTGTATCCGGCCCAGCAGAAGCGGCAGAGATTGGCACAGCCGCGGACGACCTCGACGAGGAAGCGCGACCCGAACTCTGTGTCGGGCGTGAAGATCCTGGTGCACGGCGGATCGAGCGCTTCGGTCGTGGGGACCGCGGCTTTTCTCACGGCCGGCGGCGCGCCGGAGCCTTCCTTCGGGATGAATCGATCGATCGTGCCATCCGCTTTGTATTCGACGTCGTAAAACGATGGGATGTAAAAGCCGCGCGTCTTCGCGAGCGACTTCAGCAGATCGCGCCGGCCACCTTCCTCGCGAAACGCGCTCATCAGGCCGGGGACGAGCTCTTCACCCTCGCCTGCCGCGATCACGTCGGCGAACAACGCCAGTGGCTCCGGGTTCACGAATGTCACGGCGCCGCCAATCACGACAAGGGGATCGCGAGCGGTGCGATCGGCCGCACGCGCCGGCACACCGGCGAGGCGGAGCATCGTCAGGATGTTCGTGTAATCCCATTCGAACGAGACCGAGAACGCGATGACGTCGAAGTCGCGCGCCAGCGACTGCGACTCGAGCGTAATCAGCGGCGTCTTCGACGCCAGCTGTTCCTTCAGTTGCTGTTTCGGAGGAAGAAAGATGCGCTCGCACACCACTTCGTCGTGTGCGTTGAAAAGCTGATACACGGTCTGAAAGCCGAGATTCGACATCCCGACCCAGTACGTGTTGGGAAAGGCGAGGGCCACGCGCAGGCGATCGGTGTGGGGCTTGCGGATGTACCCCACTTCCTTCGCGAGCGTGGCTTGTGCGGCTTCTTTCTGCTGCCAGGAGTTCATGGATGTTGAAACACGACCCCGGCAGCAGGATGCTCTACCTGCGTCGCAGACGGTCTCGTCTGCCGTGGATATATTTAGTCTACCATCCTACCCTTCGCGACGCAGGAACGCCGGTACGTCGAACACCGAGAGCGCTTCGAGATCGGTGTCGCCCGAATCCAGCGGCGATCGCTCAGCCGCCA
Source organism: Vicinamibacterales bacterium (assembly GCA_963730445.1). Classification (GTDB taxonomy): domain Bacteria; phylum Acidobacteriota; class Vicinamibacteria; order Vicinamibacterales; family JAMQPK01; genus JAMQPK01. The sequence continues at coordinate 252,085 of CAVSRX010000014.1, read as the reverse complement.
TCGTCGCGGCCGGTGCAGCTGCCGCTGCTGCCGGGGCCAGATCCAGCGCCGGCCGCCTGGCAATCGACAGGCGTCCCATCTCCATGGCCGGCGCCGGCACCGGCGCGTCGGACTTCTCCTTCAAGTGCGCCGTGTAATGCTGCAGATCGACGGGCGTCTGGCTTGCCGACGGTACTGGCTGGCACACCTCGGCGCGGTCGAAGCCGGTCGCGATGACCGTCACTTTTACGAAGCCGTCGAGCTTCGGATCGACGACGGCGCCGAAGATGATGTTCGCGTCTTCGTGCGCGGCTGCCTGAATCAGCAGCGACGCTTCGTTCACTTCCATCAGAGACATGTCGTGCCCGCCCGTCACGTTGATGATGACGCCGCGCGCGCCCAGCATCGTTGCGCCTTCGAGCAGCGGACTCGAAATCGCCGCCTTCGCTGCTTCGATGGTGCGATTCTCGCCGGACATGATGCCCGTGCCCATCATCGCCATGCCCATGCCCGACATGATCGTCTTGACGTCGGCGAAGTCGAGGTTGATGAGTCCGGGCACGAGAATCAGATCCGAGATGCCCTGAATGGCCTGGCGCAGCACGTCGTCCGCCGTCGCGAACGCCTCGGGCAACGTCGTCCCGCGATCGATGATCGAGAGCAGCCGTTCGTTGGGAATCGTGATGATCGTGTCGACGCACTCGCGGAGCGCCGCCAGACCTTTATCGGCCTGCGCGAGCCGCTTCTTGCCCTCGAACTTGAACGGTTTGGTGACGACCGCAATCGTCAGCGCGCCCAGTTCGCTGGCCAGGCTTGCGATGACAGGAGCCGCCCCGGTGCCCGTGCCGCCGCCGAGCCCGGTCGTGACGAACACCATGTCGGCGCCGTTGAGCGCCTGAATGAGGCTGTCGGTGTCTTCGAGCGCCGCTTCGCGCCCGACGTTCGGGTCGGCACCGGCGCCGAGCCCCTTGGTGAGCTTCGCACCGATCTGAATCTTGATGGGCGCGGCGTTATGCTGCAACGCCTGCAGATCGGTGTTGGCGACGATGAACTCGACGCCTTCGAGACCCGCGATCGCCATGCGGTTGACGGCGTTGCCGCCTCCGCCGCCAACGCCGACCACCTTTATACGCGCGCCCGCGCGCGTTTCCTCGGCCAGCTTCAGTCGCAACGGGTTTTCTCGCATGTCTGCCATTACGGCCTCCAATCATTAGAAGAATTCCTTGAACAACCCGCGAAGCCGTCCGGCCACGCGTCCGAACGCGCCGGCGCCGACCATCCGGCCGGCCTCGCCCATGTGATTCCGCTGCGCGTACAACACCAGACCGACTGCCGTCGCGAACTCGGGATTGCCCACGTGATCGGCGAGGCCGCCCACGCCGACGGGCAACCCTCGTCTGATTGGCAAATCGAATATCTGTTCGGCGAGCTCGGGCATCCCTTCGAGAATCGCTCCGCCGCCGGTCAACACGATGCCCGAATTGAGCGACTTCTCGTAGCCCGCGCGTCGAATCTCGTCCCACACTTGATGGCAGATTTCTTCCGCCCTCGGCTGGAGGATTTCCGACAGAACACGCCGCGCCATCAGCCGCGGCTTCCTGCCGCCCACGCTCGCGACTTCGATCGTCTCGTCTTCGTCGACGATCGACGAAAACGCGCACCCGCATTTGCGCTTCAGTTTCTCCGCATCGGGAATCGGCGTGCGAAGGCCGACTGCCATGTCGTTGGTGAAATGATCGCCGCCGATGCCGATGACGCCCGTGTGCCAGAGGCTGCCGCGCTCGAAAATCGCGAGATCGGTCGTACCGCCGCCGATGTCGACGAGCGCGACGCCGAGCTCTTTTTCATCGGGGGTCAGCACGGCCTCGCTGGCGGCGAGCTGCGCGATGACCGTGTCGACCACGCTGATGCCGGCGCGATTCACGCACGCGACGACGTTCTGCGTCGCCGTCGTGCCGCCTGTCACGATGTGGACGTTCACTTCGAGGCGCGCACCCGTCATGCCCACAGGCGCCCCAATGCCATCCTGATCGTCCACGACGAAGTCCTGCGGCAGCACGTGGAGGATCTCCCGCCCGCTTGGCAGGGCCACAGCCTTCGCGGCGTCGATCGCGCGCCGCACGTCGTCGCGCGTGATCTCGCGGTTCTTGCCTGCGACGGCAATGACGCCGCGGCTGTTGAACCCCTTGATGTGCGGGCCCGAAATGGCGATGTGCACCGAGTCGACTTCAACGCCGGCCATCAGCTCGGCCTCCTCGACGGCGTGCTTGATCGAATCGACCGCAGCTTCCAGGTTGACCACCGCGCCGCGTCGAATGCCTTTCGATTCGGACACGCCGATGCCGATAATCTCGAGGCTGCCGTCGTCCATCATCTCGCCGACGATGGCCGCGACCTTCGAGGTACCGATATCGAGCCCGACCACATAGCGTTCCCTGCTTGCCATAGACCCCCTTAGCCCGTCTGCGTTGGTCTTCCGCTCTTTGCCGGCGCCGTCCTGGTGCCGGCGGACGGCTCTCGTCCTTCGCGTGCGGGCCGAACGTAGACCCGCTCGTCAAACCTGAGATCGACGTAATCGATGGCCGGTACTCGCTCGCGCAGCGCCGGCGCCAGCTCGTAATAGGACTGGAGCCGCTCGACGAAGCGCTCGTTGCCGAGCCGGATAAGCGTCGGATCGCCCTCGAGCAGCACGACGGCGTTCCGTGCATCGCTGACGTCGATCTGCGAAATCTGCCCCGACATGTTCCTCGCGCGAAGCGCATCCAGCAGCCGCCGCGCAAGCATCGCGCGATACACGTTGGGGTGTTCCGCTCCCGAAGCCGGCGCGGCCGAAGCCTCATCCGCGTTCGAAGGGCCTGACAGGCCGTCGATGATCGGCAGATCGAGGTCGGCGTAGTTCGGCCCGTACTCATCGATGATCGCACCGCGATCGTCGACGAGGTACAGCGACCCTTTGATGCGGCCGATACCGAGCGGCGCGCGCTCGAGAATCACGACGTCGATCGTCGAGGGAAGTGTTTTGCGAAGCGACGCGTCTGCGACCCACGGCGAGTTCAGCAGGGCCTGCCGCCACTCCGTGAGATCGACCGCCAGCACGCTGCGGCCTCGCAGGCTTTGCAGCATCGCGAGCACTTCGCCGTTCGAGAGCCGATGGTTCCCCCGCACGTTGATCTGATTGACATGAAACACCTCGAGCCCTGCGACAACGGCAACGGCACGATGTCCGGCATACAGGACAAGCCCGATGACCATGACGACAATCGCCGCGCGCCAGCGTTCGGACGTAAATCCCGCGCGCTTGCGTGCCGGCTTCAGGTGCGCCCGTCGAAAACGCCGATCGGCCGGGGCTGTGACAGGCATCAGTTCCTGGTCCCCAGCGCCCTCAGCACAGGGTCCGCGATAGAGCCAATCGATCCCGCGCCGAGCAGCACGATCAGATCGCCCGGCTTCGCCATGGCCGCCAGCTCGCGAGGAACGTCCGCAAGCGCGGGCACGATCCGCAGCTCGCCGGTGAATCCACCTCGCACCGTATCGGCGAGCGCGTCGAGCGTCACGCCCGCGATCGGGTCTTCGCCGGCGGCATAGATATCGGTGAGCACCAGGGCGTCGGCACCTTCGAACGCACGGCCGAACTCGCTCAACAGAAACTGCGTGCGCGTGAAGCGATGCGGCTGAAACGCCAGGATCAACCGGCCTGCCGCTATCGGCTTCGCCGCGGCGACGACAGCCGCGATCTCGGTCGGATGATGGCCGTAGTCTTCGACGACCGCGACACCGCCGGCTTCGCCGCGGCGCTGAAAACGGCGCTCGGCCCCATGAAACCCTCCGAGGGCGCGCGCGATGTCGCTCCACCCGATGCCGAGCTCTCTCGACATCGCGACGGCGGCGAGCGCGTTCAGCACGTTATGCCGTCCCGGAATGGCCAGCTCCATCTGTCCGAGCTCGACCGTGCGGCCCCCGGGCTTGCGCGCGCGCACCACGCACACGGATCCGAATCCCTTCATCTGCAGACCCAGCGCGGTGACGTCGGCAGATTCGTCGAAGCCGTACGTGATGACATGGCGTTTGATGTCGCCGCGCATCGCTCTCAGATGGACATCGTCGGTGCACATGATCACGGCGCCGTTCGCAGGAACACCGTTGGCGAACTGCACGAAGGCGGCTTTCAGGTCGTCGAACCCCTGATAGGCCTCGAGATGCTCGCGATCGATGTTCGTGATGACGGCGAAGCGTGGTGACAGCTTCAGGAACGACCGATCGCTCTCGTCCGCTTCCGCGACGAGATACTTGCCGCGTCCGAGCTTGGCGTTGCTGCCGAATGAGCTGACGCGGCCGCCGATGACGACCGTCGGATCGAGACCAGCCACGTCGAGCACGAGGGCGATCATCGAGGTCGTCGTCGTCTTCCCATGCGCGCCGGCGACGGCGATGCCCTGACGCAGCTGCATGAGCTCCGCGAGGATCTCCGCGCGCGGAACCACAGCCAGGCCATGCGCGCGCGCAGCTTCCATTTCGGGATTGGTCGCTCGCACGGCCGACGAATACACCACGACCTCCGCGTCGCTCACGTTGCGCGCGTCGTGCCCCTGCATGATGCGCGCCCCGAGCGACTCGAGACGATCCGTGATGTCCGTGCGCTGCATATCAGATCCGCTGACCTTGTATCCGAGATTCACCAGCAACTCGGCGATTCCGCTCATGCCGATGCCGCCGACGCCGATGAAATGAACGCGCCTCGCCTGTCCCAGCACGCTCACGTTCGTCGGCGCTCCACCAGCTCGATGACTGCGTCCACAATCTCTTCCGCCGCACGCGGCTTGGCGAGCTGTCGAGCCGCCGCCGACATTCGGCGGCGCCGCTCGCGATCGCCGGCCAGCGCGATGATGCGGGCGGCGAGCCGCTCGCCGGTCAGTTCGCTCTGCTCCATCACCTCCGCGGCACCCGACGTCTCCAGCGCGCGCGCATTGTGGCGCTGGTGGTCGTCGGTCGCAGTCGGCAGCGGAATGAGAATCGCCGGACGGCCCGCAGCCGTCACTTCCGCAAGGGTCGTCGCGCCTGCGCGCGAGACGACCAGACCGGCGGCTTTCATCTCTCGGTCCATCGCATCGATGAACCGTTCCACGCGGCCTTGCACGCCGTGCCGTTCGAACGCCGCTCGAACCATGTCGAAGTCCCGCGTTCCCGTTTGGCAGACGAGATCGACGGTTTCGGCTGAGGCACCCAGCCTCGGCGCCGCCTCCACCATGGCCATGTTGATTGCGTGCGCGCCCTGAGAGCCGCCAAAGACTAGGACCCGAACCCGTGAAGCGTTGATGGCCGCGTCGTGACTGGGATCATCGTCAACCTCCAGGAACTCCCGCCGAACCGGGTTACCGCTGACAAACGCTTTCTCGCCGAAATATTTCACCGACGCTTCGTACGTCACGGCCGCGCGTCCCACGAACCAGGCGAGCAGCCGTTGGTCAAGCCAGGCACCGCATTCTGCTCGAGCACCATCGTGGGAATACCGCGCATCGCCGCGACGGCCACGACCGGCCCCGAGCTGTATCCACCGACGCCGATGACGACGTCGGGCCTGCGGCGCGAGATTACGCGCCACGCGTCCACTCCCCCGAGCGGCACCAACGCTGCCCCACGCGCACGCGCGGCGAGCGACTTGCCTTTCAATCCCGCGCTGCGAATGAGGTCGAGCGCAAACTCCGTCGACGGAATCACGCGCGCCTCGATGCCGGCAGCGGTGCCGGCGAACGAGATCTGCGACTCGGGGATCCGCGCTTTCAGCGCGCGAGCGACGGCCAGCCCCGGAAAGAGATGGCCGCCCGTGCCGCCCCCCGCTATCACCACGCGCATGCGATCTGCCTCCGCTCACGTTTCCCGCGCCGCGTGCTGGGACACATTGAGCAAGATGCCCATGCCCAGCAGACTGATCAGCAGTGATGATCCGCCGTTGCTCACTAGCGGCAATGGAATCCCCTTGGTTGGTACGAGCCCGAGCACGACGCTGATGTTGAAAAATGCCTGTGCGGCAATCATCGTCGTCAGCCCGATCGCGAGGAATGCGCCGAAGCGATCCGGCGCCTGCATCGCGATCATGAAGCCGCGCCACGCAATCACGAGAAAGCACGCGAGCACGATCGTCGTGCCCAGCAGCCCGAACTCCTCGCCGATGACGGCATAGATGAAATCGGTATGCGGCTCGGGCAGATAGAACAGTTTCTGGACGCCGGACATGAATCCGCGGCCGATCAGGCCGCCAGATCCCACTGCGATCAGCGACTGGATCACCTGAAATCCATCGCCAAGCGGATCGCTCCAGGGATCCCAGAAGGCCATCAGCCGGCGCCGGCGGTATGCAGCGCTCATCAGGATGAAATAGATCACTGGAAGGCCGCAGAGGATGGCGCCGACGACGTATCGATAGCTGAGCCCCGCCGCGAACACCATCGTCACCGCTATTAACACCAGCGTCATGGCCGTGCCGAGATCAGGCTCCCACAGGATCAATCCAACCAGCCCGCCCACCACGACGCCTATGGGCACGAGCGCGTGCGGAATCTCGTCGATGCGATCCATGCGCCGCTCGAGCAGCGCGGCAATGAAAAAGATGGCGCTCAGCTTCGCGAGCTCGGATGGCTGCACGCCAAAGCCCGCGACGCCGAACCAGCGGCGGCTCCCGTTGATCGGCGCGCTGAACAGCACCGCACCCAGTGCAAACACGACGACGCCGAGCGACATCCAGATGAACGACGGCTCCCGGTAGTGCCGATAGTCGAAGCGCATGGCGATGCTCATGGCGGCGAGGCCCAGCGCCGCCCACATCGCCTGCTTGATGAGGAAGAAATAGGGCTGGTTGAAGCGGTTCATCGCCAGCACCGCCGAGGCGCTGTACACCATCACCACGCTCGCGCACACCAGCAGCAGCGTGGCGATGAACAGTACCTTGTCCGACTTGAGCTTTCGCGCCATAGTTAACGTTTCAGGCAGCCCTAAAGGGCTGCGCTACCGGAACCGACAAGTAATGTGAACAACGTTCGCGAGCGGTCAACAGTCATCAGTCAGCCGTAGGGTCGGGACACCAGCTTCACAGGCCGGGGCGGCCTGTGTTCCCAGCAGCCAGCTCCCTACCGCACCAGGCCGACTGACGACTGTTCACCGCTCGCGCGCATTGTTCTCCTCCACCATCCTCAGCACTTCCGTCTTGAACACCTGGCCGCGCTCCGCGTAATCGCGGAACATGTCGAAGCTCGCGCACGCAGGTGCCAGCAATACCACTCCGTCTTTCGGCGCCATCTCGAACCCTCGGCGAACAGCGCCTTCAAGCGTCTCTGCGTGTTCCACAGGCACGGCGCCCTCGAACGCGCGCTCGATCAACGGCGTCGCTTCTCCGATCGCGACGACTCGTGCGTCTCGCGAGCGCAACGGCTCGCGCAGCAGCGAAAAGTCGCCGCTCTTGAAGCGCCCGCCCATGATCACGACAAGTCCGCGATCGAAGCTCTCGATCGCGCGCTGTGCGGCCTCGATGTTCGTCGCCTTCGAATCGTTGACGAATCGGACGCCGCGAATGACGGCCACCGGCTCGAGGGCGTGCTCGAGCCCGGTGAACGACTCCACCGCCCGCACGATCGCGTCGTGCGGCACGCCGGCGATCTGCGCCACCGTCGCGGCCGCCATGACGTCGGCGACGAGATGCCGGCCGATGAGGCGTATCGACGACAGCGGCACGATCGGCATCTTTCCGGAAAAGAGCACCTTCTTTGAGCGGGCCGCGCGCGCGAGCGCCAGCGTCTGCGGATCGTCGGCGTTAATCACCGCCCAGTCGTCCGGTCCCTGATTCGCAAAAATCCTCGCCTTCGCGGCACCGTAGACGTCCATCGAGCCGTGACGATCGAGGTGGTCGGACGACAGGTTCAGCAGCACGGCAATCCATGGATGGAACGTGTCTGTTGTCTCCAGCTGAAAGCTGCTGACCTCGACGATATGAAACGTCTCCGGCGTCGATGCCGCGACCTGCGAGCTCAGCGGCGTGCCGATATTTCCTCCGACGAGGGCCTTGAAGCCGCCGGCCGTGAACATGCGCCCTGTCAACGTGGTCGTCGTCGATTTGCCTTTCGTTCCCGTGATGGCCACGATGCGTCCGCTCAGCCAGCGCGATGCGAGCTCGATCTCGCCGATCACCCGAACGCCGGCCTCGCGGGCCGCGACAATAGGCGGCTGGTCGAGCGGAACGCCCGGGCTCAGCACCAGCAGATCGGCGGACGTGAACGTCTCGCGGCGGTGGCCGCCCAGCTCGAGCTCGACGCCCGCATCACGCAGTTGTTCGGCCGCAGCTCGATCGAGCTCAGCGGCGCCCTCCGTGAGCGTCACGTGCGCGCCGCGCTGGGCGAGTAACAGCGCGGCGGCGACACCGCTGCGCGCCGCGCCCACGACCGTCACGTGCTGTCCGCGCACAGAGAAGCTCATCTCAGCTTCAACGACGTCAGGCTGAAGAGCGCGAAAATGATGGCCATGATGATGAATCGCGCGATCACCTTCGGCTCGCTCCATCCAATCAACTCGAAGTGATGGTGCAGGGGCGCCATCTTGAAGACACGCTTGCCGGTCGTCTTGAACGACGCCACCTGGATGATCACGGACGCCGCCTCGAGCACGAACACACCGCCGACGATGTGCAGCAGAATTTCCTGCTTCACCAACAGTGCGACCGTCGCGAGCGCGCCTCCGAGCGCGAGAGACCCGACGTCACCCATGAAAATTTCCGCGGGATACGAGTTGTACCAAAGGAATCCGAGGCTCGCGCCGACCAGTGAGCCGCAGAAAATCGTCAATTCTGCAGACTGCGGAAAATGCACGAGCAGAAGGTAGTCCGCAAGAACGCGGTGGCCTGTGACATACGCAAGCGCGGTGAACGCCGCGGCGGCCACGGCAAATGTGCTGATGGCCAGCCCATCGAGCCCGTCGGTGAGATTGACGGCGTTGGACCAGCCGACCAGGATGAAAACCGCCAGCGGGACGTACCACCAGCCGAGATCGGGAATGAGGGTTTTGAAAAAGGGAAAGATCAGCCGAGTGCTATAGAGAGACGGCTGTGTGTAGTACGCCATCGCCATCAGCGCCAGTCCGACACCAAGCGCAACGGCGACCTGTCCGAGAATTTTATAGCGAGGCAGCAGTCCGTGATGTGAGCGCCGGACGATCTTCAGATAGTCGTCCGTGAACCCAACCGCACCGAAGCCGGCCGTCGCCAGAACCGCGATCCAGATATACACATTCCGCAGATCGGCCCAGAGCAGTGTCGGCACGAGTGCGGCCGTCAGAATCAACAATCCGCCCATCGTCGGCGTGCCGGCCTTTGGCGCATGCGATGCCGGTCCCTCGTGCCGAATCACCTGCCCAATTTGAAACTCGCGGAGCTTGCGGATGAACCAGGGACCCAGCAGCAGGCTGATGACGAGCGCGGTCAGGCTCGCGGCCGCCGTGCGGAAGGTGATGTACTGAATGACGTTCAGCACCGGCACCTGGTTGTGAAATTGGAAAAGGAGGTTGTAGAGCATCAGGCAAACTCCGCCTTGAGACGATCCACCACAACCTCTGTGCGGATACCGCGCGAGCCTTTGACGAGCACGACATCTCCCGATCGCACCAGCGTGGCCGCCAGATCGCCCGCGGCCACGCTGTTCTCGACATAGTGCACCCGCGACGCGGGCATCCCCGCTCGAATCGCGCCGTCGGCCACCGCACGCGCATTCGCTCCGCCGACGGCGATCAGCTCGCCTACGTCGGCACGCGCGATTTCTTCTCCGGCCGCGCGATGCAGTTCGGGCGATGCCTCGCCCAGCTCGAGCATTTCTCCGACAACGGCCACCCGGCGCGCGAAACGCGTCTCGCCTGCGAGCATTGCGAGCGCGCGCGACAAGGCTTTCGGATTCGAGTTGTACGAGTCATCGACGATAGTCACGCCGCCTGCGCGAATCACTTCGCCGCGCCGGCCGATAGGCTTCAGTCCGGCTGCACGCTCGACGATGTCGGCAAGCGGCACATCGAAGCGGATGGCCACCGCCATCGCGGCAAGCACGTTCGACAGATTGGCGGTTCCGGGCAGTGGTGTCCGTACTTCCGCTTCTCCAATGGGCGTCCGCACGATGGCGGCCGTGCCGTCGATACCAAGATCGCGAACGGCGAGCGCGCGGACATCAGCGGGCCGCTCGACGCCGAAGGTCCGCACGCGCCCTGCGAACGTGCCGGCGTGGCGCATCACCAGGTCGTCATCTGCGTTCGCAACGAGCAGCGAGTCCTTGTCGGCGCCCTCGAGGATCTCAGCCTTCGCCTCGGCGATGGCGTCGACCGTCCCGAAGAACTCCAGATGCGCCGGGCCGACGTTGGTCCAGACACGCACGTCGGGCTCGGCGATCTTCACGAGCGCGCTGATCTCCCCGAAATGATTCATGCCCAGCTCGAGCACCCCGATGTCCGGCTTCTTCCGCAGCTCGAGGAGCGAGAGCGGGAGGCCGATGTGATTGTTCAAGTTGCCCCTGTTGCGAAAGACCGTGTACCGCGCCGCAAGAAACTCCGCGGTGATTTCCTTTGTCGTCGACTTGCCCGCGCTGCCGGTGACGGCGACGACGGCCGCGCCCGAGTCGCGCCGCACCCGGTTGGCCAGCGTCTGCAGCGCCGCAACCGTCTCCGGAACGACGACGAGCGGCGTCCCCGCCAGCTCGGGCGCGCCGGTCAACGCCGCGTCGCCGACCATCGCAGCAACGGCGCCCTTGCCGACGGCGTCGGCGACATACGCGTTGCCGTCGAATCGATCGCCGCGAATCGCCAGGAACATGTCACCAGGCGACAACGTCCGCGTGTCGATCGAAAAACCTGATATGTCCCGATCGCCACCCGGCCCCGACACTTTCGCGCCTATGGCAGCGGCGACAGCGGCAGGCGTCAGCGTCTCCGCTCCAGCGCCTCGCGCGCGATCGCTGCCTCATCGAACGGCAGCTCCTCGCCGCCAATCGTCTGCGATTGCTCGTGCCCCTTCCCCGCGAGCAGCACGAGATCTCCCGGTTCCGCTTTCTTGATCGCGAATTGAATCGCTTCCTTGCGATCGACAATCGTAAACGTCGCGGCGCTGCGATCGGACGCCGGCGGAATCCCGCGCTTGATCTCTTCGATGATCCGCGCCGGATCCTCGCTGCGCGGGTTGTCCGAGGTCATCACGACGATGTCGCTCAACCTGGCCGCGACCGCGCCCATCAGCGGCCGCTTCGTACGATCGCGATCGCCGCCGCAGCCAAATACGGTGATGACACGGCGCTGCGCCAGCGGCCGTGCCGTCTCGAGCAGGTTCTTCAGCGCGTCGTCGGTGTGCGCGTAATCGATCACGACGACGATATCGTCGTCGCTGCTCGTTACCAGCTCGAACCGTCCGGGCACTCCGCCAAGGCTCTCGAGCCCGCGCTCGATCGCGGACGTCGGAATGTCGAGCGCCGCCGCGATGGCGACGGTGGCGAGGATGTTCGAGACGTTCGGGCGCCCGACGAGCCTCGATCTCACGTGCACGGCGCCCTTCGGCGTGCGCGCGTCGAACTCGAGACCTTCAAACGTCAGCGTCAGCGGGCCGGGGGTCACATCGGCCTGCTTGTTAATCGCGTAGGTGATCGGCAAAGACACCGTCTTTCTCAGCGATTCACCGCGTGGATCGTCGAGGTTGATGACACCAGGCGCGCCGGGCGGCAGCATGTCGAACAACCGCCGCTTCGCGGCGAAGTACGACTCCATGTCGCCGTGATAGTCGAGATGGTCCCGCGTCAGATTCGTGAACACGCCCGCAGCGAATTCCGTGCCGTCGACACGTCGAAGCGCGAGTGCGTGAGAAGACACTTCCATGACGCATGCGCGGCAGCCCGCGTCGACCATCTGCCGAAACATCCGCTGCACGTCTGGTGCCTCCGGTGTCGTGCGCGCGGCGGGCAGCTCCTGGTCGCCAACCGAGTAGCTGACGGTGCCGAGAAGCCCGCACTTTTTTCCCGCCGATTCGAACACGGCGCGTAATAAATACGCGGTAGTCGTCTTGCCGTTGGTGCCCGTGATGCCGACGACCTGCATCGACCGACTGGGATGCCCGTAGAATTCCGCCGCTAACGCGGCCATCGCCGCGCGCGCATCCTGGACAATCACCCAGGGCACGGCCACGTCTGCATCTGCAGGCCGATCCGCGACGACGCCAACCGCACCGCGGCGAATGGCATCTGCGGCAAAATCCGCGCCCGCCGCTTTCAACCCCTTCAATGCAATGAACACATCGCCCGGCTTCACCTGGCGCGAGTCGTATGCGAGGCCACGAATGTCGATTCCTGGCAGCGCGGCAAGCTTCATGTTCGGTCGCGGGGGCCCCTTGCCCCGCTCCGCGCCGCTCGCTTGCGGGTCATTCCTCGTCCGCCAGCGACGCGAAAGCGATTGGCGTACGTTCGAGCTTCAACTCACATGCCATGCCCGGCTCGATCGGCGTTCCAGGTGACGGCGTCTGGCTCGCCACGACACCATTCCCCGTAAGGCGCGCGGTCAAACCAATCTTCGTCAGGACACGCAGCGCTTCGCGCGCGCTCAACCCGCGGAGATCCGGAAGATCGCGCACGTTGCCGTTCGTGCCGACCTGAACGATCGAGGCATCGCGCCGGCTGTGCGTCTGAATCTGCGGCTGCTCGGTGCGCCGCGCCACCAGTACTGGCGGCGGCGCATTCAGCGTCGGGCGGCACGCCAAGGTGCCGAAGCGTCGCCTCGGCAATGCGCTGAAAGACCGGACCGGCAATCGGTCCGCCGTAATACCCGCGCGCGTGCGGCGAATCGATGACGACGATGATGGTCGCCACCGGATTGCGCGACGGAAGGAACCCGACAAACGACGCGTAGTAATCGGTATGCGAGTAACGGCCGTTGACCAGCTTCGACGCCGTTCCCGTTTTGCCCGCGATGGTGTAGCCCGCAATCTGCGCTTGGGTCGCCGTTCCACGCTCGACGATCTGCTCCATGATGCTGGTGAGCGTGATGGCGGTGTCTTTCGAAATCGTCCGCCCCAGAATCGTCGGCTTCACTTCGATGCGCTTGCCGTCGCGGACGAGCGCGCGCACGACGCGCGGCTGAATCAGATCGCCGCCGTTGGCCACCGAGCTGACTGGCGGCCACCATCTGCAGCGGCGTGACGCCGACCTGGTAGCCCATCGACATCGACGCCAGCGCGCTGTTGTCGAGCTTTCGCGGATCCCAGACGATGCCCGGCGTCTCACCAGGAAAATCCGGCGAGAGCGCGCGGCCGAATCCGAATCGGCGTACGTACAGCCCGAGCCGCTCGGCTCCCAGTGACAGCCCAACCTTGATCGCGCCGACGTTGCTCGATTTCACCATCACGTCGGTGAACGACAGCGTGCCGTAGTCGTGCGTGTCGTCGATCACGCGCGATCCGAACCGGATCTTGCCGCCTGACGACGTCGATCATGTCGTCGACGCCGATCATGTGTTCTTCGAGCGCGGCGCTCGCCGTCACGACCTTGAACGTCGATCCGGGCTCGTAGATGTCCTGCACCGCGCGGTTGCGCGACGTTGCAGAATTTCGGCGATGCTCGGGCGACGCGCTCGAGAACGCATTCGGGTTGAACGTCGGCTCGTTGGCGAGCGCGAGAATCTCGCCGGTCTTCGGCGACATGATCAGCACCGTGCCGCCGGCGGCGCGGTTGCTCGCGACCGCATCGCGCAGCTCGCGTTCGGCGATGTGCTGCAGGTACTCGTCGATCGTCAGCTCGACCGTCGCGCCGGCGGTCGGCGGCCGCTCGAGACGGCTGAAGGCGCGCCCGCGCGCATCGGTCTGGTACAGCAGCTTTCCGAGCGAGCCGCTGATCTGGCTGTCGTACGCCGCCTCGATGCCGGCGAGCCCTGTGTTGTCGATGCCGACGAAGCCGAGAAGCTGCGCGGCAAGCTGCTTCTTCGGATAGAAGCGGCGATCTTCCTTGATGAATCCGATGCCCTCGAGGTCGAGCTCGGCAATGCGCGTCGCCTGCGGCGGCGTGACGCGGCGGCGCACGTAGACGAACGCGCGCTTCTGGCGCAGGCGCGCGGTCAGCGCGTCCTGCTCTTTCGGCGCGCAGTCGGTCAGCGCCTCGCAGAGCATCGCGGCCGTCTTCCCGGCGTTCTCGATTTCACTGGGCACGCCGTAGACGGAATCGGCGTCGACGCTGTAGGCGAGCACGCGGCCGTGGCGGTCGAGGATGTCGCCGCGCTTGGCGGAGATATCCATCGTCCGCGCGGACTGGTTCTCGGCGCGCGCCTGAAGATCCTGGTGCCGGTGCACCTGCAGATACAGCAGGCGCGCCTGAATGCCGACGGCCCACAGCATGAAAATCGCGGCCCCAACCAGGAGCCGGCTGCGGATCGTGGCGCGCCAGTTGTCTGAGGTCGGCTCGCTCACGTGATTACTCCAACGCCTTTGCCACGACCGACGCCGGCGGAGGCTCCGGCGGCACGACGCGCTCGATGACGATCGCGGCGCCTGTCGCCGGCGCCACGAGCTTCAGATCGCTGGTCGCCAGCCGCTCGATGCGCTGCGGGCGATTTCAGTGTTTCGATCTCGAGCCGCAGATGGCGGTTGATCTCTCCTTCGTCGCCGCGCTCCTTCTGCATCTGCTCGACGCGGTAGCCGTGCTGCAGCAGCTCGACGCGCTGCCAGCCCGAGAACAGCAGCACGCCGACGAACAGCACGCCGACGGCCACCGATCGCCACTGCTCCTGCAGCCGGCGCTCGTCGACCTCGCGGACGATCGGGTTGTTCCGAACGTCTTTCTTGATGGCGTATTCGAATGCTTCGGATGATGTGCCCATAATTAAGCCCTCAGCCCTCAGCCCTTGCATGCCGACGCACTCCGCTGCGCGCAGCTTCGCGCTGCGCGCGCGTGGATTCCGCTCGAGCTCGTCGGGCTGGGGGGTGATCGGTTTCTTCGTCAGGATTCGCAGCGGGCCCTCCCTCGCGTGGTGCGAGCGCCCGCAGCGTGTGCTTGACGATCCGATCCTCGAGCGAGTGAAACGTAATCACGACCAGGCGCGCGCCGGTCTTCAAGCGCTGCGCCACCGTCTTCAGAAATTCGTCGATGTCGTCGAGCTCGCGGTTCACCCAGATGCGAAGCGCCTGAAACGTGCGCGTCGCCGGATCGATCCGCGAGAACCCGTGCCGCGGCACCGCTCTTCTCACAATCGCCGCGAGCTGAGCCGTCGTCTCGAGCGGCGACGACTCGCGCGCCTGCACGATGCCGCGCGCGATGCGCCGCGAGAATCGCTCCTCGCCGAACCTGTAGATCGCGTCCGCGATCTCCGTCTCTTCCGCGCCGCGCAGCAACTCCGCGGCGGTCGGGCCGGTTGTCGTGTCCATCCGCATGTCGAGCGGGTCCTCGCGCTGAAAGCTGAACCCGCGCCCCTCGGCTTCGAGCTGATACGACGACATGCCCATGTCGGTCAGCGTGCCGTCGACGCGATCGATGCCGCGGGCCTCCAGTACCGACGCGATCGCCCGATAATCCGAGTGCACGAGCTCTACGCGATCGCCGGTACTTGCTCAGCGTCTCGGCGGCGATGCGCAGCGCGGCAGGATCGCGATCGAGCCCGATCACCTTCGTCGCTCCGGCTTCGAGCAGCGCGAGCGCATGCCCGCCCATCCCCACGGTGCAATCGACGAAGACGCCGCCCTTTTCGGGCTGCAGAAACGCGAGCACTTCGCGCGTCATCACCGGCTCGTGTAGCGGCATGGTCGGCGCCCTAAAGACCGAGATCCGACAGCGCCCGCGCGTCGTCGTCGGTGAACGGCTCGCGCTGCAGCTTCGCGAGGAACCGCTCGTGGTTCCACACTTCGAGAAAATTGAACTGGCCAAACACGTCGACTTCGCCCACCATCGTGGCCGAGTCGCGCAGTCGAGCCGGAATCACCACGCGCCCCTGGCTGTCGATTTCAGAGACCTGGCCGTAGAAGTTCACGCGGTCCAGGAATTTCGCCCGGGCTGGATGGGTCGAGGGGATCTGCGCGAGCTTCTTCTCGATGTCCGTCCACACCGGCATGGGGTAGATGCGCACCGAGTCGCCGTGCAGACTGGTAACGAAGAGTTCGCGCCCGTGTTCATCCTCGATGAACGCGCGAAACCCGTTGGGGATCTTGAGTCTCCCCCGGTCATCAATTTTCGCCGGCGAGTTGCCCCGAAGCACGCTCGGCTACTCCATTTCTCTCCAAAAAAGTCCATGGCGATAGTAGAGGACCGATCTGGTGATGTCAACGGTTAAAATATAGATAAGCAAAGAGTTACGCTAAATTTTCGCCCCCTCCTTTACAGCATGATACGATTTCGCACACGTGGCTGATCCTTCGACCGTCAGCGTGGTCATCCCGGCGTACGAAGAAGCCGGGCTGTCGGGGTTGTCGTGCAGTCATTACGCGCGGCGGCCAACTGGCGCGAGGTGCTCGTTGTCGATGACGGGTCGGCGGACGAGACCGCAATGGTCGCGGCAACCGCCGGTGCGCGCGTCATCAAACACCCCTACAACAAAGGGAACGGCGCGTCCGTCAAGACGGGCATCCGCCATGCGTCTGGCGAGTACATGCTCATCGTCGATGCCGACGGCCAGCACACCGCGTCGGATGCCCTGCGACTGATTGCGTTTCTTGGCGAGTACGATCTCGTTGTCGGAACCCGGACGGGTTCGACTCAGCAGGCGTCTCGAGCACGCCATCTGGGCAACAACGCGCTCAACTGGGTCGCGGGATATCTGACCGGGCGCGCGATTCCAGACCTCACGTCGGGCCTGCGCGCCGCGCGCACGAGCGGCCTGCGCGAGTTTCTTCATCTTCTGCCTAACGGATTCTCGACCCCCACCACGACGACGCTGTCGTTCGTGAAGGCGGGCTACAGCGTGCACTTCGAGCCGATTACGGTCGCCGCGAGACTCGGAAAGTCGAAAATCAAGCTCGTGTCCGACGGCGCGCGGTTTCTCATGATCCTGCTGAAGGTGATCACGGTCTTCAGCCCGCTGCGGATTTTTCTGCCCATCGCGAGCGCGTTTTTCGTGCTCGGCGCGGGCTACGCCATCTGGACCAGCGATCACGTACCACGACATTACCGACTCGTCGGTGCTGCTGCTCGTCCTTGCCGTCGTCATTTTTCTCGTCGGACTGGTTTCCGAGCAGATCTCGACCATGCGCTCGGAAGGACCTCGATGAATGCGGCCGTCGTCATCGCCACTTACAACGAGCGGGAAAATCTAAGCGGGCTCGTCTCGGCCATCCTTCAGCACGCCGGCTACCGCATCATTGTCGTCGACGACGATTCTCCCGATGGCACGGGCGCGCTGGCGGACGAGCTTGCGACGGCGTTTCCCGGCAGGATATCGGTGATACACCGCACAGGCGCGCGCGGGCTGGGCCGCTCGCTCGTCGCCGGCCTCCAGCGCGCGCTCGAAAGCGGCGCCGACCTGATTTTCCAGATGGACGCCGACTTCTCGCACGATCCGAAGTACCTGCCGGACATGGCCGCAGCCGCGGCGGACGCCGATCTCGTGCTGGGCTCGCGATATCTCCACGGCGTCAGCGTCGTCAACTGGCCGCTGCACCGCATCATGCTGAGCAGCTTTGCGAACCGCTACGTCCGGGCTATTACCGGGCTCGAGGTCACGCGACTGCACGACGGGCTTTCGATGCTGGCGGCGCGAGGCGCTCGCCCGGCTTCCGCTCGAGGGACTGATCTCGGATGGGTACGCGTTTCTCGTCGAGCAGCTGCACCTTGCGCGGCGCATCGGCTGCCGCGTGCGCGAAGTGCCGATCATCTTCGTCGAGCGGCGCGAGGGCGCGTCGAAGCTCTCGTCGAGCGTGCTGCTGGAGTCGGCGATCGTGCCATGGCGATTGCGCATGAAGGGCTAGTGTATTAACGTGTCCTCATCATCGAAGATGGCAGGCTCCGAGCAGGCGTCTCCACTCAGCCTCAGCGTCTTTTTCCCTGCCTACAACGACGCGGGGACGATCGCGAGCCTCGTCATCACCGCGCTGCAGAGCGCCTCGAAGCTGAC
This sequence comes from Vicinamibacterales bacterium, assembly GCA_963730445.1. Lineage (GTDB taxonomy): Bacteria > Acidobacteriota > Vicinamibacteria > Vicinamibacterales > JAMQPK01 > JAMQPK01. Next base: position 234,028 of record CAVSRX010000014.1, on the reverse strand, counting down.
GCCGAACTACGAGATTATCGTCGTCAACGACGGCAGCTCCGACTCGACGGCGCAGATCCTGGACGAGCTCGCGCGGGTGTATCCGCAGCTGAAGATCGTGACGCATCCGGTGAATCGAGGCTACGGCGGCGCGCTTCGCAGCGGATTTGCGACCGCCTCGAAAGACGTCATCTTCTACACCGACGGTGACGCGCAGTACGATCCCTCGGAGATCGAGCTGCTGTGGCCGAAGATGACGCCGGGTGTCGATCTCGTCAACGGCTACAAAATCAGCCGCTCGGATCCCTGGCACCGCATCGTCATCGGCCGGATCTATCATCACACCGTGAAACTCATGTTCGGACTGCGCGTGCGCGACGTCGACTGCGATTTCCGGCTGCTGCGGCGGTCGATTTTCGAGCGCGTGCGGCTCGAAAAGAACAGCGGCGTCATCTGCCTGGAGATGATGAAGAAAATCCAGGACGCCGGCTTCAGGATCGTCGAAGCCCCGGTTCACCACTACCACCGCGCTCACGGCCAGTCGCAGTTCTTCAACTTCCGCCGCGTGATTCGCACGGGCATCGACGTGTTCAAGCTCTGGTACGCGCTCGTGGTGCGACGTACGCATCAGCGGCCGCCCGCCCCCGCTGTGGATGACACGTCGCGCAGCAGCGCGGGACAGCGAGTGCTGTGACGGCGTCGTCTCAGACGTTCTATCGCGGCCGCCGCGTGATGATTACGGGTGGCCTCGGCTTCATCGGCAGCAACATCGCCCACCGCCTCGTCGAGCTCGGCGCCGACGTGCTGTTGATGGACTCGCTCATTCCCGGATCGGGCGCGAATTTCTTCAACATCGACGGCATCGCCGACAAAGTTCGCGTCAACATCGCCGACGTCCGCCAGGAAAGCACCATGAACCACCTGGTTCGCGATCGCGAGGTCATCTTCAACCTCGCCGGCCAGGTGAGCCACATCGACAGCATGAAGGATCCCTACACCGATCTCGAGATCAACTGCCGCAGCCAGTTGTCGATTCTCGAGGCGTGCCGGAAATTCAATCCGGCGGTGAAGGTGGTGTTCGCGGGAACGCGCCAGGTGTACGGAAAGCCCGACTCGCTGCCGGTCACCGAAAGTCATCTGGTGAGACCGGTCGACGTCAACGGCATCAACAAGGCGGCGGGCGAAAACTACCACCTGCTCTACAACAACGTGTTCAACGTGCGCGCGTGCTCGCTGCGGCTCACCAACGTGTACGGGCCGCGGCAGCTCATCAGGCACAACCGTCAGGGATTTATCGGCTGGTTCATCCGTCTCGCGCTCGAAGGGCGCGAGATCGAGATTTTCGGCGACGGCTCTCAGATTCGCGATTTCGTGTACGTCGACGACGCCGTGGACGCGTTCCTGCGCGCCGGGCGCGTCGGACGCGTGCAACGGCCAGGTCTTCAACGTCGGCGGATCGGAGCCGATCGCGCACAAAGATCTCGCCGCGCTGCTGATCGACGTGGCCGGCGCCGGATCGGTCCGGCACGTGCCATGGCCGGCAGAAAAAAAGGCCATCGACATCGGCAGCTTCTATGCCGATTCATCACGCTTCCGCGGCGCGGTCGGATGGGAACCGCGCGTGCCGCTGCGCGCCGGATTCGCGAAGACACTCGAGTACTACCGCGCGCATGCGGCCGCGTACCTCGACGAGCCCGCGCCCACGCCTTCGACGGTGGCATGAGCTGTCGAGTCCCCTTTCTGGATCTCCACCTCGCCGAAGAGTCGGACGCCGTCCGTGAGGCGATGGCGCGCGTGATGGACCGCGCGTGGTTCGTGCTGGGGCCCGAGGTCGAGGCGTTCGAGCGTGAATTCGCCGCGGCGTCGCGGCGCGCCGTACGCGGTCGGCGTGGGCAACGGAACCGACGCGCTCGCGTTGATCCTTCGCGCGCTCGGCATCGGCGCCGGCGACGAGGTCGTCACCACGCCGCTCTCGGCCGCGTACACGGCGATCGCGATTGTGATGGCGGGCGCTCGCCCGGTGTTTGCCGACATCGATCCGGAGCGGCTGACGCTGGACCCGGCGGCCGCCGAGCGAGCGATCACCGCCCGGACCCGCGCGCTGCTGCCGGTGCACTTGTACGGCCAGCCCGCGGACATGCCGGCGCTTGCGGCCCTCGCCAGCCGCAAGGGTCTCGCGCTCGTCGAAGACTGCTGCCAGGCGCATCTGGCGACGTGCGCGGGTCAGCCGGTCGGCACGTTCGGCGCCGCGGGCGCATTCAGCTTCTATCCCACGAAGAATCTCGGCGCGCTCGGCGATGGCGGCGCGGTCGTCACGCGCGACGCGGCGCTCGCCGCGCGCATCGCGCGTCTGCGCAACGGCGGACAGAGCCGATCGCTATCATCACGTCGAAATCGGCATCAACAGCCGGCTCGACGAGATGCAGGCGGCCATCCTGCGCGTGCGGCTCCCGCTGCTGCGCGCGCGCACGGACGAGCGGCGCGCGCTCGCCGCGCAGTATCGATCGCTGCTCAAAGACGCCCCCGTCGCAGTTCCTCCGGAAATCGATCCGGGACACGTGTATCATTTGTTTCCGATCAGAACGCGTCATCGCGAGACACTGCAGGATCGGCTACGCGCGTCGGGCATTGAAACACTCGTGCACTATCCGACAACCATTTCTCAACAACCGGCCTTCGCATCGCTGGACCCGGCCGAGTGTCCGCACGCCGTTCGTGCGGCCAGCGAGGTACTGTCGCTGCCCCTCTATCCGGGCCTGGCCGCCGAGGCGGTCACAACGGTCGCCGAGGCCGTTCGAAAGGAATCATCTTCGTGAGAGCGTTAATCACCGGAGGCGCTGGGTTCATCGGTTCTCATCTCGCCGAGGCGCTGCTGAATGCAGGGCACGAAGTCGACATCATCGACAACCTGTCGACGGGTTCCATACGCAACGTCGGCCACCTGAAGTCGAACCCGCGTTTCAAGTACACCGTCGATACGATCACCAACGAGCCGCTCCTCGCCGAGCTGATCGATCGCAACGACGTGATCTTTCATTTCGCCGCAGCCGTCGGCGTCAAGCTGATCGTCGAAGAGCCGGTGCATACGATCGAGACCAACGTGCACGGCACGGAAGTCGTGCTGAAGCACGCGAACAAGAAGAAAAAGAAGGTCGTCATCGCCTCGACATCCGAGGTGTACGGCAAAAGCCTGGACGTGCCGTTCCGCGAGGACGCCGATCTCGTGATGGGCGCGACGATGAAACACCGCTGGGCGTACGCATGCAGCAAAGCGATCGACGAATTTCTCGCGCTGGCCTACTACAAGGAGCGGGAACTTCCCGTCATCATCGTCCGCTTCTTCAACACCGTGGGGCCGCGGCAGACCGGCCAGTACGGCATGGTGCTGCCGTCGTTCGTGCAGCAGGCGCTTTCGGGCGCGCCGATCACGGTATTCGGCGACGGGACGCAGCAGCGCAGCTTCACGTACGTCGGCGACGTGGTCGAATGCCTCATGAAGCTCGTCAACGAGCCGAAGGCGGTCGGCCAGGTGTTCAACATCGGCAACAAGGAAGAAGTCACCATCCTGAGGCTCGCCGAAATCGTCAAATCGCTCACGGGGTCGTCGTCGCCGATCGAGTTTGTGCCCTACGACCAGGCGTATGAGGAGGGGTTCGAGGACATGCCGCGGCGGGTGCCGGACCTGACCAAAGTCCGCGAACTGGTCGGTTACGAGCCAAAAGTGCAGCTCAACGAAATCATCACGAAAGTCATCGAATACTTCCGCACCCACGGTTCCTGACTTATAATGAGGTTTCGCTTCGAAACCTATGAAAAGGCTTGTTTTCACGCTGTGCCTGCTGATCGCTTCGGCGTCCCCCTCCTGGGCGGGGAGTCTCACGCTGTCGATCCGCGACGGGCTCGTGTCGATCGACGCGCAGGATGTCACGGTGCGCGAGATTCTCACGGAGTGGGCGCGCGTCGGCAAAACTCAAATCGTCAACGTCGAGCGGATCGCCGGTGGCCCAATTACGCTGAAGCTCGACGCATTTCCTGAAAAGCAAGCGCTCGACATCGTCCTTCGCGCGATTCCGGGTTACATCGCGCTGCCGCGCGCGACGCAAGTTGCCGACGCGTCGCTCTACGATCGCATCGTGATCATGGCGACGGCGTCCGCGCTTGTTGCGGCGCCTCGCCCGCAGCAGGCGACGCCGACATTCCCCGGCATGCAAATGGGGGGGCCAGGCGTACACTCAGCTCCGCCCGCAGACGCCTATGATGCCCGGCATGATTCTCGAGGGCCCGAACGCCGACCCGAACGTTGATCACCCGAATGCCGGCGACCCGATGGACGATCCCGCGATCGCGGCAGCCGCTGCCGCCGGTCTCGTTCCGATGCCAGCGATGAACGTGCCTGGGATGAACCCGAGGCCGACTTCTCTTTCACCACCGTTGATGCCGCCAGGCGGCCCACAGCCGCCGCCGCAGCCCGCGCCCACCGCGCCTGGCGTCGGATCGCCGACAAACCCGTGGAACGTACCCGTCGGCTACCGCGCAGCCAGGTCTTGCGCCGCCGCCGACGACCAGCAGCCGCAGCCGCAGCCAGTTCTGCGCACGCGTCCGCCGCAGGCCGACCGATAAGCCGTCCGTCGCGCTACAATTCGACAGACGCCCCAGCGACGAGACACGCAGACACCCATGCCCGAAATCGATCGGTACCGGCCGGAGGACCAGCGCGGCATAGAAGCGCTCTATCGACGCGTGTTCGGTCCCGACGCCGCGGCCGCAAGCCGACTGCGCTGGGACTGGCAGTACCGCCGCAATCCGAACAATCCCGACGGCCAGCCGTTGCTCTGGGTCGTGCGCGAGGGCCCGACCATCATCGGCCACTACGCGACGATGCCGGTGCGTTTGTCGCTCGGCGGAAAAGAAATACAAGCTGCGTGGGGCACCGATGCCATGGTGGCGCCCGAGCGGCAGCGCCGCGGTCTCGGCGAAGAGCTGTTCCGCACGTGGGACCGCAGCGTGGGCGCCGCGCTTGGCCTCGGCCTGTCTGAGGCTTCGTCCGCGCTCCTGAAAAAGATTCACTTCCCCGACGTGCCGCCCATTCCGGGAGTCGTCAAGCCGCTCACGCGTCGCGCCGTTCGCATGCCGCAGTGGCCGATGACGATCAATCGCATCGTCTCTGCCGTGACGCTGCCGATCGTGCGCGTCGCCGCGCGCGTGCGGCCGCTTCGCGCCGACGTCGAGCCGATCCGCCGCTTCGACCCATCGTTCACCGATCTGTGGGAGAGGCTCGCCGATCGCTTCGAGCTCGCGGTTCGCCGCGACGCACCGTACTTGAACTGGAAATTCATCGAGCCGCCGCATGTGCGGTACTCCGTCGCGGCGCTGAAACGCGACGGGCGCCCCGAAGGCTATGCGGTGTACCGTCACGCGCAGGAGCCGCGCGGCCGGGTGACGCTGCTCGTCGATTTCCTCGCCGACACGCACGACGAGATCGGGTTCAAGACGCTGCTTCGCTGGGTCGACGCCGAGGCGCGCGAGGCCGGCTCCGACAAGATTCGCTGCTATGCGTCGCACGTGGGCTTCCGCCGCATCATGCGGCATTCCGGCTACTTCCAGATGAGGCCGAACCCGCTGACGCTGGCGGCGAAGATCAACGCCGTCACCGTGCCGGCGAAATTCTACAAAGACACCGACGACTGGCATGTCACGCTCGGTGACTCGGACCAGGATGTCAGCATCAGAGAGTGGGACTGAACATGGCGCTTGTCGAAGACGTCAACCGCGCGATTACCGAAGCGATGAAGGCGAAGGATGCGCCGCGTCTGGTCGCGCTGCGCATGCTCAAGGCGGCATTCATGAATCGCGAGGTCGAGCGCGGCCGCGCGCTCGACGAGAACGAGGCGCGCCAGGTCGTGTCGGCGCTCGTCAAGCAGCGCCGCGATTCGATCGAGCAGTTCACGAAAGGCGGCCGGAAGGATCTCGCCGACAAGGAGACCGCGGAGATCGTGGTCCTGGAAAGCTACCTGCCGCCTGCCCTCGACGCAGCCGAGCTTGAGAAGGTCGTCGACACCGCGATCGCGTCCACAGGAGCGGCATCGGCCAAGGACATGGGCAAGGTGATGAAAGCCGTGATGGCCGATCTGGCCGGCAAAACCGTCGACGGAAAGGTCGTGAACGAGCTGGTGCGCCGCAAACTGGATAGCCGCGAGCGGCGTGACGCAAACCCGCCACATTGATCCGCTCGGCTGGCGTCATCGGCATCGCGACGATGACCAGCCGCGTGCTGGGGCTCATCCGCGATCAGGTCCTCGCCTACTTCTTCGGCGCCGGCGATGCGATGGACGCCTTCCGCATCGCATTTCGCCTCCCCAACGTCCTCCGCGATCTGTTCGCCGAAGGCGCGCTCAGCGCCGCGCTCGTGCCGACGTTTACGCGAGCGCTCGCAACGGGCGACCGCACCGCCGCGTGGCGTCTCGCGTCGAATGTCATCACCGTGCTCCTCCTGATTTCCGGTGCCGTCGTGGCCGCGGGCATTCTGTTCGCCGAACCGCTCGTGCAGATGTACGCCGAGGGATTTCGCGGCGTGCCAGGAAAGCTCGAACTGACGATCCGCCTCACGCGCATCATGTTCCCGTTTCTCGCGATGGTATCCACGGCCGCCGTGATGATGGCGATGCTCAACGCGCTGCATCGCTTCTTCATTCCCGCGCTTTCGCCCGCGATGTTCAATGTCGCGACCATCGCGTGCGCGGTCATCGCCGTGCCGCTGTCGCCGCACCTCGGAATCGAGCCCATCGTCGCGATTGCCGCCGGGACGCTCGTCGGCGGTCTGGGGCAAATCCTCCTGCAATGGCCGGCGCTGCGGCGCGAGGGGTTTCGGTATCAGCCGATGCTCGACGTGCACGATCCGTGGCTGCGCGAGATCGGCCGCCTGATGGTGCCCGGTGTGGCCGGGCTCGCCGCCGTGCAGATCAATCTGTTCGTCAACAGCTGGCTCGCGGCCGGACTGGGAACCGGCGCGGTCTCGTGGCTCGACTATGCGTTCCGCCTGATGTACATGCCGATCGGCTTGTTCGGCATCTCCATCGCGACGGCATCGCTGCCCACGATCTCCGGCCACGCGGCGAACCGCAACGACCCCGGAATCCGGAGCGCGCTATCGAGCGGCCTGCGGATGATGTTGATGCTGAACGTACCTGCCACGATCGGCCTGCTCGTGCTGGCGACCCCGATCGTCCGCTTGATCTTCGAGCGCGGGCGATTTACCCCCGCCGACACCGCGGCCACCGCCGCGGCGCTGATGTGCTACGCGCCTGGCCTGATCGGATATTCGGCGGTGAAGCTTGTCTCGCCTTCCTTCTATGCGCTCGGCAACAGCCGGATTCCGGTGATCTCGAGCGCCGCCAGCGTCGCGTTCAACATCGCGCTCAATCTGGTTCTCGTTCGCTCGCTCGGTCACCGCGGCCTCGCGCTGGGCACGGCTGCAGCGGCGCTGCTGAACGCCGGCCTGCTGCTCGTGCTGATTCGCGCGCGGCTGGGCGGCCTCGAGGGCCGGCGGCTTCTCGTCGCATCGGTGAAAATCTCGCTCGCATCCCTGGCGATGGCGTTCGCGGCGTACTATTCCGAGCGCGCCCTGCACATTCCGTTCGACGGGACCGGCGCCTTCGCGCAAGCGGCGCGGGTCTTCGGCGCGATTGGCATCGGCATGGGAGTGCTCGCGACCTTTGCGCACCTCCTGCGGATCGAGGAGTTCACGCAGGTCAGACGCCGAATGTCGTTCTTGTGAACGTGGTAGATTCGACGTGATGCGCCGTTACCCGTCGCGCGGGCCCTCGTCCTCATCATTCTCGTTCGGGCCAGGCCCGCTCTCTCCCGCTATCAAAGTCCTCATCGCGATCAACGTGGCGGTGTTCCTCGTGATGTGGGTGTTGCCTGCCGGCCTGACGCAGGCGTTGCAGGAATTCCTCGGACTGTTGCCTGCGGCGATTTTCGGGGCCTTTCGCGTGTGGCAGCCTGTCACGTACATGTTCCTGCACGACACGCGCGCGTTCGGGCACATCCTCTTCAACATGCTCGCATTGTGGATGTTCGGCACCGAGCTGGAGCGCATGTGGGGCACGAACGCGTTTCTGCGGTATTACTTCGCGACGGGTATCGCGGCGGCCATTACCACGATCCTCGTCTCGCTCCTGCCGTTTCCCTCGACGGCGCCGCTGTTTACGACGGTGACCATCGGCGCGTCCGGCGCGATTTACGGGCTGCTGCTCGCCTATGGGCTCACGTTTCCGAATCGACCGATTTATATCTATTTCATTTTCGCCATCCCGGCGAAGTACTTCGTCATGATCATGGGCGCGATCGCGCTGCTGTCATCGATGGGAGGGACGGGCGGCGGCATCGCGCACATCACGCATCTCGGCGGGCTCGTTGCAGGGTTCATCATGCTGCGCGGCCACCGGCTGAGCCCGGCCAACGAAGTGCGCTATCGCTATCTCCGCTGGAAAATGGACCGCGCGAGAAAAAAGTTCGGTGTGTATTCAGGCGGAAAGAAAGACTGGGACAAGCACATTCACTGAAACGAAAATCGAAGCCGAACTAGAGACTCGCCGGGCACTATTCGTTTTTCGCTCTTCGTTTTACGTTTTCTCTGTCCCCACCGATAATCAGCGCAAGCAGCCCGCCGACCAGGGGTAACCCGCTCGCGTCCATCAGATAGGTATAGCGGAACATCGACCCCGCTCCCAGCTGCAGGCTCAGCACCACCACGAGCGACATGGCGGCTGCGATTCTGGTCCAGATCCCCAGCGCGAGCGCAAGGCCGCCGAGCATCGCACCCAGCGGCACTGCGCGCGCAAAGACCGGCGCACCCGGAATGATCCGCTCGAGGTACCACCGGCTCGCAGGCGGCGCCTCGAGGAGCCACGATGAGAGCTGGGTGCTGAGCGGCGTCGCATCGAGCAGCCATGACGCTTTGTCGAGCCCGAAGAAAAACATGAACACGCCGAGCAGCACGCGCAACACCACCAACGCGGCCGCCGGCGCGCGCCCTCCGCCGGGCTTCTGTCCAGGCGCAAGCATTACGCCTGAAACCCCATCTGTCGCAGCGCGGTGATGCGGTTCGGCATCGGCGGATGCGACGCAAGCAGGTCGGGCACCCATCCCTGCCGCAGCCCCACGGATTTCCCGAGCGGATCCGCAATGCACAAATGCGCAGTGCCGCGCTTGACCGAGGCGGTCGGCGCGTGTGCGTGCTCGATTTTCTCGAGCGCGCGCGCGAGCGCGAGCGGATTGCGCGTCAGCTCTGCGCCCGACGCGTCCGCCAGATACTCGCGGCGGCGCGACACCATCATCGCGAGCATCTGGCCGATGATCGGCGCGAGCAGCACCGCGACAATCCAGATAACCAGCAGAATCACGCCCAAGCCGCCGCCCTTGTCCTTGCTCCGGCCGCGGCGGCTTCCGCCAACCGAGCCGTGGCGCAAGCCGCGGCCGGTCCAGTCCGATAACAGCGCGAGCGTGCCCACCATGGCCGCGATGACGGTCATCAACCGGATGTCGAGATTGCGCACATGGCTCAGCTCGTGCGCCACCACGCCCTGGAGCTCGTCGCGCGTCACCGCATCGAGCAGCCCGCGCGTGACGGCAATCGACGCGTGCTCGGGATCGCGGCCGGTGGCGAATGCATTCGGATCGGGATCGGGCACGACGTACACCTTCGGCTTGGGCAGCCCCGCCGCGATGCTCATCTCTTCGACCACGTTGTCCAGTTGGCGGAGTTTGAAGGCGGCGTCCTCGGTCGTCTCCGCCGCCAGCGCGCGATCGATTGGCAGGGCGCCCGTCGATAACAGGACCGCGCGATCGCCGGAGTAATAGCTCATGAGCGCGGAGACGCTGCCGACCCCGAGGGCGGTCAGCGTGCCGATGGGGGATACGAATTCGCCGTCACCGAGGTAGAAGCGATCGAAGCCGTATCCCAGAAAAAGCAGGAAGCCGACGAACACCCCCATTACCACCCACGTTCTGCGGCGGTTTGAGGCCTGCTGCTCGAAGAGATTGCCGGCCAGACCTACTTCCTCATCGAGAGATCGACGGCCGGTACCTGGCGCTCGGCGGCATCGGTAATCTCGAAGAGCTCGGCAGGCTTGAATCCGAGCATCGACGCGAACATGTTCGAGGGAAACGTCTGCTGCGCGGTGTTGAACTTGGTGGCGATGTCGTTATAGAACTGCCGCGCGAAGCCCACCTTGTTCTCCGTGGACGTCAGCTCTTCCTGCAGCATCTTCACGTTGTCGTTCGCGCGGAGTACCGGGTAGTTTTCTGCGACCGCGAACAGGCGGCCGAGCGCCTGCGAGAGCTCCCCTTCTTTCCGGGCCGCGTCGGCGGGGCCGGTCGCCGACACGGCGCGTGCGCGCGCCTCCATCACTTGCGTCAGCGTATCGCGCTCGAACTCCATCGCCCCGCGCACGGTGTTGACCAGGTTCGGAATCAAATCGTGCCGACGCTTCAGCTGCACGTCGATCTGCCTCCAGCCGTTCAGCACCTGGTTCCGAAGCCCGATCAGTCCGTTGTACAGAGCGATGGCCCAGAAGACCACTACTGCGGCGATCCCAAGCAGAATCCAAGTCACCATCGCCTCCCTTATTCAACCCAATCGCGCCGCACCGGGCTGAAGACGCCGAGGACGAACGTGTCGTCGAGCGCCTCCACCTGATGCGCGACGCCCGGTTTGATGTGCAGCAGCTCGCCGTCGCGAAGCGTCACTTCTTCGCCGGCGACGAGCAGCTTCAGCGCGCCCTGCAGTACGTAGGTCATCTGCTCGCTGTCGTGCGCGTGCTGGGGCACGACGGCGCCCCGCTTCAGGTAAATCTGTGCGACGGTCTCGCGCTCTCCCGACACGAATTTCCGGGACACCATCTCGGTGACTTTTTCGAGCGCGATTTCGTCCCAGCGAAACAGACGATAGGGCTGCAACTTTAAGTTTTCTGAGGAGTTTTACCGCTTGCGTCAGCGGCCTTGGGACGCAATTATACATCTGGAACCGATGTATAATTTGCTGTTCCGGGAGCGTGCATGAAGGCTTCGACGGTGACCAACGGACACAAGACCCACGCCAGGGCGCCGCGCTCCTACGAAGGCCTTACCCGCGACGATCTCCTCACGTCGTATCGCTGGATGGTGTTGTCGAGGCGGCTCGACGACAAGGAAATCCAGCTCAAGAACCAGAGCCAAATCTTCTTCCAGATCAGCGGTGCGGGCCACGAGGCCATCCTCGTCGCAGCCGGGATGGCGCTCAAGGCGGGACACGACTGGTTCTTCCCGTACTATCGCGACCGTGCGCTGACGCTCATGCTCGGCATGACGCCATACGAGATGCTGCTCTCGGCGGTCGGCTCGTCCGAGGATCCGTCTTCGGGCGGCCGCATGATGCCCTCGCATTGGAGCAAGCCCGAGCTGCACATCATGAATCGCTCGAGCGCCACCGGCATGCAGTGCCTGCAGGGCGCGGGCAGCGCAGAGGCGTCGAGGCGGCTGCCGCTGATGGGCGCCCCTCCGCCGCGGGTGGAGCCGGACGAAGTCACCTACGTGTCGATCGGCGACGGCGCCACGGGCGAAGGGGAATTCTGGGAATTCATGAACACGATCTGCACCGATCAACTCCCCGTCGTGTGCGTCGTCGAAGATAACGGCTATGCGATTTCGTGCCCGGCCGAATATCACACGGCGGGCGGCGACATTTCGCGCCTCGTGGAATCGTTTCCGCACCTCGAAGTGATTCGCGTCGACGGCACGGATCTCGTCCAGAGTTACCGCGCCATGCGCGAGGCAGTCGCGTACGCGCGCGCACGCAAGGGACCGGCGCTGGTCCATGCCAAGGTGATTCGCCCGTACTCCCATTCGCACTCGGACGACGAGCGCAGCTACAAGACCGTCGAGGAGCGCGAGCTCGAAGCCGCGCGCGATCCCATCGCGAACCTTACCAAGCTCCTTCTGTCGGAGGCGCTGGCCACCGAGAAGGAGCTCGACGCAATTCGCAAGCAGGTCGACGCGGACGTCACCGAGGCCGCCGACCGTGCACTGAAAGCTCCCCGTCCGGCGCCCGAGACCGCCGGCCTTTACGTCTATTCGCCCGACGTCGATCCCACATCCGACGAGTTCAGCACGCCGGCGTCGCCGCAGGGCGAGCCGATCACGATGGTCGCAGCGATCAATCGCACGCTGCACGACGAGATGGCGCGGAATCCGCTGATGGTGGTGTTCGGCCAGGATGTCGCGGACGTCAGCAACTGCGAGATCATCGAGAAAGTCCCCGGCAAGGGCGGCGTGTTCAAGGCGACGCACGGGCTGCAGCGCACGTTCGGCAATCACCGCGTGTTCAACTCGCCGCTCGCCGAAGCGAACATCGTCGGGCGATCGATTGGGATGGCCGTGCGCGGCATCAAGCCGGTCGCCGAGATTCAGTTCTTCGACTACATCTGGCCGGCCATGATGCAGATTCGCGATGAGCTCTCGATGCTGCGCTATCGCTCGGCGAATACGTTCAAAGCGCCCGTCGTCCTTCGCGTCGCGATCGGCGGGTACCTGCGCGGCGGCGGCGTCTATCACAGCCAGTCGGGCGAGAGCATCTTCGCGCACTGCCCCGGACTCCGCATTGCGTTTCCATCAACGGCCAGCGATGCGGCAGGCCTGCTCCGCACGGCGATCCGCTGCGACGATCCCGTGATGTTCCTCGAGCACAAGCATCTCTACCGGCAGACGTACAACAAGGCAGAGTATCCGGGACCCGACTACATGATTCCGTTCGGCAGGGCCGCCGAGCGACGCGACGGCAGCGATGTCGTGATCGTCACGTGGGGAGCGCTGGTGCAGCGAGCGCTCGTCGCGGCGCAGATGGCCGAGAAGAAAGGGCTTAGCGTCGGGGTGATCGACCTGAGGACGATTTTGCCGTACGACATCGACACAGTCGCGGAGGCCGTGAAGCGAACCAACCGCGTGATCGTGGCCCATGAAGATCAGCTGACCTGCGGCTTCGGCGCCGAGATCGCCGCGCGTATTTCAGAAGATCTGTTCGAGTATCTGGATGCGCCCGTCACCCGCGTGGGCGCGATGGACACGCCTGTTGCCTACGCGCCCGAGCTCGAGGAAGTGATCCTGCCGCAGACCGAGGACTTGCTGAGGGCGATCGACAAAGTTACTGCGTACTGACCTCGATCATTTCAGCTCTTCATCCGGCGGCGCGGGTTTCCACGCGTCCAGGATCACCAACGCCCTTTCCCCCGCGTTGCGGATCTCCTCAACATCGGGGCGTTTCGGATCGTCGGCCGGGATCTCGTCGAGCAGCAGATTGCTGTACCCGAGGATGATGCCCAGCATATTTTTCATGTCATGCACGAACTTGCTGTCGGCGTTCAATGGGCCAGCCTTTCGTCGATGAGCGCAAGCATCTTGGATACGTCGAGGGGCTTGGTGAGATAAGCCTTCGCACCGGTTGCGATCAGGCGCCGGCTCTGGCCGAGCGTCGCGTCGGCACTGAGCACGATGACGGGAATCTCGCGCGTGCGCGTGTCTTCGCATAGCCGGCGCAGGACTTCGTCGCCGGGCGTGTCGGGCAGATGAAGGTCGAGGAAAATCAGATCCGGTCTGTGCTCGAGGGCCATGGAAATGCCCAGGGCGCCATCGCCGGCGTGCAGCAGGGTGATATCGGGCCGCCGATGCTTGAGCAATCGCTCGACCAGGCGCACGTTCGCCATGTTGTCCTCGATGTAGAGAATCGTTCCAGAAATGGAAGCGGCCGATCGCGGGACTGCCGAGGGGGCGTCCTGCAGCGGCTGCGTGCCGGATGTCACGCCCGCCAGCTCGATCCAGAATGTGCTCCCTCGATCGATTTCAGACCTGACGCCGAGTGTGCCGCCCATTGCTTCGGCGAGGCCCCGTGAAAGAGCAAGGCCCAGTCCCGTTCCCTCGATGCCTGTCTTGTCGGCGCCAAGCCGTTCGAACGGCGTGAAGAGCTGCGTCAGTTTTTCCGGACGAATACCGGCGCCGGTATCGGTGACGCTGAGCCGTATCCGCCCCTCGCCCGCGGCGTCGCACGACAGGGTGACGCGACCTCCGACGCGGTTGTACTTGATGGCGTTCGACATCAGATTCAACAGTATCTGATTGAGCCGCAGCCGATCGGCTCGCACGTAGAGATCCCGCCCCGCGCTCGGCAGCGCCTGGACGTCGATCTGCCGCGGCGCGGCGAGCGGGCGCATCAGCTTCACCATGCGTTCGACGACCTCCGATACGGCAACAGTCTCGGGCGACAGCGACAGGCTTCCTGACGCGATGCTGGTAATGTCGAGCACTTCGTTCATGAGATTGAGCAGGTGGCGGCCCGCCTCGAGTATCTGAGTGACGCTCTCGCGCTGATCGTCCGTCAGATTGTCCATGTCGAGCAGCTCCGCGAACCCCAGCATGGCATTCAGCGGCGTGCGCAGGTCGTGGCTCATCCGCGACAGGAACTCGCTTTTCGCGCGGTCGGCCCGCTCGGCTTCACGCCGGGCAATCGACATCGCCTGCTCCGAGCGTTTCCGCTCGGTAATGTCGGTGGAAATGCCGCAGATGGCGTACGGCGTGCCGGCGCTGTCACGAAGCGGAAACTTGCTCGAGTGAAACACGCGCGGCTGCAGGTCCTCTTCGAGGCCGAACTCCTCGAAGTCGAGCGACAGGCCGCTCTCGATCACCCGCCGGTCATTGGCGAGGTACGTGGCGGCAAGCCGCGGCGGAAACAGCTCGGCGTCTGACTTGCCAATCAGCTGGCTGCGCTCTTTGCCAGTCACGTCCAGGCATCGACGGTTCGCAAAGATGTAGCGCCCGTCGAGATCCTTCAGGGAGATCGCGGCAGGACTATGGTCGAGGATGTCGAAGAATCGTCGCTCGCTCTCCGCGAGCGCGGCATTGGCGGCTCTCAGCTGCGCGGTGCGTTCCTCGACCCGCGATTCGAGCTGCGAGTTGAGCCGCTGCAGCTCGGACTGGGCGTGCTGCCGCTCGGCGCGTTCCTCCATCTCGCGCAGCGCGCGGCGGACAACGGTCGGCAGCTTGTCCATCCAGAGCTTGAGGACGTAATCGGTCGCGCCTTCTTTGAGCCGCTCGATGGCGACCTCCTCGCCGAAGGTGCCGGAAAGAAAAATGAATGGAATGTTCGGACGCTCCTGCTGCCAGACCGCCTGCGCCGCAATGCCGTCGAACCCTGGAACGGTGACGTCGGAGATGACGACATCGAAGCGCCGATCCGCGAGCTTCGCGACGAACTGCTCCCGCGTATCGACGCGCACGACGTCGCAATCGATTCCCGCCCCACGCAGCGCGGCGATCATCAGTTCGGTGTCCCGAGGATCGTCTTCGAGGTGCAGGATGTGGAGCGCCTGTGCCATGTCGGCAGGGTGTCAGGTTGTCCTGTGAACGGTCCCGCCGGGCGGCGGTTCGTTGACGACGGCCCAGAATGCGCCGAGCTGGCGGACGGCGTCGATGAACGACCGGAAGTCGACCGGCTTCACGACGTACGCGTTTGCACCGAGCTTATAGCTGCGAATCAGATCCTGTTCCTCGCGCGACGAGGTGAGCATGACGACAGGAATCGTCTTCAGCGCCTCGTCGGCCTTCAGCGCGCGGAGCACGTCGAGGCCATCGACTTTCGGCATCTTCAGATCCAGCAGCAGCACCGCCGGGTTCCCAGGCGGCCGGCCTGCATAGGCGTTGCGGCGATACAGGTAATCGAGGGTCTCGGCACCGTCGCGCACGACCACAACTTCGTTCGCGAGATTGATCTCGCCGAGCGCCGCGAGCGTCAACTCGACGTCGTTCGGGTTGTCTTCTGCCAGGACGATGCGCTTCAGTTCGGTCATCACGGTCGACTGCCTCCGGCATGTGGTGGGTCGATCTTCAGGGCGATGAAAGTGTCGACCAGATCCCGGCGACGCCAGCCTCGATTCACTTCGCGCAGAAGCTCCGCGTAGCCCTCGTCCGCCGTCGCAGCGACCTTGTACGGGCGGGCTGTCGTAATGGCATCGTACACGTCCACAATGCCCATGATCTGCGCAAGCAGCGGAATCGCGTCTCCTTTGAGGCCGTCAGGATACCCGCTGCCGTCGAGGCGCTCGTGGTGGTGCCGGACGATCGGACGGACCTGCCGCAGCGATCGCAGCTCGCCGCACAAACGATCGCCAATCACCGGATGATCCTTGATGCGCAGGTACTCGCTCTCGCTCAGTCGGCCGGGCTTCAGCAGAATCTCGTCTGGGATCCCGATCTTGCCGACGTCGTGGAGGTAGCCGCCGCGAAACAGTGCGGCGAGCTCTTCTTCGCCCAGTTTCAGTGCGGTGCCTAGTGTCGTGGCGTAGGCGGCAAGCCGCTGGCAGTGTCCGTCGGTGTAGGCATCGCGCGCTTCGATGACGAGCGCGAGGCTCATGATGACCGACTCGGCCGAATCGAGGTCATCCGTATAGCGCTTCAGACGCACGAGCGAACGCGCGCGCGCCTTCAGCTCGTGAGCATCCACAGGCTTGGTCAGGAAATCGTCGGCGCCGGCGTTGATGCCCTGAATCTTGTGCTGGCGCTCGTGCAGCGCAGTGATGAGCACGACAGGCGTCAGCCGTGTCGCGGGGTTCAGCTTGATTCGCTCGCAGACCTCGTACCCGCTGAGCTTCGGCATCAACACATCCATCAGCACGAGATCGGGATGAGCGGACGCCACCATCGCCAGCGCTTCTTCCCCGTCCGATGCCGTCACCACGCTGTATCCTTCGCGCGTCAACATCGACTTCAGCAGCTCGACGTTCGCCGCCACGTCGTCGACGACGAGCACCTTGCCGGTCGATCGAACTGTCTCGAGGCGGGGTGATATCAGCAGGGCGTCCCTTACCCACTTTTATCGGTTCCAGCGTCCTTGGTGTGCATCGCACAGTCGCAGCCAATGTCAGACTTTCTCTGACAAGAACGTAAATAAAAGGAGGATATGACCTTTTGATGGAATGGTCTGTGATGGCGGCAGCTATACTTACGCGTCATTGCCGATTTGGTGACCAATACGACATCAGAGGAAAGATGAAACGCACGCGTGCGGGACGTCGCCCGGCGCGGCGCCAGAGACGCCCTCCACGCGGGCTTGCCACAGATTCCCTCGCGCTTCGACTCGAGCATGCGCGGGAGGAAGAGCGCGCGCGAGTCGCACGCGAGCTGCACGACGAACTCGGGCAGGTGCTCACGAGCCTCAAGCTCGAGTTCATGTGGCTGGTCGACCAGCTGCGAAAGAACGAGCCGAAGCCGGGTATTCAGCTCGTCAATAAACTGCAGTCCTTGATCGGGATTGATCGAGGTCAGCATTCAGTCCGTTCGCCAGATCTCGAGCGACCTGCGGCCGGCTGTGCTGGATCATCTCGGGCTGAAAGAAGCGATCCAGTGGGAAGCGACGAAGTTCGAGGCGCGCACGGGTATTCGCTGCCGCCTGGCGTGGGCGGTGAAAAGCGAGCCGGCCGATCGCACGCGACAGCTGGCGATGTTCCGCATTCTGCAGGAGGCGCTGACAAACGTCGTCCGGCACGCACACGCCGGCGCGGTCAGGATCAGCGTGCGTGAGCGCGGGAGAATGTTGACGCTGACGATTCGGGACAACGGGCGGGGCATCACGAAGCCCGAGCTCTCGAGCGTGGAATCGATCGGGCTGCTCGGCATGAGCGAGCGCGCGCGCCTGCTGGGCGGCCGCGTAACGATTGTCGGTGCGCCGGGTCGTGGCACTTCGGTGACCGTGACCGTTCCGAACAGCGCGAAGAGACAGTAAACGCCGGGGGGAGGGCCCCCGGATCAAGCATGACCCGAATTCTCCTCGTCGACGATCATCCCCTCGTCCGCCAGGGCATCAAGCAGGTGCTGTCGGGAGCGTTCCATCCCGCGCTCGTCGGCGAAGCCGCGACCGCCGAAGAAGGGATGAGCGAGGTGCGGAGCACCGACTGGGATGTGATGGTGCTCGATCTGTCACTTCCGGGTGCGAGTGGCATGGAGCTGCTGAAAGATCTCCGGCGCGAGCGGCCCGCGCTGCCGGTGCTCGTCCTCAGCATGCATCCGCCGGATCAGTTCGCGCGGCGCGCGATGAACGCCGGCGCGTCCGGGTATCTCACCAAGGACAGCGCGCCGACCGAGCTCGTCAAAGCGGTCGGCGAAGTGATCGCGGGACGCCGCTACCTGAACCCCGCCGTGATCGAAGAGCTGGTCCTGCACCAGCAGCCTGAGTTATCGCAGCGGCCGCACGAGGTGCTGTCGGATCGCGAGTATCAGGTGCTGCGAATGATCGCATCGGGGCTCACGGTGTCTCAAATCTCGACGCGGCTGACGCTCAGCGTCAAGACCATCAGCACGTACCGCGCGCGCGTCCTCGAGAAGATGGGGATGAAGACGACGGCCGAGCTGATGCACTACGGCATTCAACACGGGCTGGTCGACTAGAACCCTATCTTGATTGCCAGCTGCACCTGGCGCGGCGGCGCAGCCTGCGTGAACTGGCCGAAGGTCGGCAGGGGCGTTGTCGGATACGCGCCAGTGCCGAAGATGTTGTTCACCGCCGTATAGTTCGATCGATCGAAGAGGTTGAAGACCTCGAAGATCCCGTCGAAGCTCATGCGGCCCACCGGGAATCGCCGCGCCAGCCGCAGATCCACAGTCGCCTGCGCGGGTAACGTGCCTGCGTTGCGCTGCACGGACGTCGCGATGCTCGCGAGTGTGGCGCGTGCGCGATCCGTCGCGCCGCCGTCGCCATCCGCATTCAGATCGACCCCCGCAAGGATGTTGTACGGCCGGCCCGATCCAATCGTGATAATCGACGACAACTCGACATCCTTCGGCAGGATGTACGTGCCGCTCGCGACGAAGCGATGGCGCTGATCCTGAAGCGAGGGCCCCTTTTCGGAATTGGGGTCGAATCCGAGCGGCAATCCGGTTGGATCATCCGGGTTGCGGCCGCGGCCGCTGTCCTGTGCGATGAATTCGCTCTGGAAATCGGTGCCGTTGTCGTCAGCCTTCGACAACGTGTAGTTCATCATCAGCTGATGCCGGTTCAAGAAGCGCCGCGTCGCGGCGACCGAGACGCCTCGATACCACGTCTCACCGAATGACGTGTACTGGAGCACCGACGCGGACGTCCCGGCGACGCCACCGAGATCGGATGGGCGTCTGTTGGCACCGAGGGACGGCACGAGCGGGTTGTAGTCGAGCGTCGACGGCTGCTCGAACCCGCGCACGTAGATGAAATCGGTGGCGAGCGCGATCCTGCCCGGCAGCTCGAATTGCACGCCTGTCGACGCGTGATGCGCGTACGGCGTCTCGAGCGCCGGATCGATCGAGATCACAAGACTGGGATACGCAGCCGCCGGCTCTGGTAGCTTGCGGCCCGGCGCGTTCCACGCGGCCGATCGTCGTCGGCAGCCCCGCCACGAGCGTGCGGACCCTATCGCGGCCGTTGATACCTTTTGTGATGCCGGCGATTCCCGTGATCAGGTTGTCGTAATACAACCCGTACGCTGCATGGATGGTCGTCTTTCGATCGCCGACGGGATCCCACACGAGGCCCAGCCGCGGCGCGACATTGTTTCCGTCGCCCGGGAACGTGTACTGATTCGGGAAGCCGGTCACGTTGTACGAAATGGAAGGCCACGACTGCACTTGATAGCGAAGGCCGAGCTTCGCCGTCAGGCGCGGCGTGATGCGCCAGTCATCCTGCGCGAAGAGCGAAAAATCGCTGTAGGTATAGGGCGCGGCCGAATCACCGTAGCCCTGCACGTAGCGGCCCGGAAGGCCCAGCTGCACCGCCACGATCGCCGGCACCTCGGCGGCCGGCAGCCCGAACGCCGGCGCGACGGATGCGGGAATGCTGCCGAAGATATACCGCCCGCCGAAGTGCAGCGGTAGGCTCTGCTCGGTCGCATCGATGTAGTTGAAATCGAAGCCGGCCTTGAACTGATGCGGGCCGGTGAAATAGCTCACGGTGTCGAGCACCTGGTAGCGCAGGTTCTTGCGCGGCTGCGGCGTAAAGCGCTGGCGACCGACGCTGGCGACGCCAAGCACCTCGAGCGTCGGACCGCCCTGGTTCTCGGCCGTGCACACGCCGCCGCATTTCGGGTCGAGCGAATTCACCGTCTGATCGCGGTTCGCCACCTGGAAGCGGGTTTCGTTGACCACCCTCGCCGAGCCGACCCAGAGATGCGACAGCGCGAACATCAGGTCTTCGCTTTCGAGCACGGCTCCACGGCTGCGTGCCACGTTGCCGCCGAACGGCTCGATGTTCTCGTTGAGGTCGTTCGCCCAGTTGATGCGCGCGCTCAGCGAGTGGCTCGGGTTCAGCTGATGATCGATTTTTCCCAGAAACTGATTCGACCGGATGTCGTACGGCACATGTCCCGTCTCGATGGCGAAGCCCGCGCGGCGCAGGATGGCCGCGGGCGTGCCGAAGTTCTGTCCGAAATACGTGACGTTGTTCGTATCGTCAATCGTCACGAAGTTGTGCGCGGCGATGTCGAGACGCTCGAACGACAGGAAATAGAACGAGCGATCCCGCTTCAGCGGTCCGCCGAGCGTGGCGCCGTACTGCTTCTGCGAGTACGGGGCCTTCGCGCGATCGATAGACTGACCTGCCGGATTGAACCGCTCGAAATGATCCTTCGAATTGAGCGCGCCGTCGCGAAGGAAGAAGAACAGGTTGCCCGCCATCGTGTTGGTGCCGCTCTTGGTCACGATGTTGACGACGCCGCCGGACGCCTTGCCGAACTCGGCGGAATACGAATTGGTGAGCACCTGGAATTCGCGGACCGCTTCCTGGCTGAACGTCGCGCGCACGCTGCCGAGGGCAGAATCGTTGTTGTCGAGGCCGTCGACCGTGATGTTGTTCGATCGCGCGCGCTGGCCGGCGAACGAGAGGCCCGAAGTGCCCGAGGCTCCTTGCTGGGGCGTCCTGTCGGTCGCGACGCCTGGCGCCAGCAGCGAGAACCCGATGAAACTTCGTCCGTTGATCGGAAGACGCTGAATCTGCTCCTGCGCGATCACGGTCGAGACGACCGTCCGCTGCGTGTCGATGACCGGCGCGTCTCCCGCGACCAGCACGATCTCCTGGCCGCCGGCGACGTTCAGAGTCAGGCGGACGTCAATCAGGCTGCCGAGCGTCAGCACGACGTCCTCGAGGGTGCGAGGCGCGAACCCCGGCATCTCGGCGCGGACGTTGTAGGTGCCCGGCGGGAGCGCAGGAATCAGAAAATGTCCCCGTTCGTCGGTCATGCCGCTGCGAGCCTGGTTCGTGTCGACGTTCTGCGCCGTCACCGTCGCACCGGGAAGGACGGCGGATGATTGATCGACGATCGTCCCACCCAAATCCGCAGTCGTGGCGCGGGTCTGCCCTGCAACGACAGCTGAAAGACCCAGGCAGCATGCCGCAAGCGCAAGAATGATCCGTCGTGACATGGAGCTGACCTCCAGATTGATTGGGGGGGACGACGAGAGTGTAACATGGCGAAACATGCCGTCCGCTTCACTGAGAATACGATCTGCCTGCGTGCTGGGCGCCGGTACGATGGGCGCGCAAATCGCCGCACACCTGAGCAATGCCGGATACCCCGTCTCGCTGCTCGACGTGTCGGCGCAGGCCGCACGCGAAGGGCTCGAGCGCGCGCGCAAGCTCAAACCCGATCCTTTCTTTGCACCCGACGCTGGCGAGCCGCATTCAGACCGGCGGGTTCGACACGGATCTCGAGCGGGTCGCCTCCGCGGACTGGATCATCGAGGCGGTCATCGAACAATCAGACGCAAAGCGATCGCTGCTCGAGCGTGTCGATCGGCTGCGCCGCGCCGGCTCCATCGTCAGCTCCAACACATCAGGCCTGTCCATTGCGGGCCTGGCTGAGGGGCGCAGCGACGATTTCCGCAGACACTGGCTCGGCACACATTTTTTCAATCCGCCGCGATACCTGCCGCTCCTCGAAATCATTCCCACGGCCGACACCGATCCGGCCGTGGTCGCCGCCGTGCGCGACTTCGCCGATCGCCGCCTCGGGAAGAACGTCGTCGTTGCGAAGGACACGCCGGGATTTATCGCCAACCACGTCGCCATGCACGGTCTCGTTCGCATTTTCGAGGCGCTTGCTGCAGGCACCTATACGGTCGAGGAAATCGATGCGATCACGGGCGCCGCGATCGGCAGGCCGAAGAGCGCGACCTTCCGCACCGTTGATATCGCAGGACTCGACATCCTTGTGCACGTCGCCAACGATCTCGCCGCGCGGCTTCCGCACGGCCGCGGCTCGCAGTTTCAGTTCCCGCCATTCGTCCAGGAAATGCTCAAGCGCGGCTGGATTGGCGAGAAGGCGGGCCGCGGGTTCTACGAACGCAGACAGAACGATGCCGGTGAGACAGATATCTGGGCGCTCGATCCACAGACGATGGAGTATCGGCCGAGGCAGCCCGTCAAGCTGCCGGCACTCGACGCCGCCGCGCCTCTCCCGCTGCCCGAGCGCATGCGAAAGCTCTTTTCCGGCAAGGACCGTGTCGCCGAGTTTCTCCAGGCCACGCTTCCGGCTCCGCTGCGGTACGCCGCGGAGGTCGCGCCGGAGATTGCGCATTCAATCGACGACATCGATCGCGCGATGCAGTGGGGTTACGGATGGCCGCTCGGCCCATTCGAACTATCCGACGCCATCGGGCTCAACGACACACCGTTCCGCACGGCGTCCCTCGGCCCTGCGAGCCCCGAGCTCGAGATTCTGCGCAGCGCGCGCGATAGAGAAAAAGTGGTCGCGTCGAATGCAGGCGCCAGCCTCGTCGATCTCGGCGATGGCGTGCTCGCCGTCTCGCTCCACTCGAAGATGAACGCGATCGGCGGCGACGCCCTCGACATGCTTCAGCGTGGCGTGCGTGAGGCGTCCGCAAACTTTGCGGCGCTGGTCGTCGCCGCGGAAGGGCCGAACTTTTCCGTCGGCGCCAACCTCATGCTGCTGCTGCTCGAAGCGCAGGAGGGCAACTGGGAAGAAATCGACGCGATTATTCGATCGTTTCAGAAGTCGACCACCGGGCTGCGCTACTCGGAAGTACCGGTCGTCGTCGCGCCGTTCGGGCTGACGCTTGGCGGCGGATGCGAAATCGTGCTGCACGGCGATCGCGTGCAGGCAGCCGCTGAAAGCTACATTGGTCTCGTGGAGGTCGGCGTCGGGCTCATCCCTGCAGGCGGCGGCACCAAGGAGATGCTCCTTCGGCTCGGGCCGGAGAAAGCCTTCGAGACCATCGGGTTCGCGAAGACATCGACGTCGGCTCCCGAGGCGCGGCGCCTCGGATACCTGCGAGACGTCGACGGCTGGACCATGAACCGCGATCGGCTGGTGTTCGATGCCAAGCAGCTGGCGCTGAAGCGTGCGCAGGACGGATATCGTCCACCCGTACGGCCGTCAGAGATTCCCGTCGGCGGAGACGCCGTTCGCGCGATGCTCGATCTCGGCGTGCATCTCGCATGGCGCGCCGGCCGTATTTCCGATCACGACGCGGTGATCGGCCGCAAGCTCTCATGGATTCTGGCAGGCGGCTCCTTGCCACACGCCGGGAAAGTCAGCGAAGATCGATTGCTGGATCTCGAGCGCGAGGCGTTTCTCAGCCTGTGTGGCGAGCCCAAGACCCTCGAGCGCATCCAGTACACACTGAAAACGGGCAAGACGTTGAGAAATTGATGAAGCCGTTGGTACTGATTCCAGGAATTCAGGGACGATGGGAATGGATGCAGCCGGCGATCGCCGAGCTCGCAAAGGAGTGGCGTGTGATTCCCTGCTCGCTCCCTGGCGAACCAGGCGCGGGCAGCGGCGTGAACGGCACGTTTGATTCGTTCGTCGAGTATCTGGACGGTGTGCTCGATGCGGCCGCTGTTGAGCGCGCCGTGATTTGCGGCGTGTCCTTCGGCGGACTCATCGCATTGCGGTACGCGGTCCGTCGGCCCCATCGCACCGAGGCGCTGATTCTCGTGTCCACTCCCGGCCCGCGCTGGAAGCTGAAGCCGCATCTCGTGCGTTACATGAAGTGGCCGACGCTCAGCAGCCCCCTGTTCTTCGCCGGCGCGTTCGGGCGATTCTGGCCGGAGCTTCGCGTCACGTACCCCGATGCCGCCCAGCGGGTCCGGTTTTGCGCATCTGCCATGTCCCGCGTGCTCGCGGCGCCCGCGATCCCGTCGCGGATGAGCCAGCGGGCACAGCTCGCCGAGCGAGAGAGATTCGAGAGCGACTGCGCCTGCGTCAAGGCACCGACGCTCGTCATCACTGGAGAGCGCGACCTCGATCGAGTGGTCACCTATGACGAGACGATGGATTACGTCTCGCTTATCGAGGGTGCGCGGTTTCAGCTGCTCGAGCGTACCGGGCATCTGGGCACCATTTCGGCACCCGATCGATTTGCCGCAATCGTCTCGCGATTCTACCGAAGCCTATGACCGACATTCGTGTGATCAACGTGGATATCGCAGGCCCGGCCGGACTGCTCGAGGGGCTGATCAACGCCAAGACCGGGGCTGAGCCGCGCGCGGTCGCCGTGCTTGCGCACCCGCTGCCGACGGCGGGCGGAACCATGCACACGAAGGCTGTCTTTCACGCGGCAAAGGCGCTCGCGCGGATCGACGTGCCCGTGCTGCGGTTCAACTTTCGCGGCGTCGGCCGAAGCGCCGGGTCGTTTTCCGATGGCGTGGGCGAGCAGGAGGATTTTCGCGCCGCGGTCGCCTTCATGATGGCGCGCTATCCTGATGTGAAGCGCATCTGGTGCGGAGGCATGTCGTTCGGGTCGTGGGTGGCCCTCACGGTCGGGGCCGCGGACGCACACGTAACGGCGCTGATTGGCATCGCGTGTCCCGTAACCAAGTACGATTACTCCTCCGTCACTGCCGCGCACAAGCCGACGTTCCTGGTCCATGGCGAGCACGACGAGTTGATTCCGGTAAAAGAGGTTCGGAAGTTCTACGCGCTGCTGCCAGAGCCGAAGGAGCTCGTTGTCATCGACAGCGCCGATCATCTGTTCGACGGCAAGGCCTCCGAGGTCGGCGAGGCGATAGAGGATCTTCTCCAGGATTTCAATGACTGATGCGCTGATTGTCTCTGCGGTTCGAACTCCGGTCGGCAAGGCGCCGAACGGATCGCTGCGATCGACGCGTCCGGACGAGCTCGCCGCCACGGTGATGCGTGAGGTGATGCATCGCGCGCCAGGCGTGGCGGCGTCCGAGATCGAAGACGTCATCCTCGGCTGCGCCATGCCCGAAGCCGAGCAGGGTCTGAATGTCGCGCGCATCGCGAGCCTTCGAGCTGGGTTGCCTGTCGAGGCATCGGCCGTCACCATCAACAGATTCTGCGCGTCCGGACTGCAGGCCATCGCATTTGCCGCCGACCGCATCAAGGGCGGATCGGCGGGGGCCATCATCGCAGGCGGAACGGAGAGCATGAGCCTCGTGCCGATGGGCGGCAACAAAGTCGCCCCGAATCCCTCGCTGGTCGACACCTACCCCGACGTCTATCTCACGACGGGTCTGGTGGCGGAAAATCACGCGCGGGATTACGCCATTACGCGCGAGGCGCAGGATGCGTTCGCGCTTCGCAGCCACCAACGCGCGCTTGCGGCGCTCGACGCGGGAAAATTCCGCGACGAAACCATCGCCATCGGCGACTTCGTGTCGGACGAGGGCCCGCGCCGCGACACGTCGCTCGACGCGCTCTCGAAGCTGCGGCCGGCGTTCCACGTCAAAGGGACCGTGACGGCCGGCAATTCATCGCAGACGAGCGACGGCGCCGCCGCGGTGCTCGTCACGTCCGACGCATTTGCGCGCGAGCGCGGATTGAAGCCGCTCGCGCGGTTCGTTGCGTATGCGACCGCCGGAGTCGCGCCGGAGCGATTCGGCACAGGTCCGGTGCCCGCGATACACAAAGTGCTGAAGCTGGCGGGCCTGTCGATGAACGACATCGACCTCATCGAGCTGAACGAAGCCTTCGCTTCGCAGGTGCTCGCCTGCCTGCGCGAGCTGCCGATGGACGAGACGCGCCTGAACGTCAACGGCGGCGCGATTGCACTCGGCCACCCGTTGGGATGCACGGGCGCGAAACTGACGACGACATTGATTTACGAGATGCACCGGCGGCAGGCGCGCTATGGCCTCGTGACGATGTGCGTCGGAGGCGGCATGGGCGCAGCAGGTATTCTGGAGCGCATCGCATGACAGCAGTACACGGAGTAAGTAGTGCCGACCTTAATGTCGGCCCTCTGAAAGGCGCGGCGTGGCTGCTCGAGCCCGGTGACGCGTCAACAATGCTCACGCCGGAGCGATTGTCCGACGAGCATCGCCTGATCGCGCAGACGGCGCGCGAGTTTGCGGACAAGGAAGTCATCCCTGGCATCGATCGCCTCGAGACCAAGGACTGGGCGTTTGTGCGCCAGCTGCTCCAGCGTTCCGGCGAGCTTGGCTTGCTCGGCGTCGATGCGCCCGAAGAGTTCGGCGGCGTCGGGCTCGACAAAGCCGCTGCACTCGTCGTCAGCAGCCACACGGCCGGCAGCGCATCGTTCAGCGCGGCATTCGGTGCGACAGGCAACCTCGCGATCAGTCCGATCCTCTACTTCGGCTCAGCCGATCAGAAAGCTCGGTATCTTCCGAAGCTCATTTCCGGCGAGATGGTGGGCGCGTATGCGCTGAGCGAGTCGGGCTCTGGATCGGATGCGCTCGGCGCCTCCGCGCGTGCGGTTCGGCTGCCCGACGGGGGGTTCGCGCTCACAGGCGAGAAGATGTGGATTACCAACGGCGGCTTCGCCGACGTCTTCATCGTATTTGCCAAGGTCGACGGCGAGCACTTCACCGCCTTCATCGTCGAGCGCGGCTTCAAGGGAGTCAGCACGGGCCACGAAGAGCACAAGATGGGACTGCACGGCTCGTCGACGACGCCGCTCATCCTGCAGGATGCTCAGGTTCCGGCCGCCAACCTGCTTGGCGAGATCGGCAAGGGACACAAGGTCGCGTTCAACGTTCTCAACTTCGGGCGCTACAAGCTCGGGGCGATGTGCGTGGGTGGCTGCTATGGCGCGATCGGCGAGAGCGCGCGGTACGCCGCCACGCGCAGACAGTTCGGCAAGCCGATCGCGGAGTTCGGCGCGATCAAGCACAAGCTGGCGGAGATGACGGTGCAGAACTACGCCATCGAGAGCCTGATCTATCGAACGGCCGGGCTCATCGACGCATCGATCGATCAGAACGGCGGGCCGGGTGCGGTCCTCGCCGCCATGGAAGAGTTCGCCATCGAAGCGTCGATTGCGAAAGTGGCCGGAAGCGAAACCCTGAATTTCGTGCTCGACGAGAACGTGCAGATTCACGGGGGCAACGGCTTCGTAAAGGACTACCCCGCCGAGCGGCACTATCGCGACGCACGGGTGAATCGCATCTTCGAAGGCACGAACGAGATCAATCGCCTGCTGATTTCCGGCATGTTGATCAGACGCGCGGTGAAAGGGGACCTTCCGCTCATTCCCGCAGCACGCAAGCTGCAGGACGAGGTACTCGCCGGCCCCGGCGGTCTCGAGCCGCGCGGAGACGGACCGCTCGAAGAGCAGCGAGCCGCCGTGCAGGCCTTCAAGAAGATCGCGCTCATGTCGCTGGGACTGGCGATGCAGCGCTACGGCGAGGAGCTCACCGAGCAGCAGGAAGTGCTGATGGCGATTTCCGATATCGTGATCGCGGTCGCGTGCGCCGAGAGCGCGCTCCTTCGGGCATCTTCGGCCGCCGGCGCGATGGCGCCGTTTCATGTCGACGCCGCCGCGATATTCATCAACGATGCGGCCTTGCGCGTGGAAGCCAGCGCGAAGCAGCTGCTCGCAGCGATGGCCGAAGGCGATACACTTCGTACGCATCTGGCGGCCCTCAGGCGGTTGCTCAAGGTGACGCCGATTGATACCGTAAGCAGACGCCGGCGTATCGCGGACGAGACCGTCCGGCGCGGACACTACATCTTTCAATGAAATTGTTGCAGACGACTCTCATCGGGCTCGTGACCGGCATCGCGCTGACCGCGTGCAATGCGGGCAACCCGCCGCCCGAGAGCGAAGGCGATTACGTCAGCCAGATCCAGGCAGAGCGCGCATCGAAAGACGACGCGTTTAGAAAGCAGCCCGACGAGCCAGTGCCCGCATCGAAGGTCAAGGAATTCATCCCGCTCAAGTACTTTCCAGCTGACCCGGAATACGTGGTGCCCGCATCGCTGAATCCTGCGAAGGAGCGCGTCGTCGTGGACATGCTCACGTCACAGGGCAAAGCGCGCAAGCATCAGCGTGTGGGCGTGCTCGAGTTCACGCTCAAAGGCCAGCCGTTGACGCTCGGCGCTTTCGTCGAAGCCGGCGCAGGTCTCAATCGGCTGTTCGTGCCGTTCGGCGACATGACGAACGGCACCGAAACATATCCGGCTGGCCGATATCTCGAGCTCGATCGCACATCATCAGGCGTGTACACGATCGATTTCAACAAGGCCTACAACCCGTATTGCTATTACAACGCGTCGTATGACTGTCCGTACCCGCCGCGCGAGAGCCGGCTTGCGGTGCCCATTCGCGCGGGCGAACGTCTACCTTGAGCGCGCTCCAGGCGGTGTTTTTTGATTTCGACGGCGTCATCGCCGACACCGAGCCGCTGCACCTGCGCGCGTATCAGGCTGTGCTGCAGGCCGACGGCATCGATCTGAACAAGACCGAGTATTACGCGCGCTATCTCGGCTACGACGATCTGGGGCTGTTCGAAGCGCTGGCGAACGATCGCGGGATCTCGCTCTCAGACGAGAAAATTGAAGAGTGGGTCGTCGCCAAGTCGTGCATCGTCGAAGAGATGCTGACGAGCGACGCCATCCTGTTCCCCGGCGCGGCGGCGTGCGTGAAGATGTTCGCGGAACACGTCCCGCTGGCGGTGGCCTCCGGAGCGCTCGAACCCGAGATCGAGATCGTCCTCGAGCATGCCGGCTTGCGCGGCTCGTTTGCGGCGATTGCATCGGCATCCGATGGCGTTCGCGGCAAGCCCGCGCCTGACCTGTACTTGCTGGCGATAGCAAAGCTGACGGGTCGATTGCCAGACCCGGTCGATCCCGCGTCGTGCATCGCGATCGAGGATTCTCACTGGGGTCTCGAAGCGGCCCGCCGCGCGGGACTGCGGTGTGTGGCCGTCACGCACACCTACCCCGCCTCCGAGCTCGAAAAGGCCGACCTCATCGTCGGCACGCTCAGCGAGCTGACGCTTGCGACGATGGAGACCCTGATTCGCGATTTTCCTCGGTAAACCGAACGTACGGCTGTCTGCCGATTCCGCGTACTGTGCACTTTATTACAGCATCAAATGAGCACGCCATGACAACCTCAGGGGGTGTTATCCGATCATGTCCTTATTGTCGACGATGAGGCGTCGATAAGGCAGATTCTCGCGCGGTGGATCAAGGCCATCGGATACCGGACGATCGAAGCCGATTGCGGCGAGGCCGGCCTCGCCGCGATGATCGCGAATCCCGCAGCGGTGGTTTTCTGCGATGTGCAGATGCCGGGACAAGGCGGCCTCTGGCTCGCCGGCGTTCTGCGCACGCAATTTCCTCACGCCGCGATCATTCTGGCGACGGGCGTCACCACGGTGCCCGCCACGACAAGCCTGCGCCCCGGCATCCTCGCCTACCTGACGAAACCGTTCGACGAACCTGCCGTGCGGGAAGCGCTGCAACGGGGAATGTCTGGCACGATGCCGCGGTGGCGTCTCGCGCGCGCCGTTCCCAGCCGGCCGAGCCTGACGCCGGGCTGCAAGCCTGGCTCGACTCGCTCGAGTAAGCGCGGGAGGTTGCGCCTCGATCGTGTCGGCTGAACTGACGTGTTTTAAGGTCGCGCCGCTCTCAGCGTCGGCCCGCCGTCCGCGCATTCTGAATATTGCGCACGGCCACGGCTGCGGTGGCCCCGTTAATGGCGGCCATCATCACGATCGCGGCGACGCGATTCTTTCTCCACAACCGCTCTGCAAAAAAAATCGTGGTGCCTGCTGTCGCCAGCTTGAGGCCGAGCATCCCACCAGTGTTGCCCGCAACCGGGGCGACGACGGGGTTGCCTTCGACCGCTCCGGCTTTCAGTGCGGCGGAGGTGGAATACATGTCCCAGGCGTTCACCGCGCCAAGCGTGGCGTAAAGAACTGGCAAAACAACCGGCCGTTTCACAGGCGCCGACTCGACGACCACGAGCGAAACGGGCGCGATCACCAGACGCGGAGTGGCCGGAGCGTCCGCAGTGCTCTGTCCGGCCGCAACGCCCGCAGCGCACATCACGCAGAGCGCAGCCAGCGCCCCAACGGTTCCAATTCGTGTGCTTTTCAAGGGGTCTCCTTCGAGTGTTGATCCCGGCGCGTCACGCGTCGGCACCAATCGCCATGCGGTCTACGTGCCACAAATGGAACACTGGTAAGTCTTTTGTATATAGCAATTTAGATAAATTGAATTGTTTTAAGACATACTGGTAAGTTGCACATCTAAGGCACGTGACGCCCCGTTCTTGCACTTCGAATAACGACTCAGTGTTTTCAGAACAAGGCGATAACTGCGCGATAATGGGCCGCCCGAATGAAAGACGTCTTCATTGCCGAATTCTCCAAGCTCGCGGCTCTTCCCGATCGCGATCTCGCCACGCCCGCGCTGATGATTGCGCGGCTCGAATGCCCGTCCCTCAATCCCGCGCCGTATCTCGAGAAGCTCGACGCCATGGGGGCCGCCGCGCGCGAGCGGCTGTCGGCGAGCGGGTGCCTGCAGGACGCGCGGACGTCGGAGACGGCGGTCGATGTGCTGAACGCGTACCTGTTCGACGAAGAAGGGTTTTGCGGCAACCGCGATCGCTACGACGATCCGAGCAACAGCTTTCTCAACGAAGTGCTCGAGCGCCGCACGGGCATCCCGATTACCCTCGCGCTCGTGTACATGGAAGTGGCGCGCAGAGCGGGCATTCAGATTGAAGGGGTGAACTTTCCAGGGCACTTCCTCATGCGCTTCACGCCGCTCATCCTCGATCCGTTTCATCGGGGCGCGCGGCTGTCCGAGAACGACTGCCGCCGGCTGCTGCAGCGGCATGTGGGCGACGAAGCGGCGTTCGACCCCGCGTTGCTGGCGCCGGCGACCAAGCCGCAGATGTTGACGCGCATGCTGCTGAACCTGAAGCGCATCTATGTGAGGCTGCACTCGTTTCCGCAGGCGCGGAACGTGACCGAGCTTCTGCTGGCGGTCGATCCGCCCGCGCTCGCCGAACTGCGCGATCGCGGCCTGCTCGCGTACCACATGAACGACTTCGCAGCCGCGCTGCGTGACCTGCAGCAGTACCTGCACTTCAGCGCCGGTTCAGAGGTCGACGAAGAAGGACGCAGCGATCACGAGCAGCTCTGGGAGCACGTCAAGACGCTCCGCAGACGGGTGGCTTCGCTGAACTAGCTGATAGCCTGTAGCCTGTCCGTGCCTTCCTAACTAGCTACCGGCTACCAGCTACGAGCTACTTCAGATAGTACTCAGAGACATCCGACACAGGCCAGTACCCGATCCGCTTGAAGATATTCGGCGAGGCGGCACTGGAGAGATCCGTGTACAGCCAGCAGAACGCATTGCCCAGATCGAGCTGCTGCTTGGTGAGTGCTTTGACGCAGGCCGTGCCGTAGCCTTTGCCGCGCAGCTCGCGCGGCGTATAGACGAAGTTGATGCGCACGCCGCTCGGAGTCTTCCCGGTCCATGCCGCCATCGACACCGGCTTGTCGTCTTCCCACACATGCAGGCGTCCGCGCGTGATGGCGTCCTGGACGATCCGCACTGCATCGACGGGCTCGGGAATACGCGCCTCCGACACGAACACCTCGGTCCATTTCGCCAGCAGCTCGAGGTCGGCCGGCGCCGCGGGTCGAAACTGTCCAGGCGCGGCGCGGAGATCCGACTCGACGACCTTGCGCGTTTCGTGGATGCGCAGGCGCATGCCGAGCGTCGGCTCGACACGTGACAACTTGCTCCAGGCCAGCGCGAAATCGTCGGCCGAGCGTGACGGTCCCGTCACGCCGTCGAGCTGAGGCACGGCTTCGAAGACATCGCGCGCGAGCGCCGCGATCGGTTCGCGGTTCGCGCGCGTGATGACGAGCTTGAACGGCGAGATGTACACAGCGCACGCGACGACGCCTGCATGACCCGCGACCGTGGCGAGATACGGATTCTTCGCTGCCGTTGGATTTCGCGCGATGCCCTGCGCCACGCCAAGCAGGAGGTTGTTCTCCGCTTCGGCCATCATCAGCAGCGGCTGGGCGGCCTGGAGAAAGGCGTCCGCGGTCTCGTAGCGCGTCACGTTCATGCGATCGGACTCATCATAAGCGAGGCAGCCAGCGCCGGACTTGCCGGCGATACGCGTCGTACTCCGGTCCAAATTTTTCTGCCAGCACACGCTCTTCATAAAGGATGACGAAGAGGTGCGTGATGACCCCCAACACGGCACCGTACAGAATGAGCGCGAGCGAGCTGAAGTACAGTACCGCGCCGGCCAATGCAAGGCCTGCACCGATATACATCGGGTTGCGCACGAATTGATACGGTCCGCGAATCACGAGATGCCTGGGGGGATCGAGAGGCATCTGCGTGCCCTTGCCGATGAACACGAACGCCAGGATGCACCAGAGCCCGAACGCGGCGCCCGCCGCGACGAGAATGATGCCGCCGACCTGAGGAGCCTTTAGCGCATCAGGCGCAGTAAGCCCGGCCCACGCGAGAATGCGCGCTGGCAGAAACACGCCGAGAAATCCGACGAAGATCGTCGCGTAGGTGAGCGCACGGACGAGCGTAAACACCATCGGCGCCTCCGCCGCGATTCTACCTCTACCTCGGAGGCAGCAGCGTCACCTCGAGCGGCGCTTCCTGTATCGCGCCCGCATCGGCAGACACGTGATACGCCTTCGCGCCCGCTTTCTTCGACACCACGCGCACGAGACGGCCGTCTCTGAAGTGTGCAGCGACGGCATCCTCGATCGCGTAACCGGGCTTGAGGTCTCCGCTCTGCACCAGCGCGTGATACGCCGGCCTGCGCTCGACCTCGCCGTCATAGTGCGGGCAGCAGCTCCCGGATACAAATCCCATGCACTCGAGCGGCCGCAGCCGATCGGCCCACGAATCGGTGACCCCCTGTTCGAACCAGCAGATCGCTCCGGCGCTCTGCCCGCCCATGACGATGCCCGATTCGTATGCTTCTTTGAGCAGCTCGGGCAATCCCCAATCGCGCCACACGGCCAGCATGCTCTTCGTATTGCCGCCGCCGACGAAGATGGCGTCCTGCGCGAGGATCAGGGAGCGGAGATCCGGCGTGCGATGAAACAACGGCAAGTGCTGCGTTGTCGCGCCGAGCTCGCCGAACGCGGCATGAAATTTCGCGACATACTCCGCGTCATCGCCGCGCGCTGTCGGAATCATCAGCACGTTCGGCCGCGCTTTGCCGGTCTCGTCGAGGATGTACTTCTCGAGCGCAAAGTTTCGCGGCTCGGCGAGAAATCCCCCTCCTCCAATCGCGATGATGTTAGACATCGTCCAGATCGAACTCCTCGAGCGAGCCGAGGCGTCGATCGGCCAGCTCCAATGGCAGGTCTTTGGTGAGCGGATTGGGAACCGCGATGCAGAAAATCCCAGCGCGCTTGGCCGCGAGAATGCCGTTTGGCGAATCCTCGAACGCGATGGCCTCGTCGGCCTTGACGCCGAGCGTCTCGAGCGCCAGCAGATACAGCGCCGGGTCTGGCTTCACCGCGCTCACATAGTCGCTCGTACAGATCGCATCGAACTGATCGAGCAGCTCGAATTTGCGAAGGTTGCGAGTCACCCACTTCTGCGTGGAGCTCGAGGCGATCGCCAGCTTCAGCCCGCGCCGCTTCGCAGACGAGATACACGCGGCAATGCCGGGAAGCATCGGTTGCGCGTGCATGAGCTGCAGCCATCGTGTGTTGCAGGCCGTCTCGAGATCCGCGCGATCGAGCGACCGGCCGGATTGCTCTTCGAGGAACGCGTGCAGATCGAACCCGCCGATCGTACCGATACAGGCGGAGTACTTCTCGAACGGGAGCGAGCAGCCATGGGTGGCATACACCTCTGACCACGCCTGGAACCCCGGGGTCTCGCTGTCGACGATCAAACCATCGAAATCGAATATCAGTGCGGCAACGTGTCTAGTTGAACCCAAGCGCCTTCTTCACCTCTGTGTTGGCCACCGGCCGCACGCCTTTGCGATCGAGCCGCCATTTGTCCATGTATTGCGCGGGCTTGATGACGCTCGCGCCTGAAGCCTTGAGCAGTGCCTCGACGCCGGAATCTGCGTAGGGCTTCGGCACACCCGCCTCGAATGCTCCGAAAAGTCCGTCCCAGTGAACGGGAATGAAGGCCTTGGGCTTCAGCACCGGCACGACCAATTTCGCGACGGGCGCCGCGCTTCCCCGATCCACAAATCGACCGACGTCAGCTTTGCGTCCTTCATCGCCGCGTTCAGATTCTCGATCGGCGCCCCATGGTCGACGCCGTCGACGACAATCGGGACGTGCAGGTCGACCGCGCTCGCCGAATTGTTGAAGAACCAGCTGAACCGCCCGTCGGGGCCGTCGACGGTGAAGAGATACGCGCGGTTTCCGCCGCCGTTCGGAAAATCCTCCGCAACGCCGGCGCGCAGTCCGCCCGTTGCGGGATCTTGCACCGGTACAGACTTCAGCTCGACCGGATTGTGCTGTTCTGGATTCACCGACGGGTCTCCGCTGTGATTCCAGCGCACAACCCTCATCGTGACGCCCTCAGACAGCGGGATCGCTTCTCCGCCATCGACAATACGGCACCGTTCTACCGGCACCGACTCCGCCTGCGCCTGCAGGCACGTCGTCTTCGACCCGATGATGCGCGCGCCGGTCAGCTTCGACCAGGTCGCCGTGTCGAACGAGTGATCCCAATGACTGTGCCCCGTGAGCAGCAGGTTCACTCTCGTCGGCCGGCTCAGCGCATTCATGACGCGCGTCACGGCGGCGACATCGGGCCTGAAGGCCCGCTTCGTCTGCGCATAGCCTCCGCCACCGCCGAAGAACGCGTCTTGCGGAAGGCGGGTGATGTACCCGTCGGTCACGATCGTCGAGCGGCCCGAGCTCGTAATACATGTTCGAGATCGACATCCACGTGATGTCGACGAACGCGGGCGGCGCTGCGAACGTCGGCCGCAGCGCGTACACGGCGCAAAGCAGAGCGACACACGTGACACGTTTCATAGTGTCCTCAATCAGGCCTGAACGGGCACTCCGATCGCAATGGGCAGATGTGGCACAACGGATCTGCGTCGAGGCAGGTGGCGCGTCCATGATGCGAGAGGTACAGCGTCGCGCGCTGCATCGCCGTGAGCACTCCCCCGAGCTCTTCAGTCGCGGTGGCAGCTTCCGTTTGAAGGCGCGCGAGCACGCGCCGCACATTCGGATCGTCGGGAAGCAGCGAATGACGTCCGGCAAACAGCAACAGCCACTGGCTCGAAATCGCCGTGAGGTGAGGCAGCAGCGCCAGCGCCTCTCGTGCCGCGTCGATGTCGCTGCGAAGTCTCCTGGGAAGGTCGCGATTGCGCTTGAACACGTCGATGCCCGAGCTGAGCGCGCGCAGACGCTCTTCGCGGTGGGGTCCGGCAAGAGCGACGGCTTTCTCCAGCTTCGCGCGCGCCGCCTTGCCCATCGAATCGGGCGTCAGCGCCGGAATCCGCCGGAGCGCGCTCATCGCGGCATCCCGGCGCGAAGGAGTGGTGCGAACGCCGAGCACGTCCCACACGTAGAAGGCGAATGGATCTTCCGGCGGCAGCGGCAGAGGCCCGTAGAACCGCTCGAGCCTGTCCATCAACGCGAGCATGCTCACGGGCGCAGCTTCGCGATCTCCTCGTAGAGATGCGCCGACGCGATGACGCCGCCGTGAAAATTTCCGAGATCGAGCTTCTCGTTCGGGGCGTGCGCGTTCTCGTCGGGCAGACCGACGCCGAAGAGCACGCTCGGAATGCCGAGCTCCTCCTGAAACGTCGCGACGACCGGAATGGAGCCCCCCTCGCGCGTGAACACGGGCGTCTTGCCGAAGCCTTTCTCGATCGCGCGCCCGGCGGCGCGGATGTACGGGCTGTCGAACTCGGCCATCCACGGCTTGCCGCCATGGAGCCGCGTCAGCTTCAGCTCGACCGTCGGCGGCGCAATCTTCTCGACGTATTCTTCGAACTGTTTCGCAATCTTGTCGGGATCCTGATTCGGCACGAGCCGCATGCTGACCTTCGCCATCGCGACGGCCGGCAGCACCGTCTTCGGTCCCTCGCCGGTGAAACCTGACAGCAGCCCGTTCACTTCGAACGTCGGCCGGCCCCACACGCGCTCCAGCACCGAGTACCCGGACTCGCCGGCGAGCTTCGGCGCGCCCCATTCCTTGCGGTACTTCTTCTCGTCGAACGGCAGTTTCTTCCACTCTGCGCGCTCGGCCTCCGTCAAGTCGCGCACGTCGTCGTAGAAGCCCGCAATCTTCACCCGGTGGCTCTTGTCCTTCATCTGCGCGAGCATCTGCGTCAGCACGAATGCCGGATTGGCCATCGCGCCGCCAAAGACGCCCGAGTGCAGATCGCTCTTCGTCCCGCGCAGATCGATCTGGTAATAGACGAGGCCGCGCAACCCGTAGCAGATCGACGGAATTTCTCGCGCGAACATGGCGGAGTCGGAAATCACGACCACGTCGGCGGCGAGCAGTGGCTTGTTCTGCCGCACGAACTCGTCGAGGTGCAGGCTGCCGACTTCCTCTTCGCCCTCGAGAAACACCTTGATGTTCAGCGGCAGGCGGCCGGACTGCTTCATGTGCGCTTCGATCGCCTTGAAGTGCATGAAGACCTGCCCCTTGTCGTCGGCCGCGCCGCGCGCGTAGATCTCGTTCTCGCGCACGGTCGCTTCGAACGGCGGCGACTCCCAGAGCTCGATGGGGTCGACCGGCTGCACGTCGTAGTGGCCGTAAAAGAGGATCGTCGGCGCGCCTGGCGCGTTCAGCCATTCGCCGTAGACGATCGGGTTGCCCGGCGTTTCGATCAGCCGGACGTTCTCGAGGCCGATGCTCTTCATGTGATCGGCGCTCCACTCGGCCGTGCGCCGCACGTCGGCCTGATGCTCGGGAAGCGCGCTGATGCTCGGAATGGCGAGGTACTGCTTCAGCTCGTCGACGTACCGATCGCGCTGCACGTTGATGTAATCAACGACCTTGTCGATGTTGTCCATTAGGGTTCCTTCGGGTGCTCGATGGGCAGATCGATGCGATCGCCCCACTCTTTCCACGATCCGATGTAATTGCGAACGCGCGGGTAGCCGACGAGCCGCAGCGCAAGATACGAATGCGCCGCGCGGTAGCCGCCCTGGCAATACGTGACGACCTCGCGATCGGGCGCCACGCCTGCGCGCTCGTACATGGCTTTCAACTCGTCGGTGCTCTTGAACGCGCCGTCGGGCGCAAGGTTCTTCGTCCACTCCAGGTGGACGGCGCCAGGCACGGCGCCGCCTCTCGCCGCCCGCACGCTGGTGCCGCAATACTCTCCGTCGCTTCGGGTATCGAGAATCACGGAGCCGGCTTTGCCGAGGCGATCGTTCACATCGCGCCAGCCGGCGAGAATGTTCTCGTCGCGCGTGCCGGTCCACTCGGTAGGCTTCGGCTTGTGCGCCTGCTGCGTGACCGGCAACCCTTTTCGCGCCCAGGCGTTGAAGCCGCCGTCGAGCACGCGCGTGTGGGGATGGCCGAAGAACTCCAGGAACCAGAACGCCCGCGCGGCCCGTATGCCCGACGTGTCGTCGTAGACGACGACAGCGACGTCGTTCGACACGCCGCGGGACGCGAGCAGGTGCTCGATGATCCAGAAGAACGCCTTGAGCGGCGCGGGATCCGTGTCGATGCTGCTGATGCCGAAGAGGTCGAGGTGCACGGCGCCGGGCAAGTGGTTCTCGCAGTAGTTCTCAGCCGGACGCAGATCGATGAGGAGCGGCGGTCTGGAAGACGCGAGCTCGCGTGAGAGATCGTCCGGCGTGACGAGCAGCGACATCGTTAGAAACTATATCTTAGCGTCGCGAGAAGATGGGAGTTGCGGCGGTACTGGCCGATGAAGTCGCGCGCGCGGCCGCCGATGGCAGCGCCCCCGAATGTCGCGCGCCAGTGCGCGCCGATGGCCTCGGAATACTGCCCCTTGATCCAGACGCCGTCGAGATTCTGGCGGACGGCGGCTTCGACGAAGACGTCGCTGGTGGCGTCGATCGTGTAGCCCGCGCGGCCGAGAAATGCGCGTCGTCAGCCCGCGGTCTGGCGCGAAATCGAAGATCGACCGCCGCTCGGTGACGATTTCGCCCGCGTACCCGGCGACGAGGCTCAACTCGCCCGACTGGCGTTCCAGCTGAACGACATAGACGACCACATCGTCCGCTGTTTTGCTTGTTGTGACCAGCGAGGCGATTTCTCCTTTCACCGTGAACCAGCGGAGCGGAACGGCTGCGTCCGCGCCGGCCATGCGGAGCGGCGCGTACGTGCGCTGAAGCGCGATGAGCGGTCTGCTGGAGAGCGGAATCGTCGTGAACTGCGGCAAGTGGTTGAAGCCGTCGAAATATGAAAGAGAGAATTCGAACCCCGGGGCCAGCACATTCCAGCGGGCGCCGTACTGCGACCGATCTGGAAACACGGGGCTCACGTCGACGAAACCGGTCGGGCCGAACGTCTGCGGAGGCGGCGGCGCCCACCGTCGTCCGACGAGCGGCGTGCGGCTCGGCGTAAATATCGGGACCCAGACAATGTCGATGGAGTGCGGTCCGCGCTGGTACTGACCGCGAGCCCCGATGACGGCGAGAAATTCGTCGTCTGTCACTTCAAGAAAATCGCGCGGCGCGAACCGGTCGGTGGGGTTCAGGATGTCGGCCTTGCCCCAGCGGACGAATTGCTTGCCGAGGTCGGCGGTGAGCGTGCCCTTCCGAAGCGTTGCGCGTGCGTGACGCAGCGACAGCGGCGGCCGCTGCACACCCCGGTCTCGCACATCCACGCGCCATGCGCGCTCGACCTGGTCGATCGTGTCGATGCGGGCGTCGATCGATCCGGAGAGCGTCAACCAGTCGACAGGCCGGTACGCCGGCTCGATTCGAAACAGCGCGTCGACCCCGAACTGATCGATCGTCTTGCGGCGTGGTCTGAGGATAGGCGGTCGACTGAATCTGGCCGAATCCCCGATACGTAAACTCCTGTGCGCTCGCCGGAACGGCGAATAAGAGCAGAAGGAGCAGCGCCCTCACAGCGGATTCCGCAAAGACTGAAGCGTGAAGTCTTCGTCTTTGAGCGGGACGTTGTACTCGAGCTTCTCGAGCGTCAGGATCGTGCGGCTCTTGCGACGAAGATCGATCATCTCGAGCCGCCGCCCCGTCCAGATCCCCTGCACCTGCACGAAATCGCTGTACTTCAGCCGGCGAACCACGTCGGCCTTGATGTAACTCTCGACCTGCGCGAGCACGTAGTTGTCTTTCCTGATCCAGACGTTCGCTTTTGTGTACTGCGAGATCTTCTTCTGCGACGGCGTCGACTCCACTCGCCAGCACGGAGCCCCGTCGATGGTCTCCTCGCCGAGCAGGCGATAGTTGTACTGATCGACATCGCGCTCTTCGAGATCTTCGAAGCTGAAGTCGGTCCCGAAGAATCTGGTCGACCGGTCCTGCAGCGCAATGCGCCGCTCGCGCTGCAGCGCCGGCGTCCACATCCACTGATCGGAGGCGCGATCGGGATGGTTCACGATCAGCAGCGCCACCCCTTTGACCTCGGCGGGCGCGACGAACCGGAGCACCGCCTTGCTCCGCCCATGCGATCCGAGCCGCGTGAAGAGCCAGCGCTTGTCGGCGACCTTGCCCTTGTCGTCGAGCACCTGCAGCAGGCCTTCGTAGCGCTGCGATTTCGATTCGGCCCGCCGCTGCGCCTCTTCGACAATCGCCCGCGCGTCGGGCTGGGCGAACAAGGGGCGAAGTGCAACGCGAGCAATGACAGCGCAAGCGCTGTCGCCAACGATCGACGATGGCACGATAGCACGGTCGACGATCTATTCATATTCCAACGCCTCAACCAAGGACGTCCGCACGGCCGACTCCGCCGGCCAGAGCGCCGAGAAGAACGCCGCGGCGAGAATCGTGGGAAGCAGCATCGCGGCGATGCTGAACGGAAATCGGTACGGCAGATGCATCCCCGACAAGTCGCGACCGGTAATCTGCAACAGGAAATACAAATTCGCCGCGCCGAACAACAACCCGAGCGCCAGCCCCACCAGCCCGATTGCGACGGCTTCCATCCATACAGTCTGACGGATCTGCCGCCTGAACCCGCCGACCGCGCGCAGCACGCCGAGCTCGCGCTTGCGATCGATGATCGACACCGTCAGCGTGTTGACGATGCCGAGAATCGCCACGAGGACCGCGATGAAGACCTGGCTGTATGTCAGCTGCAGCCACTGATCGGTCAGCTTCAACACCCAGCTTCGCACCTCGGCGTTGGTCAGCACGAGCAGACGAGGATGCGACGGCGACAGACGCTCGAGGATGCGCTGCCTCACCGTCTGCGGATCGGTCCCAGGACTCACGTACACGCGAAAGACGTTGACCGTGTCATCCTTCCAATACTGCTCGTAGACCGTGCGGTCGAGAAAAATCGATCCCTGCTGATCGGACCAGTCGGTGATGATGCCGGCAATCGGAATCGTCAGCAGCCCGCCTGGCGTCGGCACCTCCACCCGATCGCCAACCTGTTTCTGGTGAAGTCGCGCGAAGTTGTCCGAGACGATGACGCCTTGCCCCGAGCTCGCCATGCGGATACATGCCGCGTGGATCTTCGGCCACGGTCGGACGATGGCCGCGGCGCTCGAAGCTGGCGGCGTCGATGGCGATCAGCATCACCGGGCCGCCGCCAATGTTCACGCGGAGACTGCGCACATGCTGCACGTCTTCGACGCCAGGAATGGCAGCGATCGAACCTGCGAGGGTCTTGGGAAATCTGAACGTCCGGTCCGAGAGGTTCTGCGATCCCGAGACGAACAGATCGGGATTCAACGCGGTGTTCAGCCACTCGAGAATCGAGCTGTAGCTTTCGCGGCTGACGCCGCCGAGCCCGATGACCTGGCCGAGCGACAGCATGAGCGCAGCAACGGCGCCCGACGTGCGGCGTGGCGACTGGATGAGGCTGTCGGCGGCGAGCGCGCCCTCGACCGGGCGCAGCCACTTCAGCACGGGCCGCAACGCTCGCGAGAACCACAGCGCCACCGTCGGCACCAGCATCAGCGCCGACAGAATGATCAGCGTGTATCCCGCGTAGAACCAGATGGAGGTGCCCAGCCACAGCATCACGATCGCCGCGGCCATCATCACGGCGGCCGTCAGCCGCCGCGCGCGATTCTCGCCCGCCGTCAGAACCTGATACTTGCCTTTCTGCAGCGCCTGCACCGGATCGACGCGCGACGCGTTCCGCGCGGGCAGCCAGGCCGCGATCATGCTGGTCACAATGCCGATGGCGATGGCAGCGCTGAGCAGTCTCGGATCGGCGGACACTTCTTCGGCCCGCTCGGCGACGCCGTAGATGCCCTCGAGCATGTTCGAGATCGATCCCACCATGCCGCGCGCCATGACGATGCCGAGCGCGATGCCGGCGATCGATCCGAGCAATCCGCTCGCGGCGCTCTCGATGAGGAACAGGTTCCTGATCTGCCGGCGCGGCGCGCCGAGCGCGCGCAGAATGCCGATTTCCGATCGCCGCTGGGTGACGGCAATCGAAAACGAGTTGTAGATGATGAACATGCCGATGAACAGCGCGAACACGCTCGACACGTTCATCGAGATCGCGTACACCGCCAGCGTCGATTCGAGCTGCTGGCCGCGCGATGCGGGAGGCTCGACGTCGAAACCGACGCCGAGCTCTTTCCTGATCGCCGCCTGTCCGGCCTCAACGGCGACGCCCTCGCGGAGTTTCAGATCGATGCGGTCGAATCGGCGCCCGCGCCCGAACACCTGCTGCGCGGCGTAGATGTCCATGATCGCGAGGTTGCCGCCGAAGGCGCTGGTCAGCCCGCCCGAGCGCATGATGCCGCGCACGGTGAACGGCTTGTCGCCGATCATCGTCGACAGGGTGAGGCGATCGCCGACGCGGAGAGCTGTTTCGCGACGCGAACTCGTTGGTGATGATGATCGAATCGGGCTGCGCGAGAAACACGAGCGGATCGTCGATGACCGCTTCGTCGCCGCTCTCGAGGTCGTATTCCCGCAGGCTGCGATCGCCCGTCATGTCGACGCCGAGAATCAGGATGTTTCCCTGGCCGGACAGCTTCGTCCCGGCAGGCGCCTCGATGACGGGGACGGCCACCTGCACTTCGGGAATCGCCTGCACGCGCTCGAGCGCTTCCTCCGGGAATCCTGCTTCACCGGCCGTTATCTGCAGCTGAGACGCGCCGGCGATGCGATCGACAGTTCGCTCGAACGCGAAGAACACCGCCTGATTCGCCGTGTGCATGGCGACGAACACAGCGACGCCGAGCACGATGCCCACGACGGTGAGCAGCGAACGGACCGCGTGTTTCTTCAGATACGGCCAGCTGATGAGTCGCAGCAGCCGCATGACGCTACCTTCTGCACGTCGCCGACGATCTTGCCGTCGCGGATCGTGATGGTGCGCTGACAGGTCTGGGCCACGTGCGCATCGTGCGTGACGATGAGGATCGTCGACCCGAGCCTGACGTGCAGATCCTTCACGAGCTCCAGAATGTCGGCGCCTGTCTGCGTGTCGAGGTTACCTGTCGGCTCGTCCGCCAGCAGGATCGGCGGATATACGGACAACGCGCGCGCGATGGCGACGCGCTGGCGCTCGCCGCCCGACAGCTCGTCGGGAAGATGGTCCATGCGTGCGGACAGCTTCACCAGGTCGAGCAGCTCGCGCGCGCGATCGTCGATTTTCTTCCGCGGCCAGCCGCGCAGGTGCAGAGGCAGCGCCACGTTCTCGACGCACGACAAGCTGGGCAGCAGATTGAAGAACTGAAAGATGAAGCCGAGCTTGTCCCGCCGCACCGCCGTCAACCCATCGTCTGCGAGACCGTCGAGGCGCTGGCCGTCGAGCGTGATGGTGCCCGACGTCGGCCGGTCCAACCCGCCGATGAGATTCAGCAGCGTCGACTTGCCCGAGCCGGAGGGCCCGACGATCGAGACCAGCTCGCCCTTCGGTATGTCGAGCGTGATGTCCTGCAGCGCCGTGACGCGCCGGCGGCCTTCGAAGTGCTTGCTGACGTGGTCGAGGGTAATGACGAGACCCCATTTACGGGCGCGACAGCTGGCGTCCTTCGTACTCTTCGATGCGCGCGCGCGCCCAGTCGGGCACGGGAACCGGTTTCGCGGTCGCGTAGTCGTAGGTCACCATCACCGCACGGCCCTTCGCGACAGGCTGCCCGCGCTGGTCGAGCATCTCGCAATCGATCGACAGGCTGGTGCGGCCGATCTTGGTCGCACCCATCCAGATGTCGATGCGCTCGCCCGGATTCACCGGCCGGATGAAATCGCATTCGGCGCGCGCGAGAATCAGGCCCGGCAGCCGGTCGTGCGGGAAATCGCCGGTCAACTCGCGCCAATACGCCCACCGCGCTTCTTCCATGTACGTGAAGTACACCGCGTTGTTCACGTGTCCGAACAAATCGCAATCGCGGAAGCGCGCCTGAAGCTGATGGCGAAATCGAAATGCGGGCATGGAGAAGGTACCGGCGGATAGTGTACCCTGACGCCGTGTCTGAATTCACGCCGGACGAACGCGCAGCGCTCTCCCCATATTTTTCGAACCTCGACGGTCCGGTCTTCGCGCTCACCAACCTGCCCGACACCGTCAAGGGCGCGCTCTTCTCGCGATACTCGCGCTCTGCGAAGTCGCTGCGGCGTCTGTTTCTCGACGAGTTTCTGGGCGACCTGCACGGCGCCGCGGCCGCCGACAGCCAGGTTGGCGTGGCCCGCGCGGAAAAACTGTACGCCAAGGTCTTTGCGGAATACGGCGACGACTCCGTGGCGCAGCTCGGTGGCGTGCACCTCGCGTGCGAAGGCGTGTCGAACATTCTGACCAAGGTGCTCGAGTGGGGCCGCCTGATGGCCTATCTCGAGCAGTCGACGCGCTACGTGCCCTACACCGATCGTCCGGGCGGCCGCTGGAAGTACTACGTGCCCACCGAGCTCGACGGCACGCCGCTACAGGCCCGCTATCAGTCGACGCTCGATCGCACGTTCGAGGTCTACGCGCGTTGGTACGAGCCGATGCAGGAGCATTTTCGCGCGCGGTTTCCGAAAGATGCGGCCGACAGCGATGGCGTCTATCGCGCGGCGATTCGCGCAAAGGCGCTCGACACGCTTCGCGGCCTGCTGCCGGCTG
Source organism: Vicinamibacterales bacterium (assembly GCA_963730445.1). Taxonomy (GTDB): domain Bacteria; phylum Acidobacteriota; class Vicinamibacteria; order Vicinamibacterales; family JAMQPK01; genus JAMQPK01. Next base: position 189,584 of record CAVSRX010000014.1, on the reverse strand, counting down.
CCGTGCAGTCGAACATGGGATTGTTCGGCACAGGTCAGGCGTACGAGGCCCTGCTGCTCCGCATGCGCGCGAATCCCGTGGCCGAGTCTCGCGAGTACGCCGATCTGATACTCACCGAGCTGCGAAAAGTGATTCCCGCGTTTCTCACGCGCGTCGATCAACCCGATCGCGGCGTGCGGTGGACGCAATACTTCTCCGAGACGAAGACCGCGATCGAAAGCATCGCCGACGGCCTCCTCTCCAGCGAAGAGCGCGAGTCGCGGCCCGAGGTGACGCTCACCGATTTCGATCCCGATGGAGAGATCAAGGTGGTCGCCGCGGCACTCTACGCGGTGTCCGATCTGCCCGACGATCAGCTCTTCGAGGTGGCTCGCAGGATGCCGGCCGACGATCGCGCGCGCGTGCTGCGCGCCTACGTCGGCACTCGCGCGAACCGGCGCCACAAGCCCGGGCGCGCGTTCGAGCGGACGAGCTATCGCTTCGACGTGCTGTCGGACTACGGAGCGTTTCGCGATCTGCAGCGCCATCGGCTGCTGACCATGGAGTGGCAGCCGCTCGGCGCGCTCCATGGATATGTCGAGCCCGACGCCATCGAGGCCGCGGGCGCGCACAAGGACTGGACCGGCGTCATGGAGGCGTCAGCCGAGCTGCACGACGCACTGCACGCGGCCGGCTTCTCGGCGATTGCGCCCTACGCCGTGTCGATGGCCTATCGCATCCGCTACTACATGGACATGAACGCGCGCGAGGCCATGCATCTCATCGAGCTGCGCACTGCGCCGCAGGGACATCCCGCCTATCGCCGCATCTGCCAGGCGATGCACACGCTCATCGCCGAGCGCGCCGGCCACCGCCTCATCGCCGACGCGATGAGTTACGCGGATCACTCAGAAGTGGAGCTGGAACGACTGAAGGCAGAGCGCGCGGCTGAGAAGAAAAGACAGGCTGGCGCCTGACATGGGTAGATTGGAAGATTGGTAGATTGGTAGATTGGCAGATTACGACCGAGGCGCTATCGAAGATCCGACGGAAAAACGCTCGCAGGAACGACTGTGAGGTCCGGAAGAACCGCCGAGCGCATCTGCGCGCTCCCTGAAAACGTGCCCACCAGCCCGTACGCAGATTCTGCCAACCGTAAATCTCGATCGTTTTTCTCGATCGGATCGACTATCCAGTATTCCGGTACGCCATAACGCTGAAACATGCGCATTTTTCGGCCACGATCGTTCGACGCAGTCGATGGCGACAGCACCTCCACCGCGAGATCCGGCGGTTGCCGAATTCGATCCATCAGGCTCACCGTGCGCATGCTTTCCGCCGTCAAGAAGACGATGTCTGGTTGCACGACGTCGTAATCTGAGAATATGACGTCGATGGGACTCGCGACGGCAAGTCCTCCGGCTCGGCGCGCGTAGTCGTCGAGGATACGCCAGAGACGCATAGCAACGACTTGATGAAGCAATATCGGGGATGGAACCACGAAGACCTCGCCGTCGTACAGCTCATAACGGCGTCCGTCTTCCGGCATCTGCGCGAGGTCGTCGTAACTCACCCGCCGCCTCTGCAACTCCATCGGCGCCATCTTAGCATCGTCTCTGGCGAGGGTCGTGCCATCGAGAGAGCTCACGAATCAGGCAGGAAAATGACTCGTGCTGGCATTACGTTGAACATTCTGCGAAATCGACAATCGTCAATCCTTCAACAATCTTCCAATCTACCAATCTGTCCAATCTGACCAATGTTGGATTAGTCCCCCCTGTCCTTCGACCAGTACCGCGCGTACTCCTCGAGGTACGACAGCGTCTCGAAGCTGCGCATGCGATCGAAGAAGAGCACGCCGTCGAGGTGATCGGTCTCGTGCTGGATGACGCGCGCCGGAAAATCGTGGGAGGCGACGTCGATCGTGCCGCCCGTGCGGTCCATCGGCGGTCACTCTGATGGCGCGGGCGCGCGGCACGCGTCCGCGGATGTCCGGGATGCTGAGGCAGCCTTCCCAGTCCTCCACAATCTCAGGGCCGGCGGGCGTCATGACGGGATTGATGAACACCATCGGCTCTGCGTCTGGCGACAGCGGTTCGTCGTCTCCGGGCGCGATGGCGGCGACGAAGATGCGGAGCCCTTCGTGAATCTGCGGGGCCGCGAGGCCGACACCGTGGTACTCGTGCATGGTGTCGATCATGTCGTCGATCAGCTTCTGCATCGAGGGGTGCTTCAGCTCCGCGCGATCGATCTCCCGGGCGCGGGCGCGCAGCACGGGATGGCCCATGCGGGCAACCTTCAACAGCGACATAGGGTGATTATCCAACAGACCTAAAGCCGGCTCCTAGCGGGGCCGATACACAAAGACATGACGCTTCTCAAAATCGCGCTGATTGTCACGATCGCCGTCTCCTCCACGGCCTGCAGCCAGCTCTTCAAGAGCATTCTGGGCTCGCCCACCGAACCGGGCAACAACAGCGACGTACGGTCCTACCTCGGGCACCTGGACCGGCTCGACGGTTGCTCCGGCCGCGCAGAGCTGCGGCAGCCTGCTGTGGAAGATCACCTCGCAGACGGGCGGTCAGGCGAGCGGGGACTTTTCGGCAACCTGTGCTGACGGCGTGACACTGGCCGGTACGATGACGGCCACTCACGGCGAAACGTCGATCCCCTGGGCGGCAACGGGTACGGCTACGAAGGGAACGGCGACGTGCCCCTTCAGCATGACCGGTACCGGCACCTTCCAGGGCACGTCCAACATTGCTTTGAGCTACGCCGGCACGTCCTGCAACGGACCGGTCAGCGGGTCGGAAACGATCAAGCGATAGTGACGTCCTTGTTCAAGTAGATGTCCTGAATCGCGTTGAGCAGCTGCGCGCCTTCCTTCATCGGCCGCTGAAACGCCTTGCGGCCCGAGATGAGGCCCATGCCCCCGGCGCGCTTGTTGATGATGGCGGTCTTCACGGCTTCCTTCAAATCGCTCTCGCCAGACGAAGCGCCGCCTGAGTTGATCAGGCCGGCGCGCCCCATGTAGCAGTTCGCCAGCTGATAGCGCGTCAGATCGATCGGGTGATCCGACGACAGGTCGGAATACACCTTCTTGTGCGTCTTGCCGAAGTTCGTCAGCGCGTTGTAGCCGCCGTTGTTCTCCGGGAGCTTCTGCTTGATGATGTCGGCCTCGATCGTCACGCCGAGGTGGTTCGCCTGCCCCGTCAGGTCGGCGGACACATGGAAGTCCTTGTCCTTCGTCTTGAACGCCGGGTTGCGGAGATAGCACCACAGCACGGTGAACATGCCGAGCTGGTGCGCTTCTTCGAATGCCTCGGACACCTCCACGATCTGCCGCTTCGATTCTTCTGACCCGAAGTAAATCGTCGCGCCCACGCCCTGCGCGCCCATCTCGAACGCCTGCGTCACCGAGCCGAACTTGATCTGATCGTAGGCATTCGGATACGAGAGAAACTCGTTGTGGTTCAGCTTCACCAGGAACGGAATCTTGTGGGCGTATTTTCGCGACACCGATCCGAGCACGCCGAGCGTCGACGCGACGGCGTTGCAGCCGCCTTCGATCGCCAGCTTCACGATGTTCTCGGGATCGAAGAACATCGGGTTCGGCGCAAACGAGGCGCCTGCCGAGTGCTCGATGCCCTGATCGACCGGCAGAATCGACACGTAACCGGTACCGCCCAGCCGCCCGTGATCGAGCAGCGACTGCAGGCGTCGTCAGCACGCGGGTCGGACGGTCGGAAATGCTGTAGATGCGCTCGACGTAGTCCGGCCCGGGAAGATGCAGCGTCTCCTTCGGGATGGTTTTGCACTGATACTGAAGCAGGCTGGCTGCTTCGTCGCCGAGGATTTCTTCGATTTTCGAACCGACACTTTGAACGGCCATGATGTCCTTCCCTATCGGTAGTGCTTAACTTAAGTCAAGCCCTACAACTTAAGTTAAGCCCTACGAGAGTTCGCTATTTTAGCACCCGGGTAGGTGAAGTCCTCTACAACAGCCGATTCGACCGCCTGCCGCACAAAATCGTCGATCGGCAGCGAGGCCTCGGCGCGGGCAATGTCCTGGGCGCGCGCCTTGGTGGCCGGATGCTTCGGGGTAAACAGCTGGCAGCAATCCTGATCTTCGATGATCGAGATGGAATAGGTGCCAAGCCGCTGCGCTTCTACCGTGATTTCGTCCTTGTCCATGCCAATGAGCGGCCGGAACACCGGCAGCGTCGACACCGAACCGATCGTCGCCATGTTTTCGAGCGTCTGCGACGCGACCTGGCCGATCACTTCGCCGGTCACGAGCGCGCCGGCGTGCGCGTTCTCGGCAATCCCCTGCGCGATGCGCAGCATCAGCCGCCGATAGATCACCACGCGCAGCGGCGGCGCCACCGACAGCATCACCTGCTGCTGAATCTCGCCGAAGGCAACCATGTACAGCCGCGTGAATTGCTGGTAGCGCGTCAGCACCGCCGCCAGCTCGCGCACTTTTTCCTGCGATGCACGCGAGAGAATCGGATAACTGTGAAAGTGCACCGGGATGACGCGGCAGCCCCGCTTCATCAGGCGATAGCACGCCACCGGCGAATCGATGCCGCCCGAGAGCAGCGCGACGACCCGCCCGCTCACGCCGGTCGGCATGCCGCCCGGGCCCGCTTCCTTCCCGAAGTGGTAGAACGCTTCACCGGTGAGCGCTTCGACGTGAATCGTGAACTCAGGATCGTCGAGGTCGACGGTCCATCCCTTCGCTTCCTTGATGCGGCCTCCCACTTCGCGCTCGATCTGCGGCGACGTGAGCGGGAATCGCTTGTCGGCGCGCTTCGCCGAGACGCGGAAGGTGGACACGCGCACATCGCCGAGATCCTCGAGGATGGCCTTCGCGATGCCGTCGACGTCGAGCGGCACGAGCGCCGCGCGCGAAAAATTCGCGATGCCGAAGACGTGACGCAGCCGCTCGGCCACGGGCGCCCACGCCTCTGGCCCGCCGAGCATAATCTCGATGCGCCCCATTTTCGTGACCACCCTCTTGACGTCGAGGTCGCTCGTCGCGGTCTTGATGTTCCGCACCAGCCGCGCGATAAACCACGGCCGGTTCCGTCCCTTCAGCGCGATCTCCTGGTAGTGCACCACAACGGAATTCATGAATTTGCCTACGCGCCCCACGAACCCTACGCGACCTACGCGCCCTATGAGATGGCCTCGGCCGCGCGGCGGCCGCTGATGGCGGCACCTTCGATCGTAGCGGGCAGGCCGGTCTCAATCCAGTCTCCCGCCAGCACGAGACCTTTCACGTCCGTAACGGTTGCCGGGCGCTTCGGCTGCCCCGGCGCGAGTGAATACGTCGCGCGCCGCTCCCTCACGACCGACGCGCGCACGACCTTCGCTGCCCGCGCCTCCGGCACCGCATCGCGAAGCTCACCAAGTGCGAGCGCGATCAGTTCGTCGTTCTGCAGGGCCATCACATCATCGGCACCGCTCGACACCAGCGTGATGTGCGACGTCCCCGTTTCGAGCATCTGCTCCTTGTCGAAGACCCACTGCATCGACCGGCCCGGTAGACCGAGAAACGGCGTCCGCAGGATCGCGGCGGTCGAGCCACAGGTTCACGCTGGCGATCGGCGACGGCGCCGTGAGCGCGGCCGCCCTGCGAATCGCGTCGACGGGCGCAGTCTCACCCGCAAACAGGTCGACGAGCGCATACCAGGGAACGGCGGCCACGACCGAGCCGGCATCGAGGCGCTCGCCTCGCGCTTCGATGTGGCTCAGGCCTTCCGCCTTGAGATGAATCCGGGCGGTGCATCCGATGCGCACCTCCCCGCCGCGCTCTTCGATAAATCGTCGCGCGGGCTCCGCATAGACCTGATCGAGCGGCCAGGTCGGCAGCGCGAGCGAGGCATCCTTGGGTCCGCCGCCGAGCATCTGCGCGAGCACGGCCACGAACGGCGGCGCGGCCGCGACGCGCACCGACTGATTCAGCGCCGCGAGCGCAAGCGGCTCCCACAACATTTCTCTGATTCGTGCCGTCTGCCCGTTGTTGATGAGCCATTCCTCGACGGTCTCGCCAGGCGACGCCGCAATGCGCGTGGGCGTCTTGCCCTCTGCTCTCTTCCCTCTGCCCTGTCTGGGCGAGCCGTATCGGCCCCGCGAGCCGCAATGCGGCGAGCCTGTCTCTCCAACCGAGCGCCTTCCAGTCAAGCAGCCCCGCCGCGAAGTTGATCGGCGGCGGCAGACTGGGCAGGCTCAGCCGGCTCCGCTCGCCCGCGATATCCACGAAATCGACCTCGAGGCTCGGCTGCACGCGCACGCGATCCTCAGTGCCTATCTGCCGCAGGAACGCGAAGGTCTCGTGATAGCAGCCGAGCATCACGTGCTGTCCGTTGTCGACCCGCTCTCCAGTCTGCGGATCGTTGAACGCGGTCGCGCGCCCGCCGAGCACGGCCTTCGATTCGAGCACGAGGACGCGCGCGCCTCGCGCCGCCAGCTGCGCGGCGGCGCGCAGGCCCGCCACGCCGGCGCCGATGACGACCACATCGGGCGATGTCATCTGAATGGCACCATCACTTTCAACCACGTCAGCCCGGCGATCATCGCCTGACGCGGGCGCCCGACGCGCACGCGCCGGCTGAACACGTCGTACCGTGCGCGCTCGATCGAGCGCAGCAGCTCGAAATAAATCGCGCCCATGATGCGCGCGGCCACCATGCGCCGCTCGTCGCGCCGAGGCAACGCCGCATCGGCTTTCCGATAAAATCCCCGGGCGCGCTCCACTTGAAACGCAAGCAGCTTCCGAATGCCCTCGCTCACCGTCCCGGTCTTCAAGTCATCCTCGGTGCAGCCGAAACGCCGCAGATCTTCGGATGGAATGTACATGCGCCCGCGCTCGAGATCCGGCGCCACGTCGCGGATGATATTCGTCAATTGCAGCGCGATGCCGAGATCGATGGCGTAGTCGCGGGTCTGCAAATCGCGATACCCGAAAATCTCGACGCAGATCAGGCCGACCGCCGACGCGACGCGCAGACAGTACTGCCGCAGCTCATCGAACGTGTCGTACCGGCTGCGCTGCAGATCCATGGCCACGCCGTCGATCAAATCCTCGAACGCCGACCGCGGCAGCGTGAATGCGGCGATGAACGGCGCCAGGCGCGTTCCCTGCGGTGTGGCCGCGGCGCGTCCCCCGTACAAGCGCGCGACCTCGTCGCGCCATTGCGCGAGCGCCGAGGCCGGATCCCGATCGCCGGGCTCGTCGACCGCGTCATCGACGGCGCGGCAGAAATCCCACACCGCGACGATGGCATTGCGCTTGTCGGCGGGCAGCGCGAGAAAGGAATAGTAGAAACTCGTCGCCCGCCCGCTCATACGCCCTTCCATAACAGCGCGCGCGCGATGAGCGATGGTGCATCCATCATCCCGAGCGCGGGCCTGAACATGAAGACGTTGTAGCCGATCCCATCGAGCCGGTCCAGAATGCGCGTGCCGCCCAGCCACGTCGCGCGCAGCTCATAGCGAAGCCGCCCGCGCACGCCGTCGCACACCTCTCGTCCCGCGTCGAACGACAGCCGCGTGCGCGCCGCGGCGCGACCCATCACGCGCTGCCATGGCTCCGTCAATCGCCGATCGTCGAGATCCTGCACGCGCGCACCCTCGGCCTCGACGTCCTCGAGAGGCACGTAGAGCCGGCCGTTCTGCCAGTCGCGATCGAGATCCTGCCAGAAGTTCGTCAGCTGCAGCGCCGTGCACAACGCGTCCGACGAACGATCGAGCCGCGCGTCGTCGTGACCGGCGATGCGGAGGACGAGCCGGCCGACCGGATTCGCCGAGCGGCGGCAGTAATCGAGCAGGCTCGCCCACGTATCGTAGCGATGCGTCGTGATATCCTGACGAAACGCGCTGAGCAGATCGTCGAAGAGCGACACCGGCAGATGACAGGCGCGAATGGTCGCCCCCAGCGCGACAAACAGACGGTCGTCAGGAGCGCATTCCGTAACGCACGCGTGCAGCCGATTCTGCCAATCATCCAGCAGCCGCAACCGTTCCGCGTCGGGCCGCCGCCCCTCGTCAGCAAAGTCGTCCGCCGTCCGGGCGAACGCGTAGAGCGCGGCGACGTGCGGCCGCATGCGCGCCGGCAAGAGCCCGGACGCGACCGGAAAATTTTCGTAGTGCCCGCGGGCGAGCCGCTCGCACTCGGCATAAGCGGCCCGCAGAGCGGCGTCGGGCTGCATCCCACTCAGGAGTATCGGCAAGGGCGTTATTGTACCGGTGATTGCCGATGCGCGACGCCGTAGCCGCGCTGGTCGCCGCGGCGCTGATTTTTTTCGCGCTGAGCCTGCTCACCTCGCTCCACTTCTATCGTAAGCGGCACCGGAAGGTGCGCGAAGACGAGCTGGCCCGCGGCCGCACCATCATCGTCGAGCTGCCGACCGATCCCGCGCTCACGCTGTTCACAGAGGATGCGGAGCATTTCTATTACGGCGCGACACCGATCGACAAGAACGAGATCATGGCGGTGCGCGTGTTGATCAACGGCTCGCCGATCGCTGCGTTCGTATCGCCGCGGTGGCAATCGGATGCCGGGTCGGCCAAGTCGGACGCCGGGGAAACATCGTTCGAAGACAGCTCCGAGGGCATCCTGCGCGACCACTGGGACGTGGCCATCGAGACCGTGAACACGCAGCAGGGCACGATCGTCGTCGAGTGCGGAGCGGTGCGCGAGCGCGTGTCTCAGGAGCTCGCGCGGAAAATCTTCGACGCGGTCAAAGCGGACCTGGAAAAGCGATGCTGACCTACCACTCCACTTCAGGCTGGCCTGCGCGATGATTGACGACGCGCGCCAGCACGAACAGGAGATCGGACAGGCGATTCACGTACGCAAGCAGGTGCGCCTCGACGTGCTCCGTGCCCAGCGCCACAATCGATCGCTCCGCGCGTCGGCACACGGTCCTCGAGAGATGCAGCAGCGCGCCGGCGCGATTGCCGCCGGGGAGAATGAAGCGCCGCAGCGGCGGCAGCTCGGCCTCGAACCGATCGATCCAGTCTTCGAGGCGCTGGATGTCGGCGTCGGTGACCGCCGCTTTGGTCACCCGTTCCGCGATTTTTTCGCCGGGATCGGCGAGCCTCGCGCCAATGGCGAACAAATCTTTCTGCAGCTGCTCGAGCAGCCCGGCGATATCGCCGGCGAGCTCGCTTTGCGCGCGCACGGCACCCAGGCAGGCGTTCAGCTCGTCGACGTCGCCATAGGCGGCCACGCGCGAATCGGCTTTCGAGACGCGGGTTCCACCGAACAGCGCCGTGCCGCCGGCGTCGCCGGTGCGCGTGTAAATCTTCATGGCCGCCAGTATACGTAAATCCCGCCTTCGCCAAGGCTCCGGCGGGCAAGCTACCGCCGCCGCCGTCGCGACGCACGTTCAGGCGCAAGCTCCTCAACTGGTACGACCGCAACGGCAGGTCGTTGCCCTGGCGCGAGACGTCCGATCCGTACCACATCCTCGTATCGGAAATCATGCTGCAGCAGACGCAGGTCGATCGCGTGCTGCCGAAATACCACGAGTGGCTCGAGAAGTACCCCTCGTTCGAAGCGCTCGCCGACGCGCAGGAAGGCGATGTCACGGACACCTGGCGTCCGTTGGGATACAACATCCGGCCGAAGCGGCTGCAGGCGATCGCGCGCGAGGCGGTCGCCACCTACGGCGGCAAGCTGCCGTCGGATGAAGCGACGCTGTTGTCATTCAAGGGCATCGGCGCGTACACGGCAGGCGCCATTCGCAGCTTCGCGTTCCGCGAGCGCGCGGCCATTCTCGACACCAATGTGGCGCGCGTGCTGTTTCGCGTGTTCATCGGAAAAGGCGTACCGAAAGCCCACGCGATGAAGAAGGATCTGTGGAGGATCTCGGCGGCCCTCGTTCCGCGAGGCCGCGCGTTCGATTTCAATCAGGCGTTGATGGATTTCGGCGCCACGCTGTGCACGGCGAGAAAGCCGAAGTGCCTGATTTGCCCGATGGCGCCGCTGTGCGCGGCATATCCTCACAATCCCGAGAACGAGAAGCGTGCCTGAGCGCATCGTCGTCGTCGCGGCCGTGATCGAGCGGGATGGCCGGTTCCTCATCGCACGGCGCCTCGAGGGCACGCACCTCGCCGGCTACTGGGAGTTTCCCGGCGGGAAAGTCCATGACGATGAAACGCAGGAAGACGCGCTGCAGCGGGAAATATCAGAAGAGCTCAACGCAGGAATCTCGAAGGTGCGGAAGATCTTCCACACCGTTCACACTTATGCCGCGCGGATCGTCGAGCTGCATTTCTATCGCGGCGAGCTGACGCGCGAGCCTGAGCCGATGCTCGGCCAGGACATCCGCTGGATCGCACGCGAGGAATTTGCCGCGCTGGAATTTCCGCCCGCCGACGCAGAGCTAATCAAGGGGTTGATAAACGCGAGCCTGTGAACCGTTCACGGTCAGCTCGGTGCCAGCCTCCGCGTGATCGCGCTGAACATAGCCGAACGCCAGTGGCGCGCCCATTTTGGGCGACGCCGTTGCGCTGGTGATCTCGCCGACGATGCGATCGCCCACCTGAATTTTGCTGCCGCGCGCGGGCACCGGTTCGTTGGAGAAGACGATCGAGACAAGGCGGCGCGCGACGCGGCCATGCCCTCGATGCATGACGCGGATGATGACCTCCTGACCGACGTAGCAGCCTTTCGTAAAGCTGATCGCGCGATCTTCGATTCCCGCTTCGAGGGGAATCGTGTCGGTGCTCATGTCGATGCCGAAGCGTGGACGTCCGGCTTCGATGCGGAGCGTCTCCGCGGTTTCCTCGCTTGCCGTCACCGCGCCCGCTTCGATGAGCTTTGCGCGCAGCGCCTCGGCGTCGCCCGCCGTCACGTACACGTCGTATCCCGGCACCCCAAGCGCATCATCGCGGACGATCGTCACCGACTCGGAGGTCATGTTGTCGTATTGCGCCGTGAGATCGTTTACGGAGACCCCGGTGGCGTTCTGAATCATTCGCGCGGCCGACGGCCCGTGCACGCCGAAGGCAGCAAGCTCGCCCGTGACATCTTTCGCCTGCACGTCCTCTGAAAACACCAGCTTGTCGAAGCGCTCGGCGAGCGGAGCGGCGACGTCGCGCTCCACACCCAGCAGCATGCGGGTTCCGGTTTCGATGACGCGCATGTCCGAGATCATCCGCCCCTGCGGGGTCAGATACGCCGCGTAGGCGCCTCGCCCGCCCGTCAGAACCGCGATGTCGTTGGTCAGCAGCGAGTGAAGAAACGAGGCGCGATCGCTGCCGGTCAGGGCAATCGTGCCTTGCGACGACCGATCGATGAGGACGGCTGAATTGTGCGCGGCGTGGTACTGATCGATGGAAAACATCTGCTATCCTGATGGCTAAGTGAAATCCTTCAGACAGTTTACTTGCCCGCCGCAGCCTTGGCGGAGGTGGGCTGTTGTTGCGGCGCTGGTTATTGCGGCGGCGCGGCCGGCGTCCAGAGTGTTGCCGCGCAGACGACCGTCGCACACACATTCCGCGTCTTCGTCCGCGGCGTCGAGACCGGCATCGAAGAAGTGACGGTGCTGGACGCGGCCGACGGCTGGACGCTGCGCGGGTCGGGAAAGCTGCGCGCGCCCATCAACCTGTCGATGGACTACTGGGAGGCGCGGTACGACCGCGCGTGGAAGCCGATCGAGCTCACGATCAATCTCACCGAAAGCGCGAAGAAGTGGACCGTCCACACCACGTTCAACGGCACGATCGCGTCGAGCGACATCGCACAGGAAGGGCAGAATCAACGCCGCACGAGCACGGTCGCCGCCGACACCGTCGTGCTGCCGAACCTCATCTTCGGCGCGTACGAGGCGCTCGCCGCGCGGCTCGCGACGGAAAAAGTCGGGGCGCAATTGCAGGTGTTCATCGCGCCGCAGGATGCGCTGTCCGCCACTATCCACAACGTGGCGGACGAGACCATCAAGACACCGGGACGCATGATCGCGGCGCGCCGCTGGACGCTGCACCTGGGCGGCGGCTCGGCAAAACTCGAGATGGACGTCTGGACCGAAGGCAACCGCCTGCTGCGCCTCGACATTCCGACGCAGATGCTGACGGTGCTGCGCGACGACATTTCGAGCGTGTCGGCCCGTCTCGTGACCATGGCGCGGGCGAATGACGAGGAAGTCAGCATTCCCGCCAACGGTTTCAGCCTCGCCGCGACGATGTCCAGGCCCATCGCCGCCGAGCCGGCCCCGGCGCCCGGACGCAAGCCCGCTCCTGTACGGCTTCCGGCCGTTGTGCTCGTGTCGGGATCGGGACCGACCGACCGCGACGAGTTCGTCGCCGGCATTCCGATCTTCGCGCAGCTTGCCAACGCGCTCGCCGATGCGGGCTACCTCGTCGTGCGTTATGACGAGCGCGGCGCGGGCCAGAGCGGCGGACGCCAGGAGTCGGCCACCATCGAGGAATTCGCGGTCGACGCGCGCGCCGTCGTCTCCTACCTGACGAAGCGGCGGGATGTCGATCCGAAGCGAATCTCGCTCGTCGGGTACGGCGAAGGCGGATGGATTGCGCTTGCCGTCGCGGCGCGCGACGAGAAGATCGCCGCCATCGGATTGATTGCCACGCCGTCGACCACCGGAACCGAGCTGGTGCTCGAGCAGCAGCGGATCATGTTCGAGGGAAGCTCCACCAGTCCGGCCGTGCAGCAGTCGGCGATCGAGCAGCAGAAAAAAATTCTCGAAGCCGTCGTCACCGGCAAGGGCTGGGAAAACTTCAACCCCGACATGCGCAAGCGCGTCGACACGCCGCTCTATCGCAGCTTCCTGATGTTCGAGCCTGCGCAGATGATTGTGAAGGTGCGTCAGCCGATGCTCGTCATGCACCCGATGCTCGATCGCGAAGTGCCCGCGTATCACGGCGAACAGCTGGCGCAGCTCGCCCGCTCGCGCCCACGCGCCAGGCCGACCGAGTTCGTGCAGCTGGCCGGCGTGAATCATCTGCTCGTGCGGGCGGCCACCGGCGAGATCGCCGAGTACGGAACGCTCACGCAGCGCACCATCAGCCCGGCCGCGACGCTCGAGCTGACGTCGTGGCTCACCAAAGCGCTCGTTCCCGAGCCCCGCGAAGTAAATGTGGATTCTGGAAACGAATGACCCGGCGATCGAGCGTGTGACCTTCCGCCTTCCGCCTGGCTCGGTGAAAACCATCGGCCGATCCCCAGGCGCGGAGTTCATCGTCGAAGCCGCGCTCGTCTCGCGGCTCCACTGCCAGCTCACGGCTACCGCAGACTCACTTCAGGTGAAAGACCTCGGCAGCACGAACGGCACGTTCGTCAACGGCAAGCGCGTCAAGACCGCGGAGCTGAAAGTCGGTGACAAGCTGTCGGTGGGACGTCTCGAGTTGATCGTGTCACGGTCGGATTAAGAACGGATTCGTCCGGCGCTCCTGGCCGATCGTCGTCTGCGGCCCGTGTCCGGAGTACACCCGCGCCGCATCGCCGAAGGCAAACAGCACCTGCGTGATCGAACGAATCAGCGTCGGGTGATCGCCGCCAGGCAGATCGGTCCTGCCGATCGAGCCGGCGAACAGCGTATCGCCGACGAAGAGATCCTCCTTCTTCGATGCCTTCCTGCCAATCGCCAGACACACACCGCCGGGACAATGACCGGGCGTGTGATGGACCTCGATCTCGTATTCGCCGAACGCCAGCGTCGTGGCGAGATCGTAGTAGCGATCGATCGGCGGCAGCGCATCGCAGTGCAACCCGAAGAACGCCGCCTGCTGAGGCGCCGCGTCGTAGAGGAACTGATCGTCGCGGATGCAGGTAGACGGGAACCTGCAGCGCCTGCTTCGCGCGCCTCACTCCCGTCACGTGATCGACGTGCGCATGCGTCAGCAGAATGCTTTGCACGCTCAGCGACTGAGCGTTGACGATGTCGAGCAGCATGTCGACTTCGTCGCCCGGATCGATGACGACCGCCTCGCGCGTCGTCTCGCAGGCGACGACGTAGCCGTTCTTCTGGAACGGCGGGACCGCCCGCGTCTCGATGATCATTGCCCGCGCAACCACCACGCCGCGATCGCGCCCGCCAGCACCAACAGCACGATGACGATCGCGGCGACGCCGCTGCGCCGCTGCGCGCCGCGGCGGCGAGGAGGCTCGGCCGCCTCAGCGGCTTCCTCCGCTTCCGTGCGGGTATCGAGAATGGCCGCGACGCTTCGGAACTCGGCGGCGACCGTCGCGGCGCTCTGCGCGCGGGTGCTCGACGTTGGCCGCGAGCATCCGGCCGATGATTTGTTCGAGCTCGGCAGGCACAGTCGCGTTCAAGCCCGGTCAGCACGAGCCCCCGCGCGCGCTGCCGGCCGGTGAGCATCTCGAACATCACGGCGCCCAGCGAATAGATGTCGCTGCGCGAATCGCCGGTCTTGCCCGGCGAGCTCTTCGGGCGCGACGTACGGCGCGCCGCTCGTGGCGCGCGCCGCGCCGCCGGCGGTAAAGCGCGACAGCCCGAAGTTCATGAACTTCGCCCGATCTTTCGGCGTGATCATGATGGTGTCGGGCCTGATGTCGCCATGGACGATGTCGGCGGCATGCGCCTCGGCCAGCGCGTCGGCCAGGTTGATGCCGAACTCGAGCGCTCTGCGGACGTGCAGCGCGCGTCCGTTGATGAGCGACGCGAGCGGCTGCCCCTGCACGAACTCGAACACGATGAACGGCCGATTCGCGTCCTGGCCGATCTCGAACAGCATCGCGATGTTCGGGTGCGACAGCGTCATCAGCCGGCGTGAGGTTTCGAGCAATGCCTGCGAGGTACGCCTCATGCTCCGGCATGATTTCCGGCAGCACTTTGACCGCAACGGTCCGTCCCAGATTCGTATCGCGCGCGCGATACACCTCGCCCAGGCCGCCGGCGCCGAACGAGCCCAGAATCTTGAAATGTGCGATCGCGTCAGGCATGCGCGCGGCTATTTTTTCGGCGGCCTCGACGGCCGCATGTCGACGCGGCTCGGAAGGCTGCGCTGCGTCGTGCGACACGAGATCGACCACGACCTGCGCGACGTCTTCAGGGCGCAGCTTCCATTCGTTGCCGGGATCGGCCTGTCCCATGAAGTCGGTGTTCACCGAACCGGGCTTGATGTAGCTGACGCGAATGCCGTCGTGCCGCACTTCCTGCATCAGCGCTTCGCTGAACGCGTCGACGGCCGCCTTCGACGCGCAGTACGCAACGCCGCCCACGAACGGATTGCTCCCGGCAAGGCTGCTGATGTTGATGATGTAGCCGCCGCCGCGCCGCCGCAGATGCGGGATCGCCGCCTTGCAGCAGTTGAAGATGCCGGTCACGTTGGTGTCCATCACCCGGCGCCAGTCGTCGTGCCCCTGCGATTCGAGGCTGCCGAACCATCCGACGCCGGCGTTGTTGACGAGAATATCGATGCCGCCCTGCCGCCGCGCGGTCTCGTCGACGAGCGACTGCACGGCAAGATGGTCGCGCACGTCGGCCGCAAAGGTCAGCACGCGCGCGCCAGCCGTCGCGACGCGGCTGAGCTCGGCTTCGGCTTTCTCGAGATGATCTTTCTTGACGCCGCTGATCGCGACGTGCGTGCCCTTCTGAAGGAGCGCCGCCGCAATCGCGCGCCCGATGCCGCGCGAGCCGCCCGTGACGATGGCGACCTTACCTTCGAGAGAATTGGACATCAGCAAACTATATTGACAGCCCTAAGGGCTGTCGTCAGCCACCTCACCGGTGGCACAGGGCTTTAGCCCTGTCCTGCGAAGTACCCCGGCCGCGCCTTCACAGTCACGTTGCGATTCTTCACGCGCACTTCGAGGCGATGCCAGCCGCCCGGCGGCCACGCCCTGCGGCGAGTAGCTGACGAGATAGCGCATGCGGAACTCTTCGAGAATTTTCGAGAACGTGGCGGACAGATCCGTCGTCGATTCGATGGCGAAGAGCCGGCCGCCGGTCACCTCGCTCAGATCGCGCGGAAAGCTCGCGCGGCGCTCGCCGACCTCGACGCCGTAGACCACGACGTCGCCGCGGCGCGCGGTTTCCAGCACGGCGTCGGCGGTGAGCCAGCTGGACGTGTCGACGCCGTCGCTGAACACGATCAGGAGCGACCGCCCTGCATCCGACTCGCCGAGCAGCATGCCGGCATGCGTGGCGTCGATGAGCGACGTCAGTCCTTCGCCGCGCGCCTGATCGAGCGCCGTGCGCACGCGGTCGAGATTCTCAGTAAGCCCCTGGCTCGGCGCCACGACATGGCTGAAGGCGACGAGCGCGGCGCGATCGCCGGACTTCAACCCGTCGAGGACTCTCTTGCCGGCGGTCTGCAAATGGCCGAGGCGCAGGCCCTGGAGGCTCGCGCTCATGTCGAGCGCCAGCACCACGTTCAACGGAATCTGCTCGAAGCTCGCGAGATCGACGCGCTGGCGCACGCCGTTGTCCAGCACCTCGAAATCGTCCGGTGTGAGCCCCTGCAGCGGCCGGCCGTTCTCGGTCACCAGCACGTCGACGCGAACGGCATCGATGCGGCTGCTGAAAGTCTGCCTGGCGGCACCGGCTACGCGTCGCGGCCGCCATCGCCGCAATCGACAACGCGATCAGCGGACGTCGTAGTAAAGCCACCATGGATCCTCCCGCCGGTGTTCGTCATCGGGTAGCTTCGCGAGAGCCTGAAGCTGACGCTGCGCGGCCGCGCGATCGCCGGCGCGACGCGCAATCTGGCTGAGCGCAAGGCGAGGCGACTGCGCATTCGGATAGAGAGCCGACGCGCGCTCGAACGCCGCGCGCGCAGCCTCGTCATGCCCGAGCGTCTCTTCCGCGCGCCCGAGGAACAACTCGGCCAGATACAGAAGATGCCCGCTCGCACCGCCTGCAATGGCGCGGCGCAGTTCATCGGACGCCTCTGCGTGCCGCCCGAGCTCGTCGAGCACACGTCCGTGCCGGAGGCGCGCCTCGACGTGGTCGGGCCGATGCACCAGCGAATCGCGATAGAACCGCTCGGCCCTGCCGATCTCGCCGCGAGCCGAGCTGACCGCCGCAGTCGTGCGGTTGGATTCGGCCACCGACACGGCGGCGGCCTGGAGCGCGGTCGAGCCGAATCGCTCGTGCAGGACGCCGCTGGCAAACAGGATTTCCGGATCGGAAGGAAAAATCTGGCGCGCGCGCGTGTAATGCTCGAGCGCCGCCGCGAACTGGCGCAGCTGAAGTAAGTCCGCCGACGTCTCGAGGTACCAGGCCCGCACGCCCGGGTGCGCCGCGGGCTCGGGCGTCACGCCGTCGAGAAGCGAGCGTCCGAGCTGCCAGTGCATGCTGATGTACCGAACGCCAAGCCATCGGCCGTCGCTGACGATGTAGGCGGTTTTTTGTGTCGTCGATCGGCGGACGGGATCTTCGGGAATCATCCGCGCGATGTCGGCATGGAGCGCGGCCCCGCGAAGAAGAATCTGATTGGCCTTCTCAGCCTCGGTTTTCGAAAGCGTGCGCGCATGGCGTTTCGCATTCACGACCACGGCCTCGAGCTCGGGACCCGTCCATGTGGACACATCGAGGGCGACCTTGCCGAGGTCGCCTGGCTGGTACACATCGATAGCCGCAAGCCACTGCTGGAATCGATCGGGCGGTGTCACCGACTGCCCGAGCGACGGCTCGGCCGGGAGCGGACACGCGACGACAAGCCCCGCGACCGCGAGCCAGGAAGTTAGGCGGCCGAGCTGCGTCAAGGCGCTACAATAGCATTACACCAAGCAAGGGGAGGGTCATGTCACGAAGGTTGGCAGGCGCGGTTTTCGCGGTCATATTTGCTGGTTCTCGGCACCGGACTTCTCGCCATACGCAACAAGCCGCAGGCATCGGACGCGCCGAAAAAGTCTCCCGAAGCCGTGGCGACCGAGGCGCTGAACAGCGGTCTCAAGCGGCTGGAGAAAGCCGACCAGATCGAGTCGAAGAACCCGAAGCAGGCACGCAAGGAGTACGAGGCAGCGCTCAAGGATTTTCAGGCCGCGGCCGAAGCGTCGCCCGACAATTACCGCGCCCACAACGGCGCCGGCTATTCGCTGCGAAAGATCGGCAACTACGAGCGCGCGCTGGCCAGCTACGAACGCGCGCTGGTGCTGGCGCCGACCTCATCTGAGGCGATCGAATATCGAGCGGAAGCGTATCTCGGCCTCAATCGCCTGGACGCCGCGAAACAGTCATACATGCATCTGTTCGTGCACGACCGCGCCGCGTCGAATGTGCTGATGAAGGCGATGAAGGCGTGGGTCGAGAAACGCCGCGCCCAACCCGCGGGAGTCGAACCCGCCGCGATCGACGCGTTCGACGCGTGGGTCCGCGAGCGCGACACGCTCGCACTGTCTGTCGGCAATCTCGGCCATAACTCGCCGGACTGGAAATAACACCGTGAAGTGGATGGCCGTCGCGGGCCTGATTCTCGTGAGTGTCGCTGCGTGGCCGGTGGCGGCGCAGTCCGGCGGACCCTCTCCATCCGAGTTTTTCGCCGATCGCCTGCCACGATGGTTTCCGGTTCCCAAAATTCCCGCCGACAATCCCATGACCGAAGAGAAGGTCGAGCTCGGCCGGCATTTGTTCTACGAGCCGATGCTCTCGGGCAACAGCACGTACTCGTGCGCAAGCTGCCACAAGCAGTCGCTCGCGTTCACAGACGGCCTGGCGCAATCGATCGGATCGACCGGCGGTGAGCACCCGCGCTCCAGCATGTCGCTCGCGAACGTCGTCTACAACGCGTCGTTCGGATGGCGCGATCGCACCTGGAGCCTCGAGTCGCAGATGCTGGTGCCGATGCACAACGAGCACCCCGTCGAGATGGGCTTGAAAGGGCAGGAAGCGGAAGTGATCGCGAGATTCCACGCCGACGCCGACTATGTCGCGCGCTTTCGCACGGCGTTTCCAGGCGATTCGGACCCGGTAACGCTCGCGAACATCGTGAAAGCGATCGCGTCGTTCGAGCGGACGATCGTGTCGGCAGATTCGGCATTCGACCGGTACCTCTACAAAGACGATCACAGCGGGATGTCGCCGGCCGCCAAACGCGGCGCGGCGCTGTTCTTCTCGGACCGACTCAAGTGCAGCGAATGCCACGGCAGCGTCAACATCTCGGGCCCGACGATGTTTACCGGCGCGATGCCGTCCGACCCGGAAGCGTTCTTTCACGATACCGGCGTCGCCGCGGAACCTGAGAAATTCCGCGCGCCGACACTGCGCAACATCGCAGTCACGGCGCCGTACATGCACAACGGCAGCATCGCCACGTTGAAAGAAGTCGTCTCCCATTACGCGGCCGGGGGCAGAACCGCGCGCCCGAAGAGCGACAAGGTCCGCGGGTTTGTCATCTCGCCCGCAGAGACCGACGACCTCGTGGCCTTCCTGCACGCCCTCACGGACGAGAAGTTCCTTGCGAACCCGGCCTTCAGCAACCCCTTGAGCAATCCCGACCTCCGTCGGGAAGAAAACCGCGGAAAGAGAACCAATTCAGAGCTGCCCGCATGGCTGACAGGGTCTCACTAGTAATATTGGCCGGCGAATGTCCCTGGTTGCGATTATCGGTGCGGGCGAAATCGGCGGAGCTGTCGCGCGCGCGCTCGCGTCGCGGGCCCGTGTCGATGCGATTCGCCTGATCGACGACAACGCGTCGGTCGCCGCGGGCAAGGCCCTCGATCTGATGCAGTCCGGACCTATTTCACGGTCCGATACACGAATCGACGGTGCGGCCGATTTGGCGGCCGCGGCAGGTGCATCGGCCATCGTGCTCGCCGATCCTGTCGGAGCAGCGGAATGGAGCGGCGAGGCCGCGCTGGCCGTACTGCGCCGCCTGAAAACGGGCGGATATCTGGACAGTTCGGTGCTCATCTGCGCGGGCGCCGCGCAGCACGCATTGATGCAGCAGGCCTTTGACGAGCTCGGGCTCTCGCGGCGCCGCGTCATCGGATCGTCGCCCGAATCGCTCGCCGCCACCGCGCGCGCGCTCGTGGCCATCGAAGCGGGCGCAGCGTCTAATCAAGTGGCGCTGATGGTCATCGGCAGGCCGCCGGACAAGATCGTGATTCCCTGGAGCGAAGCATCGGTCGCGGGACATGGCGTCACGTCTGTATTGACCCCGCCGCAGCTGAATCAGGTCGAGCGGCGGCTGCGTGGCCTGTGGCCCCCAGGCCCGAATGCGCTCGGCACGGCGGCGGCGTTATTCTGTGAGAGTGTCGCGACGGGCTCGCGCCGCATTTTCAGCGCGTTCGTGTCGCTGGATCGAGACAATGGAACCAGGGCGCCCGTCTGCGCGTGGCCCATTTCGATTGGCGCGTCCGGGCTCGAGCGCGCCACCACGCCCGTGCTGTCGGCACGCGATCAGGTTGTCGTCGATGAGGTACTGCAATGAGACGTCTGTCAGTTGTTCTGTTGGCCGCCGCGCTCTGTGCCGTCTCCCTGCAGGCGGATCCGCGCCGCATCGATCCGAAGGCCTACCTGGAGCACGTGAAATTTCTCGCGTCTGAGGATCTCGAAGGGCGCG
Organism: Vicinamibacterales bacterium; assembly: GCA_963730445.1. GTDB lineage: Bacteria > Acidobacteriota > Vicinamibacteria > Vicinamibacterales > JAMQPK01 > JAMQPK01. The sequence continues at coordinate 169,106 of CAVSRX010000014.1, read as the reverse complement.
GAAACGGCAGCCGCGGCCTCGAAAGCGCGGCCGACTATATCGCCGCGAAATTCCGCGAGGCCGGCCTCGAGCCCGCGGGCGATGGCGGCACGTTCTTTCAGCGATTCGACATGACGACTGGGATGTCGGTCGATCCGGGCAACTCGGTGACGCTGCAGTCGGGCCGAACCTCGGTGAAGTTCGACGTGGGACGCGACTACGAGATCGTGTCGACGTCGGGCAGCCCGTCTGCCGCTGCGGAAACCTTGCCCGTGGTCTTTGCCGGTTACGGCATTTCCGCGCCGGCGCTTCGCTACGACGACTACGCGGGAATCGACGCGGCCGACAAAGCCGTGCTGATTTTCACGCACGAGCCGCAGGAGAACGACCCGCGAAGCGCGTTCGAAGGACAAACGAACACGACGCACTCGACGATGATGCGGAAGGTCGAGGTCGCGCGAAAAAACGGCGCGAAGGCCATCCTCGTCGTCGACGACACCAACCATCGGCCGGCCACCGATCGGTTCCGCCGATGGCTGCGCGAGCCGCAGGCCGAGGATTTCGGCATTCCGGTGTTCTTCCTCTCCCGCGACCTGGTGCAGCGCGCGCTCGGTACGCGGCTGAATCTCGAGACGACGTCCGACGAAATCGACCGCGACTTCGCGCCGAAGTCGCGCGCGCTCGCCGACCTGACCGTGAGCGCGCTCGATCGCACGACGAGAGTGCGGCGGCCCGTGCGCAACGTCATCGGCACCATGAAAGGCAGCGATCCGTCGCTGCAGTCCGAAGTCGGTCGTCATCGGCGCCCACTACGATCATCTCGGCCGGAGCGGACGCTTCTCGATGTCGCAGAACACGACCGGACAGGTGCATCACGGCGCCGACGACAACGCGTCCGGCACGGCCGCGGTCATCGAGATGGCGAAAGCCGCCGTCGAAGCGCGCAAGGAATTTCGGCGCAGCATCGTGTTCATGGCCTTCGCGGGCGAAGAACACGGGCTGCTCGGCTCGTCGTACTACGTCAACCACCCGACGCTGCCGCTCGACAAGACGATCGCGATGATCAATCTCGACATGGTGGGCCGCGCGGGCGGCCGGATCATGGTGGACGGCCTGGCGAACTCGCCGTCGGTGGAAGACGATCTGAAGGCGGCCGAAACGTCCAGCTCGCTCAAGCTTCGTGCGCTGCGCGGCGGGCCAGGTGCGGGTGCGAGCGACGACGCGACGTTCCTGCTCAGAAAAATTCCGTCGATCAATTTCTTCTCGGGCTTCCATTCCGACTATCACCGGCCGAGCGACACGTGGGACAAGATCGACGCCGCGGGCGGCGCGGGCGTGGCGGATCTTGCGCTGGCGCTTGCGCGACAGATCGCGAACCGCGCGGAGCGGCCGCCGTTCGTCGAAACCGTGCAGCAGCAGAGACCCGCACGCGAGCGGAAACGTCGGCGCCGTGTCGGGCTACGGCCCGTATTTCGGATCGGTGCCCGATTTCGCCAACGAAGGACAGGGCGTGAAGTTCGCGGAAGTGCGCGCCGGCAGTCCGGCCGCGAAGGCGGGCCTTCGCGGCGGCGACGTGATGATCTGCCTTCGGCGGGCATGCCCATCAAGACCCTCTACGACTTCACGTTCGCGCTTCGGGAGAAAAAGCCCGGCGATCGCGTCGATGTCATCGTCCTGCGCGACGGCAAGGAAGTGAAGGCGTCGGTCGAGCTGACGACGCGTCCATAGGTGAATGAGAAAATAGAAAGTAGAAAGTGAGAAAGTAGAAAGTGGCTGCTTGGCCGTATGCGTGCTGGCGATTGGCTGCGCATCGGGCAGCGGTGCAAGCGGCTGCGCGATTGGCTACGGCGTCGAGGTCGAGAACAGAGCCGCGATCGAGCGGTTCGAGGCCCTTCGCGATCGGTTCTTCGTTCGACATCTTCTGTTCAACCCTGTCACCGCGACGTACCTCGGCGCAGATGGTTACAGCGATGTTCTTCAATCGACCAACGGGGCGCTGAAGGATTATTCCGAAGCCGCGCTCGCGAGAGAGCTGGCGTTCTATCGCGAATCGCAGCAGGAACTGCAGGCCATCGCGCGCGAGAGCCTGCCTCCCCACCATCGAGTCGATCATCGCGTGATGGACGCGCAGCTGAAATTTCTCATCCGCCTGATCGGCGAGCGGAAATACCACCAGCGCGCCGTCGACACCTACACCACCGAGCCGTTTCGCGGCATCGACTGGCAGATGCAGCAGATGCAGGATCTCGGCAACGGCCTTCGCGGCACCGAAGCCGAGTGGGCGCTCGTTGTCAGCAGGGTTGCGGCGATTCCCGCATATCTCGACCGCGCGCGCGCGAATCTTCTCGCAGGCAAGCAGGCCGGCAACGTGCCCGATTGGCGGATGGTGCAGCGGAACGGCGTGGCATCGAGCGTCGCAAGCGTGGAGTACTTCCGGCGCACCCTTGCCGACACCGCCTCTGGCTTCGTCGGCAACCGGCCGTTCGGACAGACGCTGATGCCGCAGTTGAAACAGGCCGGCGACCAGGCTGCCGCGTCGTGGGATGAGTTCGCGAAGTTTCCTGAAAGCGACCTACGCGAACGACACGACCGATCATTTTGCCGCGGGCACCGAGGAGTACGAATGGCGCGTCCGGAATGTGTTTGGCGACGCGCGCAGCGCGGAACGAACTCTACGAGTACGGCGCGCAGCAGGTCGCGCTGTACTCGCGCCTCATCCAGGAGGTCGTCGCAGTCATCGCGAAGGAGGCCGGGCTTGGCGCCGCCACCACGCGCGATGTCGTCAATCACCTGGCGAAAGATGCGCCGAGGAACGATGACGAGCTGTTTGCGTGGTATCGCGAGACTGCGGCGCGCGCCGTCGCGTACGGCCGCGAGCACCGCATGTTCGACGTGCCCGCGGACTACAAGCTCGACATTCTGCCGACGCCGCCGGTCCTTCAGAACAGCCTCGACGCCGCGTACTACATGGCGCCGCCGTTCAAGAAATCGGGCGTGGGCCGCTTCTATCTCTCGCCGACGAACAACGACCCGGCAAGGCTGAGGCTCAAGAAGCGCGCGTCGATCGCGGACACGGCGATTCACGAAGGGTTCCCGGGACACGATTGGCACTTCAAGTACATGACGCAGCACGCCGCAGCAGATCTCCAACATCCGGTGGCTCACCCCGGGCGCAGTCGAGGACTCATCGTCGATGTGGAGCGACTCGCTGGCGGCCGAAGGGTGGGGGCTGTATGCGGAAGAGCTGATGGCCGAACCGGTGGCGAACCGCCCGTACGGCTTCTATACGCCCGCGGAGTATCTCTACGAGCTGCAGGGACAGATGACGCGGGCTGTCAGAGTGCGCGTCGACGTCGGCATTCACACCGGGCGGATGACCTTCAACGAGGCGCGCGACTACTTCGTGGAACACGCAGAGCTCTATCCAGGGGCGTGCGGCCTGACCGACCCGGATGCGCGCGCGGCGTGCGACACGGCCGAGCGCGCGATTTACCGCTACTCGAAGTGGCCGACGCAGGCGATTGCGTACAACCTGGGCAAGAACGCGATCATCTCTCTGCGCGAGGAGTTCAGAAAAAAATGGGCACCGCCTATTCGCCCGAACCTTCCACGAAAGGTTCATGCGAATGGGAACGGTGCCCGTCGTCTTTTTCCGCGACGGTCTTTTAATGCAGCGACAAGCCGGTTGAGAAATCGGCGAGCTGTTCGCGCAGCATCAGCCGTCCGCGATGCAGCCGCGACTTCAGCGTCTGTTCCTTCACGTGCAGCACCGCGCTCGCCTCTTCCGTGCTCAGGCCCTGCACGTCGCGGAGAATGACCGGCGCGCGATAGAGCACCGGCATGTCCTTCAGCGCGCGAACGAGCGCCTGCCGCATCTCCCCGCGCAGCATGTCTTCGTCGGCGAGCGGCGCCCAGTCGACGACCTCGCGCTTCAGCGGCTGGCCGCTCTCGTCGTCGCTGTTCTCGATCGCGTTCGGCAGATTCTGCTTGAACTCGCGGAGACGCGACATTGCCGCGTTGAACGTGATGCGATAAATCCAGGATGACAGCGCCGCGTCGCCGCGGAACGCGTCGATCTTCTGATACACCTTCAGCAGCACGTCCTGCGCGACTTCCTCGGCGTCCTCGCGGTTCCTGAGATAGCGGAACGCGAGCTGATAGATCTTCGCTCCGTAGGTGTCGGACAGGTCCGCCACTGCGGTGGCATCGTGCGCGCGTCAATCTTTCAACGAGGTTTTTGTCGTGGGTACGCCCTGGGTCATTGTGTCCTCTGCATACAAGAACACCCCGGGGGTGGGTTTTATTCCCCGACGAGAACCTTGAAAATGAAGATGGGCGCCCAGATGCTGACGGAGAGGACAAGTGCAAGAAATACAATGGCTTGCGGCCGGCCGAAATTGACGGTCCACCCCACGCCGCTGCGCAGCGGCACGAAGACCGCCGGGTCCTGCGGGTTGAAATAGACGCCCGGAAACCGCCAGTGCACATCCTCTGTCTCGCGCACGACGATCTTCGGATACTGAAGATTGACCGCCGCTCTCACACCCACCACGGCCGAAAGGACGATGCAGACCACGAGGCTTTGATAGTAAATGTCGCCAAGACCGCAGCACATGAGCTGCCACATCATGATGAGGCGAACGGCCAGCAGTCCCTGAAAGGTCACCCAGATGGCGGCGAGCAAGCTGATGGCTTCTGCCGTCACCAGCATTCGCTCGCGTTCCTGGCGGCTCACTTCGTGTTCGACGGCCGAACGGGTTTTTTTCGCGCGATACAGCAGGACGCCGGCGATGGCGCCAAACACGATCGCCAGGGTCACCTGAATCCAGACGGGAACGAGGATGATCGCATACGACGCAGGAACGAAGCGATCGGCGATCCCCTGATCGTCGAAGTGCACGGGGAGCACGCCAGGAATCGATGTTGCCCGCCCCAGGATATAACCCGTGGTTCCGGAGATCGCCGCAATCGTCGTCGCGACGCCCAGCAGCGTCAGAAACGTGGGGCGATAAATCATTTTCATACGGCAATCGCGCTGCTTCGCGATGTAGCCGCCTCGACGACCTGCCGATCGAACACAGCGGCAAAGTTCCGCACCATTGACGCTTCGGCTTCACCCATAGAGATGCGGCGCCCGGCCGCGCGCGACAGGGACGTCACGCCGCCGGTTTCGATGCCGCACGGCACGATGAGATTGAAGAAATCGAGATCGGTCGTCACGTTGAATGCAAACCCATGGCTCGTAATCCAGCGCGCGATGCGCACACCGATGGCTCCTATCTTGTCGGCGCCAACCCACGCGCCCGAGAGCCCCGCGATCCGCGTGCTCTCGACGCCGAAATCGCGGGTCGTGCGGATCATGACGTCCTCGAGATCGCGCACGTACTTGTGCACGTCGCATCGATCCGGATGGAGATTGAGGATGGGATAGCCGACCATCTGCCCGGGGCCGTGATAGGTAATATCGCCGCCGCGGCCCGACTCGTGCACCTCTACGTGCCGTGCGGCGAGCAGCTCGGGCGTGGCAATCAGGTGCGATCTCGCCGCATCCGCCTTGACGCCGAGCGTAATGACATGAGGATGCTCGAGCAGGAGGAGGATGTCGGGCACACGCCCGGCCCGCCGCTCTTCGACGAGCGCGCGCTGCATCTCGCTGGCCACGGCGTAGGGAACGACGCCGAGCCGCCGGACTTCCAAGTCACGCACTCCTTAATGTTAGCTCGGGAACCGCAGGCGCGCTCTCAGACCTCCGAGGGGGGCCGCCTCGAGTGATATCGATCCGCCGTATATCTCGGCAAGGTCGCGAACGATCGCGAGTCCCAGGCCAGATCCGGGCGCGGCTTCATCGGCTCTCACGCCGCGCACCAGAACCGCTTCACGCATGTCCTCCGGCAGCCCGCTGCCGTCATCGTCCACCGTAATCTCCACGCCGGCCCCGGTCTGCGCGGCGTCGATCGTCACGTGCGCTCGTCCCCACTTGCACGCGTTGTCGAGCAGGTTGCCGAGCATCTCGTCGAGGTCTTCGCGCTGAACGCGCACCGCCAGATTGGCCGGAACGCGTACCTCGATCGCCATTCCCCGCTCGACGTGGAGACGGTGCAGCGCGCGCGCGAGCCCGTCTGCCGATTCCTTGATCGAAGACAGCGCTGCCGACGTTGCGCCCGCTGCCGCCGCGCGCGCGTGCGCGAGGTGATAGTCCACCTGACGCCTCATGCGATCGACCTGCTGCTGCACGGCGGCGGCCACCTCCAGCTGGCCAGCGGCCTTCGCGCGCTCAGCCTCGTGCGTGAGAATCGCCAGCGGCGTCTTCAGCCCGTGCGCGAGGTCGCCGGCTTTCGCGACCGCGCGACGAACGGCTTGTTCACGGCTTTCGAGCAGGGCGTTGAGGTCGTTCACGAGCGGCTGCACTTCCGTTGGATAGGTTCCATCGATGCGACGGTCGCGGCCCTGGTGCAATCCGGCGAGACGCGCTCGAAGGTTGTTGATCGGCGACACGCCACGCCGCACCTGCAGAAACCCGGCGATCATCGCAAACACCGCGAAGAGGATGACAAGCGGCCTCTTGAATACGTCATGCACTACGAAGGCGAATGAGGGTTCTCGATGATGCGACTCGATGACGAAGATCAAAGCGGCACTCGCCACGATCACCAGTCCGATCGTCCAGAGCACGGTGCCGAAGAGAAGACGGCCTCGCAGCGAAGGGGCTCTCTTCATGGAGCCACGCGATATCCCAACCCGCGTACCGTCTCGATAATCGAGGCTCCGAGCTTGCGTCGAAGGCGCGCGATGAAGACTTCGACGGTGTTCGAGTCGCGGTCGAAGTCCTGGGCGTAGATGTGTTCGGTGAGCTCGCTCTGCGACACGACGCGTGTGCGATGGTGCATCAGGTACGAGAGCACGCGGAACTCATGGCTCGTCAGCTTCACTGGAGCGCCATCGCGTGTGACCCTGGCCAGTCGCGGATCGAGCGTCACGGCGCCGCAGCGGATGGCCGGCTGCATCTGCCCGCTCGACCGCCGAATGAGGGCGCGCAAGCGGGCGAGCACCTCTTCCATCCTGAACGGCTTCGATACGTAATCGTCCGCGCCTTCGTCGATGCCGTGGACCGTTTCGTGCCAGCTTCCGCGAGCCGTGAGCACCAGAACGGGGATGGCAAGTCCGGAACGGCGCCAGCCGCTGAGCACCGTGAGGCCGTCTACGCGAGGCAATCCGAGATCGAGCACGACCGCGTCGTAGCCTTCGGTGCGCGCGAGGAAGTCGGCGCGCTCGCCGTCGGCCGCACAATCAACGGCATAGCCCGCGCCGGCGAGCGCAGCCGAAAGCTGCTCTGACAGCGATGTCTCGTCTTCGACGACCAGCACTCTCATCGGTATTAGAGTGTTAGGTTAGCCCTGAACGCAGCCTGAACGAACCGTTCATGTGGCGTTCAACACCGGATGAATATCGTGGCCGCCATGACAACACCCTTCACCTACGAATTCGGCTATAGCTGGTTCATCACGTGGGGGCATCTGGTGCCGCTCGCGTTGTTCGGCGGCCTCGCGGCCCTCGGAACATGGTTGAAGTGGCGTCGATGGCTGGTGATCGGGTCCAGCCTGGTCGCCATGTGGGCCATCGCGGGCCTGCTGATCACCCACTTCCTGTTCCGCCTTGGTTTTCCGCAGCAGCTTCCTACGGATCAGTTCCTCACTTCAGGCACCGGGCGCGTCGTCGATATCGGCGCGGGCTCTGGCCGCGCAGGCATCGGTCTGCTTCTGGCCAAGCCGCGCGTCACGGTCACAGCGGTCGACATCTACAAAGGCTATTACGGGATCGACGACAACACGCCGGAGCGCTTCATGCTCAACGCTCGCATTGCCGGTGTCGCCGATAGGGCCGACGCAAAGGTGGGCGACGCGCGTGAGTTGCCGCTCGAGACCGGCGCGTATGACGGCGCCATCAGCCTCGCCGCGATCGATCACATCCGTCGCGCCGACATTCCGAAAGCGCTGGCAGAGGCTGCGCGCATCCTGAAGCCCCGCGGAGAGTTTCTGCTGATGGTTGTGAACGTCGACGGCTGGGCCAGGTTTGCTTCGCCGCACGCGATCGGCCATCACCCGCGGGCCGATGTGAACCGCTGGCGGTCGATGCTCGAATCGTCAGGCTTCGAGATCGTGGAGCAGGGAACGCAGCCTGCGGTGTTGTACTTTCTTACGCGGAAGCGGGATCCCAGTTCTCGATCATCTTCTTGACGACCTGCATGAACTCGTCGGCGATGGCACCATCGATGACGCGGTGGTCGTAGCCGATAGTCATGTAGGCGCGCAGCCGGATCGTGACGGCATCGTCGATGACGACCGGCCGCTTCTCCACCGCGCCCACGCCGACGATGGCGAGTTGCGGCTGGCTGATGATCGCCATACCAAATAGCGCGCCGAAGACGCCAGGGTTCGTGATCGTAAACGTCCCGCCCTGCACATCTTCCGGTTTGAGCTTTTTGTCGCGGGCGCGCGCGGCGAGATCGGCGATGGCCTTGCTGATGTCGAGCAGGCTCAGCTGGTCTGCGTTCTTCACGACCGGGACGATGAGCCCCCAGTCGAGCGCAACCGCGACGCCGATGTTGATGTCCTTCTTGTAGATGATGTCGGTGCCATCGACCGAGGCATTGACGATGGGGACTTTCTTCAACGCCTCGGCGCACGCCTTGGTGATGAACGACATATAGGTGAGCTTGCCGCCCGCCTTTTCGTACTCGGCCTTCTTCGCCTTGCGAATCTCGTCGACCTTTGTGAAGTCGATCTCGAACGCCGAATGCACGTGCGGTGATGTGCGCCTGCTCAACACCATGTGCTCGGCGATCTTCCGGCGCATCACGCTCATCGGCGTGCGCTCGTACTTGGAAGGATCGAGTCCCGCCGTCGCCGCGGGATTTGGAGCCAATAGCGGGGCGACGGGGGCGCCAGGTGCGACAGGGGCGTTTGGTGCGACAGGCCTGCCCACCGAAGCGGCTCAGCCGCGAGGCGGGGGCGCCTGCGTCGATGTAGGCGAGGATGTCGCTCTTCGTCACGCGGCCGCCGTCGCCGCTGCCCGCAATGTTGCGCACATCGACGTGATGCTCGCGCGCGATCTTTCGCACGACCGGCGACAACCGCAGCTCGCGCGCCTCGGCCGCCGACCATGGCTTCGCGAGACCAGGTGCGGGAGGTGCGGGAGCCGCTGCACGTCGTGCAATAGGTGCACGGGGTGCGTTAGGTGCGACGGGGGCGCTGGGTGCGGGAGGTGGCGACAGGCGCGTAGGGACCGAAACGCCCCGAAGTATCGCCGTCCCCCTGAGGAGCAGAGACAGGTGCGACAGGGGCGCTGGGCTTGTCCGCCGTAGCGCGTTGCGCGGAGGCGGATGCGGCTGGTGCGGCGGCCTTTGCAGGCTTCGCCGGCGCTTCGGCCGGTTTCGCCGCGGCCGCGGGCTTGCCCGCCGTAGCGGCGCTCGGCGCCGCGGAGGTGGGCTTCGACGCGGTCTCATCGATGACGGCGACGACGGTGTTAATCGGCACCGTCTCGCCCTCCTTGACCTTCACCTCGCTGACAACGCCGGCTGCCGGCGACGGTATTTCGGCGTCGACCTTGTCGGTCGAGATCTCGAACAGCGGCTCGTCGCGCTCGACCGCATCGCCTACTTTTTTCAGCCATCGGACGATGGTGCCCTCGGCAACCGACTCGCCCATCTGTGGCATCACTACTGATTTCGCCATTTGTCTGTCCTACCGACCACCGACTACCAAGCTACCACCACTAACCAACCAGCTACATGTGTATCGCCGCGCCATGCGTCGCGTGCGCGGCTTCGCCCACCGCTTCAGAGAACGTCGGGTGCGCGTGAATGGTTCTGATCAATTCCTCGACCGTGCATTCGAGACGCAGCGCGAGCGTGGCTTCCGCCACCAGCTCGGTCGCGCGCGGGCCGATCATATGTACGCCCAACACTTCATCGTACTTCTTGTCGGCGACGATTTTCACGAACCCCTCGGCTTCGCCCGCCATTTTCGCGCGGCCAAGCACGAAGAACGGAAACGTTCCGACTCGTACGTCGTAACCCTGTTCCTGCGCTTCGCGCTCGGTCAGCCCGACGCTGCCAATCTCCGGATCGCAATACGTGCAGGCGGGCACGTGATCGTAGTTGATGGGCTTCACGTCCTGGCCCGCAATGCGCTCGGCCGTAATGACCCCTTCGGCCGACGACACGTGTGCGAGCTGCGGATGCGGCGCGCTGCCGGCGCCGAACGAGATGACGTCGCCGACCGCCGAGAATCCGGGAACGCCCGTGCGGAACAGAGTGTCGACGGCGATGTAGCCGCGATCGGTGTTGAGGCCGAGCCCTTCGACGCCGAGGCCCTGCGTCACCGGCCCGCGGCCGGTGGCCACGAGCAGATAATCGGCGCTCATTTTCTCGACCTTGCCGTCAGGCAGCTGCGCTTCGATCTCGACGCCGCTCGCACTCGCGGCCGCCTTCGTCACCTTGGTGCCCGTGTGGATCGAGATGCCCTGCTTCCTGAACGACTTCTCGAGCTCGGCGGAAATCGCCTCGTCTTCGGCCGGCACGATGCGCGGCAGCAGCTCGACGATCGTTACCCGGCTGCCGAACCGCCGGAAGATCGACGCGAACTCCACGCCGACCGCGCCGCTGCCGAGAATGATCATCGACTTCGGCACCTCACGCAGCGCAATCGCCTCGTCGCTCGTGATAATCCGCTTGCGATCGATCTCGACACCCGGAACGCTTCGCGGGACCGAGCCGGTCGCAATGATGATTTCCTTCGAGGCGGTCAGGCTCTGCTTCTCGCCTTCGATGACGTCGATCGTTCCGCGTCCCGTAATGGTCGCCGTGCCTTTAATCCATTCGATTTTGTTTTTCTTGAACAGGAACTCGATGCCCTTGGTCAGCCCGGTGACGACTTTGTCTTTGCGCGCCTGCACCTGATTCATGTCGATGCCGATCGCGCCCTCGCCAATCGTGACGCCCCATTCCTTGACGTTCTGCACGACCTTGAGCGCGTGCGCGTGCTCGAGAAGGGCTTTCGTGGGAATGCATCCCCAGATGAGACATGTGCCGCCGAGCGCTTTCTGTTTCTCGACGACCGCGGTCTTCAGCCCCAGCTGCGATGCGCGAATGGCCGCGACATAGCCGCCCGTGCCCGCGCCAATCACGACAACATCGAACTCGTTCGCCATGTGATCTCCCGCCTTCGCGCTCACTGCGCACACCGCTTCGGCGCGGCAGGCCAACAGCGCAACTTACTAGGCAGGCCGGAGGGTGTCAAGCAACTGAAACGCGCTACAATACCGCCTGTTTTCTCCATGAATCCGAAGCCAAAAACGGTCCTCATCGTCGACGATGACGAGGGGATGCGTGACACGCTGAACGCAATACTCAAGCGGGATTATCGCGTGTTGCGCGGGGCAACGGGCGAGGCCGCGCTGGCCATCCTGAACCGCGAGGACGTCGACCTGATGCTCCTCGACGTGCGGCTCCCCGGCATCGACGGCTTCGACGTGCTCCGCATCGTCAAAGAAAACTACAGCCTGATCGAAGTCATCATGATCTCGGCGCATTACCGAGATCGAGACCGCCGTCAAGGCGATGAAGTACGGCGCGTACCACTACGCCACGAAGGATTTCGATTACGAGACGATTCGCTCGCTGGTGCACAACGCGAGCGAGCGGCAGGATCTGAACCGCCAGGTGATGACGCTGAGCGCCCAGGTCGCCGACCAGGGCGATCGCGAGTTCGTCGTCGGGCCGAGCAAGCTGACGCGCGACATCGTCGATCTGGTGGGAAAAGTCGCGAAGCTGTCGGCGACGGTGCTGATTCTCGGCGAGAGCGGCACGGGCAAGGAGCTGCTCGCCCGGCTCATCCATCGCGAGAGCGGCAACGCCGATGCGCCGTTCATCGCGGTCAACCTCGCGGCGATTCCGCGCGAGCTCGTCGAAAGCACGCTGTTCGGGCACGAGCGCGGATCGTTCACCGGCGCGGTCAAGCAGCAGCTCGGCAAGTTCGAGCTGGCGTCGGGCGGCACGCTGTTTCTCGACGAAGTCGGCGACCTGCCGCTCGAGCTGCAGGCGAAGCTGCTGCGCGCGATTCAGGAGGGGGAAATCGAGCGGGTTGGCGGCGCGAAGCCGATCAAGACCGACTTCCGCCTGATTGCGGCGACCAACGTCGACCTCGAGAAAGCCGTCAAAGACGGGCGGTTCCGCGAAGACCTCTTCTATCGCATCAACGTCATTCCCATCAAGCTGCCTCCGCTTCGCGATCGCATGGAGGATCTGCCCGAGCTCGCGCGGTTCTTCCTCAGCCGCTACAAGGTGCGCTTCAGAAAAAACATTCAGGGCATTTCCGACTCCACGCTGAAGATCCTGTCAAGTTACTGGTGGCCCGGCAATATCCGCGAGCTCGAGAACCTGATCGAGCGGCTCGTGGCGGTGAGCGACAAGGAGTGGATTACGGACGAGGACCTGCCTTTCGAATTCCACTTCGCTCAGCTCGATCGCGTTCCATCGCGCGGCGAAAGCCTCTTTCAGGAGGCCACGAACACGTTCGAGCGCAACTTCATCCTGCGCGCGCTGGAAAAATCGGGCTGGAACGTCACGGCGACGGCGCGGTATCTGGGCATCCCGCTCAGCACGCTCAAATTCAAGATGGATCGCCTCGATATTCGCGAGCTCGCCAAGAAACTTCGCGGCGCGTAGCGCCCCTCGGCCGGACGCCCTAGGCCTGCGGCCAATCCATTGGCCACCCAGGCTAAACCACCGCCAAGTGACCTAACTAACTTATTTTCAATCAGTTACAAACATCCAGTCAGACGGACTCCCCAGCGGCGAGGCCAAGCCGTTGGCCTCATCCCGATGCACCGGTGTGTCTTCTCACGTTGCATGTATTTGCAGAAGTCGTTGTTTCACAGAGATTTAGACTAGTCCAAATTCTGTGAAGTTTAGCTGGAACGGCGGTTGCTCTAGCAAGAAATGAAGATTCAGATACGGGTCTGAACGCGGCCCCGAATCCCGGCCTGACGCGTTCATTCCAGCTCTACAACGATAAGTTTCGAACATATGCAGCAATCGATGTTCAACGTCCGTGTTCCCCTCGCTGACCGAGGTGAAGTGTTCCTGATGAACACGCTCACCGATGCGCAGCTGATCGTCTCGGACGAGATCGCGGGGATGCTCGATCGTCTGGCCGACGATCCCGCATCGCTCGCGCCGGAACGGCTCGACATGCGACGCCCGCGAGGCGCTCGTGACGCTGACCGAGCATGGGTTCATCGTCGACGACCGCGCGACCGACCGGCAGGCGCTGGACCAGTTCTTCACCGACGTGCGTGAGGACACCAGCCAGCTTCGCGTCACGGTACTGACGACGCTGCAGTGCAATTTCGCGTGCGATTACTGCTTCCAGGGTGACCACGGCGACTACAACAAGACTGCCGACAAAATGTCGCCCGATACCAGCGAGCAGGTTGCCGCGTGGATCGAAAAGCGGCTTGATGAGCTCAAGCCGGAGAAGCTCACCATCACCTTCTTCGGGGGTGAGCCTCTCGTGAACCTTCCCGCGCTGTATGACCTGGCCGAGCGGTCGCACGCCATGGCCAAGGCGCGCGGGGTCACGCTGCTAATCGGCATCATCTCCAACGGCCTGTTGTTGACTGAAGAGCTCGTCGATCGCCTTCTACCGCTCGGGCTCAACTACGTCAAGATCACGCTCGACGGCGACCGCGATACGCACAATAGAATGCGTCCGCTTCGCGGCGGCCAGGGCACGTTCGATCGCATCATCGACAACATCCGCAAGGTGGCGGGCAAGGTTCGCATCGCCGTCGGCGGCAACTTCGATGCGGACTCGGTCGAGAGCTTTCCTGCCCTGCTCGACTTCCTCAAAGAGCAGGACTTCAGCGACAAGCTCGTGAAAGTCGCCTTCAAGCCGATCATCCGCGAGAAGCAGCCGCCCAAGGGGCTGATTCCGCTGACGGTCGTGAACGCGAGCGGGAAGCCGCTGAGCGGCACCTGCATGACGGCCGCCGGCGCAGGCGGCTCGAGCATCTGCGACACCTGCTCGTTCGTCGACGATCAAATGTCGCACCTTCGCGAAGAAACCAAGAAGCGGGGCTTCGCCACGATCGACGGTGTCCACATGGGCCCCTGCGAAATCCACAAGAAGCATGCTTACACGATTGGCCCCAACGGATCGCTGTATGCGTGCCCAGGCTTCACGGGCGACGCGACGCTCGCGACCGGCCATATCGACGGCCGCAGCGAGAGCTGGCGGATGACAGCCGCTGAGCGATTCGAGCACCTCGCGGCCTGGCACAACTGCGGAGACTGCGCGTTTATTCCGGTTTGCGCGGGCGGCTGTTCGGTCGCCTCGCACACCGAGCTTGGTGACATGAACACGCCGACATGTCATAAGCCGGCCTTCGAATCGGCTCTCGTTTCGCTGGCGCATGAAGCGGCCAGCGCGTCTTAGGAGACAGCATCATGGCAAAAATCAAGGTCATCAAGTCCGGTAAAGAAAACGCGAAGCCTGTGAACTACTGCCCCTGGATGATCGACAGCGGCGACCCGGCGCCTCAGAAGTAAGCAAACGCTAAACGATTTAGCGTTTTCGCGCCGAAAAGCTCTTCGATTGCCGCGGATTTCGTGCTCGACCGGCGGTGGGTATCCACCGCCGATCGCCATAGCTACTGGCAGGGGAGCCGGCGATGCGTCGGTTCGACGAACCAATGAAATCGGGCAATAGTCGCAGCTCAGTCTGTGGTGTTGCCCTTTTGCTCGTCGCCCTTCCGTGGCCGCTGCATGTTCGGCGCCCCAATGGCACTACCGTCGAGTCCGCACGGCAGTCCGTCACTCTCACCATCGGCGTCTCCGTATCCAGCCGATGGAAGACCCGCTCTGCGGGAGTTCAACAGGCCGCGCGGCTGATCAGCCGCGAAGGCCTTTTCGGTACCCAATAGGATGGCCGCGCATTGCCACGGCTTGCAGAGACTTGGACGGAGTCAACAGACGGGCTTACGTGGCACTTCAGTCTGCGAACGAACGCGTTCTTCCACGACGGTACTCCAGTCGACGGAACGGCAGTCAAAGCATCGCTCGAACGTTCACTTCGCGTACCGCGACCTGCAACAATATCCCAGGTCTCTCGGACATCGTCGCAATCGAGGCACCCGAACGCTCGACGAAGTGATCATTCGGCTTCGCAGCTCGATCAACTTTCTTGTTCGATGACCTTGGGCGTCGCTATCACTGAAGCAACAGACCGTGAAGTGGCCCTATCGGGCAGGGCCGTATGTGGCTGTTGCGAACTCCAGCGAACGAATCGATCATGACGGCTTTTCGATCAGCACTACGGGGAGCACCACAGATCGACCAGAGTTGTGTTGGAAGGCCTACCCCACGGTTCGGACCGCGTGGGCCGCGATGATGCGCGGCGAAGATCGATTTTCTGTACGAGGTTGGCGAGGACGCACGTGAGTTCATCGAAGGGGAAACTTCGGTCGCCGTTTTTCCCTTTCGTTCGCCACTACGTTTACGCAGTGGTCTTCAACTCTCGTCGAAAGCCCTTTCAGGATCCGCGAATCCGACAGGCGCTGAACTTTGCCGTCGATCGGGCAAGTCATTGTCGAGCAGGCGTTTCAGGGGCACGGACGACCGGCCAGTGTTCCTGCGTGGCCCGAGCACTGGGCTTACGACTCCGACTGTGCAGCGTATTCTCTTACGATCCCGCTCGCGCTTTGGCGTTATTGAATGCGGCCGTTCCGCTGGCGTTAATGAGCCCACCGTTGCAGACCGACCCTGCAGCAAGCCTGCATTTCACTTGTCTGATTCCAGAGAATTTCCCGCTCTGGGAACGAATGGGCCTGCTCGTTCAGCGCAGATCTAGCGGCGATCGGCGTCGACATGCGCTTGAGGCGGTACCCAGTTAAGCATGTTCAATCAGCGGATTGCCGACGCGGCGATTTTGACGCGGTGCTGCTCGAGTTGATCGTCGGGAACAGCGCCAGCCGACCCTATACCTTCTGGTATTCGACGAGCCGACAGAATGTCTTCGGCTATCAAGAACCCGACGGTCGATCAGCGCTGGATCGAATCCGCCGAGCACGCTCAAGACGAGCCGAGTATCGGCAGGCATTTAGAAATTTTCAACTTGAAATTCTCGACGATCCGCCGGCCATTTTCTTCGCCCTCGGAGAAACAGCCCGCGCGGTCAGTCAGACGCTTTGAAGTCGTCGCCCCCGCCGGCAGCGACATCCTTCCGACCATCGCCGATTGGCGTCTTGCTCAGAGCACCAGAAGGTGACGGCAATTGAGGCGAATCTCTTCACGCTTCGCTCTCCTGCTCGGCGGCCGCGGGAATCCTGCCGCTTGCTCGTCTACGGAGCCGTCTCGATCTACTCACTCCGCGACGCAACGCGGCGCTCGGTCATCACGGGCAACGAGAATGTCGCCCGACGAGTCGCCGAACAAATCGGACTGTACGTCCAGACGAACGTCGATATCCTTCAGTCAGTCGCCGGCAATCTCGACGGACACCAACCTCGCACAGTGGCAGCAGGACCGTATCCTCAAGAATGCCGTCCTCGACTTTCCGGAGTTCCGAGAAATCACTCTCTATGACGCCGCAGGCGCTCAGATCGCCTCGAGCCGTGTCGGACAGTCAAAGATCCAATTTCCGCAGTCCGGGACGAATTTCGGGCCGAACATCACGCTCTCTGCCGATCGGCATCGACGATGATTTTCTGCCCACGGCTGTGGTCGGCATCAAGCTGGCGCAGCTAGGCCAAAGCTCAGGATCGCTCGTCGGCGAGATCAGCCTCGAAGAAATGTGGCGGATGGTCGATCGGATTCGTGTCGGCGACCAGGGCTATGCGCTCGTCGTCGCCGCCAACGGCCAGTTGATCGCGCACGGCAACGCCAACGAGAAGCCGCGCGTGGCGCGCGGCGACAATCTCGCCACGCAGCCGCTCGTCCAGCTCGTGCACGGCCAGCGCAACGCCGGGCCGGCCTCGCTCGAGTACTCCAGCGACGCGGGCATCCAGATGCTCGGCGTCGCCGCGCCGCTCGCGCTCTTGAACTGGACGGTGATGGTCGAGCAGCCGCGCAGCGAAGCCTATGCCGTGGCGGACGTCCTCACGCGCCAGCTGATGTACATCATCGGCCTCGCACTGCTCGTGACCGTCAGCGTGGGCTACTTCTTCGGGCGATCGTTCATCCAGCCGATCTTCGCCCTCATGCGCGGCACGCACGCGGTCTCCGAGGGGCGCCTCGACGAGCGCGTCACGATTACGTCGCGCGACGAGTTTCAGCAGCTGGGCGACGCCTTCAACAGCATGGCCGACAAGCTCGTCGAGCTCACCGAGGACGTCCGAAAGAAAGAGCGGCAGGCGATGTTCGGCCGCATGGCGGCGGGCCTCGTGCACGATCTCTCTCACCCGGTGCAGAACATCGGCAACAGCTGCAAGCTGATCGTGCGCGTCTTCGACGATCCCGAGTACCGCCAGACGTTCACGCGCACCATCGATCGCGAGATGGAGACGCTGAAGCGCGTGCTCGACGACCTGCGCAACGTCGCGCGGCCCGCGCCTGTCGAGCGCTTCCCTCTCGACGTCAACCGCTCGGTCGCCGACATCGTCGAATCGATGCGCGGCTTCGCGGACGAGGCTGGCATCTCAATCGAGTCGAGGTTCTCGACCGAACCGGTCATCATCGAGGGAGACGTGTTCGCGCTCGGGCGCGTGTATCGCAACCTCATCACGAACGCCATTCAGGCCATGCAGGCAGGCGGCCGCGTCACGATTGCGACCGTCAGAGACCGCGACAAGGTGGAAGTGAGCGTCAGCGACACCGGCTCGGGCATTCCGGCCGAGCGCCTCGGCGCGATCTTCGACGACTTCGTCACGACGAAGAAACGCGGCCTCGGCCTCGGCCTGGCCATCACCAAGCGCATCGTCGAGCAGCTCGGCGGGACGATCTCCGTTACGAGCGAGCTCGGCAAAGGCACCACGTTTACGATGCGCTTCCCCGTCGCACAGCGCCCGGTCGCCGTCGCAGCGGTGGCTGGTTAGAAGCAAGCAAGGAGGCAAGGATGCTCTCGAGACGGCTCATCAAGACCGAGCAGATTGAAATTGAAGGGCAGACTTACACGGTCGATTACTTCGAAGCCACGACCGAGGGAGGAACGCAGAGGTACAGCTCCGAGACGATGCTCGGGCCTGGCGATCGCATCATTGTGGATGGCAGCTCGCTTGTGGCGCTGGAGTGGCGTGTGGCACGGCTGATGCCCGCGACGCTCTACAGCCGTTTGCTTGCGCGGACCGCCGCGTAATCGACCAGGCAGGGGCCCCAACGCGGAGAGCCGCGTTGGGGTGCGAGTGCCCGCTATTTGCGCGGCAGAACCGCGTCTTTCAGCTGCTTGGCAATCCTGGCCTTGACGACCGTCTTCGCCGGGATCTTGATCGCCTCGCCTGTGGCGGGATTGCGTCCCATCCGGGCCTTGCGATGCTGCTTCACGAGCTTCACCATTCCGGGCAGCACAAATTCGCCCGACCGCTTCAGTTCCTTCTCGGCCAGCGCTGTCAGCTCGTCGAAAAACTCACGAGCCTGGGTACGCTTCACTTCGAACCGCTCGGCGAAGTGTGAGAAGAGTTCCGACTTGCCCATTCTGCGGGCGTCCGCCATCGGCGTCCCCCTGACTTGAGCGCGCGTAATAAGGCCGCGAGTACCTGTGCGCGCGTCGGCACTCGCGGATTCGAATCAAAAAAACGCCGTATCCTGCTAGAATTTTTCGATCATGTCAAGCGCGACCCTCGAAACGTTTCCCAATCCACAACCGAATCGCGACTACGAAATCGCCATCCGCTGCCCCGAGTTCACATCCGTTTGTCCGAAAACAGGACTGCCCGATTTCGGTGAGATTCGCATCACGTATGTGCCCGATCGGCTGTGCATCGAATTGAAGGCTCTCAAATACTACCTTGTAGAGTTCCGCGACAAAGGCATTTTCTACGAAAACGTGACGAATCAGATTCTCGACGACCTTGTCGCTGTCTGCCAGCCGCGGCGCATGACGGTGGTCGGCGACTTCTCGGTGCGCGGCGGCATCAAAACCGACGTGACCGTCCGCTACGAGAAACCCGCTACGCCCTGACGGTGCAAGATCAAGACCCCTTCGGCTCCGCTCAGGGCAGGCCGCTGCGAATTCCCATCGAGGGCGCCCTCGACCTACACGCCTTCGCGCCGCGCGACATCCCCTCTGTCGTAGAAGAGTATCTGAATGAAGCACACGCCGCCGGCTTGCGGGAGGTGCGGCTGATTCACGGCCGGGGGACAGGAGTCCAGCGAGGCATTGTCCAGCAGACCCTGGAGCGACACCCTCTCGTGTCGCAGTTTTTTGACGATGAGGCGTCGCATTTGGGGGCAACTATTGCCATCCTGAAGGCGTAAACCCGACATTCCGGGTAATTTTTCCACGGTATGCGCGTTGCCACGGGGCAACGCATGGCCTTTGCCGCCGGCGATCGCGTCACGGTGCGAGGCGAACGATGGGTCGTGCAAGAGGCGACGGCGTTCGCCGACATCACGCTGCTCAACCTGTCCAACGCCGACGAGCAGGCTGCGCTCCGCCGCTGCCGCCTGCTCGCTCCATTCGACCGCCCGGTCGCGACACGACGCACTCACAGAATCCGAGCGACGACGCGAAGACAGTGGATGCGCCACCTGCACGCGCAACGATCCGATCTGCGGGCCTTCGGCGAGTTGCGGGCGCCGCTCGGCGCCGCGATAGACATCCTTCCGTTTCAGCTCGAGCCGGCCCTGGCGCTGGTTCGCGGGCACGCCTCGCGATTGCTCCTGGCCGACGAGGTCGGCCTCGGCAAGACCATTCAGGCCGGCCTCGTGCTCGCGGAGTTGCACCAGCGCGGCTGGTGCGAGCACGCGCTCATCGTCACGCCCGCGGGGCTTCGGCAGCAGTGGGCCGAGGAGCTGCGGCATCGATTCGAGATTCGCGCAGCGGTCCTGGACGCGGCATCGCTCGCGGCGCTCACCGAGACGCTGCCGTTCGACGTGAATCCGTGGATCGTCGAGCCGGTCGTCATTACGTCGATCGATTTCCTCAAGCAGCCCGAGGTGCTGCGCGGGCTCGCCGCACAGTTGTGGGACCTGCTGATTGTCGACGAGGCACATCAGTCAACCGTCGGGTCTCAGCGTTACGAGGCGATCAACGCGCTTGCGGCGCGCGCCCGGCACGTCATGCTGCTTACCGCCACCCCTCATGCCGGCGACGATCGCGCGTATCACGCGCTTTGCGCGATCGGCGAGTCCCTCGACAGTCGGGACAGGTCCGTCGACCCAATTCTTCTCTTCCGCAGGACGCGGGAACTGGCCGGCCTGCCGCGGTCGCGTCGCGCGCACCTGCTGCCTGTGAAGCTGACGCGCGACGGCGTCGACATGCATCGTCTGCTTGACGGGTATCTCGCGCAGCTCTGGAGGATTGCGCGCGAATCGGGAAAGCGCGACCTGCAGCTCGTCGCGATGGTTCTGGCCAAACGCGCGCTCTCGAGCGCGCGATCGCTTGCGACATCGCTCGAACGGCGTATGGCCGGGCTGAGCGCAGTCGAAGGGCCTGCCCTGAGCACAGTCGAAGGGCCGACCAGACGGCGCTGCCGCTCAGCTTCGAGGACGACCCATCGGACGAGGCGCAGATACCGGTTGCGCCTGCGTTCGAGCGAACGGATGAGGAGCGAGAGGTGCTGCAGCGCCTTGTCGAGGCGGCGAGGCGCGCACAAAACAACGACCGCAAGATGCATGTGCTGCGGCGAATCGTCCGGCGCGTGCGCGAGCCGCTCATCATCTTCACCGAGTATCGCGACACGCTCCATGCGATACGCGACGAAATCGGCAGCCATCGACGCATCACGATGCTTCATGGCGGCCAGACCGCACACGAGCGGGCCCAGTCGGTGCGCGCGTTTACCGCCGGCGCGGCCGACGTGATGATCGCCACCGATGCCGGCTCGGAAGGGTTGAACCTTCAAGGCACCTGCCGGCTGGTCGTCAATCTCGAGCTGCCGTGGAACCCGATCCGCCTCGAGCAGCGCGTCGGCCGGGTCGATCGCATCGGCCAGACCCGCACAGTTCACGCGATAAACCTTTTCGCTGACGGCACAGCAGAGCGCACGGTGCTGGCCAGCCTGTTGCGGCGCATCGATCGAATCCGGATGAGCGAAATCGACATCGCCGCCTGCGTCATCGACCGCTCGGAACCGCCGCCGCGATCCGTTCCCGCTGAGACGTGCACGCACACCATCGATCTGGGCGTCGAAGCTCGCGCCGAGGCGACGCGCATTGCGGAAATGCGCGGCGTCAGATCGATTCGATCGAATGTGTCCGAGCAGGTTGTTCCAGTCACTGTTCTCAGATCACCGCGCGCATCCCTCGTCTCGTTCTTTCGCATTCGACTCGTCACGCGCGCGGGGCGGCTGATTGAAGACGCGCTCGTCCCTGTTCGCCTGCCCATCGATCCTCCGCGACGGCGCCTCGGTCGGAAAGAGGTCCGTGCCCTGGCCGAAACGCTCCTGGCGCGCTTCGGCGCCGAATTGCTGCGGCACGTCCGCGCGCATGCAGACCACCGCGCGAGAGCCATCATTCTCGAAAGCGCTCAATCGGTTGCGACAGCGGTCACGCGCGAGCGCGGGATTGCCGAGAGCGTCGCCGCACACAGCCCACAACTGGTGCAAGCCGGGCTTTTCGATAGTCGCGCGTTGAAACAGAAGTGGGCGGGAGAGGAACACCGCAATGCCACCCGCACGGAAAGCGAGGCGCGCGCGAACCTGCTCGACGCGGACTCGAGCGTTCATCTGGCGCACGATCCCGAGCTCGCCATGCTCCTCATCCTATGCTCGCAGGCCTGAGCGGCTCGCTCGTCTCGCACTACTTCGCCGAGCGCATTCTGCTGGAGGAATTCTCCGGCCGGCTCGGCGAACGTTCGCTCGCAACCGCGGAACGATCGTTCGCTCGGTGGTGGCACACGCAGGCATCCCAGCTTGGACCGGCATCGAGCATCCGATCGATCTGGGACCTGGCTGCCGCTCCGCTTGTCGAGCTTCTTGGCTTCGCCGCTGGACCTCCAACCGGCGAGGGCACGGACGCTCGCCACGCCCCGCTCACTTCTTCGAGCGGTCGCGTCGTGCTGGTCGCCGCGACGTGGAATATCTCGCTCGACAATCTGTGGCGCGATGCGGCGCGGCGAGGGATCGGTCTCGATGCGGCGTGGGTGCTCTGCACGAACGGACGCGAGCTGCGTCTCGTCGACACACAGCGCACCTATTCGCGGGCGTATCTTCAGTTCGATCTTCAACGGACCGTCGATCATCCGCCAACCTTCGGCGTGCTCTGGGGCGTTCTGCGCGAGGAGGCGTTTCGGTGTGAGGCTGACGGGCCTCCCCTCGTTCTGGAAATCGTCCGCTCCTCTGCCCGGCACGGACAGGCCGTCAGCCGATCGCTGCGCGTCGGCGTCATCGAGTCGGTTCAGCACCTGCTCGGTGGCCTCAACAATTGCGCCCCTTCGACTTCGCTCAGGGCAGGCGTGCACGACCTGTCGCGGCTGTTCGACGAATCGCTCACCGTCGTGTACCGCGTACTCTTCCTCATGTTTGCCGAATCGCGCAGCCTCGTGCCCAACTGGCATCCGATCTATCGCGAGAGCTACACCGTCGAGTCCTTGCGCGAGCGCGCGGAGCGTCCGGGCAAAGTGCCGGGCTTGTGGGAAGCGCTGCAGGCCATCGCGCGGCTCGCGCACAAAGGCTGTCGCGCGGGCAGCCTCATCGTGCCGGCGTTCAACGGCCGCCTGTTCTCTCCGGCGCGCTCGCCCATCGCCGAATCGTGCGCCATCGACGACGAGGTGGCGCGGAAGGCGCTGCTCGCTTTGTCGACGATCGACGGCGACCGAGGTCGGCACTACGACCGGACGCAGGCGCACGCGCATCGATTATCGCGATCTTGGCGTCGAGCAGCTCGGCGCGGTGTACGAGAGCGTGCTCGATTACGAACCGGCCTACGCAGACTCGAAACGAGATCAGGTGCTGCTTCGGCGAGGAGGCGACGCGCGCAAGTCGACCGGCTCGTTCTACACACCGCAAACGCTCACCGACTACGTCGTGCGGCGCACGCTGCATCCGCTGGTCGACGGCGCGCCGGCCGATCGCATTCTCCAGCTGCGCGTCGTGGATCCGGCGATGGGCAGCGCGGCCTTTCTCGTCTCGGCGTGCCGATATCTCGCGCGCGCCTACGAACGGGCGTTGGTTCGCGACGGCTCGGCCGGCGAGCCGGATATCGACGAAGCGGACCGCGCGATGTTCAGGCGGATGGTCGCGCAGCGATGTCTCTTCGGCGTCGACTTGAATCCAACGGCGGTGCAGCTCGCGCGCCTCTCGTTGTGGCTCGCGACGCTTTCGGCCAGCAAGCCGCTGACGTTTCTCGATCACCACCTCGTCTGCGGAAACAGCCTGATCGGCGCATCGCCCGTCGACATCGCACGACAGCCGCCAGGCGCCCGCTCGCCGCGGCTCGCGCGCAGCGCATCGCGGTCAGCATCGATGCCGCTCTTCTCGGACGCCGATCTGGAGCCGTCGCTTGCGCGCGCGGTCGTCGAGCGCCGATGGCTCGCCGACACGCGCGACGACACGGCCGATGTCGTCCGCGAAAAAGAACGCCGCCTCGATGCACTGCGCACAGGCGAGCGATGGAAGTCGGTTGCCGATCTCTGGTGCGCGTGCTGGATGTGGCCGGACGCGAGCAAAGCGCCGGATGCGGCGGTGTTCGCATCGCTGACGGACAAATTGATCACGGGACGCTGCGGCCTTCCCGAAAAAACGTCGGCAGCCCTTCTGCACGACGCCGACGACATCACCGCCGCGCATCGCTTCTTTCACTGGATGCTCGAATTTCCAGAGGCGTACTTCGACGACGACGGGACAGCCTCTCGCGAACGGCGGCTTCGACGCGGTGCTGGGGAATCCGCCATGGGACATGCTGCGCGCGGGCGGCGCCGAGAAAACGTTCTTCCGGAGCTCGGGCGTCTACCGCCATCAAGGCGCCGGACACATCAACCGCTATCAGATGTTCGTGGAGCGAGCGCTGGCCTTGACGAAGCATGGCGGCCGAATCGGGCTCGTCCTGCCGGCGGGCTTCGCCACCGATCACACATCAGCGCCGCTGCGGCGCACGCTGCTGACCCGCACGAGCGTCGACACCATCAGCGGCTTCGACAATCGGCGCGCCATATTTCCGATTCACAGAAGCGTTCGATTTCTCATCTGCACGTCGACCGTTGGAGAGGCGACGCGCCATATCGCCTGCCGCTTCGGCATCGACGACCCGGCCGAGCTCGAGACCATTCCCGACGGCGGCGACCGGCCGCGCGACCGCTCGCATCCGATCGCACTGACCCCTTCGTTCATCGACGCGCTCAGCGGACACACGCTTGCCATACCCGAGTTGCGCAGCGAGACCGACCTGCGCATCCTCGAGCGCGTCATCCACAGCATCCCGCGGCTGGACGCTGCGGATGGATGGAGCGTGCGGTTCGGACGCGAGCTGAACGCGACCGACGATCGCCGCCATTTTCACGAGGCCCCGCCTTCGCCCAAGGCCCAGGCTCGGCACGCCGCGGCGGACTGCCGGTGCTCGAAGGCAAGCATATCGAGCCGTTTCGCGTGCACGCCGATCGCTCGACCCTGCGGATCTCGGAACACAGCGCGACCCGTCTGCTCGACGCCGCCACCACGTTCTCGCGCGCGCGCCTGGCCTATCGCGATGTCGCCAGCTCGACCAACCGCCTCTCGCTCATCGCTGCCGTGCTTCCGCCGATGGTGGTGACGACGCATTCCCTCTTCTGCCTGAAAACGATGCTGTCGGGCGACAACCAGGCCTTTCTCTGCGCGATGCTGAACAGCTACGTGGCGAACTATCTGGTGCGGCAGGTGATGACGACACATCTGGGATCGGCAACGGTCGAAGCGCTGCGGGTGCCAAAGCCGCGCTACGACTCGCCCCTGTTCGACGCGATCGTGGAGTTGGCGCACAAACTGAGAAGGGGGCACGACGAGCGCGCCCACACGCGCGTCCAGGCGCTCGCCGCGCGCTGCTACGGCCTCGCCGAGGACGAGTTCGCGCACGTGCTGACCACATTCCCGCTCGTCGACCCGTCCGAGCGTCGCAGTGCGCTGGAAGAGTTTCGCCGTCCCGACCTTTTGAGTTAGGCTACGCCTTCGTCACGAGGAGGAGCCTATGGCCCAAGTATCGCTCACCGTCAACGGCAAGGTGCGCAAAGGCAACGTCGAGCCGCGCATGCTTCTCGTTCATTTCCTGCGCGAGCAGCTGCGATTAACCGGCACGCATATCGGCTGCGACACAAGCCAGTGCGGCGCCTGCACCGTGCTCATCGATGGCCGAAGCGCCAAGTCCTGCACGGTCTTCGCCGTACAGGTTGACGGTGCGACGATCACGACGATCGAAGGGCTCGCGCCGGAAGGTCAACTGCATCCCCTGCAGACGGGTTTTTGGGAAGAGCATGGTCTCCAGTGCGGGTACTGCACGCCCGGAATGATCATGGCGGCGGTCACGCTGCTGAAAGACAACCCCGCACCATCGGAGCGCGAAATACGCGAGGGCATTTCCGGCAATCTGTGCCGCTGCACCGGCTATCAGCACATCGTCAACGCCATTCAGAACGCGGCAAAGAAGGGGTAACTCATGGCCACCACAACTCCAGTGTTACCAAAGCTCGTTGGCCAGCGCGTCAAACGGCGCGAAGATCCCCGCCTTATTCAGGGCCGCGGGACCTATGTCGATGACATTGCGCTGGTCGGCATGCAGCACATCGTCTTCAAGCGCAGCGAAATGGCGCACGCGCGAATCATCTCCATCGACACCAGCGCTGCGGAGGCGATGGAAGGCGTGGAAGCGGTGTTCACAGGAAAGCAAATCGCCGAGATGTTGGCGCCGATGCCGATCGGCACGCCATTCCCTTCGCCCGAACATCGAGCGGTTGCTGTAGACACCGTGCGGTATGGGGGCGAGCCGGTCGCCGTCGTTGTGGCAAGCGATCGGTACGTGGCGCGCGACGCCGCCGAGGCGATCGTGGTGACGTACGACATGCTGCCGGCGGTCGTCGACCTCGAAACAGCGATGACGGGCAAGCCAACGCTCGTGCATGCCGACTTTCCGAACAACCTCGCCGTTGCGCTGGTGCCGAGCGGTACCGGCGTGAGCGCGTCGGGAGAGGTGGACGATTCCGCCATCGACGCGGCGTTCAAGAAGGCCGAAATCGTCATCTCGCAGCGCATGGTGAACCAGCGCCTCGCGCCGTCCGCGATGGAGCCCAGAGGCGTCGTCGCGCATTTCGAGCCGGGCAAGGGCACGATGACGATTTGGTCGTCGACGCAGAATCCGCACATCCTGCGGACATTCATCGCGGCGCTCAACGGGATGGGCCAGGACCAGGTGCGAGCCATCGCTCCGGAAGTGGGCGGCGGTTTCGGCGCCAAGATCAACATCTACGGCGAAGAGTACGTGGCGTCGGCGATCTCAAAGCGTCTGGGCATTCCCGTGAAATGGATCGAGGATCGCTCCGAAGCGTTTGTGGCGACGACCCATGGACGCGACATCCTCGGCTACGTCGATCTCGCGGCGAAGCGCGACGGCACGCTCGTCGGCCTCAAGCTCCGCTTGATCGCCGACATCGGCGCGTACAACATGCTCCTCACGGCTGCCATCCCCACGCTCACGATGATGATGGCGAATGCCACCTATAACATTCCGGCGATCCGCACCACATTGACCGAGGTCTTCACGAACAAAACACCGACCGACGCGTATCGCGGCGCCGGACGCCCCGAAGCCACGTACTTCGTCGAGCGCGCAATGGACATGCTCGCGCGCGAGCTGAAGATGGACCCGGCAGAGCTTCGCCGGAAAAATTTCATTCAGCCGAATCAGTTTCCGTTCACGACGCAGGTGGGCGCGATTTATGACTCGGGCAACTACGAGAACGCGCTCGACGTCGCGTTGAAGGCGGCTCAGTGGGATCGGCTCAAGGCCGAACGCGACGCCGCGCGCGCCGAGGGGCGGCTGGTAGGCCTCGGACTCGCGATGTACGTCGAGGTCTGCGGAATCGGTCCTTCGTCTTCGCTGCCGACCGGCGGCTGGGAACACTCTCAGGTGACGATCGAAAGAGACGGGCGCATCAGCGCGACGACCGGCGCATCGCCGCACGGGCAGGGCAACGAAACGACGTTCGCCCAGATGCTTGCCGATCAGTTCGGCGTCCCGTTCGAGCACATCACCATTCTTCACGGCGACACGGGCGTCGTGAAGCAAGGGATCGGCACGTTCGGCAGCCGATCGCAGGCTGTCGGCGGCGTCGCCCTGCAGATGGCCGGCGCGAAGGTCAAGACGAAGATGGCGAAATTCGCCGCAGCAATGCTCGAAGCCCACGAGGACGATCTCGTCTTCGAGAACGGAATGATCGGTGTAAAGGGATCGCCGGCTTCAGGGAAATCATTCGCGAGCGTCGCGTCGTTCGCCTACATTCCCGTCCCGCTTCCAGAAGGGCTCGAGCCGGGATTGAGCGACGAAGCGTTCTTCGAGCCGTCGAACAACACGTATCCATTTGGCTGCCACATCTCGATGATCGAGATCGATCGGAAGACGGGCGAGCCGACGCTTCTCAAGATGTTCGCTGTCGACGATGCGGGAAATCTCATCAACCCGCTCATCGTCGAGGGGCAGATTCACGGCGGCCTCGCACAGGGCATCGGCCAGGCGATGATCGAAGAAGTGGTCTACGACGAACACGGTCAACTGCTGACGGGATCGTTCATGGACTACGCGATTCCGCGCGCCATCGACTTTCCGCGCTTCCAGTTGACGTCGGCCGTCACGCCCACGCCCGTGAATCCGCTGGGCGCGAAAGGCGTCGGCGAGGCCGGCACGCTCGGCTCGACGCCGAGCATCGTCGCGGCGGCCGTCGACGCGCTCAGTGAGTTTGGCGTGAAACATATCGACATGATGCTGCGCCCGGAAAAACTGTGGCGCATCATTCAAGGAGGCCAATCGTGATTTCCACGGCATTCGAATACAGCCGGGCGACGTCGGTGGACGATGCGCTTGCGAAGCTTCGCGCGGCCAATGGCGAAGCAAAGCTCATCGCGGGCGGGCACAGCCTGATTCCCGTCATGAAATTCCGCCTGAGCGAGCCGAAGATGCTGATCGACATCGGCCGCATTCCTGAGCTGTCTGGCATCCGCAAGAAAGGCGACAAGATCGAGATTGGTGCCGGCACCGTGCATCACGACGTGGCCACATCCGCGCTGCTGCACGAGAAGTGTCCGATGCTCGCGGAAGCCGCGGCCACAATCGGCGATCCGCAGGTGCGCAATCGCGGCACGCTCGGCGGCAGCATCGCACATGCCGATCCGTCGGCCGACTACCCCGCCGCGATGCTGGCGCTCGACGCCGACATCCATCTCAAAGGGCCGAGCGGCGCGCGCGTCGTAAAGGCGCGGGATTTCTTTCAAGGATTGTTCACGGTCGATCTGGCCGCCGACGAGATTCTCGTCGCCGTGCAGTTCGCGCCGGTGAAGGCGGCGGCGTACGCCAAGCTCTATCAACGGGCTTCTCACTTCGCGATCGTCGGGGTGGCGGCGGCGCTCGAGATGAACAAAGGAGTGATCACGTCGGCGCGAATCGGCGTGACGGGAGCGAGCTCGCACGCCACGCGCCTGACGGACGTTGAGAACGCGCTCGCTGGGCAATCTCTGTCCGCGCGCACCATCGCCACGGCGGTGCGCACAGCGGGCGCCACGCTTGAGGACCTCAACTCGGACATCCACGCCAGCAAGGAATATCGCCGCGCGATGATTCCGGTCTTCGCCGAGCGCGCCGTGACGGCCGCATTAGCGCGCGCGAAGTAAGGTCCGCCGCGCCTGGTCCGCCTGAAGGCGGACACTACCGGAATCGACGCCCCGGTAGTGTCCGGCTTTAGCCGGACCTGTTCCGGTAGTGTCCAGCTTTAGCTGGACGTACTGTTGATTAGATCTTTCAACTGATAAACCAACGATCCGACGAATGGGTACTCTTCAACAGTGGACGCGAGGCCTGCGCGAACGGGATTAGCAACGATGTACTTCACGACTTCGACAGTTGCCTCGTCGTCGCGAAGAACATGCTCAAAGCCGTAACGCTGCCATAACCTCTCGTGTCGCGCCTGAGAGTGGTAATAGCCTGAATACTGCTTGAACGCTTTGATGAAGCGCCTCCCATCTGAGTCGTCCGACGTACCTTCAATCAAGAGATGCAGATGGTCGGGCATGAAGCAGTAGGCAATAACTGCAAACTTTTGCTCGTTCGCAGCGCGCAAAAGTTGCGACACCACAAGGTCGACCGCCCCAGCGTCGGTAAACAATCGTCGACGCCCTTCCGTACAGAATGTCAGGGAATATCGATGGAGACCGACGTAGCTGAAGCCTTTCAGGTGACCGGGATTGTTTGTGATCATGGTCGGTGAGACGGCAAACTCCGCGCCTGGTCCGCCTCAAGGCGGACACTACCGGTGATCCGAACCCGATCGTTAGCCGGACCGTGGCAAGGCCAACGTATTCAGGTGCGCGGCGAGATCTGCGAGATTGGTTAGCGTGCGCGAGGGCAGGAAATCGTCGACATACGGCAGCGCCGCCTGAAGACCGCGTGTCAGAGGCGAGTACCCCGTGGTTCCAATCAGCGGGTTGAGCCAGACGAGCCGATGGCAGCGTCGCTGCAGCCGCGCGATCTGCACACGTAACACTTCAGGATCTCCACGATCCCACCCATCAGAAATAAGCAGGACGACGGGCCCGCCGTTCAGCACGCGGCGGCCCCATCTCTGGTGAAACTCCTTGATGGCGCCGCCGATGCGCGTGCCTCCCGACCAGTCCGGCACCGACCGCGAGACCGCGGCGAGCGCCTCATCGGGCCGCCGCGCGTTGAGTTGCCTGGTGATTCTCGTCAGCTGCGTCGAAAACAGAAATGCTTCGACGCGCTGGTGCCGCGACGTCAGCGCGTGAGCGAAATGAAGGAGCATGCGCGAATAGCCCTCCATCGAGCCGCTGACGTCGCACAGCAGCACGAGCGGACGAGGTCGCACGCGGCGCTTCCGCGTCGGCAGCGTCACCACGTCGCCACCGCTGCGGAGACTTTCGCCGATCGCGCGCCGAAGGTCGACGCGCGTGCCACGGCCACGGACCCATCGTCGCGTTCGGCGCAATCCAGGATTCCACACAAGGCGGGCGAGCGCTTTGCGCGCCTCGGCAATTTCTTCGGCCGTAAATGCCGCAAAGTCCTTGTCGGCGAGCCCGCCGCGATCGCTCCAGATCTTCACGCCGGTTTCCGGCGCCGGCGCATCGCCGTCTGCATCGCCGCCCGCAGTCGTTGGATCCTCGAGCTCGAGAATTATTTCGATCGCATCTGCGGACGAGCGCGGCTCCCCGGATGTCGTATCGCTTTGAACGTCGGCGTCGCGATGCGCGCGCCAGAAGTCCGCGAATACCCGATCGAAGATGCCGAGTTGTTCGGGCCGATGGACGAGCAGCGCGCGGCAGGCGTGATACACCTCGTCGCGTGCGCCGAGGTTGACATGTCCGAGCGCCTCGACGACGTCGAGCATACGGCCGGGATGAACATCGATGCCTTCGCGCCGCAGGACGCGGCCGAAGATGAGCAGGTTTTCGAGGAGATTAGACATGCCGCGACATCGCGCGATCCAGCACTACTGCTGCGCGCGGTCCACGGACCGTTTCCACGTCTTCCTTCGCTTTCAACACGACACCGAGCGTGTCGTCGACCACCGCAAGATCGAGCGTGTCCCTGTCGAGGGCGACCAGCGCGGTCACCCAATCGATGGTCTCGGACACGCCGGGCACCTTGGAGAGGTCCTCGGCGCGCAGCTCCTGCACCATTGCGGTCACCTGCTCGGCCAACCGCGACGACGCCTCAGGGGCGCGCGCTCGAACGATCGCCACTTCCTTCTCGAACGAGGGATATTCGATCCATTGATAGAGGCATCGGCGCTTGAGCGCGTCGTGCACTTCGCGCGTCCGGTTCGATGTGAGGATGACGAGCGGAGGCTCGCTCGCCCGCACGGTGCCAAGCTCGGGAATCGTAATTTGAAACTCAGAGAGCAGCTCGAGGAGAAATCCTTCGAACTCTTCATCCGCCCGATCGATTTCGTCGATCAGCAGAACGGCTGGGCGCGCACGAGCCGGATCGATCGCCTGCAGCAGCGGACGCTTGATGAGAAACGTCTCGCTGTAGAGATCGCGCCGCGCGCTTTCACGATCGAGCGTGCTCGTCGCCTCGAGGATGCGCAGCTCGAGGAGCTGGCGCGCGTAATCCCACTCGTACAGAGCGTGACCCACGTCGAGACCCTCGTAACACTGAAGGCGAATGAGATCTCGTCCGATGGCGGCCGCGACGGCCGCCGCGAGCGCCGTCTTGCCGACGCCGGACTCCCCTTCGAGGAACAGCGGCCGCTTCAAGCGAAGCGCCAGAAACACCGCAATCGCCAATCCGCGATCTGCGATGTAGTGCTGGCCGGCCAGCCGCTGCTGAAGCTCGGAGATCGAGGCTGGAATGGTGATCACCTCGGAAAGCGGCGCGTCTGGCCGAGGTACTTCGTCGCCTTTTCGAGCGCCACACGCTCGGCGTCTTCGCGCGTCGCACCCTCGGCGCGCGCGAAACGCGCGCCGGGGTCGACGTTGTCGATGGTGCAGTAGTACTTGTCACCCACGCGGTAGGTCACGATGTGGATGGGCCACGTGTCGATGGTCTCGTTCCGTTCCGTGTAGTCTTCGGCTTTCATAAGTTAGGGTTTTTCCACCTGCGCGCGGACGAGATTGCCCCATTCGGTCCACGAGCCGTCGTAGTTCTTCACGTCCTTATACCCGAGCAGATACTTCAGCGCGAACCAGCTGTGGCTCGACCGCTCGCCGATGCGGCAATACGCGATGATCGGCTTGTCGCCCTTCACGCCCACCCCGTCGTAAAGCGCCTTGATCTCGTCGTCGCTCTTGAACGTGCCGTCCTCGTTCGCCAGCTTCGCCCACGGCATGCTCTTCGCGCCGGGAATATGACCACCGCGCTGGCACGTTTCCGGAAGCCCGGGAGGCGCGAGGATTTCGCCGGTGAATTCCGCAGGGCTCCGCACGTCGATGAGCGACGCGCTCTTGCTCTTGACCGCGGCCTGCACGTCGGGAAGGTACGCGCGCAACGAGTCGTCCGGATCGCTGGCCTCGTACGTTGCCGGCGCGGGTTTCGACGCCTCGGTGCTGAGCTCTCGCCCCTCCGCCAGCCACTTCTTGCGGCCACCGTCCATAATTCGTACATCCTGGTGGCCGTAGAGCTTGAGCTGCCAGAACGCCCAGGCGGCAAACCAGTTGTTGTTGTCGCCGTACAGGACAACTGTGCTGTCGTTGGCGATGCCGGAGTCGCCAAGCAGCTCTTCGAGCTTCTTCTTCGGAATCACGTCGCGCACAACGGTGTCGCACAACTGGGTGGTCCAGTTCCAGCCGACCGCGCCAGGCACATGGCCCTGATCGTAAGCCGCGGTATCCACGTCGACCTCGGCGATGCGAACCTTCGGATCCTTGAGATGGTCAGCTACCCAATTGGTACTGACGAGCACCTTGTCCCTCATCTTTCCCTCCCTTGAAAACAGCCCTAGATGCTACGCTATATCCTCGAAAATGGCGACGCGCCTCACGACCATTCTTGTTGCCGTCATCGTCGGCGCAACCTTCATCGCGGGCCTCATCGTCGGAGCGCAGCGCGACGATGCCAGCGGCCCTGTCGACCTCATCATCGTCAACGGCAAGGTCTACCCGGGCGGCGGCGCCGCCCTTCAGGAAGCCGTCGCCGTCCGCGGCAACCAGATACTGCGGGTCGGATCGAATCGCGAAGTCAAGCGCCTGCGGCGCGCCCAAACCGTTGTGCTCGACGCGCACGGCGCGACCGTCCTGCCGGGGTTGAACGACTCGCGCGTACAGCTCATGAGCGGCGCATTGACGCTCGAACACCTGAATCTTTCTCCGGCAAGAACGACGGAAGACATCGAAACCGAACTTCGGCACTACGCCGAAGACAAGCCATCGACCTCCTGGCTGCTCGGCCGAAACGGCGACGACGATCTTCTGGCCGCGGCGAACGCGCCCGCACGGAAAATTCTCGACGAGGCCGTGCAGGACCGCCCGGTGCTCGTGACGAGCGAAGACGGCAACGTCGCGTGGGCCAACTCGAAGGCGCTCAAGCTTGCCGGCATCACACGTAGGACGCGAAATCCGCACTCGGGGATCGTGGTGAAGGATCGCCGCACGGGCGAGCCGACCGGCGTGCTCAAGGACGACGCTGTTGGCCTCGTGTCGCGGCTGGTGCCCGAACCGACGCGCGCCGAAAAGCTGGCCTCGCTGCGTGCGGCCATCGGCGAGGCGAACAGACTCGGCATCACGAGCGTGCATTCCGTCAGCCCGACCCAGGAAGAGCTCGAACTGCTCGACGAAATCCGCAAGGACGGCGGCCTCGCGGTGCGCGTCTACGCGTCGATCGCCGTGCCACCGACCGTGACGGAAGCCGCGGTCCTCGAGCTGAACAAACTGCGTGATGAGTTTCCCGACGATCCGGCGCTGAAGCTCGGAGGCGTCACGGTGATGTGCCCATGCGACGCGGCAGACATCGAGCGCGCCGTCGCGCTGCTCGACAAGCACGACTGGCACGTCATGGTGCAGACCGTCAACGGCGCCGATGTGCACGCGGCAGTCAATGCCTTTGAGCAGGCGTCGGCGGCCAATCCGTCGCCTGCGCGCGAGCGCCGCAATCGTCTCGACGAAAGCCTGCTCAGCGAGGGGCAGGCGCGCATTCTCTTCGGCAGCAACTGGCCGGCGGCCTCGCTCGATCCGCGCGATGCCATCGAAGACGCGGTCGCAGGGCCCGGAGAGCTGCGCAACGCCATCGACGCGTATACGAGCCACGCGGCCTATGCGTCCTACGACGAGCAGCGTAAAGGCACGCTCGCGCGGGGAATGCTCGCCGACATCGTGATTCTCTCGAACGACATCTTCGAATCGCGTCCCGAGGCGATCCGCGAGACCGCCGTGACCGTCACTATCTTCGACGGCAAGATCGTGTATCAGCGCCCTGCAACAGTCAGTTCCAACGATTAGACAGCCCTGAAGGTCCGGCTAAAGCCGGACACTACCGTGCACAGGGCTTTAGCCCTGACAAATACCCAATGGCTACCAAGATCACTTACGCGACGCTTGGAGGCGACTCGCTCGAAGATCTGCATCGCGAGCTGGACGCCGCCATCGCAAACGCACCGCAGACCTTCGGCCGCGAGCATCTTCTCTACATCAACGGCACGCACCTGAAGGCGGACGCGCAGTTCGACGACCGCAGCCCCATCGACACGAGCATCGCGCTCGGCACGTTTCAAAAAGGCAACCGCGAGCACGTGAAATCGGCCGTCGCCGCGGCGCGTGCGGCATATCCCGCGTGGGCGGCGCTCTCGTGGCAGGACCGGCTTGCGGCCGTCCGCCGCATTGCCGATGCGATTCGCAGCCACCGCTACGAGCTCTCCGCGTTGATGGGCTACGAAGTCGGGAAGAACCGGCTCGAGTGCGTCGGCGATGTCGAAGAAGGCGCGGATCTGATGGCCTACTATTGCGATCAGATCGAGCAGCACCATGGATTCGTCGAAAAAATGGGGACGCTCGGGCCCGGCGAAGACAACGTCAGCGTGCTGCGGCCGTATGGCGTGTGGGCCGTGATCTCGCCGTTCAATTTTCCGCTCGCGCTCGCGGCGGGCCCCGCCGGCGGCGCGCTCGCCGCGGGAAATACCGTGGTGTTCAAGCCTGCGAGCGACACGCCGTTGCTCGGCGCGAAGCTCACCGAGATGGTGATCGAGGCCGGCCTGCCGCCCGGCGCGTTCAACTTCGTGACCGGCCCGGGCGCAACCGTCGGACAGGAGCTCATCGACAACGACGGCATCGACGGGATCGTCTTCACCGGATCGAAGGAAGTCGGGCTGAAGCTCATGAGAGACAACGCGGCGCGCGCGGTGCCGCGCCCGTTGATTATCGAAATGGGCGGAAAGAATCCGGCCATCATCACGAGCAGCGCGGACATCGACAAGGCCACCGACGGCGTCATGCGCTCGGCGTTCGGCGCGCAGGGGCAGAAATGCTCGGCGTGCTCGCGCGTCTACATCCAGAAGGATGTGCGCGACAAATTCGTGCAGTTGCTCGTCGAGAAAACCAAACGCATCAAGATTGGCAATCCGCTCGAGCGCGATGTCTGGATGGGACCGGTCATCAACGAGGCTGCGGTCCGGACGTATCTCTCTGCAATCGAGCGCGCGAAGAAAGACGGCGGAAAGATTCTTGTAGGCGGAAGACGGATAACCGATCCGCCGTTCGATCGCGGATACTTCGTGGAGCCGACAATCATCGACGGGCTTCCGGCGGGCCATTCCCTGTTTTCCGAAGAGCTGTTTGTGCCGATCACGGTCATTGCCGATGTGATGACGCTCGACCAGGCGCTCGATCTGGCGAACCGCACGGAATACGGACTGACGGCGGGCATTTATTCCGAGAACGAGGACGAGCTGAAGACGTTCTTCGATCGCATCCAGGCGGGCGTCACGTATGCGAACCGGCGCGCGGGAGCGACGACGGGCGCCTGGCCGGGCATCAACCCGTTCGGCGGATGGAAGGCCAGCGGCTCGACCGGGCGCGGCACCGGGGGCCCGTACTACGTGCAGCAATTCATGCGGGAACAGAGCCGGGTGCGGGTCCGCGGAGTCTAATCGCGATTCACGTCAGGGTTGAGGGAGTTGGCCAAGGGCAGACACTTAAGCGGCTTAAGCCCGTAGCCCAAACCGGAGGTCGTATGCGAGTGCGGATCCCCAGGTGCTCTGGCCGTCGGAATCCTTCTCTTCCCCATCATCACATTCGCGCAGGCGCCGCCGCGCGACCGCGCGGCCGTCGAGGCGCCAACCGGCACCGGCAGGCTCCGCGGGCGGGTCGTCGCCGCCGACACGGGCTCGCCATTGCGCCGCGCGCAGGTGCGCGCGGTTGCCGCCACTATCAGAACGACGCGACTCGCCACCACCGATGCCGAAGGGCGCTACGAGTTTGTGAACCTTCCAGCTGCCCGGTACACGATCAACGTCAGCAAGGCCGGATACGTCGGGCTCGAATTCGGCCAGCGCCGTCCGTTCGAAGGCGGCCGCCCGCTGGATCTCGCGGACGCGCAGGTCGTCGAGCAGATCGATTTCGCGCTACCGCGCGGTGCCGTCATCGCCGGCCGCATTACAGACGAAGCGGGCGATCCGATCATCGGGGCATCGGTGCAGGCGATGCGGTACCAGTACGGGCCGACCGGCCGGCGGCGGCTGGGAGGCGTCTCGCAATCGTGGCTATCAGGTATGACGAACGATCTCGGCGAGTACCGGTTGTTCGGCTTGATGCCCGGCACGTACATCGTCTCCGCAATCGGCAATAACTTCGGCGTCGTGAGCCTCACACAGGCGGGCCCGCAAACCGGAGGCCTCGGAGCGATCGACACGCGCGATGGTTATATTCAAACGTATTTTCCGGGAACCGCGAGCGTCGCAGAAACGCAGCCCGTGCTCGTGAACTTGTCGGAGGAGGCGAACGCCTCGTTTTCGCTCGCAACCGGCCGCATGTCGCGAATCTTAGGCTTCGTGCGGAACTCGGACGGTCAACCCGCCACAGGTTCGAGTGTGAGCCTGCGACCGGATGACACAAATGGAGCGATGGGCGGCTGGGGAGACTCCAGGATCGCGTCGGATGGCAGCTTCAGTTTTGCGAACGTGCCGCCGGGGCAGTTCATCCTCGAAGTGAATCCGGCGCGGGACGTCATGGTGTCGCTGGGCCGAGTGATTCCGCGCGGACCGGAAGCGACTGCATCCCCGGAATTCGCCCGCATGTCGATTGCGGTAGGTGGGAACGACATTACGGGTCTCGCCGTGACAACCAGGCCGGGGATTACGGTGTCGGGACGCGTGATCTTCCCAGGCAACGTGCGACCAAAAGCCCCTGAAGGCGCTCCCTTGCGCGTCAGCGCAGCATTTCAGAATCCCGAAGACGGACCCAGAACAATGTTCCTGCGCCCAGACAATGGTGCAATCGACGAGAGCGGACGGTTCCAGCTTCGAGACGTTTCCGGCCAGGTGCTGTTTCGCGTGGCGGGCGCAACTGTCAACCTGGTGACGAAGTCGGTCATGCACAACGGCGCCGACATCACGAACACAGCGTACGACGCAAGCCGCGGCGACATTGCGGGCCTTGAGATCGTTATGGGCGCACCGGCGCAGATCAGTGGCACGGCAAAGAACGTGCGCGGCGAGGCCGTCCGTGATTTTCGTGTTGCGCTCTTCCCTGCGCATTCGAAACCCAGCTGGTTGACAACCAGCTTCATGCGGACGGGAGGCGCGGACCCGAACGGACGCTTTCAATTCATCCAGATGCCTGCAGGCGAATACCTCGGCGTCGCGGTTGAATCGTTCGAGCAAGGCGAAGAATGGGATCCCGCATTTCAGCAGCGGGTCCTGCCGGCGGCGAGACGATTCACGCTCAAAGAAGGTCAGACGCTCACGATCGAGCTGCCGTACGTGGAGTAAGGATGAGCATGAAGATGTTGTCATCGGCGTGCGTCGTCATGTGCGTCGCGTCGGCATTCGCGCAGGCGCCGGCGAAGCCTCCAGCGCCCACCGCCAGAATCTCAGGCCGCATTGTCGCGGCCGATACCGGAAAGCCGCTGCGGCGCGCGTCGGTGACGCTGATGGCGCAGCCGTCAAAAACGACACGCGTTACTGAAACCGACAGCAATGGGCGATACGAATTTTCCCGCCTTCCGGCGGGCCGATACAGCGTGCGCCCGAGCAAAGACGGCTACGTCGTGATGAGCCCCGATCCGTTTTCCGTCGGTGTAGGCGTGGAGCTGTACGAAGGGCAGAATGAAGATCAGACCGACTTTTCGTTGCCGCGCGGCAGCGTCATCACCGGACGCATCACCGATGAATTCGGCGAGCCCATGGCCAACGTCATGGTGCAGGCGCAGCGTTACCAATTCCGGCCGAGCGGGCAGCGGCAGTTGATGGAGGGCGGCTTCGGCAGCTTTGCCATGCCGGGCGGCACGAACGATCGCGGCGAGTACCGCATCTTCGGGCTCAGGCCGGGTTCCTATTACGTGTCCGCGAGAACAATGGACATGTCAGGGGTGATCGCGCTCGCGCAGAGCGGCGGTCCCGGCATCGGCGCTCTCGATACGAACGACGGATTGGCGACGACGTTCTATCCCGGAACCGCGAATGCCGCCGAAGCTCAGGCGATTCAAGTCGGGCTGATGCAACAGGCCAGCGCGTCCTTCACGTTGGTGCCGGCACGAATGGCGCGCATCTCCGGGACGGTGCTCGATTCGCAAGGCCAACCGTTCTCTGGCGCGCGCGTCATGCTGCGTCCGACGAGCGCCATGGCCACATGGTTCGGCAACGCGACGGCTCAACTTTCATCGACCGGCACCTTTACGATGGCGAACGTGACGCCGGGCGACTACACCCTCGAGGTGCGCCCGAATCCCGCGCAGGGTGCTGCGGGAGGTCAGCCGATGCGCAACGAGTTCGCATCACTGCCGGTGTCGGTGGCAGGAGACGTCCTGGATCTCGCGATTACGACGGCCCCGGGCATGTCGATTTCGGGCCGCGTCATCTTCGAAGGCAAATCTGACGAGGCGCGGCAGGTTGTCCGCATATCGGCCGTGCCGGAAGAGGATGCGAGGAATGTCGTGCAGTACATGGCCGGCGACGCAGCCGCGATAGACGCAGACGGCCGATTTCACCTCCCGAGCGTCTATGGGAAGGTGATCTTTCGTGCGGGATTCCTGCCGCAGAACGTCATGCTCAAGGCGGTGAGGCTGAACGGCGTCGACATTACCAACACGCCGTTCGATGCCACGCGGCCAGACGACATCACCAACCTCGAGGTCGTCCTCGTCGATCAGCAAAGCCGCATCGTCGCGTATGCGCGGAACTCGCGCGGCGAGCTCCAGTACAACTTCCGATTCATCGTGTACCCGGCGAACTTGAAGCCGGGCGACGTGACCGTGCGCTTTCAGCACAATGCCAGCCCCCTTGCCAACGGCTCAATCAACATCGGCCGGATGCCGCCCGGCGAGTACGTGGGTCTCGCCGTCCATGGCGTGCAGCCCGGTGAGGAATGGAATCCGGAACTTCGGAAACGCATCGAGCAGTTCGGAAAACGGTTCACGCTCAAAGAGGGTGAAACGCTCGAGCTGGATGTGCCTTACGTGGAGTAGCGACATGAAACGATTGTTCGCGTCGTTGGCGATCTGTGTTGCTGTCGGTAGTGCTCAACTTAAGTTGAGCCCCACAGCGTTGCACGCGCAGGCCCCACCCATTCCTCAGGGCGCGCCGCAACCAGGCCCTGCGATGCCGCGCATACCGCCTCGCGACGGCGCTGCCGCCGAAGCCACGGGCACCGCGCGCATTCGCGGCCGAGTGGTCGCAGCCGACAACGGCACTCCCCTGCGGCGCGCGCAGGTGCGGGTCTCGGCAGCAGAGCTGCGCCTCAATCGCAGCGTCAACACCGACGCCGAAGGGCGTTATGAGTTCACCGAGCTGCCCGCGGGCCGCTACAACATTTTTGTCACGCGAAACGGATTCGTCTCGCTGCAGTTCGGACAACGGCGGCCCTTCGAAAGCGGACGGCCGCTCGACGTCGTGGATGCGCAACTAGTCGAGAAGATCGACTTCGCGCTGCCTCGCGGCGGCGTCATCGCCGGACGTGTGACGGACGAGCTTGGCGAGCCGCTTGCGGGAATTCGAATGCAGGCCATGCGGTATCAATATCTGCCGAACGGTCAGAGACAGTTGACGCCGGCTCCGGGCTCCCCCTTCGGCCTCATGACGAACGATCTTGGAGAATTCCGCCTGTATAGCCTGATGCCGGGCACCTACATCGTCAGCGCGTCGCCGGTCGAGATGGGCGGGATGACGAGTCCGGGCGCGCCGGCGTCAGCGCCCAACGACGGTCATGGGATCACGTACTACCCGGGCACCGGTCAATGTCGATGAAGCGCAGTCGATTGCGGTCGGCCTCTCCGAAGTCGCCAGCGCGAGCTTCGCGCTCGTGCCCCAGCGGATGACGCGCATCAACGGCATCGTCCGCGACTCTCAAGGGAAGCCGATGGCGGCGAACCTCAGCCTCCGCACGCAAATAGGAGTCGGCGGCATGTCGATGCGCGGCCTTACGATGGCCGGTCCGGATGGGCGGTTCAGCGTCGCGAACGTGCCGCCCGGCGAGCATTTCATCGAAATCTCTCCTCGCCCTGGCGACGATGAATCTGCGTCAGTGCCTATCACGTCGAGCGGCCAGGACATCACCGACCTCGTCATCACGACGAGTCCGGGGAAGACGATCTCCGGGCAGGTCATTTTCGAGGGCGCATCGGCAGGCCAGCAATCGATGCGCGTCAATGCTTCGTCACCGGATCCGGGCTCTCCCCCGCTCACGCGCATCTACGACAACACGCAAGGTGTCATAGATGAAAAGGGTCGATTCCAGCTTCGCGGGCTGAGCGGCAGCCGTGCCGTATTCAATGCCTTCCCCGCGACGCCAAGCATGGGAGCGCCGACCTGGTTCCTCAAATCGGTCACGATCGATGGCGAGAACGTCACCGACGTCCCATTCGATCTTTCCACGGCGAGAGACGACACCAAAGTCGAGATCGTGATGACCGACAAGCAGACGACGATTTCGGGCATCGTCAGGAACATACGCGGGGAACAGGTGAATGATTACACCGTGGTGATGCTTCCGGAGCGATTGAAGGAAGGCGCGATCGCCTCCCGCTATACGCGGACCGTTCGTCCCGATCAACAAGGGCGCTTTCAGGCGCGCGGCCTTCCACCTGGCGACTATATTGCCGCGGCAGTTGATTCGCTCGAACAGGGCGGCCACTGGGATCCTGCGTTCCGCAAACAAATCGAACCCACGGCAAAACGTTTCAGGCTCACCGAAGGTCAGACGACGACCGTTGACCTCACGTTAGCGCAATGAAATCGTCCGCAGGATTGTTCGTCTGCATGGCGCTCATCGGTAGTGCTCAACTTAAGTTGAGCCCTACACCAATCTACGCGCAGGCTCCAGGGCCCGCGCGATCAGACGGCGCCTGCATCGAGCGGCAGCGGGCGCATCGCCGGGCGCGTCGTTGCCGCCGACACGGGCAACCCGATCGCACGTGCGCAGGTGCAGATTAGTTCGCCCGCCCTGCCCAAGCAGCGACAGATAACGACCGATGCAAACGGCAGATATGAAGTGACCGGCCTCAGCGCTGGACGGTACAAGCTTTCGGTGTCGCGGTCCGGTTTCATCTCGCTCGAATATGGCCAGACGCGGCCGTCGCAATCGGGCCGCGAGCTCGAGCTCGTCGATGGTCAGACGCTGAATGGGATCGACTTCGCGCTTTCACGCGGCGGTGTCATCACGGGCCGCATCACCGATCACAACGGCGAGCCACAGGCCGGCATTCCGATGAGCGCGCTCCGGCTTTCGTGGGGACCAGGCGGAACTCGACAACACGAGCGGATATCGTTCAGACTTTTTGACCGGATACTGACCGACGATCTCGGCCAGTACCGCATCTACGGCCTTTCGCCCGGCAGTTACCTCGTCGCGGCCGGCGCCGCCGCCCCAGGAATGATGGGCATGCCGGAGCCTGCGGTCCAGGGTACGACGTACTTCCCAGGAACGGCGAACGTTGACGAAGCTCAATCGGTGGAAGTTGAGATCGGCCAGGACGTGCCGGTCCATTTCGCATTGGCCGCGTCACCACTCGCGCGCGTCTCGGGCACGATTCTCGATTCCAGCGGCCGGCCTGTCGTCTGGCGCTCGGTGATGCTCGCCACGCGCACTGAAAGCGGCTTCGGGACGCGCACAGCGGCCACGACACGCCCGGACGGAACGTTTGACATTCCCGCGGTCCCTCCCGGCAACTACACGATCGAAGTCGCGCCGTTACGAACGCAACCCGACGACTTCGAGTTCGCGTCGTTCCCGATTTCGGTCGAAGGGCACGACCTCACCGACCTGATGATTTCGATGAAGGTTGGCGCGACCGTCACCGGCCGGGTGATCTGGGAAGGAAGCTCCCCACAACCCTTCGCAACGCAGCGCATCACTCCCACCACAGCCGATGGACGGATGTCGGCGGCAACGCCCGCGTCAGGCGGCGGCACCGTCGACGCCAAAGGAAACTTTTCACTCGTCGGCGTGCACGGCACCGTTGTGTTTCATTCTTCGTTTGTCGGGCGCTCCGAGCCGTGGATGCTGAAGGCGGTGCGCATCGGCGGCGCCGATATCACCGACGTCGGCTACAACGTCACCAGTGACATCGATGGTCTCGAAGTCGTGATGACCGATCGCGAGACGCGCGTATCAGGAACGGCGAGGGGCGAAGGCTACCAGCCCGCGATGGACTACGTCGTTGTGATTCTCCCGAGCGAGGTGAAGCCTGGCGTCAATCTCACACGATTTATTCACACCGCTCGGCCCGATCAACAAGGCCGTTATCAAGTCAAAGGGCTGCCGCCGGGACGGTATGTGGCAGCCGCGGTCGAATCACTCAGCAGCGACGGCCACCACAATCCTGCGTTTCAGAAACGCGTGCGGTCGACCGCTGCGCCGTTCACCTTGATGGAAGGCCAGCAGCTCGTGCTGGACCTGCAGTTGATGCAGTAGCACGGTCCGGCTGAAGCCGGACACTACCGATCAGGGGGGCACGTGAAGAACTCGGTCGTCGTGCTGATGATGGTCGCAGCGTTCGCAGCAAGTGCCGCGGCGCAGACGCCTGTTGCTCCGCCACGCGATCGGCCAACGCAAGCGACGACAGGCACTGGACGCATTCGCGGGCGCGTCGTCGCCGCTGATACCGGGCGCTCCCCTGCGCCGCGCGCAGGTGCGCGTCGCGTCATGGGAGTTGCGCGTTTTTCAAACCGTCAGCACCGATGCCGAAGGCCGGTTCACCGTGACCGATCTCCCGGCGGGTCGTTATGGCCTGACCGTCACACGCAATGGTTACGCCTCACTGCAGTTCGGCCAGCAGCGGCCGTTCGAGGGGGGACGCGTACTGGAGCTCGCGAACGGCCAGCTGATGGATCGCGTCGACTTTGCGCTGCCGCGCGGCAGCGTCATTACCGGACGCGTCACCGATCAGCTGGGCGAGCCGGTGGCCGGCATCTACATGCAGGCGATGCGCTATCACTATCGGCCTGGCGGAGAGCGGCAGCTGATGCGAGCCGGCATGGGCGGACGGTTCACCATGGTCACCAACGACCTGGGCGAGTTCCGCGTGTCTGGCCTGTTGCCAGGGACATACGTCTTGAGCGCGAGCCCAGACGATGGCGTGATGACAGGGATCTTGAGGGACTCTGCGCCAGGGGCACAAGCGAGCGGCGAAAGCTATGGATACGCGACGACGTTTTATCCGGGCACGCTTAGCGCCGAACAAGCGGAGCCGATCACGGTTGGCGCCGGCGATGTCGCGAGCGTGTCATTTGTTCTGTCGACCGCGCGCCTGACACGCGTCAGCGGAACGATTCGCGACTCGCAGGGCCGTCCGGTGACCGGCGGCCGGCTCGAACTCCAATCGCGCACGCCCACAAGCGGATGGTTCATGTAGCGGTCCACAAATCGGCGCCGACGGACGGTTCTCGATCGCGAACGTGCCGCCTGGGGATTACTCGCTCGAGGTTGTTCCCATGTCTGGCGGCGTGCGACCCAACGGCGGGCACGGAGTTCGATGAAATTGCGTCAGTCCCGTTCACTGCCGCGGGGCAGGACATCACGGATCTCATCATCACGACGACCCCTGGCGCGACACTCACCGGCCGTGTCATCTTCCAGGGCACGTCGAAAGCGCCAAGACCTGACCGAGTGGTCGCGAATGCGCCCGACCATAGGACGAACGTGGTGTATCGCTGCGAGCGACGACAACGGCGCGATCGATGCGGCCGGACGTTTTCAATTGCGAGGCATCGTCGGCCGCGCGATCTTCGTGGCCAGCTTCAAGAATCACGACGACAAAGTTGGAGTGGTCGATCAAGTCAGTGACGTTGAACGGCGCAGACATCACCGATACGCCGCTCGATATTCCGAGCGTGGGCGAGATCAGCGGCATCGAGATCACTCTTACAGACACGCTCACCGCGGCTCTCGGGAATAGTCACGAACGCGCGCCGTGAAGCTGTCAACGATTATGTCGTCGTGATTCTGCCCGAGCGGCTTCGAGAAGGTGTGCTGCCTGGCCGCTTCACGCGAACCGCTCGCCCCAATCAAGAAGGCCGGTATGAGATTCAGGGTTTGCCGGCGGGCGACTACCTCGGCATCGCGGTCCCGGCCTTCGAATTTGGCAACGAGTGGGATCCCGCGTTCCGTAAGCACG
Organism: Vicinamibacterales bacterium; assembly: GCA_963730445.1. Classification (GTDB taxonomy): domain Bacteria; phylum Acidobacteriota; class Vicinamibacteria; order Vicinamibacterales; family JAMQPK01; genus JAMQPK01. Next base: position 124,537 of record CAVSRX010000014.1, on the reverse strand, counting down.
TTGAGCCGAGAGCGAAGCGCTTTCGCTTGATTGATGAACAGACCGCAACGCTGGATCTGCAGTTGATGGAGTAAGAGCGATGAAAAACACGGTCGCGGCCTTGTTCGTTGCGGCGTCGTTCGTGTGGTCCGCAGCGGCGCAGACACCGAAGCCTCCGCGCGCATTCGCGGCCGCGTCATCGCCGTCGCAACAGGACGCCCTCTCCTGCTCGCAACCGTCACGCTGAGCGGCGGGAATCCGTATGCGCAACGCATCGTCAGGACCGATGCAAACGGCAGTTACGAAATTGCGAACCTTCCGGCTGGGCGGTATTCGTTGCCGCATCGCGCGCAGGCTACCTCGAGCAGAATTTCGATCAACCGAACCCGCTGCACGATACCGATTGCTCGAGCTTGCCGACGGAGAGCAGCTCGATGGGATGGACTTTCGGCTGCATCGCGGCGCAGTCATCAGCGGCGTGATCACCGATGAGACGGGCGACCCATTACCCGACGCCTCGGTGCAGGTGATGCGCGAGCAATTCGGCCCTGCCGGACGTTCGCTCAGTACGGAAATGCGCACACCGGTTCCGATCCGCACCGACGACGAAGGACGATATCGCGTCTATGCGCTGCGTCCCGGGCATGTAGTGGTCACGGCTAGAATCGACCGCGTGGATGACCCTTCCTTGAGTTTTGGCAAAACATATTTCCCGGGGACGATGAACGAGTCGGAAGCGCAACTCGTGCGCGTCGATCTCGGACAGGACGCTGTCGCCGACTTCTCGATGATTCCGGCGAAGCGGGCTCGCGTGTCGGGCGTTGTTCGCGACTCCGAAGGGCGCCCTGCGTCGGGCATGCGGATGACGTTGAACGAACCGAGCGGTCCGCGCTTCAACCAGATTGATGTGCTCGATGCTGAGTGCCGACGGCAGCTTCACGTTCGAGCATGTGCTGCCGGGCCGGTACCTGCTGCACGTGCGGCCGAGCGCCGCACAACGGCAGATCGCGCCCGCAAACGTGGAGTGGGGCGCCACGCACGTGAACGTCGACGGCAAAGACATCTCGGATCTGATCGTGACGACGTCACATGGTTTCGCTCTATCTGGGCGTGTGACGTTCGAAAACTCGGCTGCTCTTCCCGCGACAAAGGTCACAGTTGGCGCGCGCGAGATGGACTTCGCTCTTCAAAGCCTCGGATTGCCTCCGACGGCCGGGAACAGCCCGATCGACGCAGCAGGTCGATTCAGGATTGCCGGAGTCCGCGGCAAGGTTCGCGTAATTGGCGGCGGTGGAGGATGGTTCACGAAACGGGTATTGCTGAAGGGCACCGACGTGACGCGGGGCTTCGATGTGAGCGGCGATGTCGATGGCATCGAGATCGTCCTCACCAACCAGGTCACGACCATCACCGGCACGGTGCGAGACGCACGCAGCATCGGCCGAAACGATTTCATCGTCGCGTTCTTCCCCGTCGGGCAATTCGATCGTGAGGAAAGGGCATCGCGCCAGCGGACGATTCGCCCCGATCCCGACGGTGTGTACCGCATCAGGAACATGCCGGCAGGCAACTATCTCGCCGCGGCTGTGCCGGCGATGTCGCTGCCGATCGAGGGCGAATGGGACCCGGCGTTCTTCGAAAGAATCAAGTTGGCGGCGACAAGCCTTACACTAACGGAAGGCCAGACGCTCGGACTGAACTTGGACTTATCATGAACACCATGCTGCGATTCGCTGCGGCGACCGTGCTGCTGCTCACATTGGCGACTGCGGCCGCTGCACAAGCTCCCGGCCCCGGCCGGGGCGGACGAGGCGGGCAAGGTCCCCTGCCCGGCGGACCGGGCGGGCGCGGGCGTCTGGGCGGCATGCCACCGCGCGACAACGCGGAGATGCCGACAGGCACCGCGAAAATCAGCGGCCGCGTCGTCGCTGCCGACACAGGCACGGCGATTCGGCGAGCCCAAATCAACATCAACTCACGCGACGCCAACTTCAACCGCGTCGTCGCGACCGACGGCGACGGGCGCTATGAGCTCACCGCGCTTCCGGCCGGACGCTATCGCCTGTTCGTCAACAAAGCCGGGTTCGTCGCGCTCGAATACGGACAGGCGCGTCCGTTCGAGGCGGGCAAGCCGCTCGACATGACGGCCGGCCAGGTGCTCGAGAAAGTCGATTTCAGCCTGCCGCGCGGCAGCGCCATTACCGGCCGCGTCACCGACGAGTACGGCGATCCGATCACCGACGTGCAGGTCGAGGCGCTGCGGTATCAGTTCGTCAATGGAGAGCGTCAGCTCGTCAATGCGGGCCGCTCATCGCAGACCGATGATCTCGGCGCGTACCGGATTTTCGGGCTGATGCCGGGTGATTACGTCGTGCGCGCGTCGATGCGTCCGAACATGCCGCCAGGCCCGCGCGCCACCGATACCGAGCCAACGGGATATCCCGGCACGTACCTATCCGGGCGTCACCGATGTTACACAGGCGCAAACAGTGACGGCCGCACTCGGTCAGGAAGTCAGCTCCATCGGATTTCCGCTGGTGCCCGCGCGTTTGTCGCGCATCTCGGGAACGGTGATGAGCTCGGGCGGTCAGCCGCTCGTGGGCGCCGCGGTGATTATTCGCGCGCGCGGCAGCAACGCACTCGGCGCGCTCAGGATGAACATCATCGGCAACTCCGGCGGACAGGTGCGCAACGACGGAAGCTTTCAGCTGACGAACGTGCCGCCCGGCGAATACACGCTCGACGTGCAGCAGCGCCCTCAGAATATTCGCAACCTGCAAGACCTCAATCTGTCGCAGCTCGAGTTCGCGTCAATGCCGGTGAGCGTGTCCGGAGATATCGACAATCTGACGATCGTCACGACGCCGGGCGTCACCGTCTCCGGGCGCGTCGCCTATCAAGGGCAAGCGCCGCCGAAGCAGAATGTGCAGGTCACGGCTGCGCCACTTTCAGGCGGCCCGGCCTCAATCGGCGCGCTGATCAGCGCGAAGGCGCTCGGCAGCGGGCGCGTGAATCAGGACGGCACGTTCGAGCTACGCGGCATCGCCGGACCGCAGATGATTCGTGTCCAGGCCATGCCGACAGGATGGGCGCTGAAGAGCATCACGCTCGATGGCGCAGACATCACCGACACGGGGTACGACTTCAGGCCCGGCGGCAACGTCACTGGGATGGTCATCACGCTCACCGATCGACTCACCGAGTTCACCGGCAACGTACGTGACGCCCGCGGTCAGGCGGTCGCCGATTACGTGCTCGTCGTATTCCCCGAAGATGCGAAGCTGTGGGGCGCGCAATCGCGCTTCGTGCAGACCACCCGGCCAAATCAGAACGGCACGTTCAGCATGAAGGGTCTGCCGCCCGGACGTTATCTGTCTGCGGTCGGTACCTGCGCTCGAAAACGGATTACAGAACGACCCTGCGGTGCTCGAACAGCTTCGCCCGCGCGCGCGCGGCTTCTCGCTCACCGAAGGTCAAATGCTGAACCTGAATCTCGATTTTCCGGCGCAGTAACCGTGGTAGCATGGTCCGCCTTCCCTAAATGAGCCTGACCGCCCGAAAAATCAAACAACGCCGAAGCCAGAGCTCGGCGAAGCACTTGGCCTCGTCGAAACACGCGGGTTCGTCGGCATGGTGGAAGCCACCGACGCCATGGTGAAGGCCGCCAACGTCACGTTCGTGGGATGGCAGAAGGTCGACGCCGGTCTTGTAACCGCCATCGTCCGCGGTGATGTCGCATCGGTGAAAGCGGCCACCGATGCCGGCGCTGCAGCCGCGCGACGCGTGGGCGAGCTCGTCGGCGTGCACGTCATCGCGCGCCCCGCAGACGACCTCGAAAAGATTTTTCCGATCGGGTAGACGGTCCGGCTGAAGCCGGACACTACCTCGCTACACCAACCACTCACCCAGACAACGATCGAACTCGGGCAAGAGCGGCGATTTGACGGGCGTGATGTCGTCGAAGAGCGTTCGGCGGCGGACGCTGCCATGCGCAAGCTCGAGTACCGCAATTTCCTCCTGCGCCGGCTGCACCAGCCAGTACTCGCGCACACCGTACAGAGAAAACCATGCGACGCGCTCTTCGAGCTGCGCCGAGTGCGTGAGCGCCGACGTCACTTCGAGCACCATGTCGGGCGGGCCCCATACGCGATCGCTGACGATCGATTCGCGGCCGTCTACGATGAAGGTGATATCGGGCTGCAGGACGATGCCTTCGCGCCGATCGAGCACGATCTCGACGCCCACCCAGAGGCGTCCGAGCGACCTGGATGTCACATACGTATCGAGCGCGGAATGCAGTCGGCTGACCAGCTTGTCGTGGCCGACGGCAAGCGGCGCTGCCGGCTTTCTTACAGTTCCGTAAATCAGGTCCTTGGGACTCGCTCGTTCGGCCATAACGGACTAAACGACGACGATGGCACTACCGAACACAAAAAACAATCGGCGTCGTTCCTACGCCAATTACGTCGATTTTTTTCGGCGGCGGGGCTTCGAGCGCATGCGCAGCTTCAGCTCTTTCAGCCGCCCTTCGTTGCCCACGACAAGCAGCGGCTGGCCTGGCGCGCGCAAGAGATTGAAGAACTGGCCGTTCTCGGTGCGCACGTACACTTCTTTGCCGTCGGTCAGTAATGTAATCGCGCCGCCGCCGCCGATAGCATCGAACAACCGGATGCCGAACCTCTTGCGCAGCGTGTCGACCAGCAGTCGCATTTTTGACACCGACAACCCGCTGCGCCGCAGGTCCGCGAGCACGACGAGCTCGAACAAGTCGACCGGCGAGTAGCGCCGCTCGGTAAACCCGCCGGCTTCGGTGCGATGCGAGGCGACCGACGGTTTGATGAGCTTGCGCGAATCCCACCACTGAAGCTGGCGGGCCGAGAGGCCCGTAATCGAGGCCACCTCGCGCGAGCTGTAGTTCTTCTTGAGGTCTGGCCGCATGTTACCGCGCGGCGGCTTTCCGATCGGCCATCACCGCGCCGTCGAAGTCTTTCTGCGTGATGCCCCCTTCGTCGTGCGTGCTGTACAGCAGCGTCACCTTGCGATAGTTGATGACGATGTCGGGATGATGATCCGCGGCTTCGGCGTCGGGCACCAGCCGGTTGACGAACGCCACGGCCGCCGGGAAATCGTTGAACGTGTACTGCTTCCTGATGGCCCGCCCTTCGACCGTCCAGTCCGGGAGATCCTTCAGCTGCCGCTGCACTTCCTGATCAGACAGAATCGCCATCGTCAATACTCCCCGAACCGCTGCGGCGCAGCCGGCGCCAACAGCGGATCGTCACGGTTGTCGAGAATGAGATCGGCGACGGCGCGCGCGGTAAGAGGCGCGAGCAGTACGCCATTGCGGTAATGCCCTGTCGCGTACACGAGCCCAGGCATGTGCGCCGACCGGCCGATGATCGGCATTTCGTCGACAGTGGCCGGTCGCAGCCCCACGCGCGCGCCCACGAACGTCGCCTGCCACAGATGCGGAACCAGGTCGCACGCGCTGTCGAGCAAATCGCGCACGCCTGCCACGGTCGTGCGCTCGTCGAACCCGGCGTCTTCGACGGTGGCGCCGACGAGAATCGAGCCTTGGCTCGCCGGCACGAGATAGCATCGCGGTCCCCACACGATGCGATTGAGCGCTGGTGCGTCCGACGCCAGCTGCAGCAGCTGCCCGCGGATAGGCCTCACCGGCAGCGGCGGAATCCCTTCAATATCAATCTGCCCCGACCAGCTTCCGGCGGCCACGACAACATGATGCGCCTTCACGCTCGTATCGTTGTCCAGGCTGATCGCTGAGGTGGCCGTCTCGATGCTCGATGCGTTGAGCGCGCGCCGGCACTCTGACGCGCGCGCCGTGCTTGATGGCGGCCGCCGTCAGCGCTCCGCACAAATCGGCGGTGACGACAAACCCGTGCGACTTCATGAACAGCGCGCCGGAGACCTCGGGCGTCAGCTGCGGTTCCGCCTCGCGCGCCGCATGCTCGTCGAGCAGCTCGCATGCCTGACCGGCCGCGCGCGCATCGGCGGCGATGTGCTGCAGCTCGTCGAGCGGCTGATCGGCGGTGACGACCTGCAGCGATCCGGTGCGCCGATAGCCGACGCCGACGCCGGCATCGCGCGACACACGATCGACGAACGCGTCGTACATCTCGAGGCTCTTCGTCGCGAGCGGCAGCAGCGGCCGGCCGAATCCTTCGAGGTACGGCACGAGCATGCCCGCGGCGGCCTGCGTCGATCCCAGTCCCGCGCCGCGGCAATCGAGCAGCGTGACAGAGGCGCCGCGGGCCACCAGCTCGTAGGTAATGGCCGTGCCGATCACCCCTGCGCCGACGACGGCGACGTCACAATCTGGCATTACTTCGCCTCAACCTGCTTATCATCTCACGCAGTCCGAGTGCTCCCTTCGAAGGACAATGGGGGTCTGGAGGGGACAACGGAGCGGGCCGGAGGCGCGAAAACCCCTTATTTTTCACCGTTTTCACCCGCCTCGAGCGGGTACGGGCCTTGCTGTTACAGTAGCCGAGGAGTTATCCCAATGGAAATCAATCGGGCCGCATTTGGTGCCCTGGCAGTCTTCGGAATCGTCGCGGCAGGCGGGGGCGCCTACCTCGCGAATCGCCATAACGACGCGGCAATGCAACAGGCGCCGCTCTATCCAGCGCCTGCGGCGAGCGCGGTGACTGAAACCGAAAACAGCATCGCGATGCCTGCGGCCGCGGTCGAACCCGCGCCGTTCGTTGCCGCGGAACCGGCACCTGCGCCGTCGCGTCCCGCGAACGTGGTGCGCCGCGCTCCGGCTCCAGTGCGCGCGACGCCGCCCGCTTCGCAGCGCGCCCGTACGTCGACGAGCTCTGGCGGAAACGCATCGACTTCGTCACCGGCGTATACGCCATCGGCCGCGCCGATCGATCCGCCGGTATCGGCAGCGATCGAACCGCTGGAGAGCACGACTGTCGAGCGCGGTCCTGTCGTTCAGGAACCGCCGCGCAAGCTGTACGACGAGCTGGTGATTCCGGCGGATTCCGTCATCGGCCTGCAGGTCGAGAACGCGGTCACCACGGAACGCGCGAAGGTTGAAGATCAGGTGCGTGCTCGAGTGACGCGCGACGTCAGAGTGCGCGATCAGGTCGCGATTCCCGCGGGCGCGCGCGCCGAAGGCTCGGTCACGCTCGTCGATCGCGGCGGACGGCTGAAGGACCAGGCGCGGCTCGGCATCCGGTTCCACACGATTGTGCTGGCCGACGGCACGCGGCTGCCGATTAACACCGAGACGATCTACCGCGAAGGCGAATCGCCGGCGCGCGAGAGCGCCGCGAAAATCGGCGGCGCCGCGGTCGGCGGCGCGGTGCTTGGCGCGATTTTCGGCGGCAAGAAAGGCGCGATCATCGGCAGCACGGTCGGCGCAGCCGGCGGCGGCGTGGCGGTTGCGACGAGCGAAGCGAACGCGGCGACGCTGCCGCAGGGATCGACAGTCACCGTAAGGATGGGATCGCCCGCGACGGTCACTGTTGAAAGATAGGGCTTAGGGCTTAGGGATTAGGGCTTAGTGATGCGTAGGGTGGGCCTAGAGCTTTCTTGGACCCAGCCCTATCCCTGTTCCTGTCTACGGCTTCAATCTCCATCGCTCGACCCACTTGCCATCGACCTCTTCCAGCGCGACGATGCCGTTCAACGGAAAGTCCACGGGATGCGCGTCGGCATTTCCGGTCGTCAATCTCGCGAGCAGCCGCGGCAGATGCGGAAAGTGTCCGGCGAGCAGGATGTGCCGCGTCTCTCCGGCGATCGAGTCGACGATCCAGTTGGTGGGATCTGTCGGCTGAAGGCCGCGTGTCGCGGAAAAGGCCGCGAGCGGATTGCAGCGCTTCCAGTAGGCCTCGGCCGTCTGCCGCGCGCGCAGCTTTCCGCTGTGCCAGATGACGTCGGGCTTCGCGCCGTGGCCCGCCGCTTTCTGCGCCAGCATGTCGACCTCGACGCGGCCGCGGTCCGAGAGCGGCCGCATCGGATCCACATCGGGCCCCACCGCGTCGCCGTGATGAACGAGAAACAGCACGGTCTGGTGTCGTGACGCTGTCAGGGTTCTCGATCGCTCGGTTCGAGAATCAGTCCGTCCAGCATGGGTGTGTCGCCGAGCTCTGCACGCAGCTCTATCGCTTCGAGGCCGCGAAGTCTCTCGTCGATGGGATCGACCTGTGCAATCGCTTCGTCCCCTCCCGCGTTGAGCTCCGAGAGCTTTCTCGCCTTGCTCAAGAAGCTGCGCTCGACCGAGCCGACCGACGCGTTGAAAGCCTGCACCGTGTCTTCCAGGTTGTTTCGCATCTTCAACAGGTGGCCGGCGAGCACGCGCACGGAGCTGTACAGCTCTTTTCCGAGCTCACGAATTTTCGACGCATCGTGCGCGAGCGATTCCTGCTTCCATCCGTAGTTCACCGCTCGCAGCAGCGCGATCAACGTGAGCGGGCTGGCCGGAATCACTTTCTTGTCGACGCCGAATTCCAGCAGCTCCGGATCCTCCTGCAGCGCTGCGGCGAACAACGCCTCGATCGGCAGGAACATGACGACGAACTCTGGAGTGGGCGTGAATTGCTCCCAATAGCGTTTGCCCGACAACAGAGTCATGTGCGCGCGGACCTTCGCCGCGTGATCGCGCAGGTACTGCGATCGCTCCGCTTCGGTTCTGTCGGCGAACCCTTCGAGGTACATGCGCGGCGCCTTCGCGTCGACGACAACCCTTCGATCGCCCGGAAGCTTGACGATCATGTCAGGCGTCAAGCGCCCGCTCTCGGTCGCTTCTGAAATCTGCTCGAAGAAATCGCAGTGGCCGAGCATGCCAGCCATCTCGACCGTTCGACGAAGCTGCATCTGTCCCCAGTCACCACGCACGTTGGGCGATCGCAACGCCTGCACGAGACTGCCGGTCTGATTTCGGAGCTCCCTGTTGACGCGCCCGAGCTCGGAGATCTGGGTCTTCACTTCGGTATAGGCCTCGATCCGTTTCGATTCGAGATCGGCAACTTTGGAGTCGAGGCTCTTCAGCGACTTGTCGAGCGGCGCCATCAACCGCTCTTCGGCTCGCTGAAGGAACTGCTCGGAATTCGAGGTCAATGCGGTGTTGGCTAGCACGCTGAACGTGTCTTTCAGGATTTTCTCGGCTTCGCCGTAGGCCATGTTGCGACTCTCCGAGACCGCAAGACGCTGCTGCGCCTCGCTCAACTCGTCTCGAACAGTCCGCAATTCCTGCTCTCCCGTCGCCTTCCCGCCGGCCGAGCCAACGGAGCGGCCCAGGAGAAACGCAAGGGCGGCAACAACGAGGGACACGGCAACGGCTATAGCTGACTTCCATGGTCACCGGCACGATCTTAGGACCGTCAGGGCACCAGCACAATTTTTCCGTAGGCGCCCGGCTTGAGCACGTCCTCGTGCGCGCGCGGCGCATCGGCGAGCGGCATCTCCTTGCCGACCTGCGGCTTGTATCCGGACCGCTCCATGCCCGCCACAATCGCGGCGTGCGCCGTGGCGAGCTCGGCCGGCAGCGCGTTCCAGTTCGTGAAGCCGACCACCGTCGCGTCCTTCCCCATAATCGCGCGCGGGTTCAGCTCGAGCGCGCCGCGATTGCCGACGATGGCGATGCGGCCGCGCTTGGCGATCAGGTCGAGATCTCTCACGAGATTGACGTTCGCGAGCATCTCGACGATCACGTCGACGCCGCGCCCGCCGGTCTTCGCCAGCACGTCCTTCTCGTAGCCGGCCGCGGAATGATCGAACACCTCGTGCGCGCCCTGCTCGCGCGCGAGCTGCCTGCCCCGCTCGCTACCCGCGGTGCCGAACACGCGCAGTCCCGGCTGCGCTCGCCATTTGCGTCGCGGCGACTCCGACGGCGCCGCTTGCGCCGTGAATCAACACCGTTTCTCCCGGCATCGCGCGCGCCTTGTCGAAGAGCGCGCGCCATGCGGTCACATAGGGAACCCCGACACCGGCGCCTTCCGCGAACGACACGTGGTCCGGGAGGCGATGAACCTGATCGAGAGTGCAGACGGCGCGCTCGGCGTACGAGCCGTACGCGCGGCCGGCGATCGTGCCGCTGATATACACGCGATCGCCGACCTTGACGCCGTGCACGTCGCTGCCGACCGCGGCCACGACGCCGGCCGCGTCCGAGCCCGGCGTGTACGGCAGCGGCGGCAGAAACGCGTATTGTCCGCTGCGAATGTAGGTGTCGACGGGATTGACGCCGGCGGCTTTCACGTCGACGAGCACCTGTCCGGCGCCGGGGGCATCGTCCGGCACCTGCTTCCAGCTTCATGACGGACGGATCGCCGAATTGCTGCACGCGAATCGCTTTCATGGCGCGACAGTTTGACACCATTTGGGAGCGTGCAGTAGGCTAAATGCCTCATGACGCTCGCCGCGCACCGGCCTCATCATCACCATCATCACCGTCACATGACGGGCCGGCGGAGCTGCGGATAGATCGACAACGGTCAACAACCGAGCATCCACTGCCCCGCCACAACCGGCGGGGTTTTTTGTTTCTGGGGCACAAATGGATTTTACAAAGCTCGACGGGCTCGTGCCCGCGGTCATTCAGGACGCAGAAAGCGGCGAGGTGCTGATGGTCGGCTTCATGAACGACACGGCGCTCGCGACAACGCGGGAGACCGGATTCGCCACCTTCTACAGCCGGTCGCGGCAGAAGCTGTGGACCAAGGGCGAGACCTCCGGCAACAAGCTCGCCGTCCAGCAGATTCTGATCGATTGCGATGACGACACCGTGCTCGTGAAAGTGAAGCGGCTGGGCGACGGCAACGTGTGTCACACGGGCGAGCGGACCTGCTTTCGCGTGTTAGAGCAAGAGCAGAGAGCTAAGAGACTGATGCCCACACTGAAACTCGGTCTACCGAAAGGATCGCTGCAGGACTCGACCGTGCAGCTGTTCGCGCGCGCGGGGTTCACCATCTACGTGAGCTCGCGATCGTATTTTCCGACCGTCGACGATCCCGAAATCGAGTGCATGCTGATCCGCGCGCAGGAGATGGCGCGGTATGTCGCCGACGGCGTGCTCGACTGCGGCCTCACGGGACAGGACTGGATCGCCGAGCACCAGAGCGGCCTGTCCACACCCGCACCGCTCGTGCCCGTCGCCGATCTGATTTACTCGAAGCAGAGCTTCGGCAAAGTTCGGTGGGTGCTCGCCGCGCCCGAAGATTCCCGCTTCAAGACGCCGCAGGATCTCGAGGGCGCCACGATCGCCACCGAGCTGGTGCGCGTCACCAAATCGTATTTCGATCGACTCGGCGTGAACGTGAACGTCGAGTTCTCGTGGGGCGCGACCGAAGTGAAGCCTCCCGTTCTGGCCGACGCGATCGTCGAGGCGACGGAAACAGGGTCGACGCTTCGCGCGAACCGCCTGCGCATTCTCGACACGGTGATGGAAAGCAACACGCAGTTCATCGCCAACGGCGTCGCGATGACCGACACGTGGAAGCGGACGAAGATCGAGAACATCTCGCTGCTGCTGAAGGCCGCCATCGAAGCGCAAGGGCGCGTCGGCATCATGCTGAACGTCCGCAACGAGGACCTGAAGACCGTGCTCGCGCTGCTGCCGGCGCTGCAGCGGCCGACGATTTCGCCGCTCAGCGAAGACGGCTGGGTCGCCGTCAACACCATCATCGAAGAGCGCACGGTTCGCGATCTGATTCCGAAGCTCAAGATCGCGCGGGCGCAGGGAATCGTCGAGTATCCGCTCAACAAAATCGTGGTGTGATGAAGATTATCTCCTCGGCCAACGTGAACGCCGTCGACGCGGCTGCTGACACCGCCGGCCGGCCGCGACCGCAGAACATCGGCGGCCGTCGCCACGATCGTGTCTGCGGTTCGGCAGCGGGGCGATGCCGCCCTGCTGGCGTACGCGCGGCGCTTCGATCGCCTCGACGGCGATCTCGAAGTGTCGCGCGACGAAATAGAGGAGCTGGCGGTTCGAGTGCCGCCGAAGGTGCGCGCCGCTATCGCCGCCGCCGCCAGGAACATCGAGAAGGTCGCACGGCGCCAGCGGCCGCAGGGCTGGACAATCACGACGGCGCCGGGCGTCACCGTCGAGCAGCGCGTTACCCCGCTCGATCGCGTCGGCTGTTACGTTCCGGGCGGACGATATCCACTCCCCTCTTCCCTGTTGATGACCGCGATTCCCGCGCGGGCGGCAGGTGTGCGCGAAATCATCGTCGCCTGCCCTCGTCCGGCGCCGGTCGTCATGGCGGCGGCCCGGGCAGCCGGTGTGACGAGGCTCTTCCGAATGGGGGGCGCGCAGGCGATTGCCGCCATGGCGTACGGCACGAAGACCGTACCGCGCGTCGACAAGATCGTCGGACCCGGCAATCAGTACGTCGCCGCGGCGAAGGCACTTGTCGCGACCGACTGCGCCATCGATTTTTACGCGGGCCCCACAGAAATCGTCATTGTCTCGGACAAGGGCAACCCCGAGTGGATCGCGGCCGACCTGATCGCGCAGGCCGAGCACGATCCGCAGGCGCGAGCGCGTGCTGATTACGACGAGCCGTCGGCTCGCGTTGAAGGTTGCGCGCGCGGTCGCCACGCAGATGCCGAAGTCGGGGCCGGCCAGGGAATCGCTCGCGCGACACGGTGGCATCATCGTCGCCGCCAATCGCGACGAAGCCGCCGCGCTCGCGAATCGCGCCGCTCCCGAGCATCTGGTGTGCGACGACGACCGGTTTGCGAGTGCGGTTGGCGCGGCGGGCGCGATTTTCGTGGGGCCGTACACGGCACAGGTGGCGGGCGATTACGCGATCGGCTCGAACCACGTGCTGCCGACCAACGGGGCGGCGCGGTTCCGCGGCGGCCTGCACACCGCAGATTTCGTGCGCGTGTCGACGATTCAGCGCATGACGCGACAAGGGCTCGAGAACCTGGCACCAACGGTCATCACGCTCGCACGCGAGGAAGGGCTCGACGCTCACGCGCGTTCAATCGAGGTACGGCATCAAATGACGTATGTGCGTCCGGCCGATCGGGCAGGTGCGCTGAGGCTGCACCTCAACGAAAACACGGGCGGCTGTTCGCCGGCCGTCATCGACGCGATCAGGCAGATTTCCGCCGAAGAAGTCGCCTGCTACCCGGACTACACGCTGCTCTCGCGCGAGTGCGCCGCGTATCTCGGCGTCAGCGAAGCGCAGCTGCTGCTGACCAACGGGCTGGATGAGGGGCTGCTCGCGCTCACCGTCAGCGCCTTCCGCGCCATGCAGAGCTCGCACGGGCTTCCGGAAGCGATCGTGCCCACGCCCGCGTTCGAGATGTACTCGGTGTTCGTGAAGGCGGCCGGCGGGCGCGTGATCTCCGTTTCGCCGAATCCGGACTTTGCATTTCAGCTCAGAGGCGTGTGCGAGGCCATCAGCGATCGCACGCGTGTGATTTTTCTGACCAGTCCGAACAATCCCACCGGGCAGATCATTCCGCGTGACGCCATCCGGGAGATTGCGCGCTGTGCGCCGCCGGAAGTCGATCATCGTGATAGATGAGGCGTACTTCGATTTCTGCGGCGAGACATTTCTCAACGAGCTCGGCGCGCATGCGAATGTCATCATCGGACGGACGTTCGCGAAGGCGCACGGCCTGGCCGGGCTGCGTGCTGGATGCCTCATCGGCGATCCCGGCAGGCTCGAGCCTGTGCGCAACGCCGTGCCGCCGTACAGCATGAGTGTCTTTGCCGCCGTGGGATGGCGCGCGGCGCTGCGGCGATCGCGAGCATCTCGACTGGTATCGCGCGCAGGTGTCCGAGTCGCGCGATCTGCTGTACGCCGCGTGCGATCGGCTCGGGCTTCCCTACTGGAAGAGCGCCGGCAATTTCGTGCTGATCAACGTCGCGCGATCGGGCGAGCCCGCCGATATCGTGCAGGCCTTCGCCGAACGCGGCATTCTGGTGCGCGATCGCTCGCGCGATCCGGGGTGCGCCGGCTGCATCCGCATGACGGCGGGCGTTGTTCGTCACACAGAGGCCGCCGTGGAAGTGCTGGAGGGTGTGTGCGCCGTGCCGTAATCGACAGGAAAACGCGAGAGACGCAGATTCGCGTCCGACTCGGGATCGAGGGCAAGGGCCGCTACGACATTCGAACCGGCATCCGCTTTCTCGATCACATGCTCGAGCTGATGACGCGCCACGGCGCGTTCGATCTCGAGGTGCGCGCCGCCGGCGATCTCGACGTCGATCAGCATCACACGGTCGAGGACCTCGGCATCGCGCTGGGCGAGGCCGTGTCGAAGGCGCTGGGCACGCGCCGCGGCATCAACCGCGCCGGCTACTTCATCATGCCGATGGACGAGACGCTCGCCGTCGCCGCCATCGATCTCGGCGGACGGCCGCATGCGGTCGTCGATCTCGCACTGCACGTCGAGCGCGTCGGCGATTTGCAGAGCGAGCTGATTCACGATTTCTTCGAGGGGTTCGCACAAGGTGTGCGGGGCAACGTCCATATGAAGGTGCTCTACGGGCGATCGAGCCACCATCACGTCGAAGCGGTGTTCAAGGCGTTCGGGCGGGCGCTGCGCGTGGCGTGCTCGCGCGACAAGCAGCTCGCGCGCACGCTTCCCAGCACGAAGGGGCTGTTGTGATTGCACTCATCGATTACGGCGCCGGCAACCTGACATCGGTGCGCAAGGCGCTCGCGGCCGTTGGCGCCGAAGTGCAGACACCGCGCGTGCCATCAGATCTCGAGAGCGCCGAGGGCGTCATCGTCCCGGGCGTCGGCAACTTTCAGCAGACCGCGGCACTCGACCGCGAATGGCGCGACGCCATTATCGGCGTCGTCGAGCGCGGCCGGCCGCTGCTCGGCATCTGCCTCGGCCTGCAGTGGCTGTTCGAGGGCAGCAGCGAGGCTCCCGGATGCGAGGGGCTCTCGTTGATGAGCGGACAGTGCGAGCGGCTGAAGCCCGAGTGGCCGTACAAAGTACCTCACGTGGGATGGAACGAGCTCGAGTTTCCACGCGCGTCGCGGCTGTTCGAGGGCATCAAGGATCGGTCGCAGGTGTATTTCACGCACTCGTACGCGGCGCCGATCACTGACGAGGCGACGGCGGTGACGACCCATGTGGTGCCCTTCGCCAGCGCCGTCGAGCGAGGACAGGTGTACGGCGTGCAGTTTCATCCGGAGAAATCCGGCGACGTGGGCTTACGCATCTTGAAGAATTTTCTCAACAATGCTGTCTAAACGGATCATCGCGTGCCTCGACGTGCGCAACGGGCAGGTCGTCAAGGGCGTCAATTTCGAAGGGCTGCGTAACGCCGGCGATCCGGCGGAGCTCGCCGAACGCTATAACGAGGAAGGGATCGACGAGGTCGTCATCCTCGACGTCACCGCGACGATCGAGGGGCGACGCGCGCTCGCCGCAACCGTCTCGGCAGTAGCGAAACGCATCTTCATTCCGCTGACGGTTGGCGGCGGCATTCGGTCGGAGGAAGATGCGGCAGCGGCAATCGACGCTGGCGCCGAGAAAGTCAGCTTGAACACGGCCGCGCTGACCGATCCCGCGCTCATCACGAAGCTTGCGGCCCGGTACGGCAGCCAGGCGGCCATTGTCGCGATCGACGCGAAGTGGGTCGGCGGCAAAGCCATTGTGTACGCACGCAGCGGCCAGGCGGGCACCGAGCGCGAAGCGGTCGAGTGGGCGAAGGAGGCCGCCGATCGAGGCGCGGGTGAAATCCTGCTGACGTCGATCGATCGCGATGGCACAAAAAGCGGGTTCGATTGCGAGCTGACCGCGGCCGTCTCGCGCGCCGTGCCGATTCCCGTCATCGCATCTGGCGGTGCGGGCTCGCTCGAACATTTCGCCGAGGTCTTCGTCGACGGCTGCGCCGACGCGGCGCTTGCGGCGTCGATTTTTCACTTCTCCGAGCACGCCGTCCGCGATCTGAAGATGATGCTGCATGACCGCGGAATTCCGGTGCGGCTCTAGCCATGTTGATACCAGCCATCGATCTCAAGGGCGGCAAGGTCGTCCAGCTGATTCAGGGCGAGAAGCTCGCCATCGAAACGTCGGATCTCGACTACTGGATCGGGCGTTTCTCCGGGTTTCGCCGGGTCAACGTCATCGACCTCGACGCCGCCATGAACTCGGGCTCGAACGATCACCTGGTTCGCGAAATCTGCATGCGCCTCCCCTGCCAGGTCGGCGGCGGCGTACGTTCTCCCGAGCGCGCGGCCGAGCTGTGCGCCATCGGCGCGAAAAAAGTCATCGTCGGCTCGGCGCTGTTCAAGGACGGCGTGGCCGACAGTGCGAGCGCGCAGCGATTTGCCGATGCGGTCGGTGTCGATCGCGTGATCGGCGCGGTCGACAGCAAGGGCGGACGGGTGGTGACGCACGGCTGGAAGACGGCGACGGGTACCACCGCCGCCGCTGCGGTGCGGGCGCTCGAACCCTTTTGCGGCGAGTTTCTCTATACGCACGTCGACAAAGAAGGGCTGATGAAAGGCACCGACATCGCCGCGATTCGCACGGTGCGCGACGCCACGCGGCGTCCGCTGATTGCCGCCGGCGGCGTGACGACACAGGCGGAAATCGACGAGCTCGATGCGCTGGGCATCGATGCGGTTGTGGGGATGGCCATCTATACGGGCACGCTGAAATTAGAATCTAAAATCTAGAACCTATAATCTGGAATCTAAGAATCCTATGACACAGGACACTCACACGCGCCGCGGACCTGAGCCACCGGATCTCGCCGAGCGCGGCGGCATGAAGAACGGCCAGCCCCAGCGCTCGGACGAGCGCCTCTTCATGCAGCTGCTCGTCTACGGCGGCTGCCGCGACTCGCGAACGGTGTCGGACGCGCTGTCGGGCGCCGGCGTCGAGGGCGCCGTGTACGAAGACGCCAACGACCCGCAAGGCGTCGCCATCCTGTCGGTGACAAAAGATCCGAATTTCTTTCTCGACACGCTGCGGCCGCTGCTGAACCGGCCCGCGTTCCAGTCGCTCGAGGCGAAGCCCGAGTTCACGATGCTCGGGCGGACGTATGCGCTCGGCTACGAGCCCGACCTGCCTGAGGCGATTCTGCATCGGCCCCGCCGCACCGTACTGACCAAGGACTGGCCGTGGGCGGTGTGGTACCCGCTGCGCCGGAGCGGGCGCTTCGCGCAGCTGCCGCCCGAAGAGCAGCGCGTGATTCTCGCCGAGCACGGCACCATCGGCATGTCGTACGGCGCCGGCGACTACGCGCACGACATCAGGCTCGCCTGCTACGGCCTCGACAAGAACGACAACGACTTCGTCATCGGGCTGCTTGGCAAGGAGCTGTTTCCCCTGTCGCATATCGTCCAGGCGATGCGGAAGACCCAGCAGACCTCGCTCTACCTCGACCGGCTCGGTCCGTTCTTCGTCGGCCGGGCGGTGTGGCAATCTCCTCAGTAGGGTCGCGTAGGGTTCGTAGGTCGCGGGTCGTGGGATTCTTGCCCACGTCCCCACGATACCCACGCCACCCACGCCACCGCCCATTACGCTACAATACGTAACCGTTACGTAGATTGGCGTAATGGAAAACCCCTTCGTATACGGCGAGGTCGTGCCCGCGGCATCGTTCGTCGATCGCATCGACGAGCTGGATCGGCTCGTGCGCGACCTGTCGTCGGGCCAGAAGGTATTTCTCATCTCGCCCAGACGGTACGGCAAGTCGTCCCTCATCCGGCAGGCGCTGCGGGCCGTCGGCCGCGGCGGCGCCCTCACGGCCGACGTCACAGTCAGCAGCTACAGCTCCTATCTCGCATTCCTCGAGGGGTACACCCGGTCGCTGCTGACGATGCAGACCGGTTGGGATAAGGCGCGCAGCTGGCTCAAAGAAGCCATCGCCGCGGCAAAGCCGGAGCTGCGGGTCGAGGCCGACGCGACGGGAACGATGGGGATGTCGGTGAAATTCCCCACCGCCAGGACCGAACGCGACATCTCGCGCCTCGCCTCCGAGGTGTTCGCGTTGCCCGGGCGCCTCAGCGATCTGCGCAAGACGCGCATCGTCGTCGCGCTCGACGAGTTTCAGGCCATCAACGGATTCAACGGCGGCAGTGTCGAGCACGCGCTGCGCGCCGCGGTACAGCATCAGCGCAGCGTCGGCTACGTGTTCGCGGGGTCCGAGCCCAGCCTGATGGAACGGATGCTCGGACCGAAACGACCGTTCTACAAAGCGGGCCCGGTGATGCGCCTCGAGAAAATTCCTCCCGATCTGTTCTCTGCCTTCATCGAGTCGAGGTTCTCGAAAACCGGCATCAAGCCCGAAGCCGGTCTCGGCGCGTCGATCGTCGATCTTGCCGGCAACATGCCGTACGACGTGCAGCGGCTCGCCCACGAGAGCTGGGACGACGCGCGCGCCGCAGGCAGGCGGCGGATCGGCGTCGACGATCTTCACGCGACCCTGCACCGGCTGCTCGCCGAGCAGGAGACGATGTTCGAGGCAGTCTGGCAGCGTCTCACGCTGTCGCAGCGTGCGACGCTGCGTGCGGTCGTGCTGTCTGAAGGACGGGAGCTGCTGTCGGCAGACTTGCGCGATCGCTACCGGCTCGGCGGCGCATCGACCGTGCAGACCGCACTGCAGGCTCTCGCGCGCGAAGACCTTGTCGCGCGCGAAGGCGCGCGGTATGTGCTCGTCGATTCGCTGATGCGCGAATGGATCGCCCGAAAAACCTTCTAGCGAAGCTTGGCCTGCATCGCCGCGAGATTCGCGCGTGGGCGATGTACGACCTCGCCAACTCCGCGTTCGCCACGACCATCATCACGGCCATTTTCCCGGTGTACTTCACGTCGGTCGCCGGCGCCGATCTCGCGCCAGGCGAAGCGACGCGGCTGCTGGCACGCACGACGACGATCGCGCTGACGACATCGGCCCTTCTTGCACCCTTCCTCGGCGCGCTGGCTGACGTCGCGCCGATCAAGAAACGGCTGCTCGGGTTGTTCACGGCGATCGGCTGCATCGCAGCGGGCTGCCTTACCCTCGTGACCCGCGGAGACTGGTTCCTGGCGGCGGTCTGCTTCGGCATCGGCAACATCGGATTCACCGCGAGCCTCACGTTTTACGACTCGCTGCTTCCGCATATCGCCCGCGAAGATGAAATCGACCGCGTGTCGACGGGCGGCTTCGCGCTTGGGTATCTCGGCGGCGGCGTACTGCTGGCGCTGAACGTCGCGTGGATTCTGTCGCCGGCGACCTTCGGCTTGCGTGACGCAGGGCAGGCCTCGCGCCTGTCGTTCGCGAGCGTTGCGCTCTGGTGGTTTCTGTTCTCGATTCCCTTATTCCGGCGCGTTCCCGAACCGGCGACGCGCGCCGGCCATGGCGCCCGATCGACTGTCCAGCTGATCAAGAAGGCGTTCGCCGGGCTCATGCACACCCTCAGTGAAATCCGCCGCTACCGAAACGCGTTTCTGCTGCTGATTGCGTTTGTGATTTACGCCGACGGCATCGGCACCATCCAGCGGCTCGCCACGAGCTACGGCACCGAGCTCGGCATCGATCAGGGCGCGTTGATCACCGCGATTCTGATGGTGCAGTTCGCCGGAATTCCATTTGCGTTTCTCTTCGGGATGCTCGCGGGGCGCATCGGCGCGAAGACGTCGATCTTCATCGGTCTTGCGGTGTACGTCATGCTGACCATCAGCGCGTACTACATGAAGACCGAGCGCGATTTTTATGTGCTCGCGTTCATGGTCGCAACGGTACAGGGTGGAACACAGGCGCTCAGCCGCTCGCTCTTCGCGAGCATGATTCCGAAAGCGCGGTCGTCGGAGTTCTTCGGCTTCTTCTCTATCTTCGAGAAATTCGGCGCGATATTAGGGCCGGCCGTGTTCGAGATGGCGAGCCGCGCGACGGGCTCGAGCCGCAGCGCCATTCTGAGCGTGGTCATTTTCTTCATCGCGGGCGCGGCGGTGCTGTGGTTTGTTAACGTGCAGGAGGGTCAGGCCGCTTCTCAGAATTGACCTGTTTCATTCAGCACACGGCGCGACGGTCCGGGACGACTACACTGAGGGTATATGGCAAAGACCACCACCACACCATCGGCTCGTGAGTCCAAAAAGAAGCTGAAGCCAAAGCCCAAGACCGAGGGCAAGTCGTGGCAGACGCGTAACGCGGCACGCAAGGAAAAGCAGACGGCGCATGCCGCGACGCTGGCAGAGAAAACTGAATAATCGATTCAGCTGCCGGAGCGTGCTCGAAACGCGAGATAGGCGAAGATGATGACGACCACCAGGAGGACCAGTCGTGCCATCCCCATCAGACGAGTACCTGGCGACGTGTCGCGTGCCCTTCGGCTTGATGCCAGTGATGGCAGCAACGGCCGTAATGAGCACTGCGAGGGCAAGCCATGCGAACCAGCTCATGACTAACCTCTGACGGCGCGTCGAGGCGCGATCGGGAGGACGCGCCAGCGCATGTACGCGACGACCGTCGCGATCACGAGTAGCACCGCGGTTATCGCGGCGGAACTGATTTCATTTCGCATCAGGTGAAAAATCGTGGCGCAGATCATCACGATCATCACGCCAGCCGCCGCGCAGGAGACGAGCCACGGCTGAACGCGCGTGATACCCGGAAGCGTCAATCCCACTGCCGCCAATACTTCGGCGACACCGAGAAAAAGCTGAAACCAGCGCGGCATCGTTGCGTTCATCTGCTCGACGATCGCTGCCGGTGGAAAGAGCAACATCCACCCGTGTGCAAGGAACGCCAGCGCAAGCAGTACCTGGAGCACCCAGAGCAGGATATTCATGGTGCGATCATCATACGGCCGTCATCCACCAAAACCAAAGCAGCGCGACGCAGTTCAACACCACCGTGAGAATGAAGCCGGCTTGGAATGACGGCTTGCGCGACTTGTGACGGAACACTCTCTGGGCGATGAGTGCGCCCGGCCAGCCACCTACTAACGCTAACAAGTGCAACGTCCGCTCGGCCGTCCGCCATCGGCCGCTCTGTGCCGCGGACTTGTCGACGGCATAAACGACGAAGGTACCTACGCTTGCAGCCAGGTACCAGAGAAGGATAATTGCCACTGTTCAGCAATCTACCACTCTACCTCTGAGACTATTCCGCTTCTCCATCGTTATATCTGGATGAGAGGAGATCGAGTGGCAACAACGCCTGCCGAGCTGTTCGAGCGACACCACGTTGCCATCTACCGCTACCTCCTCCGCATGACCGGCTCGCGCG
Source organism: Vicinamibacterales bacterium (assembly GCA_963730445.1). Taxonomy (GTDB): domain Bacteria; phylum Acidobacteriota; class Vicinamibacteria; order Vicinamibacterales; family JAMQPK01; genus JAMQPK01. Next base: position 103,383 of record CAVSRX010000014.1, on the reverse strand, counting down.
AAACGGCTGAAGAGCTGACACAGGACGTCTTCGTGCGCGTGTTGAAGGGGTTGGAGCTATACCAGGAGCGCGACCGCGAGCGCGCCTGGCTGTTTCGCATCGCGCGCAATCTGCGCTGCGACCTCGCGCGTCGATGGCAGCGCCAGCCGCCTTCAGCCTCGCTCGAGAACGTCGAAGCGCTCGAGCCACAACGACAGGAGCTGCAGCTCAGTCTTACGCGCGCCCTGGCGGCACTGGCAGAGGACGACCGCGAGGCGTTCGTGCTGGGTGAAATCGGCGGGTTTTCATACGAGGAAATTGGTGTCATTTGCGAGACGACACCGGCGGCCATTCGCTCGCGGATTTATCGCGCACGGTTGGCGTTGAGACGCACGCTCGAGGCACCGGCCGTTCGTGAACGATCCTTTGTGAGGGGAACTCATGCGTGAAGACTTTGAAGTGTTATCGGCAGTGCTCGACGGCGATGCGGTTGACATCGGACAGCTCGCAGCGGCGCTCGACGATCCCGAAGGGCGACGGGTGTTCGTGGATTTCGTGAAGGTTCGGCAGGCCACCGCCAACGACGACATCGCACCCCGCGGCGAATTTTATGATCGCGTTCCCGGCGATCTGACGTTGAGGCCGCGCACGAAGGGCCGAAGTCTGCCCTATCCACTCGCGGCTGCGGCAATTCTTCTCGCGATGCTGTTTGGATCGATGCTGGATTTGAACGTCAGCAGACAGGATCCTTCAGCGCCTGGTCCGCCAGAACCGACGCGGGTCTTGCGATTTGAACCAGGCGTCGATTGGCAGCCGTGAACGGAGGAAGCATCATGCGATCGAAGATGAAGTTGGTCGGAAGTGCCGGTCTCGCCGTGATGGTACCTGTAGGTATCGTCCTCAGTGCCGGAGCGCAGACAACCTCAAGCGGCCCGAAAGCCACCGTTGCCGTTCGCATCACGCCCACTCGGCAAAGTGATCGCCCGGGCGGCTCGGCTGTTAGCAGCGACTTCCTACCAGGCGAATCAAAGCGGCTGAATCTTACGGCCGGAGACGGTAAAGATTTGTGCGTCACCGGGGTCTGGGCGTCCGAGCCTGACGCCGCGGTGGGGCCTGCGTTCCACGACTGGGTCAACAAACAGGAGGCCTCTGCCCTTTACGTCTGGCACTTTGACGTGGGCATGCGCGAGGTCGCGACAGATCGAATCGTGTTCGATCTTTTATGGGAGCGCATATCTCGTTCGACGCCTAACGACCCGCTCCGCGGGAAGCAGAGCATCATTCTTCGAGAGGGGCAGTCACATACCATCGATCTGATTCACGGCGCACAGAACAGTGACTGCATGAGCGTCGTTGTCGACATCATCGCGCATGTTTACGATGATGCAGCCCTTCAAGTAAAGACGCTCGAATGGGATCTCTGGTTCACCGGCGCGCAATCGGGGCCTGCGCACAGGGCACTGATGAGTCCGCAGGGAGAAAGCGGAGCGTTTCAGTTCGATCCGATACCGGTCACGAGCCGTCCAGCCCGGCGCGCCCCGATGGCGCGACGATTCACGTCTACGGCCAACTCAAAGGCCGGGTTCGCGCGGACGGCAACATCGATGTCGCGTTAACGGCCATTCGTTTTGTCACTTCCCTCCAGAACCGCCCTCGGCTTCCAAGGTATTTCAACCCCATCAGCAATTCCGGTCAGAAGAATTTTGTCGTCCGTCCCGGTGAAGCCATCAAGATTGTTCTGCCGCCGTTCAATTCTGCGCCGCCGGATGCAATTTCGCACCGATCCCGTTACCGGTGAGCGGAAAACAACCGTCGTTCCGCGAACCCCTCAATCAGCGCCAGCCGCAAACGAGATGTCGATCACAGTTCGAGCGCGCGTGCGCCAATAAGAATTGGTCAATTGGATGGGTAGATTGGAAGATCGACGAAACCTATCGTGATCGCCAACTCTTAGAATCTATCGATCTACCAATCTTCCAATCTACCAATGGAGAAGCCCCCTGATGCCCACGGCGAAGCAACTAATCGACGCGGTCCGCTCGCGGAACGTGGGCGAAGTGCAATCGATGCTGAACACACGCCCGGAGCTGGCGCGGATGTCGCACGCCAACCTTCAAGTGCTGCACTATGCCGTGTTCGAGAACGCACCGGATATCGTGCGCATGCTCATGGCCCATGGCGCCAACGCGCGCGACGGTGTCTATCCCCATCGCGATGCGACAACGGCGCACGCAATCGCCGTCGCACGCGGCTACGACGCTGTCGTCCGTGTCATCGAAGAAGAAGAGCAGAAGCGGCGAGACACGAGAAGCGGCGTGCGCGGGGCACCCCCCGCCGACGATCTGTATCGCGCGATCGAAAGGAACGACGTTGCCGGCGTGATGGCGATGCTGGCCGAGAATCCGGCGCTGGTGCATACGCGCCACGCCACCTTCGACGTCGCGCCGCTGCACATCGCCGCACGTGCGCTGAGCCCGCGCATCGTATCGGCGCTGCTCGACCGCGGTGCCGATCCGGCAGTCCGCGGGCATCACGACCTCACGCCTCTCGATGCGGCTGCACACAGCTGGTATCGGTTCGATGCGCAGCGATTCGCCGACGTCGCTGCGCTCCTGTTGAAACATGGTGCTCCGATGACGGCCGCGGCCGCGACGGCACTCGGGAATGCCGACTGGCTTCGCGCGACGCATGCGGCCGGCGCTCTGTCGAATCCCAATGAAGACACCGGCGGCCTGCTCAGGATCGCAGCGACGCACAATCGTCCCGACGTGCTCCAGTTGCTGCTCGATTTCGGCTTCGATCCCGACGAGCGCACGCGCTTCGGTGAGGGCGATGACTCGGCGGTCACGTGGGGCATGGCTCTGCAGCACTGTGCGTCGACGGGAAATACGAGATGGCCGAGATGCTCCTTCAGCGTGGAGCCGATCCCAATGCCGCCATCTACGCGAGCGGCGATCCTGTGTTCTCCGCGTACGCACAGAAGGACTGGAAGATGCTCGCGCTGCTGTCGCGATTCGGCGGCGTTCCCAACGCGACGACTGCGGGACTCTTCCGGCAGACGGATCTCGCTCGGAAGATGCTGTCAGGCGAGGCACCGCATCGCCTGGACGGCGTCGGCGGCGAGACGGTGGCCGAGCAACTGCTCTGGGGCGCGACGTGCGGCGGCGATCCCGAAATCGTGCGGATGGCGCTCGACCAGGTGGACTGGCCGCGCGACGACCCGCGCTGGTTCGCGGTCCTGGAACAGCCGCTGCGCACGTGGACGCACGGTCAATCCGGCGACGATCTGCCGCGCGACGCCTATCTCGCCTGCTTTCGCCTTGTGCTCGAACGCTGCGATCCCGACCTGCGCGGGCGCCCGACAGACGAGCAGCAATTCGGATTGACGACGCTGCACAACCTCGTCGCGCGCGGACAGATGACGCCGGAAGAGCGAGTGGCCTTCGCAACCGCGATCCTCGATCGAGGCGCGAGCCTGGACGTTCGCGATCACCTGCTGAAGAGCACGCCGCTCGGATGGGCGTGCCGCTGGGGACAGTTGCCGCTCGTGAAGCTCTTCCTCGAACGTGGCGCCGATCCTGTTGAGGCTAATGCGGAGCCGTGGGCTACACCGGACGCGTGGGCGATAAAGATGAAACATGATGCGGTGCTGGACGTGCTGAGGGCAGCCGGAATTTAGAGATTGGCAGATTCGTAGTTCCCAAGAACTTTCTCATAGCGCCACACGTCCAGCGGAAACGTCCCGGCGCTCGTTTGCGCGTCATACACAATCGTCCCGACGCGATGCCACCCACGCTTCTCATAAAATCGCGCAGCCCGATTGTTTCCGACTGCGCAGGCGAGCCAGGCCGTTGTTATCCCGTGTTCCGACAGGCGGGCCTCCGCATCGTCGATCAACGCCGCTGCGACGCCTGAGCCCCGCAATGGTGCGGACACGTAGAGTTGATAGAGCTCGGCGTCTTTGAGGATGGAAAACCCGTGCGGGGCGCCGAACGGGCCGGCCACGCGGATGTTCGGAAGCGCGGCGTAAAGCCTCTGTCGAAAACTGTCGAGGGTGCGAAACGGACGCAATTCAGCAGGCACAATCTGCGCATGCGCATCGTGCCAGCCGTCGTACCAGATCTGCGTCAGGTGATCGACGTCTGCCTCTACGGCGGCCCTCACATCCATCCTGAACAATCATTGCACTTCGTCGCGCCACTCCGCCAATCTACCAATCTTCCAATCTACCAATGGAGAAGCGCCAGTAGCCACCGCTTGCGGCTTACGTCTGCCGAACTCGCTGAGTATCGTCTCGAGCACCGGCAGCATCGCCCCTGCGCGCTTCGCGCGGATGATGAAATCCCACATCGGCTCGAATTTCTTCCACCCGGCTGAATATCCGAAATGGCGCAGGCCCGCGAGCAGATCGTCGTGCGCCGATGCGCCGCGCACGATCGACGTCCATTTGTAGAACTCCCGGTACGCCCACTGATACCCGTATTCCAGTTCCCCGGCCGTCATGCGCGCCGGGCGGAAGACGGTGTGACGCGTGTCGTAGAGATCCCAGTCGTGAACGGTGAGGCGGCCTTGCTCCGACATTCGCTTGTAGAGCGCCGTACCCGGGTAGGGCGTGAGGATGTGAAACGTGGCCGTCTCGATGCCGTGCTCGATCGCCCACTCGACGGTGCGCTCGAACACCGCGCCGGTATCGCCGTCCATGCCGAACACAAAGCTCCCGTTGATCATCACGCCGCAATCGTGCAGACGGTGAATGGCGGCGGCGTAATCGCGGCGCATGTTCTGGTACTTCCGCTGCTCCGCCAGGTTCGCAGGGTTGAGCGTCTCGAATCCGACGAACAGGCTGCGGAGCCCCGCGGCCACCGCGCGCTCGAGAAGATCGGGCGCGAGCACCGCGTTCACGGTTCCAGCGGCTTGCCACAATCGGCCCATGCCGCGCATGCCGTCGAACAGCGCTGTGGCGAAGCGCCGGTCGCCGAACAAATGATCGTCGAGGAAGTAGAGATGACGGCCAGGCAGACGCTCGATCTCGGCCAGCGCCGCATCCACCGTCTGCGTGTAAAACGAGCGCCCGCCTTCGAAGAACGCTTCCTTGTAACAGAAGTCGCACACGTGCGGGCACCCGCGCGAGACGACGATCGAGTTGGGGACGAGGTAGAGCTTCCGCTTGATCAGATCGCGCCGAATCGGCGGAAGGCCGGCCAGTGTCCGCAGCGTGGATTGATACACGCGCTTCGCGCAGCCGTGTTTGAGATCGCTCAGAAATTGCGGCCAAATATCTTCGCCGGGGCCGAGAAAGATTGTATCGGCGTGCGCGGCGGCTTCGTCGGGCAGCGACGTCACATGCAATCCACCAAGCGCGACGTACGCACCGCGACTCCTGTAGTGGTCCGCTATCTGATACGCACGCTTCGCCGACGTGATGTACACCTGGATTACCACGAGGTCGGGCGTGTCGTTCAGATCGAGCGCCTCAACGTGTTCGTCCTGAATCTCGACGTCGCAGTCGTCACCGAGATACGCAGCGAGCGTAGCAAGACCAAGCGGCGGGAACAGCGAGTACTTGATGGGACGCCAATAGGGGCCGGTCGCTTCCGTCAGCGCCGGGAGGATCATCTTTACCCTCATCGCGCGCTCGACCTCCCCGAAAATGAGCACGGACACCTCGCGCTCGCGCGGGCCGTCGAGCTCGACGAAGAACACACGCTGCCAGCGTCCCAGCAGAAGCCGGCCTTCCGTCACGTTCAGGCACGCCGAAGGCGGCAGCAGCAAGGCCCGGCAATGCGCATGGCCGTTTGGCCGCTCTGCCTCGGTCAGGTTCACCGTTCGCGCAGTCGCATCGTCGTGCTGGTACCGACCGTCGTTGGGCGCGGCTGACTCGAGAAGCGACTGGAAGTCGGCCAGCAGCAGCGGTTCGTGCTCATTGACGATGACGGCCGTGGTCGTGTGAAGCGTCTGAACGTTCAGGATGCCGAAGCGAAGGCCCGCGTCGGCGACGAGCCGCTGCAGGCGGTCGGTCAGATCGATGAACTCGGTGGGTTGAGTGGTCGTGAGACGGATGCTGGCGGTATGACGGCAGGCCGAAACGGGCGTGAGCGTTTCCATCGATGTCCTCCACGCGAATCATCGGCGGTCGGCGGTTGCGAGTCTTCAGCGATTCGTGAGCGATGTGTGAGATGTGCGTGATTCGCACGATAAATCGCGGTATATTCGGCCGCTAAGAGGAGAACCTTATGTCACCAGCGCCAATCGGTCGACGCTCTCTCTTTCGCAACACCCTCGCTGCAACCGGACTGTTCGGCCTGGATGCCCTCTTTACGGCCCAGCGGACCGATGCCGCTCAGGTGGGCCCGAAGGACAAGATCAAGGTCACGAAAATCGACACCTTCGTGCTCACGAACTCCTGGGTCTTCGTCAAGATCTCGACCGATGCGGGCATCACCGGCTGGGGCGAGATGCTGAAGGACGATGCCAAGGCCTGCGCCGCTGGCGCGCTCGAGGTCGGCGACTACCTGATCGGCCAGGATCCATCACGCGTCGTCCATCATTGGCAGGCGATTCATCGCGGCGCCTTTTATCGCGGCGGACCGATCAAGACCGCGATCTCGAGCGGCATCGACATGGCGCTCTGGGACATCAAGGGCAAGATGTTCGGCGTGCCGGTCTACAACCTGCTCGGAGGCCCGACGCGCGATCGCATCCGGGTGTACGGGAACGTGAACCTCGAGAACGGCGTGAACGCGATGAAAGTGCAGCTGCGCGGCGCGCAACGCTCGCCGTTCAAGTACAACGAAGGGCAGAAGTTCGTCGACGAGGTTGTGGAACGTTTCGCGGCGCTGCGCCAGAAACACGGTCCCGGCGTCGACATCGGCGTCGAGTTCCACGGCGCCATCCAGCCTCCCACCGCTTCCGTGCTGATGAAAGCGCTCGAGCCGTACCATCCGTGGTTCTATGAAGAGATCGTGCAGGCGCTGAACGTCGACATCATGGCCGAGCTCGCCAAGAAGACGCATATTCCGATCGCCACGGGCGAGCGCATCTTCACCAAATGGGGCTTCAAGGAAATTCTCGAAAAGGGCGCCGCGGCTATTCTGCAGCCCGACGTCTGTTATGCCGGAGGCATCACCGAGCTCAAGATTATTGCCGGCATGGCAGAGGCGTATTACGCGCCGCTTGCGCCGCACAACCCACAGGGACCGTGTTCGCTCGCGGCGAGCCTGCAGGTCGCCGCGTCGATTCCGAACTTCCTGATTCAGGAGCGAGGCGACAACGAGTACTCCGACTTGCTGGCCAAGCCGTTGCCGCCAATCAAGAACGGATACCGGGAGCTGCCGACTGACCCGGGCATCGGCATCACGATCGACGAAAACAAACTGCAGAAGCAGGTTGGCGAGCCGCGACCGTATCTGCCCCGATACGACAGCGACGATGGATCGGTGGTCGATTGGTAGGGGTTCGTCGGCTTGCCGCGCCGTAGCGCGTGAGCGCGAAGGCGGGTTCAGGAGCGCCGGGTGAGACCGAGCGCCAGGCCGAGGCCGAACAGGGCGCCCTCGCCTGTCGCAATGAGTGCGGCAGTCAGCGGTCCGAAGTCGGACTCGCCGATGAACCGCCCAAGTGAGGTCATGGCCGCCTGCGATCCGACGGACGCGTCTGCAATGAAATGAATCGTGCCTCCAACGAGCGGCCGGCCCGCAAGCGCCAATGCGAGCGCGGCCGCTCCGCAGGAGGCAGCGGTCGCGCCTGCAACGATGAGCCGGCGCCGCCCGCGCGGCGCCGCGAGCCCGCCTTCAGAAAGCGACGTCGCCAGACTGTAGCCAAGTCCCGCCGCTCCACCAATCGCGAGACCCTCCAGGCCGCCGCCAATGTCGTTGTTCACACCAACCAGCGCGGCCAGGCTCCATCGGCCCAACCATTGCGCTGTGTAGCCGGCAACGCCACCGCCGAGCGCCGCGCCGCAGATCAACGCGAGCGCGCGCCGCGATCGTGCAATCGCCTCGGCAACTGAGAGCCCGGCGCCGACGCCGGCGCCGCCGGCCGCGCCGCAGCACCCGCCGATCAAGCCCAGCACGGGAACGACTGCAAGAGACGCAGCGCTGCCCGGCGCCGCGACGAGGATCAATCCACCGACGGCGCCGCCGACCAACCCCGCCACGCCGCCGCCAATCGACGCGCCTGCCCATCGTGCTGCGGCGACCGCGGCCGCCCGACGCAGCCTCAGAGTGATCAGCTCGCGCGCCGTCTCGAGAGGCGCGGGCGCTCCGAGAATCGGCACCGGGCCTGCTTCCGGAACGTCCCATCGCGTATCGCGCATGAGTGCTCGCGCGAATGCGTGGCGCGGGCGCAGGCCGAGACGGCGAAGCGCCTCGTTCGTGCCAAGCGCGTGCAGCAACTCGGCCGCTTCACGCTGATCTTCCTCCTCGCTCGCGCCGGCAGCGGCGCGCGTGACGCGCTGCAACAGCGGCTCGACGGGATCGACGGCGTGCTCCGATCGCTGCACCGGAGCCGCAGGCGCAGCGTCCGCGCCCTTCCATTCACCGTTATCGTCTTCTTCGACGACGTCTGCGAAGACGAACTGGTATCCATGGCGCGACACCGTGCGCACGAAGCGCGGCTCGCGCGAATCGTCTCCGAGCACGCGGCGGATCGTCCGTATCGCCTGGCTCAGAGCGCTGTCAGAGACGATGACGTCGGTCCAGACACGATCGAAGATGTCGCGGCGATGCACCGCCTCGCCACGCCGTTCGATGAGGAAGACGAGCAGATCGAAATAACGCGGGATGAGCGGCTGCTCGCGCCCGCTGCGGAGGAGCATGCGGCGCCGCGGCGACAGAATGAACTCTCCGAACCGATAGCGGGTTCAATTCAGCAGCGCCTGAATCCTGCGCTTCCACTGGTCCTGCACACGCGCATTGATGCCGTGGGCGGTCTCGCGATCGTAGCGCTGCTGCTCTGCCTGGAGCTCGCGATCGACCTGGCTGACCATCTGCTGAATCGGATCGGTGCCGCCGGCCTCGGCGCACGCGTTCTTGAAATCCGCGAAGCGCGCCTTGATCTTTCTGACCGTCGCCTCGGCGATGTCGAAGTGGATCTGTTCGTGCTCGAGCAGTTGACTGTCGCGCAGAAGCGCGTTGCGCCGCGCCGCCTGCTGCACCTGACTGCTGTTCGCCCGCTCTCCAGCGCTTCCCCACACGCCCCCTGGCGAGTTCCGCCACCACGATCGTGAGGGATCGAACGTCGCGCGGACCGATGTGACCAGCGCGCCACCCTCGCACTCCCACGAGGCGTCGATGGAGATCTCGCTCATCGACGCGTTCGGCGCCCCCGCCGGCACTCGCCCTTGAAAGTCGGCTTTCGTCAGCCTGCGCGAGACCGACCACTCAATCGGCTCTTGCGCGAGCCCCGTCGCCGCCGCGGCGCAGCAGAGGGCGAGCAGGCACGTGATGATCCTCATTGCGATAGGATATCTGCACATGCGTTTCATACGCGATATCTTTGCCGATGCGCGCCAGGCGCAGCGGCCGGTGATTTCCTTCGAATTTTTTCCGACGAAGACGCCCGAAGGCGAGCGCACGCTGCTCGAGAAGACCATCCCCGCGCTCGGCCAGCTGAACCCCGATTTCTGCTCGGTCACCTACGGCGCCGGCGGCAGCACGCGCGAGAAGACCCTCACGATTGTCGACCGCATCCAGCGCGAGCAGGGGCTCATCGCGATGGCGCACATGACGTGCGTCAACGCCACGCGCGAAGACACCGCCAGCGTGCTCGAACAGGCGCGCGCCCTCGGCATCACGAACATCCTGGCGCTGCGGGGCGACCCGCCCGGCGGCATCGGCGATTTTCAGAAGACCGAGGGCGGATTCGAGTACTCGTACGAGCTCGTGCGCTTCGTCAAGGAGATGGGCGCCTTCTCGATCGGCGTCGCGGGATTTCCCGAAGGGCACATCGCGCAGACCGACGGCAAGTACGTCGACTGGCAGCACCTGAAGCACAAGATTGACCAGGGCGCCGACTTCGTCATCACACAGCTGTTCTTCAGCAACCGCGACTACCTCGAGTTCAGGGACTACCTGGCGTCGGCCGGCGTCACCGTGCCGCTCGTGCCGGGCATCATGCCGATTCAGAGCGCGGCGCAGATCAAGCGGATCGTCTCCATGTGCGGCGCCGATCTGCCGGAGCCGTTCGTGTCGGAGCTCGACAAGCGCGGCGACAACGACGAAGCGGTCGCGCAGTTCGGAATCGAGTACGCGACGCGCCAGTGCGAAGAGCTGTTGCGCGAGGGAGCGCCGGGGCTACACTTCTACACGCTCAACAAATCGCGATCGACCGTGCAGGTCGTGGAAAATCTGAACCTTGTAAAATCGCGCTAGCTTCCGTCGCGAGGAGGACACATGAGAGCCGTGCGGCTGCTGTCGTTCCTGTTCATCGCACTCATCACGCTCGCGCTCTCGGGTCGCGACTCCGCTCGCCCAGCGCGCGAGCCTTGCCGAGCGCGTCGGCCATCACGATCCGAGCCGGTATCGCGCGGGCCGGTCGCACGGCAGCGTTGGCGACATGAACTGCATGACGCTGTTGCCCGGCAGCGCGCTTCAGACGAATCTCTATTTCCTGCATCGCTGCCAGATCACGCCGGGCGGCGGCGTCGGGCATCACTTCCACAACACAACGGAAGAGATGTTCGTCATCTTCGACGGCGAAGCCGAGTTCACCGTCGACGGCCGCACGTCGCTGCTGAAGGGGACCGTCGGCGCCCCCGTGCGCATGGGACATTCGCACGCGATTTACAACCCGGGAAAGACGCCGGTCGAGTTCATGAACATCAACGTCTCGGCGGTGAAGGGCAAGTACGACGCGTTCGATTTGAACGACGCGCGCGTGGGTGCACCGAAGGACGAGAAGCCGGTGTTCATGACGATGCGCCTCGACAAGACCCTGCTGCGCCCGGCAGAACGATTTCGCGGAGGCGCAGGCACGGCGATGTACCGCCGCGCGCTCGATCCCAGCGTGTTCCTCACCAACTGGTCGTACGTGGATCATCTCGTGCTGCCGCCCGGCGCGTCGGAAGGTCTGCACCGCCACACCGGCGTCGAAGAGGTGTACTACGTGATCAACGGCGACGGCGAAGTGACGGTTGCCGGCGAAACCACCGCCCTCCGCAAGGGAGACGCCGTGCCGTTACAGCTGAACGATCCGCACGCATTCCGGAATACGGGCACGGTCGATCTCGAGTTCATGATCCTGGGCATTGCGGCGCAGAAGGGTGTGCTCGACGTGCAGGAAATGGACGCGAATCCGCCGGCTCGCGGGCGCGGGCGAGGGGCTCAGTGAATTGGTAGATTGGTAGATTGGTAGATTCAGAAGACAGGACGGAGTGGCTTCAGCCGGACCGTGATCAAGGGAAGTCGATCACAACAGGCAACCAGGTCTTCGGGTCGCTCGGCATTTGCCGCGAAGGGCTCGAGATTTCCAGCCGCGTAGGCGTCACACGGATCAGCGTGAAATCGCTCCCACGAAATCCGTTCGGGTAAAAGGGCGCCCAGCTCGTTTTCCAACGACGTTCTTTCTCGCCGGCGTCGGTCACAAGCGCGGCGCGGCCAATCACGGTGACATAGCTTGCCGACGCTGCATGAAAATAAAGCAACGTGACCCTTGGATCACGTCGGATCTCATTTACCTTGCGCGTCAGCGAATTCGTACCAATCCAAGTCGTGAGGTTCGCGTCAGGGAAAGTCGGATCGACGATGCGAGCCTGCGGCTGGCCGTCCTCGCCGATCGTGATGAACGTGCAGTAAACCGCCTTCTGCATCACGTCAATTGCCGCTGCGATTATCTCGGTGCGTGAGGGCTGAGTGGCTGGTGCCGTCTGCGCAATGACGAGCGACGGCAGGAGGATGAACGCGAGCAGAGCTGATCGCGCGAGGGTCATCTACCAATTCCGCAGCGCGCTAGCGGCGCGCGGGATATGTCTTTGTCACGTTGTTGCGCTCGTTCACCACGGTAAACGAGCCGGTCGGCTGCACGGTGACGTTGATGCCGAAGCCGGTATCCTTCACGGCCGGATCGGCGACGTCACCGAGGTTCGCGATGCGAGGCTCTTCGACGTTGCCTTCAGCGCCCGCCACGACCGCATAGTGCAGCATCCAGAGATCCTCGAGACCGGGCGCGCTTTTCACGGTCTGCAATACCGGCAGGTCGCCCCCTTTGCGCGCGCCGTTGTTCATGATGGCGACGCGCGACTTCAGCGCGTGCACGAGCACCGGTGCATTCGACTGACGCTGCCCCGTGGTGCGTCGTCAGGAACAAATCCACTTCGCCGATGCGGTTCACCGGACACGCCATCTGATATTCGAGATCCTGCGTGAGATCGCCGAGATCGAGAAAGCGGAAGTTGCCGAAGGTAAACAGCATGCCGACCGACGCGGAGTTGTCGGATGTGTCCGGCTCGTCTCGGAACGACTCCTTCGCACAAGCGCGTTCGCCGCGCCCTTCGCCGGACGCGTCGATCAGCTGCCGGTTCGACGCGAGCACTTTCACGTCGACGCCCTTCAGCGGAATCGTGTCGCCGGGCTTGACGACGAGCTCTTTCGCGCCGCTTGCCGCCAGCGCGGCGCGAAATGTCGCCATCATCGTGTCGGCGCCCTTGCCCGTTTCGGTCGTGGGCCCGTGGGTGATCACGTTGCGGAACTTCACTCGTGACGCCAGCTGCTCCATGCCGCCCACGTGATCGTCGTGGTAGTGCGTGATGACGAGGTAGTCGACCGTGCCGACGCCGGCTTTCTTCACCGCGGCAGCAATGCGCTCGGCGTCGCGCAGGTTGTCGGTCGGCCAGCCCGTATCGACAAGCAACGACTGCCCCGACGGCGTGACGACGAGCGTCGCCTGCCCGCCTTCGACGTCGATGAAATACAACCTCAGCGCCTGCGCCGACGCAGACGCGCCGGCGCCAGCGCACAGCCAGCGCCGCAAGCGACCAGCGTACGCGACGATTCAATTCCCTCTTCCTCCGCGCGCAGGCGGCACGCACCACGTCGAACTTCCGATTGACGTCGCGCACGACGCCGACCACGAGCAGCTCGAGCGGCGCCGCGCCGGTGTTCTCGAACGACTTCGTGTCGTTCAGCTGAATCGGCACGGCGTCGCCCGATCGAATCGGCGCCGTCTCAGCCCCGACCTTCACGGTACCCTGCCCGTTCATCACGTAGTAGAACTCGCCGATCTCCTGATGCGCCTGCGGCGCGGTCGCGCTGCCCGGCGCGAGCACGAGATGATCGACGTACGCCCAGGGCCCGAGAAACACCGACGGCGGCAGCGCGCGGCGATACTGCACGGTGCCCTTGGCCGCGACCGCCGCCGCGGCGGGCCGCAGCAGCGCCTGATCGAGCCGCATCGTCATGAACGTCGGAATCGGATCCAGAGCGGCGCCGACGCGGCCGTCGCTCAAGTCGAACGCGTCGTAGACGCCCTTGCGCGCCGACACGTTGATGTTCATCCACTGCACCGGCTTGTCGGTGTGGTTGTAGATGGCGTGCGAGTGCCCCATGCGCACGGGCGCGCCGGCCGGTCCCTTCAACACCGACGTGTGGCCGTCGATCGTGAACTGCGCTTCGCCGTCGAGGATGACGAACATCTCTTCGCACTGGTTGTGAAAGTGCGCGCCGATGCCGCTCTTCGGCTGGATGATGCCGCGGTGGAGGAAGTACAGGTTCGTGTCCATCGCCGTCGCGTTGAACAGCCCCATGTAGTCGAGCTGGCCTGGACCGCCATGCACCGACGGTGACGCGCGATACTTTTCGGGTACGGTGTGGGAAATCCGATCGGCGAGCGGCAGCTTCTGCGGGCCCGCCGGCGCCGCCTGCTGCGCCAGCAGCACGCCCGCCATCATCGCGACGATCGCCAGTACGCCGACGAATAGTTTTTTTGTCATATCACCTCGAACAGAATGACGGTGTAATTCGGATTCGACAGCGTTTTCTCCATGGCGCCCCAGACTTCCTGGTGAATGTCGGACGCCACCCATTTCTGTCGCAGCTCTTCGCTTTCATACGTGATGGAAAAACGGTAATTGAGGCCCGCGGGAGCTGTGCCCGACCGGCACTGCCAGCACCTTCAGCATGCGCACGTCGACGTAGCCGCGAAACTTCATCGCGGCGGGCCGAAAGACGGTTTGAAAGTACCGCAGCATCTCCTGCTCTTTCGCAGGATCGACGGCCATCTCGACGTGTACCTGAACCATAAAGTGATCTCCGAATCTGAAATCTAGAATCTAGAATCTAAAAACTTACGAGTACACCAGCTTCTGTCCCATCACGCGACGTCTTGATTCGGTAGAGTCCGGTTTCCGCCGTGATGTACAACGTCCGGCCGTCGTCGCCCCATCCGCAATTCGCGGGGTCTTCCGGCGGCTTGATCGTGCCGAGGTGCGTTCCCTCGGGCGAGAAGACAAAGACCGCGCTTGGTCCTGTCGCCCACAGATTGCCGCGAACGTCGAGCTTCATCCCATCCGGCAGGCCGCCATCTTCATGATTCGTCGTATCGAAGAAGACGCGGCCGTTGCTCACCGTGCCAGATGCGCCGATGTCGTACCGCATCCAGATGCGCCGCTTGTCGTCCGAGTTCGACACGTACAGCGTTTTCTCATCAGGCGAGAACGCGATTCCGTTGGGACGCGTCAGGTCCTTGATGATCGCCTCGACCGTCCCGTCTTTCATTTTGTACACGCCGTTGAACGGGATGTCCTTCTCGGGATCGCTGTCCTGGAGCGGAAGTCCGTACGGCGGATCCGTAAAAAACAAGGTGCCATCGGTTCGAAACACCAAATCGTTCGGCGCGTTCAGTCTCTTGCCGTCGAACTTGTCCACGAGCGTCGTCACGCGCAGGTCGTTCGTCACCCGCACGATGCGGCGATTGCCGTGCTGGCACAGCAGCACGTCGCCGTTCGGGCGCGGCCGTCATGCCGTTGGGCCCGATGAAGCCGCCGGCAGGCAGACTGTTGCCATCGTAGCCGCCGGGGCGCAGCAGCTCTTTGACCGTTCCATCGGGCGACCATTGCCGCACGACGTTGCCGACGACGTCGCTGAACCAGAGGACGCCCGACGGCCGCCAGATTGGTCCTTCGATGAACGTGAAGCCGCCCGCGACTTTCTCGATCCGCGCATCGCGCGGAACCAGGGCGTCAAAGCTCGGATCGATGCGAATGATGCTCATGAACAGGAGTCCTGTGTCATCTTGCCGTCGACGAGCCGCCACATCCGGCCGTTCGGATTCTTGTCGCGCAGTGCGGCAGGCAACCGGTGTTCTCGAACGTTGTCGTAGCAGCACAGCATACCGAAGCGGCGCAGCGACGCCGGAATGCCTACCGCAGTAAATCCCGGATGACCGGTCGCCGGAAACGGACCGCCGTGATTCATCGCCGGGCTCACGGCGACGCCGGTCGGCATCTTGTCGTTCAGCAGACGGCCGACACGCCGGCGAAGCGCCGGCGCGAGTCGCGCATACAGACCTTCGTCGCTCCCCTGCGTATCGGAATAGATGCAGCCGGTCAGGTTGCCTTCGAGGTGCGACAGCACCGCTTCGGCTTCCTCGACGCTGCCGCACGACCACGCACAACGACGCAGAGCCGAAGGCTTCGGTCTGCAGCTTCTCCGGCGCGGCAAGAAATTGTTTTCCGGTCACGCGCAGCAGGACGTTCGGGTGTCGCGCGCCGTTTGCGCCCGCACCCGGTGCGGTGAGAAGGTCGGCGCCGGCGCTGCGCAGTGTCTTCACGCTCTCCGCGAGCCCCTTCGCGACTCCCTCAGACAGCAGGGCCGGCGGCTGCGCCGCGTCGAATGCGCCTTTTACCTCGTCGATGAACTGATCGGTGCGCGCGTCGGCAAAGAGCATCACGAAGCCGGCATTGGTGCAGAACTGCCCGCCGCCCATCAGGCAGCTCGACGCGAAGTCGGCGGCAACCTTGCTGCCGCGCTCGGCGAGCGCGCCGGGCAGAATGACGACGGGGTTGATGCTCGACATCTCCAGATAGATTGGCTTTCCTACCGCATCGGCTGCGTTCTTCAGCGCCATCCCTGCCGTACGGCTGCCGGTGAACGCGCTGGCCCCCACGCGGGCGTCTGACACTAACCGCTGACCCGACTCGTGGTCAATCTTGTAGATCATCTGCACCGTGGCAGGCGGCAATCCGGCCTCACCGAGCGCAGCGACCGCGGCTTCGGCAAGCAGCCGGCCCGTTCCCGGATGCAGCGGGTGCGCTTTCGCGATGACGGGATTGCCCGCCGCAATGGCCGCGGCGAAATCGCCGCCGGCCACGCCGGAAAACGCGAACGGAAAATTATTCGGGCCGAACACCACGACAGGTCCGATCGGCTCGAAGCACGATCGGATCTGATTCTTCGTGTCGATGGTCGGGAGCGCCCACGATCCCTCGATCGCGGCATCGGCGGCCTGCCGCAGCTGACCCGTCGTGCGCGGCAGCTCGACATCGGCCAGGCGCGGCGACTTCGGCAACGCGGTTTCGAGGTGCGCCTGCTCGACGAGCGCCGTCTTGCCGGCTTCGATGCGTTCGGCGAATCTCGTCAGGAATCGCGCGATCGCTTCGGGCGGCGTGCGGCGAAGCTCGCTCGCGGCGTCGGCAGCCGCAGACAGCGCGGCATCGCAATCTTCCCACCCGCTGAACGGATACGTGTCGGGCAGCCGTTCGCCGGTCGCAGGGTTATGTGCCTGGAATGTCTTCGACGCCTTCGCGGGCCGCCACTTGCCGCCGATGAGAACAGGATGCTCAGCCATAAATTACACAATGACGACGGAATTCCGGAGCACGCCGATGGGCGCGATCTCGATTTCGACGACATCATGCTCATGAAGCGTGAAGTCGTCGGGCGGCACGATGCCGGTGCCGGTCAGCAGTACGGCACCGTATGGAAATGATTGCGACCGGCACAAATATCCGGCGAGCTCTTCGAAGCTCCGCTTGATGTTGCCGAGACGCGTCTCTCCCGAGAACACGGGCGCGCCGCCGCGGATAATCGTGCTGCGCACGGTCCAGTCGCGCGCGTCGGCTTCCGCCACGCGCGAGGCGGATCCACGGACCCAGCGCGCACGAGCGGTCGTAGACCTTCGCCTGGGGCAGATACAAGAGGTTCTCCCCTTCGATGTCGCGCGAGCTCATGTCGTTGCCGATCGTGCAGCCGACGATCTGTCCACGCGAGTTAAGCACGAGCGCCAGCTCCGGCTCGGGCACGCTCCACTTCGCATCGCGGCGGATGCCGACCCCTTCGCCGGTCGCCACCACTTTCTCCGCGATCGCCTTGAAGAAAATCTCCGGGCGATCGGCGTCGTACACCCTGTCGTATGCCGTCGCGCTGAAGTCGGACTCCTCCATGCGCGCGGTCTTGCTGCGCAAATACGTCACGCCCGCCGCCCACACTTCCTGCCGTTCGATGGGCGGGCGAAGCATCACGTCCGCGCTGCCGAACCGCGGCAGCGTCTTGCGATCGAATCCGTTCAGCAGCGCGACGGGATCGGCGCTCTCCAGCACGTGCGATAGCGTGGTGATACCCGCCCGCGTCAGATCGACGACGTCGCCATCTTCACCAACGAGGCCAATGCGCACGACGGCGTCACCGGCGAGAAATCGGCAAATCTTCAGGGCCGTCATGCGAGCGACCGCGCGACGATGGGCTCTCGCATGGGGCTGTCAATTTTTACAGGGTTCCGCAGCGCGCGGCCGAAGCCGCCGAACTGAATGGCCATCACATCACCCTCTGCGAGCAACACCTCGTCCGCGAAGCTGAGGCTGTGGGCGCCGTAATAGTGCACGTGGACGTCGCCCGGCCGCCGATGCGCCTCGAACTTGAAATGATGATGCTCGATGTTCGCGACACTGTGACACATTTCGCGCTCGCCTGTCGCAATCTCGCGCTCCCAGATGACGTGTCCGGCGCGCTCGATCGCCGACCCGGCCAGGCACGAGGCCGAAATCGGGATCGACCGCCAGCTCCGGGCCGAGGGCGCAGGTGCGGAGCTTCGATCCCGGCGAGGTGCAGGTAGTTGTGCTTCTCGAACTTGTGATCGGAAAACTCATTGCCGGTGGCCATGCCGATACGGCGCGGACGCCCGGTCGAATCGATGAGGTACACGCCGGCGATCTCCGCCTCTTCTCCGCCGTCTTCCGCATATCCCGGTACGAGCAAGCTTCGCCGTGGGCCCGCAGCACGGTGCCGTTGCCTTTGTAAAACCATTCGGGCGCCACGCCGCAGCGGTTGGGCTCGGGCCGGCCGCCCTCGAGGCCCGAGCGAAACATCCGCATGCTGTCGGTCAGATTTCGGTCTTCGTCTTCGCATGCATCTTCGTCGCGGTTCGCGGCGCTGCCAAGATGCGTCAACCCTGTGCCGCTCACGAGACATCGCGCCGGCTCGGGATGATCGATCGGGCACGAGCAGGCGCCACGGACGACGCGCCGGCGTAAATTGCATCGTAGTCGAGCGTTTCTGCAGTGGCGCATCGGTCTACGAGCGCGGGCAGCGATATGCCGGCGGCAATCGCGCGCTCGGCGAGGGCCAGCACGGAGTCGACGCCGTCGAGCAAGGCGCAGCGACGGCTCCTCGACGCGAGCGACGCGCCGGGTCGACCCGCGCTGCAGCTGGACGAGTCGAGTCGCTTCATCTCCACTTGATGTTGCAGCCGATGCTCGGGCGCTGTTCGGACGAAATCGAGACGGCCAGCAATGAGCGCGTCCAGCGCCGCCCGCAGATCCTTGCCGGTGACCGGAATGCCGCTGTCGGGCCGGCTGTCGTCGAGCTGGCCGCGGTAGACCAGCTGTCCCTGCGCGTCGTAGACAAAGAAATCAGGCGTGCACTGCGCGTCGTACGCGCGCGCGACATCCTGCGTCTCGTCGAAGAGGTATGGGAAAGTGAACTGCAGCTCCTGCGCCTGGTACGCAAGCTTGGTCGGGCTGTCTTCCGGATGCGAGGCGACGTCGTTCGAGCTGATCGCGACGATGCCCACGCCGCGTCCAGCGTAGTCCCGTCCGATTCTCGCGAGCTCATCCTGCACATGCTTGACGAAGGGGCAGTGCCGGCAGATGAACATGGCGAGCATGCCCTTGGGTCCGGCGACGTCCTTGCGCGAAACGGTCTTCCCTGAAACCACATCCCGCAGGTCGAAATCGGGGGCCTGGGTTCCGAGTTCTTTCATGGACGAAGGTGTTCGGGCCATGGGGTATAGTTTCTTTCACTATGAACAACCGAATCAAACTCGTCGCATGTTCCATTGCGGCCATGGCGACTGGTGTGCTTCTGGCCCAGCAGCCGCCGGTGTCGGATACCGTGGTGAACCCGCTCGCGAACAATCCAACGGCAGCGCTCGAAGGGCAACGCACGTTCGACGGAACGTGCCAGACCTGCCACGGCGCCGGGGGCGTCGGCGATGCGGCGCGCGGCGGACCCGCGTTGAACACGACCGGCTTGAAACAGGGCGATGGCGACGCCGATCTCTTCCGCACGATCCGTCAGGGCGTGTCGGGCACGCAGATGCCGCCCTATAAAGGACTGCGCGACGAGCAGGTCTGGCAGCTCGTCAGCTACATCCGCACGCTGCAGAATCGCGGCGCCGCACCGGTCGCCGGCGCGCGGCGCGATGGTGCCCGAAGGCGACGTCGCCGCGGGCGAAGCGCTCTTCTACGGAAAGGCGGCATGCGCGAGCTGCCACGAGATCAACGCGCGCGGCGGCGTGACGGGACCTGATTTGTCGAACGCCGGCAGGCTCGCCGCGGCGGCGATTCGCCAGAAGATTGTCGCGCCGAACGATCCGCTGCCTCCCACGCCTGGTGCGCGAGGCGGCGGTGGTGGCGGAGGCCGCGGCGGCGGAGCGCCGGTCACCATCGTCGCAAAGATGCCCGACGGCCGCGAGATTCGCGGCGTGCGGCGAAACGAAGACATGTACTCGGCGCAGATCGTCGACGCGTCGGGCCGGCTGCATCTGCTCAACAAGCTTCAGGCGACCGTGTCGGTCGAGAACCGCTCGCTGATGCCGAACGATTACGCCACGCGCCTCTCCGCCGACGAGATCACGAACATCGTCGGGTTCCTGCGGATGCAGCAGGGACGCGACCAGAACAAGATCCTCGCGCAGCCGGTCGCCGGCGGCGGCGTCACCTATCAGCGGCTCATGAACGCGAAAGCCGAGCCGCACAACTGGATGATGTACTGGGGCGACTACACGGGCCAGCACTTCTCGCCGCTCACGCAGATTACGCCCAACAACGCGCGTCAGCTGAAGACGGCGTGGGCCTTCCCGATTCTCGGCGGCAACTCGGTACTCGAAGCGACGCCGATCGTCGTCGACGGCGTGATGTACACGACCGGCAGCGGCAATCCCGCGACCGTGACGGCGATTGACGCGCGCACCGGGCGCCAGATCTGGCGATGGACGCGGCAGCAGAAGATCGTGAACCCCTACGAGATCAACCCGTTCGCGCGCGGCGTCGCGATTCTCGGCAACCGCATCTTCCTCGGCACGCTCGACGGCGCGCTGGTCGCGGTCGACGCGCGAACCGGACAGACGCTCTGGGAACAGCAGGTCGTCGACACGATGGAAGGCATGAGCATTACGAGCCCGCCGCTTGTGCTGAAAGACATGGTCATCACCGGCATGACCGGCGGCGAGTACGCGACGAGAGGCCATCTCGATGCGTACGATGCGGCGACGGGCAAACGCAAGTGGCGCTTCTACACGATTCCGGGGCCCGGCGAACCGGGCAACGAGACGTGGAAGGGCGAGAGTTGGAAAACCGGCGGCGGCCCGACGTGGCTGACCGGCAGCTTCGATCCTGCGCTCAACCTCGTGTACTGGGCGGTCGGCAACCCCGCGCCCGAGTTCGATCGCGTGGCGCGCGGCGAGATGGACAACCTCTACAGCAACTCGGTCGTCGCGCTCGATGCAGACACAGGCACGCTGAAATGGCACTACCAGTTCACGCCCGACGACGGGCACGACTGGGACTCGGTGCAGGACATGGTGCTGGTCGATCGCGTGTGGCGCGGCGAACAGCGCAAGCTGCTGATGCACGCCGATCGCAACGGGCACTTCTACGTGCTCGACAGGACGAACGGAAAGTTCCTCTCCGGCACGCCGTTCATTTATCAGAACTGGAATGCGGGGTTCGACGCGAACGGCAAGCCGCAGCCGATTCCCGGAACGAACTCGAGCCCCAAGGGCAGCGTCCTGGTGTATCCCACGCTCGGCGGCGGGACGAACTTCCAGGCGCCGTCGTACAGCCCGCTGACCGGCTTGTTCTATCTCGCGTTCGGCGGAAGGCGGACAGGTCTACACGAGCACGACGCAGCAGATCACGCGCGGGCAGCAGTATCTCGGCCGAGGCCGCGCGGCTGGACCGCCGCCGGCGCGCGGACCGAATCAGCCGGCGAACAACGCCGGCATCAAAGCGATCGATCCGGAAACCGGCAAGACCGTGTGGTCCTACTCCGCTCTATCAGGGGTCGCTCACCAACGGCGTGCTCGCGACCGGCGGCAATGTCGTGTTCGTGTCGTCGCGCGATGGAAACATCCTCGCGCTCGATGCGAAGACGGGAAAATATCTCTGGCACTTCCAGACGGGCGGCAACCATCAGGCGTCGCCGTTGAGCTATGCGATCGACGGCAAGCAGTACGTCGCGCTGGCGGCCGGCAACGTCGTGTTCAGCTTCACCTTGCAGGAGTAGCGTCATGTCGATGAAACGCAGTCTTACGCTCGCGGTGATGCTCGCTTCTGTTGCGACGGCCATTCCCGCTCATGCGCAGCAATACGCCGCCCGGCAGAAAGGCGACATCGTCCAGCTGGAGGACCAGAAAAATCAGACGACCGTCTCCATCATCACGTCGGTCGGCATGATCGCCTATGAGATGAGCGTGAAGGGACACAACATCCTTCGCGGTCCGAATTCGATCGACGAGTTCAGAGCCAAGCCGGCGGGCCTCCCGGGCATTCCGCTGCTCTCGCCGTGGGCCAACAGGCTCGACGAGCAGGCGTTCTATGCCAACGGCAAGCGGTATCCGTTCGACATGGAGCTTGGAAACGTGAACGGAGCGATTCCGATACACGGGTTCATGACTCGAACCGATCAGTGGCAGGTCGTGGAAGCCAAAGCCGACGGCAAGGCCGCATGGGTCACGGCGCGGCTCGACACGTACAAGCAGCCGGCGTGGATGAAGCAGTGGCCGTTCGCGCACACGATCGATGTGACCTATCGCCTTCAGGACGGCACGCTCGAAGTGCTGACCAAAGTGACGAACCACGCGATCGAGCCGATGCCCGTGTCGCTGGGATGGCACCCGTACTACCAGTTGACCGATTCACCGCGCGAAGAATGGACGGTTGAGATTCCCGCGCGTGCGTGGTGGAGGCTCGACTACCGCAAAGTCCCCACGGGCGTCGTCGATCCGGCCGAAAAGATTTTCCCCGGCGGCAAAGGCGCGCTGAAGGATTACAACCTGGATGACGTGTTCGCCGATCTCGTGCGCGATGGCCAGGGGCGCGCGACCGCGGTGCTGAAGGGACGCAAGCAGCAGCTCGAGATCAGTCAGGGTCCGAATTACAAATCGCTGGTCATTTATTCGCCGAATCCAACGAACACCGGTCTTGGCAGCCAGGTCGCACCGCCGAATCCGAATGCGCCGCCGCCTCCCGCTGCAGGCGCAGCGCCGGCGCGCGGAGGCGGAGGCGGCCGCGGTCGCGGGACCGGCCCTGCGAACTCGCCCAACTTCATCTGCTTCGAGCCGATGGCCGGCATTACCAACGCGCTGAACCTGGCGCACAAGGGCACGTACAAAGAGCTGCAGTACATCAAGCCCGGCGGCACGTGGCAGGAAAGCTTCTGGATTAAACCTTCTGGATTCTAAGGAGCACTGGACATGAACGCGCGGATCACGCTTTCTTCGCTGATTTTGCTGGTCGGAATCTCTGCCTGCGGTGGTGGAAGTCAGCCGCAGCAGGAGCAGGCCGCGGCGACGCCGCCGGCGGCGCCCGCGCCCGAACCACCGAAGGCGCCGTACTACGTGTACGTCACCAACGAAATCGGCGGCGATCTCGACGGTCATCGACGGCGGCACGAACGAGGTCGTCGCGACGATTCCGCTCGGCAAGCGGCCGCGCGGCATCAAGGTGAGCCCCGACGGCACGAAGCTGTTCGTCGCGCTGAGCGGATCGCCCCTGGCGCCTCCGGGAACCGACGAGAGCAAGCTCCCGCCGCCCGACAGAATCGGCAGACGGCATCGGCATCGTCGATATCGCCGCGCGAAAAGTGACGAACGGTGCTGACGAGCGGCACCGACCCCGAGCAGATTTCGTTGAGCGCCGATGGATCGAAAGTGTTCGTGTCGAACGAAGACGCTGGTGTCGCGAGCATCATCGACGTGGCGAGCAACAAGATCATCGGAAACGTCAAGGTCGGCGGCGAGCCGGAAGGCGTGACGACGAGCCCGAACGGACAATGGGTGTACGTGACGTCGGAAGAAGACAACCAGATCGCGGTGATCGACACGGCCAGCAATAAAGTGCATCAAGATGTTCGAGGTTGGCGCGCGGCCGCGCTCGGCGGCGTTCCTCCCCGACAGCTCGCGCGCGTACGTCACCGCCGAGAACGGCGGAACGGTGCACGTCGTCGATACCAAAAAGTCACTCGGTGATCAAGACATTGAAGATCACCGGCGAAATGGCGCGGCCGATGGGCGTGACGGCGTCACCTGACGGCACGCGCGTGTACGTAACGACCGGGCGCGGCCAGATGCTGCTCGCGATCGACACAGCGAAAGACGAAGTCGTCGCATCGGTGAAAGTCGGCACGCGGCCGTGGGGCGTCGAGATCAGTCCCGATGGCAAGCGCCTGTACACCGCGAACGGACCATCGGGCGATGTGTCGGTCGTCGATGCTGCCACGATGACGGTGGTCGCCACAGTGAAGGCAGGAAGAAGTCCGTGGGGCGTGGCGATCAAGTAGTGCCTCGTTCCGGCACCGGTGTTCCGTAATCGCACTCCAGGTGTATTCCGTTAGTTTTGTGCTACTTCCAAGCGTTTGTAGGCACAATTCTGCTATTTATGTTCTAAGATGGCACGCGTGCTCAGCCCTCGTCATTCCCGCCAGAACTTCTGTAAGCCGCTCTATCTATTGATTTTGTTCGTCGTGTTCGCTTCCTGACAGCGTTGGCGATGCGTTTGCTCCCCTCGACAGCGGTTTGATCTCACGATTTCAAAATTTCATCCGTAAGGGCTCAGCGACACAGCCCTGGTTCTGGGTTGCGGCGGCCGTGTGGCTGGCATCCGCCGCCGCCGGGCTGGCTGTTCTCTGGGCCTACGACAACGCGCCGGGCGAAGGCGCGACGGCTCCGGCCACGTGGCCGGCCGGCACTGTCGTCACGCGTGCCCACGATCGGCCGACGCTCGTGATGCTCGCGCATCCGCAGTGCTCGTGCACGCGCGCGAGCCTCGACGAGCTCGCGGAAGCGCTGGCGCGCGCGACGGTTCAACCCAAGACGTACGTGTTGTTTTTGAAGCCCGGCGCGTTTTCCGATGAGTGGGCCGAAAGCGATCTGTGGCGCACCGCGGCCGCGCTTCCCAATGTCACCGTCGTGCGTGACGATGACGGCGTCGAGGCACGGCGCTTCGGAGTATCGACGTCGGGTCAGACGCTCCTGTACGACAACAGCGGCGCCCTGCTCTTTTCCGGTGGCATCACCGGCGCTCGCGCGCATCGTGGCGATAACGACGGCCGTCAGGCCATCGTCGATCTGCTGAATCGCGGATCGTCCGCCAAATCGACGACCAACGTCTTCGGCTGCGGACTGTTCACCTCGGGCCTCTGAGCACACCAAGGATCCTATGCCTTCATTCCACATAGACGGTCGCGCTGCGGATTCGGTGAAGGCACGCGCGGTCGAACTCTTCGCCGAGTATCAACGAGACATTCACCAGCAGACCGACCGGTTGTTTGCGGGCTTGATGGCGCTGCAGTGGGTCGGCGGCATCGTGTTCGCGTTGTGGGTGTCGCCTCTCGCGTGGTCGGGCTCGACCAGCCGCACGCACGTGCACGTGTGGGCGGCGGTGGTGCTTGGCGGGCTCATCAGTCTCTTTCCGGCACTGCTCGCGCTGCTTCGGCCCGGCCAGCCTTCTACGCGCTACACGATTGCGACCGCACAGATGCTGATGGGCGCGCTGCTCATCCATCTCACGGGCGGCCGCATCGAGACGCATTTCCACGTGTTCGGCTCGCTGGCCTTTCTCGCCATTTATCGCGACTGGAAAGTGCTGGTCCCCGCGACGATTGTCGTGGCGCTGGATCACATGCTGCGCGGCATGTTCTGGCCGCAGTCAGTGTACGGCGTGCTCGTGGCCAGCCAATGGCGCTGGCTGGAGCACGCGGCATGGGTCATCTTCGAGGACATCTTCCTCGTCGTGGCGTGCCTGCGCAGCACGACCGAGATGCGCGATACGGCCGCACGCACGGCCGCGCTCGAGCAGGAAGTGCGTACGCGCCAGCAGGCGGAGACCGCGGCCAGGAACAGCCAGGCGCGCAACGACGCGATTCTCGACGTGGCGCTGGATTGCGTGATTCTGATGGATGCCGCCGGGCTGCATCGTCCAGTTCAACCCGGCTGCGGAGCGCACGTTCGGCTTCACGGCATCGGAAGCCGTCGGCCATCAGCTCGCCGATCTCATCATTCCGCCCGACGAGCGCGACGCGCATCGAGACGGGCTGGCGCGATATCTCCAGACCGGCGAGGCGGTGGTGATGAACCAGCGCCTCGAGCTGACGGCGATTCGGAAAAACGGCGAAGTGTTCCCGGTTGAGGTGGCGATTGCGCCCATCTCGTCCGACGGCGCGGCGATGTTCGCCGGCTACATGCGCGACATCACCGAGCGGCGGCGCAGCGAAGCCGCGCTCGCCAATTACACCAGCGACCTCGAGCACGCGCATGAAATCCAGCGGCAAGACAGCGAGCAGCTGGCGGCGCTCGTCGCAGAGCTGCGTCTCACGCAGCGGCAGAGCCGAAGATGCGACGCAGGGCGAAGAGCGATTTTCTCGCCAGCATGAGCCACGAGCTGCGGACGCCGCTGAACGCGATCATTCTGTACAGCGAGCTGCTGCAGGAGCAGGCGGAAGATGAAGGCGGTCAGACCGAGTCGATCGGCGACCTCCAGAAAATTCAGTCGTCGGGACGGCATCTGCTCGAGCTCATCAACGGCATCCTCGACTTGTCGAAGATCGAAGCCGGCAAGATGGCGCTGACGGTGGAGCGCTTCGACGTGCGGGACATGATCGATGAGCTGCGTCGACACGGTCGGACCGCTCGTGCGAAAGAACAACAACACGCTGACGGTGCACTGCAGCCGACGACGTCGGGGCGATGAGCTCGGATCTGATGAAGACCCGGCAGATTCTGCTCAACCTTCTCAGCAACGCCGGCAAATTTACTCGCGACGGCGCCATCACGCTGGGCGCGTCGCGATACGTCGAAGCGGGGCAGACATTCGTCGAGTTCACCGTCACTGATACCGGCATCGGCATGAGCCTCGAGCAGACGCAGAAAATCTTCGAGGCCTTCACGCAGGCCGACGTCACGACCACGCGCAAGTACGGCGGAACGGGATTGGGGCTGGCGCTCGTGTCGCGCTTCTGCGAGCTGATGGGCGGATCCGTCACGGTCGACAGCCGGCCGGACGAAGGCTCGCGCTTCACCATTCGCCTTCCGCTGGAGAGCAGTCGCCGCTGAGACGGTCATGGCGGTAGACGCGCGATGATCGAGGCGCAGGACGAGCATGGCGACGATCATTGCTGGTCGAAGACAACGAACCGAGCCGCGATGCGCTGTCGCGCCGCCTCGAGCGGCGCGGCTATCGCGTGTTGCTGGCCGGCGACGGACTTCAGGCCGTTTCGCTCGCGCGCGATGCGGCGCCCGATCTCATCCTCATGGATCTCGGGCTTCCGGTGCTCGACGGCTGGGATGCCACGCGCCAGTTGAAGGGCGACGCGGCGACGCGGCATATCCCGATCATCGTGCTTGAGCGCGCATGCGATGACCAGCGATCGCGACATGGCGCTCGCGGCCGGCGGCGACGACTTCGACACGAAGCCGATTCGCTTTCAAGCGCTGCTCGGAAAAATCGAGGCGCTGCTCGGCGGAACGGTGGCCGATGTCATGAACCGGCCGGGCACGCTTCTCATCGTCGACGATACCGAGTTCAACCGCGACGCGCTCGCGCGCCGTCTCGTCCAGAAAGGCTTTGTCGTCGAACGCCGCGAGCGGCGAAGAAGCGCTGAAGTGCGCGTCGACCGATCGGTACGATCTCGTGCTGCTGGACGTCGAGATGCCAGGCATGAGCGGTCTCGAGGTGCTGACACGGCTGCGGGAGACCCATTCGCAGACGGAGCTGCCGGTCATCATGGTGACCGGCCGGACGGACAAGCGCCGATATCGTCGAAGCGCTCGGCCTCGGCGCAAACGACTACGTCACCAAGCCGATCGATTTCCCTGTTGCGCTGGCCCGCATCCGCACGCACCTCGCGCACAAATGGGCCGTCGCCGACCTGCATGAAAGCGAAGAGCGATACGCGGTCGCCGTACGGGGCGCGAACGACGGTCTCTGGGACTGGAATATCGCGACGAACGAGGTGTACTGGTCGCCGCGGTGGAAAGCGCTGCTCGGGTACGACGAACAGGAAATCGGCACGCATCCAGACGAGTGGCTCTCGCGCGTTCACCACGAGGACGCCTCGCGGGTGAAGGACACGCTCGACGCGTATCTCGAGCGCGGAAGCGGCCACTACGAAAGCGAGCACCGGCTTCTGCATCGCAACGGCACGTACCGGTGGATGCGGTGCCGCGGCGCCGCCGTGACCGACGGATCCGGCCGCGCGACACGGCTCGCGGGGTCGTTGACCGACATCACCGATGCGAAGATGGCCGATGCGCTCACCGGACTGCCGAACCGGCTGCTCTTCCTCGATGTGCTCGATCGCGCGATCAAGCGCACGGAGCGCCGCCGCGAGTACGTCTTTGCGCTCCTCGTTCTCGGCCTCGATCGATTCAAGGTGCTCAATCAGAGCCTGGGCGTGCTCAGCACCGATCGGCTGCTCGTGTCGGTGGCGCGCCGCCTTCAATCGAGTCTCCGAGGGACGGACATCGTCTCGAGAGACAGCAGCGGATTCACGCTGGCGCGGCTCGACGGAGACGAGTTCACCGTTCTTCTCGACGACATCACGGATGCCAGCGATGCCATTCGCGTCGCCGAGCGCCTTCGCGCCGCCCTGCGCGCGCCCTTCGACATCGACGGACGCCAGGTATTTACGTCGGCCACGGTCGGCATCACGCTGAGCACGACCGGCTACGCGCAGCCGGAACAACTGCTCCAGGATGCGGCGATCGCGCTGCACCGCGCCAAGGGCACCAGCACACCGTTCGAACTTTTCGATCCGGCCATGCGGGAACGGGCGATGTCGCGGCTGCAGATCGAGACCGACCTGCAGAATGCGATCGGCAGGGGCGAGTTCACCGTTCTCTACCAGCCGATCCTCTCGCTGGGCGCGAGGACGATCGAAGGCTTCGAGGCGCTTGCCCGCTGGCACCATCCCGACCCGAGGCTGGATCAGCCCCGCGGAGTTCATCCCGATCGCCGAAGACATCGGCATGATCAAGCAGCTCGGCCGGTTCATTCTCGCCGACATCGTGCCGGCAGATGGCGAGCTGGCAGCTGCAGTTCGGCAGCGTGGCGCCGGGCGTCATGTGCGTGAATGTCTCGGCCGGTGAGCTCGGGCAGGATTTCGCGGCAGACGTCGAGCAGATGCTCCGCGACACGGGGCTCGAGCCGTCGAAGTTGAAGCTCGAAATCACCGAAAGCGCGTTCATCAAGGACGACGGCGGCGCCGAGGCGACGCTCGCGCGCCTTCAGTCGATCGGCGTGAAGTGGAGCATCGACGACTTCGGCACCGGCTATTCCTCACTCAGCTATCTGCACCGGCTGCAGGCGAACACCGTGAAGATCGATCGCTCGTTCGTCAGCCGGATCGGCGCCGATGCCAAAGGATCGGAGATGGTCCGCGCGATCATCGCGCTGGCGGTCAACCTGGGTATGGATGTCGTCGCCGAAGGCGTGGAGACACTCGAGCAGGTGGTCGAGCTGCAAACGCTCGGCTGCGATCGTGCGCAGGGCTTCTATTTTTCGCGCGCCGTCGATCTCGCGGCGGCAGATAACCTGATCGCGTCTCAGCCCTGGCAGGAAGCCACCAAACGGCGTGTTAGTTTCTAGATTTTAGATTCCAGTTTCTAGATTCTAGTTTCCGCCCCGTCCCCCACCACTGTCGTCCATTCGCGCACGTACCAGCGCTTCACCACACCATTGACGACGTACGGATCGCTCTTCGCGAACTGCTCCGCAGCGGCTGGTGAGTCGCCGCGGAACAGGACGACCGCCCCGTCAATCGGATTCGCGAATGCTCCGCCGAGCACGAGCTCGCCGCGGGCGGCCGCCGCACGCGCGTACTCGAGGTGCGCGGTGCGAAATGGCTTGCGGCGTTCCGCGTAGTCAGCCCCGGCCTCATAGAAAAGCAGATAGTGCATCAGTTTTGCAGAAAGCTCGCATATGACAAACGGCTGCGGGACTCTGCAGTCACCGCAGCCGTCTGTGGTATCGCCTCTTGCTACAAGCTACCGGCTACGAGCTACCAGCTAGTTCTACGCGCTGTAGCCGCGTCCCGCCGTCGCAGCGCCGGACTTCTGTCCGGCGAGCTCGGTGATGAACTCGTCGTGATTCATCGGCCGCGAGAACATCGGGTAGTTCTTCTCCGTTGCGAGACGCTGCTCGTCGGCGCTGAGCGCCGCGGTGCAGTCTTTCAACGTGATGACCTGGTAGCCCTTTTCGTAGGCCGTGCGCATCGTCGACTCGACGCAGCAGTTCGTGAGGAATCCGCCGAGCGCGATCGTCTCGATGCCGCGGCTGCGGAGGATGAAGTCGAGGTTCGTGCTCGCGAATCCGCACAGGCCGCGCTTGCCTTCGACGACGATGTCGCCGGGCTGCGGCTTGAGGATGTCGACGATCTCGGCGCCCCAGCTGCCCTTGCGGAACGACTTGCTATCGACCACGCCCTTGAGAATGCCGTACGGCTCGCTGCTGAGCTCGCCGTAGCCCTCGACGAACGTGATGGGCGCGTACACGATCGTGCAGCCCGCTTCGCGCGCCTTCTTCACCGTTTCGACGGTGTTCTGGAGCATGTTGTTTTGTTCCATGACGCCCTTCACGGCATCGTGCAGCGTGCCGCCCTTCGACGTGAAGTCGTTCTGGTACTCAATGAGGACTACCGCGGTTCTCTTGGGATCCATATCTTCCTCCTGAAACTTGTGTCTGCGTGGACAGCCGTTGACGATATCACGACACGTCAGTGACGGCTAGCTGGGGCCATCGCCGGGTGACGTACCCCTCGATGGCAAACAGCACGAGCGCGGTCCAGACCAGGCCGAATCCGACCAGTTGGATTCGCGTAAACGGTTCTTTATAAAGCATCACGCCGATCGAGAACTGCAGGGTCGGGTTGATGTATTGAAGCATCCCGACGAGCGAGAGCGGGATGCGGCGGACGCCTGCCGCGAACATCAGAAGCGGCAGCGTCGTCACGGGGCCCCCGCCGAGCATCATGCACGTTCCGCAGCGGCCCTGCGTGCATGAAGGCGCCGCGCCCGGCGAGCTCCTCGAAAATCAGATAGGCCGCCGCGGGAACGAACAGGATGCCCGGTCTCGAACGTGAGCCCCTGCACCGGCCCGAGCGGCGCCAGCTTTTTCATCAAGCCGTATGTGCCGAACGACGCCGCCAGCACCAGCGCAATCCATGGCACCGAGTCGAGCGCGACCGTGAGATACACCACACCGGCGGCCGCCAGCGCCACCGACACCCACTGCAGCCGCCGCAGCCGCTCGTGGAACACGACCATGCCAAGGACCACGCTCAGGAGAGGGTTGATGAAATATCCCAGGCTGATCTGCACGATCTCATTCACGCCGACGGCCCACACGTAGAGGAGCCAGTTGGCGGCGATCGCAACGCCGGCGACCGCGTAGATGATCACGATGCGCGGCGATTGAGCCGCCTGCCACATCGCGCGGAACTCCTGCGATCGCGCAATCATGACGGCGAGCATCAGGAACGACCAGACGATGCGATGGCAGATGAGCTGAAGCGGCGAAATGCCGGCAAGCGCTTTCCAGTAAATCGGAAAGAATCCCCAGATCGTGTACGCGAGGCCGACGTACCAGGCGGCTCTCGATATTTCGATGACGACATCAAGATCGCAGCTATCGACGATCTTTCCGGCTCTGTTCGTACGCGGCGACGTAGGCGTCGACGGCGTGCTCGCGATGATATCAGCGATGGTGTCGAGCGGCAGATCGTCGAGCGTGCGAAAACGGATGCACGCCTTTCCCATGTCGAGCTTCTTGCCGGCGCGGGCGAAGCCGTCCTTCAATTGTTTCTGCTTCGCGGGATGGCCGTACACTGTCATCAGATACAGCGACAGATAGTTCTTCTGCGCCGCGATCGCGACGATAACACAGCGGCTGGCCGTTGTACGTGTCGGGACAGCGCTTCAACGGCACCTGATAGGTGATGGCGCCCCAGTTCGTCGCTTCCTCGTAGCCCTTCGGCAAGTGCTTGCGAATGAGCTGGCGCAATTTCGTCAGGACGCCGCGCTGCTCGGCCGGCACGGCGCGCAAATACCCGGCGACCGTCGATGGCCGCGCGCTCTTTTTCTTCACGGCTGCCTCACGCGCGCGCACATCGTGTCGAACATCTGCTGCTCGTACGCCTGCAGGCCTGGCAGTGGCGCGTCGCACTGCAGAAACTCGATGAGCTCTGGCGAGCGGCGAATGAACGTCTGAGCGGGCACGGGCGCGGCCGCATCTGCGGCCCGGCCGGGGATCGCAGGCGGCGGCTCCATCTCGTTTCGTATTCGGGATCGATGCGCAGCGTGCGCACGACCTGCGGTCCCGCCGGCGAATCGACGCCGTCGACGAGCACGACGTTCGCATCATCGAGCGCGATTTCCTTGTCCTGAATCCACATCTTCCGCGCCGCGGGATCGAAGCGCACGGTCAGGTTGACGCCGCCCTGTGAAATCCACTGGCTGCGAATCATGCCGGATCCCGGGCCCCATCGATCCGCCGCCGCCACTACTCGAGCCACCGCCGCCGCGCATGAACCAGCCGGGCGTGCCGCGCCACAAGATCAGCAACTCGAGCGTGCCGCGCCCGGATGCATCAACGACGCCATCTCGGTCGCCATGACCGACGGAGACACGGGTGCGGTGCCGCCCTGACTTCCGCCGCCTGGAAATGGCTGGGCGGCCATCAACGCCGCCGCAAGCATGTGCCGCATCATGATGTCACCTCCAACGTTCGTGGAAATCAGAGCGCCTTGCGCATCACGCGCTCGCCCTCGTCCACCTCGCCGGTGTAGGCAAAACCCAACTTCTCATAGAAGGCGCCAGGGCATCCCTCGCCAGGGACCACGCTCGTGAGAAATTCGTGCGCGCCAGGCCGCTGGCGCACGTATTCGATCACCTGGTTGAGCGCCCGCGCGCCGTAGCCGAGTTTCTGGTATTGATGATCGACCATGAATCGCCAGAGGTAGTACTTCCGCTCGGCGGGCTCATCGTGCAGCATCACAAAGCCGACGGGAGTATCGTTGGCGTAGATTGCGCGGAACCACGCGATGTCGCGATCGAAGTACGCCTGTGCGATGGAGATGGCGTTCGACGCCACGAACCGCTCCTGCTCCGGCCCAACCTTCAGGCGGAAGATCTCTCGCAGGTTTTCTTTTGTGATTTCCCTGAGCGAAATTGTTGCGGTGCCTTCGGCCATCTCAATTCTTTCTGACGACCCACGTTGTCATGCAACGCTGATCCTGCACGACGGTCGTCTTCAGCGGATCCATCAGCCTGCCGCCAAGACGAGCGGTCAGGTCCATCAGCATCGCTTCGTCGACGAGATAGCGCTCGCTGCCATCCGGCAGCGCGAAGCGCCGGCCGCCCAGCGGTCTCACGCGATCTTCCATGCCGATTGATGAAGCGAGCCGGCAAAAGAGCATGCCGCCCGGTTTCAAGACCCGCCACATTTCGCGGACCATGGCATCGAACTGCGCCGTGTCGCGCGCGAAATGCAGAACCGCGCTGCTGAGCACGACATCGGCGAACCCATCCGGAAACGACATCTGCTCGACAGGCTCGACACGAAAGTTCTCGGCTGGCAGTTTCGGCGCAAGCTGCGCGGCCAGCCGGCGAACAGCCTCGACGGCCTGCGCATCACCATCGGTCGCAAAGACATCGAAGCCGGACTGCAGCAGATACACGAGGTTTCGCCCGCCGCCGCACGCCGCATCCAGTACGCGCATACCCGGACGGATGCGCCCGCGGAGCAATTGATCGAACAGGTAAATGTCGATCTGCCCGAACTGCCGCTCCAGATCAGACAATGGCTGCCACGTCTTTGTCGATCGCCTGGGTTTTCGGCGAGGGCCGTATCGCCGCAGCACGTCGCCGTTCCTGCCGACGAGAAACTTCGTGAAATTCCACGCGATGGTCTCGCGGCCGAGCAGCCCCTTCTTCGCCGACTTCAGATAGCGGTACAGCGGGTGTGCATTGCGGCCGTTCACGTCGATTTTCGCGAACAACGGAAACGTGACGCCGTAGTGCTCGTCGCAGAAGCCGCGAATGTCCGCTTCGCTTCCGGGCTCCTGACGCCCGAACTGATTGCACGGGAATCCGAGCACGACGAATCCCCTGTCCTTGTATTTCCGGTACAGCGCCTCGAGCCCCTCGTACTGTGGAGTAAATCCACAACGGCTCGCCACGTTCACGATGAGCAGCGCCTTCCCGCGATATCGCGCCAGCGTGATGGCTTCACCGTCGATCGTCATCGCCGGAATGTCGTACAGCTCAGTCAAGGCGCAACCTCGATCGGCGCGAGGCACTCGCCCGCGTTGATCTGCTGTGGCGGCCAGCTGTTGAAGTCTGCACCGGCGCCAGCGACGAACATAATCGGGCGGAAGCGCGGCCGGGTCGAGCCCTATCTGCTTCCGGAACTGAACGATCGACGCCGCATCGAACGACGACGAGATACGCCTGGCGCACTCCGCCCGGCTCGCTGATGCGAACGATGCACGAGGCAGCGAGGCGACGGCAAGTTGGTCTCGACGCCGGCGGCTTTCGCTGCTGCGAGCAGCGCTTCCTGCGTGAGCTGATCGCCGATATCGCGATCGAACTCGGCGCGAAGGACGATCGGGATCGATGGGGCAGTCGGTGAATTCAAGCGACTCCATCGCGCGCGCGAAAATCTGCTTGAAGAGCCCGCTTGCGAGCCCGGACGATGGGCGCAGAACGAGAAGCGGCTCCTGCGGCCGCGAGGCCGGTTCGAGCGCCAGCGTCCACGTCTGCAGATGTGTGCGCTCCACGGTGTAGGGCTCGGAGCGCGTGTCCTCGAGTGACTGCATGAACAGTACGGCGAAGACGCCAACGGCAATTGCTCCGATGGCGAGTTTGATGAGCAGTGGTTTTTTCACGGCCGTGCGCTAGTCTACCAATCCGTCGGCTGGTAGTCCTTCAGGAACTGACCCCAGACGTGCGTGCCGGTGTTGAAGCCGCTGATGATGGGATCGACGATGCGCGCGCCGCCGTCGACGCTGTCGAGCGGCGGGCTGAAGCGCTGCTCCGTCTCTTTTCGCGCGGCAATCTCCACAGGGTCTTCGTCGGTAATCCAGCCGGTATCGACGCTGTTCATGTGAATGCCGTCGCCGTGATAGTCGGTCGCCGACGTGCGCGTCATCATGTTGAGCGCCGCCTTCGCCATGTTCGTGTGCGGATGGCGGGTCGTCTTGAAGCGGCGGTAGAACTGACCCTCCATCGCCGACACATTGACGATGTGCTTGTCGCGCTCGGGCGTGCGCGTCATCAGCCCCTTCAATCGCGCGTTCAGGATGAATGGCGCGATCGCGTTGACGAGCTGCACTTCGAGCAGCTCGACGGTGGAGATTTCATCGAGCAGCAGGCGCCAGGAGTTCCGTCCGCGCAAATCGACCTGCTGGAGATCCTGATCGAGCATCCCCGCGGGAAACATCGCATTTTGCGAGACGAGCTCTTCGACGAGCAGCGGCACCTGCGACAGCTTCGGCGCGTGCACGAGACCTGTGACGCCGGCGTGATCGTACTCGCCGAGCAGCTTCCGCGTGTGCTCGGGCATGCCCTTCAGCGCGGCCGTCTCCCCTTCCATCATGTGCTCGTAGAACGCAGGAGGCCGGCGCACGGTCTGGCACGCGTTGTTGATGATGAAGTCGAGGCGATCGCGCGTTTTCACCATCTGGCTGCAGAACGCCTCGACGCTCGGCGTGTGCCGCAGGTCGAGCCCGAACACTTCGAGCCGATCGCCCCACTCGCCGAAATCGGGCTCGCGCGAGTAGCGCGACGCCGAGTCTCGTGGAAAGCGGGTCGTGACGATGAGATGCGCGCCCGAGCGAAGCAGCTTGAGGCCGGCCTGATAGCCGATTTTCACGCGTCCGCCCGTGACCAGCGCCACGCGGCCGCGAAGGTCGGCGAGCTCTGTGCGCTTGGCGAAATTCAGCTCGGCGCACGACGGGCACATCTGGTCGTAGAAGTGATGGATCTGCGTGTACTTCTGTTTGCAGACGTAGCAGTGTTGGAGTTCTTCCGTGTTGGTCCGGCTAAAGCCGGACACTACCGAGGAGGACGCACCTTGCGCCGTCGATTCGTCGTCGACGTCCTGCTGCTCGAAGTGCTCGGGCGGAAAGACGTTCGGCGTGTGGAAGATCGGCTTCTGGCGAAGCGTGCGGATGCCGGTTTCGGCGCGGGCGACTTCGTCCTGCTTGACGCGCTCTGCCTTGCGATCGCGCGCCGCGGCCTTCGCCATCCGCCGCCGCTCGGATCGATCGGGGCTGTAGACGAGCGCAACCGCCTGAAGCAGGCGCTGCCGATCCTCTGCGGGCACACCCTCGAGCACCGTTCGATCCGACGCGATCGCTTCGAGCAGCGCGATTGCCTCGCGCAGACGTTCCACCGTTCCTCTTGAAGACATCAATTCAGAGTTTACGCGAGCCGCTTGCTCGATCGCAGGAAGGCCAGCGTCAGAATGGCCACGCCCCATGCGAACAGCGCGAGCGCCTGCGGCCAGAGGGTCTCGAGCCCGACGCCCTTGAGGAAAATTCCGCGGAGAATGACGACGAAATACCGCAGCGGGAATCAGATACGTGATCGGCTGAATCCAGTCCGGCATGTTCTCGATCGGAAAGATGAAGCCGGAGAGGTACATCATCGGAATCAGGAAGAAGAACGTCGACGTCATCATCGCCTGCTGCTGCGTCTGCGAAATCGTCGAGACGAACAGCCCGAGGCCGAGAGTCGTCATCAGGTAGATCACGCTCATCGCGAGCAGCAGCCAGAAACTGCCGCGCAGGGGCACCTCGAACCAGAACACGATGACGAGCAGCACGATGATCACGTCGATCAACCCGATGAGGCCGTACGGCAGCAGCTTGCCGAGGATCAGCTCGAGCCTGCCGAGCGGCGTGACGTTCAGCTGCTCCAGCGTGCCGACCTCGCGCTCGCGCACGATCGCCATCGACGACAGGTTCGACGTGACGACCAGCAGGAGCATCGCGAAGATCCCCGGCAGCATGAAATACCGGCTTTCGACCGTCGGATTGAACCAGACGCGCACGCGCGGCTCGATGCCGCCACCTGCGCGCCGGCGGCGCGCCGCCCGCGCGCCCGCGCTGCTCGACGAGCTCCTGCGCATAGCCGGCGATCAGGTTGGTCGCGTAGCCCATCGCGATGTTCGTCGAGCTCGCATCCGATCCGTCCGCCACCACCTGCAGCGTCGACGGGCGCCCGGCCGCGAGGTTCTCGCCGTATCGCGCTGGAATCGTCAGCGCCATCCACGCGTCGCCGGTCTCGAGGTACCGATCGACCTCGCGCGCGTCCGACACCACGTCCGACGAGCTGGAAAATGCCGGAGCCGGTGAACCGGCTGATCAGGTCCTGGCTGGCCGGACTGCGATCGGCATCGACGATGACGATCGGCACGTTGCGGACATCCGTCGTCGCCGCATAGCCGAGAATGGCGAGCTGCAGGACCGGCGCGATGAAGATGACGCCGAAGATTCGCGGGTCCTGCCGCAGCTCGAGCACCTCCTTCCACATCATGAACAGGATCCTTCTCATGCTCATGCCCATTGCCTGCGCAGTCGCGCGGACGCAAGCGTCAGCATCAGCGCCGCATAGACCGCCAGCGCCACGAGCTCCACCCAGAACGTCGACACCTCAGCGCCTTTCAGCACGAATCGCGCGAAGCGCGACGATGAAGTACCGCGCGGGGACGAGATAGGTGATCGCCTGAATGGGCGCCGGCATGCTCGCGATCGGAAACACGAACCCGGACAGAATCATCGTCGGCAGGAACGACACGAGCACCGCGAGCTGAAACGCCACCTGCTGCGATTCGGCGACCGTCGAGATCATCAGCCCGAGCCCGAGCGCACCGGCGAGATACAAGGACAGCGCGAGCAGCAGCAACAGCCACGAGCCCTTCATCGGCAGACCGAACAGCGGCATCGACGCGAGCACGATGAACACCGACGTCGCCAGCGAGATGACGAAATACGGCAGCGTCTTGCCGATGATGTACGCGCTCGGCGCCGAGCGGCGCCATCCGCACCTGCTCCATCGTGCCGCGCTCCTTTTCGCGCACGACCGACAGCGATGTCGAGACGACCGCCGAGATCATCCCGATGTACGCGATGAGGCCGGGGATGAGGAACAGCGCGCTTCGGAGCTGCGGGTTGTACCAGACGCGCGACTCCACGTTGATCGGTGCGCTCACCGCTCTCGTGGCGCCCTGAAGCTGATACTGCGCCGAGGCGGTCTGCAGGATTCGCAAGCGCGTATCCCATCACGGTCATCGCCGTGTTCGAGTTGTCGCCGTTGATGATGACCTGCACCGGAACCCGGCGGCCGGTCAGGAGATCCCGCTGGAGGCCGGCCGGAATCACCAGGGCCGCGCGCACCTCGCCGACGATCGATCAGTTCTTCGGTACTCGCGGCTGCTCGACACATCCGCCGACGAGCTCGAAGTAACCGGATTTCACGAACGCGTTTACCAGCTCGCGGCTGGCTTGCGAGCGATCGTGATCCAGGACGGCAAGCGGAATGTTCTGCACGTCGAAGCTGAGGGCGTAGCCGTACAGCAGCAGGAAGAACGCAGGGACGAACAGCAGCACCATCAGCGAGCGGCGGTCGCGCGCGATCTGGCGGAACTCCTTGCGGCCGACGGCGAGCACCTTACGCATGTTCCACCACATCGAGGAACACGTCCTCGAGCGACGGCATCACACGGTCGATGCCGGTGACGGCGAGCCCGCGCGCGTTCAGCTGCTCGGTCAGCGCCGCAAGGTCGACATCGGGCGCCTTGAGGACGGCGTGCACGGCCGTGCCGAACACCGTGGCCTTCTCGACGTGTGGGATGTCCTCGAGCGCACGCATCACATCGACAGGGCGGCTCGAATGAATCTCGAGTATCGGCCGCTGCGCGAAGATCTCCTTCAGTTGTCGCGATGTGCCCATCGCGGCCAGCTTACCCGCGTTGATGATCGCGATGCGATGACAGTGCTCGGCCTCGTCGAGATAATGCGTCGTCACGAGGATTGTGACGCCGTTTCGCGACATTTCTTCGATGAGGCGCCAGAACTGGCGGCGCGATACCGGATCGACCCCGCCCGTCGGCTCGTCGAGAAACACGATGCGCGGCTCGTGAAGGATCGCGCATCCCAGAGCGAGCCGCTGACGCCAGCCGCCCGCGAGATCCTTCGCTCGCGTGTTCTCGCGCCCGGCCAGCCCTGCCATGCTCGACGACGAACTTCATGCGCGCCGCGATCTGCTCGTCGTTCAGACCGTACAACGCGCCGAAGAATCGGATGTTCTGCTCGACCGTTAGCGCTTCGTACAACGAGAACCTCTGCGACATGTATCCGATGCGCCGCTTCACTTCCTCAGGATCGCGGCTCACGTCGACGCCATCGACCACCGCGGTTCCTGACGTGGGCTTCAGCAGCCCGCACATCATGCGGATGGCCGTCGACTTGCCGGCGCCGTTCGCGCCGAGAAACCCGAAGATCTCTCCGCGCTCGACGGCGAAGCTGATGCGATCGACGGCGGTAAACGCGCCGAACTTCCGCGTGAGATCGCGCACGAGAATCGCGGAGTCGGCCATCATTGGCCCAGTGCCCGTGCAAGTCGCGCGCTGGCGAGCTCGGCATTCGCGCGCGCGCGCGTGACGTCGAGCTCGGCCTGCAGCAGCACGGTCTGCGCGTTCAACACATCCGTATTCGTCGCCACGCCGGCGCCGAATCGCTCCGCGATGACCCGGCGTGCTTCCGTCGCTGCGCGCACGCCTGCGACAGCCGCCTCGATGGCCGCGAACGCAGAGGCGACCTCAGCCAGCCGCTGTCGGACTTCCACCTGAACACCGGCATCGAAATCCCGCAGACGCGCGTCGATGGCGCGCCGATTCGCCGCGGCCTCCGCCGTCTCCGCGCGCACGCGCCCACCGTCGAACAACGACCAGCGCACGATGACGCCGATGTCCCACGAGGGGGTCCACTTCTCCTGGATAGGAAAGATTCGCGTATTCGGACGCGACAGGTCGTAGCCGGCGATGGCAGTCAGCACCGGCAAGCTGCCGGCCGATGCCGCGGCGACCCGCTCGTCAGCGGCAGTGATGCGAAAGAGCAGAGATCTGCGTTCGGCGCGATTGTCGCGCGCCTGTGCCACCACCGCCGGGTCTTGAAGTGCAAGACCCGGCCTACTTACCGCGGACGTCACGCTGGGTACCTACCCCGGACGTAGTGCTGACCTTTAGGTCAGCGATCAGCTCCAGCGGCACATCCTGATCCACACCGACGAGCCTCTTGAAATCCGCTGTCGTTGTCTCGACGATGGTCTCGGCTTCGATGCTGAGCATCCGCTGACGCGCGTGCTGCGCTTCGATTGTCAGCACATCGCTCGGCGGCACGAGCCCGACACCGAGTTGATTGCGGACGTCAGTGAGATGCGCGCTCGTGCGCTCCAGCGCCTGCCGCACCACATCGACCGATGCCCGCGCGGTCAGCACCGCCCAGAACGCGCGCGTGATCTCGAGCTTCAGATCGGCGCGCGCGGCTTCGCGATCCTGGCCCGCCGCTTCGGCTTCTGCGCCCGCGGCGCGCGTGAGCGCCGCGAGACGGCCGCCGGTGTAAATCGGCCACTGCAGATCGATGCGCGACCGCACCTGATCGGGAATGTCCGGATAAATGACTTGCACGCCGCCCGACGCATTCGCCACGCGGAACTCATCGACGTGGTTCGTGCGCGTGTAGCTCGCAATCGCGGCAAGCTGCGGCTGCTGCGCCGCCTCGCGCTGCGCTTCGATGGCGCGAGCGGCCTCCTGCCTGGCGCTCATTTCCTCGAGCCTGGGGTTTGCTGCAATGCCTCGCGTGATGGCTTCGTCGAGCGTCAGGCGCAGCAGCGGGGTTTGCGCGACGGCGTTGTCCGCAGCGGCGAGCAGCAACAAAAGAATGACCGATACACGTTTCATGCTGTTTCCTTTGCGACTCGCGCGATGAAGACGTCTTCGAGCGACGCGGGAACGCGCCGGATACTCTCGACGGCGATCCCCTGAGTTTTCAGTGCCAAGGCGAGGCGCTCTGGATCGCTCAACGGGGCGCCGGCGTCGAGCCGCACGTGGGCCCGCTCCCCGAACACCTGCACGTCTGCGACGCCCGGCAGCCGCTCGAGCACATCGGTGGCGCGATTTTGATCGGGCGCGATCACTTCGATGACGATACCCGGGAGGGCGGCGCGCAGGCTGCCGGGCGTATCGAGCGCGAGGAGCCGCCCTTCGTGCAGCAGCGCCACGCGCGAGCAGCGCTCGGCCTCGTCGAGATACGGCGTGGCCATCAGAATCGTGATGCCCTGCGCGAGAAATTCGGAGAGCAGCTTCCAGAACTCGCGGCGCGACACCGGATCGACGCCGGTCGTCGGCTCGTCGAGCAGAATGATCCTGGGCTCGTGCACGAGCGTGCACGCGAGCGCCAGCTTCTGTTTCATCCCACCTGACAGCTGCTCCGCGAGACGCGTGCGAAACTTCGCCAGCTGCGTCAGCTCGAGCAATCGCTCCCGGCGATCGCGTATCGCGCGGTCGCGCATGCTGAAGCCGTGGATTTCGGCGAAGAACGCGATGTTCTCGTCGATGGAGAGGTCGCCGTACAGACTGAACCGCTGGGACAGATAGCCGAGCGTCTGAGTCACCGCGAGGTGCGCCTTCACCGGATCACGCCCAAGCACGCGCACGCTGCCGCCGTCGGGCTTCAGCAACCCGCACATCAGGCGAATCGCCGTCGTCTTGCCCGCGCCGTCCGGCCCGATGAGGCCGAACATCTCGCCGGCCTCGATCGACATCGACAACTCGCGAAGCGCGACGATCTCGTCGTATCGCTTCGTCACGTGTTCGAGTTCTAGCGCGTGCGTCATTGGAACGGTATTTCCGCTTCCACCGGCATTCCCTGCTTGAGGATGCCCTTGCTGTTGTCGACGGCAATCTTCACGCGGTAGACGAGCTTCGATCGGTCTTCCGCCGTCTGCACGTTGCGCGGCGTGAACTCGGCCTTCGACGCCACGTAGCTCACCTTGCCGGGAAGCCCGGGCCCGCCGGCATCGGTAAACACGGTCGCGGCCTGACCAATCTTGATGCGCGGAATCATCGGCTCGTCGACGAACACTTCCGCCCATGCGTGATCGAGATCGGCGAGGACAGCGATCGGCGCGCGCGGCGACACGATTTCGCCGGGGTCGAGCAGGCGCTCTGTCACGACGCCGCCAATCGGCGCCGTGATGGTGGCATCACCTTTGGATTTCTCGAGCGTCGCAATCTGAGCGTCGACGGCTGCGACGCGCGCGCGGGCGGCCTCGATTTCCTCGCGCCGCGATCCCGCGCGGAGCCGTGCGACCCCTTCGCGCGCGCCTGTGACGCGCGCCCGCGCAGCCGCCACGCGATCTCTCGCCATGTCCCGTCGAGTCGCCGCATCGTCGCGCTGTTTCTGGGAGCCGGAATTGCTCTGCAGCAGCGTCTCGAAGCGCTGAAGATCCGTCTCGGCGGCGGCGAGGTCGGCCTGCGCGGCGGCGACGTCGGCCGACGTGGCGGCGACCTGCGCCTCGGCCTGGCGGATGTCCTCACCGCGCGCGCCGGCCTGCAGCAGCCGCAGCTGCGCGTCCGCTTGCGATCGCTCGGCCTGCGCGCGCTGCAGCGCGAGATCGATGTCGCGCGTGTCGAGCCGCGCCACCACATCGCCCTGCTTCACGCGATCGCCTTCGGCAATCGTCATCTCGATGATGCGCCCGCCGACTTCGGGCGCCACCTGCACTTCAGTGGCGTCGACCTGCCCCGACACGCGCGCCCCTGTCGCGGGCGCGGTTTCCCTGACATGCACCGAACGCGACCGCAGCGACGACAAAAAACACAAACCTGATCGTTGTCATAAATCTCTCTTCGGTTTCGACTCCCCGACTCCATGGACTCCCGGACTCCTCGACTCTTGAGGTGAGCATCCTTCTCGCAACCATCTGTAAATGACGAACGACCATGTCGGTATCGGCATCCGGAATCTCGACGTGCCGCATGTTCTTGATGCGCGCCCGCACGGGAGCGGTCGCGCGAAACATGACCAGCGGGCCAATCAACGTGAAATGCGCGAGCGCCGGGTGCACGGGCTGGAACGAGCGCTGTTTGACGCCTTCGGCGATGGTGCCGCTGACGGCGGCGAAGATGCCGGCGAGGAGCGACAGCTCTTCGGCCCCGAGGTTCGACCCGCCATCGGCGATCTCGCGGAGAAAGATCGGCAGGAAATGCGTGGAGGCATCGACCGATCGCACGATGGTGTCGATGAGCCGTTCGAGCTTCCTCTCTGGCGGCGCCTCCTCGGCCATCGCAGTACGGACGTGCTCGGTGATGGGCGTGAAGACGTCGCGGATGATGCAGGTGTAGAGGGCGCGCTTGTTCGGGAAGTGGTAATAGATCATCGCCTTGTTGACGCGTGCGCGGCGGGCGATGCGATCGACGGTGGCGGCGGCAAAACCGTGGGCCCCGAACTCGTCGCAGGCGGCGGCGAGAATGCGCGTTCGGGTGTCGGGTGCGGGGCTTTTGGGTCGCGCCATTAATTAACTGAACGGTTAGTTAATGCGATGTCGCGCCGGTTGTCAAGTCCGCCTTCGCGCGAGCGCTACGGCGCGACAGGCT
This sequence comes from Vicinamibacterales bacterium, assembly GCA_963730445.1. Taxonomy (GTDB): domain Bacteria; phylum Acidobacteriota; class Vicinamibacteria; order Vicinamibacterales; family JAMQPK01; genus JAMQPK01. Next base: position 60,047 of record CAVSRX010000014.1, on the reverse strand, counting down.
TATGCTTGATCGCATGAGCATCGTCATCGCCGGCGGATCGGGGTTCCTCGGCTCCGCGCTCGCACGCGCGCTCGCGACCGATGGACACGATGTCACTATCCTCACGCGGCAGAGCTCCACAAGCCAGCCATCACAGCCGCGCGTGTCGTTCGTCTCCTGGGCGCCCGACGGCAGCGTCGGCCCGTGGGGCCAGACCGTCAGCGGCGCCACCGCCGTCATCAACCTGGCCGGCGAATCGATTGCCGCGAAGCGATGGTCTGCGGCGCAGAAGCAGAAGCTTCGCAACAGTCGACTGCTCGCCACGCGTAGCTTGACCACCGCCATCCGCCAGGCCGCTGCCACACCAGCGGTGTTCATCAGCGGATCCGCAGTCGGCTACTACGGCGATCGCGGCAATGAAACGCTCACCGAAGCGTCCGCGCCGGGAACCGACTTTCTGGCCGATCTGGCGAAAGACTGGGAGGAATCGGCAAGCGATGCCGCGCACGTCACGCGCGTCGCCCTGGTTCGTACGGGCATCGTGCTCGATCGCAAAGGCGGCGCCCTGCCGAAGATGCTGCCCCCGTTTCAGATGTTCGTGGGAGGTCCGCTCGGATCGGGCACCCAATACATGCCGTGGATACACAAAGATGATTGGGTGCGGATGGTGTCGTGGATGATAACGGCTGAGGGCGCGCGCGGCGCTTTGAACGCCACGAGCCCGTCGCCGGTGACCAACGCCGAGTTCTCGAAGGCGCTGGGACGCGCGCTGAAACGGCCGAGCCTGCTGCCCGCTCCGGCGTTCGCGCTCCGCATCGCGCTTGGCGAAATGGCCGACGCGCTGCTGCTGAGCGGCCAACGCGCGCTGCCCGTGCGCGCAACAGATCTGGGATTCTCGTTCCGATACTCCAATATCGACGACGCCCTGGCGAATGTCTTGGCCTAAAATGACAACCTGCTGAATTTGAAGGAGATTAGATCGATGAGACGTCAATTTTCGATTCCCGCGCTCGTGCTGACGGTCGCGCTCGCCGCTGCCCCCGTCCAGGCAGAGGTGAAAAAGGAAGAACGCAATCAGGTGACCTTCGCCGGCATGCTCGGCGGGGTGTTCAAATTATTCGGCGGCAAAGGCGCGAAGGAAGGCGTGGTCACGACCGTCGCCGTCTCCGGCGATCGCAAGATGACGACGACCGGCGACAGCACGGCGCAGATCATCGACCTCAGAGAAGAAAAGATTTACGACCTCGACATCCGCCGCAAGACCTACAAGGTGACGACGTTCGAAGAGATGCGCCGCCAGATGCGCGAGGCCGAAGCGAAGGCCCGGGAGGCCGCCGCCCGCGAGACGCGCCCCTCGGAATCGGCGAAGAAAGACCCCAACGCAAAGGAGATGGAAGTCGACTTCGACGTGAAGAGCACCGGGCAGACGAAGACGATCAACGGGTTCGATACCCGACAGGTCGTTGCGACGGTCACCGTGCGCGAGAAGGGCAAGAAGATTCAGGAGAGCGGCGGCCTCGTGATGACGGTCGATACATGGCTCAGCAAGTCTGCGCCGTCGATGAAAGAGGTCACGGACTTCGACCGCCGCTACTACGAGAAGCTTGCGGGGCCGATCACCGCGGTCGACGCGCAGCAGATGGCGACCGCCATGGCCATGTTCCCCGGCCTCAAGGACGCGTTCGCGCGCCTGAGCAAGGAAGACTTCGGCGGCACCGCGATCCAGACGACAACGACGACGGACGCGGTGAAGAGCGCGGAACAGATGAAGCAGGAGGCGGCGGGCGGTTCATCGGCGTCGAGCGACGAGAAGGCGAATCCGCTGTCGGTCGGCGGCGCCATCGGCGGCTTCATGCGCCGGCGTCAGCAGCAGAAACCGGAAGATACGGCTAAGCCCGCAGACCCGTCGCGCTCGACCTTCATGACGCTGAACAACGAAGTGCTGAAGATTACGACGAACGTCACCGCGGCAGATGTCGCGATGCCCGCGGGATTCAAGGAGCGAAACTAACGCGGGCCCGTCGTTTTTAAACTGACAGGGCAGAGGTAAGAGGGCAGATGGCAGAAGGTACTTTATGCCCTCTGCCCTCTGCTCTCTGCTCTTTCGGGAATCAGTAAGCGACGAGCGCCCGTAAGCCGTCGGAGATCTTGTCGGTGTTTGGCAGGTTGTAGCTTTCCAACACCTGCGAGAACGGGCAGTGCGTGTCGGGATAGGTGACGCGCATCACCGGCGCGTCCAGCGCGTCGAACCGCTCCTCCACCACGACCGCCGAGAGCTCGGCGCCGATGCCGAGGGTCTTCACGTCTTCGTGCACGATCAGCAGGCGGCTGGTTTTTTCGATCGACGCAAAAATCGCTTCCTTGTCGTACGGCATCAGCGAGCGGAGATCGATCACCTCCACTTCCACGCCTTCCTTCGCCAGGCGATCGGCCGCTTCGAGCGACGGCGTCACCATCGCGCCGTAGGTGACGAGCGTCGCGTCGCTTCCAGGGCGGCGAATCGCCGCAACGCCGATGGGCACAATCTCATCGCCCTCGGGCACCGGCCCTTTCGCGCGGCGATAGAGATACTTGTGCTCCATGTAGATGACGGGATTGTCGTCGCGAATCGCGGCCTTCAGCAGCCCCTTCGCGTCCCATGCATCCGACGGCGCCACGACTTTCAGCCCCGCACGGTGAATGAACCACCCCTCCGGATTCTGTGAGTGATACAACCCGCCGCCGACGTTTCCGCCGCTCGGCGCGCGCACGACGATCGGACACGTGGCGCGGCCTCCGGTGCGGTACCTCAGCGTCGCCGCCTGGTTGACGATCTGATCGAAGCCGCAGCTGATGAAGTCGGCGAACTGCATTTCGGCCACGGGGCGGTATCCGCGCTGCGACGCGCCGATGCTGACGCCGACGATGGCCGATTCAGAGATCGGCGTATCGAGGCAGCGCGCCTCGCCGAACTCGTTGAAAATGCCCGCGGTCACGCCAAACGCACCGCCATACTCGCCCACGTCCTCGCCGAGCACGAACACTTTCGGATCGCGGCGCATCTCTTCGAAGAGCGCCTCGCGAATCGCTTCCAGATAGGAAATTTCTTTCGCCATGATCAGTCACTCACGCGTAGAGATCGGTGACGGCCTCTTCGGGCGCCGGATCAGGGCTGTCTTCCGCAAATCGCACCGCATCGTCCAGGGTGTCTTTGATGCGCTGATCGATTTCCTGCTCCTTCTCCGGAGTCAGGACGCTCATGTGCTCGAGATAGGTCGTAAAGGTGGTGAGCGGATCGCGGCTCTTCCACATCGCCAGCTCTTCCTTCGTGCGATAGAAGGCCTTGTCGTGCTCCGAGTGGCCGTGCCAGCGGTACGTTTTGCACTCGATGAGCGTCGGGCCTTCGCCGGCACGCGCGCGGCGGCGGGCACCCTTGACGGCCTGATACACCGCGAGCACATCGTTGCCGTTAATCGCCACGCCGTCGAACCCGTACCCTTCGGCGCGGATGGCGACGTCCTCGATCGCCATGCTCTTTTCGACGGGCACCGAGTACGCGTAGAGATTGTTCTCGCAGATGAACAGGATCGGCAGCTTGTTGACGCCGGCGAAGTTGAGCGCTTCGTGGAAGTCGCCGGTGTTGCTGGCGCCCTCGCCGAAGTACGCAATGCACACGCTGTCCTTGCCTTCCATCTTCATCGTGAGGCCGACACCGGCGGCCACGGGAAGATTCGCGCCGAGCATGCTCGTATTGCCGAAGATGCCGAGCTCGTTGACGCCGCTGTGCAACGCCGAATCGCGCCCTTTCGAGAGGCCCGTGCTCTTCGCGTACATCTGCGCCATCATCTGCCGCGGCGTAACGCCTTTCATGAGCAGGGCGCCGAGATCGCGATGCAGCGGGAAAATCCAGTCGTCCTGGCGGAGGCCGAAACATGTTCCGACGATAATCGCTTCCTGCCCGATGCCTGTGTACACGCCGCTACGCACTTTGCCCTGGCGGACACCGAGGCTGAGGCGCTCGTCGAATGCCCGGATGAACTTGAGCCAGTAAAACATTTCGAGCAGCTCGTCGGTGCTGAGCTTGAATTTCGTCCGCTTGATTGGAGGGCGCGCTTTGGCGGTAGGCATTACGTAGTAAGTGTAATTCAGGGTTGGGCGAGCGCGACCGTCAGCAGAAGCGCACGCTGTGTCCCTTTCCAGGCGTCCGTCGCGTCGTACGATTCGTTTTCCGTGTGCGCGCCGGTCCCTCGGCCGCCGGCATCAATCGACAGCGCCGGAATGCCGAGGCTGAGCGGCAGGTTCGCGTCGGTCGAGCCTTCGGAGAACGAGAGCGGCAGATTGAGCGCCTTCGAGACAGAGATCGCGGCCTGAACGATCGGCGCAGACGAGGGCAGGCGGCCTGCCGGGCGCATGCCCACGGTATCGATCGTCACGGTGAGCGCCGAACTGTTCCAGCGCGCGTTCTCCTGCGCGACGGCGTCGTTCACGGCCTGCCGGAACTGCTTCTCGAGCGCCCGCAGCGAGGCAGTGTCGCCCGAGCGGAGATCCACTTCCATCCACGCTTCACTCGAGATGGTGTTAATCGACGTGCCGCCCCCGATGCGCCCCACGCTGAACGTCGTGCGCGGAGAGCTGGGCACCTGGAAGTCGGCGACGCGCGCCATCGCCCTCCCCATCGCGTGGATCGGATTCACGACGCCGAACGACCCGAAGCTGTGACCGCCGGGCCCCTTGAAGGTGACGCGGAACCGCGTGCTGCCGATGGCGATGTAGCGTCACACCGAGCCCTTCGCCGTCGATCGAGACGAAGCGATCGATTCTGTCTTTCAACGTTTCGTTGAAGAGGCGCTTCACGCCGCGAAGGTCGCCAAGCCCTTCTTCGCCCACGGTGGCCACGAAGGTGATCGTGCCGGGTGTGGTGACGCCGGCCTTGTTCAGCGCCCGCGCGACCGCAAGCAGATCGGCAAGCCCGCGGCAATCGTCGCCGATGCCCGGACCGCGAAGCATGTAGCCTTCCCTTCGAACCTTGACGTTGGTGCCGCGCGGAAACACGGTGTCGAGGTGCGCGCTCACGACGACATTGGGGCGGGGATTCGTGCCCGGGCGCTCGGCGATGACGTTGCCTTCGGCGTCGATGCGCACGTTCTTCAATCCGGCTTCGCGCAGCATCCCGGCGACGAGCTCCGCGCGCTTCGCTTCCTGAAACGGCGGCGCTTCGACTTCGCAGATCCTGATCTGATCGTCGATGGTCCGCATCTCGTCGGTCTTCGCAAACTCGACGGCCGCGCGGACCGCCGGCGTTTGAAGCAGCATCGAACCGAGTTCGGCCGCGCGCTGTTGAGCAGCGATAGGGGAAAATGCCGCGACTCCCAGGATGGCAGCTATGTGTATCGGGGCCGTCCGGTGCATGTAAACACGCAAGTATTACATACCCGGCGCTGGGGCATCTGAAACTGGAATCTATAATCTGAAATCTATAATCTAAAATCTTGGTTCTGGAAACTTGACGACGATGTTTCGCGCGCGCTTTTTGCGCCGCCGGGCGGCGTGTTCTGCTTCCCAATTCGCGCGCGCCGTGGTTAGCGATGCCGTCAAAATCGCGCAGAGTTCCGTTGCTTCGCCGATCAGGGCCTTATCTGTGGCGATGCTTCCCTCATTCATAAATTCCAGCCAACCAGTCGCTTCGTCGATTTCCTCAACGGCGATACCGAGCTTCGAAATGAAGTCCGGTCTCGATCGACCCCGCTTCGACGACCGATAGTGCATCCACGCAGACGTCGCAGCCTTATAGAATTGCACGCCTGGAACTTGAGCTTCAGGGGCCTTTGACAACTTCCGATAGAACGCAAGCGAGTCCAACGCAAACCGTTTCGCTCGAGCGAGTAGCTCTGCTGAATCCATGTCGACGGATGATGCAGAACTAAGACCGTCGCAAAAACGGTTTGAAATCCAGAGCGTGGCTCGAAGAGCGCGCAAATTTTGCGATGTGGGGGTGACCCCTTGGAGGCCAAATCTGCAATCCTGATGGCAACCAGTGTCCAGATTCCAGTTTGTAGATTTTAGTTTGTAGATTCCAGATTCTAGTTCACAGGTACTCAGGTCCGCCTCTGAAGTTCCCGCCGAGAATCGCGGCCGAATCGGCGCCGAGCCAGTTGTCGATGACGCGCGCGTAGACCGAGCGGAAGTCGGTCTCGTACCGCACGTCGTTCGCGCCGTTCTCGAGCGTGGGGTTGCCCGGATCGGGCGACAACGACGGCGCGGTGCCGTAAATGCCGCCTCGTACCTGCCCACCGATGGCCATCATGACGCTCGCTGCACCGTGGTCCGTGCCGCCGCTGCCGTTCTCGTTGACGCGGCGCCCGAATTCCGAGAACTGCAGGACGAGCGTGTCGTTCAGCAGCCCGTGATTACGCAGATCCTCATAGAACGCCAGCAACCCGTCGTTGAGATTCGTCATCAGCGTGCCATACGAGCCGCCCTGCGCCGCGTGCGTGTCGAAGCCGCCCGTCTGCACCCAGAAAATGCGCGTGCCGATCTGCGTCGCGAGCGCGCCGGCCACCGCGCGCAGCGCCAGCGCAAATCCGTTCGTCGGATACGGGACGGTGGGAACATAGGCCCCGGCTGTGGCAACGCGATCGAGTGTGGCGAACGCCGATTGCGCGCTGGCGTTGACAAACGCGAGATGCGGTCGGTGCATCGGCAGATGCGACGACATGCGCATCGCCGCTTCACGCTCGTAGGCCGCCTCCGTCGCCCCGTTGGGGCTTTGGAACGCATACGCTGCCGGATTGGTGATCGATGGCACGGAGACCATCCGCGACAGCAGAGAGTGCGGCACTTCGGCGCCGGTGTTCCACGCGTGCAGCGGATCGACAGGCGCGGGAATCGTGTCGAGGTATCGCCCGAGCCAGCCCGGACCTTGCGTCGACAGCGGGTTTGCCGTCGACCAGATATCGGTACCTTCGAAATGCGAGCGGCTCGAATTCTCGTAGCCGGTGCGCTGAATCAGCGCAAGCCGCCCCTCGTTGAAGATGGTTCTCAGACCGGGAAGACGGGGATGCAGGCCGAGCTCATTGCCGGCCGAATCCCTGCCGATCTGCAGCACTTGTCCCGCAGGCACGGCAAGCGTGGGACGCCGCCCCTGGTAGAACGCATCGCGGTACGGCACGAGCATGCTGAGCGAGTCGTTGCCGCCCCCGAGGTACAGGACGACGAGATTTCTGAACGCCGCGCCTTGCGCGAGCGCGATGTCGCAGAGAAAGCGCGGCGCGGCAAAGCCGAGGCTGAAGGCGCTGACGCCGCCGCGCACGAAATCGCGTCTGGTGAACTTCATACCAGCTGATACTCCGAGGAGCCGACGATCAAGTGAATCAGGCCGGGCGCCTTCGTGCGCAGCTGTGTGGCGCTGCCGGTCCACACCGCGCCGCGGCGCAGGTAATCAAGAAGGGTCGCATACGCGTCCCCCTCGAACGGCGCGGGCGAAAGCCGGTCAAGATAGAACGACAGGAGCGCCTCTGGAGTCGGGCCGTTGCCGGTCGCGGCGGCCGCGATGTCGTTGCGCTGACGCGACGTCACCATCGACGCGAAATTCATCCGTGCGAGCATCGCCGCGGTCGTGAACCACGCCGGGCCGCGTTCCCATCCGGCCACGTCCGGCGGCTCGAAGAGCTGCTGCCCCATGTTCGACAGCGGGCCGAGCGCGCTATTGAGCGTAAACCCAGCGGCACCCACTTCTTTCAGCGTGCGCGCGACGAACTCGACCGGCCACGAGAACCGTGCGAAATAACTGTCGGGCGCATCGAACTCCTGCGACGACAGCACCGCGCGCACAACCGGAGCGATATGACAGTCGGCGATTGTGTATACGTTCGCAATGCGGTTGACGAACGCCTCGTCGGGCGGCCGAACCTCGCTGATGAAAAACGACCACATCTTGCGCGCAAGCCGCCGTCCCGTTGCCGGATGGCGCGCGAGCGCGGCGATCAAATCGAGTCCGTCCTGCATCCCGCCAGACGCGGCCCTCGCGGGAATCGTCTTCGAGCCGTCGGCGTAAATCGGAAAGCTGAATGTCTTCGCGTTCGTGTCGTGCTGCGCGGCGTTGTAGAAGAACTGATAGAAGCCCAGAGGATCACGGGCATCGCCGATGCGCTGAAGATTCCATCCGGTAAACACGCGCGCGCCGGCGTAGACGTCGCTCTCCACGAACTGGCCGACGCCAATCGTGAACAGCTCCATCACTTCGCGAGCGAAGTTTTCCTGAGGGCGCGCTCGAGTATTCAGACGGCCGTCGAGCCAGTACAGCATCGGCGGGATCCTTCGCCACCTCGACGAGCAAATCGCGGAAGTTCGGCAGCGCGTAATCGCGGAACAACTCCAGCTGGCCCCAGAGCCCCGCCGGATGCTCCGAACGTTTGGCCGCCATCATCTGCGTCGCCGCCACGCCGCCGACCGCATTCGCGATCTTGCTGTACGCAGTCGCGAAGTGCTGGTGCCAGAACAGCGCCATCTTCTCCTGCAAGGGGCGCCGCGTGTGCACCATGCGGAACAGCCATCGCTGGCGCGCGTCGTTGATGGACGCCGACGGCGAGAACGGTTCCGCCATGCCCGCCGACGGCGTCACTGCCGCATAGCCGGGCTGGCCGATGAGCGCATCGACATCATCCGCCGTACGCTGAAAGTCCACGAGCGCGTCCAGCGTGGCGGCAAAGCCGCGCTGGCCGAACGCCGACGCTTCAGCGGCGCTCGCACCGAAACCGGCGCGACGCAGCAGGTGTTGAACCCGAGGGTCTGGGGCCATAAATAGGAAAATTACGGAACTGAAATCTGAAATCTAGAATCTAGAATCGAAAATCTGAAAGCCTGGGGGGTGTTGGGATTATACACGAATTGGAAGATTGGAAGATTGGAAGATTGGGAGATTGGGAGATTGGGAGATTAACTTGCCGGGAAGTTTCCCGCGGCTTGCGAGATTCGCGAGCAGCTGAAATGCGCCATCGGTGCCGGCGGCGACCTGGCGCCACAGGCCGAGGCCCACGAAAATCCAACGGCCCTTCCCGACGTTCGCGCTGACGAGCGCGCCTTTCTTCCAGCCCACGTTGTGCTCGAACGGCTCGTGTATCTGGATGAGATCCGTATACCGCTTGTCGCCGGGGACGATGAAGTAGGTGCCGCGTTCCTGCACCCAGTTCTGCCACGTGCCCGCGCCGATCTCGTTGGGGTAATGAAAGACCGGATCGTCCGAGGCGAGCACCTGCACCTCGCCGTTCTCGTCGGTCACGCGCGTGCTGCTGAAGCCTGCGGGAAACGGCGCGTACTGCGTCCAGCTGTTGCCGCGGTTGTACTGCACGACCACGGTGCCGCCGGCCGACGCGTAGTCGAGCACGCGCGTGTTGTTGGCGCGAAGATCGTCGCGGCTGTCGTACGCGCGCACGCCGATGAAGAGCGCGTCGTAGCGGCTCAGATTGCCCCACGCAAGCTCGTCGCTGTCGACGAGCTGCACCGTCGCCCCGAGACCCCGCAGCGCCGCAGGGACATCGTCGCCGGTGCCCATCACGTACCCGATGGTGAGGCTCGGCGCGAGGCGGACATCCATCACCTTCACCGCAACCGACGCGGGAATCTCGAGCTGACGCCGGCGTATGTGCGGGTACTCGACGGTCTGAAATCCGGTGTCGAAGTTCTGGGCTCCGACCGACGCGACAGACTTCACGATGTACTGCCCCATCGGCGTTTTTGCCGCCGGCCGCAAGACGAAGCGCGCCGTCTGCGCTTCGTCTTCGCGCGTGAAGTTGACCGGCTGAACTGGCGGCGTCACCGTCCATCCTGAGGGTGCGTCCATGCGCACCTGGCCAGTCGTCGCGCCCTTGGCGTGGTTCGCCACCGTGACGCGGACTTCGCGATTCACCGCCGCCGTCGCGCCGCGCCCGGCGGGAACGATCGCAATCGACGGCGTCACGCGCAGCGCAAGCCGCGGCACGACCGCCAATTCCATGCGCTTTTCGCCTTCGAGCTGCTGTCCTTCGTAACGAAACTCGACCGGGCGGTCGAAGTGCAGCTCGGTGCCGCCGGCCGTCAGCGTGAACGACGCGCGGAACGGCGTTGGACGGAACGGCAGGCCGAACGGCGCATCAGGCTCGAACTCGTAACGCCCTGTCTTCGGGATCGGCTTCCAATATGGTTTGGTGATTCTGGCGCTCGCGGGAATTTGCGTGGTGGCGTCGCAGCGATACACAGCGCCAACCTCCACCGGCCCAGATGGACACTTCGCGGGCGTCGCAAAGCCATCGAGCGCAACGGACGAGACCGTGACCGGCCGTCCGCGATCGCCCAGCGTCATCGACACCCGCACGTCCTGCCCGGGCACAACGACACCGTCGTCCGACAGGACCTCGACGCGCAGCCCGTGCGCCAGCAGCGCGCCCTCGGTGAACTGATCTTCTTTCGTCTTCAGTCGCGCATCGATGTTGAACCGCGCTTCGGCCGCGAGCCCCAGCGTCGCGAGCTGCTGGCGAAGCGTCCGCACCGCGTTGAGACCCGCGAGGAGCGAGGGCGCGGCGGCGAACGGGCCAGCGGCATCGAACTGTTTCTGCGCGGCCGACACGTGGTCGGCAATCGTGCGGAGCCCTGACACGAGCGCGGGTGGAGGCGTGCCGTTCACGAGCAACGCGAGTCCTGGAATGGTCGTGTCGATGCCGGCGAACAGCGACGGCTCTTCCGCCGGCGTGGCTGCGGGCGGCACGAACGAGTCCACCAGCAGATAGCGCTGCAGAGCGCGGCCCGACGGCAACGCGAGCAGCCCCGCCATCGCCTGGCTCTTGTGCATCCCGCGCTCTTCGGTGCCGATCTCGACGAACGTCCGGCCGAGCAGCGGGTCGAACGCCGACACGTCGAAGGTCGCCGCCTTCTGCGCGCCAAGCGGCAACGGTCCGGCCGCCGGCGCGGCGGGTTGCCCACGGCCGCCGCCGGGGCCTCCTGCCGGGTAGTAGTACTTGCGGGGCTGCCACGGCACGAGCCCATCGCGGATCTGTTCCGGATAGCGCGTTGCATCGCCCGCGGCCTTGAATGCTTCGCGACTGAGCAGTCCCGACGCCTGATGATGCAGGCCGCCACCGGTGCCGATGGGATTCATCCCGATCACGACATCGGGGCGCGTCATGCGGATCAACCGGACGTAATCGCTGATGATTTCGTCCCGTCCCCATTTCTCCATCGTCTCTTCGACGCTGAACGAGTAACCGAAGTCGATCGCGCGGGTGAAATACTGCTCGGTCGCGTCGAACCGATGCATCGCTTCGAGCTCTCCGGTTCGCAGCACTGCCAATGGGTCGTTCAGCTCGGATCCGATCTCGTTCTGTCCCCCGTCGCCTCGTGTCGCGGTCGCCAGAATCGTGCGCACGCCCTGCCCGCGATTCAGGTACACGTGCAGCGCGTTGTTCTCGTCGTCGGGATGGGCGGTCGCCTGCATGAACACCGCTGTGCTGTTGAGCTGGCGCAGGACCAGACCCAGCGCGACGGCGCCATCCTCGAGATCGATCGGACGCACGCGCAGCTGCGCGTGCGCGGCGATGACCGCCGACACCACCAGAACGAAGGTTGCGCGCTTGAGATTCATCGCCTCAGCTCTGGATGACTTCCTGATAATACGCTTCATATTGCGGAACGACGCGGCCGGAGCAGAAGTGACGTCTCACACGATCCAGCCCCGCCTGCGCGAAGCGTTGGTGGAGCACGGGATCGGTGAGCAGCGCGATCGCTGCCTTCGCCATCCCGTCGACATCGTTCGGCTCGCACAGAAATCCGCTCACGCCGTCTTCGACGACTTCGGGCAACCCGCCGACGCGCGAGGCGACGACCGGCACCTGGCAGGCCATCGCTTCGAGCGCGGCTAGTCCGAAACTTTCCTGCGCCGACGGCAGCACGAAGAGATCGGACACCGAGAGCAGCGGCACAACCTGATCCTGCTCGCCAAGCGCCTCGACGTCGCACGCGAGTCCCCGCTCGTGCACCATGCGCATCGCGCGGCCGAGCTCCGGACCCTCGCCGACGAATATCAGCTTCGCGCGCACGTCCTTTCGGACCTTCTCGAAGATCTCGACGACCGCATCGACGCGTTTGACCGGCCGGAAGTTCGACAGGTGAATGATCAGCTTGTCGTACTTGGCCGGCGGGCATAGCCGCGCGCGCAGGTCAGGTAACTCGCGGCGCCGGTGTTCGTCGCACTCGAGGAAGTTCGGGATGACGCGAATCTCGCGCTTGATGGCCAGCGCCTGATAGGTATCGCGCCGCAGGCTGTCGGACACGGCGGTCACGCCGTCGGACTGATCGATCGAAAAAGCGACGGTCTCGGAGTACGACGGGTCGCTGCCGAGCAGCGTGATGTCGGTGCCGTGAAGCGTGGTGATGACTCTCGGCACCTTCGCATCCGATCCACCGTTGGTCGCCCCGATGATGTGCTTCGCGAGATAGGCAGCGGTCGCGTGCGGAATGGCGTAATGCGCGTGCACGATGTCGAGCTCGAACTCCCGGGACAGCTGCACGATCTTGTTCGCGAGCGACAGCAGGTACTGCGGCTCGCGAAACAGCGGATAGGTCGGCGTGTGGACGCGATGGAACGCGAGCCCCGCTTCGTAGTCGCCGAGGCGGAACGGCGGCTCGGTGCTGATCAGATGCACCTGGTGGCCGCGCCGGGCGAGCGACTTCGCCAGCTCGGTGGCCACGATACCGCTGCCGCCGACCGACGCGTAACACACCACCCCGATATGCATGCCCACCCTATTTAAGCAGATGTGCGCGAACGACAGGCTCTTTCACCACGATGCCTTCGGCAAACCGCACGCCCGCCAGCGCGCCGAACTGCGCATCGCGGCTCTCGATGAGCTGGCCGAAGCTCGGAGAATTTAGACGCGTTTCGGCCGATTCGGTTGCGCGGGCGAACTGGCTCGCGTAGCAGGCGAGCGCCCGCCGCTTGATGTCGTAGTGCCCGGACACGTCGACGACAAACGATGGCGGGCCCGCGTCGTTGATGAAGTAATGGCAGACCCATTCGGGCTGCCACGGATCGCCCGCGGCCTCATAGCGCTTCAGCTTGGCGTTGAACACCGCATCGCGAACGAGCGCCGCCGAGGCCTCGTGATCGGGATGGCGATCCTGCCAGTACGGAACGGCAATCGCGCGCGGCCGCACACGGCGGATCAGTTCGACAACCGTGCGCGTGTGATCGGGCGAGCTGCCGATCGCCCTGTCGGGCAGCGCAAGGTTCTCGCGCCAGGCCGCGCCGAGGATCTTCCGCGCCGATTCTGCTTCCTTCACGCGCTCTTCGGGGGTGCCGTTGGTCGACATCTCGCCTCGGGTCAAATCGCACAGCCCGACCGCGTGTCCGAGCGACGCGTGCTTGGCGATCGTACCGCCCAGGCCGATTTCCAGATCATCGGGATGGGGGCCGAACGCCAGCAGATCGAGCCCGCTCATTCGCGTATCCGCGTAAACGAGAACGGCTCGTCGCCTTTGTCGGGCGTCCCCTGATAGTGGCGAAGGATGATGCGCGCGGCGGCGAACGACAGCCCGAGGCCGCCTGCTCCGCCCGAGAACGCGAAGTAATGATGCGGATAGTTTCTGTGCGGCCCGTAGTACGGGACGCCGTCAATCGTGCGCGACGACTCGACGTCCCAGGAGTATTCCGGCATGAGCCCGGAAATCGCGGAGCGCATGACCGACAACTCGTACATGAGCTGCCCGGTGCGCTGAATCAGCGCCCGCTCCCGCGCGCGATCGGCCACGCTCGGTTGATCGGCGCCCGCGAAGAGCACGCGATTGCCGATCCAGTGCATCCAGTGATCGGGTGAGGCGGCGTCGCGAAGAATCACATCCGGCGGCATCATCTCGCGCCGGACCGCCGCAGGCAGCTCCGAGGTGAGCACGGCGTACGCGTCGCTGCGGGCAAAGCGGCGGCGCAGCGGCTTGAAATCGTCCGTAGGATATCCGGTGGCCACGACCACCTTCGATGCCGTCACGACGCCGCCTTCTGTCCTGATGTCGACCGTTCGCCGCCGCGGTCGAATGCGTGTGACCGGCGACTGCTCGAAGATGTGAGCGCCGCGCGCAACGGCGGCGCGAGCGAGGCCAATCGTCGCTTTGTACGGATCGACGCTCGCGTTCCCGTGCGTGATGAGGCCGAAGCCGTTCGCGCCGATCTGCCGCAAGAGCGGCGTCCCTTTCAGCGACGCCACGTCGAGGCCGGCCTCGCGACGCGCGCTGTACTCCTTCTGAAGTGTTTGAATGCCGTCGGGGCTGCTGCTGAAATGGATGGCGTCGCGAATCTGAAGGCCGCACTCGATGCGCAGCCGCTTCAGCGCCGAGACGTACTCGAGCGAGCCGCGCCGCGCGATTTGATAAATGTGGCGCGCATCGCGCACGCCATGCTGTTTGGCCAGATCAAAGAAAGACGGCTCGGGCTCGTGCACCACGATGCCGATGGCTCGACCCGCCTGCGCGTGGGCGAGGCGTCCCTGTTCGAAGACCGCGACGTCGATGCCGGCTGCCGCGAGCACGTACGCGGTGGCGCATCCGAGCACGCCGCCGCCAACAATGGCGACCTCCACCTGCAGATTCCCGCGATGCCGCGGGTAGGACGGCCGACGGGATGAGGGAAAGCGGTCGAGCCAGTAACTGGTCCCGTAATGGGTTTTGGCCAAAGCGGAACCATTCTAGTCGATAGTCGCAGTCGATAGTCGTCCGGCTTGTAGCCGGCACCTATTGCGCCGTTCCTGCGCCAGCAGCTTCTCTTTTGCGTTGCGACGCCCCACCGATATCCGCGCAGCGAACCATCGGTGCCGATCACCCGGTGGCAGGGAATCAACAGCGCGACCGGGTTGGTGGCGCAGGCGCGCGCGACGGCGCGGGTCGCGGTCGGCTTGCCGATTGAGGCGGCGACCTGTTGATAGGTACGTGTCTCGCCGTACGGGATCGCTTTCAGCTGCCCCCAGACGCGCCATTGAAATGCGGTCGCCCGCACATCGAGCGGCAGCTCCACGTGGGGAGATTTTCCGCGCAGGTGGTCGAGCAGCGATCGCACTTGCGCGCTCAAAATCCGATCGTTGCGGCGCACGATGGCGTGCGGATATTCCTCGCGCAGCTCTTTCTCGAGCGTACGGTCGCTATCGCCAATCATCACGCGGCACACGCCGCGCGTCGTCGCCGCCAGCAGCAGCCGTCCGAGCGGCGAGTCGGCAATCGTGAAATCAATCTCGACGCCGGGCGCCCCTTTGCGATACGTCGCCGGCGTCATGCCGAGCGCCGTGCCGGCTCGCTCGTAGAGCCGGCTGCTCGAGCCGTAGCCGGCGTCGTAGATGGCGGGTGTCACGCGCTCGCCTTTTTTCAGGGCTGTCTTGACCTGCCCGAGACGGCACGCCTCGGCAAACGCGCGCGGCGAAATGCCGACGACCCGCGTGAAGGCGCGCTGAAAGTGAAAGCGGCTCAGCCCGACGTGCCCGGCCAGCGCGCCCAGCGTATGGCGCTCTTCGGGGTTCGCCTGAATAATCGTCGCACGCACGTTGTATCTGTTCAATCTGTGTATTCATAAAGACGAAGATACGCCACGCCCCGCGGCCGATCTATCCGAAGGTTGCTCTGTTTTTGAACAGGAGATCGAGATCAGGAGTTGATCGATTTCTCCTGATCTCCTGACCTCCTGTAAAAACACTCAGCGTGAGCCCTACGACGACAACCACCACTGCCCCGATGACGTTGTGCCACAGGAACGAGATGTCGGGGCGCCCGAACGCGACCGAGGCGACGGCGATCATCCCCGCCATCAGCCCGACGAACGCGCCCGTGCCGGTCGTGCGCGTGCGTCAGGATGGCGAGCATGAACACGCCGAGGATCGACCCGTAGAAGAACGATCCGAAACGGTTGACCACCTCGATGAGCGACCCGAGGCTGCTCGCGTACACCGCGACAAAGCCCGCAAAGATCCCCCAGAAGCCGGTCGTCACCCGCGAGACGAGCAGGTAATGCGCGTCTGAAGCGCTCGGATTGACGAGCCGCTTGTAGAAGTCGATGACCGATGCCGTCGACAACGAGTTCAGCTCGGCGGCAATCGAATCGGTCGCCGCGGTGATGATGGCCGCTATCCACAGGCCGACGATGCCTATCGGAAGCGCGGTGGTGATCCAGGTCGGAAACACGTAGTTCACGTCGTTGTAGGCCGCATCGTCCGTCGCTTTCCGCACGAGCCCGACTGCGCGCGCCCTGATCGCTCGCAGCGCGCCGTCCTGCCGCGAAAACTCGTCGGTCGCGCGCGCCTGCTCGCGCACGTCGCCGGCGTGCCGCGCCGCGGCGATGTCGAGCGCCGCCTGCCGCCGCGCGTCGAAGGTCGATTGAAATTCCCGCTCCAGGCCTTCGTAGGCCGGCGCCACGGCGCTCGCTGCGGACGCGCGCATCGTGAACCGGGTTGAACAGCAGCGGCGGCTGGTTGAACAGGTAGAAGAGAAACGTGAACACGCCGACGATGAGCACGAGCACCTGCAGCGGAATTTTCCAGAACGCGCTCATCAGCAGCGACGTCCGCCCGTCGTCGACGGACTTCGCGGTGAGATAGCGCTGCACCTGGCTCTGATCGCAGCCGAAGTACGACAGCATCAGAAACAGCCCGCCGAGCATGCCCGACCAGAACGTGTAGGTTTCGGTCAGCGTGAAGTCGAAATCGAATGCGTCGAGCCGGCCGGTCCCGCCGGCGATCGTCAGCGCATCGTCGACGCCGACGCCGCTCGGCAGCCCCATCACGAGAAACACCATCGCGATGACGAGCGCGATGACCGTCAGGCTCATCGTCTTCACGTCGGTCCAGGTGACGGCCTGCACGCCGCCGAGCATCGTGTAGATGACGGCGGGCACCAGGATCAGAAGCGTCGTCATCGTGACGCTCCAACCGAGAACGACCGACAGCACGACGGCCGGCGCGGCCGCGATGGCGCCGCACGACATGGCGCGCGACACCAGGAACAGCCCGCTCGTGAACGTGCGCGTTTTCAGATCGAATCGGCGCTCGAGATATTCGTACGCCGTGTAGACGCGCGCGCGATAGAAAAACGGCACGAGCGTGACGCACAGGATGATCATCGCGATCGGCAGCCCGTAATAGAACTGCACGAACCGAAGACCGTCGTTGTACCCCTGCCCCGTCGTGCCGACCAGCGTGATGGCGCTCAGCTGCGTCGCCATCACCGACAGGCCGACCGCCCACCACGGCATCGATCGATTGGCGAGGAAGTACGACTCGGTGGTGTTTTCGAGCTTGGTGCGCTTGACGCCGTCCCAGACGAGCCACGCGACGTACGCGGCGACCACTGCCCAGTCGAGCGCGTGCATCGCTTACGCCCCGTAGTGGCTTTGCAGCCACCACAGTGCCATCAGCGACAGCACTTCGACGATGATGACGGACACGTAGGTGCGGGTCCAGTTGCGCGGTGGATTCGGGTGCGGTCGGCGCATGGAGACTCCGCGCAGTATATGACGCGAGCCTGAGCCTAGGCTTTGCTGGATGCCGAGCCACGCGTTTCGGAAGCTCGCTCGGCAGCAGTGAGCTGCCTCCCCGTCCGTTCCACCGGCACCACCTGCAGGCGCGGATCTTCAGCGACGGTCAGCGTCAGCTCCTGCGCGACGCCGCGCCGGCGGATCGACAACCGCACCGTGTCGCCGGGGCGCCGGCGCTGGACGGCTTCTTCCAGGCGGCTCGGCCCGGACACGGTCACACCGTCGAACGACAGCAGCTCGTCGCCGCGATCGAGGCCGGCGACGTACATCGGCGTGTCCTCGACGCGTCGGCGCGGCAATCCGCGGCGTGCCGTTGGCAAAGTCGAGCGACACGTCGCCAATCCAGGGGCGTCCGGGATTGCGCTTGCGAAGCATCAAGCCGGCGCGCGCGAGCAGCGGCGCGTAGTCGACGACGTCGCGACCCTGAACGAAGCGATCGAAGAAATCGTCCGCGAACGCGCGATCGCCGGAGACCTCGGCGAGCACATTCCGCAGATCCTGCATGGTGTAGGGGCGCGCAACCGTCCCTTCAACCGCCGGTGTCGCACGCCCGAACTCCTGCCACATCCGGCGCATGTAGTCGTCCAGCGTCACCTTGTGATCGGTGCGGGCCCGCAGCGACAGATCGAGGCCGAGGCCGATGACCGCGCCCCAGTCGTAGTACGACACGAAGTTGTTGTCGATATTCGTCGGATCGACCCAGACGGCCGCATCCACGAACTGCGCGAACCGGCTGACCTCTTCGGCGCTTCGGTATTTGCGCGCGGGACTCCGCAACACGAGATCGAGCGCATTGCCCAGGCTCCCGGCAAATTCATCGATGCCCCAGAGACCGGCCCGCTGCATGATCAGCGGCCCGTAGTAGCTCGTAAACCCTTCCGCGAACCACAGCTCGCCCGACGGATTCGGCGCGTCGAGCTTGAACGGCTCGAGCGATCGCGGGCGAATGCGTTCGACGTTCCAGCTATGGAAGAACTCGTGCGCCGCAGTGCTGAGCGCGCCGAGCTGCTCGTCGGCGATGCGCAGACGCGCAGGCTCGGTCAGGATGGTGCTGTTGCGGTGCTCCATCCCGTCGGAATCTGCCCACGGCAGAAAATCCGAGATGAACGTGTATGGCGCCTCGAAGGCGGGCAGCTCGCCGAACACGGCGCGCTCCTCGCGCACGATCTTCTGAAGGGCCGCCGCAAACCGGTCGGCATCGGCGTCGCTGCCGTCGTGATGCAGCGCGACACGAAACTCGCGATCGACGTTGAAGGTGCGCAGCGTGAACGCGCTGAGCTCGACCGGGCTGTCGACCAGATACTGCAGGTTGCCTGCGGTAAACGTCCGCGGATCAGGCGTCGGATGCAGCTGCGTCGCGACCTTCCACTGCGCGGGTGCGTCGAACGTCACTCGCGCGGCACGCGCCTCCAGTCCGCGCGCCCACATCAGCGAAGGCGGAATATTCAGGTGCGCGTGCGTGGCGTCGATGGCGAGATGCGTTCCGTTGAGGAGATCGCCGAACACCTTGTAGCGCACGCGAACCGTGCCGCGATGCGCCGCCGACATTCCACTGCGACGGATTCGGACGCTCGACGGCCAGCGGCCCACCCGCGCCGTCGTCGATCTGCACGTCGTACACATTCCGCGCGAATTCGTGGATGGCGTAGCGCCCGGGCGACGTGCGCGACATCATCACCTCGAGCGTGCCTGGCGGCACATCGGGAAACGTCACCTCGACCTGCATCCGGTGATGTTGCGCTTCGGGAAAGCTGAGGTGATAGGAAACCGGCGCTTGTGCGTACGCCGTCGCACTGAAGCAGACGAGCGACGCAACAGCAAGCAGTCCGAATCCCGAATCCCAAATCCCTAATCCCGACGCATGCAGGGCGGCGACGAAGTCGTCCTCCGGAGCCGCCCCCATCAGTTCTGTCGTGTCGTTGATGACCGTCTTCGGCACGCCGTTCACGTTGTAGCGCCGGACGAGATCGGGAAACTCAGTCGCGTCGATGGCCACGGCCGTGACGAGCGGGCTCTCGATCGCGGCCTGATTGGCGAGCGAGATCATCTGAGGACAGTACACGCACGTAGGCGTGAAGAACACCTGCAGGGTCACGGGCTTCGACAGCGCTTTCAGCTGCGCGCGGCTCTGTTCGGTGAGGGTGGTCTCGCCGGTCGCCGTCATGTTGATCGCCTGCAGCAGCGTCGGCAGCTCGTTGCCGAGCGGCGCGCCGTAATAGCGGATGCGGTCGCATCCGGGCGCGGTGATGATGATGGCCGGCACGCGATCGACGCCGTACTCTGCGGCTTTCTCCTTGTCGAGCACGAGGTTCAACACGTCGAGCGCGATATCTGGATTCTCCTCCACGATCTGCTCGAGCACGCGGCGCGTCGGCGCGCATGTCTCGCACCCGATCGACTGCTCGAAAAAGATGATCCGAACCGGAAGCTCGGCACCAGCTACCACTACCAGCTATTTGAAGAGGTCATCGAACGCTTTGCGCGCGCCGCTCGGGGCCTGAGGCTGCGCCTTCGAGTGCGTTTCGCGCTCGATGGTGACGCGCGGCGAGAACAGCTCGCACGTGTTTCGCGCATCCTTCGGTGAGATCCGCGCGGGAATCGCCTGCGTGCATTCGAACCGCTGGCCGGCGTCGAACGACTCGCACTGGGCGCAGGAACGGAGGTCGGCGCCACAGCGCTTGCACCGCGAGTCGGCGGCAATCGCGTCGGTGAACACGTTCGCGCACCGCGAGCACCGCATCACCTCGTGGAAACCGGGCACGTTCGGCGCGCGCCCTTCGAGCGCCTTGCGCTCGGCCTTGTCGGCGCGCGTCTCGATGCGATCGGCCGGAGGTTTCGGGGCCTGCGGTGTCGCGGGCCCGCCCTGTCCCGGCCGGCGCTCACGAGGTGCATCCTGATAGCCCCTCTGCCGATACTTACGATCAGACATCGTGCCCTATTTTCACACGTATACTCGCGTGATTCCTATGGCGGGCTCGCTTGCTCGTGATTTTCGCGCTGGTCGCGTCCGGCGTGGCGTTCGTTTCGAGCCCCGTCCGGAGCCAGGCGAAGCGTCCGATGACGCTGGTCGACCTGCTCAATATCCCGCGCGTCGGCGACCCGCAGCTCTCGCCCGATGGCCGCGCCATCACCTTCATGCAGACGACTCCCGACTGGAAGGTCAACCGGCGGGTCGCGCATCTCTGGCGGATCAACACGGACGGAACCGGCCTGCAGAGGCTCACGAACGAGCCCGGGGGACCGCCGAGCGCGCGATGGTCGCCCGACAGCTCCACAATCGCCTTCCTCTCGGGCGGCACCCTGCATGTGATGCCGGCCGGTGGCGGGACCTCGCGGCAGGTATCGAAGCGGACCGGGATTACCGAGATCGCATGGCACCCCGGCGGCGCGTTCATCTATTTCCTGGCCGGCGAGCCGCCGACCGACGCCGAGCGCGAGCGCCAGCGCATGCGCGGCGATATCGTCGTGCTGGACGAAACGCCGCCACGACACTTGTGGAAGATGGCGGTAGCCGACGGGGCCGAGACGCGCGTGACCAGCGGCCCCGACTACGTTTTCGCGTTCAAGATCGCGGGCAACGGCGAGCGCATCATCATCAGCCGGCGTCCCACCCGGCTGCCCGCAGACTCCGACAGGATGGAGTTGTGGAGCATCGCCGCCGACGGCTCCGCACCGATCCAGCTGACGAAAAATGCGGTGCCCGAAGAAGACGGCGAGCTCGCGCCAGACGGATCGCAGGTACTGTTTGTCGCGCGCGCAAATCACCGCCAGGAGCCGTACTACAACGCCAATCTGTTTCTCGTTCCCGCAAAGGGCGGCCAGGTTCGTGCGCTGATGCCCGACTTTCCGTATGAAGTGCACCGCGCCGGCTGGGCGGCCGACAGCAAGTCGATCTGGATGATCGTGAACACCGGCGTGCGGATCGATCTGTTCCAGGTCGATCTTGCGTCGCCGAAACCACGCCAGATCACCAGCGGCGATCACGCGCTGGTCCCGACGTCGTGGAGCAGCGTCGCGGGCCGCCACGTATTCATGATCGACGAGCCGACGCGCATCGGCGACATCTGGACGTGGGCGCCAGGCGACGCAGCGCCCAGGCGCGTGACCAGCGTCTACGACTATCTCGATCGCGACTTTGCGCTGCCGCGGCAGGAACGCGTCGAATGGAAGGGGGCCGACGGCGTCCGCATCGAAGGCGTGCTGACCTATCCGATCGACTACAAGCCCGGCACGCGCTATCCCCTCGTCGTGCAGCTGCACGGCGGCCCCGAGGCATCCGATCGATTCGGGTGGGGCTCGATCTTCTTTTATTACCAGCCTGTGTGGGCCGCGCGCGGCTACGCGATCCTGCGGCCGAACTACCGCGGCAGCTCGGGCTACGGCAACGCGTTCTATCGCGAGCCGGTCGGCGGCTACTTCAAGAACAGCCACCGCGACGTGCTCGCGGGCGTCGATCGCCTCGTCAGCATGGGCATCGCCGATCCCGATCGCCTCGCGATGACGGGCTGGAGCGCCGGCGGCCACCTGGTGAACAAGCTGATTACGTTCACCACGCGATTCAAGGCCGCCTCCTCCGGCGCAGGCGTGGCGAACTGGATTTCGCTCTACGGCACGTCCGACAACCGCTACGACCGCGACATCTGGTTCGGCGGCACGCTGTGGCAGAAAAACGCGCCCCTCGAGATCTACTGGGAGCACTCTCCGCTGAAATATGTGACGGCTGCCCGTACGCCGACGCTGTTTTTCATCGGCGAAGACGACCCGCGCATACCGATGTCGCAGTCAATCGAAATGAGTCCGCGCCCTCAAGGCCCAGGGCGTGCCGGCCGAGCTGCACATCGCCCCGAACGAAGGGCACGACTGGCAGCAGCCCGTGCACCAGCTCTACAAGATGAACGCTGAGATGGAATGGATCGAACGCGTACACCCGCCAGGTCGCAGTACACACCGGAGTTGACACCCGCCCCGTAAGACCCGTGATAGACTGCGGCGGTTTTACCCCGACAAACAAACCAATTCGCATGCGTAAATACGTATTCGGCGCCCTTGTGCTCACTCTGCTGATCGCGTCGGCAGCCGCCGCGGCCTTCTGGCCCGCGCGTCGCGTGCCGCAGCCGATCGCCTACCCCCACAAAACGCACGTCGTCGACAACCAGATGGAATGTCTGACGTGCCACGTCAACGCCGACCGCTCGATCGCGGCGACGATTCCGAGCGTGACCGAGTGCATGGTCTGCCACGAGAACGTCAAGCCCGAGAGCCCGGAAATTCAGAAGCTCGCGGCGTTTGCGAAGCAGGGCGAGGAGCCGCCGTGGGTGCGCGTGTACGGATTCCATCCCGAGGCGGCGGTCTACTTCACGCACAAGCGGCACGTGAAAGCCGGCGTCGAGTGCTCGACGTGCCACGGCGACATGGCCAACATGATGGACATGCGCGAGAACATCAAATGGACGATGGGCAAGTGCATCGATTGCCATAAGGAAAAACAGGTGAGCGTCGACTGCCTGGTTTGTCATAAATGAAAAGACGAGACTTTCTCAAGACCGGCGGCATCGCAGGCACGGCCGGCCTCATCCTCGACGGATGCGGCAAGCCGCAGCAGCTCATTCCGCTGCTCGTCGCCGAAGACCGCTTCGTGCCCGGCGAGGAAGGCTGGGTGCGCACGCTCTGCCAGCAGTGCTCGGCGGGTTGCGGCATTACCGTCCGCGTGATGCAGGGCGAGTCGATTCGCACGATCGACGGCCAGCAGAGGCGCGTCAAGGCGGTGCAGGCGAAGAAGATCGAGGGGAACCCCGAGCATCCGATCAGCATGGGCGGCACGTGCGCGCGAGGCCAGGCGGGCGTGCAGGTGCTCTACCATCCCGATCGCATTCAAACGCCGCTCAAGCTCTCGGGCCAGCGCGGGTCGGGACAGTATCAGCCGATCACCTGGAAAGAAGCGCAGCAGCTGCTCGTGACGCAGCTTCAGCAGCAGCAGGCCACGCCGCAGGCGATCGCGCTCCTGACCGGCCGCAGAAACCGCGGCACGCTGGGCACGATCGTCGAGCGCTTCGCCGCGGGCCTCGGGACGACGAACGTCGTGACCTACGATCCGTTCGACCCGGCGCCGATTCGCAAGGCGATGGAGCTGGTCACCGGCGTGTCGCGGCTGCCCGCCGTGGACTTCGCGAACGCGAACTACCTGCTCTCGTTCAACGCGAATCTGTTCGAGACGTTCCTGTCGCCCGTCCACAACATTTACTCCTACGGCCACATGCGCCAGGGACGGCCGGGCATTCGCGGCCACTTCGTGCAGGCCGAGCCGCGTCTCTCGCAGACGGCGGCGTGCGCCGACGAATGGCTGCCGATCAGACCTGGGACCGAAGGGCTGCTCGCGCTTTCGATCGCCCACGTCATCGTCAGCGAGAAGCTGTACGACGCCGAGTTCGTCGGCCAGAGCACCGGCGGATTTGCCGAGTGGTCCGCGTCGCTCGGCGAATACGCGCCAGAAAAAATCGCGCGCGCAGATTGACGTGCCCGCAACGTCCATCCAGCGCGTCGCGCGCGAGTTTGCCAGCCGCCGTCCGAGCGTCGCCATCGGCGACAGCCGCGACGTCGCCTCGCTGACGGCCATCTACGCGTTGAACGCGCTCGTCGGCGCGTACGGACGAGCCTGGCGGAATTCTGTTCGGGGCCGATGAACACCAGCGGCCCGCGTACCGGCGACCGGGTCAGCGCCAAGAGCCGAGAGCCAAGAGCCCAGAGCCGCCGACATTCACGCGTCTGATGGGCGCCATGGGCGGCAGCCAGGTGAAGGCGCTGCTCGTGCTCGACACCAATCCGCTGTTCACGCTGCCGGAGGCGGAGAAATTGCGGTCGCGCTCTGGCCAACGTGCCGTTCATCGCGAGCTTCGCGTCGTTCCTCGACGAGATCGTCTGTCATGGCCGATCTGATTCTGCCGAGCCACACGACGCTCGAGCGCTGGGTCGATGACGTGCCCGAACCTGGCGTGGGTTTCGGCATTCGCACGCTCGGCCAGCCTGTCGTCGAGCCGCGATGGGATACGCGCGATCCGGGCGACGTGCTGATCGAAACGGCCAAGGCGCTCGGCGGCAACGCCGCCGCCGGCGCTGCCGTTCGAAAACATGGAAGCCGCGGTGAAGGAGTCGTTCCGCTCGGCGCACACGCTGGCGGGATCGGCGGTCGATGCCGACTTCGAAGCGTTCTTCAAGAAGGCAACGGCGGCTGGAGGCTGGTGGCAAACGGCCGCTGCCAGCGGCCGGCCGCCAGAGCCTAGAGCCAAGAGCCCAGACGCCAACCCGCCGTGTGAACTTCGTGATGCCGGCGCAGCCGATTGCGGCGCGCGCGTTCGCGGGCGATGCGGGGCAGATGCCGTTCATGCTGCACCTGTATCCGTCGGCGGCGTTTGCCGACGGCCGCACCGCGCATCTGCCGTGGCTGCAGGAAATGCCCGATCCGATGACGACCGTCATGTGGGGCTCGTGGGTCGAGATCAATCCGGAAACCGCGCACAAGCTCGAGATTCACGAAGGCGACGTGCTGACGATCACGTCGCCGCAGGGCGCCATCGAGCTGCCCGCGTTCCTGTATCCAGGCCTGCGTCCCGACGTGATTGCGATTCCCGTTGGACAGGGACACACGCAGTTCGGGCGCTACGCGCAGAACGTCGGCGCGAACCCGCTGCGCATCAGCGCATCGGCGCTCGACGCCGCATCGGGAGCGGTCGTGCAGAGCGGCGTCAGAGTGAGCGTGGCGAAGACAGGCCGGAACGAACCGCTGATTCGATTCGGCGCATCCGATGCGCGCGGGCATCACGAGCATCCGTTGCACAGATAGATTTTAGTTTTCAGATTTCAGTTTTCAGATTCTAGATCTCAGTTTCAGGAGCCCCGAATGCCCCAGTGGGGAATGACCGTCGACCTGGATCGCTGCACGGGCTGTGAAGCCTGCGTGGTGGCGTGCCATGCCGAGAACAATCTGCCGATCGTCGGGCCCGAGCAGGCCGCCATGGGCCGCACGCACCAGTGGATTCGCGTCGAGCGCTACTGGGAGGGGGAGTTTCCGAACATCCGCGCGCGCTTCATGCCGGTGATGTGCCAGCAGTGCGATGCGGCGCCGTGCGAGCCGGTGTGCCCCGTCAACGCGACCTATCACACGCCCGACGGCCTGAACGCGCAGGTCTACAACCGCTGCGTCGGCACGCGCTTCTGCGCGAACAACTGCCCCTACACCGTCGCGGTATTTCACCTGGTTCACGCCGGAGTGGCCGAGCCCGCTCAACGAGCAGCTCAATCCCGACGTCTCGATCCGCACGAGCGGCATCATGGAGAAGTGCACGTTCTGCGTGCAGCGCATCCGCCGCGCGCAGGACACGGCGAAAGACGAGACGCGCGCCGTGCGCGACGGCGAGATTCAGCCGGCGTGCGCGCAGGCGTGCCCCGCGAAGGTGCTCGTCTTCGGCGACCTGAGCGATCCCGAACAGCCAGGTCTCGCAGCTCGCCCACTCGCGCCGCGGCTACCGCCTGCTCGAAGAGCTCGGCACGCGGCCGCGCGTCGTGTATCTCAAGGAAGCGGACGCGTAACGTGGCACACACAACGCCACTTCGAACGTTCCGAACGAAGCGCAGATCAACCGCGACCTGCTCGGCCCGCTGTTCAAGACGGGCCCGATGTACTACGTGATGCTCGCGATCCTGCTGGCGGTCACCGGGCATGGTGTTCGTCGCGTGGGCCGTCCAGCTCATGCTACGGCATCGGCATGGCGGGCAAGAACCGGCCGTCGTTCTGGGGCCTCTACATCACGACGTTCGTCTTCTGGATCGGCATCAGCCACGCGGGCACGCTCATCTCGGCGATTCTGCGCGTCGTGCAGGCCGAATGGCGCCGGCCGATTACGCGCTGCGCCGAGGCGATCACCACGTTCGCGCTCATTACCGGATCGCTGTTCCCGCTGATCCATCTCGGGCGCGCGTGGCTCTTCTACTGGATGGTGCCGTATCCGAACAGCCGGTATCTGTGGCCGAACTTCCAGTCGCCGCT
This sequence comes from Vicinamibacterales bacterium, assembly GCA_963730445.1. GTDB lineage: Bacteria > Acidobacteriota > Vicinamibacteria > Vicinamibacterales > JAMQPK01 > JAMQPK01. The sequence goes on along the minus strand of CAVSRX010000014.1, from coordinate 33,519 downwards.
GATGTGGGACTTCATCGCCATCAACACCTATCTGACCGGCAGCGTGACCTATCTCTACCTGCCGATGATTCCCGACATGGCGGTGGCGCGCGACAAGGCCACGGGCTGGCGCAAGAAGATGTATCGCACGCTCGCGCTCGGATGGCGCGGCACCGAGCGCGAGTGGGTGCGCCTCGAGAAGGCCATCTCGATCATGGCGCTCATCATCATCCCGGTCGCCGTGTCGGTGCACACGATCGTGTCGTGGGACTTCGCGATGACGCTGATGCCGATGTGGCGCAGCACGATCTTCGGACCGTACTTCGTCGTCGGCGCGATCTTCTCGGGCATCGCCGCGCTGCTGATCGCGATGGTGCTGATCCGCAAGTACTTCAAGCTCGAGCGCTACCTGCGAGCCGGTGCACTTCGACAACCTCGCGAAGATGCTGTTCGCGATGAGCCTGCTGTGGTTCTACTTCACGTTCACCGAGTACCTGGTGACGTGGTACGGCAACGAAGCGCCCGAGATGCCGGTGTTCTGGTCGAAGATCTCCGGCCGGTTCGCGCCGCTCTTCTGGCTGATGGTCGTCTGCAACTTCATCATCCCGTTCCCGATTCTCGCGATCAAGAAGCTGCGGACGATTCCGCTGATCTTCTTCGCGTCGTGCTGCATCCTCGTCGGCATGTGGCTCGAGCGGTTCCTGATCATCGTGCCGACGCTGACGCATCCGTTCCTGCCGTACAACTACGGCACGTACTGGCCGTCGCTCACCGAAGCCGCGATCGCCGCCGGCACGCTGGGGCTGTTCGTCCTTCTGTATTTCCTGTTCGCGAAGTTCAGCCCGATGATTTCGATTTGGGAATACGAGGAAGGCCTGCAGGTCGCCTCGAAACATGCCGGCGAACTGCCTGAGCCGACCTTCGTCGGTCAGACCGTTCCGGGCGACGTGCACCCAGGTCACTAGGATTCATGATGTCGCAAACCGGTGTCTCGTAAAATTCGCTCAGCCCACCGAAGCGCGCCTGGCGATCCGCCGGCTGCTGCAGGCGGGCATTCAACCCGATTCGATGGAAGTGATGACGTCGCAGCCGATTCACGGCGAGCCGTTCATTCCGAACATGAAGCCCACGAAGCTGCGCACGTGGGCGCTCTGCGGCGCCGCCCTCGGTCTGCTCGGCGGGTTCTCGCTCGCGACGATCACCGCGCTGAACTACCCGCTCGTCAAGGGCGGCATGCCGATCGTCGCGCCATGGACCGTCGGCCTCATCACCTACGAAACGACGATGCTCGGCGCGGTGCTGGCGACGCTGGTCGGTCTGCTCGTCGAGACTGCGGCTGCCGAATTTCAAGAACCTGCCCGTACGACCCGAGCGTCGTCGACGGCGGCGTCGTGCTGGCGGTGTCGTGTCCGCCGAGACTCGCGCGCGTCGGTCGAGAAGCGCGGTCGGCGCCGTCGGGCGCATCTAAGGTAAACTGGGTATAACGCGCCTATTTACGAGGATTTGCTACTATGACGAGCAGAACGTTTGTTGGACTGACTGGAGCGCTGTCGCTCTTTTGTGTGACGGCGGTGTTTGCCGGCCAGGCAAAGCCGCGGCTGGCGAAGCCGGCGCGGCCGCGGCCAGCCCGGAATCGATCACCAACGGCGCGGCCCTGTACAAGCGTCAGTGCGTGATGTGCCACGGCGCCACCGGCCTCGGCGATGGCCCGGCGGCGAAGACCCTGAAGGGCAAGCTCCCCAGCCTGAACGACAAGGCGGTGATGTCGAAGCTCACCGACGCGCAGATTCACGAAGCGATTACGGCCGGCAAGAAAACCGAAATCGGCAACATGCCCGCGCTCGGCAAGCGCCTGAAGCCGGAAGAAATCACCGATATCGTGAACTACGTCCGGACGCTCGCGAAGTGATCCTCAGGGATTAGGGACTGGGGATTCGGGATTGGCGAACGGACAAAGGGCGCTGGAGTTTCCAGCGCCCTTTCGTTTTGCTATCGCCAACCTTACCAGCCGTGAGCTGATTACGCAGGCGACGCGTCGCAGCCGCATGTCGGACGCCCGGCAGAACGCGCCGTCGGCCCTTCGGCACAGAAATCCGGTGTCGACGAGATGGGTCAGCACGTCGGCGCATGTCGCCGCATCGAGGCTCCACAACCTGCCGGCCTGCGCCAGGGTGAGCGACAGTCCGGGCATCTCGCGGAATTCTCCGCGCACGCGTTCGGTAATCAGGGCCTGCCTGTCCTGGGTGAAAAACTCGGACGTCGTAGCCGCGCTGATGTGAAGCATGGATCCCCCTCTCGCGGTGAAAACACTGTTTGCAGCAGTCCCTGACAACACACAGAAACTTGTCTTGCCGGACGACACAATTCCAGCGTTTTTTTGCGGTTACTACACATGTCTTGCGATTCTTGTACCGATGATAGGATTGCACCTTCGTTCGATCATTCCTTGACGAGGTCATGACACGCGTATGACGCAGGACGGCCGCATCACCATCAGCAACGGCAGGCTCCAAGTCCCTGACAATCCCGTCATTCCCTACATCGAAGGCGACGGTACGGGACCAGACATCTGGCGCGCGAGCGTGCGCGTGTTCGACGCGGCGGTCGAGAAGGCGTACGGCGGCAAGCGGCGCGTGCAGTGGAAGGAAGTGCTCGCCGGCGAAAAAGCGTTCACGCAGGTCAACAACTGGCTGCCCGACGAAACGCTCGACGCGTTCCGCACCTATCTCGTCGGCATCAAGGGACCGCTCACGACGCCGGTCGGCGGCGGCATCCGGTCGCTGAACGTCGCGCTGCGGCAGGTGCTCGATCTCTTCGTCTGCCTGCGGCCGGTGCGTTGGTTCACGGGCGTACCGTCGCCGGTGAAGCATCCCGAGAAGGTCGACATGGTGATCTTCCGGGAGAACACCGAGGACATCTACGCCGGCATCGAGTACGCGGCGGGCTCGCCGGAAGCGCAGAAGGTGCTCGACTTCTTCGCGAAGGAATTTCCGAGGGAGTTCAAGAAAATCCGGTTCGGCACGCTCGAGGCCAGCCGTGAGTGGCAGACGCTGCTCGAGTCGATCGGCGCGCCGAAGCGCGACGTCGGCCTGCTGGTCGGCATCGGCATCAAGCCCATCAGCTATCTCGGCACCGAGCGCCTCGTGCACAGCGCGATCAGCTACGCGGTCGCCCACAAGCGGCGGAACGTGACGCTGGTGCACAAGGGCAACATCATGAAGTTCACCGAAGGCGCCTTCCGCGACTGGGGCTACAAGGTCGCGAAGGATTTCTTCGGGGCCGTCGAAATCGACGGCGGCCCGTGGTGCAAGATCCCCGACGGCAGGCCCGGCGCGGGCCTCGTCATCAAGGACTCGATCGCCGACATCACGCTGCAGCAGGTGCTGACGCGACCCGACGAGTTCGACGTGATCGCCACGCCGAACCTGAACGGCGACTACCTGTCGGACGCGCTCGCAGCGCAGGTCGGCGGCATCGGCATCGCGCCCGGCGGCAACATCAACTCGCTGACGGGCCACGCCATCTTCGAAGCGACGCATGGCACCGCGCCGAAATATGCCAGCCAGGACAAAGTGAACCCGGGCTCGGTCGTGCTGTCGGGCGAGATGATGTTCCGCCACCTGAAGTGGCCGGAAGCCGCCGATCTGATCATCAAAGGCATGGAAGGCGCGATCTCGGCCAAGACCGTGACCTACGACTTCGCAAGATTGATGGACGGCGCGAAGGAAGTGAAGTGTAGCGAATTCGGTGACGCGGTAATTCGCCACATGTAACTAGAGATCTATAGATGTTCGGCTACGCGTCGCTTACGACCGCAGGCTGGAGATCAGCGCGAGCAGCGCGAGCGCGACGGCAAAGCCGAAGCCCAGCTGCAGCCGCTGCTTCACGAACAACACGCCCACCGCCGACGCAGCCCGCGGCGGCGGCGAGCAGATACCAGTACAGCTCGTCGAGCGCCTCGTCGACCTGCTCGTTGCCCGAGCGGCGCGCCGCGTTCTGAATGATGCGCGCCGCGATCTGCTCGTCGGCGGCGGTGCCGATCTCGAAATACTCGCCGTTGCCGGCGCGCGCGATCTCGCGCAGCGAGGTGCGATCGATAATCGATCGAATCGGATCGAACCCCGCCAGCACCACCCCTTTGTCGTCGCGGGGCAGCGGAATCATGCCGCCGTTCGAAGTGCCGACGCCAATCACGTCAACCGAAATGCCGCGGCCCGCGGCGGCGTTTATGGCGCGCTGCACGTTGCCGCTCCACACCTGGCCGTCCGAGATGACGACGAACGTGCGCGCGTTCTTGCTGGGACCGTACATCTCCAGATCGGTCTCGACGAGCTTCACGCCCCAGTAGATCGCGTCCTCGACGTTGGTGTTCCAGCTCGTCTCGTTCTCCAGCCTGAACGTCGGGGCGTCGTCCAGGTGATCGAGGAAAAACAGGATGGTGTTCGGATCGCGCGTGAGCCGCACCTGCGGCACGGCGATGTCGGCGAAGGTCGCGAGCGCCATACGATCGCCGTTCCAGCTGAGCGTCTTGGTGAGCGTGCGCACCCAACTCATCGCGCGCTGCCAGCGATCGGTGCCCATGTCGCGCACGCGCATCGACGTGGAGCCGTCCATGAGCAGCACGATGTCGACGCCGGGGCTGCGGACGATGGCGGTGATGCCCTGCGGCCTGGCGAGTGCGAGGATGGTCATCGACAGCGCGGCGATGAGCGCCAGCCAGAATGCGAGGTCGCCGACGGCGCCGAAGCGTTCGTGAACGGGAACGAGCCGCGCCGCGCGATACTTGCGCGCATCGGAGCGGCGGCGCACGACCTGCACACACCACAGCAGGAACAGCACCGCCGGCGCGACGAGCAGCCACAAGTACAGCGGCTCGCCGAACCGGATCGACCCGAAATCAATGAGGCGCTCGAACACAGGCTGCTTTCTCTATTCGTTTTTCGTTCTGCGTTTTTCGTTTATCCGCGCTTCCGGCGCGCAGCGCCGGTACCGGCAGCCTGTTCCTGGCTCTGCTTGATTTCCTTCGGGTCCATCGGAATCCTGATCTGGAACTGCTCGACCTTCATGTCCTTGGGCGGCTCGCCCGGGTCGCCGTGCATGTTCGGGTCGGACTCCGTGTCGTCGGTCTTCGCGTTCGTCAGCGCCTTGCGCTTGCCGGCGCCGACTTCGTCGCGCATCCGCACGGCGAGCTCGTAGTTGAAGGCCACGTCTGGCCGCGCGACGCCCGCGCGCAGCGCCTCGTTGTAGGCGCGAATGGCGGCGTCGAGATTCTTGAGCAGCGTCGGCCGGTCCTGCGGCCCGCGTTGCGCGACGCGGTAAAGCGCGTTGGCGGCGAGCACGCGCATCTCCGGATCGATCGAGTCCGCATCTTCAGCCTGGCTGGCCGTGCGAGCCACCTCGACGAGATCGGCGTAGTCGGACTGCCAGTACTGAAGCATGGCGCGCCTGCGGCGGATTTCCCTGAGCGGGCGCTCCGACACGAGCGGGAGGCCCTCGATGTCCTGCTCGAGCGCGGCGTAATCGGCTTGCGGATCGGCGAAGTCGAGCACCGCCATGTCTTCCTGCGCGATCGCCATGCGGCGCTCGAAGCGGCCGGCCATCAAGGCGCGCGCCGACGACCGATCGAGAAACGAGGAGCAATGACGGCGGCAGATCAGAGTTCCAGGCTAGTTCGTTTCTATGGGAATGTCCTGAACATCCTCAGCGTCATCTGCAGCGCCAGCGCGATCGTCCACAGCACGACCGCCGCAAGCGCGAACTTCATGTACCGGGGCTGCTTCACTTCGTACTCGCGCACGTCGACCCGGCCGGTCGCGGCCGCGTCAATTTCCTTGATCGCCTGCATGATGGTTTCCTGGCTCGCCGCCGGGTAGAACTTCCCTCCCGTCGCGTCGATGGCCTTTTTCCAGACCTGATCGGGCACCACGTCGAACAGACCGCGGGCGTACGCCGTGCGGATCATGTAGACCGGCACCTTGTTGTCGACCGCCTTCTTCAGCACCTGTTCGAGCGACATGGTGCCGATCTGCACGTTGTTGTCCTGGCCGTCGCTGAAGATCACCATGATGTTGCCGGTCGACTCGAGAAAGTCGAACGCGTTGAAGAGGTCGACCCCCTCGTCGATCGCCTTCATGATGATCGTGCCCTGGTCGGGGAAGCGCTGCCATTCGTTGACGTCGCTGATCATCTTCAGGCTGAGGAGCAGGTTCTCGTAGTCGGTGGTGAACGGCGTGATGACGTACGCCTCGTTGCCGAACTGCTCGAGCGCGATCAGATCGCGATAGTGCCCCTTCATCCGCACGCGGATGAAATATTCCGCGGCCGCCATCGTGTTCGAGAACGCGGTGTCGCTCTGCGTTTTCAGCTGCTGGCCGCTGAAGGGAGACAGCATGCTGAGCGAGGCGTCCATGATGACCGCGATGCGCCGGCCCGGATACGAGGTCTGTCGCGCCGACAGGGACGAATGCGGATCGGCGAGCGCGAGGCAGAAGAACGGCAGGCCGGCGAGAAACAGCAGAAACGGCGTGTGCCGCACGAACGAGAGCGGCGAGTGCCGAATGCGCGGAAGCACCGCAGGCAAGGCGATCGCGGTGCGGCCCGGCAGCCGGCCGCGAAGCGATCGCCACACGAGCACGGTGGCGGCGATGACCGCCAGCAGCGCCGACGCCAGCAGCGCGGCGTTGCGCGCGTTGAACACGAGATCGCCGATGCCCGACGAACGCCATTCGTTGAGCGTCCGGACGACCAGCTCGATGAGCGCGTTCAGCGTGCCCATGTCTGTCGTGCGGTGGCCGACGCGGCGTGCCGCTTGGATCGCCCGAATCGCCGCCACTGGCGTAAGGCGAAGCCGCCTGACCACGTCCCGCCCTTCGGCAAGTGCTGCATCGAGCGCCGTACCGTCGATGCCAGTCGCCTGCCCCGAGCTTGTCGAGGGGCGGCTGTAACGCACGGCCGTGAACGCGCCCAGCGGCTGGCTCAGCGATTTCCACAATTCCAGAGCTGACGCCGAGCTGCCGTTCACGGCGGTCGTGTCGGGAGTGACCGATGCCGACAGCACAGTTTTCTTGCCGCGAAGCATGTTGAGCCCGGGGGCGGCGGCCACCTGTCCCTCGGTCGGCGGCGTATCGCGATCGACCTCTTTATGGCTGACGGGGCGCGACAGCGCGACCGCGCCCGCAAGGCGCAGCGCCGCCGCCGCGCGGCCGGCGAGATCGCCGTTCCAGCCGCCGCTCTGACTTGCGGCCTGCACGGCACCAAGCTCGCGTGAAGCCGCGCGCAGCACGGCTCCCGGCGACATCGTCCGGTGCCGTGTCGCCGCCGTCGCATGCCGCTTCACCGCGGCACGCGCGACCAGCATCACCGCCATCAGCCCGGCCAGCACGAACGCGACGCCCGCGAGAATCAGGAGCAGGTTCGAGCGGAACAGTCGCGCGTCGACGTCGCCGAACGTGTCGACCGGCGTGTCGCGGATGTCGGCCGCGCCGGCAGGCACGAGCGACAAGACCCGGATGGGCACCGGCACAAGCGAGTACTGCGCTTCGCGTCCCTGCAGCGCGGCGCCTCCCTGCAGCGAGTTCTGCACGCGGTAGCTGATCTGCAATCTCGGCAGCGTGATTTCCTTGCCGAAGAACTCTTCCCCGAGCACGCGCATGACGTATTGGTACTGGAAGAACCGCCGCGGCGCGTTCAGGATGTCGCGGAAGCGCTCGCCGCCGACGATGTCGAACGGCACCAGGTGGAGCGCAGAAGGGGCGAGCCCCGACTCGTCGACGACGACCTTCACTCGTTCGGTGTCGAGCACTGCGCAGGTCAACGTCAGCGTGAAGTTCTCTCCGACCCGCACGGCGCTGCGATCGGTTTTCCACCAGCACTCGATCGGCGGCGAAACGACTACGCTGGGTCCGCAGGGATGCGTGGGGCGCGTAGGGTTCGTGGGGACGGGGTTCGCGGGGCGCGGGCGCATCGTCGGGTCGGCCGGATTTTGCGCGCGAAGCGAGGCGGGCGCGAGCAAGGCGAGCATCAGTGTGATACCCGTCGCTGCCCCAATCCCTAATCCCCAATCCCTAATCCCTGAGGTTTTCATGCTTTGCGCAAGCCTCCTGTACCATGACGAACTCCAGCAGGGCGGGCAGACTCTGTTCCTGATCGACGCCGATCCGCAGCACGTCGAGACCGCGCTCGTGCGCCTCGCGCTCGAGCTCGTCCTGCCATGCGCGCACGCGCGAGGCCAGCCCGCGGAGCTCGCGCCGCGACATCAGCCGCGACTCCCCCGTCTCGATGTCGAACGCGTTGATCCATCCCGCCGACACGTCCGGCAGCTCGAACGCGAACGCGCTGTCGATCATCACGAGAAACACGTCGTGCACCGAGTTGAGCTCGGCCATTTCCTTGATCCGCTCCGACGCGTCCTCGAACAGAAAGTCCGAAATCACCGGCAGGAGCGCCGTTCGCCGCAGGTGACCGCCGATCGTCGTCGCGAGGCGGAGCCCCGCTTTCACGTCCTCCATGCCGACGCGCCCCTGATACGCATCGAGACAGTGAATGACGTGGCCGCGTCCGACGCGCGGGCGAAGCGCCGCCATGCTGGCGAACCCTTTGTCGAACGTGATGATCCCGAACATATCCTGGAAGTACACGGCCGACAGCCCGATGGTCGCCATGGCGCGCGCGATGCCGGCGGCGATGGGCACGCCCGCCGCGCCGCAGCGCGTCGATGGCGACTGATCGGCGACGACGACGATCGGCGCGGTGCCAGGCTGTTCGTAGTCGCGCACGACCATCGGCGTGAAGTTCGTGAGCGTCGATTGCGGCCAGTCGATCGACGACATCCGATCGCCGGCCTGCCAGTCGCGAAGCCCGACGAAATCGACGCCGGTGCCGTGAAACACGCTGCCGTGATCGCCGAGCGTGTATTCCTTCATCCGCCGCAGCACGCGCAGCTCGATCTCGGTGATCTCGGCGAAATCCACCAGCTCCGCTGCCTGCACGTCCTGCCCTGAGCGGAGTCGAAGGGTCACGGGATCGGCACCTTCGCGACGATGTCCTCGATCACCTGCTCGGGGGTGATGCCGTGGCTGGTGGCGTGCGGCCCGAGCCAGATGCGATGGCCGAGCATGTACTTCGCCAGATCCTGCACGTCTTCCGGATACACCTCCGCGCGCTTGTGCACGAGCAGCGCCCACACTTTCACGAGCCGCCCCCAGCAGATCGTCGCGCGAGGCGACGCGCCGAGGTCGACGTGCTGCTCGACCATCTCCGACGGCGAGCGATGGTGCCAGTCGGTTTCGTCGTTGTACGGGCGCGTCGCGCCGACGAGGCGCCGGATGTACTTCCCCAGCTTCTCGTGCAGGAACACCTCGCGGGTGATGACGCCTCGGAGCTGGACGATGCGCTCCTTCGACATCAGCGAGTTGAGATGCACCTGCTTGAAATCGAAATTGACGAGCTTCTGCTCCTCGTCGGGCGGCAGGTAGCCGATGTTCACCATGATCGCGAACCGATCGGTCGCCGCTTCCGACAACGGAAACGTGCCCTGCCCCAGCTCCACGGGATTCATCGTCGCGATCGCGAAGCTGAAGGTCGGCAGATCGTAGGTCGTCTTGCCGACCGTGATCTTGCGATCCTGCAGCCCTTCGAGAAACGCGCTCTGCGATTTCAGCGGGATGCGGTTGATCTCGTCGAGCAGGATGACCTCCGCCGAGGCGAGCGGGCCGAACTCGGTGATGAACGCGCCCGTGGCCGGGTTGATCATCTGGAACCCGACGACTTCGGTGGGCTGCAGGTCGGCGCGCCCCTGGATGCGCGCGAACTTCGCGTCGCTGATCGCGGCGATGATGACGCCGAAGAACGTCTTGCCGATGCCCGGCACGCCCCGCAGCAGCAGGTTGCCGGCGTTCACCTGACGCTGCTCGTCCTTGTCGTACGTCGTCGGAATCTCCGACATCAGCACGATGTTGGCGAGCGCCTTTTCCCTTTCGTATCCGACGAGCGCCTTGCCGGCTTCGGCGACGATGCGCTTCGTGAAACTCGATGGCTTCTGTCAGCTCAGGATGCACGATATTGGTCGTCCGAAACGGGCTCGAGCCACTCGGTGGTCAGAGTCAGATTGACGGCGAAGTGCGCCATTCTCGTCTCAGGAGCGGCGCCATGCCAATGTTTTTCGTTGGGCTCGATGCAGATGGCGTCGCCCGCGGCCATCTCCCGCACGGGCTCGCCCCATTTCTGGACCAGACCGCGGCCTTCCTTCACGAGCAGCAGCTGCGGCGCGCTGTGGCGGTGCCAGTTGGTGCGCCCGCCGGGCTCGAACTCGACCAGATAGACGATGACGGACTGGCCGCCCTCCTCCACCATCGGCAGCTTCTTCACGCGCGCCGACCCCACAAAATTCTTCGGATCCGCCGGCTCGAACCGCACGTCATCGCCCTGAAAATGCTTCATGGGAGCCTAGAACTATATGCCAATTGCAGCTGGTAGCTGGTAGCCGGTAGCTGGTAGTCGTGCAGGTAATTGTCAACTGGCTACAGGCTACCGGCCACAAGCTACGAGCTTGTCTTCTGCGAGATCTTCGCCCAGGTGTCGCGCAGCGACACGGTGCGGTTGAAGACGAGCGCGCCTGGCGTCGAGTCGGAGTCGACGCAGAAGTAGCCGAGGCGCTCGAACTGAAAGCGCGCGCCGGACGCAGCGCTGGCGAGACTCGGCTCGACCTTCGCGCGGCGCTGCACCTCGAGCGAGCTCGGATTCAGGTGGTCGAGGAAGTTGTCGGTGCCCGCGGGATCTTCGTGCGTGAAGAGGCGATCGTAAAGGCGCACTTCGGCGTCGAGCGCGTGCGCCGCAGACACCCAGTGCAGCGTCGCCTTCACCTTGCGGCCGTCAGGCGAATCGCCGCCGCGCGTCGCCGGATCGTAGGTCGCGCGCAGCTCGGTAATCTCGCCGGTGGCCGGATCCTTGATGACGCCCGTGCACTTGATGAAATACGCGCACCGCAGCCGGACCTCGTTGCCGGGCGACAGCCGGAAGAACTTCTTCGGCGGGTTCTCCATGAAGTCGTCGCGCTCGATGTAGAGCTCGCGGCCGAACGGCACCTTGCGCGTGCCTGCCGACGGATCTTCAGGATTGTTGATGACGTCGACCTCTTCCGACTGCGCCTTCGGGGTAGTTCTCGATGACGACCTTCACCGGATTCAGCACCGCCATCACGCGCGGCGCGCGCAGGTTGAGATCTTCGCGAATCGCGTGCTCGAGGTTCGCGATGTCGACCACGTTGTTGCGCTTCGCCACGCCGATGCGCTCGCAGAAGTTCCGGATCGACTCGGGCGTATAGCCGCGCTTCCGCAAGCCGGAAATCGTCGGCATGCGCGGATCGTCCCAGCCGCCGACGTGTCCGCCCTCGACCAGCTCGAGCAGCATCCGCTTGCTCATCACCGTGTAGTTCAGGTTCAGGCGCGCGAACTCGATCTGCCGCGGGCGCGGCGGGCGCAGCCCGAGCGCATCCAGATACCAGTCGTAGAGCGGCCGGTGATCTTCGTACTCGAGCGAGCAGAGCGAATACGTGACCCCCTCGATGTAGTCCGACTGGCCGTGCGCCCAGTCGTACATCGGATAGATGCACCCACGTGTCGCCCGTGCGCTGATGCGGCGTCTTGCGAATCCGGTACATCACCGGATCGCGCATGTTGATGTTGCCCGACGCCATGTCGATCTTGGCGCGCAGCACGTGCGCGCCGTCCTCGAACTCGCCCGCGCGCATGCGGCGGAACAGATCGAGGTTCTCGTCGACCGAGCGCGTGCGATACGGGCTGTCGCGGCCGGGCTCGGTCAGCGTGCCGCGATACTCGCGCATCTCGTCGGCCGTCAGGCTGTCGACGTACGCCTTCCCCTCGCGGACGAGCTGCTCGGCCCACTGGTAGAGCTGCTCGAAGTAATCGGACGCGTGATAGAGGTGCTCGCCCCAATCGAAGCCCAGCCATCGAATGTCGCGCTCGATCTCGTCGACGTACTCCTGCGACTCCTTCACCGGGTTCGTGTCGTCGAAACGGAGATTGCAGTGCCCGCCGAACTCCTGCGCGACGCCGAAGTCGATGCAGATCGCCTTGGCGTGGCCGATGTGCAGGCGGCCGTTCGGCTCGGGCGGAAACCGCGTGACGATCGCGCTCCCGTGTTTGCCGGACACCACGTCCTGCGCGACGATTTCGCGAATGAAATCGCGCGGCGGCGCTTCCGGGCGGCGCTCGGCGCTGGGGCTCGACATATAAGGAGACAATTCTCGCATATGGCAGAATTGCAGGCCAATGCGAGCCAAAACACCGCAACAGCCAGGGCTAAAGCCCGGGCCACCTTAGCGGTGGCACGGCGCTTCAGCGCTGTCCAACGATCCGTTCGCGCTCTTCAGGAAATGGTTTCGCGACGCCGAGAACGCCGGCGAGCCGCTCCCCGAAGCGATGGCGCTGGCGACGGCGACGCGCGGCGGGCGCCCATCGGTGCGCGTCGTGCTGAATCGCGGCGTCAGCCGCGGCGGCTTCGTCTTCTACACGAACTACAACAGCCGCAAAGCCGCCGACCTCGTCGACAACCCGCGCGCGGCGATTGTGTTTCACTGGCCGAAGCTCGAGCGGCAGCTGCGCGTCGAGGGACGCGTGCGCAAATTGACGCGCCGCGAATCGGAAACGTATTTTCAAACGCGGCCGCGCGAGAGCCGTCTCAGCGCGTGGGCGTCTCCGCAGAGCGCGAAGATTCCGGGACGATCGTTTCTCGAAGAGGAATTCGCGCGCGTGCAGACGCGTTTCGGCGATGGCAGAATTCCGTGTCCGCCGTTCTGGGGTGGCTTTCGGATTGTCGCAAATTGTATCGAGTTCTGGCAGGGGCGCCCGCATCGCCTGCACGATCGCGTGCTGTATCGACGAAAAGGAAACACCTGGACGATCCTCCGGCTTGCGCCCTAGGCCAAACGTTGCAATTCCCATGGTAGGGTAAGCAACAGAGTATGCGGCGTCGTTATAGATCGGTAATGAAACCTGTCGATGAACCCGCCACCGCCGCCGCACCAACCGGGCCCTACGAAACGCGCCCGCTCGGTCAGGCACTCGATTTTCTCCGGGTGCTCTGGGCGATCAATCACGGCCTCGCGACGACGTCGCGCTACATGAAGTCGAAGTACGGCGTCACCGGACGCCAGCGGCTCATCATTCAGGTCGTCAACGAATTTCCCGGCATCTCGGCGGGCGACCTCGCGAAAGTGCTGCATCTCGATCCGAGCACGCTGACCGGCGTGCTGCAGCAGATGAGCCAGCGCGGCCTTCTGCAGCTGCAGCCCGACATGCGCGACCGCCGGCGTCTGCGCATTCAGCTGACGACCAAAGGGCGCCGCTTGAGCCACATGGCGGTCGGCGCTATCGAAGCCGCGGTCTCCCGCACGCTGTCTCACGTGACGCCCGCGAAGCTCAAGGCGACGCGCGAAGTGCTGGCGCTGCTCGCCGATAATTTGGATCGCCACGACGACACGGGAACGCTGACGGATCAGGCCACTTCGGCCTGACCCGCCTTCGCGCTTCGCGCTTCGGCGCGGCAAGTCGATCCAAAAATCCATACCTCGCCCGCGCTCGACAACTTTGTCAGCCTTGCGCAGTTCGACAAAGCACGTCAGAATACTGTCTACGTTCGGGCGGCAACAGCATTCTTACCGTTAGGTCTTGTCCGTTTTACCTTCATTCCGGTTACGCTTTTTGAGCGTCAACGCACTTCATCCTTCGTTGCAATTTCCGTTACACGCCCGTTGCCGCCCGGACGTAGCATTTTTCTGTACTCGCGCCCGTTATTTTTCTGGAGAGCACATCATGAATTCAAGCCGCAGGTTCCTGGTTTTCGCGTTCGCGGTTCTCGCGTTCTGCGCCGCATCGTTGCCCGCCGGCCTCGCCGCGCAGGGTGTGACGACCGGCGGCATCGGCGGCATCGTCACCGGCGCGCAGAAGCAGCCGGTCGCGGGCGCCAGCGTCATCGCCATACACGAGCCGTCGGGCACGAGCTACGAAGCGACGACGCGCGCCGACGGCCGCTACTCGATACCGGCGATGCGCGTCGGCGGCCCGTACACGATTCAGGTCGTGTATGTCGGCGGCGGCGGCGGGCGTTCGCGCCGAAGACCGTCGAGAACATCAACGTCAACCTCGGCGTGACCAACGACGTCGACGTCAGCGTCGAAGCGATTACCGTTGCCGAAGAAGTCGAAGTGACCGGCGTCAGCGATCCGGTGTTCGCGTCGACGAGAACCGGCGCGGCCACCTCGATCGACCGCAACGACATCGCGAGCTTCCCACGATCTCGGGCCGGCTCGAGTCGATCGTGCGGTTGACGCCGCAAGCGAGCGGCACGTCGTTCGCCGGGCAGGATAACCGCCTGAACAACATCACGGTCGACGGGTCGTACTTCAACAACGCCTTCGGTCTCGGTTCGGCCCCCGGCGAGCGCACGAACGTCGCGCCGATCTCGCTCGAATCGCTCGAGCAGGTGCAGGTGAGCATCGCGCCGTTCGACGTGCGGCAGGGCAGCTTCATCGGCGCCGCGATCAACAGCGTCACGCGCAGCGGCACCAACCAGTTCAGCGCGTCGGTGTATCACCGGATGCGCGACCAGGATCTCGTCGGCACCGAGGCGAGAGGGCAGACGGTCAATCCGGGCACGTTCACGTTCCGCGACACGGGCGTGTGGGCGAGCGGACCGATCGTCCGCAACAAGCTGTTCGCGTTCGGCAACTACGAGAACGAGGAAGACAAGCGGCCGCTCCACACGAATCGCGCGAATCTCGGCGGCGAGGCCGTCGTCGGCAGCGTCAGCCGCGTGCTGGCCTCCGATCTCAACGCGCTGAGCTCGTTCCTCTCGCAGAACTTCCAGTACGAGACCGGCGGGTACGAAAACTTCGAAGACCTGACGCCGGCCAAGCGATACCTGCTCCGAAGCGACTTCAACCTGACCAACGCCAACAAGATCAGCTTCCGCTACAACCAGCTCGATTCCTCGTCCGCGAACAACCTCTCGACGTCATCGTCGGCGGGCATCGGCCGCACGCTCGGCGGCAGCGGCGGGCTGCACTTTGCCGCGTCGAACTACACGATTCTCGAGAACATCAAGTCGGGCATCGGCGAGTGGAACACGGTGATCGGCAACTCGATGTCGAACAACCTCATCGTCGGCCTCACGTCGAACGACGAGAGCCGCGGCGCGGTCGACAAGCTGTTTCCGTTCGTCGATATCCTCGAGGGGGGCACGTCGTACATGTCGTTCGGCACCGAGCCGTTCACGGTGAACAACGAGCTGCGGTACAAGACGTTCCAGCTGCAGGACAGCTTCACGAAGTACGGCACGAAGCACACGATGACCTTCGGCGCGACGACGCAGCGGTACGAATCGGAGAACGTGTTCTGGAGCTGCTGCCCGCAGAGCAACTACACCTACAACTCGCTCGCGGATTTCTACGCCGACGCGAACGATTTCCTGGCGCAATCCGAACAGGACGACGTCGCCGGTGACGCTGCGCAGGTTCAAGGTGCGTTACTCGAACGTGCCCGGTCTCGAAAAGCCGGTGCAGCCGCTGCAGGTCTGGTACAGCGGCGCGTATGCGCAGGACGAATGGCGTCCGCGCCGCGACTTGACGGTCACGGCTGGCATCCGGATGGACGTCTCGGTGTTCAAGAACACGGCCTACCAGAATGCAAGGCCGATGCGCTGACGTTCCGCGACGAGGACGGCTCGCCCGTGCAGTATCGAGACCGGCAAGATGCCCGATTCGAAAATTCTCTGGTCGCCGCGTGCGGCGGTGAACTGGGACGTCGCGGGCCGCGGCCGCACGCAGGTGCGCATGGGCACCGGCCTCTTCACCGGCCCGCCGCTCTACGTGTGGATCTCGAACCAGCTCGGCAACACGGGCGTGCTCATCGGCGAGATTATCGTCGACAACACGACGGCGTTCCCGTTCAGCACGAACCCCGACAAGTACAAGCCGGCGACCGTCACCGGCGACGGCGCGACCAGCTTCGAGCTGAACGTGACCGACCCCAACTTCAAGTTCCCGCAGGTGTGGCGCACGAACCTGGCCGTCGACCATCGCCTGCCGGGCGGCATCACGGGCACGGTCGAGTTCCTCTACAACAAGGACATCAACGGCGTGTACTACATCAACGCCAACCTGCCGGCGGCGCAGACGACCTTCAGCGGCGTCGACGCGCGGCCGCGCTGGACGGCCAACCGCATCAACAACACGACGGGCAACGTCATCACGAGCGCGTTCGTCCTGAAGAACCAGGACATCGGTTCGTCGTGGAACCTGTCGGGCAGCCTGTCGAAAACGCTGTGGCATGGCCTCTCGCTGCGCGGCGCGTACAGCTATGGCGAGGCGAAGAACACGATCGATCCGGGCTCAACAGCCTCGTCGACCTTCGCCAACAACCAGATCGTCAACGATCCGAACAACCCGGGACTCGGATTCTCGGCTACACGCAGGGGCATCGCGTGTTCCTGCAGGCGTCGTACTCGAAGCAGTACTTCGGCTTCGGCGCGACGACGATCTCCGCGTTCTGGGAAGCGAAGCCATCGTTCCAGAACTTCGCCACAACGGGAGCTACGTGTTCAACGGCGACATGAACGGCGACGGATTCTCTGGCAACGACCTCATCTATATCCCGAAGGATACGGGCGAGATGAACTTCGCCACCTTCACACACACGAACGGCCGTGTGTTTACCGCGGCCGAACAGGCGGCGGCGTTCGAGGCATATATCCAGCAGGACCCGTATCTCAGCGAGCACCGCGGCGAGTACGCCGAGCGCGGCGGGTTGTTCATGCCGATGTTCAACAGGATGGACCTGAGCTTCATCCAGGACGTGTTCCGCAACATCGGCGGCAAGCGCAACTCCGGTCAGTTCCGGCTCGACGTCACCAACTTCGGCAACCTGCTGAACTCGGACTGGGGCGTCATCCAGCGTTTGGTCGTGCCCGACGACCGCGGCGAACGGCGTTCAGATTCTGACTAACGCCGCAGCGGACCGGCGACTAATCGCGTGCTATCGCCTGGCGGTCGTCAACAACGAGCTGGCGAATACGTCGTTCCAGACGGGCACCGGCATGAGCGACGTCTATCAGGTGATGTTCAGCTTCAGGTACACCTTCAACTAGTTCGGTAAGTGGTTGGTGGTCGGTGGTTGGTGGGTCGTTCCCACCAACCACCAACCACTTTTTTTTTTTTCATCGTTTCGCCCAGCCGATGTCTTCGTAGACGATCTCGGCAAAGCCATTGCGCCGTGGTTCGCAAGGCCGCTCTTCGTCAGCCACATCTCGGGCCGCTGATACAGCGTCAGCGAATGCACGATTTGCCATATCTGCGCATCGATCTGATCGGCCAGCTCAATCGCCCTTTTTCGATCAAGTTCCTGCGTCGCCTGGTCGAACAGCCTGTCGATGTCGTCGGATCCGACACGAGCGTAGTTTTGCTCGATTGCCAGAACTCCTCCAGGCCTGCCGTTGGCTTTGCATATGCCGGCATTCTTGTAGAGACCGCGATGACCACCACCGGTGTCGACAGACGACAAACGAAAATACGGTGACGAAGTGATCCACGGGACGATGCTGCTTGACGCGCTGAAGCGCCCGCGCGACGCCGAGCGATGTGCCGACGAACACGCCGAGCAGACCAACCTCAGCTCACCCACATGCGGCGTCAATCTCTTCGCTCACCGACGTGTTGTCGACGTTCTCCCGAGGTCGCCGCACGACCCCGCCGCCCAGCGGTATATCGCTCGGCGAGCGGGTTCTGTCGTTCATGTTCAGCTCATTGAGACCGCGTCGATAACCTCTGGGGGCGGAGGAGGTTGCGTCCTTCGTAGCGGACCGCGGTTTTAGCTGGTCGCTGCCAGCACGTACGCAACAGATGTCGCGATGATGACGAGCAGAACCGTATAGACAAACCTGCGGAGAAGGAATGTCGCCATCAGACCCTGTGCTCTCGAATCATAGACCGAACGGTACCTGGTCCGCCTGAAGGCGGACACTACCGAGATCTTTTTGTTCGGAATCGGGAATCTGCCGACATCGGTAGTGTCCGGCTTTAGCCGTACCGTGATCGATCTGCCGCAGCTTTTGTATCTGCGCCGCGATCGCCAGCACATCCATGGCCGTTGTGAGCAACAAGTTGGCCACCTCATCGTTTCGAACAGCACCGGCGTGAGCGACGTCTATCAAGTGATGTTCAGCTTCCGCTACACCTTTAACTTACTCGCTGCTACCGAAGTCGCTCGTAGCGGTTCGCAGGTAGGCAGGGCCGGAAGCCGAAAGGCTTCCGGCCTTTTTTTGATACGACGAAGCGCGCTAAATTTGTCTCAGCCGCAACGACATCATTCTTGGCGTCCGCCGGATGCGCGTCCGCTCAAGACCTACCTCAAATTCGGCGTGCCAGTGACGATCGCCACCGAACCATCTCGAAGTTTGCCTTCGTCGGAAGCGAGGAAAAAGCGCGACTGCAGAAGCAGCTCGAAGAACACTTCCGGCAGTTGCCTGAAAGGCGGACACTACCGGTATTGATTCCGTTCGCATTGCCGGGATGCCGTAACGGTAGTGTCCGGCTCTGGCGCCGTAGCCTTGGCGAAGGCGGCTCGCCGGACCGTGGCAGCCCGATCGGCCGCAGTTTCTGAATCTGCGCCGCCATCGCCAGCACGTCTTCCTCACCGAACTGTCCGCCCGCAATCTGCAGCCCGACCGGCATCCCGCTCGAGTCCAGCCCGCCCGGCACGGACGCCACCGGCAGCCCCGTCAGGCTCAACACGAACGTCGGCGCGATCCAGTCGATGTAGGTCTGCATCGGCTTGCCGGCGATCGTGTCGGGGTAGTTCTGCTCGACCGGGAACGGCGGCACCGCCATGCACGGCGTCAGCAGATGATCGAAGTCGTCGAAGAGCTTCGCGGAACTGGTGCCACAGATCGGCCGCGGTACGCTCTCGGCCGCCGCGAGCTCGCTGGTCGTCACCTCGAGGCCCGAGCGCACGTTGTTGCCGACGTTCGGGCCGAACCGATCCTGCATGTCGAGGCGCGGAGAACATCTGCGTGACGAACCAGAGCCCGCGCAGCGCCAGAAACGCCGGCCGCGCGGCGGAGAGATCGAGCTCGATCTCTTCGACGATCGCGCCCTCTGTCCGTCGAGCGCGAACGCGGCTTCGCGGCACACGCGCTCGACATCCGGATCGACGCCGATGCCGGCGATGTCGGCACAATACGCCACGCGCAGGTTCCTGCGCGCGCCCCGCGCGCCGCGCACGAAATCGCGGCCCGTCGATCGGCTGCGCGATACGGCGAGCAGCTCGCTCGGCCCGGCGATCGCCTGCAGCATCAGCGCGACATCTTCGGCCGTGCGCGCCATCGGCCCGGTCACCTGCAGCGTGTCCCACACCCAGTCGGTCGGATGCGTCGGCACCAGCCCGACCGACGGGCGCAAGCCGACGACGCCGCAGAACGCGGCCGGGAATGCGGAGCGATCCGCCGAGATCGGTGCCTTCGGCCAGCGCGATCATGCCGGTCGCGAGCGCCGCCGCGCCGCCGCCGGTCGATCCGCCAGCGGACTTCGTCGTGTCCCACGGATTTCGCGTGCGGCCGAACACCTCGTTGAACGTGTTGGCGCCGGCGGCGAACTCCGGGCAGTTCGTCTTGCCGAGAATGACCGCGCCCGCCTCGCGCAGCCGCCGGACGACCAGCGCATCTTCCTTCGGCACGTAGTCCGCGTAAATCGGCGAGCCGAACGTCGTGCGCAGCCCCGCGACCGGCGTCACGTCCTTGATGCCGACGGTCAGCCCGCACAGCGGCCCGGGATCTTCGCCCTCGCTTGATCCGCCGATCGAGCTGCGCGGCATCGTCGAGCGCCTGCGGATTCAGCGTGACGATGGCGTTGAGCGTCGGGTTGAGCTGCGCTGACGCGCTCGAGGCACGCCTCGACCGACTTCGACCACGGACACTTCCCGCGCGGCGATCCGCCGGCGCAGCTCGGTCGCCGACAGATCGGCGAGATGCTCACGGCTTCCAGTCGCCCGACGAACGCCACGGCGCGGCAGAACGCCGCCTCGCCGCCCTTGAACTTCCAGGGAAAGCAGCCGAGGATCAGCCGCTTGTTCTGCAGCTCGGGAGCGTCGATGTCGCCGCCGAGGTTCTCGATGTGCATGCAGTCTTTCGGGAACAGCGCGTTGTGCGTCAGCTGATACGCCGAGTCGGGAAACAGCTTGTCCACGGCCTCCGTGCCGCCGAACTTGTCCTCGGCCTGCTTGCGCACGCGATCGCAGTGGCCGTGCTGCCCTTTGCCGAGGAAGCGGCCGATCGGCAGGTTCATCGGGTGATCGGTCGAGACGCAGTCGACGCCCCAGATGTGAATCTCCTTCTCGAGCAGCCAGGGCACCATGTCGGGATGCGCGCCGGGATGGCGATGGATGTATTTCTCCTCGTCCGCGTTGTCGCCGAACTGCGCGTACTTGTGCCAGCCGGTGTGCAGAAACAGCAGGTCGCCCTTCCGCACCTCGACGCGGTCTTCGATCATCTTCGGCGTGTAGAGCTCGAGCTCGTCCATCTCGTCGGACAGATTCACGATGACGCCCGGGCCGCACAGCCACTCGACGGGAATCTCGTCGATCGTCCTGCCCGTTGGTGACGAAATGCCGCGGCGCGTCGAGGTGCGTGCCCATGTGGTTCGACGTCATGATGTACTGCGCGTTGACGCCGTGCTCGGCCTTGCGCTTGATGTACTTCACCTCGAACGGCGGATAGTACGGCCAGAACGGAAACTGCTCGTTCAGCGGCTGCGACAGATCGTAGATCTTCATAGTTGGCTCCCTAGTAGCGCTGGGCCCATTCGTGCGAATGCCGCCCGCGCTGCTCGAACGCGCGTTCAGCGCGCGCGCGTGTCAAGCACGCTCGCCAGATTGCCGGCGATAGCGGCCGATGCGTGGATGTCGCTCGGCGGATCGATGTCTCTGCGTCGCGGCGGCATCGGCGGCGGCGCGAATCGCCTCGGCCGACGGCCGCTGGCCCGATCAGCGTCGTTCGCCGCCTGCTCGGCCAGCATCGGCCGATCGCCGACGCTGAGCAGCGCGATGCGCGCGCTCGGGCAGCGGCCCTTCGTCGTCGAGCTGCACCGACGGCGGCGACGCCGGCCAGCGCGAAGTCGCCGTGCCGGCGCGAGATCTCCTGGAAGGCGTAGCCGCTTGCGCCGACGCCGGCGGCGGAATCGCGGATCTCGGTCAGCAGCTCGCCAGGCTCGACCGCGGTCGAGAACAGGCCCGTGAAGAACTCGTCGCGCCGGAACCTCGCGCGTGCCCGCCCGGCTGCTCACCGTCAATCGTCGCGTTCAGCGCCAGCATCACGGCCGGCAGCTCCGCGGCCGGATCGGCGTGCGCGAGGCTTCCGCCGATCGTGCCGCGATTGCGGATCGCCGGATGCGCGATGAACGGCATCGTTTCGGCGATCAGCGGCGCCGCGCTGCGCGACGACGCGCTGCGCTCGACCGCGCGCTGCCGCGTCATGCCGCCAATGCGCACGTCGCCGGCTCGTCCCTGATGTAGCTGAGCTCGCGCGACGCCGTTCAGATCGACCAGCACCGCCGGCGTGGCCAGCCGGAAGTTCATCGCCGGAATCAGGCTCTGGCCGCCGGCGAGCGGCTTGGCATCGCCGCCGTGCTCGGCGAGCAGCGCCAGCGCTTCGTCGAGCGTGCGCGGGCGGAAGTATTCGAACGGCGCGGGTTTCACAGACGCGCTTTCAACTCGTTGTTCAGCGCCTCGAGCGCCTGCTTCGTCATCATCTTGCCGACCGACTCGAGCAGGCGCTGGCCGACCGCGGCGATCTTGCCGCCGACCTGCACGTCGGACGTGTAGTGTCATCACCGTCACCGGCCCGGGCTGCTCTTGCGAGCTCGATCGTCGCGGTGCCCTTGCGTGAAGCCGACGCCGCCCTTGCCGTCGATCTGCATCGCGAAACGTCTCGGGCGGCGACTTTGTCCTTCAGCTCGACGTTGACGGCGAACTCCGCGGCGGTCACCGGGCCGACGCTCACCTTCATGACGCCTTCGATAGCGATCGTCGCCGACCTGGTCAGCGTCTTCGTGCCCGGCAGCGCCTTGGCCAGCACGCCGGGATCCTGCAGCAGCTCCCAGACGCGTGGCGCGCGGCCGTCGAATGTGAACGTGCCGCTCGAGAATCATGCTTCTGCGCCTGCCTGCTCGATCGAGCTCGAACAGCCGGTTCGGGCTCAACGGAATCTCGGTAATCTCGACGCCGGAGCCGGCGAGCGCATCCTCGACCGCCTGCGCAAACACCGCGCCGGTCGGAATGCAGCCCGCCTCGCCCACGCCCTTCAGACCCGACGGGTTGAACGGCGACGGCGTTTCGCGGTGCGCCGTTTCGATCGGCGGCACGTCGGTCGCCGTCGGCAGCAGATAGTCCATGAACGACGCGTTCAGCAGCTGGCCCTGCTCGTCGTAGACGAGCTGCTCGTAAAACGCGTTGCCGATGCCGTGCGCGACGCCGCCGTGAATCTGTCCTTCGACGAGCAGCGGATTGATGATCGTGCCGCAGTCGTGGACGACGAGGTAGCGCTTGATCTCGACCATCGCCGTCTCCGGATCGACTTCGACGATCATCGCGTGCACGCCGCTGGCCGTGCTGCCGCGATCGGGACCGAAGTACGCGGTGCTCTCGAGCCCGGCTCGGTGCCCGGGCGGACGGCGCCGCGCAGCGGATTCGCCTTGCCGGCGAGCTCGCCGAGCGACAATCCCGCGCTCGGCCGCACCTCGCGATCGAGCACGCGGCCGCCGGCCGAGCTCCAGCCGATCCGCCGGCACGTCCAGCACGCGGCTCGCGAGCGTCGAGGATCTTCTCGCGCACCGCCATCGCCGCCGCATGGCACGCGCTGCCGGCGACCACCGCGCCGCGGCTGGCGAACGTCCCGGTGCCCCAGTGAAACTCGCGCGTGTCGCCGGTGACGACGCGCACGTCCTCGACGTCGACGCCGAGCGCATCGGCGACGATCTGCGCGAACACGGTGAAGTGCCCCTGGCCCTGCGTGCCGACGCCGGTCGCGCACGCGCACCTTGCCGCTCGGCTCGACCGTCACGCGCGCGCCTTCGTACGGCCCGATGCCGGTGCCTTCGACGTAACACGCGATGCCGACGCCGACGTGCCGTCCCTCGGCGCGCAGCCTCGGCTGCTCCTCGCGCACGAACTGTCTCGTAGCCGATCATCTCGGCCGCCTGCTCGAGCGTCGGCAGGTAGTCGCCGCTGTCGTAGATCGAGCGGCGCCGAGTCCTGAAACATGATCTCGTGGTTGTGCGGGAAACCTGTCCGGCCCGAGCAGGTTGCGCTTGCGAATCTCGACGCGATCGATGCCGAGCTCCCGCGCGGCGATATCGAGCAGCCGCTCGCTGACGAACACGCCGTGCTGCCGGCCGGCGCCGCGCACCGGCGTCACGATCGTCTTGTTGGTGAAGACCGCCGTGAACTCGCTCTCGTAGTTCGGGAATGTCGTACGGGCCCGAGCAGCGTGCACTGGGTGTTGATCGGAATCGTCAGGCCGTACGGATCGTAGGCGCCGGTGTCGAACAGGAACACGTCGCGCACGCCGAGGATGCGGCCGTCTCTGCGTCAGCGCCATCTCGGCGTCGTGCACCTGCCCGCGCTCCTGCGTCGTCGCGTAGAAATTCTCCTGGCGATCCTCGGTCCACTTGAGCGGCCGGTTCGAGCCGCATCGCCGCCCACGGCAGCAGCAGCTCCTCCGGGTAGAACATCATGATCTTCGGCCCGAAGCCGCCGCCGACGAACGGCGCGATGACGTTCACCTGCGACTCGAGCAGCCCGAGCATCGCCGCCAGGCCGTTGCGGATCGGAATCGGCGCCTGCGTCGTGTCCCAGATCGTCAGCTCTTCGGCCTTGCGCGTTCCAGTCGACCGCCACCGCGCGGTTCTCGATCGCGCGCCGACACGCCGCGGTCGTAGAGAAACCGCCGCTTGACGATGACGTCGGCGTTCGCCTTCGCGCCGACGCGTAGTCGCCCTTTCGCTGCACGACGTGCGCGGCGGCGTTCGACGTCAGATGCTCGTGGACCAGCGGCGCGCCCGGCGCGAGCGCCCTTCTCGAGATCGACGACCGCGTCGATCGGCTCGATGTCGACGACGACGTCGCGAAGCGCGTCCTCGGCGATGTAGCGGCTCTCGGCGACGATCATCGCGATCGGCTCGCCGACGTGGCGGACCTTGTCCTTCGCGAGCGGCAGCTGCGTGCAGGCGTGAAACACGAGACCGGGAATCGGCGGCGGCGGCACCAGAAGCGGGCCCGGCTTGCAGGTAGTCGCCGAGATCGTCGGCGGTGTAGACGGCGATGCACGCCGGGCCGCTGCGCTGCGCCGCCGAGACATCGACGCTCTTGAGTCGCCCGTGCGCGTGCTCGCTGCGCACGAACGCCACGTGCAGCATCCCCGGCAGCTGCACATCGTCGACGAACAGCGCGCGGCCGGTCAGCAGGCGCGCGTCTTCGTTGCGGCGGAACGCGGGCCGCTAAGGTAGCGGTGCGTCGGCTGGCAAGCTTGGCCGCCTCGACGATGTGCTGGTAGCCGGTGCAGCGGCAGAGATTCGCCGAAAGCGCGTCGCGGATCTCGGCATCGGTCGGGTCCGGGTTGTCGCGCAGGAACGCCGTCAGCGTCATCAGGAAGCCGGGCGTGCAGAAGCCGCACTGCAGGCCGTGGGCGCTTGCGGAAAGCGCTCTGCAGCGGATTCAGCTCGCCCGCCGGTCCGGCGAGGCGCTTCGACGGTTTGAAGTCGTGCCCGTCGGCCTGCACGGCGAGCATGATGCACGAGCGCACGGGCTCGCCGTCGAACAGAATCGTGCACGCGCCGCAGACGCCGTGCTCGCACCCGACGTGCGTGCCGGTCAGGCCAGATCCTGACGGATGAAGTCGCTGAGCAGCAGGCGCGGCTCGACCTCGCGCTCGTGGCGAACGCCGTTGACGGTGACGCGAATCGCAATCTGAGCGCTCATGGGATGACGAGGTAGGTTACTGTAGATGCTCGCTTTATGAAACTGCGCACGGCAACTAGCAACGCTTTCTTGCCGTCCTCGGCGAGGCCATCGGCGGCAGGCCGCCGCAGCCCCATCGCCCCGGCCGAGCTGCACGAGCCGCCCATGGATCGCGCCGTCTGGCTCGAGAGCCAGCAGGAGATCGCGATACGTGAACTGCTGGAGAGCTGCGCGCGATCGTTCGTTCCCCGCGACAGGCATGTCCGGGCGAACATGATGACCTTCTCACCGGACAAATCGCGCCGCCAGGTGCACGCCGCGACCGCCTACAACATGGAGAACGATCCGGATGCCGACCTCGAGATCGGCGCGACGGCCGCCGCGAGCGGCAAGGCTGTATCCGAACGACGCGCGGCAGTCGCCGATCTCGGACTGCTGCGCATCACGGCCGACTCCTGCGTGGGGACTGAAGACCGACGAACAGGTGCGAGTGCGGCCCACGTTGATGAGCATTCTCAGCGTGCCGATTTTCAATCCGCAGACATCGACGGCCCGCTGCTCGGCTCGCTTCAAGTCGACAGCGACCTGACCGTCGAGGAAGCGGGATTCACCAAGCCCGAGTCGGCCGAGCTGCTGCAGCAGTTCGCCGACGTGTCTGTCGCTGTTGCTCATCGGCGTGCATGTGCGCGTCGCGGACGTCAAGACCGAGACCGTCAAGCTTGCACCGAAATCGCGCGTGCAGAATGCGTCGCAGGTCGAGCCGGGACTCTACGTCGCGAACCGATCGACGTCGATTTTTCAGCTCTCGAAGGCCGCTACTCGTAGCGCAGCGCTTCGATCGGATCGAGGCGCGACGCGCGCACCGCCGGCCACAAGCCGCTCAGGATTCCCGCGAACGCCAGAATGCGCCGTCGACGTCAGCAGGATGCTCGCTCGACAGCACGAGCTGAATGTCGGTCTGCCGCGTCGGATCGTCGAGCAGCGTCGCGAGAAACGGCCTCGTCCCGATCACCCACACCAGCAGGTACGACAGCGCGACGCCCATGACGCCGCCGAGGAACGTAATCGTGAGCGCTTCGAGCAGAAACTGCGTGAGGATGTGCCGCCGCCTTGCGCCGAGCGCTTTGCGGACGCCAATCTCCCGCGTGCGCTCGGTCACCGACACGAGCATGATGTTCATCACGCCGACGCCGCCGATCATCAGCGTGAGCGTGCCGATGAAATACAGGACGAACTGCAGGCCGTCGGTGATGCCCGTCGATCATGGCGGCCGAATCGCCCGTGTCGCGCACGTTCACCGCGCGCATGTCGCGAGGGTTGAACCGGTGGCGGCGTCGCGAGCAGCTCGCGCACCTGACGGATCGCCTGATCGTGCAGCTCGGGCGTCATCGCCTGAAACAGGATGTTGTCGACGTACTCGCGCCGCTGGTTCACCGTGTAGGGAATGAACACCGAGAGCTTGTCGGGATAGAAGTAGTTCGAGATCTGCGCCTTGTTCGGCATCACGCCGATGACTTCGAACGACACGCCGTTGATGCGTATCGTCTCGCCCACCGGCGGAATGTTGCTGAACAGCCGCCGCGCGACCTCGTAGCCGAGAAACGCGACGCGCCGATGGTTCTCGACGTCTTCGTGATTCAGGAACCGCCCGAACTCGGCTGTCTCCGCTGCGCATGATGCGCGTACTCCGGCGCCACGCCCCGCACGCCGGCGGTCGTCTGGCGAAGGCCGTAGGCAATCGGTATCGACTGCATGTACTCGGGGCTGATGAACTTGATCGATCCCAGCTCGCTCAGCGCATCGACGTCGGCCTGCTTCAGCAGGATGCGCCGGCCCGATCGCTCGCCTCCCGCCTGCATGCTCGTCTGGCCGTTGCCGACGAGCACCGTGCCCTGCGAAAACGCGTTTCGGAAGCCGTACATGATCGCGCGCTGAAATCCCGCTGCCGTACGCCATCAGCAGCACGACCGTGACGATGCCCCACGAGATGCCGAGCATCGTGAGCGCGGCGCGGAAGCGGTGCGCGAGCAGCGAGCCGATCGCCTGGCTGATGACTTCGCGATAGAGCCGCATGTCAGGCCTCGTACCGCAGCGACTCGACCGGCGGCAGCGCCGCCGCGCGCGAAGCGGGATAGAGCGCGGCGAGCAGGCCGACGATCGCCAGCGCGCCTGCGGCGATCGCGCCGGTTGCCGGCGTGATGATCATTCCGGAGAACCGCGCGGGCATCGGCAGCATGTTGATCAGCTCGCACAGCCCCCAGCCCGCCAATGAGGCCGAACGCGCCGCTCAGCAGCGTCAGCGCGAGCCCTTCGACGATGAACTGGCGATGGATGATGTGGCTGGTCGCGCCGAGCGCCTTGCGCAGGCCGATCTCGCGCGTGCGCTCGCGCACGGCAATCAGCATGATGTTCATGACGCCGATGCCGCCGAGCACCAGCGTGATGAGGCTGACGCCGAGGAAGAAGTTCTTCATGCTCTGCATCATCTTGCTGAACATCACCGACTCGATCGCCGTGTTCCAGAGCGAGAGCGCTTCCCGGTCGTCGGGATCGAAGCCCTTGATCGGCGCAAGCACGCGCCGGATCTCCCGCTCGACCATCGTCTGGCCGAACACGCCGAAGACGCTGGCGTGCTCGTCGCTGTCGAACTCCTCGCGCAGCGAGTCGGCGACCCACGGGTACGGCGCGGCGATGATCGCGGAGACGGAATCGGGAGTATCGAACGGCCCGGTCATCGGAAAATCGCGGCGCATCGCCTCGTACGGAATGAACAGCCGCAGCTCGTCGCGGCCGCTGTAGCTCGAGTCCTGAAACTTCTGGCGGATCTTTCCGATGACGGTGTACGTCAGGCCGTTCAGCTTGACTGCTTCGCCGACGGGGTTTCGTCGGCGAACAGCTGAATCGCCGCCTCGCGGCCGATGACGACGACGCGCCGCGCCTCGTCGTTGTCGGCCTCGTTGATCAATCGCCCGTGCGACACCTCGATGGTCCTGATGCTCTGAAACTCGGGCCAGATGCCGCTGATCTGCAGCGACGCGGCGTTGTAGGCGCTCTTGATCGACACGCCGCCGCGCATCAGCTCGGGGCTGAGGTGCTGGATGAGCCGCGACTTGCTTCGCAGCTCGTGCACGTCGCCGATGTTGCAGGCGAATCACGCGGCCCGCGCGCTCGCCGCCGGCCTGCACGCTCGTGCGCCCGTTCCGGATGACGACGATGTTCTTGCCGAGCTCTTCGAGCACGGCCTGATTGCCGCGCTGAAACCCTTCGCCCATCGCCGACAGGATGACGATGGAGATGACGCCCCACATGATGCCGAACATCGTGAGGCAGCTTCGCAGCTTGTTGGTGCGAAGGTTGTCGATGCGATTGTTTCAGGGCCTCTTTCATTTACGACGGGCAGCACGACGCGATCGCCCTGGTTCAATCCTTCCAGCACCTGCGTGCGCGTGCCGTTGCTGATGCCGACCTTGATCGGCACGCGCCGGCGGCCCGTGCGCTCGCCTGCGAGTCGAGCACCTCGACAGACGCCTTGCGCGTCGCGTCGTAGGTGATCGCGGCCTCGGGAACGATCAGCACGTTCGGCCGCTCCTCGAGCACGATCTCCGCGTTCGCCGTCATGTTGGCCTTGAGCTCGTGGCCGGGATTGTCGATGGAGACGCGCACCTCGAAGTTCGTGACGTTGTCGCGCTCGACGCCCATCGGCGAGATCTGCGTGACCTTGCCCTGGAAGGTGCGTTCCTTGAATGTCTCGACGCGGATGCGCGCCGGCTGGCCGAGCCGAAGGTTGCCGATCTCGGTTTCGTCCACCCGCCCGCGCACGAACACGTGCGAGATGTCGCCCATCGTGATGACCGACGTCGCGGCCGCGCCCATATTGAGAATCGACGATACCGGGCTGCCGATCTCGATGTCGCGCGCGAGAATCCGTCCGCGGATCGGCGCGCGAATCGTCGCGTTGGCGAGCTCTTCCTCGGCACGCTCGACCGCCGCCTGCGCCTGCGCGACGTTCGCCGACGCTTCCGCCACGCGCGCTTTCGCGATCGACAGCTGCGACTCGGCCGCGCGGCGGCGGTTCTCGGCCTGGTCGAGCTGCGTGCGCGCTTCCTCGAGCTGGTGGATGGCAATCAGCTTCTGATCGAACAGGCTCTTCGCGCGTTCGTGCGAGCGTCGCGCGAACGCGACCTCGGGGCCCTCGGCTTCGACGCGGCTCTTCTCGAGCTGCGCCTCCGCCGCCTGCAGCGCCGCCCTGCGCGCCCTGCAGCGTCGCGCGCGCCTCGCGCACGCGCGCCATCAGGTTCTCGCGGTCGAGCTCGACGAGCACGGTGCCGGCTTCGACCTCCTGATCGACCTCGACCGGCAGCAGCTTGATGATGCCGTTGGCCTTCGATTTGATTTCGACCTTGGTGATGGGCTCGATTTTTCCCGTCGCGACCACCGACCGCGCGATCGTGCCGCGCTCGACCGTGGCGAGCCGCGACTCAGGAATGCTCGCAGGCGCCGCCCAAGATAGGCGGACGCGCCCCAGCCCACCAGCGGCCAGGGCGAGAACCGCAATGCCGCCGTAAATGGCTCGTTTTCTGGACTTCGTCATGTTTACGCACTATCAGACGGGCGAGCGGGTCGAAATGTTGCAATGTATAACGCGAAACTCAGCCCGAAGGTCACAAACCACGCATACGTGTAGAGCGCATCCCAGATGTTCGGATTGGCGACCTGCCCGCCAGGCGTCAGCGCCGCGCGGACGAACCCGGGCACGACCGGCAGAATCGAGACTATCAAAACCGCCATCGCGCGGCGGTTGACGCCGCCGGTGTAGGTGTAACGCCCGTGCACCTTGAACAGATCCTCCAGCGACAGCTCTTGCTTCCTGATGATCCAGTAGTCGGCGATCAGAATGCCGCCGATCGCGCCCATCAGGCTCGAGTATCCGATCAGCCACGTAAAGATGTACGCCGCCGCGTCGGCGTACAGCTTCCACGGCATCATCAGCGACGCCGATGGCCGCGGTGATGAGACCGCCCGTCGACGTAGCTGATCTTCTTCGGCGCAAGGCTCGAGAAATCGTTCGCCGGCGACACGACGTTCGCCGCCATGTTCGTCGTCAGTTGCGCCAGCATGATGATGAGCGCGCCGAAGACCACGACAGCCGGACTGCCGATGCGCGCGATCAGCACGACGGGATCCCAGATCGCCTCGCCGAACAGCACGATCGTCGCGCTCGTCACCGCCACGCCGATGAACGCGAACGCGGTCATCGTCGCCGGCAGCCCGAGCGCCTGCCCGAGCACCTGCGATCGCTGGCTGCGCGCGTACCGCGTGAAATCCGGAATGTTGAGGCTGAGCGTCGCCCAGTAGCCGACGTTCGCGGTGACCGCCGCGGGAAACAGCTGCCAGAACGGCACGCTCCGCTGCTGCAGGCGCGCCGACTGCGCGAGGATGTGCCCGAGGCCGCCGCCGCGCACGAATCGCCCAGCCGAGCAGCAGCGCGCCGCCGGCGAGCAGGAGCGGCGCCGACCACCCTTCGAGTTTCTTGATGCCTTCGAGGCCGTTGAGGATGATCCACACCTGCACGAGCCAGAACGCCGCGAACGAAATCCAGATGCCGACCGCGCATCGCGCTCCACGCCGGCCACAGCGGCGGCGATCAGCGTGTTCAGCGCGACGCGCGCCGATCCAGGTCTGAATGCCGAACCATCCGCAGGCGACGAGCGCGCGCAGGATGGCCGGCACGTTCGCGCCCTTTCACGCCGAAGCTGGCGCGGCACAGCACGGGAAACGACACGCCGTACTTCGTGCCCGCGTGCGCGTTGAGAATCATCGGCACGAGCACGATCGTGTTGCCGAGCAGGATGTCGAGCATCGCCTGCCACCACGTCATCCCCTGCTGCATCAGGCCGGACGCGAGCGTGTAGGTCGTGATGACGACGCTCATGCCGATCCACAGCGCCGCGATGTGATAGGTCGACCACGTGCGCTGCGACAACGGCGTCGGCGCCAGATCGGCGTTCCACAGCGGGCTTGCTCGACACATCCTCGTGTCAGCTCGACGAAATCGCGCGCTGCCGGCATACGGGGTAATATACCGGGATACGGACTAGGGATTGGGATCACGATACATGCAGCCCGCATGAAAAGCGCGCACCCGGCGTGCGCTCGCTATCGTACTGGCGCTCGGACCATCGTGAGCGCGCAGACGCTCAGGCCCGGCGCGCGACTGGCCGGTCTACGGCGGCGATGCCGGCGGCACTCGATTTTCGCCGCTCGCGCAGATCACGCGCGACAACGTCGCGACGCTCGTCGTCGCGTGGGCGTATCACACGGGCGAGCCGGCCGTTCGATCTCGTGCAGGCAGCCTTCGCTGCAGGTGACGCCGATCGTCGTCGACAACGTGATGTACGTCAGCACGCCGCTCGGAAAGGTGATGGCGCTCGAGCCGGCGACCGGACGCGAGATCTGGCGCTACGACGCGCGGGTCAATCCGAAAGGCGGGCTACGGCGATTTCGCGAACCGCGGCGTCGTCGACCTGGGTCGACAGCACGCTGAAGCCGGGCGCGCCATGCCGCCGCCGCATCTATGTCGCGACGGTCGACGCGCGGCTGATCTCGCTCGACGCGGCATCCGGTTATCCCTGCGTGGTGTTCGGTGTCGAAGGCACGATCGGCCTGCGAGAAGGACTGCGCATTCCTCCCGCGTTTCCCTCGGCGTATCAGGTGACATCTCCGCCGGTCGTCGTCAACGATCTCGTGATCACGGGCTCATCCATCGCCGACAACTCGCGGCCCGGCACCGGCGAGCGGAGAAGTGCGCGCGTTCGATGCGCGCACCGGCGCGCTGCGATGGACGTGGCATCCGATTCCGCAGGATCCCAAAGATCCGGCATACGCGACGTGGCGCGACGGCAGCGCCGCGCAAACAGGCGCGGCGAACGTCTGGTCGATCATCACCGCCGATCCGGCGCGCGATCTCGATCTTCGTCCCGACGTCCAGTGCCGCACCCGATTACTACGGCGCGCTTCGGCTCGGCGACAACCGCTATGCGAACTCGATCGTGGCGCTGCGCGCGTCGACAGGCCGGATCGTGTGGCACTTTCAGACCGTGCATCACGATCTCTGGGACTACGACAACGCCTCCCCGCCAGCGCTGGTCACGATTCACGCGCGACGGCAAATCCATTCCCGCCGTCGCTGCAGGCGACCAAAACGGGCATGCTGTTCGTCCTGCATCGGGAGACCGGCGTGCCGATCTTTCCCGTTGAAGAACGCAAAGTCCCGGCGAGCACGATCCCCGGCGAAGAGGCATCGCCCACTCAACCGTTCACGACGGTCACGCCTCCGTTGAGCCCGCACAGCTTCACGCGCCGACCAGGCATTCGGCGTCACGCCCGAAGTCGCAGGCCGCCTGTCGAGCAGATGATGGCGGGACTGAGCAACGAAGGCATCTTCACGCCGCCCAGCCTCGAAGGCACGCTCGCGATGCCGTCGAACATCGGCGGCGCGCACTGGGGCGGCGTCGCCGCCGACAACCAATCGGGCATCGTCGTCGTGCCCGTCAATCGCGTTGCGGCGATGGTTCAACTGATTCCGGCGAAGGGATTCGATCTCGCCGCGCGCCCGCCAGGAATCGAGCCGCCTCGGGCAGGGCTACGAATACACGCGTGATGGAAGGCACGCCGTACATCATGCGGCGCCGCCTTCTGCTCGGTCCGGGCCAGGTCGCCGTGCACGCCGCCGCCGTTCGGCGCGCTCGTCGCCATCAGCCTGCGAACGGGCGCAAGTTGTGGGACGTGCCGCTCGGCACGCCGCCGATGCCGCCGGGCGCCCCTGCACCGCCGATGAATCTCGGCATGCCGAACCTCGGCGGGCCGATCATCACCGCCGGACGTCTCGTCTTCATCGCGGCGACGCTCGATCGCACGTTCCGCGCATTCGACCTCGACAGCGGCAAAGAGCTGTGGAAGACGCGCGCTCCCCGCCGGCGGCCGCGCGACGCCGATGACCTATGAAGCCGGCGGACGTCAGTTCGTGGTGATCGCGGCGGGTGGAGGAAATGAGTTCGGATTCGGAGATGCGATTACGGCCTACGCTCTTCCCTGATTTCTGAATCAGATCTATGAACAGGAGATCAGGAGAATAGGAGAAATGCGCGAAACGATCAAAACCGTGATTTTTTGGATAGTGATATTGCTCGCCGTGATCGGCATCTGGAATTTCAGTTCCAGGTTCCAGCCGCCTCGAGCGTCAACGCCTTCCGCACGATGAGACTTTGGCCTACGCTCTTCACTGATCACCGAACCCTGATCTTAAGAGGAGAACAGGAGTTCAGGAGTAAGACAGTTTCCTCGATCGACCGCGGGCTTCCTCAAGGAGTTTCTCGATCCGTTTCTCACTCGCACCGCGGCCGAAATTCCATCGGGTTGGTCTACGAAGGGAATTTAAAGAAAGGTTGTTTCTCCTGATCTCCTGAATCTCCTGTAAGGATTTTCTTTGATCAGCGAAGGTGAGTTACGCGGTGCCGATCCAGCC
>CAVSRX010000013.1:0-151636 GCA_963730445.1 Vicinamibacterales bacterium | reverse complement strand
TGCGTGCGCGTGGCCTGCGTGGCCGTGCGCGTGGGCGCCTGCCGGCGCGTGTCCCGCTGTGGTCACGTTATCCAACTGCGTGACTCCTTTGTCGTAGGGCTCAACTTAACTTGAGCACTACCGCTGTTAATCGTTACGAACATCAAACTGCGAATTGATTTGTCGGGGGATTCTATATGCGACTCCGCTGGGGTGCAAGCGCCTCGCCCGAAGTTGACCCACTTGAAACCCGCAGACTAACATTAGATGTTCTGGTACTGATCGGGCCGCTATCGTCTAGGGGTCAGGACACGTGGTTCTCAGCCACGGGACCGGGGTTCGAATCCCCGTAGCGGTACCAACTTTCGTGTAATATTCCCCGCGTCATTCGGTTTGGTTTCTACGTCCAGGAGAGTTTCGATGCATCTAAGACATCTCGCGGTACTTCTCGTGCTCAGTTTCGGCGTAGCGGCATGCGGCGGCGGCAGCGAGCCCGCACCGGCGCCCACCACCTCGGACCCTGCCGCGGCGCCGGCCGTGACCGTCGACCCCGCAACGGCCGCCACGGTTGCAGGCAAGATCAATTTGGAAGGCACAGCGCCGGCCAACGCGCCCATCCGCATGAACGCCGATCCGGCATGCGTGGCGGCGAACAAGGGCAAGAATCCGACGCAGGAGACCTTCGTCGGCGAGGCCGGCGGCCTCGGCAACGTGTTCGTCTACGTACAGAGCGGCCTGACCGGCACGTTCCCCGCTCCGTCGACGCCGGTCGTGTTCGATCAGCAGGGCTGCCAGTATCATCCGCACGTCTTCGGCGTGCAGGTCGGACAGCCCATTGAAGTGCTGAACAGCGATGCCACCCTGCACAACATTCACGCGACCCCGAAAACGAATGCGGAGTTCAACACGGCCCAGCCGATCAAAGGCATGAAGACGCTGCACACGTTTACCGCAAAAGAGGCCGACGTGGTTGTGCCGTTCAAGTGCGACGTGCACGGCTGGATGAACGCGTACGCGGGCGTGCTGGATCACCCGTACTTCGCGGTGTCGAAGCCCGACGGCTCGTTCAGCATCGCCAACCTCCCGCCCGGCAGCTACACGCTGGCGGCGTGGCACGAGAAGCTTGGATCGCAGACGTTGCAGGTGACGGTTGCCGCGAAAGAATCGAAGGCGGACGCCAACTTCACGTTCAAGGCCGCCGCGGGGGCGAACTAATCCCGCGGGGTTCCAAGTTCCGGGTTCCGGTTCCGCGTTCGGAACCCGGAACCCGAACGTGGAACGTCGGAACCTCGAACGTCGAACGTCGGAACTTGGAACCCGGAACCTCCCTCCGATGTGGTTACACCGATACGCTAGATTCGTCTCAGCCGCCACGGTCCTGTTGATCGTTGCCGGCGGACTCGTCACGAGCACGGGCTCGGGGCTGGCCGTGCCCGACTGGCCCACCAGCTATGGCTGGAACATGTTCACGTTCCCCATGAAGCACATGGTGGGTGGCATTTTCTATGAGCACGGCCATCGGCTGATCGCCAGCGGCGTTGGATTGCTCACGATCGTCCTCGCGCTCTGGATCTGGAAAGCTGAACCGCGGCGATGGATGCGCGTGCTCGGATTCACCGCGCTCGCTGCCGTGTGCGTGCAAGGGCTCCTCGGCGGAATTACTGTGCTGTATTTTCTGCCGACGGCGATCTCGACCGCACACGCCGGGCTCGCTCAGATTTTCTTCTGCCTCACGATCGCGATTGCGCTGTTCACCTCGCGAGGCTGGACCGAGTCAGGGTCCGACCCCGTTGACGACCGTATGCTTCGCCTGGTCGCCACGGTGACGACCGCCTGCATTTATCTCCAGATTATCGTCGGCGCCACGATGCGGCACTCGGACGCCGGATTGGCGATTCCCGATTTCCCGCTGGTCTTCGGCGGACTGTTTCCGCCCGAATGGACGCCGCAGATCGCGATTCACTACGCGCATCGAGTCGGCGCGCTCATCGTGACGCTCGCAATCGCTGCAACCGTCGGCCACGTCTGGTATCACCACGCGCGCCGCTCCGAGCTTCGCAGGCCCGCACTGACGCTCGCGTGCCTGGTGCTCGTACAGGTGACGCTCGGAGCGTTCGTCGTCTGGTCTCAGAAGAATGTCGCCATCAACACGGCCCACGTCGTAGTGGGCGCGCTGACGCTCGCCACGTCCCTCGTCCTCACACTCCGATCGCATCGCATCCGATTTGACGACGCTGCTGCCGTGGCCGTGCGCGTGCGCCGGCCAGTCGAGCCGCATCTCGGCCGATCGGGTGCCCACGCGTGAAGAATGTCGAGGCCGGCGTGCCTGACGCCTCGCTGGAGATCTCCGCACCAGCCGCTCATCGTGCTGCCGACTTTCTCGCGCTCACCAAACCGCGCCTGAACTCGCTCGTCGTCGTCACGGCCGGCATTGGGTACTATCTCGGCGCCTCCGGAGAGCTGCATCTGGCACACCTCGTCGAAGCGGTCGTCGGCATCGCGCTGGTGGCCGGCGGGGCCGCCGGGCTGAATCAGATTTACGAGCGCGATACCGACAGTCTGATGTTTCGCACGCGTATGCGGCCGCTCGCAGCGCAGCGCGTCACGACGAACGAGGCGCTGATCTTCTCGCTCGGGCTGGTCGTGATCGGCCTCGGCATTCTGGCCGTCACCTCCAATCTCCTGGCCACATTCCTCGCCCTGCTTACGGTCGTGTCGTACAACGTCGTCTATACGCCGATGAAGCGCCGCTCCCAGCTCGCGACGCTGGTCGGCGCTGTGCCCGGCGCGCTGCCGCCCACGATCGGATGGGTCGCGGCGCGCGGCGCCCTGACACCAGAAGCGTGGGCGCTCTTCGCCATCGTCTTTGTGTGGCAGATTCCGCATTTCATGGCGATCGCCTGGTTGTATCGCGCCGATTTCGGCCGCGCGGGATTCCCATTGCTGCCGGTTGTCGAGCCCACCGGCAAGAGCACCGCACGTCAAGCCGTGCTGTTTTCGCTCGTGCTCGTGCCGCTGAGCCTGGTCCCGTACTTTCTGAAGATGAGCGGACCTGCGTATGCCGTCGGCGCGGCGGCCGGCAGCGTCGGTCTTCTCTGTCTTGCAATTGCATTTGGCCTGAAGCGGACAGACGAGCGCGCGCGCCTGCTCTTTCTCGGGTCGATCACGTATTTACCGCTCCTGTGGGGCATGCTCATCCTGGACCGCCTGTGATCGATTACACGGCGCTGCCGGCGGTGAATGCCACGCTCAATGCGACCTCGGGCATTTTTCTCCTCGTGGGCTACGTGCTGATTCGGCGGCGCCAGATCAACGCGCACCGCAACGCCATGCTCGCCGCGTTTGCCTCGTCGACGCTCTTCTTGATCAGTTATCTGGTCTATCACGCGCAGGCCGGCTCGCGGCCGTTTACCGGCCAGGGCCCGATTCGCTACGTGTACTTCGCCATTCTCATCTCGCACGTCATTCTGGCGGCCGCGATTCTGCCGATGGCCATCTCGACGCTCTCCCGCGGACTGCGCGGCAGATACGTCGAGCACAAGCGGATCGCCAAATGGACGTTCCCGACCTGGATGTACGTCTCCGTCACCGGCGTCATCGTGTACTTCATGCTCTATCAGATGTAGCTGCACGCGGCGACGCGCCCCGCGACTGAAATCCTTGACGTACGGCCCACGGAGATCAATTCTCTGCCCTATGGGCACACTATTTATCGCCCTCGCCGCTCTTGCGTTCGCGTGGGTCTCCTCTGCCGACGTCGCCGCACAGGCGGGGGGACAGCCCGGCGATCCAATGCGCATCGTCATTCTGGTCGACAACAGCCAGACATCGTTCCACGCGCTGCCGGCGATTCGACGCGGCCTGCAGCAGCTGGTAAATGGCCTGCCGCCGAACCACGAGCTCATGCTCGTGACGACGGGCGGGCACATGAGCATCAGGGTGCCTCCAACGCGCGACTACCTGGACATTCAGGAAGCTATCGGCGAAATCAACCAGGTACCGTCGGGAGGCAACGCCATGATCGGATCGGTCCAGGAGATCTACGATCGATTCCTCCGCACCGCCGAGCGGCGATACCCGATGATCGTTGTCGTCAGTTCGGATGCCTATGACACGAGCCAGCGGGTCAACGACAAGACTGCCAATGAGCTCCTCGCAGGCGTCCGCAAGACAGGTGTGCTCGTCAACGCCATCCTGCTCACATCGACCGCTCCGAGTCTCATCCGAGACCTCACACTGGAAATGATCAAGCGGACAGGCGGCGCGTACGAATCGGCGCTTACTGTGACGGCTCTGCCAACCAAAATGAAAGCGATGGCCGGCCACATCGGGCAGCAATACAAGAAAGTCTCGCCCGACAGAGTGCCCAAGGAAGAATTCAGGCGCTCCCCACTCCCGAGATAAAAAAAGGCCGCCGAGAATTCCCGGCAGCCTTTCGAATTGGCAATTCTCAGTCGAGAATTGCCAATTGCTTCTTACAGCCCCTCGCCCTTCATCATCAGCATCATGTGCTGATTCGCCGCCGCGAGGCCGCCTTCTCCGGTCTGCCAGCCGATGCTGCCGTTTTTGTCCGCGTCAACGCCGTTGCTGATGTTGTTGGTCTGCGTGATCAGCTCGGCCACGAGCGGTGCCGCTTCGGATGCCGACGTCGCGGCGCGAATTTTCTGCGCGGTCGCAATCGCCGCATCCGTCCACTCCGTCACGTTTGCCAGTGACGCGGTGACGTGCCCGGCGTGCGTCTGCACACCCTTCGATGCGCCTTCCGACTTGGCCGCCAGCTGGACGTGGTTCGACGCGCCCGCTGCGGCCCGCTTCACTCCGTAGCCGGAGCCCGGCCCCTTCATCTCGATGCTCGGATCGAGCGCATTCAGCACGTGTCCCGCGTGCAGTTTCATGGAATCGAGATTGTCCGGCGACTTCTGCATGTAGCCCGCGTGCGTTGCTGCGACTTTCGCGTCGGCGATCGCAACCGGGAGGAATCCCTGCGTGCCCGGCGTGTCCTTCCACATCGTCATGACGTGTCCGATGTGGTTATGTGAGGGATTTGCCGGTGCTGCCGGGGCCGGCTTTCCTGCCCCGCGACCGTACCGCTGTTGAGTGCGATCGTGACGACAATTGCAGCGCCGATTGCGGCGTAATGATTTCTGCTCACACCTGCCTCCTTCTGAAAAAAAAGGCCGCCGTGGATTTCTCCTCGGCGGCCTGGAAGGTCCGGCTAAAGCCGGACACTACTTACCTACTTTTGAGGCTCCAGCGCTCCGCGACCGCGCGCCGGGAACGCAAATCTTGTCGTGCGACGGTCCGTTCTGCACAAAGCGGGTCGACGGACTCAACCGATGGCCTGTCAGATACTGCTGACCTGCGTTGCCCCAGTACTTGCCGGCCTTCAACGTCGCGTTGTGGCTGATGTTCAACAGCGCTTCGTACCGCGCATCGCTCGAGTTCCAGCCCGAGAAATTCGTCAAGTCGCTGTTGCCCTGGATGACGACATCGAGGCCGAACGTGTTGGCGATTTCGTCGACGTTGATGATGCTCTCGAGCGTCTCGAGCATTACGACAACCAGGTAGTTGTCGTTGATCGTCTGCCGATATCCACCCGGCGCGTCGGACCAGAACTGTCCGGCGGTGTTTCCCCCTGGCTACGCCGTCCGAACGGCGGGTAGCGCGAGAATCGTGCTGCGTCGCGCGCTTCGAGCGCATCGTCGACCGTGGGCACGACGATACCCATCACGCCGAGGTCCGTCGCCTTCTGGACGTTGGCTTCCAACGCATCAGGCATGCGAATCATCGGCGCGGCGCCCTTCACGCCCGGGCACGCCGCAATCATCTTCTGCACTTCGGCGAACGACAGCGTCGAGTGCTGCATCTCGAACCAGACGTAGTCCCAGTGCTTCCGCGCTTCGCAGTACGTCTCGGGTTGGAAGCTCGAGATGGTGACGCTCGTCACCTGCCCGTCGTTCAGCAGCTTCTCCTTGGCCTGATTCCACAGCGGCCGCTGCGCCTTCTCGACGTACGTCTTCACCATCCAACCCCAGCCGCGCGAATCCGGAGTAAGTGCGGCCTCGCCCCACGCGCCGGACATCAGGTGGCCCGCTGCAGGTGGACCGGCCTGGCGCCCGCCGCCACGGCCGCCGCCGCGGCCGCCCTGTGCACCGCCCGGCGCCGGCTCCTTGCGCGCCAGCTCCCTGCGCGCCGCCGCCTCCGCCTTGCGCATAGATACCGATTGTCAGACTTGCGAGAGCAAGGATAGCGACGACGATTCTGCGTGCGGTCATGAAACTCCTCCTCGTAAACCCGTGGAAATCAAATCAAAGTAGCTGGGAATTGAGGGCGGCAGTATGGCACAAAACGGGTCGCGTGGGCGCCCTATTCCGGCAGATGGAGCTGCTGAACAAGAGCCCCGTAGCGGGGGGCGCGGCGAAGGGGCTCCAGGCGGGGCTCGACGGTGAGGCCGTTGATGACGGCAGGATCGCGGTCGTCGTACGCTCTCTCGAGCAGCGCAAGCGCGACATCTCGGTTTCCGAGACCCGTGTGCGCGAGCGCCAGATGGTAGGCAGGCACATAGCCGTTTTTTGCCAGCGCTTCAATTTTCTGCGTCAGGGCCACGGCTTCGCCCTGGAAGCCGGCAATCGCCTTGGCATGGGCGAGCCAGGCAAGAGACTTCGCATCATCGGCATCATGCCCCACAGCCGCTTGAAGTTCGTGAATGGCCTGTTCTGTCTGACCAGCGGCAAGGTACGCGGCACCGAGCATGCGTCGCGCAGGCTCGAAGTCCGGATCCATGTCGAGCGTATAGCGGCACCGATCGATGGCCTCGTCGAACTCACCGGCTGCGTACCGCACCCATGCGGCACTGACATTGACGCTAAAGCAAAGCGGGTCCAGATTGCGCGCATATTCTGCTTCGGTCTTCGCTTCGGCGAATCGCGACATCGATGCCAATGAAACGGCCAGCCCGCGGCGCGCCGCTTCACAGCTTGGAGCGAGAGCTACGGCTTTTCGATACAACGTCTCGGCCAGCGGCCAGTTCAAGTCAAGCAATCGCCGAACTTCTGCCAGCACGACATAGGGGTCGGAGTCGCCGGCGTCCAGTTCTGTAGCCTTGAGGGCTGCTTCGCGCGCAAGGCCGAGGGTTCGGCGGCCAGGCTCGCGGCCGTAATACGCGACCGACACTCGGGCTCGGGCCATGGCCGAGTAAGCCGCCGCGAATTTGGGATCGAGCTCGATGGCCCGCTCGTAGTAGCCGATGGCCGCCGTCAGCCCTTCATCGCCTTTCCTGTTCCAGTGGTACCGTCCCTTGAGGTACGCCTCGTATGATTCGGAGCGGCGACCATCCGCTCGTGCCAGAGCTTTATGCTGATCCGGCACAAGCTCCATCGCGAGAGAGCGCGCAATCCTCTCGGCAACGTCCGTTTGCAGAATGAGCGTCTCCTCGAGCCGCCGATCGTAGACTTCGGCCCACAAGTGCAACTCCGTGCGCGTTTCGATGAGCTGTGCGGTGATGCGGATGCGATCGCCGTCCCGGCGAACGCTGCCTTCGAGCAGATAGTCGACAGCGAGCTCGCGTCCGATCTCGCTGGCGCTCTTTGCGGACCGCTTGAACAGCATCGAAGACGTGCGCGCGATGACGCCGAGCCGGCCCGGACACAAGCGGCCGATCTGCGTGATCATTTCCTCGGTCAGCCCGTC
This sequence comes from Vicinamibacterales bacterium, assembly GCA_963730445.1. GTDB lineage: Bacteria > Acidobacteriota > Vicinamibacteria > Vicinamibacterales > JAMQPK01 > JAMQPK01. The sequence continues at coordinate 143,968 of CAVSRX010000013.1, read as the reverse complement.
GCTGAAATATTCCTGCGTCGGATCGTTGCTGAGATTCGCAAACGGCAGCACGACGAGCCGCACGTTGGCGCTGTCGTCCGCCGGTTTCGAGGCGAGCGGTCTCACGACGTGCAGATTGCGCACCGGCTGCCCCTCGGTCTCGACGGCAGCAATGAAGCGGTAGCCGCGCCGATGCAGCGTCTCGACGAACCGCGGATTATCGGCATCATCGCCGAGCGCCGCGCGCAGCCGCTTGACCGCGGCATTCAGGCTGTGCTCGAAATCGACGAAGGTCCCCGCCGGCCACAGGCGCTCGCGCAGCTCGTCGCGCGTCACAACATCGCCAGGACGATCGAGCATCACCATGAGAATTTCGAACGGTTGATCCTGCAGCCGGATGCGGATTCCTCCCTTTCGCAGCTCGCGCGCGCGCACGTCGACTTCGAAAGTCCCAAATCGCTTGACGTTCGGTGAGCGTTTTTCCAGGGGCAGCATCGAAGAGAGCAGTTTATCAGTCCGCACGACCCGTTCGCGAATTTCACCAAAGTGTAGACGTCCCGTAACTCGCTGCCAGTCAGCGGATTAGCGCGTCACCAACGTTTCGCCCGCGCGTCACCTCGCGTGCATTGAGGCACGCGGCGGGCGACCGCACAGTGGACCCATGAAGGCCGTCACGTTCTTCATGGTGATCCTGGCAGTGACGCTGGCTGGAAAAAGCGACCTGTCCGCCGAAGCACGCAGCGCGAAGGTGGAAGGCGCGCCGGCGGTCGTCGTTAGAACCTACAACTACGCCGCTGTTTCTGCCGAGCGGCTCGGCGCCGCGAGATCGGAGGCCGAGCAGATCTTCACGCGCGCGGGCATCTCGCTCGAATGGATCGATTGCCGCGTGCCGGGCGGAGACGGAGGGGCCGCGTGCACCGAACCGCTGCTCGCCGGACGCGGCATGATGCTGAGGCTGGTGGACCGGGTCCCCGCTACTGACGAGCGCATCGTCGCGCTGGGCGAGTCGATGATCGATCGCGAGCAGCGCGGCGGAGTGTTGATGACGGTGGATCTGTTTCCCGTCCGCGCGGTGACCGGTCGCACGTCGACGTCACTGTCGACGCTGCTGGGGCGTGCGGTTGCGCACGAAATTGGTCACCTGCTGCTCGGCAGCGCAGAGCACCCGCGACTGGGTTTGATGCGCGCCCTGTGGTCGCACGACGAGCTGCGCGGTCTCAAGCCCGCGCACTGGGGATTCTCGGCACGCGAGGCGGCGCAAATGCGAGGGACACTGCGAAAGCTGTCTCGCACTGCGGATTAGGGCTTATACTCCGGCCTATGACCTTCCAGAAATACGCAGTGGCGGCAGCTATGGCGCTTTCGTTGTCGGCTCCAGCATTGGCGCAGACCAACCGCATCGGCGGCGTCGTGCGCGATGAAACAGGAGCCACCATTCGCGGGGCGATCGTGCGGGCGGAAACGGGCGGCACGAACACCAGCGCCGCGCCGGTGACGCTGACGACAGCCACCGACGATCGCGGGCGCTTTGTCTTCGTGGTGATTCGCTCGGGCGAGTGGCGCCTCACATTCGAGGCGCCGGGGTTCGATGCCCAGACGATTCCGCTCAGCGTGCGCCTTGGCGGCGCGGCGCCAAATCTCGACGTCAAGCTCGAACGCCGCGAATCGCCGGAAGCGTTTGGCGCCCTGGCCGGCGTCGACTCGAAATCCCTGTCATCGCAACTGGCGGCCGCCGCCGTGCTGTACGACGAAGGCCGTCACGATCAGGCGATCGCGGCGTATCGCGAAATCAAGGCACGGGCGCCGGCGCTGTCGCTCGTGAATGTGCAGATCGGCAATTCGCTCCTGGCGAAGAAGTCATATGCCGAGGCAGAAGCCTCGTATCAGGAAGCGCTGAAGAGCGATGCGGCCGATGCAAACGCGCTGCTGGCGATGGGAATGCTGAGGGAAGCGCAGGGAAATGCCGCAGACGCGCAGAGCTGGTACCAGAAAGCCTCGGCGGCGGATATGGTGTGGACCCGGCCGCTCATGAAACTGGCGGCGCTCGCAAGCGCCGCCGGCGATCGCGCCACGGCCTCGCGGCATCTCACGCGCGTCGTGGCACTCGACGCCGCTTCGGCAGATGGACAGAGTGCGGCGGCGATGTTGAAGCAGTAAGCAGTGGTCCGGCTGAAGCCGGACACTACGCCAATTGCTTCAGCGCATCCTCGATCAGCCGCTCGTTGTCTTCCTTCGTGATGTTCTTCTGAATCAGCTTCGATGCGATGGCCACCGAGAGATCGGCGGCCTCGTGGCGAATCTGCTCGAGCGCGCGCGCGGTCTCGAGCTGAATCTGCCGCTCGGCATTCTTGATCATGCCGTCGGCCTCGGCACGCGCCTTCTCCCTGAGATCGCCGCGCAGCCGCTCGGCATCGGTGCGGGTCGAAGCGATAATCCCCTCGGCGTCGACCCGGGCCTGGCGGATGATCGCGTCCGACTCCTGATTGAGGCGTTCAAGCTCCTGCCGCGCCTTCTCTGCGTCGGCGAGGGACTTGCGGATCGTCTCTTCGCGCGCGGCGAGCATCTGCAGCAGCGGCCCCCACGCGAACTTCGCGAGGAGCGTCAGCAGCACGAGAAAGGTTGCGATGGTCCAGATGAAAAGCCCTGGATCCACCTGGACCAGCGGGTTATTCATAGCAGATCCTCCTGGCTTTCAAGCCGGCCACTACCCCAGGACGATCAGCAGCACGAAGACTTCCGCAAGAATCGCGACGCCTTCGAGCAGGAACAGCGGCAGGTTCACGGCGCCGGTGATCTGTGCCGCCGCCGCCGGCTGGCGCGCGATGCCTTCCGCCGCCGCTGCAGCGAACTTGCCGATGCCGAGTGCGGCACCGATCACGATCATGCCCAGGCCGATGGCCGCACCGAACAAGTGAAGCACCGGTCCGCCGGCTGCGGCGGGCGCCGCTTCCTGCGCAAATACCGAACCGGTCGCAAGTGCGACGAACATCGCAACCGCGGAAGCCCTGCCGACAAAACGTACGCTATTCATTCCTTGTCCTTTCGAAGTGAATCAGTGATGAGCGTGAATGGCCATGCCGATGAAAACGGCCGTCAAGAGCGTGAACACGTAAGCCTGAACGATGACAACGATAATCTCGAGCGTCGAAATGCCGACCGCCAGCGGCAGCGACAGCACGACACCGACGCCGATTCCCGCGAAGGCATCGCCGAACTTCTCCGCGAACAGAAACACGAACGACAGAATCGCGAGAATGGCGATATGGCCGCCGGTCATGTTGGCCGCAAGTCGCATCGTGAGCGCAAACGGCCTCACGAGCATTCCCATGATCTCGATCGGAATCAGCAGGATGTAGATCGGCCACGCGAGCCCATGCGGCACCAGGTTCATCCAGTGCTTGACGAAGCCGTGCGCCTTCGTGCCCGCGACGATGATTGAGCCGAACGTGATCGTCGCCAGCGCCGCCGTCACGTTGAAATTCGCGGTCGCGGTCGTGCCGCCGTGAACCACCTGCTTCATGAATGAATCGGGCGCCGTGTGCAGCACGTAGTGATCGAGGAGCGCAACGACATCGAAGATCGGAATGAGGCCAATCGCATTGGCCGAGAGAATGAAGACGAAGAACGTCAGGATTAGCGGCGTCCAGGTGTTGACCCACTTACGGCCGACGTTCGGCAGCACGATGTCGTCGCGCACGAACAGCACGACCGCTTCGAGCGCGCTCATGAAGCCCGTCGGCACTGGCCGGCCTGATTTCAGGAATCTCCGGACGACGGTCGTGACATGCAGGAACACGAGCGCCGCAACCAGCCACAGCATGAACACATGCTTGGTGACCGACAGGTCGATCCCGGCAATGGTCGGCAGATGAATCAGCGGATGATCGAGGGAGCTGTTGGAGACGTGCTCGATGATCGTCTCGCCGGCGTTGAATGGCCTCCGGATGCCGCGTGACCGCCGCCATGTGAGGCCGCTTGAGCTGCGCCGTGAGTCGCCTGCGTCGCGTGTTCTTGAGCCAGCATTAGTTTGACGAAACAAACAGGCGCTTAACAAGTGCGCCTCAATCATGTGCAGCGCGATGAAATAGCCGGCAAAGCTCACGGCAAACGGCACGCGCTGCACGCCCAGGACGCCGATCGCCAGCCCGACATACGCGCCGAAGAAAACCAGCTTACCCGCAAACGCGGTGATCATCACCGAGGTCAGCAGGTTCGGGTTCGCCTTGTGACACCGCTCGGCCAGCACCCACGTGACGCTGACGACGATGAGCGGAGCGAACATCCCGAGCCAGACTTCCCTGCCGAACCGCGCGCCCAACAGAGCCGCCGATACGACGCTGGCGCTCGCGAGCCAGAGGACTGATTTCAACAGACCCGTGCCCCTTACCCCTTGCCCCTTCCGAAACACCGTCTTCGCCAGCTCGTAGAAGCCCACGATGAGGCCCAGCAGAAGCCGCCCAGCAAAAACCAGGGTGACGTGCCGCGCCACTCGTCGACTGCGTATCCGATGCCGCCGAGCAGGATGATGGCGCCAATCAGCGTGTAGCTGGCCGCCGCTGCGGGTCCGGATTTGCGGATGCTTTCCTGCAAGTATCCAAAGGACCGAGCGAGGAAATCCTTATCGTCGGGCATGCTGACTATAGCATACCTTGTGAAAAAGTTCACCAGCGTGGAATCGACGATTTAGGCCGAATTTGGCCGCTTTTAGGGCAATGTCTGGGCAATCGTGGACGCGCCGAGCGTCGCCGCAGAGGCCTCCGCAAACTCGAAGAGCGGCTGCGGATAAACCCCCAGCAGCAGCGTCGCCACCACCGCCGCGCCCAGCGCAAGCGCCAACGCGGGACTCTGACGCGGCTCCGATCCGGCGGGCTCGTTTTTCAACATCATGTAGACGACGATGCGGATGTAGTAGTACAGCGACACGGCGCTGTTCAGCACGCCGATCACCGCCAGCCACACGTATCCCGATTCGATCGCGGCGCTGAACAGCCAGAATTTCCCCATGAACCCCGACGTCGGAGGAATGCCGCCGAGCGACAGCATGAACAGCAGCATCGCAATGGCGGCGAACGGCTGTCGGAAGAACAGTCCGTTCAAATCCTTCAACTCGTCGCCAACCACGTCGTGGCGCCGCATCAGCGAGAGCACTGCAAACGCGCCGAGCTGCATGAAGCCGTACACGAACAGGTACACGAGCATCGCGGTGACGCCGCGCGCGGTGCCGGCCACCACACCAATCAGCAGATAGCCCGCGTGCGCGATCGACGAATACGCGAGCATCCGCTTCAGGTTGCTCTGCGTCAGCGCCGCGAAGTTGCCGACCGTCATCGTCACCACGGCAAGCACGTAGAACATCACGCCCCATCCAATGGCGGGGCCGGACGGCGTCAGGCCCACACTCTCGGACAACGACACGCGCATCGTCGGAAGGCTCTCGACAAAGATGCGCAGCAGCATCGCGAACGCCGCCGCCTTCGAGCCAACCGAGAGGAAACCGGTAATCGGGGTCGGCGCTCCCTCGTACACGTCGGGCGCCCACATGTGGAACGGCACGGCGGCAATCTTGAAGCCCATGCCGGCCACCACGAGAATGACGGCGAGCACGAGGCGCGGATCCGACTCCTGTCCTGCCAGCGCGGTCGCGATGGCGCGCAGGTTCGTCGAGCCCGAGAGGCCGTACATGAGCGACATGCCGTAGAGCAGGATGCCGAGCGAGAACGCGCCGAGCAGGAAGTACTTCACAGCCGCTTCGTTCGAGCGCCGGCTCGGCTTCAGGAATCCCGTCAGGATGTAAAACGAGATCGCCATCGTCTCGAGGCCGATGAAGAGCGTAATCAAATCGGTCCCGCCGGCCATGAACATCATGCCGAGCGTGGCGCAGAGAATCAGGAAGTAGTACTCCCCTGCCCTCGTGCCCTCGACGTCGAGATACTTGACGCTCATCAATACGGTGAGCGCGGCCGACACGAGGAAGATCACTTTGAAGAAGAGCGCAAAGCCATCGACGGCGATGAGCCCGCGCGACACGCTCACATTGACGCCGGCCACGGGAACGAGGGCCACGGCCGTCGCCCCGAGAATCCCCATGGTCACCCACGCGAGAATCGACTGCTTGTCGCGCGGCGTCATCAGATCGACGAGCAGCAACAGCAGCGCACCGGTCGTGAGAACGATCTCCGGCAGCAGGTAGTAGAAATCGCTGAGATTTATCCCCGCAGGCACTAACGCGCTCCCTGTGGTTCCGGATTCCGCGTTCCGGGCTCAGGGTTCGCGAACGCGGAACCTGGAACCTGGAACCCGGGACCCACCGCCGCGCGATACTCAGGGTTGATCCGCACGACGACGCGATCGACCGAGGTCTGCAGGCGATCGATGAACGGCTTCGGATAAAGGCCGATCCACACCGCAAGAATCAGGAGCGGCGCGTAGGTCGCGAACTCGCGGAAGTTGAGGTCCTGCAGGTGCTCGTTCTTCGGATTATCAATCTTGCCGAACATCGTGCGCTGATACAGCCACAGCATGTACGCCGCGCCCAGCACCACGCCGCTTGCCGCGAACGCGGCCCATATCTTGTTGGCGACGAACACGCCCTGCAGGATGAGGAGCTCGCCGATGAACCCATTCAACGCCGGCAGCCCGATCGACGACATCGTCATGATCAGGAAGACGGTGGCGTAGGTCGGCATCACTTTCGACAGACCGCCATACTCCGAGATTTGCCGGGTATGGCGGCGCTCGTACACGTTGCCGACCAGAAGGAAGAGCGCTCCGGTCGAGATGCCGTGGTTGAGCTGCTGCACGATGCTGCCCATGATGCCGACGGGATTGAGGGCGAACATGCCGAGCATGACCATCGCCATGTGGCTGACGCTCGAATAGGCGACAAGGCGCTTCCAGTCCTGCTGCGCCATCGCACAGAGCGCGCCGTAGACGATGCCGATGATCGACAGCGTCACCATCATCGGAACGAAGGCCTTCGTGGCATCGGGAAGAATCGGCAGCGAGAAGCGGATGAATCCGTAGGTGCCCATCTTCAGGAGGACAGCCGCCAGAATGACCGAGCCGGCCGTCGGCGCATCGGTATGCGCGTCGGGCAGCCACGTGTGGAACGGGAACATCGGCACCTTCACCGCGAACCCGAGGAAGAACGCGAGGAACACCCACCACTGCAGATTGAACGGCACGTTCAGGTTCTGGAACTGCGTGATGTCGAACGTATACACGCCGGTGACGCTGTGGTTGTAGAAGTAGAGCGCGAGAATGCCGAGCAGCATGATGACGCTGCCGACCAGGGTGTACAGGAAGAACTTAATCGCGGAGTACAAGCGCCGGTCGCTTCCCCAGATGCCGATGAGGAAGTACATCGGCACGAGCATCACTTCCCAGAACAGGAAGAACAGGAGGAAGTCGAGGCTGACGAACGCGCCCACCATGCCGGTCTGCAGGATGAGCAGGAAAATGTAGTACTCCTTCACACGCTCGGTAATCGCCGTCCACGACGAGAGAATGGCGATGAAGCCGAAGAGCGTCGCGAGCAGCACCAGCAGCGCGCTGAAGCCGTCGACCCCCAGGAAATACTGCGCGCCCACCGACGGAATCCACGGCAGCCGCTCGACGAACTGGTAGCTCGGGTCCTGCGCGTTGTACCAGAACCAGAGCGGCACCGAGACGAGGAACCCTGCCAGCGCGAACAGATTCGCGATCCATCGAATCGCGTTGCTGTTGTCCTTGGGCATGAACAGCAGCAGCGCCGCGCCGACGAGCGGCAGGAACAGGATTATCGAGAGAAGCGGAAAGCCGGCGACATTCGTCACGGGATTACCTCACGAGCAAGTAAATGCTCACAAACGCGCATACGCCTGCCAGCATCAGCAGCGCGTAGTTCTGAACCAGTCCGGTCTGGACCCGGCGGAATACGAAGCTCGATTCTTCGGACGAGCGGCCGACGAGATTGACCGCGCCGTCGACGACGTAGCGGTCGATGAGGCTCGACACCCACGACGCGAACACCGTCAGCCAGCCCGTTCCGTTGACGGCGCCGTCGACCACGCGCCGATCGAACGTCCACAGGCCGAACGAGCTTTTCATCGTGCCGTTGATGAACGTGGCGTTGTAGAGCTCGTCGACGAAGTATTTGTTGTAGAGAAGATTGTGCGCGCCCGCATAGCGCTCCTTGAGCCGCTCGGACGTATCCGGATTCTGCACGTAGAAGCGATAGGCGGTGAAGATACCGATGAGCGCGATCATCACGGAGAACGCCATCAGCCCCCTCTCTGCCCACACGGAAATGTGCGGCTCTTCGTGCGCCGCTTCGGCAACGGTCGCGGCGGCCGCCGTTTCAGCCGCGGGAACGGCCCCCTCCACCGCGTGCGCCGCGGTGCCCGCCGCCGTAAAGCTTGGCGCGAGGAAATGCTCGAGTACCGCACCGCCGCCGAGGGCCGGCGGAATGCTGACGAATCCCGCCACGATCGCACCGACAGCCAGCGCCATCAACGGCATGGTCATCGCCTGCGGCGATTCGTGCGGACCGTGCCACGGGCCATGGCCGTGCCCGTGCGCGTCGTCATGGGCCGCATCGTGTTCGTCGGCCAGGCCGTGCGACACCTCGTGTTCCGGCTTGTGCGCCTGCCCGTGCGCATGCGCGTCGGTGGGATGCGGCACACCATGCACCGCCGCAGCGTGCACGGCGGCCGGCGCCGCGTGCTCCCACGCGGGACCGCGGTAGATACCGAAGAACGTCATCGACATCAACCGGTACATGTAGAACGCGGTCAACAACGCCGTCACTACGGCGAAGCCCCAGATTATCTTGTTGGTCAGGAACGCGCGGAACAGGATCTCGTCCTTGCTGAAGAAGCCGGCGAACGGAAAGATGCCGGCAATCGCGAGCGTGCCGATCATCATCGTCATGTAGGTGACGGGCATGTAGCGCTTCAGGTCGCCCATCTTCCGCATGTCCTGCTCGCCCGCCATCGCGTGAATTACCGAGCCGCTGCCAAGGAAGAGCAGCGCCTTGAAAAACGCGTGCGTCATCAGGTGGAACGCACCCGCCGCAAACGCAGCGAGTCCGATGTGCGTCCATCCGTGGGCCATCGCATACGCGCCCACGCCCATCGCCAGGAACATGTAGCCGAGCTGCGACACGGTCGAGTACGCGAGCACGCGCTTGATGTCGTACTGCACGAGGCCGATCGTGGCCGCCATCAGCGCGGTGAGGGCGCCGACAATCATCACAATCTGCGCAACGATGGGCGCGTGTCCGAAGAGCACCGCGTTGCGGCCGACCATGTAGACGCCGGCCGTCACCATGGTGGCGGCATGGATGAGCGCCGACACGGGCGTCGGGCCCTCCATCGCGTCGGGCAGCCAGACATACAGCGGAATCTGCGCGCTCTTGCCGGTAGCACCGATGAAGAGCAGCAGGCAGATGAGAGAAATGACGCCGAACTGCGCTTCGACCGGCATCGCTGCCGCCGCGTTCGCGACGGCGCGGAAGTCGAGCGTGCCGAAGGTGTAGAAAATGAGGAAGACGCCGAGCACGAATCCCCAATCGCCCACGCGGTTGACGATGAACGCCTTCTTGCCGGCGTCCGACGCGCTCTTCTTCTCGTACCAATAGCCGATGAGCAGGTACGAGCACAGCCCCACACCCTCCCAGCCGACGAACATCGTCAGGAAGCTGCTGCCCAGCACGAGCACGAGCATGAAGAAGCAGAACAGGTTGAGGTAGCAGAAGAAGCGCGCGTATCCGCCGCGCGGCTCATCCTGCATGTAGGCCGTCGAGTAGATGTGAATCAGCAGCCCGATGCCCGTGACGACGAGGATCATCATCCCGGAGAGCGGATCGAGACGGAATGCCCACGGCACTTCGAACGAGCCGATGCCATGCGCCGTCGCGAGCGGGATGGGCGGAATCCAGTGGCCGAGCGTGACGACGTGATCGCGCGCCTCCGGCGGCAGGCCCAGCATCTGCCAGAACGCATAGATCGACACGCCCAGCGCGCCGGTCATCGCAGCGCACGCGAGCAACCCGGACGTCCGCCGGCTGAACGAGCGAATGCCGACGAGCCCGTTAATCGCAGCGCCCAGTCCCGGCAGAATCGGAATCAGCCAGATTAGATCCATCGGTGTTTTTGCTCTCTGCCCTCTGCCCTTTGCTCTCTTATGGCTACCAACGCATCAAGTTCATTTCGTCGATGTTGATCGTTTCCTTGTTCCTGTAGAACGCGAGAATGATGCCGAGGCCGACGGCCGCCTCGGCGGCGGCGACGGCGATCACGAAAATCGCGAACACCTGACCGGCGCCGTCCTGCAGCTGATAGGAGAACGCCACGAGGTTGATGTTGACGGCGTTCAGGATCAGCTCGATCGACATGAAGATGACGATGATGTTGCGGCGGAGCATGACGCCGACGACGCCAATCATGAACAGCGCCGCGGACAGCAGCATGTAATGGGTGGGTGTAATCATCGTTGTCAGTCGCGGGGGCCCCTCGCCCCGCTCCACGCCGCTCGCTTGCGGGGCCCCAACGCCCCGCGCCGCTCGCGGCTCATAACTCCCGTTTCGCCAGAATAATGGCGCCCACCATCGCGACGAGCAGCAGCATCGACGCGACCTCGAACGGAATCAGATAGTCGGTGTAGAGCAGCATCCCGATGCGCTCGGTGTTGTTGAGCGCAAGGTCTGTGTTCTGCATCGTGTGCGGATCGACCGGCGTCCCGTAGCCGCCCCACACGAGAATGGCGCCGAGTTGCGCGAGCACAGCGACCGACACCGCGAGCGCGATCCACGGACGGCGCTGCGGCGCCGAGTGATCTTCAGGCTGCCGCTTCAAGTTCACGAGCATCACGACGAACAAATAGAGCACGACGATGCCGCCCACGTAGACGAGTATCTGAATCATGGCGAGGAACTGCGCCGTCAGCAGCACGTACAGAGCGGCGACGGCCAGGAAGTTCAGCACCAGGAACAGCACGGCGTGGACGGTGTTCTTCGTGGTCACCACGAGCAGCGCGAATCCGAGGATGAGCGCCGAGATGACGTAGAACGCGATCGCGTTGCCCATCAGAGCAGCACCTTCACGATGCCGGTCGCGATGAGGTTGGCGATGGCAACGGGAATCAGCACCTTCCACCCCAGCCGCATGAGCTGGTCGTACCGATAGCGGGGCAGCGTGGCGCGCACCCACAGGAAGATGTACAGGAAGACAAACGTCTTCAGAAGAAACCACATCCACGCGGGAATGAAGTCGAGGAAGTTCAGCCACCCGACATTCGGAAACGGCGAGAGCCATCCGCCGAGGAACAGCGTCGTCGCGACCGCGGAGACGACGATCATGTTCGCGTATTCGGCCAGGAAGAAGAGCGCGAACCGCATGCCGCTGTATTCCGTGTGGAAGCCGCCGGTGAGCTCCTGCTCGGCTTCCGCCATGTCGAACGGCGCGCGGTTGGTCTCGGCGAGGCCGCCGATGAAGAACAGCACGAACGCGACCGGCTGCACGAAGATGAACCAGAGATGCGAGTTGTACTGCGACTCGACGATCTTCACCATGCTCAGCGAGCCCGCCGTCATGATGATGCTGACGAGGGTCATCGTCACCGCGACTTCGTAGCTGATCAGCTGCGCCGACGCGCGGAGGCTCGCGAGCAGCGGAAACTTGCTGTTCGACGCCCATCCGCCGAGGATGATGCCGTAGACGCCGATCGACGCGACAGACACGATGTAGAGCAACCCGACGTTGATGTCGGTGATGTAGAGAGGAATATCGCGGCCGAACAGATGGACGCTCGGCCCGAACGGGATGACGGCGAACGTGATGAGCGCCGGCACCATCACGATGATCGGCGCGGCCGTAAAAACCCACTTGTCGGCGCGCGTCGGTGTGATGTCTTCCTTCAGGATCAGCTTCACCGCGTCGGCGATCGGCTGGAGAATGCCGTACGGGCCGACGCGCATCGGCCCGAGCCGCACCTGCACCCACGCGATGACCTTCCGCTCGAGGAGGACCATGTAGGTCACGCCAATGAGCGTCGCGTTCAGCACGAACAGAATCTTGATGAGCGGGATGACGTAGGTGTCGATCACCGGTCTACTTCTCCCAGCACGACGTCAATCGAGCCGATCAGCGCGACCACATCCGCCACGAGGTGTCCCTTGATGAGCTGCGGCAGCGCCTGCAGGTTGCAGAACGACGGCGGCCGCACGCGGAAGCGGTACGGGTTGGTCGATTTGCCGTCGCTCACGATGAAGTAGCCGATCTCGCCCTTCGGCGATTCGATCGGGTGATAGGTCTCTCCCGCCGGCGGCTTGATGAGACGAGGCACCTTGCCGACGATCGGTCCTTCGGGCAGCCCTTCAATGGCCTGCCGGATGATGCGCACGGACTGCCGGAATTCCTCGAGGCGCACGAGATACCGATCGTAGGTGTCGCCGGCCGTGCCGATGGGCACGTCGAACTTCATCTCGTCGTACGCCGCGTACGGCTCGTCCTTGCGCACGTCCTTGGTGACTCCCGAGCCGCGCAGCGGAGGGCCGCTGAGGCCGATGGCAATCGCCTGGTCGGCGGTGATGACGCCGATGCCCTTGGTGCGCTCGAGCCAGATGCGGTTGTGGGTGAGCAGCTCTTCGTACTCATCCACTTTCTCCGACATGATGTTGCAGAACTCGAGCACCTTCTTGTCCCAGCCGACCGGAATGTCGAGCGGCAGCCCGCCGATGCGCATCGAGTTGTAGGTGAGGCGCGCGCCGCAGTACTCCTCGAACAGATCGAGAATCAGCTCGCGCTCGCGAAACGCGTAGAGGAACACCGTCATCGCGCCGATGTCCATTGCGTGCGTGCCGAGCCAGAGACAGTGGCTCGCAATGCGCTGCAGCTCGCAGAGCGCCACGCGCACGTAGCGCGCGCGCCGCGGCACCTCGAGCTGCATCAGCTTCTCGACCGTCTGGCAATAGCCGACGTTGTTGGTGGCCGCCGCGACGTAGTCCATGCGGTCGGTCAGCAGGATGATCTGCGTCCAGTTGCGGTTCTCGCTCAGCTTCTCGATGCCGCGGTGCAGATAGCCGATGACCACTTCGGAGTCGACGACCTTCTCGCCATCGAGACGCAGCACCACGCGCAGCACGCCGTGCGTGCTGGGATGCTGCGGTCCCATGTTGATGACCAGCTCTTCCGTGTCGAACATCGGCCGGGTTTCTGTTGCCATTACTCGATTTCCGCTTCTTCGCGCGCTTGTTTCAACTTCAGCCAGTCGAGCGGATTCTCCATCAGCAGCTCGCCGGGGCCTTCGAGCGGGTAGTCCTTGCGCTGCGGGTGTCCCTGCCAGTCGTCGGGCATCAGGATGCGCTTGCGATTGGGATGGCCGGTGATGTCCACGCCGAACAGGTCGTACACCTCGCGCTCGAGCCAGTTGGCAGCCGGCCAGATGCCGCTGACCGACGGCACTTGCTCCGTCTCGGCCGCGCGCACCTTCAAACGCACGCGCTTGCGGTGCTTCGTCGAGAACAGGCAGTAGATGACGTCGAACCGTTGTGCGCGCGTCGGCCAGTCGCTGGCGGTGACGTCGGAGCAAAAGTCGAATCCCGCTTCCGGCGTCTCGCGCAGGAAGCGCCCCACTTCCAGCAGCTTCGTCGCAGGCACGATTACCGTCCAGTCGCCCACGTAGAAGCTGATCTGCGTCACGCCGCCGGGCACGGCGCTTTGCAGCGCGGCAATGAACGCCGGAATCTCGGTACCGGCGGGCGGCGGCGGATCGGTCGGGCCCGAAGGCGGCGCGGGCTTGGTGTCGTGCGCGGGCGCCGCAGGTTTCGGCGCGGCCGGCTTCGCGGCCGCAGCAGGTGCAACGGATGCGGCAGGTGCAGCGGGTGCGACAGGTGCAGCAGGTGCAACGGGTGCAGCGGGCGCGGCAGAGGCTCCGGCGCCCGGAGAATCTGTGCGCGACACCTCACCCTTGAGAGGCTCGCCGGGAGCGTCGCTCGCGGGCTTGTCGCCGGCGGCCTGGGGGTCCTTGGGATCTTCAGTCATGAATTGGTTGCTCGGGCCTCGCCTAAGCCCAGTCGAGCGCGCCTTTCTTCCAGGCGTAAGCGTATCCCGTCACCAGAATCGCCAGGAAGATGATCATTTCGATGAGGCCGAACAGCGCGAGCTCGTCAATCATGACCGCCCACGGAATGAGGAACACGGTTTCCACGTCGAAGATGACGAAGAGCATAGCGACCAGGTAGTAGCGGACGCTGTAGCGATCGCGCGCGTCGGTCGTCGGCTCGATGCCGCACTCGTACGGTTCGAGCTTGACCTTGTTGTATTTCTTCGACTGGACGAGCTGCGACATCATCAGGGTGAACAGGGCGAACCCGATGGCGACGAGCAGGAAAAGGAAGATTGGAATATACGCGTTGAGCATTATGTGGAGTCAGGACCGCCGTTGTGGGAAACGGCGTGTTTTATAGCACGCGGGCAAAGAGAGCGTCAAGAAACGCAAATGTAAGAGAGGCAAGGGTTTTTGGCCTATACTGGCCTTTTACTGCCAACACCTGAGACGCACCATGAAGCAGAGACCGCTGCCCTTCCTTCTCCTGGCGACAGCCCTTGCCATGCCCCTGGTGATCACGGCGCAGCAGCCGGCATTCCGGTCGGCCATCGACGTCGTGTCGATGAACGTCACTGTCGTCGACTCGACCGGCCAGGTACATCACGGACCTGACCGAAAAAGACTTCGAGATTTTCGAGGACGGCGTCAAGCAGGAGCTCACGCTCTTCAACCGCAGCAACCTGCCGGTGGCGCTGTCGCTGCTGATCGATACCAGCTCGAGCATGGAAGATCGCATGGCGACCGCGCAGGATGCCGCCATCGGCTTCGTCCGCAAGCTGCGCCCGACCGACCTCGGCGAAGTGATCGGATTCGACAGCCGCGCGGAAGTGCTGCAGAAGTTCACGAGCAACACCGCAGAGCTCGAGCAGGCGATCCGCAAGACCGTCGCGGGCGGATCGACGTCGATGAACAACGCGCTCTACATTTCGCTGAAGGGCTTGAAAAAGATCCCGATCCGGCAGGAAGAGGAAATCCGCCGCCAGGCGATCATCCTGCTGTCTGATGGCGAAGACACCTCGAGCCTCGTCACCTTCGAAGACGTGCTCGATCTCGCGCGCCGATCGGAGACGGCGATTTACGCCATCGGGCTCATGGAAGACAACGCGGGCGGCCAGTCCAAGGGTTTCCGCGAGGCGACCTACGCGCTGCGCCAGCTGACGAACGACACGGGCGGCCGCGCGTTTTTCCCGGCCGACGTCAAGACCCTCGCCAGCGTGTACGGCCAGATTTACGACGAGCTGTCGAGCCAGTACACGATTGGGTACACCTCCAAGAATGCCCGGCGCGATGGCGCGTGGCGGCGTCTTGTGGTGCGTATCGCCCGTCCGAACGTGACGGCCCGCACCAAGCAGGGCTACTTCGCGCCGCTGACGACGGCCGCTCGATAAAGGGGGTCTGACCCCCTTGCTGGTACGGGGTCAGACCCCGTTTCGCCCATAATCATGTCCATGAGCGCGATTCTGCTGTTCCTCTATGCGGCGGCCGGCGTGGCGTATGCCGTGCAGTTCTCCCGGCGCACGTTCGGCACCAGCCGTGTGGCGACGGTGCTGCTCGTGCTCGCGGCCTTCGCCCATACCTTCGTCATCGGCATGGAGACGATGCGCGTCGGCCATGTGCCGTTCGCGAGCGCAACGTCGGCGATCTCGACGTTCGTGTGGCTGCTCGCGCTGGCGTACTTGTACGTCGAGCTGACGACCAGCGAGCGCGCGATGGGCGTGTTCATCCTGCCGCTGCTCGTGGCACTGCAGGCGATTCCCGCGTTCAGCGCCATCATCGACGAACCGCGCTCGGCCATTCTCGAAAGTCCCTGGTTCAACGTGCACATCCCGTCGCTGCTGTTCGCCTACGCGAGCTTCGCGCTCGCGGGCGTGCTGGGCATCACCTACGTGTTGCAGTTCAAGGAGATCAAGGCGAAGGATCTCGGGTTCTTTTACGAACGTCTGCCGTCGCTGAACGTGCTCGACGAGATGAACCTGCGCGCGGTGAAGATCGGCTGGCTGTTTCTGACGGTCGGACTGGTGACAGGCGGCATCTGGGCGTCGCAGCTGGAGCCTTCAGGCAATGCGGGTGGGTCGATGTCGATGGCCGATCCGAAAATTTTCATCGCCGTGCTCTGCTGGGGCGTGTACTCGTTCGAGCTCTACGCGCAGCGCGCCATCGGATGGCGCGGCCGCCGCGCCGCGTGGCTCTCGGCGGTAGGGTTCGGCATCGTGCTGCTGAACTTCGTGCCGGTCAGCTACTTTTTCACGACGGCCCATAACTTTTAGCATGCAGCTGCTTCTGGTCGGCGTCAGCCATCGCACCGCACCGATCGAGCTTCGAGAGCGGCTCGACTTCTCGGCCCGTGGTGTCGATCGCGCGCTGACCGCGCTGGCCGGGTCCGATGTGCATCGCGAAGCCACGATCGTCTCGACGTGCAATCGCGTCGAGCTGTACGTGGGATGCGACGACTCCGAGGCGGCGCGCGCGGCCATTCAGCAGTTCCTGTCGGAGTTTCACGGCATCCCCGCCGACGCAGCTCGCGCCGCATCTCTACGCGAAGACCGGGCCGGATGCGGTGGCGCACCTGTACCGCGTCGCGGCGGGCCTCGACTCGCTCGTCATGGGAGAGCCGCAGATTCTCGGACAGGTGAAGGAAGCGTTCGGCGTCGCCTCGCAGATGGGGTGCACCGGCCCGCTGCTGAACAAGCTGTTTCACTCGGCGTTTGCCACGGGCAAGCGCGTGCGATCGGAGACGGCGCTTGCCGAAGGCGCGGTGTCGGTCAGCTATGCCGCGGTCGAGCTCGCGCGAAAAATCTTCGGCAACCTCAAAGGGCGCACGGTGGTCGTCGTCGGCGCCGGCGAGATGGGCAAGCTCACCGCCATCCACATGCAGTCGCAAGGTATCGGGCGGCTGATCATCACGAGCCGGACGGCGGCGCACGCGACGGCGCTCGCGCAATCCATCGGCGGAAGCGCGATGCCGTGGGAGGCGCTCAACACGACGCTGGTCGAGGCAGACATCCTGATTACGGCGACCGGCGCGAGCACGCCGATTATCTCGCGCGCGTTAATCGCGCAGACGATGAAGGCGAGACGGCAGAGGCCGCTCTTCATCATCGACATTGCGGTGCCGAGAGACGTCGAGGGGGACGCGGGCGATCTCGAGCAGGTGTTCCTGTACAACATCGACGACCTGCAGGCGGTCGTGCAGGAAAACATTTCCAAGCGCGGCACCGAAGCGTCGGACGCGGAAAAGATCATCGCGCAGGAAGTCGGACGGTTCACCGCCTGGCTCAACTCGCGCGGCGCCGTGCCCACGATCGTGGCGCTGCGGCAACGGTTCGAATCGATCAGGCAGTCGGAGCTGCGGCGGCTCGAGCCGAAAATGGCGGGGCTGCCACCAGAGGCGCGCGCGCGCGTCGACGAAATCACGCGGCTGATCATGGAGAAGCTGCTCATCAATCCGACCGAGCAGCTCAAGTCCGCGTCCGATGCCGACACGGTCGCGACATACAGCGACGCGCTGACCAGGCTGTTCGGCCTCGCGGGCGACGAGCCTCGATGACACGCTCACCACCGCCGGCGCGCGCACAACGAAGAAACCCGCACAGTGAAGACGCTTCGCCTCGGCAGCCGAGGAAGTCAGCTCGCGCTTTTTCAGGCCAGGCTCGTGGCCGAGCGCATTCACGCGGCCGGCGGCCCACACTGCGAGATCGTCGTCATCAAGACGTCCGGCGACCAGCTGCAGGAAGCGCCGCTGTCGGACATCGGCGGCAAGCGGCTCTTCGTGAAGGAAATCGAGGATGCGCTGCTGAGCGGCGACATCGATCTCGCCGTGCACAGCAGCAAGGACATGCCGGCGATGCTGCCCGACGGGCTCGACGTGGCGGCAGTGCTCGAGCGCGAAGATCCGCGCGACGCTCTGGTGTTACCGCATCGTCCAGAGTCCAGAGTCCATAGTCCATGAGGCTGCGCCGCGTGTCGGGACCGGCAGCGTGCGCCGGATCGCGCAACTGCGCCAGCGATTCCCCACAGCGGAATTTTCGAACGTGCGTGGGAACGTCGACACGCGGCTCCGCAAGCTCGACTCCGGCGACTATGATTTGCTCGTGCTCGCCGCGGCAGGATTGCGCCGGCTCGGGTTTGGCGCGCGCATCTCGGTATCTGTATCGATCGAGGAGTGCGTGCCCGCGCCGGGACAAGGCATCATCGCCATCGAAACACGCACCGATGACGCCGCGACGCGAGCGGCGGTCGCGCGCGTCAACAACGACGATGCCTCGCACGCGCTCACGGCCGAACGGGCGCTTGTCATTGCGCTCGGAGGCGGTTGTCAGATGCCCATTGGCGGCATCGCTGTGCCCGTGGGCGGAAGCGACCTTGAGATGCACGCGATCGTCGCGTCACTCGACGGGACGCGTATCATCCGCTATAAGAAGATGGGTACCCAAACTGAGGCAGCCGCGCTTGGGCGGCAGGTTGGCGAGGAACTGTTGAAGCAAGGTGCGGCAGATATTCTCGGTGAGCTGAAAAACACGTGATGCGCCCTATCGTCTATCTCATCGGCGCCGGCCCCGGCGATGCCGGGCTCATCAGCATCCGCGGCGCCCGCTATCTCGCGGCTGCCGACGTGGTGCTCTACGACCATCTCGTGCATCCGCGGCTGCTGCGGTATGCGCGGCAGGAGGCCGAGAAGATCGACCTCGGCTCGGCATCGCCGCAGCCGCTCGATCAGGAAGCGATCAACTACCTGCTCGTGGAGAAAGCGCGCGAGGGAAAAATCGTCGCGCGGCTCAAGTGGGGCGATCCGTTCCTGTTCGATCGCGGCGGCCAGGAAGCGCTGTTCCTGCACGAGCACGGCATTCCCTTCGAGGTCGTGCCTGGCATTCCGGCCGCGATCGGCACGACGAGTTATGCCGGCGTGCCGCTGACCTATCCAGGGGGCGGCGACAGCGTGACGTTCGTGCGCGGACACGAAGACGAAAGCAGCACGGCGCCCGACGTCGACTGGGCAAGCCTTGCGCGGCTCGGCGGCACGCTCGTCTGCTACGCCGGGTCGCGGCAGCTTCACGTCATCCTCAAAGCGCTCGTCGCGAACGGCTTCGACCCGAAGGAACCGGCCGCGATCATCTACGACGGCACGCTCCCGACGCAGCGCACCACCGACGGCACGCTGCAGGAGCTCGTCGACATGAAAAATCTGCGCACGAGCCCAGCGATTCTGGTCGTCGGACGTGTGGTGGGCCTGCGCCAGCACCTGCGTTGGTTCGACGAGCGGCCGCTCTTCGGCAAAAAGATCGTCGTCACGCGATCGCGCGAGCAAGCCGGCGAGCTGGTCGACATGCTCGAATCGCTCGGCGCCGAGCCGATCGAAGCGCCGATGATTCGGGTGGAAGCGCCGGACGATTACGGTCCGCTCGACAAGGCAGCCGCCGAAGCCAGCACGTACGACTGGATTATTTTCACGAGCGCGAACGGCGTCGACTCCTTCATGCGGCGCCTGCTCGCGGGTGCCGGTGATATCAGAGATCTCAAGGGGGTCAAGCTGGTCGCGATTGGCCCTGCGACGACCGAGCGCCTCGCGAGGCAGGGACTGAAGGTCGATCTCGAGCCGGCGGAATCGCGTGCCGAGGTCATCGTGCAGGCGCTGCGAGAGCTGGGCGACATCACGGGCAAGCGCTTCCTTCTGCCGCGCGCCGACATTGCCCGCGAAGTGTTGCCCGACGAGCTGCGCAAGAGCGGCGCGGACGTCACAGAAGTCACCGCCTACAGAACGGTGCTGGCCGAAATCGAGCGCGAAGGAGATCCCGACATCTATCGCATGCTGCTCGAAAAGCGCATCGACGTCGTGACCTTCACGAGCGCGTCGACGGTGAAGAACTTCGTCCAGATTTTCGGCGCCGAGCAGGCGGCCGATCTGCTGAACGCCACAAAAGTCGCGTCGATCGGTCCGGTCACCGCCGAGGCCGCCGAGCAGTACGGCATCAAGACCGCGATCATGCCGAAGGAATACACGGCGACGGCGCTGGTCGAGGCCATCGTCGAACACTTTAGACAGCCCTAAAGGGCTGTGCCACCGCTGACACCTGTGACACAGGCCCCACATCGTAGCACGGCTTAGCCCGTCCGTCGTAAACTACCCCCATGAATCCCGTGAAAACGGCGCACACGCTCGATCTCGTCCGCCGTGCCCGGCGGCTGCGGCGCACCAGCGGCATCCGCAGCTACGTGCGCGAGACGCGGCTGTCGGCCGATCAGTTTCTCTATCCCCTTTTCGTTGTGACCGGCACCGGCGTGAGGCGCGAAGTGCCCTCGATGCCGGGCGTGTTTCAGCTGTCGGTCGACGAGGCTGTCCGCGAAACAGAAGCCGCGCGCGCCGACGGCGTTCCGGGCGTGCTGCTCTTTGGTCTCCCTGCAAAAAAAGACGACGTGGGCTCCGGCGCGTACGACTCGGACGCACCCGTGCAGAGCGCGGTGCGCGCGATCAAGCGCAGCTCGCCCGACACGGTCGTCGTCACCGACGTGTGCCTGTGCGAGTACACGTCGCACGGACATTGCGGCATTCTCGAAGGCCACGACGTGGCCAACGACGTGACGGTCGATCAGCTTGTGCGCGCGGCCGTGTCGCACGCGACAGCGGGCGCTGACATCGTGGCGCCGTCGGACATGATGGATGGGCGCGTGGGCGCGATCAGAAAAGCACTCGACGAGCGCGGCTTCGAAGGAGTCGCGATCATGTCGTACGCCGCCAAGTACTGCTCGGGGTTCTACGGGCCGTTCCGCGACGCCGCCGACTCGGCCCCGCAGTTCGGCGACCGCCGCACGCACCAGATGGATCCGGCCAATGTGGAGGAAGCGCTGCGCGAAGTCGAGCAGGACATCGAGGAAGGCGCGGACATCGTCATGGTAAAGCCGGCGATGCCGTACCTCGACGTCGTGCACCGCGTGAAGACTACCTTCGGCTATCCGACGGCTGCCTACCAGGTGAGCGGTGAGTACGCGATGATCAAAGCCGCCGCCGAGCGCGGATGGATCGACGAGCCGCGCATCATGATGGAGTCGCTCACGTCGATCGCGCGTGCAGGAGCCGACATCATCATCACGTACTACGCTCGCGAAGCTGCTCGCGCCCTTCGCGACGCCAACAAATAGTGGCGACCAAATCACAGAAGCTCTTCGAGCGAGCGCAGAAGATCATCCCCGGCGGCGTCGACAGTCCTGTCCGCGCCTTCAAGGCCGTTGGCGGCACTCCCCTGTTCATTCGAAGCGCGTCGGGCTCGAAAATCACCGACGTCGACGGGCGGTCGTACATCGACTACGTGATGTCGTGGGGTCCGCTCATTCACGGGCATGCGCCGGGCAGCCTCGTGAAGGCACTCACTGCTGCTGCGAAGCAGGGCACCAGTTTCGGCGCGCCGACCGAGCTCGAAGTGGAGCTCGGCGAGCTCGTACGGAAAATGATGCCGTCGCTCGAGATGGTGCGCTTCGTCAGCTCCGGTACCGAAGCGACGATGAGCGCCGTACGTGTGGCGCGCGCGCATACGCGTCGCGAGAAGATCATCAAGTTCGAAGGCTGCTACCACGGGCACGGCGATCAGTTTCTCGTGCAGGCCGGCTCGGGCCTGACGACGCTCGGAGTGCCGACGAGCCCTGGCGTCACGCGCGCCGCGGCGGCCGACACGCTGCTCGCCACCTATAACGACGTGGCGTCGGTCGAGCGGCTCTGCGAGTCGCTCCGCGATCAGATCGCCGCGCTCATCGTCGAGCCGATCGCCGGCAACATGGGCATGGTGCTGCCGGAGCCGCGATTTCTTCAGGGGCTGCGAGAGGTCTGCAGCCGCTATCGCATCCTGCTGATCTTCGACGAAGTGATCACCGGATTCCGCGTCGGCACCGGTGGCGCGCAAGGCTGGAGCGGTGTCGTTCCCGATCTGACGTGCCTCGGCAAGATCATCGGCGGCGGGTTGCCCGTCGGCGCGTACGGCGGCCGCGAAGATCTGATGCGGCTCGTCGCGCCGGCAGGGCCGGTCTATCAGGCCGGCACGCTCTCGGGTAATCCGTTGGCGATGACCGCGGGCCTGTGGAGTTTGAAGCACCTGTCGAAAGGTCTCTACAAGCAGCTCACCGATCTCGGCGCAGAGCTCGCCGACGGTCTCGCAGACGCCGCGCGGCGAGCGGGAGTTGCCTTGCAGGTGAATGGAATCGGATCGGCACTGACGCCGTTCTTCACGTCCGCGCCGGTCAAGAACTATCAGACCGCACTACGCGCCGATGCGGCGAAGTACGGCATCTTCTTCAAGGGAATGATCGCCCGTGGCGTGTACCCGCCGCCATCACAATTCGAGGCGTGGTTCCTATCGGGCGCGCACACGGCGCGCGACGTCGACAAGACGATCAAAGCCGCGCGTGAAGCCATGACGGAAGTCGCCGGCTACTGATCCCCTAAAGTCGCGTAGGGATCGTGGGTCGCGTCGGGATAGAGAATCTCGCTACGGCTGCAGACGCCCGCCAACAAGCAGTCCGCTTGGCACACGATCCGGGATGATGCGATCGAAGTTCGGATCGTCCAGCGCACGCAGGAACGCAATGAGATCACGCTGCCCCCTGCCGCCGCGCATGTTCAGCCGGCGCGCCAGCGGATCGATCTGATCGCGATCCGACCTGCGCGTTCAGCCTTCGTCCTCCGCCACCGCCTCGACGTCCTCCGCCGCGGCTGACCCGCTGGTAGAAGTTCACCACCTCTGGCAGCGTCGCAAAGGCACCGTTGTGCATGTACGGGGCCGTCACGCTCAGGTTGCGCAGCGACGGCGTGCGGAATGCGTAGGTCTTGTTCGCGCCTGAATCCGATTCGGGCAGCTTCGAGTTGTCCGGCACCGCGAGCACATGAGTGGCGAAGTCCGAAAACATCGGTCCGCTATGGCAGTTGATGCATCCCGACCGACTGGAATCGCTCCATACCGCGAACCTGATCGGCACTTAGTGCCGTGGTGTCGCCACGCATGTAACGGTCGAACGGCGAATTGACCGCCACGAGCGTCCGCTGAAACGCCGCAAGCGCGCGCCCGAGATTGACGTCGCTCACAGCCGTGCTTCCTCCGAACGCGCGGGCAAACAGCCGGCGGTACTCCGGGCTCGCGTTCAGTCGCGCAACGGCTTCAGGAACCGCTCGGTCGTCCGGATATGCTTCGCCGCGCATTTCCTCCAGCGCCTTGAGCGGTTCGAGCGCCTGCGTCTCGAGACTGCGAACCCTGAGATCCCAGAACATTGGCGCGTTCGCAGGGATGGCATTGGCGTCAGCCGTCAGTCCATTGAATGCGACGTTCAAGACCGTCTGGCTGTTGCGCTTCACGAGGCGCGGCGTGTGACCCGCAATGAACGCGCGCGAGGGACCGAGTCCGGCGCCATTTGCGCCGATAGAGAGATCGAGACCGTCGGAATACCCGAACGCGGGATGATGGCACGTCGCACACGCGACATCCTTCTCGCCCGACAGGATCGGATCCCAGAACAGCAGCCGCCCGAGCGCGACGCGTTCCGGCGTGGTCGGGTTGTCAGCCGGCGCTTGCGGTTTTTCCGGCAGGGCCGCGAGACGCGCCTGAGCGGCCGTGCTCGAGTGCCCTAGCGTCGCGACGATGATCGACGCACAGCCCACCAGCACCAGAAATACCCACGCGCGAACAGGTGAACGCATCGGAGAATGCTAGCGCCAAATTGTGGCAGAAGGGTGGCATTACCGCAGCTGGCTCGGATCGCCCCACCGCCCCACGATCCCTAGGCAGATCGAGAGATTGGAAGATCGTTGTCAGATTGATGAATGGGGATTCCGCGCGTTCGTAGTGCCGACCTTCAGGTCCGCCGTCTGCCCAGCGTCGGTTCACATCGAGAATTGCCACGACCATAGAACGCTCGTTCTTCGGGCGTCAGCTCTCGGGAGACACTGCCACCATGACGACCGCTAACACGGGTGTTAATATCCAGCCGATTGCAGTTCCCATTGGCGTCGTCGGATAGTTCATTTGAGTAAAACCCCAATTGTTCTCCTGCCTGGGTTGCACGGCACAACCAAGTTATTCAGTCGCTTTATCGCCGCTGCGCCACCGAATGTGTCGATCACAGCGATCCCGCTCCCACAGGAACCTCTAAGCTACGTCGAGTTAGCCGATCGGCTCGCGGGAGCGCTGCCTGACGGCAAACCCGTCATCATCGCGGAATCGTTTTCGGGCCCGCTCGCGCTGGCTCTGGCAGCGCGGCATCCTGTTGCGGCGTTGGTGTTCTGCAACAGCTTTGTCGTCGCACCCGAGTCACCAGCATTGCGATGGCTTGTGCACTCGTTCCTGTTCAAGCTGCCGGTGCCGCACTTTCTGCTTCGTCGTTACATGCTTGGGTCAGCAGTCGATGAATCGCTCGTAAGAGAAGTCGCGGCGGAGATCGCGGCAGCTCCTGCATCCGTGCTGGCTTCTCGCGTGAATTCCGCACTCCTGGTTGACGAATCGGAGGCCTTTTCGCGCTGCGACGTTCCCGGTGCTGTACTTGCGCGGAACGGATGATCGGCTTGTGCCCGATGCCGCGTGGCGCCGCATGGCTACGGCACGCCCAATGACAACATCACACATGCCTGGTCCGCACATGCTGTTGCAGGCGTATCCGGCCGGCGCGTGGAAAGCGATTGTGGAATTTCTCGCGAGGCAGGGCTAAAGCCCTGCGCTACCGCAGGCGCGGGTCGCAATCGCATACGATCCCTACGCGCCCCACGCGCCCCACGATCCCAACGCCCCACGCGACCTTATTGAGCCACGTCCAGCGGCGCATCCAGCCTGACGCGCAGCACGGTGCCCGGCGCGAGATCGACTTCGTTCCCCTCGGTTGCCGCGACCGTGCCGCCGCCGCCAATCAGAATGCCCGTCAGCGCGCCGCGCACACCGCCGAGAATGCCGCCGATGATCGCGCCGACGCCTGCGCCGGCAGCCACCCGGCCCGTGTCGGCCTCGCCCTGCAGCGCCTGCATCACCGTCGCGCGAATGGAATAGGTACGGCCGTCGATCGAAAACCGATCGAACACCAGCGTGAGCTCGCCTCTGCGATTCACGCCACGGCTGGCCGGGGTCACCGAGTTGACGACGCCACGCATCACCGAGCCTGCAGGAACCAGCACCCGGCCATGCTGCTCGTACGGGACGATCGTCGTCGCATCGAATCGATCTTCGACGCGCGCGGTGCCCGAATTCAAACGCGACTGCAGCCGCACGTCGAACTCGGTGCCCACTGGAATTTCTGTCGCGCTCACCCGCTCGTCGATCACGGGCCGGCGCGACGATGATGACGAAGCGGGCGCCGGCTCGCCGCGAGCCTGGCTGCGGAGCTGATCGATGCGATCGCGCAGGTCCGAGTACTCGGCCCGCGTCGCACCGGTCTTGCGCATCTTCACCTTGAGGTAAATCACTTCGTCGCGCAGGTCGTCGAGCTCGCGCTCCAGACTCTCTGCGAGCCGCGCATCGCGCTGCCGCAACCGCGACACATCCGCAGCCGCGTCGAACACGCTGTCCTGCAGCCGTTGAATGTCGGCAGCCGTCAGCTGCGCCTGTGCCAGCGCCGGCATCGGCGCCATCACAAACAACACCGCGGCGATGATCCATGCCTTCATGAGATTGTCTCCTTCTGGCGTCACGGTCCGCCTCAAGGCGAACACTACCGAGGACGCACACGGTCCGGCTGAGCCGGACATTGGACGCAAGTACCGCAATCCTGGGGAGAAAAACGGCTCTCAGAGCCGGGCCTGCACTAATTGCGCCAGGGCATGAGGCGCTCGATCAGGGGAATTCGCGTGAGGTCGTTGTAAATCACGGTCACCATCAGCATCAGCAGCACCGCGAACCCCGCGAGGAGCATCTTCTCTTTGACGCGGAGGCTGAAGTCGCGGCGCGCGAGCCCTTCGAGGGCCATGATGAGAATATGTCCGCCGTCGAGCACTGGAATCGGCAGGAGATTGAGCAGCCCGAGGTTGAGGCTGATCGACGCCATCAGCGCGAACAGATGCACCCATCCCGCCTCCGCTGATTCGCCAGACAGCTGGGCGATCGCGAGCGGGCCCATCAGCTGGCGCGTCGACGTCTCGCGCGTGATCAGCTGGCCGATGGTCATGAAGATGAGCCCCGCCTGCTCGTAATTGCGTTTGACGCTCATGCCGATGGCGTCGATCGGTCCGGGCTTTATCCGGATGACTTCCTCGCCGATGCTGATGCCGATGCATCCCGCCCCCGACGCAAGCGACGGGCATCGTCCCGTATTCGGTTCGGGAACGACCGTCACATCCATCGGCGCGCCGTCCCGCGTGACGGCCATCGCGACCGGCATGTTCGCCTTCGTGGACACAGCGGCAATCAAGTGCTCGCGCGCGTTCATCGTCGCGCCGTCCACGCGCAAGATGACGTCCCCGGGTTTGAGCCCCGCCTTTTCGGCCGGACCGCCCGCCAGCAGCGACAAGACGGTCGGATGGGTATCGGGCAGCACGCCGATCTCGCCGATCTCGAACCGTGTCTGCGGAGCCGGCGTCACTCTGACGCTGAATTGCTTCCCGTCGCGTAGCACTCCGATTTCGGTTTCGCTGCCCGCGCGCGTGCCGATGGCGATGATGACCTGCTCCCACGTATTGACGTCGCGCCCGGCCACGGAGACGATGCGATCGCCGCGCTGAATGCCGGCGCGGGACGCGGGCGTGTCTGCCGTCACATGCCCGACGACGGGCGGCTTGGATTGGTACGCGGGAATCTCGGCGCCGTTCATCAACACGCCGGCGAGGACAACCACGGCGAGGAAGAGGTTCATCAACGGTCCCATGATGAGAATCTGGAACCGCTCCCATTTGCTCTTCGACAGGAATTCATCGTCGCGGCCCGAACGCGGGTCGTCGGGGTTCTCGCCGGCCATCTTCACGAACCCGCCGAGCGGGACCGCGCTGATGACATATTCGGTATCACCGCGCGTGAAGCCGACCAGTCGCGGCCCGAAGCCGAGCGAGAACTTCAGCACCCGCACGCCGACACGACGGGCCATGACGAAATGGCCCAACTCGTGGACGAAGATGAGGACGCCCAGAACGAACAGAAACGCCAGAATTGTTGTCAAAAAGGAAACCTCAGACCTTTAATTCTAACCCCCGGGCCATGTTCTGGGAATAGAGGCGGGCCCAGCGGTCGATTTCGCGCACGGCCGCGAGCGTTGTTGCGGGCACGGCGGCGTGCGCGGCCATCGTTTGCTCGATGACGCGCGGGATGGAGACAAACGAAATTCTTTCTTCCAGATAAGCTGCCACGGCTACCTCGTTGGCCGCATTCAAGACAACCGCGTGGCTCGGACCCGATGCCAGCGCGCGATATGCCAACGCAAGACATGGGAACCGGTCGAGGTCGGGCTTGTGAAAGTCGAGCCGGCCGGCTGTCGTGAGGTCGAGCCGCGCAACCGGCGCTTCCCATCGATCGGGATATGAGCACGCGTACTGTATCGGCAGTTTCATGTCGGCGCCGCCGAGTTGCGCAATGATCGAGCCGTCGGTCAATTCCACCATCGAGTGCACGATCGATTGCGGGTGAATGACAACGTCGATGCGGTCGCCCGGCAGATCGAACAGCCAGTGCGCCTCGATCACCTCGAGCCCTTTGTTCATCAGCGTCGCCGAATCGATCGTGATCTTCCGGCCCATCCGCCATGTGGGATGACGCAGCGCGTCTTCGGGTTTGACGTCGGCGAGCGCCGAAGCCGACATCTCGCGGAACGGCCCGCCCGACGCGGTCAGGATGATGCGCCGGACTTCTTCGGGGCGCCGGCCGTGCAGGCATTGATGAATCGCGTTGTGCTCGCTGTCGACGGGAAGAATGGCCACGCCCCGTGCGCGCGCCGCGGCAGTGACGAGCGCGCCGGCCATCACGAGCACTTCCTTATTCGCGAGCGCGATGGTCTTGCCGGCGTCGATGGCGGCAAGAACAGCCTCGAGCGCGTCGGTGCCAGACGAAGCGCAGATGACGATGTCGACGTCGGGATGGGTGGCGACGGCGATCAGCCCTTCGCTGCCCGTCTCCGATGCCAGCGCGGTGATCGTCGCGCCGAACTCCCCGGCCTGTTCGCGCAGGCGCGTGCCATTCGATCCTGCCGCGAGGCCGACGACCTTCAGCTTGTCCGGATGCGCGCGGACCACGTCGAGCGTGCTCTGCCCGATCGATCCCGTCGACCCGAGAATGGCGAGGTTTTTCAGAAGCTGTACCTCACAAACACGTAGTACACCGGCGCGGCGAACAACAACGCGTCGATGCGGTCGAGCACGCCGCCATGACCCGGGATAATCGCGGACGCGTCTTTCATGTCGACGCTGCGCTTCAGCAGCGACTCGAACAGATCGCCGATGATGCCGACCACCGCCACCGCAAGTCCGAGAATGATGCGCGCCGGCAGTCCCATCTGCGGAAGCCACCAGTGGCCGATCACCGCAAGGCTCAGCGCGGCTCCGACGAAGCCGCCGATCGCCCCTTCGATCGTTTTCTTCGGGCTCACGACGGGCGCCAGCAGATGGCGGCCGAACGTGCGGCCGCTGTAGTACTGCAGAGAGTCGCTGATGGCGACGGTGACAATCAACAGCAGCGCCACTTCCCTTCCGAGCGTCCAGCGCGTGGCCGCGAGCAGCCCGAGCGGCAATCCGATATAGAGCGGCGCGAACACCGCGATCGCCGCCGACTGCAAGGCGCCACCACTGGGCGTCGCTGTTGCGGCGCCCGAGAGCGCGAGCGCGGACAGTCCAAGCGTCACACCCGCCAGCGCCACGTCGATCGGCAACCCAGGCATGCCGACGGCGACGCAGACGAGCGCGACCGCGATGCCGCCTGCCGGCCGCGACACACGCGCGCCGGCGCGCGCCGCGATGTCGAGATACTCGCGAAATGCGAGCAGCGCCACGAACACGGCGATGCCGAGCAGGTAAATGGGCTGAAGAAACCAGAGTGCTGCAATGACAGCGATGAGCAGGTACTGCCCCGCTGATAAATCTTGCCACTACCGTGACAAGGCTGGCGTGGGCTTGATGCCGCCGTAGCGGCGATCTCGTTTTTGATACGCGAGCACGGCTTCGAGGAGATCGCGGCGGCGGAAGTCGGGCCACAGCGTATCGGTGACCCAGATTTCCGCGTACGCGATTTGCCACAGCAGGAAGTTGCTGACGCGCATCTCGCCGCTCGTCCGAATCAGCAGATCGGGATCGGGCTGTCCGGCCGTGTAGAGGAACTCGGCGAATTTCCGCTCGTCGAGATCTTCAGCCCGCACGCCTGCCTGAATCGCGCGGCGCGCGGCATCGACGATCTCTGCGCGCCCGCCGTAGTTGAGCGCGATGTTGAAGAGCATGCCGGTGTTGCGCGCGGTTGCTTCCTGCCCGGCCTCGAGCTCCTGCAGCACGTCCGGGGACAGCTCGTCGGTGCGCCCAATCACGCGAAAGCGGATGTTGTTGCGGTTAATTGCGTCGAGCTCGAGGCGCAGGTACCGTTTCAGCAGCGTCATCAACGCCGTCACTTCGGTGACGGGGCGCTTCCAGTTCTCCACCGAAAACGCATACAGCGTGAGCGCGCCGATTCCGAGACGGGCCGATGTTTCGACCGCGTCGCGCACCGACTCGATGCCGGCGCGATGCCCCTCGACGCGCGGAAGATGGCGCTGCGCGGCCCAGCGGCCGTTGCCGTCCATGATGATGGCAATGTGCGACGGAAGGGCGTCGAAATTCACCTCGCGAGCGAGGCTTTCGTCCGGAGATCCTCTCGGAATGATCTCCAGTAGCTGTTCGAGAGACATGTCCATCAAAAGGATACCGGAGCGGCCGCATCGTAATCAACGCGAACGAGATACAGCCCCGAAGGGGGCGCCGTCGGGCCCGCCGCGGCGCGGTCTCTGGATTCGAGCAAATCTCGAAGCGACGCGGGGGTCCGCCGGCCGTCCCCGACCTCGACGAGCGTCCCGACGACCGCGCGCACCATGTACTTGAGGAAGCCGGTGCCCGCGATCTCGTAAATAAGGAGGCGCCCGCCGCCCGCGAGCGGCTCTTCGGTCCACTCCGAGCGGGTCACGGTGCGCGTGGTGTCCTTTTCAGCCTTCGATTCACTTCGCTCACTCCGGCTCGGCGCTCCCTGAAACGAGGCGAAATCGTGCTCTCCCATCAGCTCGCGCGCGGCGTCGTTCATCGCAGCCAGATCGAGCGTGCGCGAGATGTGCCAGGCGAATCGGCGCTGGAAGGGGCTCATCACGCGCGTGTTGCTGATGCGGTAGCGGTACATCTTCGAGCGCGCCGAAAAGCGCGCGTTGAAATCGGGCGCGGCGACTTCGGCCGACAGCACGCGCACGTCCTCGGGCAGCTTCGCGTTGAGCGCTCGAAACAAATCGCGCTCGCCGATGGCGCTCGCGAGCTTGAAGCTCGCGACCTGGCCGAGCGCGTGCACGCCCGCATCCGTGCGGCCGGCTCCGGCGACCGTGACGTGCTTCCCCTCGATGGCCGCCAGCGCCACCTCCAGCTCGGCCTGCACCGACCGCGCATTCGACTGCCGCTGAAAGCCGGAAAAGTCGGTGCCGTCGTAACTGACGACGTACGCATACAGTTGGTTCCGGGTTCCGGTTCCAGTTCCGTTCGAGGTGGCGCACGATTACGGCGCGCGCAGATCGTGTACCCGACCCGAACTGGAACCGGAACCGGAACTGCTATGCGGCCTCGATCCCGGCTTCTCCACAGGAATTCCCTGCGCGCACAGCGGACACGTGGCGGGATCGTAAGTAGGCACGTCGAGGCTCACCAGTGAGAACGAGGGCACGCCGAACTTGATCGTGCCGCCGCTGCGATCGACGATCGACGCCGCGCCCACCACTTCGGCACCAGCCTCGACGCGCCACGTCCATCGTCTCGCGCGTCGACTTGCCGGTCGTAAACACATCCTCGACAACGAGCACGCGATCGCTCGACGAGAGCGTGAAGCCGCGGCGCAGCGTCAGCGCTGTTCCGCCTGCTCGCTCGGCGAAAATCGCGCGCACGCCCAGCGCGCGCGCCACCTCGTGCCCGATGATGAGACCGCCGAGCGCCGGCGACAACACAACCGTCGGGCCGGAAACCTCTTTACGTTGAGCGGCGATGCCCATTCCCAGCGAGGCGGCATTCGCGGGATGTTGAAGCACGAGCGCCGACTGCATGTATCCGGGGCTATGCAGCCCCGAGGAAAGGCGGAAATGCCCCTCGAGATAGGCGCCAGTGCGGCGATACAACTCAAGCGCTTCGTTTTGTTCCATATCAGCCGCGTAGTATACGATGCGCTGCAGTGCTGCCCGTCTCCGCCATCGTCATCACCAAGAACGAGGCCGACGCGATCGCCGACGCGCTCAAGTCCCTTTCCTGGGCCGACGAGATTATCGTCGTCGATGCGGAAAGCACGGACAACACCGTCGCCATCGCGCGCCAGTTCACCGAGCGCGTCTATGTGCGTGCCTGGAAGGGCTACGTCGATCAGAAGAATCACGCCGCGACCCTGGCCACGCACGACTGGATTTTTTCGCTCGATGCCGACGAGCGCGTCACCCCAGAGCTGAGCGCCGAGATCGGCGCGCTGCTTCAGTCCGATCCCACCATGCGCGGATACCGGATGCCGCGCGTGTCGTTCTATCTCGGACGATGGATGCGCACGACCGACATGTATCCCGACTATCAGCTGCGGCTCTACGATCGCCGCTACGCGCGATGGCACGGGCTGCACGTGCATGAATCGGTGAAGGTTGATACAGACGTGGTCGGCTATCTGAAAAGCGAGCTGCAGCACTATCCGTACAAGGATCTCTCCGAGCATCTGATCCGCATGGATCGGTACACGACGCTCGCGGCGAAGCAGATGTTCGAAAAAGGCAAACGCGCGACGCGGCTCGAGCTGCTGTTCCACCCGCCCATTGCATTCGTGCGCAACTACATCCTCAAAGGCGGCTTCCGCGACGGAAAGCCTGGCCTCATCATCTCGCTCGTGAACTCGTACTACGTGATGCTGAAGTTCGCCAAGCTCTGGGAACTGCAAAGGGATTAAGACGTGTTTTCGATCCACGTCGACACGGCGAGAACCTGGCGAGGCGGACAGCGCCAGGTGCTGCTCACCGTGCTCGGCCTGCGCGAGCGGGGGCACCGCACCGTGCTTGTCGCGCATCCCGAGGGAGAGCTCGCGGGACGCGCGTCGGAAGGGCACGATCTCATCCGACTCGCTCCGCGCGCCGAAGTCGATCTCCACGCCGGCTGGAAGCTCTCGCGCATCATCAAGGACCTGAGGCCGGACATCGTGCACGCGCACGATCCGCACGCGGTCGCGCTGGCGTCGCTCGCGTTGTCGTTCATGACCAGCGGAAAATGCCCGGGCCTCATCGCGTCGCGCCGCGTCGCGTTTCATCTCAAGGGGCACGCGTTCTCGCGCTGGAAGTATCACCAGGTGGATTGCTTCGTCGCCGCGTCGAATGCCATTCGCGAGATGCTGATCGGCGACGGCATCGACGCCAACCGCGTCGTCACCGTGTATGAAGGCATCGATCTCCATCGCGTGCAGGTTGAGCCGGCGGTGAACATTCACGCAGAGTTCTGGTTGCCGACGCACGCGCCCATCGTCGGCGCGGTCGCGGCGCTGACGCAGGAGAAGGGCCACAGGTACCTCATCGACGCGGCAGCGCTGGTCGTGCGGGAGGTGCCCGACGCGCGGTTCGTGATCATGGGAGAGGGCGACCTGCGGCCAACGCTCGAACGTCAAATCAAAGAGCTGCATCTCGAGAAGCACGTGCTGCTTCCCGGATTCCGCGCCGACATTCTGTCGTTCATCAAGAGCTTCGACCTGTTCGTCATGAGCTCGCTGTTCGAAGGGCTGGGCACGTCGCTCCTCGACGCCATGGCGTTGTCCAAAGCGACAGTCGCGAGCGAGACCGGGGGCATTCCCGAAGTCGTCTCGCACGGCGAGACGGGATTGCTCGTACCCCCGCGCGATGCGCGCGAGCTCGCGTCTGCGATCTCGACGCTGCTGAAAGATCCCGAGCGGCGCGAGCGGATGGCGCGCGCCGGGCTCGAGCGCGTGAAGCGGATCTTCAGCGCCGACGAGATGGTCGAGCGGACGCTGGGTGTCTACCGGAATCTAGGATCTAGAAACTACAATCTGAAATCTGGGACGTAGCAAGATTCTAGTTTTTAGATTTTAGATTCTAGTTTTCAGATTTCGCTTGCCCCTCGGGCGACACAGGCCACGCAGCGGGCATTCAGTATCCGCCTGCGCGCGGTTGAACCCGCACTGATCCGCCATGCCGAGGTGGCATAGCGAGAAGTCGTATTTCACAGGATCGTCCGGGTCGAGCTCGCGAAGGGACGCCGTGATGTCGGCGGCCATCTTCCAGCCCGGGCTCGCATAGCGCGTCAATCGCAGGCATCGCCCTACGCGGATGACGTGCGTATCGAGCGGGACGACGAGCTTCGCGGCGGGCACGTTCTTCCAGATTCCGAAATCCACCGCGTCGTGACGGACCATCCACCGCAGAAACAGATTCAGCCTCTTGCACGCGCCGCCACACGACGGGCGCGAGAAGAAGTACGCCACGCCAGGCCGCGGCTTCCGATTGCCGTACGCCGGGCGAAGATCGGTCTGCATCGCTCTCGTCGAAAACGATTCGAGCGCAGCGGAGAGGTCGGGCGCATTCGGATCGTAACCTTCGAGGAAGAACGCCTCGATCGATCCCTTGTGCAGCATGCGTTGCAGGATGATGACCAGCGCGGTGAGATCGTCCCCCTTCGTCCAGCGGTGCACGATCGGCTTCAGATCGCGCGCCTGCCGCTGCGGATCGAATGCTCGCACGTACGATGCGGGAGACGGCCCCATCACCGCATAGAGTCGCTCGATCGACTGCAGCACGCTCGCGACACGTCCGAACGCAAGCGCAGCGGCGCAGAATCCCGCAACCTCCCGGTCGGCGGCATCGTCGAAGCGGCGTACGAGTTGAATGGGATCAGTGGCGGAGTCGACGCAGTTGAACGACGCGTAGAGCGCGTCGAGCCGCTCTTTCAGCACTATTGGAACCGATCGGCCCCTGCGGCGCTTTCGTTCACATAGACGGTTCTTCCGCCGACGATCGTCGCCGCCACGCCCCCCTTGAACTGCCATCCGGCAAACGGCGTGTTGCGCGCTTTCGAGCGGAACTTCGAAGGATCGATCGTGACCGCCAGATCCGGCGCAAGCACCGAAATGTCGGCGACGGCGCCTTCGCTGAGCGTTCCAGCGGGAACGTTGAGAAGGCGCGCGGGGTTCGTCGACAGCAGCTCGACGAGCCGCGGCAGTCGAATGAGCCCCGGGTGAATCAGCCGATCGAAGCAGATCGACACGCACGTCTCGAGGCCGACGATGCCGAATGGGGCGAGGTCGAACTCCATCTTCTTTTCATCGTAGTGATGCGGCGCGTGATCGGTCGCAATGGCATCGACGCTGCCGTCGACGATGCCTTTGAGCATCTCGTCACGGTCGGCTGTGGCGCGCAGCGGCGGGTTCATCTTCACGTTCGTGTCGTAGCTCACCGGCGTCGCCAGCGATTCGTCCGTCAGCGTGAAGTGATGCGGCGCGACCTCGCACGAGACCCGGGCGCCGTGCTGCTTCCCCTCGCGGACCGCGCGCAGCGACGTGGCAGCGCTCATGTGACAGATGTGCACCGCCGCGCCCGTCATCTCGGCCAGCGCGATGTCGCGCTGCACCATGATCGACTCGGCCACACCTGGAATGCCGCGCAAGCCGAGCGCGGACGCGTGGTATCCCTCGTGCGCAACCCCTTCGCCTTTCAGCGACGGATCCTCGCAATGTTCGAGCACCGGCATGTTGAACATGCCCGCGTACTCGAGCGCGCGGCGCATCAACAGCGCCGTCTTCACCGGCCGTCCATCGTCGGAGATGCCGACGCAGCCGGCCGCTCGCAGCTCTGCGATGTCGGCGAGCTGATCGCCATTCGATCCCTTCGACACCGCGCCGATCGGGTACACGCGCGCGAGGTTTGCCTGCGACGCTTTCTGAAGGATGTACTCGGTGACGCCGGCGTTGTCGTTGATCGGCGACGTGTTGGGCATGCAGGCAACCGCCGTGAATCCGCCGGCCACCGCCGATGCCGTACCGGTCGCGACCGTTTCCTTGTGCTCCTGGCCGGGCTCGCGCAGATGGACGTGCATATCGAACAGTCCAGGCGTCACGACGAATCCTGCCGGCACATCGATGACCGTGGCGCCATCGGCGGGAAGATCTTTTCCGACGCGCGCGATGCGATCGCCATCGATGAGGATGTCGAAGATACCGTCTCGTCCATTCGCCGGGTCGACGACCCGCCCGCCCTTAAGCAGCCGTTTCATGTTCCGCTCCACCCGCCAGTAGATACAACACCGCCATGCGCACTGCCACGCCGTTGGCAACCTGTTCGAGAATCACCGAGTAGGGCCCGTCGGCAACGTCCGAGTCGATCTCGACGCCGCGGTTCATGGGCCCGGGGTGCATGATGATGGCGTCGGGCTTCGCGCGCCGCATCCGCTCGCGCGTCATGCCGAACACCGTGAAGTACTCGCGCAAAGACGGAAAGAACGCACCCTGCATCCGCTCGAGCTGCACGCGAAGCAGCATGACGACGTCGGCGCCTTCGACGGCTTCGTCGACCGACGTGGTGCATCGCACGCCCTCGCGCTCGATGCCCGGCGGAATCAACGTCGGCGGCCCGCTCACCCATACGTCCGCTCCGAGCTTCGTCAGCAGCTGCACGTTCGATCGCAGCACGCGGCTGTGCAGCAGGTCGCCGACGATGGCGACCTTCAGTCCTTTGATGCGCTGCTTGTGCTCGCGAATCGTGAACGCGTCGAGCAGCGCCTGGGTCGGGTGCTCGTGCATACCATCGCCCGCGTTGATGATGCCGGCGCGGCAGATGCGCGACAGCAGGTGGCACGCGCCCGAGTACGCGTGGCGCAGCACGATCATGTCCGGCGCCATCGCCTCGAGATTGAGCGCCGTGTCGACGAGCGTTTCCCCCTTGACCAGGCTCGATGTCTGCGCCGCGATGTTCAGCGTGTCGGCGCTCAACCGCTTCTCGGCGATCTCGAACGAGGTGCGTGTTCGAGTGCTCGCTTCGAAGAACAGGTTCACGACCGTCTTGCCGCGCAGCGCGGGCACTTTCTTGATCGGACGATCGCCGATCTCGCGCATTGCCTCGGCCGTGTCGAGGATGAGCAGAATCTCGTCGGGCGTCAGATCCGAGATGCCGAGCAAATCCTTGTGCCGCAGCTTCGAGATGGTGGCGACCTGTTGAGTCGTCATGGCTTCGTCCTCATGGCGCCTGGCCCACCGACACTTCGTCGGCGCCGTCGGTTTCCGTCAGACGCACGGTGACTGATTCCTTCAACGACGTCGGCACGTTCTTGCCGACGTAGTCGGCCTTGATCGGCAGCTCGCGATGGCCCCGATCGATAAGCACGATCAGCTGGATTTCCTTCGGGCGGCCGAAATCGATCAACGCGTCGAGCGCGGCGCGAATCGTGCGCCCCGTGTAGAGCACGTCGTCCACGAGCAGGATTTTCTGGTCGTCAATCGAGAACGGAATCTCCGTGCGGCGCACGAGCGGCTGGGGCCCGACGGTATGCCTCATCACGTCGTCGCGGTAGAGCGTGATATCGAGCGCGCCGGTCCGCAGCGGATTGTTCGTGATCTGCTCGAGCTGTTTCGCCAGGCGCCTGGCGAGCACATCGCCGCGCGTGCGAATACCCACCAGTGCGAGATGCTCGGTGCTGCGATTGCGCTCGAGAATCTCGTGCGCGATGCGCGTCAGCGTGCGTCCCATGCGATCGGCGTCCATGATGATCGGCATCAGGCAAGGCT
Source organism: Vicinamibacterales bacterium (assembly GCA_963730445.1). Lineage (GTDB taxonomy): Bacteria > Acidobacteriota > Vicinamibacteria > Vicinamibacterales > JAMQPK01 > JAMQPK01. The sequence goes on along the minus strand of CAVSRX010000013.1, from coordinate 107,015 downwards.
CGACGGCAGACTGCTGTTGGGAGATGTCGCGAGGAAGGAGGTGCGCGTTTTCATAACTCTTGTCGGCCTCGCAGGGCCGCTCTTAAAGAGATGCTGTAAGTATACAGCAACTGGAGATCTACTGATCTATTGATCTAAAGATCTGGGCAGAGAGCTGAAATCCTTAGATCAGTAGATCAGATCAGTAGATTCACCGATCGTAAAACGGGATGAACGTAATCGGCCGCTGTTCTGTGAAGCTGCGTGTAAAGATGTCCGTGCGCGCGAAGCCGTCCAGGTCGCGCGCAATCGGAAGGCCGAAGTAGTAGAGCACCGTCGGCGCGATGTCGACGACCGACGCGCGCAGAAAATTTCCCTTGCCGACCTGACGTCCGTACGCCAGCACGAACCCATCGGGCGCGCGCTCGTGGCTGCCGCTCAACTCGGAATCTCCCATCACGCGCTCGAGCAGGCGTTTCCCGAGACTCAGCGGCTCCATGCCAAACCCGGACACGACGAGCAGCAGATCATCAGGGCCAAGCGCCGCCATCGCGCGCCCGACGATGCCGTCGAGGTAGGTGTAGTACTGCTCGAGGACGCGACCGTGCCGCAACCGCTCTTCATCGGAGACATCGCCGAACGCGCGCGGCAGCGCGTAGCGCAAGTAATAGTGTCCGACCGCATCGATGCCGGGATAACGGATGGCAGTGAACTGCACAGGCCGCAGCTCGCTGAACGACTCGGCGATCTGCTCCGCCGCCACGTCGGCGGCGAGCGCATGGGCCGGGGTCACCTGTCCTTCGCGCGGGCGTATGCCGGACGCCGGCTGCGCCGCAAACGAGATTGAGGCCGGTCCTGGCGCGGCGTTCTGCCGGACACTGCGCGCCTCCTCTGCGGCCTCGGGCGGGTACGCGAGCGGCGGCTCGCCTGTCGATGCGATCATCGATGCCGCATCACGATGGAGAAACTCGTCGCTGATGAGGTAGCCGTTGACGCCATGCGCCGGATACGTCAGCGGCCAGTCGATGACACCCGCCGTGATGCCGTAGCCGCTCAACAGCTCCCATAGCGGGCGCGCGCGAACCGCATCTGATGCACGCCCTTCCTCTTCTATCAATCCGAGGCGCACGAGCGCCTGCGCGAAACAGAAATCAGGAAGCAGATCGAGCGGCTGATCGGATCCGGGCACGACGTAGCGCGCGGCCGAATAGACGCTGGTCTTGTAGGGCAACTTTCCCGTGGCCACCGCGGTCCACACCGGCGCCGGCTGCGTCGGACGAAGCGTCGCGAGGTGCATCACCGCGCCGCTGTCGAGCAGGCGGCCGAAATTGGGAAAGCGGCCGCCCGCTGCGTTCGGCGCGATGAAATCGAGCGAGGCACCGTCGAGCAGAATCATGTGGACGCGCGCGCTCGACTTCGCCGGTGCCAGCTGCGCCGCGACCGGCGTACGCGGCGGCGGCGTGGAATCGCCGGCGCCGCGAAGGTACAGCGGTCCGGCCAGTGACGCGACGAGCACGAGTCCAAACACGGTCGCGACAATCCCGCGGAATCGCTGCAAGCGGGCCTGCAGCAGCGCGAGGGCCACGCAGATGGCCGCGCACAGCGAGACGACGAGCGCGCCATCGGTCATCCGCTCCGCGGCGATCGGGCCGAGCACCGATCGAAAACCGTCAAGGTTCAGCCACGTGACGAGGGCGCTCATCGATACGGCAATCGTGCCGAACGCGGCGAGCGAGCCGCAGGCTGATCCACCCTGGCGATCGGACCTCGACGGCCAGCAACTGGCGGAACACGATGAGGCCGTAGAAGAACGCCGCCGCGTGGACGCCGTAGAACGCCGCCCACGTCAGCATGAGCCGCGCGACCGCCATCGAATCGAGCCGAACCATCGGGTTCAACTGCAGCACGAGCACCGCGACGTACGCGCCCACGAGCGCGCCCGCGATGAGCGAGTTCGTCAGCATCCGCAGGTATTGCATTGGCGCGATCATGATATCCGCACCTATCGCACCCACCGCACCCATTGCACCCATTGCACCCGCGATATACTTTCCACGTGCCGCTGGACGTCGTCGCCGAAGTCATCTCGAACGTCCATCTGTCTTCCGATTACAACGTGCTCGGCCTCGCCGCGCCCGAAATCGCCGAGCGCGCGCTGCCCGGCCAGTTCGTGATGGTGAAAGCCGGCGATCGCGTCGAGCCGCTGCTTCGCCGGCCGTTCTCGGTCTTCGAAGTGCTCGAGGAGCGCGGCACGATCGTCGGCCTCTCGCTGCTCAGCAAGCGCATCGGACCGTCGACCACGCTCCTCTACGATGCGAAGCCGGGCGATCGTATCCAGTGCCTCGGACCGCTGGGACGGCCGTTCGCGCCTGTCGCCGCGCCCGATGAGGCATGGCTCGTCGCGGGCGGTGTCGGCCTCGCGCCGTTCGCCACGCTCGCGCACGTCGCTGCGCACGCGCAACATCAAGGTGAAGCTCTACTACGGCGCACGCCGCGCCGCTGAGCTGTTCTACCTGGACATGTTCGAGAAGATGGGCGTCGAGCTCGTGCTCGCGACCGAAGACGGAAGCCGGGGCGAGCGCGGGCCGCGTCACGGTGCCTCTCGAGCGCGATCTGAAAACACGGCCGGCCGACGCGAGCGTCATGCTCTACGCGTGCGGCCCCGAGCCGATGCTCGCCGCCGTGGCAAGACTGTCGGCGGCCTACGGCCGTCCGTCGCAGGTGTCGGTCGAGCGCGTCATGGGCTGCGGCGTGGGCGGATGCTACAGCTGCGTGATTCCGATCAAGACGACCGAAGGCAAGCCGCACTTCGTGCGCGCGTGCCTCGCGGGCCCGGTGTTCCGCGGCAGCGAGATCGCATGGTAGCCATGGACCTATCAGTCCGCATCGGCACGCTGACGCTGAAGAATCCGCTCATCGCGGCGAGCGGGTGCTTCGGGTACGGCACCGAGTACGCCGAGCTGGTCGATCTGTCGTCGCTCGGCGGCGTCGCCGTGAAAGGCCTGTTTCTCGCCGAGCGCGAAGGACATCCTCCCGCCGCGGATTGTCGAGACACCGGCAGGCATGCTGAACGCCATCGGCCTTCAGGGCATCGGCGTCCATCGCTTCATCGCGGAAAAGATGCCAGAGCTGCGGGCCCGCGGCGCGGTGGTCATCGTCAACATCTGCGGGACCACGCTGCAGGAGTACGTCGAGCTTGCCAAGATTCTGTCCGATGTCGAAGGGGTCGCGGCGCTCGAGCTGAACATCTCGTGCCCGAACATCAAGGAAGGGGGCATCACGTTCGGATGCAGCCTGCACGGCACCGCCGATGTCGTGGCCGCCGTGCGCGCCGCCACGCGGCTGCCGGTCATCCCGAAGCTGACGCCCAACGTCACCGACATCAGCGCGATCGCGAAGGCCGCCGAAGACGCCGGCGCCGACGCCGTCTCGCTCGTCAACACGTTTCTCGCGATGGCGATCGACGTCGAGACGCGGCGGCCGAAGCTGTCGAACATCGTCGGGGGGCTCAGCGGCCCGGCGATTCGGCCCATCGCGGTGCGCATGGTGTACGAGTGCCGCCAGAAGATTCGCATTCCGATCGTCGGCATGGGCGGCATCGCAACCGCATCGGATGCGCTCGAGTTCATCATCGCCGGCGCGGCCGCGGTACAAGTCGGCACGGCGAACTTCGCCGATCCGCTCATCTGGCCGAAGCTACTCGACGGCATCCGCAGCTACGGCGAGCGCCACGGCATCAAGGCCATCGGCGATCTCGTCGGCACCATCGACACGCGCGCGCGCGAAAAAGAATGGATCAGCTCCTAGTCGCACTCGACGTGGACAACGCGGTCCACGCAACCGAGCTCGCCATGCGCCTCAAAGGGCGCGTCGGCGGCATCAAGATCGGCAGCACCCTGTTCACGGCCGAAGGGCCCGGCACTCGTGCGGCGTCTCGTCGACGAAGGGCACCGCGTGTTTCTCGATCTCAAGTTCCACGACATCCCGCATCAGGTTGCAGGCGCCGTAGCGTCGGCGACGAAGCTCGGCGTCTGGATGATGACGGTGCACGCGTCTGGCGGATCGGAGATGTTGAAGGCCGCGAAGCGCGCCGCGACCGAGACAGCGTCCCGATCGAACAGGCCCGCTCCACTCGTCGTCGCGGTGACGGCGCTGACGAGCCTCGACGACAATGCGCTCGCTCGAAATCGGCGTCAATCGATCGATGGAACGTCATGTGGAAGAGCTGGCCGCTCTCGTATCGCGCTCGGGGCTCGACGGGGTCGTCGCCTCGCCGCAGGAGCTCAACGTGCTGCGCGCGCGATTTCCGTCGCTCATCGATCGTCACGCCCGGCATTCGCGCCTCGTCTGCGCCGGCCGACGATCAATCGCGCACGCTCAGCGCCAGAGAGGCGCTGGCCGCAGGCGCGAGCTATCTCGTCGTCGGTCGCCCCATCGTCGCCGCCGCGGACCCGCGCGGCGCCGCCGAAGACATCGCGCGATCTTGCGCCTGACGATCTACAGCAAGCCCGGCTGCCATCTGTGCGACGAGATGAAGTCGATCGTCCATCGCGTCATTGCCGAGCATCCGAACGACGCCGATCTCGCTCGACGAGATCGACATCTCGAGCGATCCCGACCTGCTCGATCGCTACGGCCTGGAGATTCCTGTGCTGATGATCGATGGAAAGAAGATCGCGAAATACCGGGTGTCGGAGGAGGAGCTGAGGCGGATGATCAACGCGCGAAGGGGTAAGGGCAAGAGGGTGAGGGCGTAATTGCCCCTCACCCCTCTTCCCTCACCCCTGACAGATTACTTAGCGGTAATGATGTGAAATCCCCGGCGATTTCGCTGCCAGCACGCTTCGGTCTCTTCCGTGCACACCTGCTGCTCCTTGCCCTTGCTGATCGTCGTGACGCGATCGCCCGGACCCCGAGGCTGACGAGATAGTCCTTCACGGCCGCGGCACGGCGCCCGCCGAGCGCGAGGTTGTACTCCGCTGTGCCGCGCGAGTCCGCATGCCCTTCGACCGTAATCCGCACTGACGGCCACCGCTTCAGGTAGTCCGCATTTCTCGACGCCGCCGCCCGGCCGTCGTCCCGCAGCGTCGCGCTGTCGAAATCGAACAGCACGTCGCCGAGCGGACGCTCAGCGTTCAGCTGATCGACCGTCTTCTGCGCGAAGATCTGATCTTCGGTCAGCGGCGCCGGTGGTGGCGGTGGCGGTGGCGGCGGCTGGTGGCGGCGGCGGTGGTGGCGGCGGCGGCGCAGCCGGTGGCGGTGCCGGTGCCGGAGCCGGGGCCGGCACCGGCCTCTTGCAGGCCGCGGCCGTCAATCCCAGGATGGCGCACAGTGCGCCGACCAGCAGGAAACGTCGCATGAGATTCTCCTCAGCTGAAGTTGTGTGAGATGACGTATGAAATTGCGGTGACAGAGTACCGTGGCGACGTACGAGTGTCAATTATCTCAGGCATTGTCGGGAGAGGTCTGCATAGCGCGAGGCGGTAGAATGCGGGGGCCATGGACGCGTTGCTCGAACGGACGTTCGAGGCCGAACAACGGCACTTCTGGTTTCGCGGCTTCAAACGCTTCGTCGCACCGCTCATCGCAGAGGCAACGGCCGGACGCTCGAACCCGCGGCTGCTCGATGCCGGCTGCGGCACCGGCGCAAATCTTCCCTTTCTTCAGCAGTACGGCACACCGTTCGGCCTCGAGCTTCTCTGGCGCGGATCCGGTTCGGACACGAACGCGGCATGCCGCGATTGATGCAGGGCAGCGTCACGCATCTGCCCTTCGCGGACGCGTCGATCGACGTCGTGCTGTCGTTCGACGTGCTCTATTGCCTCGAAGCGCCGGCCGAACAGGCGCGATCGCAGGAGATGTTCCGGGTGCTCAGGCCCGGCGGGTGCGTCGTGATCAACGTCGCCGCGCTGGACATGCTGAAGGGCGATCACTCGGTGCTCGGCGGCGAGGTGCGCCGTACACGAAGCGGGAGCTGCGCGAAAAGCTCGAGCACGCCGGCTTCCAGGTGAGGCGGCTCACCTACACGAACGCGTCGCTGTTTCCGATCACGGCCACGGTGCGCGCGCTCCAGCGGCTGCGCGGCGAGAAAGCGGAGGCGAAGAACAAGGGAGACTTCTACGTGCCGCCGGCGCCGGTGAACGCGCTGTTCTCGGGCGCGCTCGCGCTCGAAGTCGAAGCATCATCGAGGCCGGCATCGATATGCCGGTCGGCAGCTCGTTGCTGTGCCTGGCGAAAAAACCCTGATCTTGAACAGGAGATCAGGAGTTCGAGATTCTTTTGAAAACTCCTGATCTCCTGTTCAACGTATTTCGAATCGAAAATCCGCAAGCCCAGCGTTCGCCGATCGGGGCTGCCCGATCGTTCGTGCGGCACGAACGACTGGTCGGTTTCGATCGTCAGCATCCCATCCGAGGCGGCCAGCGCGGCGGCCGGCACCTTCACGCTCAGCTCGAAGTCGCTCGACGGCTGCGCCGTCGCCAGCACCTGATTGCCCGCGCGGACCGTCACCCGCGGCGCCGTGTCGAAATAGCGCAGCGGCGATTCGCCGGCGATCGTCAACGTGAGATCGCGTCCGGCCGCGTTGACGAACGTCTCCGCGCGACCCGTCGTCCATCGCCATCGGCGCTGCATCTGATCGCTGTATTCCGATTCGTTCCAGCCCGCGTGCTGGACATGAAACACCGACTGCGGCGACGCGACCATCAACTGCGTCAGCCGCACGCTCTCGGGCCGGCCGTCGGCGCCTTTATATGAAGCGACCAGCCGGGTGAACGGTCCGTCGCCGGCCAGCGTCCCGGGCTCGAGCACGATGCGCTTGAAGAACCGCCCGCCGGCCGGGACCTCCCACTCTTCGATCACTCGATCGCCGATCGTCAGCGACACGCGAGCCGGCTGTGCCGCCTGCCGTCTGCGGTGCTTTCGCCGCCAAGCACGAGCAGCGCCGCATCCGGCCGATTCCTGATATGCGCCATGCCTTCGGAGCGCCCCTGCTGCTCGGAGATGTTCAGCGTCTCCGGCGTGAGGTGCCATCCGGTTTCGGCAAACCATCCGGGCGGCGAATCGATCGACACCAGATCGAGAATGTCCGGGCGGACGCCGCTGATGAACGCTTCGCGCGGAAACATCCAGCCGTAATGCGCGTGCACGCGCCGGCTCAGCGGATCGACCAGCTCGAGATCGCCGCGCGCGGGATCGGACAAGATACCACACGGGCGCTGGTGCCGCCGCCGCGCCAGTACGCGGCGAGCTCGGTCGACTCGCGCATCACCGGCGACGGCAGAATCTTCGCGCCGACGTCTCTGGTCTCGAGCACGCGCGCGAACCGCTGATGCGCGCCGACGACGCTGTCGGGAGTGCTCGCGCACGAGCTGCTGCAGATCGTTGACGGCCGCGTACGCGGGGCTCGGGTATCGCGAGTACGCCCTCACCGCCGGCAACGTGACCACCAGCGACGCCACGACGATCGCCGCGCTTCCGAACGTGGCCGCTTTCGTTCCCGCAGCGGACAGGCCCTCGACGACGAGATAGCCGACGGCGGGCACGAGCGGCAACGCGTACCGGCTGTAGGTCTCCTGCACGATCAGATGGAAGATCGAGTACGGCACGTACGCGACGAGCAGCAGCACGGCGGACTGCGGCGCGCGCCAGGCGAGCACCACGAGCCCCGCAATCGCAATCGCCACGACGATCCAGCCGAGCGCCGGCGCCGCCCACGGACCGACGAGCGACGCGATGATGCCGAGCGCCATCCGCCGCGGCGTCGGATTGCTCAGGAAGATGTCGAGGCCGGTGAACTGTTCCGCCGCCTGGCCGGCGAAGGCCGCGCGATATTGCCGCGAGCGCCGCCGCTCGCGATGATGAGCGGAATCGCCCAGGCGAGCACGCCGATCGAGAACGTCATCGCGCTGCCGAGCAGCGCGCCGGCGGCGCCGCGTCCCGCGCGATCGAGCAGCACCACGCGAGCAGCGGCAGCGTCAGCCAGATCGTCTGCGTGCGCATGCCGACGGCGAGCCCGGCGATCAGCGCGCCGACCACAATCATCGGCCCGACTCGCGCGATCGCCGCCGGATCTGCGTCGTCCGGCCGCTCGGCGCCGCACGAACGCCGATCGCGAGGCACGCCTGCGCGGCGAGCGCCACGCCGAGTCCCGGCATGTCGCTGAGCGGGCGCAGCGCCGTGAACCAGAACAGCGGCGACGCGACGACCACCAGCGTCGCCAGCGCCGCGCGGCGATCGCGCGTGCGCATCGCTCGCGGTGCTGATCCAGCGCCTCGATGCTTCTGAACAGCGCGACGAGCGGAAACACCGCCAGCGCGCCGAACAGCGCGCCCCAGCAGCGACAGCGAGCCGGCATCGGACGGCCAGACGGCGTGCGACAGCTTGCCGAGCGCGATGAAGACGGGATACCCGGGCGGATGCGGCTGATGCTTCGACGGATCGAAATCGTGCACGCCGAGCGCGAAATTCATCGAGTCGATGTCTTCGAGCGTCGGCGGAAGAAAGGCCAGGTGCGCGATCAGAAAGATCGCCGCCAGCGCGGACGCCCAGAGAAGCTTCGGAGAGATCTTCAAACCTGGCGGAGAATCAGGCCTTCGTTCAGGCTGCCGGTGCGATATCCCTTCGGATCGATCGTCACCGACTCGTAGCCGGCGGCCTGCAGCTCGCGCACGATGGCGCCGTGCATCTCGGGCTCGAGCGCGCGCGGCAGATCCTCGCGCGCCACCTCCACGCGCGCGAGCGTGTCGTGATGGCGCACGCGGCAGACGCGGAACCCGAGCGCGTGCAGCGCTTCTTCGCCGCGCTCGATCTGCCGCAGCTTCTCCGGCGTCACCTCGTGATGATACGGAATGCGCGACGACAGGCACGCCGACGCCGGCTCGTCCCACACGGGCAGCCCGGCGAGCCGCGACAGCTCGCGAATCTCGTCCTTCGTCAGGCCGGCTTCGTCGAGCGGGCTCCGCACGCCGAACTGCTTCGCCGCGACGCGGCCGGGCCGGTAGTCGCCGCGATCGTCGGCGTTGGTGCCGTCGGCCACGTGCGCGAAGCCGCGCTCGCGCGCGAGCTGCGTCAGCCGCGTGTAGAGCTCGTGCTTGCAGAAGTAGCAGCGGTTCTCGGGATTCGCGCGGTACTCGGCGCGATCGACTTCGCCGGTGAAGATGATCTCGTGGTGCAGGTCGAACTCGCGCGCGACTCTGAGCGCGAGCTGCCGGTGGTGCGCGGGATAGCTGGGGCTCTCGGCGGTCACGCAGAGGGCGTTGTCGCCGAGGACTCCGTGGCGGCCCAGGCCAGGTACGCGCTGTCGACGCCGCCGCTGAAGGCGACGACGACCGAGCGCATGTCGAAGAGGATCGAGCGCAGCTCAGGCGTCACTCGTCCCAGTCCTCTTCCTCCTCGGTCTCTTCGTCTTCGTCGATGTCGAGCTCGTCGACTTCGGCTCTCTTCCTCGTCTTCGTCCTCGTCGTCGTCGTCATCGTCGTCGCCGGCGACGTCAAGTTCGATGGGCGCGATGCCTGTGACTTCGAGATTCGAGCCGCACTCGGGACAGCTGAGCAGGTCGCCTTTGTCCACGTCGTACTCGTCGACTTCGATCTCTGCGTCACACTCGGGGCAGGTAGCCATTTGTTCCGGATTATAGCGAGAACCTGATAAATTCTGCAACGCACGCTAACGCTTTTGAGGTCGCATTCCGATACATCACGTGGGACTTCCATCGCCTCATGACCACCAGCGCCGCCAGCGCAAAGACCGTTCTCGTCGCCGACGACACCGCGTTCGTGCGCGACCGCTTCAAGACCGCGCTCGAAGGCGCCGGTCATCGCGCGGTCACGGTCAAGAGCGCCGCGGAACTGCTCGCGCGCGTGCGCGCCGACCTCGCGCAGCTCGATCTGCTCGTCATCGACCTGCGGCTGCCGCACGCCGCCGGGGTCGACCTCGTGCGCAGCATCCGCAAGCTCGACGACGGGCGGCTGCCGATTCTGATTTTCAGCGGCACGATAACGAGCGCAGAGGAAGTGCGCGAGCTGGCCGCGCTCGGCGTCGCCGGCTACGTGAACGAATACAGCGCGGTGCAGCACATCCTGCCGTCGCTCGCGCCGCACCTGTTTCCCGACAACTTCAACCGCCGCGGAAGCCCGCGCGTCGTGCTCGGCATTCCCATCGCCTACCGCTTCGGCAACACCATCGCCGCCGCGCTGACGCTGAACCTCAGCCGCGGCGGCATCGCCATCCGAACCACCAGCCCGCTCGAGAACGGCGCGAAGGTTCGCCTCCGCTTCCGCCTGCCCGGCTCGAAGCGCGACATCGACGCCGAAGGGCGCGTCGCCTGGAGCGATCGCCGCCACGGCATGGGCCTGCAGTTCGAGAAAGTCGAGCCGCAGGATCAAGCCGCCATCGACGAGTTCGTCGACGCGCACTTCTTCAGCAGCAGAAAAGCTAGCTCGTAGGTGGTAGCCGTAGCTTGTAGCAAGAGCTTTTGCTACCGGCTACCAGCTACCACCTACCAGCTAGAATCAGGCCGGAGGTTTCGTCAATGGACAGCCCCGTCCTCGACGTCAGCATCCGCCTGCTCGCGGTGCTGGCGCTGGTTCTGGCCAACGGTTTCTTCGTGGCCGCCGAGTTCGCCATCATCTCGGTGCGCAAGACGCGCATCGATCAGCTGCTCGCCGAAGGCAGCCGCATGGCGCGCCCGGTGAGGCGCGCGCTCGACAATCCCGACCAGTTCATCGCCGCCACGCAGCTCGGCATCACGATGGCGAGCCTCGGCCTCGGCTGGATTGGCGAGCCGCGCTCGCGTCGCTGATCGATCCGCTGCTGGCGCGTCTGCCCGCGCCGATCTCCGTGGCCACCTCGCACACGATCGCCGTCGCCATCGCGTTCACCATCATCACGGCGCTGCACATCGTGCTCGGCGAGCTCGCGCCGAAGACCGTCGCGCTGCAGTATCCGGAGAAGGTCGCGCTCATCGTCGCGAAGCCGACCGAGCTGTTCCTCCGCGTGTTCCATCCGTTCATCCGCGCGCTCAACGGCATGGGCTGGGCGGTCGTGCAGCATGTTCGGCATGAAGGCCGCCAGCGGCCACGGCCTCGTGCACTCGGAAGAAGAGCTGAAGATGCTGGTGACGGCGAGCCAGCAGGCGGGCGTGCTCGAAGAAGAAGAAGAGCAGATGCTCCACCGCGTCTTCCACTTCGCCGAGTTCACGGCGGCCGAAATGATGGTGCCGCGCACGGAAATGACGGCGGTCAGGGCCGACGCGCCGATGAGCGAAGTCGTCGATCAAGGTCTGGCGCGGACGCCACACGAGCCTGCCCGTCTATCGCGGCGAGCTCGACGACATCGTCGGCATCATGCTCGTGCCCGATCTGGTTCGCGCGCTCGCGTCGCCGCCCGCGAACTTCAGCGTCGCGGCGATCGCGCGCGAAGCGCTGACGGTCCCCGAGACGATGAAGGCGGACGAGCTGCTGCGGCAGATGCGCCGCCACCGCACGCATCAGGCGATCGTGATCGACGAATACGGCGGCACGGCCGGCCTCGTCACCTTCGAGCGCGTCATGGAGCGCATCGTCGGCGAGCTGGGCGGCGATTTCGGCACCGGCGCGTCGACGCCGATTCGCCAGCTGCCGGACGGGTCGGCAGAAGTCGACGGCCTCGCGCTCGTCACCGACATCAACGAGCAGTTCGGCCTGGAGATCGACGAGGACACCTACACGACGCTCGGCGGCTACATGCTCGGCCGCCTCGGCCGGCGTCCGAAGATCGGCGACGCGATCGAAGTTGGCGGACGCACGCTGCGCGTCGAAGCCGTCGACGGCCTGCGCGTGTCGCGCGTCCGGATCATCTCAGTCCGCCCGCAGCAACCGCATTCCGTTCGCGATCACCAGCAGCGACGCGCCCATGTCGGCCACCACCGCCATCCACAACGTCGCCGAGCCGACGACGGCCAGGGCGAGAAACACCGCTTTCAGGCCGAGCGACAGCGTGACGTTCATCTGAATATTGCGCGAGCGTCGCGCGGCCGAGGCGAACCGCGAACGGAATCTTCAGCAGCTCGTCGGCCATCAGCGCGATGTCCGCCGTCTCGAGCGCGGCATCCGTGCCGGCGGCTCCCATCGCGATGCCGACGTCGGCCGCGGCCAGCGCCGGCGCGTCGTTGACGCCGTCGCCCACCATCGCAACCGCGCCGTACTTCTGCTTCAGCTTCGTGAACGACCGCGACCTTGTCGTGCGGCAGCAGCTCGGCGTGCGTCTCGTCGACGCCGACCTCGCGCGCCAGCGCCTCGGCGCTCGCCTGATTGTCGCCGGTCAGCATCACGACGCGCTGCACGCCCTGACGCCGCAGCATCTCGATCGCGTCGCGCGCCGATTCGCGCGTGCGATCGGCGAGCGCGATGATGCCGAGCGGGCGTCCCTCGCGCGCGACGAGCACCGCCGTGCGGCCCGACGCCGCCAGCGCGTCGAGCTTGCGAATGAATCGCGGCGTTGCAGAGCCCGCGCTCTTCGATGAGCCGATGGTTGCCGATGAGCGCGGGTTGTCCGCGCGACCACCGCTTCTGCCCCGCGGCCCGGTATCGACTGAAACTCTGCCGAGCAGCCGGCAGCGCGATGCCCGACTCGACGGCTCGCGCGAGAATCGCGCGGCCGACCGGATGCTCCGATCGCGCCTCGAGGCCCGCGGCGATCTCCAGGATCTCGTCGATGGCGGTCTCGTTCAGCGGAATCACCTCGACGACGTGCGGCGCGCCCTTCGTCAGCGTTCCGGTCTTGTCGAACGCGACGCACCGGATCGCGCCGATGCGCTCGAGATGCACGCCGCCCTTGATCAGCACGCCTCTCCGCGCCGCGGCGGCGATTGCCGAGACGACCGACACCGGCGTCGAGATGACGAGCGCGCACGGACACGAAATCACGAGCAGCACGAGCGCGCGATAGAACCACGTGCCGAACGGCTGGCCGAGCAGGAACGGCGGCACGACGGCGATGCCGATCGCGAGCGCGATGACGGCGGGCGTGTAGTAGCGCGCGAACCGCTCGACGAACGCCTGGCTCGGCGCGCGCTGCGACTGCGCCAGCTCGACGAGCGCGATGATGCGCGCGAGCGTCGTGTCCTGCCGAAGGTGCGTGACGCGAATGTCGAGCGCGCCGTAGCCGTTGATCGTTCCCGCAAACACGTCGTCGCCGGCCGACTTCTCCACCGGCAGCGACTCGCCGGTGATCGGCGCCTGATTGACCGGGCTGGTGCCCGAGACCACGACACCGTCGAGCGGAATTTTCTCGCCGGGCTTGACCAGCAGGATCTCGCCGAGGCGCACGTCGTCGACGCGCACGCGCGTCTCGTGGCCGTCGCGGCGCACGACCGCTTCCGGCGGCGTCAGGTCCATCAGCGCGCGTATCGCGTTTCGCGCGCGATCCATGCTGCGCGCCTCGAGAATCTGCGCGAACGCGAACAGGAACGTGACCGTCGCGCCCTCGGACCACTCGCCGATGATCATCGCGCCGATGACGGCGACGAGCATCAGCACGTTGATGTCGAGCGACATCACGCGCGTCGCCGCCCACGCGCGGCGCGCCGTGTAGATGCCGCCCGTCAGAATCGAGATGAGGTAACGTGCCGCGAACGAGCAGCGAGTGGCAGGTCGAGAAACTCGAACAGCAGGCCGGCGGCCAGCGCCGCGCCCGAAGCGATGACGAGCGCCTGCCGCGCGGTCGCGGCCGCGGTGTGGCCGACCGGCGCTTCGTGCTCGAGCCACGCGCGCATGCCTGTCTGCGCGACCGCCTCGACGATGGCCGCAGTCGACAGCTTCGCTGCGTCGTAACGCACGCGCAGCCGCTGCCCGACGAGGTCGGGCACGATGTCCTCGAGCCCCGGCAGAGGTTTCAGCCGGCGCTCGAGGATGGCGACTTCCTCGCGGCAATCCATGCCGTCGATCTTGAAGACCGACTCAGCGTGGATTTCGCAGACGGCGCACGCGACCGGTTTATTTGCCAACTTTTCCGAGCGCCTCGTTCAGCTTCGCGTAGTCGGGCTCGTTCCGCGCATCCTCGAGCACCTCGCGATACCGGACGACGCCGCCTTTGTCGATGACGAACACGGCGCGCTTCGCGATGTTCTTCAACCCGATCATGTCGGGATTGACGACGCCGTACTTGTTGATGACTTCTTTGTTGTAGTCGCTCAGCAGCGGAAACCCGAGCTTCTGCTGATCGTCCCACGCCTTCAGCGCGAAGAACGTGTCGGTGCTGATGCCGAGCACCTTCGCGTTCACGTTCTTGAAGTTGCTCATCGTGTCGCGGAACTTGCACATCTCTTTCGTGCACGTGCCGCTGAACGCCCCGGGAAAGAACGCCAGCACGACGTTGCCCTTGCCGAGCTCCTGGCTCAACGTGACGTTCTCGCGATCCTGATTGACGAGCGTGAAATCCGGAGCCTTGCTGCCTACCTCTGCCGCCATCGTGTGTCTCCTTGTCGGCGGGTCCAATAGATACAGGCTTACCCGGCTACGGAACCAACTCCAACCGCGACACCGTTGCCGCTTCGACGGCGCCGCGGGTGAACGGCAGCGGACGATATTCCCCCTGCCGCCACAACCTATTCTGGTCGAAATAGTGCGGGCTGCGCGGGTGCCCCGACTGCCCGGTGGTGTTGACGCCGAGCGACGCGTCCCACGCGCCTACATCAAGTATCTGCCTGTACGAGGCCGCTTCGGAAGTCGCGTACGGCCGCCGCAAATCGGTCGTCGTTTTGTTGACGGTCATGCTGTCGCCGCCGACCGGCACGGGCCCGCGGCTGAAGAACCAGTCCAGCATGCGGCCGCCGCCCGACAGCGGGTGCGAAAACTTGACGGCGTGCGCCTCGTCCCATCGCCACGCCGCCGGTCGCCGAACCGCGCGCGCAGCCCCGCCAGCGCGTCGTCTGCGGCCTGCCTGCACGATGTCGTCGCGCGTTTCGATGACGTCCGGTGTGGAGCGATCGTCGAACCACGGCGATCGCGGATCGCTGATGACGGCGTGCAGACCCGCGAATCGCTCGTTGCCGGCGTAGCGATAGAAACGCTCGTACAGCGGCGCGGACATCTCGTCGGCGAACGTCCGCCGCCAGAGCGCCTCCTCGAACGCTTGCGTACAGCAGCGACACCGGCCGTTCATCGACGCGCCGATCCCACGTGCGCAAGCTCCTTCGACCGCATCGGGCACCTCGATCGCCTTCAAGATGAAGTCGGCGGACAGGCTGGTGATGTCGGCCTGAATCTGCCGCATGGCGGCGATATCGAGCCCGCGCCGATCGCCCAGCAGCGCGGTGATGCGCTGCGCGCGGAACGGCGCGACCCAATCACGCGTCATCAGGTACGGCAGGCCGCGATCGACTTCGTTGTTCGCGTCACGATCTGGCCCGAGGGCGGATTGAGCACAGCGGGAAGCTGATTGATGTCGACCCACCCCTGCCAATCGGCGTCGCGCGGCGCGCCGGGAACCGGAAGCACACCATCCGAACCGGCGCGAACGGGCAGCAGTCCCGACATCGCGTAACCGATGTTGCCGTCGACGTCGGCGTACACGAAGTTCTGCGCGGGCGCCGAAAACCGGCGAACCGCGTCGACGAACTCCGTCCAGTTCGCGCGCGCGCGCCAGCGCATCGAATGCGGCCGCCGCATTGCCTTCGAGCACCGGATGCCACTTCAGCGCGAGCACGGTCTCGCCGAGCTGCGCGGGCAGCGACGGATCGCCGGCATACGCCTCGAACCAGTCCTCGGCATTCCGGACGGGACCGTGCCGCGTCGAGCGCACGTCGAAGACCACAGGCTCATTGCGCCCGCTGACGCGAATCTCGTGGCGCCGGATCTGCAAGCGGCACCCAGTCGTCGCCGACTCGATAGCGCTGCCGCGACGCATCGAGCTGCTCGACGAAAAAATCCTGCACGTCGGAGCCGACGTTCGTCAGTCCCCAGCCGATCCGCGCGTTGTGGCCGATGACGACGAACGGAATGCCCGGAATGGTGACGCCGGCGACGTTCAGCGTGCCCGAGACGACATGCACTTCCCACCAGACCGACGGCATCTCGATGGCAAGATGCGGATCGTTGGCAAGAATCGGCCGGCCCGACGCGGTGCGCGATCCGTGAATGACCCAGCTGTTGCTCATCGCATGCGCATCCGGCGACAGCCACTCGAGGCCCGGCGGATACGACGCACCTCTGCACCTCTCGCACCTGCTCGCCCTCTCGCCCCTCTCAGCGCGCTCGAGTATCACCGGCGCCCACTCCGGCGAGCGCGGGAACAGTTCGAGCGCCCGTGGGCCCATCTCCCGCAACGAGCGCGTACCGCAGCAGCTCGGCCCTGTGGTTCTCGCCGAGCCGCCAGGCGAACAGCTTGCTGATCGCCAGCGAATCGACCGGCGTCCACGGCTCCGGCGTGAGGCCGAGCAACTGGTGCTCGAGCGGCAGCTGCCGCGAGCCACCGCCATCGCGGCGTTCACGCCCGCCGCGTAGTTCTCGAACGCCGTTCGAACGTCCGGCGGCGTGCGCTCCCACTCGCGCTCCGCCGCGAGCCGAAGGCCGAGGGTCAGAAACCGCTGATCGATCGCAACCGTCGCCTCGCCGAGCAGCTCCGACAGCCGCCCCGACGCCGCGCGCCGATACAGCTCCATCTGCCAGAGGCGGTCGCGCGCCTGCAGATAGCCGACCGCCCGCCACGCGTCCGGCGTCGGATCCGGCAAAGACATGAGGAACGGCGAAGCGGTCGAACCGCACCTCGACCGCACCGCGCAGGCCAGCCAGGGGGATCCGCCCGTCTAAAGGGGGAACGGAGCGGTGTATCCACCACCAGCCGAGCGCCGAGCGGCCAGAAGGACGAGCGCAAGAAAAACGTGCGCTCCCTCTTGCTGCTTTCGAGGCCGTTCTATTAGGATTGGGGGTTGGTGGCACGGTCGCTGCCGCTTTCAGAAGCTTACATCGATTAAATTCATGGAGAACACCCGTTGATTGAGGTTCAGCACCTCACCAAACGCTACGGCCGCGTCACCGCGGTCGACGATCTGAACTTCCGCGTCGAGCGGGGAGAAATCCTCGGCTTCCTTGGCCCGAACGGCGCCGGCAAGACGACGACGATGCGCATTCTGACCGGCTACATGCCGGCGACGGAAGGCAAGGCCGTTGTCGCGGGGTTCGACGTGTTCGAGCAGCCGATCGAGGCCAAGCGCCGCACCGGCTATCTGCCGGAAACGCCGCCGCTCTATCCCGAAATGACGGTGCGCGAGTACCTGCAGTTCGTCGCGCGCATCAAGACCAAGGGGATGTCGTCGAGCGAGCGGAAGAACCGCGTCGAAGAATCGATGCGCCGCACGCGCGTCGACGACATGGCGAACCGCCACTGCGGAAAGCTCTCGAAGGGCTACCGGCAGCGCGTCGGGCTCGCGCAGGCGATCCTGCACAACCCCGAGGTGCTCATCCTCGACGAGCCGACCGCCGGCCTCGACCCGAAGCAAATCATCGAAACGCGGCAGCTCATCAAGGAGCTGGCCGGCACGCACACGATCATCCTGAGCACGCACATCCTGCCGGAAGTCTCGCAGACCTGCGATCGCGTCGTCATCATCAACAAAGGGCGCGTGGTCGCCATCGATACGCCGGCCAACCTGACGGCCCGGCTGCGCGGATCGGAAACGATGTACGTGCAGGTCGACGCGGCGGGCCAGGATGCGGCGCCGGTTCTGCGCGCGGTGCCCGGCGTGCTCAACGTGTCGGTCGCCGAAACGCACGACGGCGTCGTCGCCTTCGAGATCAGCAGCGACCGGGGCCGCGACATCCGCCGCGATCTCGCGCGCGCGGTGGTCGTCGAACAACTGGGGCCTGCTCGAGCTGCGGCCGTCGCGGATGAGCCTCGAGGAAATCTTCCTCAGCCTGACGACCGAAGAAAAGGTCGAGGAGAAAGTCGAAGTGAAAGCGGAGGAACAGCCCAATGAGTAACGTCCTCGCGATCGCCCAGAAAGAGCTGAAGGGGTATTTCGCGTCGCCGATCGCCTACATCATCATCGGCTTCTTCGCGCTGGTGTTCGGCTGGTTCTACTTCGTGTCGATCACCTTCTTCATGCAGGCGAGCCTGCAGATGGGCATGCCGGGCCAGGGGCAGATCAACGTCAACACGATGGCCATCCGCCCGCTGCTGCAGAACGTCAGCGTCGTCGCGCTCTTCGTGCTGCCGCTCATCACGATGCGCACGTACTCCGAGGAGAAGCGCTCGGGCACCATCGAGCTGCTGCTCACCTCGCCGCTCACCGACACGCAGATCGTGCTCGGCAAGTTCTTCGGCGCCGTCGCGCTCTACGCGCTGATGCTGGCGGTCACCTGGATTCACATCGGCATCCTCTTCGTCTACGGCAACCCCGAATGGAAGCCGATCGTCTCCGGCTATCTCGGACTGCTGCTGATGGGCGCGTCGTTCATCTCGATCGGCCTGCTGATCTCCAGCCTCACGAAAAACCAGATCGTCGCCGGCATGGTGACCTTCGCGGTGCTGCTGCTGCTCTGGACGGTCAACTGGATGGCCGAGTCGGCCGGCCCGATGATGCAGAAAGTGCTGTCGGCGCTTTCGATCACCGATCGTTTCGATGACTTTTCGAAGGGCGTCATCGCCGTCAGCCATCTTGTCTACTACCTGAGCTTCATTACGTTCGGGTTATTCCTGACCGCGAAGTCGGTCGACAGCGAACGCTGGCGCGGGTGAGTCTGCATGCTTAACACGATTTTCGGCATCGTCGGTTGGATCGGCACGCTGCTGGTGTTTGCCGGCGTGGCGATCCGGTTGTTCCGTCCCGAGTGGGATCAATACGCGTACTGGGCGGCCGTCGGCGGCCTGGTCTGCGTCGGCCTCTACACGCTGACCCAATGGCGCGAGATCGGCCGGTCGTTCCAGAAGCGCGAGACGAAGCTCGGCGCGATGATGAGCATCAGCGTCATCGCCGTGCTCGCCATTCTGATCGGCATCAACTGGGCTGGTGGCGCGCCGCGACAAGCGGTGGGATCTCACGGCGGCCGCGTCGTACACGCTCTCGGATCAGACCGTCAAGGTGCTGAGCAACCTGAAGACGCCGGTCAAGGTGCTCGTCTTCGATCGCCCGGCGGCTTCCAGCGCTTCCGCGACTCGCTCACGATGTACACGAACGCCAGCCCGAACGTCCAGGTCGAATACGTCGACCTGGACCGCGAGCCGGCGCGCGCGCGCGAATACGACGATCGTGACGCCCGGCACGGTCGTCATGGAGTACGACGGGCGCCGCGAGAACGTGATGAGCGAACGCGAGCAGGACCTGACGAACGCCCTCATCAAGGTGACGACGGGCCGGCAGATCAAGGCGTATTTCGTGCAGGGCCACGGCGAGCGCGACAGCGCCGGCAACGACCGGCCCGGCTACGCCAGCGTCGTCGATGCGCTGAAGCGCGACAACTACACGGTCGAGAACGATCGTGCTTGCGCAGTCGCAGGGCGGCGTTCCCGCCGATGCGTCGGTGCTGATCATTGCCGGCCCGACGGCCGACTACCTGAAGCCGGAAGTCGACGCGATCAGGACGTACCTGCGCAAGGGCGGCAAGGCGCTGTTCATGCTCGACCCGCCCGTCGGCGAAGTCGGCGCGGACCGCGCCGACGCTCGAAGCGCTGCTGAAGGAATGGGGCATCACCCTCGGACACGACGTCGTCATCGACATCAGCGGCATGGGCCAGCTGCTCGGCACCGACGCGTCGGTCGCCGGTCGTCGCGACGCTATCCGCAGCACCCGGTCACCCAGAACTTCGAGCTGCTCACGGCGTTTCCGCTCGCGCAATCGGTGAAGCGGCGAGGCCGGCGCCGAGCTCGGGCACGGCGAGCACGCAGAACGTGATCAACACGAGCGAACGGAGCTGGTCGGAGTCCGACGTGAAGTCGCTCGCCACCGGCGGCAAGGTCTCGCTGGACGAAGAAGCCGGCGATCAGCGCGGCCCGATCACGATCGCGCTGTCGCTGTCGATGGATGCGCCCGACGCGCCTCCGCGGCTACCGCCGCTGCTGCGGCCAAGCCCGCTGAAGGTGAAAAGCCGGCGCGAACGGCAGAAGCGCCGCCGAAGCCGCAGATGCGCATCATGGTCGTCGGCGATTCCGACTTCGCCTCGAACGCGGCCGCCGGCATTCAGGGCAACGCCGACCTGTTCGTCAACATGAACAACTGGCTGACGCAGCAGGAAGATCTCATCTCCATTCACCCGCGCGACGCCGGCGACCGGCGCGTGACGATGACGGCCGATCAGCAGCGGCGCGCTGCTGTGGCTGTCGCTGCTGTTCATTCCCGGCCTCATTCTCGGCTCGGGCGTCTACATCTGGTGGCAGAGGCGCTAAATGGGACGCACTGGCTCGACGCTGATTCTGCTCGTCGTCGCGCTCGGCCTGGGCGGCTATCTCTACTTCGTCGATTCGGAGCGGCCCGTCGCCGACGAGAACGCGAAGACGAAGGTCTTCACTTACGACGCGGCCAAGATCAACCAGCTCGCAGATCAAATCGAGCGGCGGCGAAGTGACGGCGCTGCGCAAGGACGCCAACGACACCTGGACGATCGTCCAGCCGGTCGACGCGCCGGCCGATCGCAACAGCATCAGCGACGTCGTCACGAATCTCGTCGAACCTCGAAGAACAGCGGGTCGTCGACGAGAACGCCGCCGACCTGAAGACGTACGGCCTCGCCGAGCCGCGCATCGATGTGACGTTCCACGTCGAGGGCGAGAAAGAGCCGAAGCGCATTCTCTTCGGCGAGAAAACCCCGGCCAGCTCCGGCATCTACGCCAAGCTGCCGTCGAGCAATCGCGTATTTCTCGTCGACACGTCGCTCGAGGCGGCCCTCGACAAACCGACGTTCGATTTCCGCGACAAGTCGGCGCTCTGCGTTCGACCAGACGAAGGTGACGTCGCTGGAGCTCGCGTCGGCCGCGCAGACGATTCGCCTGGAGAAGACCGGCGACGAATGGAAGCTGGTGAAGCCGGTGCAGGCGCCCGCCGATTTCGTCAGCGTCAACGGCCTGCTCGGGCAACTGCAGTCGGCGCAGATGACGGCCCTGAAAGATCGGCCGGAAGATCTCAAGGACCTGAAGCAGTACGGCCTCGACAAGCCCGCGGTGGTCGCGACGCTCGGCATGGGCGCGTCGTCGGTGAAGTTCGAGCTCGGCAAAGAAGCCGATGCCGGCTCGGTGTGGGCGACGCGATCCGTCGAAGCCGGCCGTCTTCAGCATCAACAACGGCGTCGCGATGGAGCTGCAGAAGAAGGTCGACGACCTCAGGCGCAAGGAAGTGTTCGACTTCCGGCCCTTCAACACGACGCGCTTCGAGATTACGCGCGGCAAAGAGACGCGCGCGTTCGAGCGCGTCAAGGGCACCGGCGAAAACGCGGTCGACACATGGAAGCAGGTCGCGCCCTGCGGCGAAGACAGTCGACTCCAGCAACCTCGAAGGCGCGCTGCTCGATTTCTCGAACCTTCGCGCCGAGAGCTTCGTCGCCGCGCGGGCGCCGCGACCGGCCACAACAACCCGGCCGCGGTCATCGTCGTGAAGTTCGACGATGGCAAGAAGGAAGAGCGGGTGACGTTCGGCACGCCGGGCTCGGGCGTGTTTGCGACGCGCGCCGATCAGCCAGGCGCGCTGAAGATCGAAGCCGGGCAAGTACGAAGACGCCATCAAAAAGCTCGACGCACTTCCGTAGCTCGAGTCAAGTCCCCATTCGGAGGGCGTGACGCGCGCCGCCATCGCCCTCGCCGCCGCGCTTGCCGTTTCCGCGTGCGGATCCCCGACGACGGTCGCGGTGACACCGGCGCGCCGGCGACCACGCGCACGCCGGTCCAGCAGCTCCAGGCCGATCTCTCCGCCATCTTCGAGACACCGCAGTTCGAGCGCTCATTCTGGAGCGTGCTCGTCAGGCCCGCCGAGTCGATCCGACGATCTCTACTCGCTGAACGCCGGGAAACTGATGATGCCGGGCTCGGCGATGAAGCTCGTCACGCTGGCAGCGGCGGCAGAGCTGCTCGGATGGGACCATCAGTTCGAAACGAAGATCGTCGTCGCTGCGCCGCTCGACGAGGGCATGCTGCGCGGCGATCTCGTCGTCATCGGCGGCGGCGATCCGAGCATCAGCGAGCGCAGCGATACGCCCGGCGTGTTGCGAGCGCTCGCGCGCCAGGTGCGCGAGGCCGGCATCACGAAAATCGAAGGCGGCATCATCGGCCACGACGACCTCTTCGACGACAACGGCTTTGGCGACGGCTGGACGCTCGACAACCTGCCGTACGGTTACGCGGCGGCCGTGAGCGCGCTCGAGTACAACGAGGGCTCGGTCGATCTCGTCATTCGCGCCGGCGCCGCCGCGGGCGATCCGGTCGCCATCGAGGTACGTCCGGAGGGCGGCGGCCTGCAGATCGACAACCGGCTCGTGACGGTGGCGGAGACCGGCACCGGCACGCTGACGCTGCAGCGTCTGCCCGGCTCGTCTCGCGTCGTCGTGCAGGGGCAGATTCCGGCGAAGGCCGCGCCTTTCGCGCGCACGGCATCGGTCGACAATCCGACGGCTTTTTTCGTGTCGGCGTTTCGCGCCGCGCTGGTCGCTGAAGGCATCGAGGTCATCGGCGACGCCGTCGACATCGACGATTTTCTGGCGAAGCCCGACCTGACTGGCGCGCGCACGCTGGTCTCGCATCGATCGGCGCCGCTCCGGCAGATCGCCGCGTCGATGATGAGGGTCAGCCAGAACCAGTACGCCGAGACGCTGCTGAAGGCGATCGGCGGCCGCGACAAGGCGCAGGAGTCGTGCTGAAGGGCTGGGGTCTCGCCGACGACAGCTACGTCGTCGCCGACGGATCGGGCCTGTCGCGCTACAACTACGTCACGTCCGAAGCGCTCGTGCGGCATCCTGGAGCAGATGCGCGCGGATCCGATGCACGCGGCGCCATTCGCCGGAACGCTGCCGGTCGCAGGGCGCGACGGCACACTGTCGAGAAGGCTTGCCGGAACGGCGGCCGAAGGAAGAGTCAGAGCGAAAACCGGCACGGTCGATAACGTGCGGGCGATTGCCGGCTATGTCGAGACCGCGACGGCGAGACGCTCGTCTTCTCGATCATCGCGAACAACTTCACTGTGCCGACGAGCTCATCGACGCCGCGGCCGACAAAGCGCTGTCCGCCTCGCAACATTTTCACGCAATCACAAATCGCCGATGGTCGCGCGGCAGCGCGGGTCTCAGCGATCGACCGGCGCGGCGCGACCGCCGGACGATATTCTGCCCTGAACCGCACGAATGCGTCGCCGGCCGCCGGCTCCTCGACCAGCTCGAGCTTCAACTGGCCGGGAACCGTCATGTCGCAGACCGCCCGCGACTGATGGCTCGTGAGCAGCAGCCGACTGTTGTCGAGCGTCCATTCACCGAGCCGCGTCGTGACGCGGCGATCGCCGGGCTCGAGCGACACGAGCACATGGCGCCGCTCGCTTCGTTCGTATCCGATGTAAAACACCGCCGACCATGTGTCGCCGAGGTGCCGGCACGCAGCGTCATCTCCACGAACCGGCCGCCGAGCACCCATCGGTTCTCCGACGTGCCGGGCAGCTGCTGAAACGGCTGATCCGCGTCGGCGCGATGCAGGAACGTGCCCTGCCAGCACCCGACGAGGCGGCTCAGCACGGACGGATCGTGTTCGCCCGTCGATCATCGCGTCTCCCACGTATAGCTGGCGAGCACGTGGCGCGGCAGGCCCCGATCGGGCGCCCGGTCTTCGTTGCTCGAGCGGAAGTAAGAACCGGTGGCGCGCGGCGCGGATTCATGTGCGGTGTACGCGGGCCCCGGCACGAGACGGGCGTTTGCGGCTCCACCTGGCCGACGTGCGCGTGCAGGACCAGCGCGATGAGCGCCGCGCTCGTCAGGCAGCTCGCGGCAATCCACGCGGCGCGCCGGCGGCCGAGCCGTTTCTGCACGGCGTCCTGCCATTCGAGCCGCACCGCCGCTTCGACCCTTCGGGCGCGATCGGCGGGCGCCGGCGCGGGGCCGGCCGCGCGCAGCAACTCTTCCAGCGAATCGGAGTTATGAGTCATAGACCACCTGCCCGTGTGC
Organism: Vicinamibacterales bacterium; assembly: GCA_963730445.1. Lineage (GTDB taxonomy): Bacteria > Acidobacteriota > Vicinamibacteria > Vicinamibacterales > JAMQPK01 > JAMQPK01. The sequence goes on along the minus strand of CAVSRX010000013.1, from coordinate 82,934 downwards.
GAGCACGGAGAACACCTGACGGAACGACTTCCGCGCCCGGCCGAGCAGCGACTCGACGGCCTTTGGCCCCGTGCTCATGCGCTCGCTGATCTCGGCCACCGTCAGCCCGTAGATGTATTTCCATTCCAGCACTTCGCTGTAGCTTCCCGGCAGCAGATCGAGCGCCACTTGTACCAGCCGCGCGGTCTCGCCTCGATCGAACGCCTCGTCCGGTTGCTGCGCCGCCATGACGCAGAGCGGCAAGCTGCTCCCGAATCTCCGGCGCGTCCTCCGACAGCATCAGCGCCGAATGGCGCCCGCGGGCCACGCGCCAGGCCGACCCTTCACGGCGGCATATGGCGCACAACCAGGTAAACAAGGTCGCCTCCCCTCGGAAGGTGTGCAGCTTGCGCATGGCGGTAATCAGGGTCTTCTGCACGATCTCTTCCGCGGCGTCGTGGTCGCCGTCGGTGCGCTTGAGCGCGAACCGGTAGAGGCGCGGAAAATGGCCGTCAAAAAACTGGCGGAACGCGACCTCATCGCCAGACAAGAAGACGACGTACCAGCGCCTTGTCGCTGACACTGACCCTTGGCGGTTGGTCGGACATGGGACTCATATGGTTAGAGGGGTCCGCTCCCGAAAATCCTTCGGGCCGGGGCTCCTGTTCGTGTTTTTACTGATTGGTAAAATTGTTTACCGGACGGTATACTCTGTCAAGTCACGAATTCATGACCCGGTATCCATCGAACCGCGAACGGCTCATGGATGCGGCCGGCGAGCTGTTCTATCGCGAGGGGCTGCATGCCATCACTGCCGATCGGGTCGCCGACCGCGCCGGGCTGACCAAGCCCACCATCTACAACCTCTTCGGATCCAAGGACGCGCTGGTGCTCGAAACGCTGCAGCGACGGGGCGAGCAGATACGCCGCCATATCGAGCAACGCGCCGCCGCGCACGAGGACCCGGAGCGCAAGCTCCTCGAAGTACTGCAGGTGCACGCCGAGATGCTGACGTCGGAAGGATTCCACGGCTGCCCGCTCGTCATCGCGGCGGTGCAGGCGCCCGACTCGACCGAGGCGCGCGAGCTCGCGCTCGCGCACAAGACGTGGCTTCGCGGGCTGCTCGCGCAGTTCGCGCGGCGCGCCGGCCTGAATCCCCCGACGCCCTGGCGTCATCGCTTGTGCTCATCCTCGAAGGCGCGGCCGCGATGTCGGCGGTGCAGCCCGCGGATCTCGTCGCCAGGCACGCCCGCGCAGCCGCGCGCGCGCTGATCGCATCGCCTAGCGGTAGTTATCTAGCCATAATATCCGGCGTGCTCGGGATCGCGTTCTGGATCGTGCTCGTCGCATCGGCGGTGCTGCTCTTCCTGTCGGTGTGGATCGTCATTCCGTCCCGACGCTTTCTCTTTCCTCTCGCGGTCGGCTCGCCGAAGTCAGCCCGGTCCTTCTCGCGGGCGGCATTCTGCTTCTGATCTCGCCGCGCGCCACGTGCACGGCGCCGCCGCGTCGCTCGCCTCGCCCTGGTGTTCGCCGCCATCGCGTCGCTGCTGTCGCTCGTGCCGGTCGTGCAGCTCGCCGATCGCGCTCGCACGCTTCAATCGCGCAATGGCACGACGACGGCCGACCCGCCCGCGAGGATGCCCGGCGACATTCGCGTGACGCAGCGGCGTGCCGTTTTCGAAAGCCGATGGTGTGCCGCTGTCGCTCGACGTGTATCAGCCCGCGGCGAAGGGCACCGTACCCGATCATCATGCAGATTTACGGCGGCTCGTGGCAGACCGGCTCGCCCGCGAGCCAGGAGTGGTTCTCGCGGCATTTCGCCGAGCGAGGTTATGTGGTGGTGGCGATCGATTATCGCCACGCACCCGAATGGAAGTGGCCCGAGCAGATCGTCGACGTGCGGACCGCGCTCTACTGGATCTCGCAGGACGCGCAGAAATTCGGCGGCGATCCGAGCCGCATCGTGGTGGCGGGACGGTCGGCGGGCGCGCAGCTCGCGATGCGCCTCGCATATCAGGAAGGCCCTTCATCCATACGAGGGGTCGTCAACTACTACGGGCCCGTCGATCTCGCGGACGGCTGGCGCCATCCGCCGCAGCCGGATCCGGCCGAACGTGCGCGGCATCCTCGAGATGTTCATCGGCGGCACGCCGGATCAAAAGCCCGAGCACTACCGCCACGCATCACCGATCACCTGGGTATCGAAAGCCTCCGCTCCGACGCTGAGCATCTACGGCTCGCGCGACCATATCGTCGAGGCGCGCTTCGGCCGCATGCTCGACGCGGCGCTGACAAAGGCCGGCGCGACATCGGTGCTGCTCGAGCTGCCGTGGTCGGAGCACTCGTTCGACGCCGTGCCGAACGGCATGGGCCGGCGGATTGCGCTGAGTTATACGGAGCGATTTATTGCGTGGGCTGTGAGGCGATAGCGAATTGGTAGATTGGTAGATTGGTAGATTGGAAGATTCAGAGGCTTTCGCTATGGTCGATTCGAACGACTCTCGGGATCGTACCGTCAGCATTGATTTCTAGCTGATCACTGCCTCGGAGAGACTAGCGACCGGATTGACGATCCGGGATCCGCCTTGGGGCTTAACCTTGACATGTCGACTAGCGACTGTCGCCTAGCGACTGTCGACTGATTGCTTTCACGCGCGCCGCTCGAGAATCGCGCGCGGCTCTCCCGCAAGTCCCCCACCCTGCGCCATCGCGCCTTTTCCGCCGCCTCGGCCGCCGAATCGATCGATCAGGGCCTTCAGGACGGCGCCGGTATCGAGCGGCAGATCCTGAGAGCGCGCCACGACGGCGAGCGTCGGAGACTCGGTGGTGATCAGCACGGCGATCGTCGCGGGTTTCGCGACGATCGACGATGCGAGTTTCTTCAGGCCGTTCGCGTCCCATCCTGACACCGCCGCAGCGACGACGTTGGCCGCGCCGATTCTCTCGCCCGATGCGGCAAGGCTCGCGGCTTCGTGAGCAGCCAGCCGCTCGTAGAGCCCTTCCTGCGACTTCTGCTGGCTCCGGCCGGCGGTCTGCAGCTTCTCTATCGCCGACGGCAGCTCATCCGGCAGCACCGACAGCAGGCGCACGCTGCCGCCGACGGCGTTCTTCAGGCTTCGATACGCTCGCAACGCGCGCCCGCCGCACACGAACTCCACGCGCAGCCCGCCTTTGAATCGCTCGAAGCCGGAGATGGCGATGACGCCGATTCCGCCCGTCCGCCGCACGTGCGTGCCGCCGCACGCGGAGAGATCGTAGTCCTTGATTTCGATGATGCGCAGCTCTCCTTCGCGCGCCGGCTCCTTTCGAAGCGGCAGCTTCGCCGCCTCGTGCGCGGTGACGAACTTCACGCACACTTCGCGGTCTTCCCAGAGCACTCTGTTGACCGCGTCTTCGACGCGGGCGATCTGATCGGCCGGCAGCTCCTTGTCGAGATCGATCGTCGACGCCGATGTGCCGAGGTGAAAGCTCACGGTCTTTGCGCCGGTCTCGCGCTCGAACGCCGCAGACAGCAGATGCTGCCCGGTGTGCTGCTGCATGTGATCGAAGCGCCGGTTCCAGTCGACGTGGCCCCGCACCCGCGAGTTCGTCTCGAGCTCGCGATCGATGAGGTGGCCGATGGTGCCGTCTTCCTGCTCGAACACGTCGACGACCGTTCGCCTCGCCGATCGTGCCGGTATCGAACGGCTGGCCGCCGGAAGTCGGGTAGAACGCCGTGCGGTCGAGGACGACCTTCCAGCGATCGTCCTGCCGGCGCACTTCGCGGACGACGGCGTCGAATTCGACCAGGTACGGGTCGGTGTAGTAGAGGCGTTCAGACGACATGGGCCACCAGCGGATCTTTCACGCCTGCTTCTTCGAATCCGCGCGCGCGCAGCACGCAGCTGTCGCAGCGGCCGCACGGCGCGCCTGCCGGCAGCGGATCGTAGCAGCTGTGCGTCAGGCCGTAATCGAGACCGAGCGCCACGCCTCGCTGGATGATCTGCGGCCTTCGTCATCGAAATCAGCGGCGCCTGGATCCGAAACCGTCCGCCTTCGACGCCCGCCTTGGTCGCCAGCTTCGCGGTTCTCTCGAATGCCTCGATGAACTCCGGACGGCAATCGGGATATCCCGAGTAGTCGAGCGCGTTGACGCCGATGAAGATGTCGTAGGCGCCGAGCACTTCCGCCCATGCGAGCGCGAGCGACAGCATCACGGTATTGCGCGCCGGCACGTAGGTCGACGGAATCGCATTCGGGACAGGCCCGCCCTTCGGCACCTCGCCATCGCCGAGCAGGGCCGATCCGCCGAGCGTCGCGAGATCGACCGCCAATCTCGCGATGCGCTTTCGCGCCGAGCGCTTCGGCGACCTTGCGCGACGCCAGAATCTCGTGGCCGTGACGCTGTCCGTATTTCACCGTCAGCGCGTAAATGTCGAAGCCCGGCCTCGCGCGCAAGCGCACCGGCCGTGTAGGAATCGAGTCCGCCGCTCAGCAGCACGACGGCCTTGCTAGACGCCGCGGACATTTGCGCCCCAGATGTGCTTGTGGATTTGCAGCTGAAGCCGAACCGGCAGGCGATCTTCGAGAATCCACTCCGACAGATCCTTCGGGTTCATCACGCCGTGCACGGGCGAGAACAGCACGGCGGCGCACCGGCGATCCAGCGCGTGACGCGTGACGATGTCGCGCGCGAACTCGTAGTCGGCGCGATCCTGAATGACGAACTTCACCTGATCGCGCGATCCCAGGCGATCGATGTTGCCCCACTCGACTTTGTCGGACTCGCCGCTGGCCGGGCACTTCACGTCGAGCACTTTCACCACCGCGCCAGGCACGCGGCTCACGTCGATCTGGCCGCCCGTCTCGAGCAGCACCGTGCGGCCGCTGTCGAGCAGCCGCTCCATCAGCGGATACACGTCGTCCTGCAGCAGCGGCTCGCCGCCGGTGACTTCCACGAGCGGGCTGCCGTACCGTCGACCTGCTGCAGCACGTCGTCGACCGACATCTTCTGCCCTTCGTTGAACGCGTATGCCGTATCGCACCACGTGCATCGAAGGTCGCAGCCCGCGAGCCGGACGAACACGCATGGCTTGCCCGCGTACGTCGACTCCCCCTGAATCGAATAGAAAATCTCGTTCACGCTCAGCACAACATCCCTCATTCTACCGTCTTACGAATCAGACCGGAGCTGCGGCAATCGAGGCGGTCGCCACTGACCGCATCTAACCTGCGAATCGGCACGTCGGGATGGAACTATCCGGCCGGTCAGGGCACCTGGAACGGCATCTTTTACCCTGCGGCGTCGAAGAGACGCGGCGGCCAGCGGGGCGCCAAACCGAAATTCGACGAGCTCGCCTACTACGCCGAGCATTTTGACACCGTCGAGGTCAACACCACCTTTTACGGGCAGCCGAAGGCGGCCGTCGCCCAGACCTGGGCCGACCGCACCCCCCCGGGGTTCGAGTTTTCCCTGAAGCTATACCGGAAGCTCACTCATGCCGATATACCGGGCGTGCCGCCGCTCGACCTGGACGCCATCGACGTTTACCGACGCGGCATCGAACCGCTTGCCGCGGCGGGCAAGATCGGGGCGCTGCTCGCGCAGTTCCCTCCCAGCTTCAAGCAGACCCCGGAATCGCAGGGCTATCTCGATGCGCTGCTCGCAGCGCTTTCGGGACTACCCGATTGCCGTGGAACTGCGGCATCGAAGCTGGAGCGACGACTTCAGCTCGACGATGTCGCTGCTGAACTCGCACGAGGCCGCGCTGACGCAGATCGACGAGCCGAAGTTCAAGGTCTCGATCCGCCAGAACCAGCTGCCGAACATCTCGGGCTTCTACTACATGCGCCTGCACGGCCGTAACGCCGCGCAATGGTGGAAGCACGACAAATCCGAGGATCGGTACAACTACCTGTATTCGGCGGCTGAGCTGAAGCCGTTCTCTGAAACCGCCGACGCCGCGCGCAGGCTGGTGAAGAAGTTCTACCTCTATTTCAACAATCACTTCGCCTCGAAGGCGGTCGTCAATGCAGTCATGATCAAGAATCAGCTGGGCGAGCCGTTCATGGCGCGTACCCGAACGCGTTCGTCGAACGCTATCCCGAAACCGCGTCGATCGTTTCGACCGACATCGGCGCCTCAGTTCGCTGGCGAATAGTCGAGTGGACAAGTTTCCCGACCCTCAATCCCTTCGGCAGGACGCCGACCGCTTCGTCGGCTCTGCTCACCTACGAGCCGTTCTACGGGCTTCGCGAGAAGCCGTTCAGCCTTTCGACGGATCCGAAATTTTTCTATAAGAGCGCCGCGCACGCCGGCACGTTCGAAGATCTTCTCCTCGCGATTCGCCGCCGCGAAGGGTTGATCGTGCTGACCGGCGACATCGGCACGGGCAAGACGACGCTCTGCAAAGGCGTGCTCGAGAGGCTCGACCGCAAGACCTTCACGACATTCGTGCCCGATCCCTTCGTCACGCGCGAAGATCTGCTGAAGATGATGCTCCTCGACTTCGGCGTGATGTCGGTCGACGATCTGAAGAGCGGCAGGATGGCCGGCGCGTCGCACCCCGACCTCAGCTACCCGCTGTACGATTTTCTCAAGTCGCTCGTGCCGCTCCAGGCATTTGCCGTCCTCATCATCGACGAAGCCAGAATCTCTCGCCGGCGCTGCTCGAAGAAATTCGCATCCTGTCCGATCTGGAGTCGCCGGAAAACTGCTGCAGGTCGTCCTCATCGGCCAGCTCGAGCTGCGGGCCAAGCTGAAGCTGCCGGAAATGCGGCAGCTCGACCAGCGCGTGTCCGCGCGATGCAGCCTGGAGCCGCTCAGCCGGGAAGGGGTTGCGGGATACATCACGCATCGCCTCGAGCGTGGCCGGCGGAGCCGATGACCGCGTGCATTTCTCACCGAATGCCGATCGACGCCGTGTTCCGCGTCTCGGGCGGCACTCCGCGCGTCATCAATCTCATCTGCGATCGAGCGCTGCACCGCGGCCACCTCACGCACAAAAGCGCGATCGACCTCGAGGCCGTCACGCAGGCTATCGACGACCTGGGTGTCGGCGCGCTCACAGCCGCGCCGCGTCCCTCACGACGCCGAGACGCCGCGCCGCCCAGCGCCTGCCACGCGTCAGCCGCTCCGGCCAGCTACGACCGCGGCGCCAGTGATGTGGACCGCCTCTCCGGTGCTGCACCGTCGCTGCAGTGGCGACAACCGCACCGCCGCGCCGAGTCGCCCCGCCGCGCAGCGCCCAGTGCCGCTGGTGAGTGACGCGCTGTCGAACGATCTCTCGGGCCTCGAAGTGCACGAGCATCGAGGAATCGTCCGAGCGCGCCGCACGGATGTTCAACATGCCCGGTGTACTACCTGACGCTCCGATATTCGGCCGCAGAACCGGCCGCGCAGGCGGTGGCGGTGGCGTGTCGTTCGCTGGGCGGCCGCGAGCCGCGGTAGTGTTCGCGATCATGTTCTTCGCGCTGCTCGGCGAGGCCGTCTTCATCTACTACTTTCCGACGGTCGACGACAGGACCTTCGGCTGCCGGATACGCCGGCGCCACTGCGCGTGCCCGCCCCGAACAGCCCCGTCCCGATCCCGGCGGACGTCGCGCCGCCTCCAGCCGACGCTCGACACCCTGCAATCCGTAGTCCCGATGCACGGCGACCGCCCGCGCGGCGGTGAGCCGCATCTCCGGCGCGAATTCCGCGAGGCGATACGCCGCGGCTGGAGCAAGCGCTGCCCGCACTGCGGCGAAGGGCTCCTGTTCATCGGCTGGAACAAGCCGCATCGCCATTGCCCTGTCTGCGGCTATCTCTACGAACGCGACTACGGCGATGTGTGGTGGGTCTGGATCGTCACCGATCGCATTCCCATCGGCATCGGCATCGTCCTGCTCTATTTCGGATTTCGTGTCAGGAGCTTCTGGATGGGCGTGCTCTTCTTCGGGTCGCTCTCGCTGCCGCTGCTGCTGACGATTCCGCGCCGATACGGGCTCGCGATCGCGATCACCTATCTGATTCGGAAGCGATGGCCGGATCCAAAGGACAACTTCCCGGCAATTACGCTCGGTCTGACCCCGAAGTCGGCGGAGCTCTGACCGCCGTCACGCCGATGCGCGGGCACAGATCCTTGATCGCGCACGCCGGGCATCGCGGATACACGGGCCGGCAGACGTTCTGCCCCCACGTGACGAGATACAGATTGATGTACGGCCACCATCGCGACTCCGTCGCGCGATAGAGCGCCTGCTCTGTTTCGTCCGGCGTCTTGGTGCGCACCCAGCCGAGCCGGTTCGCGATGCGATGGACGTGCGTGTCGACGCAGATGTTCTTCTGGCTCTCGTACGCCAGAATCAACACCAGGTTCGCCGTCTTGCGCCCGACGCCGGGCAGCGTCAGCAGCTCCTCCATCGTCGACGGCGTCTTGCCGCCGAAATCCTTGAGCAGCTTCGCGCATGTCGCTTTGATGTATCGCGCCTTGTAGCGATAGAAGCTGACGGGATAGATCAGCTTCTCGATCTGCTTCACCGTCAGCTTCGCCATGGCCTGCGGCGTGGCGGCCTTCCTGAACAGACGCTCGGATGCCGCATATGTCGTCGCGTCCTGCGTTCGCGCAGACAGCAGCGTGGCGATGGTGACCTGAAACGGATCTTCCTCGCGCGACTGCGAGATCTTCTCGACGGCAGGCAGCTCGAGCCCGGTGATGGCGACCGCCAGCCGGCGCATCACCGGCTCGACGTTCTCGAAGGTGTCGGACGTCCGACCCCTCTTACGGGATCGGCGTGATCGGCGGCTTGCCAGGACATTCACGACGTTCCGCGCGACGAGATCGTACATCGCCGCGCGCGTTTCGGCGGTGGCGCTCGCCATGTGCGGCACCAGCACGACGTTCTCGAGCGCCAGCAACCCGGGATGAATCCTGGGCTCGTCCTCGTACACGTCGAGACCCGCTCCCTTGATGATCGCCTCGCGCAGCGCCCACGCCAGCGCATCTTCGTCGACGACCGGACCGCGCGACGTGTTGATCAGATACGCCGACCTCTTCATGCGGGACAGCGCCGTGCGATCGATCAGGTGGCGCGTCTGCGGCGACAGCGGGACGTGCAGCGAAATCACGTCCGAGGTCGCGAGCAGCTGATCGAGCGACATGCTCTCGTAGCCCGCGACCGATCGCGCCGATGGATTGTGGTAGGCGATCCTCATCCCGAAATGGCGCGCCTTTTCGGCGACGGCCAGCCCGATGCGCCCGAGGCCGATGATGCCGAGCTGGCGCTCGCGAACGTCCGAGCCGATCATGAAATCGAGCGCGAACCCTTTCCACTCGCCGCGCCTGACGACGCGATCGCCTTCGACGATGCGCCGCGTCACCGCGAGAATCAGCGTAATCGCCATGTTCGCGGTCGCCTCGGTCAGCACGTCCGGCGTGTTGGTCAGGACGATGCCCTTCGAGCGCGCGTACGGCACGTCGAGGTTGTTGTAGCCGACCGCGACGTTCGAGACGATCTTCAGGTCGCTGCCGGCGTCGATGACGTCCTTGTCGATCTTGTCGAGCGCGGCCACGACGAGCGCCTGCTTGCCCTTGACGCGCTTGATCAGCTCCTCCTTCGAGAGGACGCCGTCGCGGTAGACCTCGACGTCGCCGACGGCTGCGAGAGGCTCGATTGCGGACGACGGCAGCTTGTAGGTGACGAGAATCGAAGGCTTCGCCATTGGCTAGTGACCGTACGACTGACAGAACCCGCAGTGATTGCAGCGCACCGCGGCTCGATGACGCACATGCCGTCGTCGACCTCGCTGCCGGGCAGAACCTTCAGGAGAATGTGGCTGGGGTGCATGGCTCGACTGAAGTGAGCCGGACAAGCGTCACGATGCAGCTGTGACGGGTTTACCCGTAGTGCTCGGCCTTAGCCGCGTGTCCGGCCGCCCCAGATGCCGTTCTATCGCTTCACGAACGAGCGCGCGAACGTCCTGTTCGTTCATGCGCAGATCCACCGTATCGACGATGCCGACGATGGCCGCGTCGACCGGCGCGGCTTTCTTGCCGATGGCATCGCTCGCCGCGCGTCCCTCGAGCACGATCAACACCTTCTCGTGCACGCCTGCGCCGACGCCGTCGACCGCGAGCAGCTCCGGCCCGCGCGGCGTGTCTTCGAGCGTCAGCGGCTGCACGAACAGCAGCTTCGCGCCTTCGAGCTTGCGATTTTTCTGCGTGGCGACGAGCGTGCCGGTGACGCGCGCGAGGATCATGAGCGGCCTACCCGATGTGCCAGGAATCGACGATGCCCACGATGCCCGCGTCGGCGGGAACCTCGGTCGGGATAAAACGGAAAGCTCGCTTCTTTGCCGCGCACGAAGAACACGTCTTCGCCGATGCCGGCGCCAACCGAATCGGCGGCGACGATGACGCGCCCGACAGGCTCGCGCGACGACGACATCGGCTGCACGAGCAGCAGCTTCACGCCGTCCAGCGTGTCGTTCTTCATGTTCAACACGACGTTGCCGACGACTCTGCCGCATACTGCATCCGGCTAGCCGGACGCTACTCCTTGAATTCGATCTCGTCCACGATGCCGACGATCGCCGCATCGACGGGGCAATCTTTCAAGCCCGGCCGCCATGCGCGCCGAGCTGCCGCTGACGATCAGCACCGTCTCGCCGAAGCCGGCGTCGACCGTGTCGATCGCAACCACGTAGTTGCCTTCGGGTTTGCCTGTGGGATCCATGGGCCGCGCGATGAGCAGCTTGCTGCTCACCAGGCGCGGATCTTTGCGGGTCGCCACGACCGTGCCGACCACCTTGGCGAGGATCACTGCTTACAGCCTTGACGCCGGACTTTCCGATCGGCAGCGCGTCCTCGAGGTTCGCGTGCGGACGCGGAATGACGTGCACCGACACGAGCTCGCCGACCCGCCGCGCGGCAGCCGCGCCTGCGTCGGTCGCCGCTTTCACCGCCGCGACGTCGCCGCGCACGATCGCGGTCACGTAGCCGGCGCCGATTTTCTCCCAACCGACAAGAGTCACCTTGGCAGCCTTCACCATCGCATCCGCCGCCTCAATCATGGCGACGAGTCCTTTGGTTTCGACCATGCCGAGCGCCTCACCCATGCTGACCTCCCAGTAGAGCCTTCACGGCATCCTCAATGAGGGCCGTAAGCTCGCGGTATGATAGCCGAATTTCCCCGTCCAAATCCGCCGGATCGGTAGGAATCAGCCGCGCGCCGCGCGAAGACGGCGCCTCGACAATCTGGCACGACGCCTGATCGGCGTTCGATGGCCGACTCTGAGCCGTCCGCGCAGATCGGCGCGGGTGACTTGATCCCGTAATTTCCACGCAACCCCTGCAGCCGGTGCACTTCTTCGCGCGACAGCAGATTCTCGCGGCCGAGCTGCCGCGTCACGAGGCTGATCTTCGCGAAGTGCTCGATCGTCTCCATCTTGTAATACGCGGCGTACACGTCCGGCCCGATCGTGAGGGCGCCATGATTCGCGAGCAGCAATCCGTCGTGCGCCTTGATGTACTTCCGGACGGCCGCCGGCAGCTCTGGCGTCGACGGCGTGCCGTACTCCGCGATGGGAATGCTGCCGAGCGTCGTCACCACCTCGGCGAGCACCGCGCGATCGAGGGGAATGCCCGCAACCGCGAATCCTGTGGCGATCGGCGGATGCGCGTGCACGACCGCCCGCACGTCGGGCCGGTTCTTGTACACCTCGAGGTGCATCAGCAGCTCGGACGACGCGTCGCGCGTGCCGCGGATTTTCTTCCCGTCGAGATCGACGACGACCATCATGTCGGGCGTCATGAATCCCTTCGACACGCTCTTCGGCGTCGTCAGGATGGTGGCGTCGTCGAGCCTGATGCTGATGTTGCCGTCGTTCGACGCGACGTACCCGCGCGCGTACATGCGCCGGCCGACTTCGACGATGTCGGCGCGAAAGGCGTCCTCCGCTCGCGGCTCGCTCATTGCACGTCTCCGTGGGCGGACGAGAGGCTTTCGAGGGCCTCTCTGGCCTTGCGGCCTTCGGGGCTGTCGGGCGCGATCTCGACGAGCCGCCGCCAGACTTCGGTGGCGCCCTTGAGATCCTGCTTGCCGAACGCGCGCACCACGCCCAGGTTCAGGAGCGCCTTGGTGTGCTTCGGATCGACCTGCAGCGAATGCTCGAGCTGCTTGATGGCGAGGTCGGGCTGATTGTTGTAGTAGTAGCTCACGCCGAGATCGGTGCTGACGCTGGCGTCTTTCGGATTGAGCGCGACCGACTCGCCGTACCACTTGATGGCGTCGGGATAACGCCCGGCGTCGTAGTACAGATTTCCGAGCTGCGCGCGCGCGACCGCGTTTTTCGGATCGCGATCGACGACGTTGCGCAGCGCCTGCACCTGCGCCTCGTCAAGTATCGCCGGCGCGGGCGTCCCTGGAACGGCGTCAGACGAGCCGGCGGCGGCGCGGATTCCGCCACGGGAACGCTCGGACGCGGCGCCATGGATGCCTGCTGGCTGCCGATAATCCAACCGGCAATCAGGCCAAAGAACACGCCTGAAATCGCATAGATGACTGATTCGAGTTTCATTAGGTTGAAAGCTCAGATCATAGACAGTGTGCGTTTGAACCAGTCCACCAACGCGGGAATCAGGTCGCGGGTCGCGCGAGAGCAGCACGGTGTCCGTGCGCCACTGCGTCGGTCAGGCGCACCTCGCGCAGTCCCAGGGCCGATGGTCGTCAGATGACGGATCGATCGCGCGGCGTACGGATCCTTCGTGCTGCCGGCGAGCAACGCGGGCCTCGCGCCGTACTTCTTCATCGCCGCTTCGGTGCGCAGCCCCTTGTAATCGATGCCCTGGCGACAGCAGCGCGATCGACAGCACGCCAGGATCGTCGGCCGCATCGAGCACCGCCAGGTTGGCGCCAATCGAGGCGCCGGCGATGCCGATGCTGCCGGGAATCACTTCCGGGCGCTCGCGCAGAAATGCTTTCGCCGCCCTCACGTCGATCGCGTACGCGCCCAGCTCGTCGCCGCCCCGATAGTCGAGAGCGACGACCGCGAACCCGGCGTCCGCCAACTGCGACGCCGCGGCATCCCAATCGGCGTGCGATCGTCTCAGCATGTGCAGCAGCACGATGCCTGGCGCAGGCCGCCGCGACGGCTCGTAATACGCCGCGCTCAGCGTCGCGCCGTCTTCGGCGCGAAACGTCACGCGCCGCTGCGCATGCGGCCACGGCGTGACGAAGCGCAATGACAGAAGCACGAAGACACGAAAGGCATTGCGTGATCTTCGTGCTTCGTGTCGAAGCAGGACTTCGTGGTTATCGCAGCGCATCGAGATAATCGCGCACCGAGCGCTCCAGACCGACGTACAGCGCGTGGCTCACGAGCGCGTGGCCGATCGACACTTCCTGCAGATGCGGCAGCCGGCGGAAGAGCGGCAGATTCTTCAGATCGAGATCGTGACCCGCGTTGATGCCGAGGCCCAGCGTATGTGCAAGCTCCGCGGCGTCAGCGTACGTCTTGAAGCTCGCTTCACCCCGGCCCGCTTCGAACGCGCGCGCAAACGGCTCGGTGTACAGCTCGACGCGATCGCCGCCCACGGCCGCGGCCCATTTCACCGCCTCGGGAACAGGGTCGATGAACATGCTCACCCGGACGCCGAGTTTCTTGATGCTGCCGACGATCGACTTCAGCTCGTCCACGGTCGTGTCGCGCAGGCCATCCCGCCTGGCTCGTCACTTCGCCAGGCTTCACCGGAACCAGCGTGCACTGCGTCGGACGAACCTTGAGCACGAGCTCGAGCAGATCGGGACGCGGATCGCCCTTCGATGTTGTATTCGACCTCGGGCGAGCCCTTCAGCAGCTCGGCGATGCCGTACACGTCCGAGTTTCTGATGTGTCGCGCGTCGGCGCGCGGATGAACCGTAATGCCCGGTGCGCCGGCGGCGATGCACGCGGAGACCGCCTCGAGCACGTCCGGCTCGCGGCCGCCTCTCGAGTTGCGCAGCGTCGCAACCTTGTTAACGTTGACCGATAGTTTTATTGACGGCATCGACAATCTGATGGGCCCACCGATCGATTTGCTGCAGATCCTGGCCTTCGAGCATGACGCGCAGGAGCGGCTCCGTCCCTGAGTACCGTACGAGCAGCCGGCCGTTGCCGGCGAGCTGCTCTTCCACGCGCTTCATGACCGCGGCCACGTCCGGAACCTGCTCGAGATCCGTTTTCTCCCGCACGCGCACGTTCAACAGCACCTGCGGGTACGTCGTCAGATCGTCGGCGAGATCCGCCAGCTCTCTCCCGCTCGCGGCCATCGTCCGAAGCACGCTGAGGGCGGTGATGAGGCCGTCGCCGGTAAACAGATGCTCGGAGAAAATCAGATGACCCGACTGCTCTCCTCCGAGAGACAGATCGCGTTTCTGCATTTCCTCCATCACGTACTTGTCGCCGACCTTCGTGCGAACCAGCTCGATGCCCAGCTTCTTCAGCGCCAGCTCCAGGCCGATGTTGCTCATGACCGTGGCCACCACGGCGTTGCCGCGCAGCCGGCCTTCGGCCTGCATCTGCTTGGCGCACATCAGCATCACGTGATCGCCGTCGAGCACGCGGCCGTTTCCGTCGACGAGAATCGCGCGGTCGCCGTCGCCGTCAAAGGCGACACCCAATCGGTAACCACCGTGCGCGACGACCTCGGCAAGTTTTTCCGGATGCGTCGAACCCACGCCTTTGTTGATGTTGCGCCCGTCAGGCTCCGCTCCCAACACGGTGAGATCGAACCCAAGCTCCGCGAACAACGCCGGCGCGACAGTGGTCATCGCACCGTTGGCGCAGTCGACGGCAAGTCGCACGCGGCCGAGCTTCTCCAGGTTCGGCAGTACCGTGCGCGCGTGTTCGAGATACTTGCGAAGATGATCGGCATGCGTCACATCGCGTGCGTCGCCGGCGGGCAGCTCCCATGTCGAATCGGCGACGAGCGCCTCGATGCGGTTCTCGAACTGGCCGCCGTACTTCACGCCTGCGCCCGAGAACACCTTGATGCCGTTGTCCTGAAAAGGATTGTGGGACGCCGAAATCACGACACCGGCGTCGAAATCGAGCGACCCTGTCAGATACGCCACGGCCGGGGTCGGCCCGACGCCGATGCTCTGAACGCTCGCGCCCGCGAGCCGCGCGCCGTGCGCCAGCTCGCGCTCGATCCAGACTCCAGATTCACGGGTATCGCGCCCGATAAGCAGCTTCGCGTCCGCGTGCGGCAGCGCCTTGACCAGCGCCGCACCCACGCGCCGCACCGTCTGGACATCCAGTGGAAACGTGCCCGCCGTGCCTCTGATTCCATCAGTGCCGAAGAGGGCGTGAGTCATTCGACGTGAATGCCGACAATAGTGGGTTCCAATTGATCGACGCCGACATCGGCGGTCGGCTCGAGACGAACCGGCAGTCCGTAATCGCCGCGGCCGATGCCTTCGAGGTCGACGTAGGCGACGATCGACGCGTCTCTGATCTTCGCGATCGCTTCCTTCGTTCCCCGCACGCGCACCTTCACCAACGGCGGCGTGATGGTCGCCCGGAGGCCTTCGGCCAGATTCCGGACGCGCACCGCGACGGCCGAGAGCTGCCGCTCTTCGGGCGCGGGCACGATCGCGACGGACACCGACGGCGGTCTTCGCGCTCTTGAGGCGCACGCCATCGTCCGCCACGCCGACGATGACGCTCGAGCGCACGTCGGCCCTCGCCGATCCGACCCACAGCGGCTCGGTAATCGCTTCCGTGACACGCCGCAGCAGGCTTTCTGGCCCGACGATTTCGACCGTCGGCGGATCCGCGGAAATCTTCCCGACGATGAACCCCGGCGCGGGCTCACCTTCCACCGACGGCATCACCGGCACGATGCGCGTCGCCGACGGCTCGAAGCGGATAGCCACCGACGAAGGGGTCACCTGCGTCACCACGACGGCGAACGGGGCCTTGACACGCTCGGTCGACAAATGAAACAGCCGCCGCCCGGGCTGCGCGGCGCTCAGATCCACCGCGGCCACGAGATCCCCGGGAGCGATGCGGCCCAGCGCATCGGCCGTGCCTCGCACGCGGACGTCGACCGCCTCCTGGGGCGGCTCGACCATCTCGAGGTTCTCGGGAAGGTTCTGCAGCTCGAGCGGAATGCGCAGTCCGCGCTCGACGGAGGCGCGCTGCGACGACACCATCATCCACAGCAGCACCGCGAGTGCAACCGACACGATCTTCAATCCGGTGTGCGCAAACGAATGATCGCGCAGGCTCATTTCAGTAACGCCCTCAGGCGGCGCTTCAGGTGTTCAGGATCGTACGGGCCTTCGATCTTTCCGTCCAGCGCAACGCTGACGCGGCCGGTTTCTTCAGACACGATCACCGCCACCGCATCATTCTCTTCGGTCAGGCCAATCGCGGCGCGATGGCGTGTGCCCATACTCCTCGCGAGCAGCGGATTCACCGTCAGCGGAAGAAAACACGCGGCCGCCGCCACGCGATCGTTCTGCACGATGACGGCGCCGTCGTGCAGCGGCGACTTCGGCTGGAAGATGCTCACGAGCAGATCGTAGGTAAGCATCGCATCGAGGGGAAGGCCCGCCTCGATGTAGTTGCGCAGGCCAATCTGGCGCTCGATCACGACAATCGCGCCCGTGCGAGCGGTCGAGAGCTGCGCCGCCGCAACGGCGATTTCCTCGATCGTCTCATCCGCGCCTTCCTGCGTCAGAAAATATCGAAAGAACGGCGCGCGGCCGAAATGCGCGAGCGCGCGCCGAATGTCGGCCTGAAACAGCACGATGGCGGCAAACACGAGGTACGGCAGCAGGTTGCGGATCAGCCAGTCGACCGTCTGCAGATGCCCCCAGCGCGAGACATAGAACATCGCCAGCAGCAGCGCGAACCCCGCGGCCATCTGGATGGCCCGCGTGCCGCGAATCGCCTTCAGCAGCTCGTAGATCACCAGCGACACGATGGCGATATCGAGGACGTCCCACCAGGTCATGGCGGGCATGCGCGAAACGACTTGGGACAGCCAGTTCAGCATTGTTGACGTATGGCGTCAGCGACCCGCACGACATCGACCATGGCCGGCACGTTGTGCACGCGCACGATGTGCGCGCCGAAAAGCACCGCAGCGGCCACCGATGCCGCTGTGGCCATATCGCGCTCGGCGGGCGCGCGCTCGCCGATGGCCGCGCTGAGGAACGACTTGCGCGACGGTCCCGCGAGCAGCGGGCACCCGAGCGCCGCCAACACGGGCAGCGCCGCGAGCGCCGCATAACTGTGCTCCGGCCGCTTCGCGAATCCAAGCCCGGGATCGAGTATCACTGACTCGCGCCGCGCGCCGGCGGCCAGCGCGCACTCGAGGCTGGCACGCAACTCGTCCCTGACTTCCACGGGCACCGAGTCGTAGTGCGCCTCCTTATACATGTCCCTGGAGCGCCCCCGGGCATGCATCAGGATGAGCCCCGCGCCCGAACGAGCGGCAATTTCGGCGAGTGACGCATCATATCTCAAGGCTCGCGGGGCCCCACCTCCGCTCGCTCTCAGGCCCGTCACGTCGTTGATGAGCGACACGCCTTCGCCAATCGCCACTTCGGCGACCGCAGCCTTCGACGTGTCGATCGAAATCGGAATCTTGAGCGATCGCGACAGGCGGGCGATGACCGGCTGGACGCGGGCGATCTCGGCCTCGGCGCTGATGGTCTCGGAGCCGGGGCGCGTCGACTCGCCGCCGACGTCGATGATGTCGGCGCCGCGCGCTTCCATCTCAACGGCGGCAGCTTCGGCCGCGAATGGATCGAGATACAGACCGCCGTCGGCAAATGAATCGGGAGTGACGTTGAGGATGCCCATGACGAGCGTACGGGCACCGAGCTGAAGAGTACGGTTGCCTGGAAGCTGGAGGATGAAGTGGGCTCGGGGAGTCACAGTAAGGGGCAAGCGGCAAGGGGTAAGGGGCAAACGTTCCGCTTACCCCTCGCCCCTTACCCCTTACCCCTTTTTTATTCCTGCGGCAGCGGATCCGTGAGCGGCGGAACGATTCCGGGCCGCTCTTTTCTGCGTCCGGTTTCCTCGTCGTGAGACGACACGGGGCCCGCAGGCGCGTGCGGCTTCACCTCTTCGAGCGGCAGGCCCGCGACGATGCGGCGCACCTGCTCGCCGTCGAGCACTTCGCGGACGAGCAGTTCGGCCGCGACCTTTTCGAGGCTCGCCTTGTACTGCATCAGCACGCCGCGCGCGCGCTCGTAGTTGTCGGTGATGAAGCGCTTCACTTCGTGGTCGATCTTCAGCGCGGTGTCTTCGCTGTAGTCCTGATGCTGCGCGATCTCGCGTCCGAGGAAGATCTGCTCTTCCTTCTTGCCGAACGTGAGCGGCCCCATCGCTTCGCTCATGCCCCACTCGCACACCATGCGGCGCGCGAGCTCGGTGGCGCGCTCGAGATCGTTGCCGGCGCCCGTCGTCATGGCGCCCTGCATGGTGATCTCTTCCGCGATGCGCCCGCCGAGGAGAATCGCGATCTGATCGATGAGGTAGTCGCGCGAGTAGTTGTGCTTCTCGTCGACAGGAAGCTGCTGCGTGAGGCCGAGCGCCATGCCTCTCGGAATAATCGTCACCTTGTGCAGATCGTCGGCGTGCGGAAGCAGCACGCTGAGGAGCGCATGACCCGCCTCGTGCACCGCCGTAATCTTCTTTTCTTCGTCGCTGATGATCATCGAGCGCCGCTCGGATCCCATCAGCACCTTGTCTTTCGCGAACTCGAAGTCGATCATCCGCACGGTCTTGCGGTTGTAGCGCGCGGCGTTGAGGGCCGCCTCGTTGACGAGGTTGGCCAGATCCGCGCCCGAGAACCCGGACGTGCCTCGTGCCAGCACCGGCACATCCACATCGTCGGACATCGGAATCTTCCGCGTGTGCACCGTGAGGATGCCCTCGCGTCCCTTCACGTCGGGGCGGTTCACCACGATGCGGCGATCGAATCGGCCGGGGCGAAGCAGCGCGGGATCGAGCACATCGGGGCGGTTCGTCGCGGCAACGAGGATGACCCCTTCGTTCGATTCGAACCCGTCCATTTCGACGAGCAACTGGTTGAGCGTCTGCTCGCGCTCGTCGTGTCCGCCGCCGAGGCCCGCGCCGCGGTGGCGGCCGACCGCGTCGATCTCGTCGATGAAGACGATGCACGGCGCGTTCTTCTTGCCCTGCTCGAACAGATCGCGCACGCGCGACGCGCCGACGCCGACGAACATCTCCACGAAGTCCGACCCGCTGATCGAGAAGAACGGCACGTTCGCCTCGCCCGCGACGGCGCGTGCGAGCAGCGTCTTGCCGGTTCCCGGAGGGCCCATCAGCAGCACGCCTTTCGGAATGCGGCCGCCGAGCTTCTGGAATTTCTGCGGTTCCTTGAGGAACTCGATGATTTCCTGCAGCTCTTCCTTCGCTTCGTCGACGCCCGCGACGTCCTTGAACGTCACTTTCTTCTGCGAGCTCGACGAGAGCTTCGCCTTGCTCTTGCCGAACGAGAGCGCCTTGTTGCCGCCGCTCTGCATCTGGCGCATGAAGAAGATCCAGAAGCCGATGAGCAGGAGGATGGGGGCCCACGAATACAGCAGCTGCGCCCAGGGGCTTTGCGTCGGCTCTTTCGCCTGCACAACAATGCCCTTCGCGATCAGTTGATTGGGAAGACCCTCGTACTGAGGGGGGGCGTAGGTGTGGAAGGGTTCCTTGTCGGCGCGGTAAATGCCGCTGATTTCCTGACCGGTGATGGTGACCTTTTCGATCTTGCCCACGGTCTCCACATCTGCCATGAAGTCGCTGAACAGCACTGGTTTCGACGGCGTCTGGAACTTATTGGAAAAATTCCACACTCCGAGCGCCACGACGACCAGGACCATCCAAAACACTAAGCTTTTCAACGTGGAGTTCACCCTCTACCCTCCCACGACTAAATAGGTAACCGTTTCAAGATTACCACGTCTTTTGTGGCAGCCGTGACCCTAAACTCCTCTGCCAGCGCGAGTCCGGCGATCCACACAATCTGCCCTGCAGAATCGACGATTACGGGCGTAATTTCACGCTCGAAACGGTCGATTTTCGCGTCCACGAAGAAGTCCTGCAGCGTCTTCCGCCCGTTCAGTCCGAGGGGGCGAAACGCGTCGCCGGGACGCCGGTTCCGTACCGCCAGCGGCGCCGCCAGACGCCGTGCTTCGATGACGGCCTCGTCGCCACGTCCCGCGAGGTGCCACACCTCGCCGGCCGAGCGGCCCAATGGCACAGGCCTCGAATCAGCCGAAATCGCACATGCCGCTTCGGGCACCGCCACCTGTCCCGGCACTGCGAGCTGATACAGAAAATCGGCAGCAGGGATGGGTTTCTCGCGGCCGCGGCTTCCTGTTAAGACGAGCGAGCTGCCGCGACGGTTCACGCGATGGCCCGGCAGATCGAGCTGACCTGTTGATTTAGACACCGCGTAGCGGCGAACGGCTTCGCCCGCATCGAATCCGATGAAGCGATCCGGCCCTGCCGCCATCTGCTGCGCCAGGCGGATCACGCGCCGGGCGATGGCCGGCGGCTCGGCCGCGAGCGCAGCTGCGTCGAGCTCGACGCCGCGCGTCGTGTGCGAAATGAGGCGCGCGGCGGCGGCTCGAGCGGCAGCTTCGAGATAGTCGGCGTCTTCGCGCGCGATCGCCGCTTCGCGATCGAGGACATCGACGATTCCAGGAGAAAAATCAGCGTCGAGCAGCGGCAGCAGCTCGTGACGGATGCGATTGCGCGGAATCGACCGATCGGCGTTCGACGCGTCCTCGCGAAACGTGATGCCGGCGGCGCGCAGAAAATCGCGGACGTCCGACCGCGACGTGTCGATGAACGGCCGCACGACGATGCCGGCGCGCGGATGGATGCCGCTGAGCCCGCGCGGCCCTGCGCCGCGCAGCAGGCGCAGCAGAAACGTTTCGGCCTGATCGTCTTTCGTGTGCGCGACAGCGACGGCGGTCGCACCGAGACGCGCTCGGGCGCGATCGAAGAACGCATGCCGCGCCATGTGCGCCGCATGTTCGATGGAAGTGCCCGTCTCGCGCGCGAGATGTGCCACGTCGACGCGCTCGATGTCGATGGGTACGTCGAGCCTGGCAGCCAGGTCGCGGCAGAACTCCGCGTCTGCATCCGCCTCGGCGCCGCGAAGCTGGTGGTTCAGATGTGCGGCGCCGGCAACCTGAAAACGTTCGGCCTCTGCGATCTCGCGGAGCGCGAACAGCAGCGCGACAGAATCTGCTCCGCCAGACAACGCGACAACGACACGGCTACCCGTCGGAAGCAATCCGTGAATGCGGATGGTGCGGCGGACGGAATCGGTGATTCCCATAGGTGCGTCGGCTGCGTTAGGGGCTCAGGTGCTTAGGTGCGACGAGGGAAGGCGCGAGGGGTGCGGCCCGTGCACCTAACGCACCCAACGCACCCCTCGCACCTAACGCACCAATTGAAAAAAAGTGGTGCCGGTGCAGGGACTTGAACCCCGGACAACGCGGATATGAGCCGCGTGCTCTAACCAACTGAGCTACACCGGCGAATACTGAATTCTATATTGGAAGATTGGAGGATTGGTAGATTGGCAGATTGTTGTCGGATTGAAGATTGGCGGATGAGCGGATTAGAAGATCAAGGCAGCGCGGGTGCGCGTCGGTGATGTGTGCCCTGCTCGTACGCATAGGCGAGGCGAATGAGTGTGCCCTCGTCCCATGGACGTCCCAGAAACTGCAGGCCTGCGGGCAGCGTATTGCCTCGCGTGAAACCCATCGGCACCGTGATCGCCGGAAACCCCGTCGACGGTGCAAACAACTGACTGTTGTCTCCGGCCGGCGTGTTGAGATCGCCGATCGCGCGTGGCGGATTGCTCCAGGTTGGATAAATCAATGCGTCGAGTTTCTGGTCAGTCATCAATTTGCTGACAGCCATGCGCAACGTTTGCCGAAATTCGTCCCGGCTGCGGCATCCGGTCGACTCACCCGGCACGTCAGTCGACGCTTGCGCCGTCTCGAGCCGTGCCTGGATGGAAGGATGGAATTGACGCGACTTGATAATCTCCTCGAGCGTCGAGAGCGGCGCTTTCCCGCGCAGGCCGGCAAGATAGTTATTGAGATCGTGCTTGAACTGATTACACGTGCCGCTCTGCGGCGCGCGACGAATGGCATCGAAATCCTCGATGCCGGCGGGATCGATGATTTCAGCGCCCAGTTTGCGCAGTTCACCGAGCGTTCGTGCGAACACTGCTTTCACGTCGTCATCGAGGGTTGGCGTGTCGTACGCCTGATGCAGGACACCGAGCCGCGCGCCCTTCAGGCCTGCCGTTGTCAGCATAGAGGTGTAGCTCGCAGTCCCGGAGGGGCGGGCGGCTGTTGCGGGATCATCCGGATCGTCACCCGCGATGACCTGCAGCACAGCCGCTGTATCTGTGACCGTGCGAGTGACTGCCCCGGCAATGTCAGCGGCAAGATTCAGAGGCACGATTCCGGCTCTGCTGACCAAACCCATCGTCGAACGCAAGCCAACAAGCGCCTGATGTGCCGCCGGTCCTCGAATCGAATTACCCGTGTCTGTGGCGAGCGCGATGAGCGTGAAGTTCGCGGCTGCGGCGGCAGCCGATCCGCCGCTGGAGCCCGCCGTCACGCGCGTCGTGTCGTACGGGTTCCGTGTGTAGCCAGGGAGTATCGAGCTCACCGTCTCAACCGGACTGAATGCAAACTCCGCCATGTTGGACTTTGCGATCATGACGGCGCCGGCATCGCGCAGCCGCTTCACGACAAACGCGTCCTTGCCCGTCATCATGCCTTTCAGCGACAGGGATCCCGCCGTCGTTGGCATGTCGCGCGTCTCGAAATTGTCTTTGACGAGCGTCGGCACGCAGTGCATGGCACCCACCGGTCCGCTTTGCTTGTAGCGGCGGTCGAGATCATCAGCGATGTTCAATGCATCTGGGTTGATGAGCACGATCGCGTTCAGCGCGGCACCACTCTTATCGTGAGCCGCGATCCGCCGCAAATACTCCTGGACCAGCGCACGGCACGTGAGCCGGCCCTGTCCGAATGCCGCATGGATTTGTGAAATGGTGATTTCGTGGATCTCGAGTGGAGCCGGCGTCTGCCCAAAGAGAACGACGAGGGTGCCGAGCGTCGCTGCGAGCGCCGCAGACAGGGAGCGCACGGCGACAGTGTATGCGTTCTTTAGACGATCAGCATGGCATCACCGTAACTATAGAAGCGGTACTTCTGCGCGACCGCTTCACGGTACGCGGCGAGCACGGCATCGCGGCCGCCGAACGCGCACGCCAGCATCAGCAGCGACGACTCCGGCAGGTGGAAGTTCGTCATCAGCGCATCGACGATGCCGAATTTGAATCCCGGATAGATGAACAGGTCGCTCCAGGCCGACTGCGGCGTGATGACGCCGCGCCCCGCCCGGCCTGCTGCCTCCAACGCGCGCGTCGTGGTCGTGCCGACCGCGACGATGCGGCGCCTGTCGCGTTTGGCGCGGTTGATCGCATCGGCCGCCGCTTCATTGATCGAAAAGCGCTCCGCATCAATCGTGTGCGCTTCGACCTTCTCGGCGCGCACCGGCTGAAACGTTCCGTAACCGACGTGCAGCGTAATCGCAGTGCGCTCGACGCCCCGCTGCTCCAGGTTGTCGAGCAGCTCAGGTGTGAAATGGAGCCCGGCCGTCGGCGCCGCGACAGAACCGCGCTCGCGCGCATAGACAGTCTGATACCGGTCCCGATCGCTCGTCGTGTCCTCGCGCTTGATATAGGGGGGCAGCGGCATGTGGCCGATGTCGTCGATGGCGTCCTCGATGCTCGAGCCGCTGTCCGACCAGAGCCGTATCGTGCGCCGCCCGTGGAAGTGGCGCTCGAGCACTTCGCCGTGCAGCACGTGCCGCGTGCCTCGAAAGATCATCTGCGCTCCGGGCTGCAGCTTCTGCCCCGGATGCACCAGCGCATCCCATCGCCCCTCGGACGGGCCTTTGTCTTCGAGGTTCGCAAGCAGCAGGCATTCAACGGCGCCACCGCTCGGCACGCGCGCGCCGAGCAGGCGTGCCGGAAAGACTCTCGTATCGTTGACGACGAGCAGATCGCCTTCGTGGAGGAACTCTGCCAGGCGGGATACGTGTGTGTGCTCCAGACACCCGTTGTCTTTGTGGAGCACGAGCAGTCTCGATGCGCCGCGCTCGGCCGCAGGCGTCTGCGCGATGAGCTCGGCCGGCAGATCGAATCCGAAGTCGGAAACGTTCATCGCCCTGTATTTTGTGAGCAAGCTGTGAGGTGTGCGCCGGTATTGCGCAGGAAATATTGCGGCAGGCGGTTTGGGCCGCCTGCCCTGATACTAGCGCGCGCGGCGTGCGGCACTTCTCCTTTAGTGAAATTTCGGCCCCCACACGGCTTTGGCCTGGCGCCAGTCGTCCTTGAGGATCGACCACAGAATCTGATCGAAGTAGCGCCCGTTGCGCTGGAACGATCGGCGCAAGATGCCTTCCTGCAGCGCCCCGACCTTCCTCAGCGCTGCGTTGCCGCGGCCGTTCGATGCGATCGATCGCGCTTCAAGGCGATGGACGCCGACAACGCCGAACGAGAAGTCGATGATGGCCTTCGCACCTTCCACGAACACGCCGCGGCCCCAGAACGGCGAGCCGATCGCAAAACCCCACTCCGCGCTGCCGAATCCCGGTTCGAGTTGCCGAACCTGAAACAGCCCCATGGCATCGTCGTAGCCGTCGGGCACGATGCCGAAGCAGAAGCTGTTGCCGCGCGTCCGCTCGTGATGCGCCTCGGCGATGAAGGCCTCGAACCCCTCTACCGTGCGCGGCAACGGCGACACGAACTCGGCCACTTCCTCGCTTGTCAGCATGGCCAGCAGCGCCGGCGCATCGCTCATGCGAACTTCTCGAAGAGTGACGTTCTCGCCACGAATGGTCGGAAGGCCGAAATGCCAGTCGAACGGAATCGAACCAGCCTGGAGTCGCACTTGTTCCTGGTAAGGCATTTTTTCCATAGCGACCCGTGTATGAGCAAGTAGCCTACCAGCGTGTACCTTAATGTCATATCAATGCTATAAACACAATCTATGCAACATGTTAGTAGTCCATATGCCGGCAGAGCGCCATCTTGCTCAATATTTCAATGTGTTCTAAAAAAGAACGTAAAAACACGATTATATTCTCTAACTATCTTGTTTAATTGGTTTTGCATTGAATGTGTCGTTACTGAACAACATGTACCGCATTCTGCGGCACTAGTCGCTCAAATCGACCAGCGAAGTAGGACGGAACCGACGGTAAACCCGGCGCCGACGGAGGCGAGAAGGACCAGGTTGCCCTTTTTGAGGCGGCCGTCAGTGACGGCATCGGCCAGCGCGAGAGGGATGGTGCCTGCGGTCGTGTTGCCGTACTTCTCGATATTGATGACCACCTTTTCTAAAGGCAGTCCGAGGCGCTCGGCCGCCGACATGATGATGCGTCGATTGGCCTGATGCGACACGAACAGATCGATATCGGCCCCAGTCAGGTTGTTGCGCTCCAGAACGCGCGCGCAGATTTCCTCGGTTTTCTTCACCGCGAATTTGAAGACGGCCTGCCCGTCCTGCTTCACGTAGTGCATCCGCTGATCGACGGTCTCGTGCGACGCCGGCCGCAGGCTGCCGCCTGCGGGCATGCACAGCGCGGCCCCTCCGCTGCCGTCGACCTCGTGCGCGAAGTCGATGATGCCGCAGTTGTCCGTCGCCGGGCTCACGACGACCGCGCCCGCGCCGTCGCCGAACAGCACGCACGTCGATCGATCGGTGTAGTCGATGATGCTCGACATGACGTCGGCGCCGATGGCGAGCGCGTGCCGATGCGTCCCGGCCGCGACCATGTGCGCGGCCGTCGTCAGCGCGTAAGTGAACCCAGAGCAGGCGGCGCCGAGATCGAAGCCCCAGGCGTTGTCTGCGCCGATCTTCTTCTGGACGAGACACGCCGTGCTCGGAAACATCATGTCGGGAGTCGTCGTGCCCACGACGATGAAGTCGATGTCGTGCGGCGTGAGCCCGGCCTGCGCGATGGCCTTGAGCGCCGCCTCTTTCGCGAGATCGGACGTCGCCACGCCGGCATCGACGATGTGGCGCTCGCGAATGCCCGTGCGCTGGAGGATCCACTCGTCGGACGTGTTGACCAGCTTCTCGAGATCCTTGTTCGTCAGCAGGCGCGGCGGCACGAAGGTCGCGAGGCCGCTGATTTTCGTCGGTCGATAGCTGGCGTTCTTCACCACAAACCCCTTCCGGGTGCCGTTAATCCAAAGTAGTTGTAGGCCAGCGCCGTGGCCACGCGCCCCCTCGGGGTGCGATCGAGAAATCCTATCTGAATCAGGAACGGCTCGTAGATGTCCTCGATGGCGTCTTTCTCTTCGCTGATGGCCGCGGCGATGCTGTTGATGCCCACCGGCCCGCCGCCGAACTTGTCGATGATCGTCCGCAGCAGCTTGCGATCGACCTCGTCGAAGCCGTGCTCGTCCACTTCGAGCAGCTTCAGCGCGTCGGCATGCCACCTGCTCGGTAATCGTGCCTTCGGCTTTCACCTGCGCGAAGTCGCGCACGCGGCGCAGCAGCCGATTGGCGATGCGAGGCGTACCGCGCGAGCGCTTCGCGAGCTCGGCAGCCGCGCCGTCGACGATCGGCACGTTCAGGATGCGCGCCGACCGGCGCACGATCTCCTGCAAATCGACCTCGTTGTAGAAGTCGAGCCGGTGGACGATGCCGAATCGCGATCGCAGCGGGCTCGTCAGCAGTCCAGCCCGCGTGGTCGCGCCGATCAACGTGAATTTCTGAAGCGGAACCTTTATCGATCGCGCGCCCGGTCCCTGGCCGATGATGATATCGAGCTCGTAATCCTCCATCGCGGGATACAGCACCTCTTCGATCGCGGGAGACATCCGGTGTATCTCGTCGATGAAGAGCACTTCGTGCTCGCCGAGGCTCGTAAGAATCGCGGCGAGATCGCCCGGGCGCTCGAGCACAGGGCCCGCCGTCGCGCGCACGGCGACGCCGAGCTCGTGCCCGATGACATAGGCGAGCGTCGTCTTGCCGAGGCCGGGAGGTCCGTAGAGCAGCACGTGATCGAGCGCTTCGCGGCGCTGGCGCGTCGCGGCAATCGAGACTTGAAGATTCGCGCGGACGCGCTCCTGGCCGATGTAGTCGTCCAGCGTGCGGGGCCGCAGCCCCGCTTTGTACTGGACGTCTTCATCGACCCGCGAAGCGGTCACGATCCGCGACGGGTCATTCATTCACGGGAGATTCTATGGGAGTGCGAGCCCCTCAGCAATCTTCGCTTTGATCTTCTTGACGTATCGCGCACGCACCTCGGGGCTGTATTCCGCGGCCCTGAACGCGTCGTCCAACTGGGTGTCAGTCAGCTTGCTCATCAATTCGGCCGTCCATTTCACGTCCGCCGGGCGCACGCGTTCGACAACAGACCGGTATATCGTGTCGAAGTTGAACTCCACCTCGTTCTCGCCGATTCGCTTGATAAAGTTCTGCGATTCGAAGTCGGTGATGTCATTGCGCGACCCCTGACCCAGTCCGCGGATCGGAATCGTCCACAGCAGCTTGGAGCTGGACGTCTTTCCGAGCGACGCACCGAGATCACGCACGACGAATCGCCGCGTCCCGTCGCTGAGCTGGTAAATTTTATTGTTCGACGTCTTCCAGTCCCAGCTATTCAACAGAACGTTGGCGACGATCAATCCCCGGAACGGCTGCGCGTCGAGGAATTCGTGCTTCGACCACGACCAGTCGCCCACAACTTTCGAGCCTTCGAAGGCGGTTCTGAAACGCGCCTCAGGCTGTTGCCCACCGGGTCCACCTGAGAGCTGCCAGGTTTTCACGTAATACGTCGGCGGCTGGTGGTACCCAATCGCCCACAGGATTCGCGACGCGGCTACTTCAGTTTGTGCCTCGGGTCCGAGCTTGACACTCCATGCGCGTCCATCGGATCCGCGCACATCGAATCCGGGGCTGTAACCCGTCTTGTCTGTCGCGATCCACGTAAATGGTGTGGCTGGCTGCGGAGCCAACGCCGCCCCGCCGGGACCATGAAAAAGGTCGCGGGACCCGATGTCGTCGGGCGCGATCCAGAGCTCCGCTGTGTTGGACGTCGTGGCTTGTGTGGCCAGAGACTGGGACGAAGTACCGACGAAAGCGGCAAGGATGACCACAATCGCTGCATAAAAATTGCGTACTTTCATGCAGCGAACAGGTGCAAAACGCGGTCCTATCTGGCTAACTCCCGGAGGGCGTGCTTGAGAACGGTCTCGAAGCTGGAGCCGGCGCTTTTCTTGAGCGCGGAATCGACCGCGCGCTCGGCGAGCGGGCGGTGATAGCCGAGGTTCATCAGTGCAGACAGCACGTCGTCGCGAAGCGTCTCGCCCGCGGCGGTCGTGTGCGACGCAGCCATTTCCGCCGCAACGAACGACGCCATCTTGTCTTTCAGCTCGAGGCCGATGCGCTCGGCGATTTTCTTGCCGATGCCCGGAATGCCCGTCAGCCTTGCCACGTTCGCGGTGCGAATCGCCGACACCAGCTCGTTCGGTTCGATCCCGGAGAGCACGGCAAGCGCGAGTTTCGGACCAATGCCGCTGACGCTGATCAATCGCTCGAAGATCTGCAGCTCGAGCGGGGTTGCAAAGCCGTACAGCAGGAGCGCATCCTCGCGCACGTGCGTGTGGATGCGCAGCGCAATCTCTTCGCCCGTCTCCGCCATTTCGTAGAACGTCGACAGCGGGACATGCACGTCGTAGCCGACGCCGTTGACGTCGACGATCACGCGATTCGGATGCTTCTCGAGCAGCCGCCCGCGAAGGTGCGCAATCATTCAGCGGGGAAGGCGGAAGGCGCGCCAGCTGGTCGCGCGGGCCGCGGCTTTGGGCGCGTCGGACGGTTCAGCCGCCACGCCGCGCAGGTTCATCCTGTGGAGATGACACACGGCAATCGCAAGCGCGTCTGACGCGTCGAACGGCGTGGGCGGCTCGGCCAGGCCAAGCAGCAGCTGCACCATCGACTGCACCTGCCCTTTTTCTGCGCGGCCGTATCCAACGACCGACTGCTTCACTTCAGCAGGCGTGTATTCGACGATGGGCACGCCGGCTTCGACGGCCGCCAGCATCGCGACGCCGCGGGCATGCCCCAGCTTCAACGCGCTTCGTGCGTTGACGGCGTGAAACAGATTTTCGATGGCGACAATGTCGGGCCTGTGCCGGGCAATCAGGACGCTCAGCTCGACGTGGATGACTCTGAGTTTTTCAGGAAAGGAATTGGACGCGGGATTCGCGATGGCGCCGCAGACGACCATCCGATGGCGGCTGCCGTCGCTCTGCACGCATCCGTAACCGGTGCGCGCCGAGCCGGGATCGATCCCAAAGACTTTCACGCGAGCGAGGCCTCGATCTCCTTTTCCTCGATATCGAAGTTCGACCACACGTGCTGCACGTCGTCCTGGTCGTCGAGCGCGTCCATCAGTCTCACCATCTGCTGGGCGGTCTTGCCTTCGAGCTTCACGTAGTTCTGCGGAATCATCGATACCTCGGCGGTGGCGGGCTCGATGCCGAGCTGCTTCACGGCATCGCGCACGCCCTGAAACACGTCCGGCGCGCTCAGCACTTCCCAGTTGTCGCCGTCGTCCTGCAGATCGTCGGCGCCGGCTTCGAGGACGGCGCTCATCAGCTTCTCTTCGTCGGCCTTTGATTTCTCGACGACGATGTAGCCCTTCTTCGTGAACATCCAGGAGACCGCGCCGGCCGCGGCGAGATTGCCGCCGTGTTTTTCGAGCATGTGGCGCAATTCGCCGACCGTGCGGTTCTTGTTGTCGGTCAGGGTATCGATGATGACGGCCGCGCCGCCGGGGCCGTAGGCTTCGTAGCTGACTTCTTCGTAGCTGACGCCAGGTTCCTCGCCGGTGCCGCGGCGGATGGCGCGCTTGATGTTTTCGGCCGGCATGTTGGCGGCCTTCGCGTCCGCGATAATCGTGCGCAGCCGCGGGTTCATGTCCGGATCGCCGCCGCCGCCGCGCGCGGCGACGGTCAATTCCTTGATGATGCGGGTGAAAATCTTGCCGCGCTTGGCGTCGAGCGCGCCCTTTTTATGCTTGATTGACGCCCATTTCGAATGGCCTGACATGCCGAAATTCTAGCACTTCTCCGCGAGGATGAGCCACACGTCGGCTCTCGGATCCCATGGCTCTCCGCTGTAATCGCCAAGCACCGCTTTAATCCGAAACCCAGCATTTTCAAGGCGTTTGGTCATCTGCGGCACCGTGAGCGTTCGGAAGACCAGCGAAAATCGGCGTGAGCGGCGCTCGCGGCCGCGCTGTTCGATGTACTCCTGGTCGAAGATCGTCAGCTTCTTCGCGCGATCCTGGCGGACCGATTCCACGAGCGTGATGCGCGACTTGCCGCCGCGCCGCAGGCCTCGAAATCGGACCTTGTCGCGGTATTCCTTCCACACGGGCAGATCGGGCACGAGATCGACGCCGAAGAGACCGCCGGGCGCGAGCACGCCCGCGACCGACGCCAGCGTCGCCTTTAGATCGGATTCGCGCACGAGCGACTGCAGGATTCCGTACGGCGCCATGACGAGATCGAACCGGGCAGACGCGCGGAATGGAAGGAAGCGGATGTCGCCGCGCACCCACATCGGTCGCGCGTGCGATCGGATGCGTCTGGATCGCTTCCGCGCGTGGCCGAGCATCTCGGACGATCGATCGACGCCGACAATGCGCGCGCCTGTTCGCGCAACGGGAATGGTGACGCGTCCCGTCCCGCATCCCAGCTCGAGTATGGGGCCGCTGGTACGATCGGCCATGGCCTGCCAGAATTTCACGTCGCGGCGGTCGAGCGTCTGCGCATTTTCCCAGTCGTAGAAATCCGCGTAGTCGTCCCAGCCGATCCAACCTTCACGCATTGCCATATTCTCAATTGACCATTGCCACACTGAATTGCGAATTGCCAATAAATGAGGCAATCGCAAATCGAGAATGTGGCAATGCCGATTAGTCTGATACCGCCAGCTCGCCGGGAACGATCGGACGCGTGCGCGGCAATCGTCCGAGTCGCGCGAGGTTTCCGACCAACGCGAGGATGCCGAGGAAGATCGCCAGCTTGAGCGAGTTCCCGACGCGTGTGTTCGGCAGCACGTACCACATGAGCCACAGCGCCGGCTGCGCCAGGCACATCGCCCACACGGTACCGTAGAAATACCGCCGCTCGTGTCCTTCGCCTTTGGTCGACGCCATCACGCGCGGAAGCCGGCCGATCGCGCCAAGCAGCCAGATGGTGCCCGCGATGGGGAAGTACGCGTAGCGGTAGATCTGCTTCAAGTACCAATGGCCGGTGACGATCGCCACGACGAGACCGGCGATGTTGAGAATGGCAAACGTAATCGCCGCGCTCCACGCGAACGTGTAACAGACCCGTCGATAGAGCGGATTCGGTCGATCCTCGGTGAAGCGAATGATGTAAGGCGCGGGCTCGACGCCGGGCAGCTTGCCGCGCATGCCGGCGATGCCGGTCAGCAGCATCACGAACCCGAGCCACAGTGCCATGCGGCTGTCGAATCCGCGCTCGAAGAGATCGAACGTCAGCGGACCTGGCGCAATGAAGAAGACGAAGATCCAGATCGGCCAGTGGTTGAATCGGTAGTACAGCTTGTTGCGCGTGCGGATCTTGCGTTGCGATGCGTATTCAACGGGAATGGACATGAGCCTCTATCAATTTATCCAACACCTGCTTCGGCGTTTCGCAGCCCTGCGCCGCGCGCCGGTCAGCGAGATACGTTCGCAGCCGGCTGAAGGGCCCCGTGTAGGGGGACGCCGAACCGTAATAGTTCAACGACGTGTGGCCTTTCACGACAGCGGCCACGCGTCTGTAATTCGCAGCATCGAACCGCGGCGGCTTCGGCTGGGGCACTGCCGTGAACACGCTGATCAGATTGCCGCCGTCCGATGAGGTCGTCGTCTGCACCGGCTCGAACCCCGCCTTCCGTCCCAGCGCTTCGAGCGTGTCGCGATTGAAATTATAGAAGTGCGCGAAGTGAAATCGGTGTCCAGGCGCGATGCAGACGGCTTCGACGTTGGGCACCTCGACGAGCAGCACGCCCTCGTCGGCCATCCAACCGCGAAGGCGAGACAGAATCGCGGACGGATCTTCCACATGCTCCAGCGCGTGATACATCGTCACCACGTCGAAGCTGCCCGCGGGGAACACGGCATCCTGGACGAAGCCGGTCGCGACGGGAACGCCCAGCGCCTCGCGCGCGTGGCAAGCGTACTGCTCGTCGGGCTCGAGGCCCGACGCGTCGAAGCCGAGATGCCGCAGCACGTACACCACCTCGCCGCCGCCGGCACCGGCATCGAGCATGCGATCGCCGCGCTTTATATAAGGTGCGAGTGCGCGATAGCGATTCAGCGCGCCGCGGCCAGACCTGGCGATATGGCGGAGCGACGGAGTGGAGCGACCCTTGTAGTCGAGCCCTGTACTCGCTCGAATAGTAGCGGCGCACCGCGTCTTCTCCGGGCCTCGGATTCGACCACACGAGCCCGCACGTACGGCAAATCGTCGTGCGCAGCGGGTGCCCGTCGCGATCGCGATCGCCGATCGACCTCGACGTCGGATGCGCCGCAGAGATTGCAGGGAATCGGACACTCAGTCACGATTCGAGACCAGAACGAACTGCGGCAGCTCCGATCCGTCGAGGAAGTTTTTCGGCCTCAGGTCGAACATCTGCTGCCGCGCGAGCACGTACGTGTCGACGGGAAGGCGATCCTTGATGCTGTTGTACTCGTCTTCCGCCATGATGAAATACACGTCGCTGCTCGAGTAGAACACCGCGCGAAGATGGTCGGGGAGCACCACCTCCATGACGGGCCGGTGCAGATAGAAGACCATGCTCGGCAGCGAGAACTTGTACGAGCCTACGATCGCGCCGATGCTCGCGCGCGCTCGAATGATGTCGGCGAACGGCTTGACGGGCTTGTAGCGCTCGAAATCGGGCAGGGTGCAGATCACGATGCACCACACGATGACGACAACGCTCGCAGCGATCGTCGCGACCGATGCGAAGACCTTGCGGCGGAACAGCCAGACGAGGCCGCCGAGCCCTCCAACGAGGGCCGCCGCCCCAACCAGC
This sequence comes from Vicinamibacterales bacterium, assembly GCA_963730445.1. Lineage (GTDB taxonomy): Bacteria > Acidobacteriota > Vicinamibacteria > Vicinamibacterales > JAMQPK01 > JAMQPK01. Next base: position 49,805 of record CAVSRX010000013.1, on the reverse strand, counting down.
GACGCGCCGTCCAGCGATACCGATGCGCCACAGCGAATACCCACAGTGCCGCCGATCCAGTAATGAGCAGGAGCACGGCCGTTACTCCTGCGGCCCACGCCACACGCTTGCTGTCGATGGCTTTCACAAGCATGGCGCCAATCAGCGCGGCTTCGGCCGGCACGATCGGGAGGATGTACAAATCCTCCTTCGTGCCCGAGAGCGAAAAGAACACCACGATCGCCGCAATCCACACCACGAGCAGCCGCGCGACCCGATCCTGCCGCTCGTCTCGAATCGCCCACCAGAGCGCGACCGGAATCATCAGCGACCACGGGAAGAGATCCGCGAGCATCACCGGGATGTAGAACAGCATGCCGCGCGATTGTTCGCCTATCGCTTCCGCATAGCGCTCCAGGTTCTCGCCGAAGATGAACGAGCCGATGTATTCCCATCCGTGCTCGCGATAGAGGAAGTAGTACCACGGCACGACGATCGCCAGGCTGATGAGCGCGCCGGTCGGCAGCATCATGTGCCGCAGATCGCCGAGCCGTTTCTGCGACGCGAGGTAGATGAAGAACACGACGGCCGGCAGAAACACTGCGACCGGGCCTTTCGTGAGCACGCCGAACCCCGCCGCGACATACATCAAACACAGGTACAGACGGCGGCGCTGCGGCCTCGTCTCCGCGAGGGCGAACAGCAGGAGCACGAGGCCCGTCCACATCGTGATGTGGATGTCGATGATGATGCGCCGCGCCAGCAGGACGAACCGCGGCGACGTCGCGAGCACGAGCGCCGCGAGCAGCCCGGCGAACGTGCCGCCGAGGAGCCGGCCGAGACCGAACGCTGTGCCGATGATGACGAGCGCCCCGATCGCAATCGGCAGCCGCTCGCTCCACTCGGAGATACCGAACAGGTGATAGGACGCCGCGACGTTCCAGTACGACAGCACCGGCTTGTTCATGCGCAGCTGGAAATTGAAGCTCGGCGTCACGTAATCGCCGGTCTCGATCATTTCGCGCGGCGTCTGCGCGTAGAACGCCTCGTTCGCGTCCCAGATCGATGAGACACCGAGATTCAGGACATACGGGAGGATGGCAGCGACCAGCAGCGCGGCAAGCAGCGTGTCTCTCGAACGTCGCAACATCGGGCTGTTCAACTTATCACGACGAATCCGGTTGGTGGTTGGTGGTTAGTGGTTGGTGAAATAGTACAGCGCGATGCCGGTCGCCGTGGCAAGGTTGAGCGAGTCCACCTCTGCGCTGATGGGGATGCGCACGCAGACGTCCGCCATCGCCTCGGCTTCCGCCGTCAACCCGGGACCTTCGCTGCCAACGAGCAACGCCATTCGCTGTTGGGGCTGCCTTTTCGCGCAGCTCGGCAAATCGATCGCGTCCTCGCGCGGCGTCAAGGCGACGAGCGTGAACCCTTGGCTCTTCAGCGCGGCCAGATCGCGCGGCCAGTCGGTCATCCGCGCGTACGGTGTGCGCAGCACGCCGCCCATCGAGGTTCGAATCGCCTTGCGGTAGAGCGGATCGCAGCAGGCCTCGCTCAACACCACGCTCGCACCGAATGCCGCGGCGTTGCGAAACGCGCTTCCGACATTGTCTGGGTCCGTGACGCCTTCGAGTACCAGCAGAAGATCAGCACGCCGCACCACGTCGGCAAACGCGCGCACGGGCGGGCGCTCCGCCAGCGCGAGGCAGCCGCGGTGCAGGTTGAAGCCGGTGATGGCGGCGAACTCGTCCGTGTCGCACACGTAGACGGGACTCTGCTGCGGCACGCGCGACAGCAAGGGCTCCAGAGCCCGAAACGATGCCTCGTTGACGAGCAGTGACTCCACACGATGGCCGCTCTCGAGCAGCCGCCGCACAATCAGCCGGCCTTCGGCGACGAAGTGGTTCCGGCGGCGGAGTAATTCTCCGTCGGATACGCTCCGATACTCTGCAAGGCGGGGATCGTCGAATCGATCCACGCGAATCACCGGCATGCACACACCTCGAACGGCACTTCAGGGAATCTCGCTGGGCCGGTCGTTTTTCCTGCTTCGTTCTGCGTTGTCGTCGAACCAGGAATTGTAGACTTGAGCCGATGGAGACCTATCGTGTTCCCGCCGGCACCGGCATCGGCCACGTGCACCTGAAAGTCTCGGACATCGACCGCGCGCTCGCGTTCTATAAAAATGTCCTCGGGTTCGATCAGATCATGCGGCTCGGAGACCAGGCAGCCTTTGTATCCGCCGGTGGCTATCATCACCATATCGGCCTCAATACCTGGCAGAGCCGGCGCGGATCGCCCGCTCCTCCCCACCATACGGGCCTCTACCATTTCGCGATTCGCTATCCGACGCGGCGCGACCTGGCGAACGCGACGCGCCGCGTCCTCGACGCCGGCGTGCCGATACAGGGCGTCGCCGACCATGGCGTGAGCGAGTCGATCTACCTCGCCGATCTCGACGGCAACGGCATCGAGCTGACGCGCGATCGCCCCGAGTCGGAATGGCCGCGCGATGCCGAAGGGCACATCGAGCTTGCAATGGCGGACCCGCTCGATCTCGAGGCCCTGTTGAGAGAGGCCTCCTCATAGAGCAAAGAGCCGAGAGCAAAGAGCTTTCGTCTCTCTGCTCTACGCTCTATGCTCTGTCGAAAATCATGCGTATAGGTGTCGATCTGGGCGGAACCAAGATCGAAGCGATTGCGATCGACGGCACGCACGAGGTGCTGCGGCGCCGCGTGTCTACGCCGCGCGGCGATTATGCGGCGACGGTGAGCGCTGTGCGCGAGCTCGTCGCGGCGATCGAGCGCGAGCTGGGCACCACGTGCACCGTCGGCGTCGGCATTCCGGGTGTCATCTCTCCTGCCACCGGACTGGTCAAGAACGCGAACTCGACCTGGCTGAATGGCCAGCCGCTCGATCGCGATCTCGAGCGCGCGCTCGGGCGACCCCTGCGCGTGGCGAACGATGCCAATTGTTTTGCGCTGTCGGAAGCCACCGACGGCGCCGCGCAAGGCGCTCCCATCGTCTTCGGCGTCATTCTCGGCACGGGCACTGGTGGCGGCGTTGTCGTGAACGGCCGCGTGCTCGAAGGGCGCCATCGCATCGCGGGAGAATGGGGACACAATCCCCTGCCCTGGCCGCAGGACGGCGAGCTTCCGGGTCCGTCGTGTTACTGCGGGCGCACAGGCTGCATTGAGACGTTCCTCTCCGGGCCTGGTCTCTCGGCAACCTACAGCACGATCGCCGGGCGCCGCACCGAGGCCGCCGACATCGCGGCAATGGCCGACTCTGGCGACCCCAGCGCGAATCAGGCGCTTGCCATTTATGAAACGCAGCTCGCGCGGGCGCTCGCGAGTATCATCAATGTGGTCGATCCGGACGTCATCGTCCTCGGCGGCGGGTTGTCCAACATCTCCCGGCTCTACAACCGGGTACCCCCGCTGCTGCAGCCTTTCGTTTTTTCGGATTCGGCCGATACACCCATTGTGCCCGCCCGCCATGGCGACTCGAGTGGCGTGCGCGGCGCAGCCTGGCTGTGGCCCTAGTTAGCTCGTAGCCGGTAGCTCGTAGCCCGTAGTGCCGACCTTCAGGTCGGCTTCAAAAAGGAGATTGCATGAAAGCTCGTTTCAGCCCGATAGCCCTTCTCACCGTTGCCCTCTCGTGGACCGTCCTGGCGCAGACGCAATCGCCGATGCGCGCGGGCAGCTGGCAGGTGACGACGAAGATGAATTTGCCGGGCATGGGTGAGATGCCCCCGATGACGCAAACGCAATGCGTCACGCCGGCAATGCTGAAGGATCCTGCGGGCTCCATCCCGAAGGGGCCTGAGGGCAGCGACTGCAAGATGAGCGACTACAAGTTCACCGCGAACACGGCCACCTACAAAATGACCTGCACGAAGCCGATGCCGATGACGATGCTCGGCGAGATGAAATACAGCGGCACCGATGCCTACGCCGGCACGATGACGATGGATGCCAGCGGCCAGAAGATGACGATGAGCTTCGAGGCGAAGAGAATCGGTGAGTGTGCCACCAAGTAACTACTGATCTAGAGATCTACGGATCTAAAGCGTATCGCGCCGGGCCATGTGCCTCGGCGATGCACTGGCTGTGATCGCAGTTTCCGCACGGCATGCTCGCGGAAACTGCCAAGTTCAGTAGATCAGTAGATCTCTAGATCAGTAGCTACCCCGCCTCCCCACCCCTCCCTCTGCCGCCTGTGAAAAAAGAGTGACAGGGCCTGCCGATACCAACAGTAGACAAAGGGCCAACGCGAAGTAGAATGGTTTTACAGTCACCATAACAACAGAGGTCAGCAAAAAAGTACCGTGTTCGACTCGCTGTTTTCATTTTTCTTCAAGTATTCGCCATATGTCTTCGAGCAGGGCGAACTGCGCCTCGCGTTGTCGTCGCCTGTCTACATCGCGGCAGGACTGGCGGCGGCAGCGGCGCTCGCGGCGGTGCTCACCTATCGAAGCGCGCCGGGCGACGCCAGCTGGCTCGACCGGGTCGTGCTCATCACGCTGCGCCTCTGCCTCGTCGGCCTCGTCCTCTTCTGCCTCTTCCGTCCCGTTCTGATTCTTCGCGCCGCCGTGCCGCAGCAGAACTTCCTCGGCATCCTGCTGGACGACTCGCGCAGCATGCGCGTCGCCGATTACGACGGCAAGCCGCGCGGCGAGTTCGTCACCAGCACGTTCGCGCCCGAGAGCCCGGTGATGAAGGCGCTGTCGAGCCGCTACGCCGTCCGCGTCTTCCGGTTCGCGTCGAACACCGACCGCGTCGGCGCCGCTCGCGACCTGTCATTCGACGGCACGCAGACGAAGCTCGGCGAGGCTCTGCAAAAAGCGAAAGACGAGTTTACGGGCCTGCCGCTGGCCGGTCTCGTCATGGTGACCGACGGCGCCGATACCGAGGAATCGTCCATCCAGGAATCGCTGCTCGGGCTGCGCGCCAGCCAGGTGCCGGTGTTCACCGTCGGCATCGGGCACGAGACGCTCGGCCGCGACATTCAGATCAGCCGGGTCAGCACGCCGCGCAAAGTGCTGAAGGGCACGAACCTCTCGGTGGACGTCGTCGTGTCGCAGAGCGGATTCCGCGGCACGACGGTGCCGATCAACGTAGAGGACTCGGGCCGCATCCTCAGCTCGCAGAACATCGCGCTGACCAACGACGGCGAGCCGACCACGGTGAAATTGCACTTCACGGCAAACGAGGCCGGCGCGCGCACGATCAGGTTCCGCATCCCGCCGCAGCAGGGCGAGGAGATTACGCAGAACAACGTTCGCGAAGTGCTGCTCGACGTGCAGGACCGCAAGGAGAAGATTCTCTTTTTCGACGGCGAGCCGCACTTCGAGGTGAAGTTCATCCGCCGCGCGGTCGCCGACGATCCGAACCTGCAGCTCGTCGTGCTGCAGCGCACGACCGACACCAAGTTCTTCCGCATTCTCATCGACAGCCCCGACGAGCTGGCAGCCGGGTTCCCGAAGACCCGCGACGAGCTGTTTTCCTATCGCGGCCTCATCCTCGGCAGCATCGAGGCGAACGCGTTTACCGGCGACCAGCTGCGCATGATTGCCGACTTCGCCGATCGACGCGGCGGCGGGTTGATGATGATCGGGGGCCGCCGGGCGTTTGCCGAGGGCGGATACGCCGGCACGCCGGTGGCCGACGCGCTTCCCGTGGTGCTCGAATCGAAGCAGCCGGACACGACGTCGCGCATCCAGGTGACGCCGACGCGCGCGGGACAATCGCATGCGGTGACGCAGATCGAGAAGACCGAGGCGGAATCGGTGAAGCGGTGGGGCACGCTGCCGCCGGTCATCAGCGTCAACCCGATTCGCCAGGTCAAGCCCGGCGCCACGGCGCTGCTGCGCGGCGTCGACGAGAACGGCCGCGAGTCGATCGCGCTCGCGTATCAGCGTTACGGCCGCGGCAAGACGCTGGCCTTCCCCATCTACGACTCGTGGACGTGGCAGATGGACGCCAAGATCGCCGTCGAGGACATGACGCACGAGACCTACTGGCGGCAGTTGATGCGCTGGCTCGTCGACGGCGTGCCCGATCAGGTTGAAGTGACGACGACGCCCGATCTGGTCGAGGCCGGCGAACAAGTCACGCTCATCGCCGAAATATCCGACCCCAGTTTCCTGGAAGTCAACGACGCAGGCGTCAACGCGCACGTCACCGGGCCGAAAGGGGTCGTCATCGACGTGCCGCTTCAGTGGACCGGCGAGCGCAACGGCGAGTACCGCGGCACCTTCGCCCCGGCCGAGAACGGCATGTACGAGGCGCGCATCGACGCGACGCGCGGCGGCACGACGATCGGCTCCACCGTTGATCGTGAGAGGCCTCGTGCGTACGTGCGCGTCGCCCCGAGCGACAGCGAGTATTTCGACGCGGCGATGCGCGCGCCGCTGCTGCGCCGCATCTCGGAGGAAACCGGCGGCGTCTATTACACGCCCCAGACCGTCTCTGCGCTCGCAGACGACATCAAGTACACGGGACGCGGCGTGACGACGGTGGAAGAGCGCGACTTGTGGGACATGCCGATCGTGCTGTTCCTGCTGCTCACCGTGATGCTTGCCGAGTGGAGCTATCGCAGAGTTCGACACCTGGCTTAGGAGGAATCAGTGGCCCAAATCGAACAGGACATGCAGCAGGATGACATCGCGCTCGCCGACCGGATGAAGCACGGCCGCCAGCGCATCATCGAAGAGCTGAAGAAGCTCATCATCGGCCAGGACGAGGTCGTCAACCAGGTGCTGCTGACGCTGTTTGTCGGCGGCAACAGCCTGATCGTCGGCGTGCCGGGCCTTGCCAAGACGCTGCTCATCCATTCGATGGCGCAGGTGCTCGACCTCAAGTTCAACCGCATCCAGTTCACACCCGACCTGATGCCGTCCGACATCACGGGCACCGACATCATCAACGAGGATCCGGCGACCGGACGGCGGCAGATGCAGTTCGCGCCCGGGCCGATCTTCGCCAACATCGTGCTGGCCGACGAAATCAACCGCACGCCGCCGAAGACGCAGTCGGCGCTGCTCGAAGCCATGCAGGAGCATCGCGTCACGGTTCAGGGGCGCACATACACCCTCGATGAGCCGTTCTACGTGTTCGCGACCCAGAACCCGATCGAGCTCGAAGGCACCTATCCGCTGCCCGAAGCGCAGCTCGACCGTTTCATGTTCCACATCGTCATCGAGCATCCGCCGGAAGACGAGGAATACGAAGTCGTCAGAACGACGACGGCGATTCTGAACCCGCAGTTCGAGCGCCCTGTGAGCGGCGCCGATCTCGTCGCGTTTCAGCGGCTCGTGCGGCGCGTGCCGGTCGCCGAGTCGGTGATGCGCTACGCGCTCGATCTGGTGCGCACGACACGCCCGAAGGGGAAACAGGTTCCAGAGGTGGTCAAGAAGTGGGTAGCGTTCGGCGCGAGCGTCCGCGCGGCGCAGTACCTCATCCTCGGCGCGAAGGCGCGCGCGCTGACGAGCGGCCGCTATCACGTGAGCTTCGACGACATCCGCGCGCTGTCGCATCCCGTGCTGCGCCACCGCGTGCTGACCAACTTCCACGCCGAGTCGGAAGGCATCACGAGCGACTCGATCATCGATCAGCTGCTGGAAGCGGTACCGACGCCGAGATCGGGTATGTAGAGCATGACGCTTTATTCGATTTTCGTTCTACGATTTTCGTTACGGATTACATGGAACAGCATTCACTGCCCGGCGCCCGCTTCGTCGACCCGAAGGTCCTCGCACGCATCGGCAACCTCGAGCTGCTCGCGAAGACGGTCGTCGACGGGTTCATCAACGGGCTGCATCGCTCGCCGTACTTCGGCGCGTCGGTGGATTTCGCCGAGCATCGCGGCTACATGCCGGGCGACGACATCCGGCGCGTGGACTGGAAGCTCTACGCGCGCACCGATCGCTACTACCTGAAGGAATACGAAGCCGACACGAACGCGAACTTCTCGGTCATTCTCGACATCTCGAGGTCGATGGATTTCTCGAGCCGCGGCATCTCGAAGCTCGAGTACGGGAAGTATCTCTGCGCGTGCCTTGCGTACTTCGCGCAGCGGCAGCGCGACCGCATCGGCTGCGTCACGTTCGACAACGACATCGTCACGCACATTCCGCCGTCCGCGAAGCACCTCGACCGCGTGCTGCACACGCTCGACCGCGCCAAGTCCGAGCGGAAGGGCGACCTCAAGGTGCCGATGCAGAAGATGGCCGAGCACTTCGGCCGCCGCGGCATTCTCGTCATCGTGTCGGACTGGTACGAGTCGCCCGAGGTCATCATGGAGGCGATCAAGCCGCTGCGGTTCCGCGGTAACGATCTGGTCGTGTTTCACGTGCTCGATCCGTCGGAGATCGATTTCAACTTCACCGAGGCGGCGAGCTTTCAGGATCTCGAGACCGGCGAGCAGATTCCCGTCGTGCCTACGGCGCTGGCTGCACAGTACAAGTCACTCGTGCAGGAGCACATCGCGACCTTGACGTCGAAGTTCTCGCAAAACCGCGTCGACTACACGCTCGTCAACACGGCGACGCCGCTCGATTACGCGTTGTTCAAGTACCTGTCGGCGCGTCAGCGCCTGAGCCGGGTGAGATAGATGGCGTTCCTCGCACCTCTTTTCTTCGCGGCGCTCGTCACGTTGGCCATTCCAATCGTGATCCATCTGACGCAGCGCGAGCGGAAGCAGGTCGTCGAGTTTCCGTCGCTCATGTTTCTCGAGAAGATCCCGTATCAGTCCGTGCGCCGCCGGCGCATTCGCGACTGGCCGCTGCTCGCGATGCGGCTGGCGGCCATCCTCCTCATCGTTCTCGCCTTCGCGCGGCCGTTTTTCGATCGGCCGATCGCGGCGCTCTCGAACGCGGGCGGACCGCGCGAAGTGGTCATCCTGCTCGATCGCTCGTACAGCATGGGATACGGCGACAGGTGGACGCGCGCGCAGGCCGCGGCGCGGCAGGCGGTACAGGGACTGACGGCCACCGACCACGCCACGCTCATCCTGTTCGGCACCAACGCGCAAGCAGAGGTGCGCGCCACGGCCGACCTCTCGCGCGTGATCGGCGCCATCGACAGCGCCAAAGTCGGCGCCGAAGCGACGCGATACGCGCCGGCGCTGAAGCTGGCGCAGCGCGTCCTCGCCGATTCCACGCTGCAGAATCGCGAAGTCGTGATGATCAGCGACTTCCAGCGCAACGGCTGGGTGCGCGACGAGAACCTGCGGCTGCCCGAAGGCACCACGTTCAAGACCGTGCCGATTGTCGACGCGCAGACGGCTAATCTCGCCGTGTCGACCGTACTGCCGCAGCGAACGCTGTTCTCGGGCCAGGAGCGCGTGACGGTGGCAGCCAGCGTCGTCAATCGCGGACCGGCGATCGTCAACAACGTGCAGGTGCGCCTCGAGGTGGATGGACGCACGGCCGAAACGCAGACGATCTCGGTGACGCCGGGCGCGCCGGCATCGGTCACCTTTCCGCCGTTCACGCTCGCACGCGCCTTCACGCGCGGCTCCGTGCGCATCGGAGACGATTCGCTCAAGCAGGACAACGCGTTTCACTTCGTCGTGTCGCCGGCGCAGCGCATGCCTGTGCTGCTCGTCGAGCCGTCGCGCGCGCCGCGCGATGCCAGCCTGTACCTGCTGAAAGCGCTGTCCATCGGCAGCACGCCGGCGTTTCAGGTCAACGTGCGGCAGGGTGAATCGGTCGCCAGCACCGATCTCGATCGCCATCGCGTCGTCATTCTCAACGACGTCGCGGCGCTCAGCTCGGGTGATGTGCTGAAGAATTTCGTGTCGAAGGGAGGCGGGCTGCTCGTCGTGCTCGGCGAGCGCGCGAACTGGGGCACCGATTCGAACGATCTTCTGCCGGCGGTACCGGCCAACGTCGTCGATCGTCAGGGAAGCGGCGGCGCGTTGGCCGAGCTCGATACGAGCCACCCGGTGCTCGAGCTCTTCAAGGCGCCGCGGAGCGGCAACCTTTCGACCGCGCGTTTCTTCCGGTATCGCGCCGTGACGCTGAAGCCCGAGCCGGCCGGCGACAAGGAAGGCGAGCACGGGCCGAACAACCGCGTTGTCGCGCGCTTCGATGACGGCGCCATCGCCATGGCGGAGCGGCGCATCGGATCGGGCCATGTCATGCTCTGGGCCTCGACGCTCGACAACTACTGGAACGACCTGGCGAAGAAGCCGGTCTATCTACCGTTCGTCCACGAGGTGGTGCGGCATCTGGCCACCTACGAGGAGCCGGCGAACTGGTTCACGATCGGCGAGGTCATCGACCCGGGGCACCTGCTTCGCGCGTCCGGGCTCGGCCTGCAGAGCGGCACCGGCGCAATGGTGCTGACGCCGAGCGGCCAGCGGATCGAGCAATCGGGTACGCCGACGCCAGTACAGCTCGAGCAGGCGGGCTTCTACGAAGTGCATGGCCGCTCGAACCAGTCCGGCACGGTCAGCGTGGCGGCGAATCTCGACACGCTCGAATCCGATCTCACGGTGCTCGACACACAGGAGCTGACCGCCGCGCTTGCGGGGCGTCCCGGCTCGGTGAACCCGGCCGCAGCAGATGCCGCAACGCTCGCGCCGGAAGATCAGGAGCGCCGCCAGAATTTCTGGTGGTACCTGTTGATGGCGGGCATCGTGCTGCTCGGACTCGAAACCGCGATCTCGAACCGCATGAAAGGCCCTGTCGAAGGGACGCGGATTACGCCCACCGCCAGTGCCTAACGACTGTCACATCCATTTCTTTTCCGACCAGTTTTTTGAAGCCCTCGGCCGTCAGCGCGCGCCCACATCGCCGCAGTCAGCAGCGGACATCGTCGCCACGCTCGGATGGGATCCACCGGGCTCGCCCGAAGAGCTTGCCGATCGTTGGGTGAAGGAGCTCGATCGAGCCGGCGTCGCACGAACGGCGCTCATCGCCAGCATCCCGGGTGACGAGACGTCGGTCGCGCGGGCGGTTGCGCGGCATCCCTCGCGCATCGTCGGCTTCTTCATGGTCGATCCGACGGCTCCCGACGCGCCGGCGCGGACCGAACAAGCGCTGCATCGGCTCGGCCTGCGCGCCATCTGTCTGTTTCCAGCCATGCAGCGGTATTCGCTGCACGATACGCGCGTGAAGGAGATCGTGCAGCTTGCGGCAGCACACGCCGGCACCGCGGTGTTCGTGCATTGCGGCGCGCTGTCGGTCGGCGTGCGCAAGAAGCTCGGACTGCCGAGCCGCTTTGACGTGCGTTACGGCAATCCCCTCGATCTTCATGCGCTCGCCGCCGATCACCCCGGCGTGCCGTTCATCATTCCGCACTTTGGCGCGGGACTGTTCCGCGAAGCCTTGCTCGTCGCCGACCTCAGTGCCAATGTGTACCTCGACACCTCGAGCACAAATCGGTGGATGGCGTATCACCCCGGGCTCACGCTGCCGGCCGTCTTCGGGCAGGCACTCGAGGTCGCCGGCGCGGACCGCCTGCTGTTCGGCACCGACTCGTCGTTCTTTCCCCGTGGATGGAACCGGGCGGTCTACGACGCGCAGGTAAGCGCGCTCGACGCCGCGGGCGTAGACGAGGGTGTCCGCCATCGAATTTTCACAGATAACTTCGACCGGTTATTTCCAGCCTAAACCGGCCATGGCCGGCTCTTTTTGGTGCTACGATCGGGTTAATTCAGGGGGAGAACGGCATGCCTTACGAACAGGTGTCCACCGGCGACCGATCGGAGCTGACGAGCATCATCCGCGAGATCCGGAAACGCTGGCGCCTGAAGCTTGCCATGCGCGGCGCGGCGTTTGTCGTCGCCGGCTTCCTGCTGACGCTGCTGCTCTCGGCCTATGCCCTCGAGACGCTGAGATTCAGTCCGGGCTCGATCATCGCGTTCCGCGTCGCGATGGTCATGATTTTCGGCGCGCTCGCCGGCTACTTCTTCGTGCTGCCGCAATGGCGCCGCGTCAACGACGAACAGGTTGCGCTGTATCTCGAAGAGTGCGAGCCCACGCTCGAGACGGCCATCCTGAGCGCGCTCGAGGCGGAAAAAGGATCGGCGTCGCATTCACCGGCCCTTGCGCGCCGCCTGGTCGAACAGGCAATCGAGCGGTGCAACGCCATCGAACACGGCCGGCGGCTCGAGGCCCAGCCCCTGCGCCGCTATGCGGTCGCCATCGCGGGTACGACCGCGGCGGCGCTGCTCCTCTTCGTTCTCGGTCCTGCGTATCTGCGACAAGGCGCGTCCGCGCTGCTGCTCATGGCCGGCGACGTGCTCGAAGCCAGCCCCTACCGCATCAACGTGAAGCCGGGCAGCACCACCGTGCCCCGGGGATCCGATCAGGTGATCGTCGCAACCGTGCAGGGCTTCGAGTCGGATAAGGCCGAGCTGCTCATCCGCAAATCGATCAACGCGCAGTTCGAGCACGTCCCGATGGTCTTCAACAACGACACGAAGATCTTCGAGGGCATGCTGTTCGATCTCCCGGGCTCCATCGATTACTTCGTCGAGTCGGGCGGCGTGAAATCGGACGTGTTTACGATGCACGCGGCCGATCTGCCGTACGTGAAGCAGCTCGAGATGGAATACGTGTTTCCGGGTTACACAGGTCTCGCGCCGCGGAAGATTGAAAACGGCGGCGACATCGCCGTGCTTCAAGGCACGCAGGTTCGCGTCCGCATCACGCCGACCATGAAATCCCCGTCGGGCCGCATCATGCTCGACGGCGGCACGATTATCGCGCTCGCGCCCGATGGCGACGCCTTCACGGGCACGATTCCCGTCGCGAAGGACGGTTTCTATCGCGTCGAGCTGCAGGGCGGACCCGAGAACAAGCTCGTGAACGCGTCGCCGCAGTACACGATCGACGTGCTCGAAGACCAGGCGCCGACCGTGTCGATTGCAAAGCCCGGCCGCGACTCGACCGCATCGCCGATCGAGGAGTTCGCGATCGAAGCGCGCGCCGATGATGACTTCGGCGTGCGACAGCTCGAGCTGGTGTACTCGGTCAACGGCGGCCCCGAGCAGACGAAGAAGCTCATCGACGCAAACGGCAGGGCGCTGCCGGAAATCTCGGCGGCGCACACGTTCTATCTCGAAGAGCTGAAGGTCGCGCCCGGCGATTCGGTGTCCTACTTCGCGCGCGCGACCGACAACATCGGCCGGAACATCTCGAGCGATCTCTACTTCATCCGCATCCGCAAGCTCGACGAACAGTTCCGCTCGGCCATGTCGATGGGCGGAGGCGGTGGCGGCGGAGGTGGCGGCGGCGGCAACATGCAGGTCGACGCGCTGTCGCAGCAGCAGCGCGAGATTATTTCCGCCACGCACAACATCGTGCGCGATCGCAAGACGATGACGCCGGCGAAGCTGCGCGAGAACCTCATCGTCGTCTCGCTGTCGCAGTCGAAGCTGCGGGAGCAGGTCGAAGGACTCGTGAGCCGGATGAACAGCCGGCTTGTCGAGCCCGACCCGGCGTTCCTGCGCATCGCAGAGCTGCTGCCGAAGGCAGCCGAGGAAATGCGCGCCGCTGAGTCGAAGCTGCAGGCGCAGGCAGCGTCCGATGCGCTTCCGCCGGAGAACCGCGCGCTGCAACAGCTGCAGAAGGCCGAGGAAGAGTACGAAAAGCAGGTGAGCCAGCAGCGCGGCGGCGGTGGCGGTGGTGGAGGCGGTGCCGGATCGGTGCAGGAAGATCTCGCAGATCTCTTCAAGCAGGATCTCGACAAGCTGGCCAATCAGTACGAGACGGCCCAGAGCGCGCAGCAGCAGCAATCCGATCAGCAGGTCGATGCGCTGATGGAGAAACTGCGCGAGCTTGCGCGACGCCAGCAGCAGGAAGCCGAGCGGCAGCGGCAGCAGGCGCTCGCGGGTCAGGGTGCACAAGGCGGTGGCTCGAGCCAGCGCGCACTGGCGGAGCAGGCCGAAGAGGCAGCGCGTCAGCTCGAGCGGCTATCGCGCGAGCGTAATCGTCCCGATCTCGCGCAGGCCGCGCAACAGATGCGGCAGGCAGCGGATGCGATGCGGCGCGCGGCGTCCTCGGGAGATCCAAGCAGCGCTGGGCAGGCCAACGCGGCGCTCGGTCAGCTGCGCGAAGCGCAGCGGAGGCTCGAGCAGGAGCAGGGTGCGCGCGACCAGCGCGACATGCAGTCGGCGCAGCAGCAGGCCGAGGAAATTGCGCGCGAGCACCGCGAAGCGTCCCAGGAAGCGATGTCGATGACGCAGTCGAACGCGACCGGGCGCGCCAACGAGCGCTCGCGGCAGATCGGTCAGCGGAAGTACGACCTCGAAGCAAAGGTCAACGAGCTCGAAAAGCAGATTGACCGCATGTCGGGCGAGATGCGCCGCAGCGATCGCGATGCGTCGCGCAAGCTCCAGGAAGCCGCCGAAGCCATTCGCAACAACCGGCTCGAAGAGCAGATCCATTTCACGGGCAGCTTGATGCGTCAGAACGGGCAGACCAATCCCGACGTCGAGCGCAGCATCGGCAACGAGATCGAGAGCCTTCGCAAGAAATTGGGCGAGGCGGCGAGCGCGGTCGGTCAGGGCGACAAGAACGACCGCATGGCTAACAACCTCGATCGCGCGCGCAATCTTGTGCGCGGCGTCGACTCGATGCAGCAGCAGATGCGCGACGGGCAGCGCGGCCAGCAAGGGCAGCAAGGCCAGGAAGGGCAACAGGGTCAGCAGGGCCAACAAGGCCAGCAAGGCCAGACAGGGCCAACAGGGTCAGCAGGGACAACAAGGTCAACAGGGCCAGCAAGGTCAGCAGGGTCAACAAGGTCAACAAGGTCAACAAGGTCAACAGGGCCAACAAGGCCAGCAGGGCCAACAAGGCCAGCAAGGCCAGCAGAAGGTCAGCAGGGCCAAGGCGGACAGCAGGGCGGACAGAATGCCAATCGCGGCGACAACCGCGGCGATGGTGCGTTCGGCGGCTCGGCGACCGACGGCGACAACTGGGGCGGATGGGGCCAGCGCGTCTACACGCCGGGCGAGATTCGCACGTTCCGCGACCAGGCGCGGTACTGGACCTCCGAGACCCAGCGTCTCCGCGATCAACTGCGCAACGATGGCGTAAATCCGACCGACCTCGACGAGGTCCTCCGCGCAATGCGCCAACTCGACGACGACCGCGTCTACAAGGACGCGCGAGAGCTCGAGCGGCTGCAGACGCAGGTGGCCGAGGGACTGAAGCGTTTCGAATTTACTCTTCGGCGGAGCGTCGAGGATTCACAGGGGGATCAGCCGGCGCTGACTGCCACCGACGAAGTGCCTCGCCGATACCGCGATCTGGTGGATGAATATCACCGTTCGCTCTCGCGCGCGACGAAGTAGGGCGGGATCAACGCTCGCTGCTGTCCTCCTCCTCGCAGGAGCAGCGTACGCGCAGATCTGGACGGGCAACGACATGTGGCGGGGCGGACGCGGCGAGCCGCCCCGCTTCGCTACTCGAGCCCTCAAGGACGGATCGTTTCATTTCTGCCGTCTGATGTACCCGAGCGCCTACCGGGAACAAGGCGGATCAGGTTGGCGCACCGACTACCCCGGCGCCGACATCAACTTCAGCGTTCGATTCGCCGAGCTCACAAAGACCGCCGTCAGCATCGACGGCGAAGGCGATCCTGAATATTTCGTCGTGCGCAGCAGCGGCGACGACAATCTGTTCCACTGCCCGTACGTCCACATCGAAGACGCAGGCACAGCCGAGTTCACCGACGCAGACGTCGTGCAGCTCAGGGAGTACCTGCTGAAAGGCGGCTTCATGTGGAGCGACGACTTCTGGGGCTCGCAGGCATGGGCCGTCTGGGAGCGCGAGATCGGCCGCGTGCTTCCGCCCGAGCGCTTCCCCATCGTCGATATCCCCGTGACGCACGCGATGTTCCAGACCATCTTCAGCGTCAAGCGCATCCTGCAGGTGCCGGCGATCAGCCGGTGGCGGTACAACGGCGGCGAGACGTCCGAGCGCGGAGCCGACAGCGCGGTCGTGAACACGCGCGGCATCTTCGATGAGAAGGGACGGCTCATGGTGTTGATGACGCACAACACCGACATTTCAGACACGTGGGAGCGCGAAGGCGAGGACGTCGAGTACTTCTATCGCTTTTCGCCGGAAGGGTACGCAATCGCGATCAACGTGCTCGTGTACGCGATGACGCACTAGAACATATCTAATCCGAACTTCGGCGCCTTCCGCGTGCCCGAGATCTTGATGGGCAGCACCATGCCCGCACCGGGCTTTTTGAAAAACGGATCGAACGCCTTCAGGAAAAATCCCTTGACGCCGCCGCCGGCGACCTGCGACAGCGTGGCCTGCATTTTCAGCTTGCCGCGAAAATCGATCAGCTCGTCGCGCAGACCGTAGCGGCCGGCGAGCTCGACTGCTGCGCCCGGGACGGAGAACGTGAGGCTCGAGAAACGCGCGGCGGCGTTTTCCACGGTGAAGCGTCCGCGCAGGTTCGACAGGACGTCGTCCATCTCCTCACCCTGGTTCATGCCCTGTCCTCGGCGGCTCAACCCGGTCAGCTTCGTCTGCACGCCCGCGTCGGTGAACTTCGCTTTCGACAGCACGAACTCTCCGCTGAGCTGAAGCTTGTCGATCACTTTTTTCTTCTCGGGTGGAATTACGAGCTTCGCGCGAAGCCGCGCGGCGCCGAGCAGAATCGGCTTGTCGGACTGGACCGCGAGCCTCAGCAGATCCTCGATGCGGCCGTTTTCCATGTTCACGTCGACCTCAATCCGGCGGCCGGGCACACCTTCGAGCCCGATCACCGCTCCGTGCGCCGTCATCGACGTATCGAGGAACGACGCGTCGACCTGCTTCAAGTACGTGTCGCCGTCGGAGCCGTCAACGATGGCGGTGAAGCGGGTTTTCAGGGGAACAGGCTGGCCGCCTGCGTCTACCTGGAACTTCGGCGTGTCTGTCGTGCCCTGCACCTCGAGGCGATTGAGAGGGCCGCGGAACTCTCCCGTGGAGCTCAGCACGCCGGCCAGCCCATTGATGGTGTCGAGGTTTGCGTTCGCGAACACGTATTTGCCGCTAACAGGCGTGCGCTCCGGATGCGCGACGTTCCACGGGCCGAAGGTGCCCGACGTTTCGATCTCGCCTTTCGGCACCGGGTTGGTGAGCGTCGCGATGTACGGAATGGTCTGGCTGACGCCGAGCGAATCCATCACGAGATGATGGACGGTGAAGACCTTCGGCGGCTTTCCCGCGCGCTTCGGAATGAGCGTGATGACGGTGTCGGGTGCTTCGAATCTGTCGATGATCACACGCTGCAGCCTGCGCGTCTGTGCCTGAGCCTCGGCCTGCGACTTCTCCACTTTCCCGGCGTCATCATCGTCATCGCCGGGAGGGATCTTCACCTGGAGCCCTCGCAGCCGCACCTCGGAAACGTGGCGGGGCTGCTGCATGAGATCGCGCAGCGATCCGCGAATCTCGAATTCGTCGATGGTGATGAGCGGCGGCACATCGGTGCGCCCTTTTTGGCGTATCGTGACGCCTCTGCCGCTGACCGACACGCGCGGAAACACGCGCCCCTCGAGGGTGTCGATCGTCACTTCGCTCTCGAGCTCGTCGGTGAGGAGCGCGATAACCCGCGCCTTGAGCGTTTCCGATCGAATGGGGATCGAGAGGGCTGCGACGATGAGAATGGCCGCAACCATTCCAATCAGGGCGATTAGCAGCGATATCCGCGTGCGGCGCGTCAGCTTTTTGTACACGCGGAGCATTCCGCACGACAGTAAAGCAAGGGGCGAGCCAGCCTAGAGGCCGTTGCTTCTGATTTCGGACTTCGTGAGGAAGCGGCGGTAATCGGCGAGCGTCTGGGTGATACGCATGCTGGGCACGCCCCGCAGCACATGCAGGGTTTCAATCGAGGCCGGCAGCATCAGCGTCTCGTCGGGCTGCTGAAATGCGACACGTGAGAACCGCAGCGTCATCTCAGATTTTTCCACTCTGATGGTGGGCCGAATCGCGAAGAGCCCGTCCGGCAGCGGCACGACAAAAGGCTTCGAGAGCCGCAGGTCTACCTGAACGATGTCGTACGTCCCGGGATCGAACCAGACGCGTCCCTGCTCACCTCCGCCTTCGGCTTCGAAACAGTTGCCTTCCCACGTGACGCGCACGCGCTCGGGTGGTGTCTCGATAAAGTCGATGGCACGAGTCCCCGGAGGACCGTTTCCCGCGTCCGCGGCAGTAAACCGGTAACGTCGTTGATTGGGTGCCAGCAGAAACGCCAGCGGCTCGGGAGTCCCGGTCTTCGGATCCGTGCACTCGGCGCGCTGGTTCTTTCGTGCCGGGCGTCCGTTCACCGATTGCAGCGTGCGCTCCACGCGGAACTCGTGGTCGCGTTGGCCGCTCGAGTCCCGCGAGACGCTCAGCTCGTACACCGTCGTTCGCGGCCGTCCTGCAGGCGCGAGATTGGATTTGAGATCCTGCGTCTGAACGGTTTCGGTGCAGATGATGCTGATGAAGCGATCGTAGTACTGCTGCGTGCGCTCGGCGAGGCCGGCGAGCATCAGCGCCACATCGGCGGAATGCTGCGCCCGCGTGTCAATACTGCAGGCGATCAGGGCGCAGGCGAGAAGGGCGAGCCGCCGCACACTTTCCATTGTCCGGCAGGTTGTGCAGGATCGCGCGCATTATTTTTCGGCGACGGTTGCCGCGACAATTTCAGCGGCGTGCTCGATGTCGGCTCGGTCCACATCGAGATGCGTCACCATCCGCACCCGGTCGCCATCGACAGGGACCGCCAAGACGCCTCGCCCGCGCAGGTCCGCGAGAAAGTCGGCCGACGACCGGCCGCTTGGCTTCACGCTGAAGATGAGAATGTTGGTCTGCACTTTCGAAGGGTCGAGCGAGATACCGGGGATTGCCGCCAGTTTGCGCGCGAGCACCTGCGCGTTATCGTGATCGATCTGCAGCCGCTTGGGGCCCTCTTCGAGCGCGATGATTCCAGCGGCGGCGAGCACGCCCGCCTGGCGCATGCCGCCGCCGAGCATTTTGCGGATCGGCCGGCAGCGCTCGATAAAGTCGCGGCTGCCGACGATCATCGATCCGACCGGAGCGCCGAGACCCTTGCTCAGGCAGAACTGCACCGAGTCGAATTTCCTCGTCATGGCCGACACGCGCTCGCTCAGGTAGGTCGCAGCGTTGAATACCCTCGCGCCGTCGAGATGCACGTGGATATCCTGCTCGTGCGCCCGGTCGCAGACGTCTTCGACGATCTCCGTGCGATACACGGTACCGCCTGCCATGTTCACGGTGTTCTCGAGACAGATGAGCGCGGTCTGCGGGCGGTAGTACACCTTCGGGCGGATCGCTGGCGCAATCGCGCTCCATGTCAGCACGCCATCTTCGCCGTTGATCACGCGCGGCAGGACGCCGGCGAGCGCAGACAACGCGCCCATTTCGTAGTTATAGATGTGGCCGTTGGTCTCGCACACGACTTCCTGCCCCGGCCGGGTCTGCGCCATCACGCACGTCAGGTTGCCCATCGACCCCGACGGAACGAAGAGCGCCGCTTCCCGCCCGAATACGGAGGCCGCACGTTCCTGCAGCAGGTTCAGCGTCGGATCTTCGAGAAACACATCGTCGCCGACCTCGGCCTCCGACATTGCACGGCGCATGGCGGCCGACGGCCGGGTCACCGTGTCGGAGCGCAGATCGATCGTGGGCATGGAACCCTATGATGGTCGAGGAGACGGATGTCTGTCGAGGCTGGACGATCCCGAAGGGCGTTAGGCGACTCTCGCGAGCTTGCGCACCACGATCCGCGCGGGCTGGTCGTCGTCGCACTCGTGCCACCACGAGCCGCTCTCAATCCACCAGCCGTTCTCGCCCTGATCGTCGAACAGCGTGCCGCACCGGCCGCACACGTCGTATTCGAGCCTTATCTGGGAGTTCTTCTTCACATTCATTTAGACTGCGTCCGTCGTGCTCTGGTTCCCTGAAAAAACGGGTTTTTTTAGGCCTATTTTGGCTGAAAATCGAGCGAAACACCGTTCATGCAGTACCGCAGGCCGGTTGGCCGGGGTCCGTCCTCGAAGAGGTGACCCAAGTGACCCTGGCACCGCGCACAGTGTACTTCGGTCCGTTCCATCCCGTGCGTCCGGTCGGTGGTCGTCTCGACCGCCTGCTCCATTGGCGCCCAGAAGCTCGGCCACCCTGTTCCGCTCTCGAACTTTGTCTCTGACGTAAAGAGCTCGTGGCCGCAGCCGGCGCACCGGAAGACACCTTCGCGGTGTTCCTTGTTCAGCGGACTCGTCCCCGCGCGCTCGGTGCCGTGCTTGCGCAGCACCTGAAACGCTTCCGGCGTCAGCTTGGCGCGCCATTCCTCGTCGTTCTTTGGAATGTCCATCCCGACAATCTACCAGATTCGATAGACTCCGGAGGGTTGAGACTAGCCCTGGTTGTACTCGTCCTCTTCCTGTTGTTCGTCGGAGTCGTGTGGACCCAGCAGCGGAGGCTCATGTATTTTCCGTTTGCCGAGGTACCCGACCCGGGCGCCGTCGGGCTTCAGGGCGCCACCGCCGTCTCTATTCCCACGACAGATGGCCTGATCTTGTCCGGCTGGTTCGTGACGCGCACGGACACGCCGGAGTTCACCATCATCGTTTTCAACGGCAACGCGGGGAATCGTTCCTTCCGCGCCCCACTCGCCGACGCACTGGCGCGCGAAAATCTGGCGGTCCTGCTGTTCGACTATCGTGGCTTCGGGGGCAATCCCGGCTCTCCGACTGAGCAGGGGTTGAAGATTGATGCGCGGGCGGCACGCGATTACGTGGCCCGCCGCGCCGGTGTCGATCGCAACAGGCTCGTGTACTTTGGTGAATCGCTCGGCACGGCGGTCGCTGCGGAGCTGGCGGCCGACTATCCGCCGGCGGCGCTCATTCTGCGGTCGCCGTTCACGTCGATGACCGATGTGGGGCGTCACCACTATCCGGCGTTGCCAGTGCGATGGCTGCTGCGCGATCGCTATGAAACGATCGATCGCATCGCGCGCGTAAACGCCCCGCTGCTCGTGATCGGCGGCGACGCCGACCGCATCGTGCCGATCGCGCAGACCCGCCGGGTGTTCGAAGCCGCCCGCGATCCGAAATCGTTGCTGGTCATCGGCGGCGCCGATCACAACGACGATTCGTTGCTTGCCGGCCGCGAGATGATCGGCGCCGTGTTGCGGTTCCTTCGAAGCCGGTCTCCAGCGTGACCATGTCTGATTCGATTGTCGTGCTGCGTTATGCCACAATCGGCGTCGGTCAGCCGTCGATCATCTGGCTCGAAGCGAGTGCGTTCCTCGTTTTCACCATGGCTGCGTTTGCCGGCGCCTTGTGGGCGCTCAAACGGCAATAGGAGGTTGTATGTTTGGGATGCGAAACGTCTTCTGTGCAATTGCGGTGCTCGTCCCGTTATCTTTGAACGGCGACGCGCGGCAATTGGGCTCGCGTGCAGCCGATGCGTGGATTGCGACGTTGGAGAATCCGGGTCGGATCGCCGGCTTGAAAATCGACGAAGTCGTGTCGCACCTGCGTCTCCGCCCGGGCAGCGTCGTCGCCGATATCGGCGCAGGCGCCGGCGCGTTCGAGGGTGCGTTGTCGGCCGCCGTCACGCCGACGGGCACCGTGTACGCCGTCGATATCGAGCAGGGACTGCTCGATCACATCGCGGCGCGCGCGAAAACGCTCGGGCTCTCGAATGTACAGGTCGTGCTTGGAAAGTTCACTGACCCTGCGCTGCCTTCGCGGAATGTGGACGCCGCGTTGATCTACGACGTGCTGCACCACATCAAAGACCGCGAAACATATCTGAAGAGTCTCGCCGGTTACCTGGCGCCCGGTGGCCGTATCGCCGTGGTGGACTTCGTGGCAGGCAAAGGCGGGCATGTCAAGGATGCCGAGCAGCAAATTTCAAAGCAGCAGACTGATGCGTGGATGGCCGCCGCGGGGCTGAAGCCCGTCGAGGAGATTGCCCTGTTCGACGACAAGTGGTTCGCCATCTACGCAAAATAACCCGGCGGCGCGGGCGTGCGCATCAGCGGATTTTCCAGAACGCCGACACGACGCTCGTAATCCGGTACCGAGTACCTGGTACCGTCCCTCCACCCGGTGCACGCGTCCCGACACGTCGAGCACGGCCGCACGCGCAAGCGTAAACCGCCTGGTCAGCCCGGCTTCCGAGTAGTCGCGGGTGCCGCGATATCGATCGCCGCTCCGTGCGACCGACTGGTAGTTCGCATCGCCCTCGTCCTTGATGAAGTTCCTGCCGCGCCAGAAGATGACGTGGCCGCGCCATCCGAACCGTTCGGCGGCTGCGCGGCCGAAGAACGCCTTGCCGTCGCTGCTGAGTTCAGGGCGGCTGCGATCGGGAACATGGCGAGAGCCCAGCACGAACACTTCGAGTGTCGCTGGATAGCGGCCGCCAATCGTCCCGCCGACGATCGCGCCGGCGGCGATCGCCGCGCTATCGGCCACGGCTCCTGATTGATGAAGCTGCCCTCCCTCGTGGACGACGTGGAATTGAAGCGGCAGCGTGACAAGGTTTGAGAGTCGATACGACGTGCGCATGCCGCCGTCGAACCGTTCTCGATGCTCGGGCGTGTTGAGGCGCTGCCACTCGAGCCAGAAGTGATGCCTCAGATCGCTGCCGGTGAACGTCCACGCGAGGCCGGCTTCGTACGGCCGCTCGTACGCGAGGGTCTCGCGTTGGAGCGGCGGCAGCAGTTCGTGAGGTCCGTTGCGATCTGGCCCCACGGCAAGCTCGCTCGTGACGGGCGGCAGCGTTCCCAGCACGAATGACGAACGCGCGCCTCGTACGGTCAGGGAGAGTACCGGCCTGACTTGTTCGAACGCGTCCTCGGAGCCGAACCGCTGATTGCCGAAGCCGCCGGCAGATACGGTGACGCGATCGTTCAGCCCGACCTCCGCAGTCACGCGGACAGCCGCGCCGAACATCGTCTCTCCTTCACGGAACGGATTGCGGAACTCGGTGTTGTCGCCGTAAAACAGGAAATCGGATCGAATCGCGAGCTGCTCCTCGGCCCGCTGCGCCATTGCGCTCGAGGGGAGCATGGTTGCGCAGAGCAGCACGAGCACCCGCTTGCGCACCGAAGCACGCGAGCACGGGCGTGCGAAGGTGTGCATGGGCTATACAATAGCCCACCTGTCTCGACGGACCCTCCTGATCACCTCGGCGATTCTCCTTGTCGCGCTGCTGGCCGGAGAGGCGCGTGCGCAAAGCACGCCATCTTCTGCTCCCGACGATGCGTTCGAGAAAGGGCGCTGGCGTGCGGAGTTTCTCGCGCAGGCTGCGCTCGAAGCGTGGAACTACAACCCGTCGCATGAAGAGCTGTACGGCCTCGTTCAGGGAGTCACGTACGGTCTCGGCGACGGTCTCGTCCTGCTGGTCCGGCAACGTCTCTGGTACATATCGCAGCGGAGAAATGACTCGCGAATCCTGGGCATCACATCGGGACTGCGTGCGCGCGTGTATCGGCGGGGACGCGCGTCTGGATTTCTGCAGTTCGATCTGGGTATCTCGGATGCCGCAGTCGCGGTACCGCCGGGCGGGACGCGATTCAACTACCTCGCCATCGGCGGCGGCGGCCTGATGTTCCAGCTGAACAATCGCCTTCAGGCGATCGCGGCGATCGAGGTCACACACATATCCAACGCCGGCCTCGCCGGTCACGATCGCAATCCCGACATCGAAGCGATCGGCCCGTCGCTTGGAGTCTCGATCGGTTTTTAAGCGCCGGACCGTTTGCGACGTTCCAGCTCGTCCAGGGTCTTCGGCCAGTCATCCTTCAGCAGCTTCGAGAGCGCGCGATCGGCGAGCAAGCGGCCTTCGGTCTGGCACACCGGGCAGTAGTTGACCTCGTGCTCGCCGTGCACGATGCGCTGCACTGCTGTGCCGCAGCGTGGGCACGGCTTGCCGAAACGGCCGTGCACGGCCATCCCTTCATGGAATGCCGTCACCTTCTCTGGAAATGTGTCTCCGGCTTCGTTCTGCAGGCGTGTTGTCCATTCGGCGAGCGTTTCAATGGTGGCCGTGTGCAGAACGGCAATGTCTTCGCCAGTCAGCTGCCGAGTCAGCTTGAACGGCGAGAGTCTGGCGCGATGAAGAATCTCATCGGAGTACGCATTGCCGATGCCACTGAACAGATGCGGATCGGTCAGCGCGCGCTTCAGCGTGTGACTCTCTTTCCGAAGCGCCTCCGCAAATGCGCCGGCATCGCTCGTCATCACGTCGAGCCCTCCGGGATTGAATGACGCGAGGGCCTCTTCCCCCTGCACCACGTGAAGCGACGCGCGTTTCTGCGTCGCCACTTCGGTCAGCAGCAGCGTGCCGTGCGCGAAGTCGAACGCCGCAAGCCCGACTTTTCGGGGGATTGCGGCGCCGGGGTCGCGCCATTTGAACCGGCCGGCGATCATCAGATGGAACACGAGGAACAATTCTGCGCCCGTCCCGAGCGCAGTAGAGGGAAGCTCCCATACGATCCGCTTGCCGATGCGACGAAATCCGGCAACGGTGCGTCCCTCGGCGCGATCGAGCGGCGGTTCGACCGATCGCAGCAGAAACGGCGTCGCCAGCCTCACGCGCTCGAGCGTGTGACCAGCGATGCGCGCGCGAAGCGCGGAGAGATAGAGCTCGACGTCTGGAAGCTCAGGCACCTGTCACGTCCTCGGCGGCGGAGCCTCGCGCCCCGTCATGCTGCGGTAGATGTCCTGAAGCGTCTGCAACGTGTCTGCTTCTTCGGCAGTCTTGTCTGGCCGATACCCTTTGACGCGCGCGAATCGCAGCGCGAGTCCGCCGGGATATTGCGGGCTCTCCTGCAGATCGTTGTAGGCAATTTCGACGACCAGCTCAGGGCGCACGAACACGACATGCCCCTCACGGCGCACTTCCCGTTCGAGCAGCGCCGCCGTCTGCCACTCGAGCAGCGCATCGGTCATCCCCTTGAATGTCTTGCCGAGCATGACGAGCCGGTTGCGCGCGGGATCGCGAGCGCCAAGGTGGAGATTGCTCAGCCAGCCGCGCCGTCTCCCGCTGCCCCATTCGGCGGCGAGCACGACGAGATCGAGCGTGCGTACCTTCTTGATCTTCAACCACGCGCTTCCGCGGCTGCCCGCCGCATAAGGCGCATCGAGCGCTTTTGCCATCACCCCTTCATGACCGCTGCCGATGGCGCGCTCGAAGAACTCGGACGCGGTGCGCTCATCGCCGATGATGCGATGTGGCACGGCCAGCGTGCCTGCGATGTGCTCGAGCAGGGCAAACCGATCGCGTTGCGGCTCTGCTGTATGCGGCCGGCCCTCGGCATACAGGCAGTCGAAGAAGAACGGAGTCAATGGCAGGTCCGATCGGAGACGATCGACATCCAGCCGCCGCCCAAACCGGCGCATCGTTTCCTGAAACGGAAACGGCGTTCCATCGGGCTGCAGCGCCAGCACTTCCCCATCCAGAATAATGTCGCGGACGGCCAACGGCCTGACCGCCTCGACGACCTCTGGCACCGCGGCCGTCACATCACGCAGCGCGCGCGAAAACACGCGCACCTCGTTGCCGGACTTGTGCACCTGAATGCGCGCCCCATCGAGCTTCAGCTCGAACGCGGCCTCACCGAACGCCTGAAGCGCGTCCGCCACGCTTTCGGCGGGGGACGCGAGCATCGGCTCGACAGGACGGAAGAGCTGAATGGCATATCGCGATAGCGCGGACGCCCCTTCGACAAGCGCCGCGCAGGCCACGCTTCCAAGATCGCCGCACATCATCGCCGCCTGGCGAACAGCCGCCGCCGGGACGCCGGCGGCTTTCGCCACGGCTTCGGCGAGCACGCCCTCCTGCGCGCCCTGACGCAGCTCGCCAGAGAGCAGGCGCACGAGAAAATCCTGTTCGATCTCGGTCGCGCGGCTGAAGAGATCGACGAGCTGCTGCGCCCTTGAGCGTGTCGCACCCGCACCGCCGATACTCGCAAGCCGCCCGAACGTGTCGTGAATCTCTCGCAGCTCGAGCGAAGGCTGCGTCGCCGGTGTCACCGCTCGCGCCTGCGAGACGAGCGACCATCCGATGCCGATGCGCCCTTGCGGAAGCGAGCCGGACAGGTACGCCACTGCGATGGGAATTTCGTCGGGAAGGAGCCTTTTCAGCAGGTCTGCCAGCTTGCCGATCTTGTCGAGACGCCCTCGCGCATTTGCAACCGCATTCGACACGTCGACCAGCTCCTGCAGCCGCATCCTCTATCTATGCTAGCCGCAGGCAGCAAAATCACTTCTGCCCCTCGCTCTCTGAAGAAGTATGAAATTGCGACAAACGATCGTCCGGGAACGTACGATAATACGCGCGTGCTGCCGGCGACCTTGGGTCACTACCGTCTCGACACGCGCATTGGCCATGGAGGCATGGGCGAGGTCTATCGCGCGTTCGATACCAAGCTGAACCGCTATGTCGCGGTGAAGGTCATGCGCTCGATGGAAGCGGAGGACGTCGCGGTCGGCCGATTTCTGCGCGAGGCCCGCGCCGCTTCTGCTCTTAACCACCCAAACATCGTCGTCATCCACGAGGTCGGCGACACCTCAGAAGGCGATCACTTCATCGTTCAGGAACTCATCGACGGACCGACGCTTCGATCGCTCCTCGATGAGCCGATGCCCCTTGGCAAGGTTGCGGACATCGGGGCACAGATCGCCCGGGCTCTCGACGCGGCGCACGCAGCCGGCATCGTCCATCGCGACGTCAAGCCCGAGAACATCATGCTCCGCAGCGACGGGTTCGTGAAAGTGCTCGACTTCGGTCTCGCGCGCTCGCTCGCGCTTGAAAGCAACGACGACACGGAGACGCATGCAGCGCTCGACACCATGCCGGGTGTGCTCATCGGCACGGCATCGTACATGTCGCCGGAGCGTATCAACGGTGTGCAGTTTGGTCCTCCAACAGATGTGTTTGCTCTCGGCGTGATGCTGTACGAAATGGCAGCGGGCAAGCGGCCGTTCGTCGCTCCGACGGGACTCGGGGTCGTCACCTCGATCGTCGCCGAACAGCCTGTCCCGCTGACGCGCCTCAACGCCGCCATTCCGATTGCGTTCGACGACCTTGTGCAGCGCATGCTCGCGAAGAATCCCGAGCGGCGTCCCTCTGCGCGCGACGTCGAACAACACCTCGTCGCGATGCAGCGCTCGGATGCGCTGGTGGATCAGGCGGCTCTCACGGCCTCGGCACGCCGCACGACTGTCGGCCGCGAAATGCAGCGCGTGCAGCTTCGGCGCGCGTATGCGGGCGTCAGGGAAGGGCGAGGAGGAATCGTTGCGGTCACGGGCGAGCCGGGAATCGGCAAAACGAGCCTTATCGAAGACTTCCTGAACGAGATTGCGTCCAGCAGCGCCCCGCCGACGCTCGCGCGCGGCCGCTGCTCCGAGCGCCTTGCCGGCGCCGAAGCGTACCTGCCCGTTCTCGAAGCGCTCGACACCCTGCTGCATCGCCGCGCCGGTCCATCTGTAGACGAGACGATGAAGACGTCCGCACCGACGTGGTACCTCGAAGTGGCGAAACGCACGCTCGAGCAGGTCTCGCTCGCGCAGCTGCGAGAGCACGCGCCGCTCGGATCGCAGGAGCGGATGAAGCGCGAGCTCAGCTCGCTGCTCGAGGAGCTCTCGCGCGTGCGGCCGGTCGTCCTGTTCATCGACGACTTGCATTGGGCCGACGTGTCGACCATCGACATGCTGAATTACCTCGCGGGACGTCTTTCGGACATGCGCGTCCTCGTGCTCGGCAGCTACCGGCCATCGGATATGGCGCTCTCGCATCACCCGTTTCTCGGCATTCGGCGCGACCTGCAGGCCCGCGGATTATTCGAAGAAATCCCGCTGCCGTTCCTCGATGTCGGACGACATCGAGCGGTATCTGGCGCTTCAGTTTCCCAGCCATCGTTTTCCGACCGATTTCGCGTCGGTGATTCACGCGAAGACAGAAGGCAGCCCGCTGTTCATGGCCGACCTGGTGCGGTATCTCCGTGACACCGGCGGCATCGTCGAAGAGAACGGCAATGGATCCTCTCGAGCTCGCTCGACGATGTGCCCGCGCGGCCTTCCCGAATCCGTGCGCAGCATGATCGAGCGGAAAATCGAGCAGGTCGACGAGGACGATCGCCGGCTGTTGCTGACCGCCAGCGTGCAGGGGACACCAGTTCGATTCACTGATCGTCGCGGAAGCGGCAGGCATGGAACCGGGCGAAGTCGAAGATCGGCTCGAGAAGCTCGAGCGCGTGCACGTGTTCGTCAAGCGTGGCCACGAGCAGGAATTTCCAGATCGCACGCTGACGCTCCGCTATCAGTTCGTGCATGTCCTCTATCAGAACATGCTATATGCGTCGCTCCAGCCAACGAGGCGCAAGGCCTACAGCGGGCGCGTTGCCGAAGCGCTGCTGCGGCACTATGGTGACCTGTCGTCGAGCATCGCGGGGCAGCTCGCCGTGTTGCTCGAAGGGGCGCGCGATTTCGAGGCAAGCGCGCACTACTTCGTCACAGCCGCGCGCCAATCGGTCGGTCTGTTCGCGTTCCGCGAGGCCGTGTCGCTTTCCGATCGCGGTCTCGACGCCTTGCGCGCGCTGCCGGAGGGCGCCGCGCGAAAACAACAAGAGCTCAAGCTGCAGATGATCAAGGGGCGCGCCTTGAGGTCGACCAGCGGCTGGGCGACGCCCGGAGTCGAAGCCGTGTTTGCACGGGCACGCCAGCTCACCCAGGAACTCGACGAGCCACCCGAGCTGTTTCCGGTTCTCTACTTGCTCGCGCACTTCCACATGATCCGCGGCAATCTTCGTGAATGCCGCGATCGCGCGGACGCCCTGATCGCTCAGGCCGAGCAGGCCCGCAATCCGGCGTTTCTGATGGCCGCCCATCACGTGGCGGGTGTGTCGCGCGAATTCATCGGCGACATGGTCGAATGTAGTGCGCATCTCGAGCGCGCGCGGGAGCTGCACAATCCCGCCGAGCATTCGGCGTACACCGCCATGTACGGGTACGACCCCGGAATGCTCGCGCGTGCGATGACCAGCCGTCCTCTTTGGGCGTTAGGCTTCCCCGACCGCGCCGACCGCCGTGCGCGCGAGACATTGGATCTTGTCCGATCGCAGAGGCAGCCCACCACGCTCGCGTTCGCGCTGGTCGTCATGCAGGGCATTCATCTGTACCGCGGCAACGCTGCTGACGCTCTGGCGGTTGGCGACGAACTCGCCGCGCTCTGCGGAGAGTACGGCTTGCGCCAGGAAGCGGAATGGAGTCGAGCCTTTCAGGGATCGGCGATGGCGAGCACGGGACGCCTCGAGGAGGGGATCGACCTGCTGAAAGACACGCTTGCGGTCCAGCAATCGATGAATGCCGGTCTCGTGCGGCCCACGTTTCTCGCGTTGCTCGGCGAGGCGCTCTGGCGCGCGGGCCGCATCGGCGAAGGACTCGATGCTGTCGCA
This sequence comes from Vicinamibacterales bacterium, assembly GCA_963730445.1. GTDB lineage: Bacteria > Acidobacteriota > Vicinamibacteria > Vicinamibacterales > JAMQPK01 > JAMQPK01. Next base: position 20,394 of record CAVSRX010000013.1, on the reverse strand, counting down.
GAAGGGCTCTCGCACGCCGAGCGGACGTTTCAAGGCGGCTACGTCGCCGAGCTCCATCGCGTGCAGGGGCAGCTGTTCGTCCTTGCGGGCAATCAGGCCGCCGCCGAAGACGCGTTCCGCGCCGCCCTCGACTACGCGCGCGGGCAACAGGCGAAATCGTTCGAGCTGCGAGCGGCCGACGCGCTTGCCCATCTGCTGCAAGCGTCCGGACGGGATGCAGAGGCGGGCGCCACGCTCGCGCCCGTGTACGAATCGTTTTCCGAAGGCCACAGCACGGCCGACCTCCGCAGCGCGCGGACGACGCTGTCCAGAATAAGCTGACGAACGATGCACACATTCGAACGACAGGGCCCAACTGAAACCGCCGACATCGCCGAAATCGTTCGCGGCATTCTGACGGTGCAGGCACGCTTTGCCGCCGCGCAGCACCGTCCGCTGGGCCGCGGAACCCACACAAAGGGGGTATGCGTTCGCGCCGAGTTCGAGGTGTTCGACGTACGTGCGGCCGTGAAGGACCCTGCGCTCGCGGCGCGCCTGACGAAAGGCATCTACAGCAGGCCCGGTGTCTACCCGGCCACCGTGCGATTTGCGAATGCCGCGTCGACGATTCAGCAGGACCGCCAGCGGGACGTGCGCGCGCTGTCGTTCTCGATCGCCGTGCCGACCGGCGTTCTGGGACCGGAGCCGGCGCGGGTCGACTTCTCGATGAACGACGCACCCACGTTTCCCATCAGCGACCCGCACGCATTCGCCGTGTTCATGCGGTTCGCCTCCGCGGACGGCGCCCGAGGGTTGTTGCGCGCGCTGCGATCGACGTCGCTGAAGGATCTCGCAAAGCTCATCGTCACAGCGGTTCGAGGCGAACGCCAGGAGCACAAGCCGCGCCGCGCCTTCCAGCAGATGCGTTACTGGAGCAATGTCCCGTTCAGCCACGGTCAGGACGATGCCGTGAAGTACTCGGCGATTCCGAATCCCCAGAATCCGGCCGACGCCTTTCAAAACGGCCCAAACTTCCTGTGCGACGAGCTCGTGCGCCACGTCAGCGAAGACGCGTCGATGAGCTCATTCGATTTCGGGCTCCAGCTAATCGATATCGATCGGATGACGCATGGTGGCCGCCGGCGCGAGCCGAGCTTCTGGATAGAAGATGCGAGCATCGAGTGGAAAGAAGAGCAAGCGCCCTTCCATGTCGTCGGCCGCCTTCGCCTGCTGCCCAAGTCTGTCGCGACCGTTGACGAGTGCGACGCGCATTTCATCGATGTGACGGCCTATTCCACCGCCGACAGCAAACCCATCGGCGGCATCAATCGAGCGCGCCGCCTGGCCGAAGAAGCCAGTCGAAACGCGCGCCTCAAAGGAGAGACTGCGGTGCCCGCTGTCGCCATTCAGCCTCCGAGCGCGCCGACATCGCCGCGCCGTTTGGGACGCGTACTGTTGAAGGCCGGCGTGTTGCTTTTCATCGTCATCGCCGCAGGCGTCGTGCTTGGCGCCTGTTACTACAAGCGCGAAGCGGCGCGAAACATACCGGCGTACGAACCCGTGAATGCAGTGAGGTATCTCGATCAGGGCTGGGGTCCGTCGCGCGAATCGCAGTCGCGCGAACTGTACTACTACACGCCGCAAGGTGCGCCGCTGCACGACATCCGGTACAGCTGGTTCCTCAACATGGAGCGGCCGTTCCGCCGTGACCGCATCGCCGATCCCGACTACCTCCGGTCGCTCAATTTCATCGTCGATCCGGCGCCGACGCCGGCAAATCCGGGCCAGCTTCCGATTGGGTTTGCACGCCGTTTCGACGAGCGGGTACAGGACTACGTCGTCGACGTGACGTGCGCGGCTTGCCACACCGGCGAATTGCACATCACGCGCGACGGCCGGCGAACAGCGATTCGGATCGACGGCGGCCAGGGGATGCACGCATTCACCGATACGGACCTCGGTCATTTCGTGCCCGAGCTCGGCCTGGCGGTCATCACAACGGCAGCGAATCCCTTCAAGTTCAATCGCCTTGCGCGCAATGTGCTTGGTCCCGAGGCCCGCGTGCGCGACAAGGCGCGCCTGTGGGTCGAGTTGATGGCGGTGACCGATTCGTTGATCAAGGCGCAGCGCGGTTCGTTCGCGAAGGCGTACTACCCGGTTCAGGAGGGATTCGGCCGTACCGACGCTCTGGCGCGGATCGCGAACACCGTGTTCGGCGATCACATCAGTGCCTCGAACTATCGGGATGGCGACGGCCCTGTGAACTTCCCGTTTCTCTGGAACATCTGGAAGTTCGACTGGGTGCAATACGGGGCGTCAGTGAGCCAGCCGATGGCGCGCAACGTGGGCGAGTCGATGGGAACAGGCGCGGTGTTCAAGCTCGTGGACGATTACGGGCGGCCCATTCCCGCCGGCGAACGCTATCGCACGTCGATTTTATTCGACAACCTCGCGCGCATCGAATCGATCCTGCAGACCTTGACGCCTCCGCGCTGGCCGGAGGATCTGCTTGGACCGATCGATCGGACCCGCGCCGGGCGAGGCAAGGAGCTGTACGCGCAGCTCTGCGTGCGTTGTCACGGCCCTCACATCGCGCCTGATGCGCTGAAACAACGCGTGGCTCCGCTTCGTCTGGCCACCGATCCGCTATGGATCATCAAATGGAAGAACGTGAAGGACGTCGGCACGGACCCCACGACGGCGATGAACTTCGTCGATAACACGTTCGACTTGTCGGCAACCGGCCTGAAGCTCGAGGACGTCCGGGCGCTCCTCAAGAAAGAGCTGGACATACAGAAAACGCGAATGGCCGATCTGCTTCCGGCGCTTCAGAAGGAGCTGGCGGAGCGGAGAGCCGCAGGGGCCGACGCGGCTACGATTGCCGAGATCGAAACCCAGATCGCCGACGCCCAGTATCCCCTTACAGATACCGAGATCGCGCAGCGGCTCGATGCGCTCGACTTGAAGAAAGTTTCGTCGGGGGTGGGGCTGAATATTCTCGGGCTGATTATTCGCGACCGCTACTACCAGGATCGTCAGTACTCCGACGAGGCTCGCGGATGCTTCGAAGGCTTCGGTATGCTCGACCTTCCCCAGGTCGTACCCGGCTACAAGCCGCGGCCGCATGAAGGGGTCTGGGCTACGCCGCCGTTTCTCCACAACGGGTCGGTGCCCAATCTGTACGAGTTGCTGTCCCCCGTTTCGGAGCGTTCGAAGCGATTCTTCGTCGGGCGGCGCGAGTTCGATTCGGTGAAGGTCGGGTACGTCACCGAACCGCTCGCAGGCTCGTCGAGCGGGTTCTGGTACGACACCTCCATCGCTGGAAACCGGAATATCGGCCATGAGTTCCGCCAGCGGGTACGTGCCGTTCGATGAAAGCAAGCCCGCTTCGGCGCAGTATCAAGGCGGCGCCATCGGCCCCGCGCTCACGCACGACCAGCGCATGGATCTGATCGAGTACCTGAAAATCCACAGAGACGATCCGGCGCCTCAGCCCGCTCGCGTCCCGCCCGACTGCTTCGCCCTGTTGAAGGGAACGGCCGCCGAAATGAGCAGCAGACCCGGACCGGCCCTACTTGTACGCCGAGGCGCTCGAGGCCGAGCGCGATCACTTGCGTCGCGCCGGCGCGACAGAGGCAGAAGGTTATTCCGCGCTGTGCCTCTCGGGCGGCGGAATTCGCAGCGCGGCGTTCGCGCTCGGCGTCATCGAGGGATTGGCGAAGCGAAAGGTGCTCTCGGCGTTCGACTATCTGTCGACGGTGTCTGGCGGCGGTTTTGCCGGAGGATGGCTGAGCGCCTGGCTGTACCACGCAGAGGCGGGCGGCGACCGCGAAAAAGTCTTCCGCCAGCTGAGCGGAGCGGACCTCGAGGACGGTCGAATCGAAGCGGCTCCGGTATCTCATATGCGCGCGTACAGCCGGTACATGAGCCCGCAGCTCGGAGGGCTGTCGGCCGACAGTTGGACGCTCGTCGCAACGATGCTGCGGAACGTTTTCTGAACTGGATGGTGCTGCTGCCGCTTATCGCCGCCGGACTGCTCGCGCCGCGCCTCTACCTCGAGATGGTTCAGGCATTCGATCGGCCGCTGCTGACGGACATCGCACCGTCGATTTCGATCCTCGAGCCGTCCACACTGCTCGAAGCCGCGCGCATGAGCCCAGCCGCCACCTGGACTTTCATCGTCAGCACTCTGCTTCAGCTGTCGGCGCCGCGTTCATGGTGACGGACCTGCCGAGCTATGGTAATGGCCGCCGTACGCAGTCTGATTTCCTGTTGTACTGCCTGACCCCCATCGTCCTCGGTACGGTCGGCCTCACCTTGTTCTGGCCTTTGAACGTCGTGCCGCTGCCGCTCGGTTTCATCGTTGGTGTCTCGGTCGTCGCGGGCGTCGCCACATGGGTGATCTTCGGGCTCATCGCCGGCAAGCGGCAAATGGAGGCCGCGCACGTGGGCCGCCGCCGCGGCAACCGCGCCAATCGCCGGCTTGGGGTTGTGGTGGCTGACCACTGAACCGTTCGGCAACGGCGTGTCGCTCGGACCTCTGTACTGCACGCTGGCGTTTCCGCTGGCGCTCGGATCGATCGCCGTCGCAAATATGGTTTTTGTGGCGCTGTCGAGCAACGACCACACCGAGGGAGACCTCGAATGGCACGCGCGATACAACGCGTGGATCTTCATCACCATCGTTGTGTGGCTTGGCATTACGGCGATCGTGTTCCTCTCGCCGCTTGCCTTCCGCTCGCTTCGCGACTTCCTGAGCGAACAGATGGCCATCGAGAGCACGCATGCCACGGGCATCATCGGCGGCGCCGGGATCGCTCCTCGCGACGGCCGTCGCGTACTTGCTCCGTCGGCCCGGCTTCAACCGACACGACGGGCACATCGACGTGGAAATCCATAGCCATGCGTCTCGCGGTGCCGGTCTTCGTCGTCCTGCTCCTTGGCGCGATTGCGTGGGCCAACGTCATCGCCGTCAACCGTCTATACGCTTCGGGGCGCGTCGCGTGGCTGCACCAGGCAAACTTAGGGTGGTTGAGCCTCACTCCTGCCGGGCGCTTCGCTGATGATGTGACGTCCGCAGAGGTGCTCGTGGTTACCACGGCCCTCTTCGTCATCGGTTGCGTGATGGCGCGCTTTGTACCGGTGAACACCTTCTCGCTGCACGGCATGTATCGCGAACGATTGGTCCGTGCGTTTCTCGGAGCGTCGCGCACGCCAGGCAAACGGCTGCCGAATCCGTTTACCGGCTTTGATCCGTCCGACAACCTGCCGATGTGCGCGCTGCTGAAGTCCGGGCGGCCCTTTCACGTGGTGAACACCACGCTGAACCGCGTCGCCGAAAAGGGATTGGCGATGCAGTTCAGGAAGGCGGAGTCGTTCACGATCTCGGCACTCCACGCTGGATCGTCGAAAATCGATTCGTACCGGCCGTCCAACCGATATGCCGACGATCGACTCGGCGGCGCCGCAAGCGGCATCTCTCTCGGCAAGGCACTCGCCATCTCCGGCGCTGCCGCGAGCCCAAACATGGGGTCGCGATCGACGCCGACACTGACCTTCCTGATGACCTTGTTCAATGCGCGGCTGGGCGTCTGGATCGGAAACCCCGGCGCCAGTGGCCGCGATACCTGGACACGAAGCGAGCCGCAGCTAGGCGTCGGCCCTCTCGTGTCCGAACTGTTCGGCCGCACGACAGATTGCAATCCTTACATCTACCTCTCTGACGGCGGGCACTTCGAGAACCTCGGTCTGTTGGAAATGGTCAAGCGCCGCTGCCGCTGGATTCTCGTGAGCGATGCGGGGTGCGACGCCACCTACACATTCTCAGATCTGGCGACAGCCGTGCGACTGATACGGCTCGACCTCGGCATCCCGATCGTCTTTGACGATGGTATCGGGATCGATGGATCGGGAAAAGGCCAGCACTTTGCTGTGGGCCGCATTCAGTATTCGGCGATCGATCTGCTCGCCGAAGACGGCATTCTCATATATGTGAAGGCGACGCTGTCGGGCAACGAGCCGGTCGACGTGCAGAACTATGCGAAGGACTGTCCTGCGTTTCCGCACGAATCCACGGCGGATCAGTGGTTCACCGAGGCGCAATTCGAAAGTTACCGGATGCTGGGGCAGACGTCCGTGATGCAAGTCGCCGATGGCTACGCAGGCGACGCCGGCCTGCCTGGATTTTTCAAGTGGGCCGCGAAACAGAGCCGATCGCGATCGGCCCAAACGCTGCCGCAGGCGCAGCCGATCGCTTAGAACGTCAGGCCCGCGCCGATGTGCGCGCGCATGCCCGACCCGATGCCCCGCGCGACCGCGGCGCTGAAGCGGAACAGCGGGGCGGTCATCCAGATCCCGGCCCCCACGCCCCTCTCCAGCTTTTGATCGCGGAATCGCTGCCCCTTGTCGTACGTCGTGCCCGCATCCATGAAGACGCTGTATCCGAATCTCGCGATGCGCAGCGGCGACGTCGTGGGGATGCGAAGCTCGACTGACCCGGCAAAGAGCGTGTCGCCAACGGCGCGGCCCGCGCGAAAGCCGCGCAGATTGCGCGAGCCGCCGAGTATCGACTTGTAGAAGGCCGGCGCCGGGCGGCTGAAGTCTTCGCGCACGGCCCGAAGCGCAAGTACGGTTCCGCGGTACAACCCGATGTAGCCGTTGGCGTCGATCTCGGTCCTGACCGCATTGTTTGCGGGAGAAAAGTGCAGCCGCTCCACCGCTGAACGGACGAAGATCGCGTTGTGCGGCATCAGCGGATCCACTCTCGTGTCGACGACCACATCGGCGCCGATCGATTTTGCATCGACCTCCTGGCCTGTCGAGCGAGGAGGATTGCCACGCCACCTCGGCGCCCGCCTGTACGTCGCGCAGAAGCGGCCATTCCGTTCTTCCCCAGACGCGCGTGCGATCGGCATGCTGATCGAAGAACGGATGCGTACGCCTCTGAAGGAACGCGCCGGTCCTCAGGCGCGGCGCGAAACGCCTTCGAAACTCCTGCTGATATTCCGCGCCGATGCGCTTGTCACCGCCCCAGCTCGCCGGCACGACGATCCGGCGCCGTGTGGCGCGGCGGCCGACAAACGCGAACTGCGCACCATAGGTAAATCCGTATCCATCCTCCGCACCGAGGATGGGCACCCACATCAGGCTGAAGCGCGATCGGCGTACGACGGTTGTCCGCGGGACCGGCGGGCCTGGCACATTGGGAATCGGCACCTCGAGATCCGGAATATCGACGCGCACGGGCCCCTCATCGAGCTGAATCAGAATCAGCACCTGGGTGGGATCGGAGATAGAGGCAAAGCGTTTCAGCACGTCCACCGAGTCGGGCTTGATTGCGGCGCGCAGCCGGGCTTCGGCATCGGACAGGGTCTTGTCGGAGACTCGATCGCCGATGCCGATGCCGGACGCGCGGATGACGTCGTCTGTGGAGGTGAGCGTGTTGCCGTGTACCTGGATGAGCAGCGACGACCTCTCCCTCGACTGCGCTCGGGACAGGCTGCGCCGCGACTGGCGAAGCCAAGAGCAAAAGGCTTACGAGCAGGCCGGCTGATATGCGCACGTCAGCGAGGTCGATTCGACGGGCCGAGATACTTTCCCGCGGTCGCGGCCTCCCGGTATCCCGAGTACTGAATGTCGTAGCTCACGGAGAACGGACCTGGTGCGAGCACGAACGATCCGAGCACGTCGATACGCTCCGGCAGCCACACACCGGCAAAGGCCTCGGTCATCGTCATGTTGGCGCGCAGCTCGGTGACGCGCACGAGCCACGACGCAGGGAGAAAGTCGAGGCTGACATTCTCGAACGTGTATTTCACGATTTGCTTCTGGTTCGGCTCGACCCAGATCGTCACGCGCGACACCTTGTTCATGAGCCGCTGCATTTCGTCGCCGTACGCGGCTTTGTTTGATTCGGGCTTCGATTTCGCGCCCGTTACCTGATTCGCGCGTGCGCCGGCCCGCGTGTCTGGGTCGTCGGAGAAGAGCCTGGTTGGGTAGTATTCAATGCGGAGGACCTGCTGCTTGTCGATCGTCTCGCGCCCGACCAGCGCGTATCTCCCGCCTTCGAATTTGAATTTCAGCAGGTAGGCTGACGAGACGAACTGCGGCTCCCGCGTCTGCTGGATGAGGCTTTGGATGTCGGACGGCGCCACGTCGGCGGTCCCTTCCGTTTCCCGTCCGCGCTGTTTCGCGCGCTCGTCCCGTTCCTTCGTCCGCCTCAGGAAATTCTGTTCGTATCGTTCTCGATCGCCTTCGCTGATGGCGACGCCATTGAACCGGACCGGGCTCCGCACAAAGAACCCGTCCCGCGGATACCACATGTATTCGCGTTCCGCGCCCCACAGCAGAATCTCGGCGGGTCCCCGGAATTCAACCCGCTCCTGCTCGTCGAGGATGTATTGTTGAACCTTCTTCCAGTTCTCGTCGCGCCGCATCAGCACTTGCGCCATGAACGCGTCGAGCTCGGCGGTGGGCGCAAGGGTCTGCGCCGAGGCAGGGGCGCAGGCCAGCCATAGTCCTAGGGCCAGGACGGTTATGAAACGAGACATAGGCACTCGAGCAATATACGTATATTCGAGGTCAAAGGGTGCACCGATAAAATAGGGACGGGGGTACAGGATGGTTGGGCGATCTGAGCGCGGCTTTACCCTGATTGAGCTCGTCGGGGTCATCGCCATCATCGGCATTATCGGAAGCTCAGTGATTCCGGCATTCATGGAAAACGGACGCAGCGCACAAACGGCCGAAGCGACCACGAACGTCAAGAAAATCTACATGGCCCAGGTGGAGTGCGAATCTTCCGCGCAGCGCTTCTGCTCCGCTCGCGAGCTGCTCGATGGCGGTTATCTGGACGGACGGACAGCGGCGGCCCTGGGTGTCGACGCGCTGCTGCCTGCCGAGCACGACAGCGCCGTCGGCGGACGCGATCGCGGCTATTTGTTCGTGCTCGAGCTGAGCGCCGACCGCCTGCAGTTCGTCGTCACTGCCGATCCTGCGGCGCCGCGCCGTAGTGGAAATCAGCGGATATCGGTTGACGAGACCGGGCAGATACGCATCACGTGTCCGCCGGGCTCGAAGCTGAATTCCCAAACGAACCTCTGCGACCCGAACGACAACTTCCTCGAGTCCAGAGCGCTGCGGGCGATCAGACGCCTGAACAATCTGTCGGAAGGACGGGGCGTCGGACTCGCGCAGCAGGTCGTGACGAAAGAGGCTGTCGCAAACGCGCTTCGCGCCATCGACGCGAACGGAGACGGACACCTGTCGACACCGGAAATCGACAATCTCGCGGTCATCGGGCGGCGATTGCGCGACGCGCGCAAAGCGAATGCACCTGGGCCGCCGCCGAGCCGCGATGTGCTCGACGACATCCTCTCCGAATATATCCAGATTGTCCGCGCCGATCTGGCTCCAGGCATTGCCGACGCCCCAGCGGTGTCCGTGCCGATCTCCGCGATCAACGGGGACGCAGCCGCATTTATCGGACTCGCGAAATGACGATCACCAGTGCGTCAACGACCCGTCCGGCCGGCTGTACACATTGCTGGGACGGGCCTGATCGAAGTCGCCGATCTGCGTCAGCGCTTTGAAATCCACTGTGACACCAATGCCAGGACGGTCGTTCGTATACAGCTTGCCGTTCATGAACGTGAGAAATTCAGACAGATAGGCAGGCGGGCGATCGGCGTAGTTGTATTCCATCAGCACGGGTCCCGAGAACGTCGCCATCGTGTGCACGAGCGCAGCCGTCGCCACCGGACCCGTAAAGTGCGGAACGATCCCAACCGCAGACGTTTCGCACAACGCCATGATCTTGACCATCTCCGTGATGCCGCCGACGTTCGGCAGCGTCGCGCGAATGTAGTCGATGTCCTTGTTGTAGACGAGGCGATGGAAATCCCAACGCTGCCCCCACTCCTCTCCGTGCGACAGCGGGCATGTCGTCATCATGCGCAGCTTCGGTATCTCCTCGAGCGCCTGCTCGTCGCGCACGGGATCCTCGACGAGAAACGGCTCGTACTCTTCGATCAACCGGCAGCAGCGAAGCGCGTCGGCAAAATCGAACTTCTGATGGAAGTCGATCATCCAGTCGCCCTGGCCGACGCCTTCACGGATTTCCTTGCATGCAGCGGCAACCAGGCGCACACGCTCGTGCGTGTTGAAGACGTTATTGGGGATCGCGCCGCCGATGCCGGCGTCTACTCTGAAGCACCGATACCCTGCTTCCATCGCGGCCCGTGCGCGCTCGCGCAGCTCCGCGCCTGAATTGCCGCCTCCGCCACCCCCGCGGCCGGCGCCAGGCTGTGCCTGCGCAGGGGCCGGGCCCGCTCCTCGTCCCGGCGGCGCCGTGCCGGCGGGCCTGAACGTGGTCGCATAGCACTCCACATGGCTGCGGATGCTCCCGTGAAGCAGGTCGTAGAGCGGGAGCTGCAACGCCTTTCCCTTGATGTCCCACAGCGCCAGATCGAGCGCTCCCTGCCCATGGATCTTCTCGCGCCCCGGCGGGTAGAACCGGTCCATGTACATGTGGTGCCAGATCCGCTCGATTTCAAACGGATTCTTTCCGATCAGGCTGCCTGCAAGATCTTGGATCAGGTCGGGCGAGCCGCCCTCGCCGATGCCGGTGATGCCGATGTCCGTCTCGACGGTCACCAGCATCCCGCTCTGGCTGAAGGAGCGGGTCATGCTCGGGTGGGCCCAGCATTTCACGCGCGTAATCTTCGCCTTCGGAAGCGCGGCCTCAGAACGAGTGGCCGGGAGCAACGCAGCCCCCGCACCTGCCGCAAGAAACTTGAGGAGCGATCTGCGGTTGACCATAGGGCCCGCCTTTCGTGTTAAGGTTGGGGCCACATCCTACCACTCGGGATAGAGTTTCATCATGCGCGCCTTCCCGGCACGCTTCGCGGAGCCTTTTGGACGCTAAGAGAGGAGCCCAGTATGCGAACGATATTGGCCGTCGGCTTCCTATTGTTAGTGAGCATTCCAGCCGTCGCTCAGGAAACACGCAGCACAATCTCGGGAACGGTGAGGGATGAACAGGGCGTCATCCCGGGTGCCAGCGTCAAAGTCATCAACGTCGGCACTGGCGTGACGCAACAGCTCACGACCAACAGCAGCGGCTATTTCGAAGCGCCGCTGCTCATCGCCGGCACCTACGACGTCCTCGTCGAGATGACGGGCTTCAAGACGCTTCGCCGCGCCGGGGTCACGTTGTCCTCCGGCCAGCAGCTTGCGCTGCCGCTCGCGCTCGAGATCGGCACGATTGCCGAAGAAATCACCGTCACCGGCGAGGCGCCGCTGCTGGAAGTCAACACGCTGCGGCAAGGCTTAGTGCTCGACGAAAAGAAAATCTCGGATTTGCCGGTCCAGTCGAACATGCCCGTTCTGTTTGCGCGGTTCGCGCCGGGCATGATGGCGAGAGGCATCATCCCATTCGCAGGCCAGGGATTTGTCGGCGGTCCGACGACCAACGCGACGCCTCTTGGCGGCGTTGGCGGCGTCGACTGGTCGATCGACGGCGCCACCAACAGCGGCGTGAACCGGCAGATGTCCACGTCGCCGAACACCGACATGGTGCAGGAGATGCGCATCGAGTCGACGAACTTCACCGCGTCCATCGGCCACGGCACCGGTGTCGGCATCTCGATGATGACCAAAGCAGGTACCAATTCGGCACGCGGCACAGTGAACCACCAGTACTGGACGAACAAGTTCAACCCGCCGAACCGGTTTCAGCAAGTCGTGTTCGACAGAGATCCTCGCGCCGGCACGGCGTACCGAGGAGGGGCTCTCGCACAATCTTTCGATGACCTTCGGCGGTCCCGTGCTGGTTCCGGGGATCATCAACGGCACGAACAAGCTGTTCATGTTCGCGAACTACTCCATGGGAAGGGATGATTTCAACGGCAAGTCGGCGAACCCCAACAGGACGCTTCCACGAAGTGACGCCGGCCACAACCACCTGGCCGGTGACTTCTCGGACCTCCTCTTGCTGCCGAATCCCGCGCAGTACCAGATCTACGACCCGTTGACGACGCGTCCGGATCCGGCGCGGCCGGGGCACGTCATCCGCGATCCGTTCCCGGGCAACAGAATTCCTGCGGATCGGATCGTCAATCCGCTCTACAAGCTCTACACGGGATTCCTGCCGACTCCGAACACGAATCCGACGGCGTCGAATCAGCAGCCCGTCAACAACTACTACGACACCGGGCAGCCCGATCCGCTCAGAAGCCACGTCTTTGGAGTGCGTCTCGACTACAACCGCTCGGACCAGAATCGATTCTTCGGGCGGGTCAGCGGCAGCAACTTCACCGAAGGCGCCGGGGACTGGACGTATGAGAGCGCGCCGGGGCTGCACGCCCTGACGCGAGTGCGAAAGACGCGGGCGGGCACCGGAAACTGGACGCGCGTCGCCGGCGACACCGTGCTCGACGGTCAGCTCAGCGCCAACCGCTTTCTCGAAACGGATCAGCGCCTCGGTCTGAAGGAGTTCACGCCCGGTTCGATCGGGCTACCAAGCTACATGGACGACTTCTGCGAGTCGCGCGGCGGCTTCGGCGGCGTCACGGCGTGTCAATTGCCGCGGATCAACTTCGGCGGAGGCACCAGACCTACCAGGTCTTGGGAGACAATTCCGGGACGTTCGACCAGGGCACGCACTACCAGGGCCAGTTGAACCTCACGCAGGTCCGCGGCTCCCACACGCCTGCGTGCAGGCACGGACTTCCGGCGGCACGAGCGCTTCCGCAACTTCCCCGGAAACGCGTCTGGCAACTTCACCTTTGATAACACCTACACGCGCAAAGCCGACGACACGGTCGAATCGCCTGCGGCGAATATTGGACTGCCCTGGGCGGCCTTCATGCTCGGCATTCCCACACGTGTGGAGGCCGAGATGACGGCGAGCTCCCTCGTGTCGAATCACTGGCTTGGTACGTTCTTCCAGGACACGTGGCGCGTGTCGGAAAAGCGTCACGCTGAACTTCGGTCTTCGGCACGAATACGAGACCGGCCTCAGGGACAAGAACGACCAGATGCTCGTCGGCTTCGATCCGAACGCGGACGTGGCCATCGCGCAACTGGCGGAGGCGGCGTATGCCCGGAACCCGATTCCGCAGCTCGCGCCGAGCGCCTTCGACGTGCGCGGCGGAACCGTGTACGCCGGCGATCCGGGCCAGACGGGCCTGAGTTGGGGCGCACAATCGCTGTGGATGCCGCGCGTGTCGGGCTCCTGGATCGATCAACGAACGGACCGTGCTGAAGGGCGGCTACGGCATGTACTACGACGTGTTGAGTGCCACGAACTTCACTCCCAACCAGGCCGGATACAGCGCGACGACGGCCAACGTGGCGAGCGTGGATTTCGGACAGACCTGGCTGCTGGGCAACCCGAAGGCCGGCGTGTCGCCGATGCTGAATCCGTTTCCCGTGCGGGCCACCGGGACGCGCTACGACGAGGCGATCGGAAGCTCTCTTGGAGTCAACACGGCGGTCGGCACGCGTTTCCAGGCTCAGAATCCTAATCGCGTGCATCCGCGCGTGCAGCGATGGCGCGCGAGCGTGCAGCGTGAGATCAGCCGCAACATGGCTGTCGAGATCGCCTACAACGGCAGCCGGGGCGATCGGCTCGACCGCACCATCCGGCAGGACTTACCTGCCGGAACAGTATTGGAACGGCAGCAACGTGCGCGACCTCACGCAGCAGAACCTGCTGAACGCCAACGTGACGAATCCATTCTTGATCAGCAACTTCGAGTCACTCAGGACGTCGAATCCGGCGCTCTACAACCAGATGGCGGGGAACTCGTTCTTCACCAGCCCCACCATTCAGCGCCATCGGCTGCTGCGCCCGTTCCCCCACATGTCGAGCGGGGATGGTCTCGATTTCCAGACCCTGCCACTTGGAGAGAACAGAGCACATTCACTCGAGCTCAGCTTCAACCGCCGGTTCGCGAATGGCTTTACGACGAACGTCTTCTATACCGCCACCAGGTTCAGGGAGAACAGGACCCTCGAGGAGTACGATCGCGACGCCGACGATCTGGCAGACGAGCCAGGAATCGCGGCCGCACCGCGTGACGGCCGACTTCATCGCCGAGCTCCCATTCGGCGCCTCGAAGCCGTTCCTGAATGAGGGCGGCGTGCTCGCCGCAATTCTGAGCGGCTGGCAGGTCGGCGGGACCTACGAGTGGCAGCCCGGCGCGCTGCTGGAGTGGCCCGGCAATATCTTCTTCAACGGAAACCTCGATGACATCAGGCTCGACAATCCGACAACCGATCGCTGGTTCAACACCGACGCAGGCTTCGAGAAAGATCCCGCGCGGGTGCCGGCGAACTTTCAGAAGCGCACGTTCCCGTTCCGCATCGACGGCGTGCGTGCGCCGGGCCTCAAGCATCTGAATATGAACATCGGCCGGACGATTCGGCTCACAGGCAACAAAACGCTGCAGCTGCGCGTCGACGCGCTGAACGTCTTCAACAACGAGACGTACGACAACCCGAACCTGAACCCCACGTCGACGCAGTTCGGGCAGGTCACCGGCAACAACGGCACATACATGCGGTTCGTGACGTTCGTGACGAAGTTCGTTTTCTAGCCGGTAGCCAGTAGCCGGTAGCCAGTAGCAAAGCTTTTGCTACCAGCTACCGGCTACCAACTACCAGCTAGCAACTACCAGTGCGACGGCGAGCCGTCGCGCCGCCGGTAGGTATTACCCCCAACTGACGTCGTGTGTTCCGCCACCGGTGTGAGCTGCGCCATATTCAGCGTGATGCCGAGTCCTGGTCGATCGTTCGGCCAGCACTTCCCATCGCGGAAGTCGACGAACTCTGCAACGTATGGAGGCATCGTCGTTCCGTAGTTGTATTCCATGACAACCTGGCCCGGGAACGCCGTCATCACATGGATGTGGCCGGCAGTGCCGATCGGGCCAGTGAAGTGCGGCACGATGCCGACTTTGTGCGTGTCGCACATCGCCATGATCTTGAGCATCTCCGTCACACCACCGACGTTGGGAAGCGTCGCACGCCATCCGCCCGGGACAGTTGTGTTAGCCTCATCGCCATGCGATTGCTTCTGGCCTTACTGTGTGTGCTGTTTGCGAGCGTCCGCCGCCGCTCAGACTGCCGATCCCGGACGTCTGGTTTATGCGAGCCGCTGCGCTGGATGTCATGGCAGCAACGGCGGCGGCGGCGAGCTCGGCCCGTCGATCGTCGCCGCGTGCCGGCGCGCACCGACGAGGAGCTGACGGCGGTCATCAGGCAAGGATTGCCCACAGCAGGCATGCCGGCATCGCCGAACCTGACTGACGCCGAGCTCACGCGATCTCATTCGCTTCCTGCGCACGCTCCGTCCGCGCGAAGGATCGGGACCGGTTCGCACCACGCTCACGCTGACCACCGGCCGGTCGCTGCGAAGGGCTGGTGCTCAATCAAGGGCGCCACGGATCTTCAGCTGCTCGGAGACGATCGGAAGATTCATCTGCTTCGGAAAAGCGGCGATCGCTACCGGCCGGTGACGTCACAAACACGACTGGCCCAGCTACAACGGCCAGACGAATGGAAGCCGGTACAGCCCGCTCACGCAGATCAACAAGAGCAATGTGGGCCGCCTCGTGCCGAAGTGGATGTTCAGTCTTCCGAATACGCCGCCGCTGCAGGTGACGCCCGTCGTCGTAGACGGCGTGATGTATGTGACCAGCGCGAATCAGTGCTACGCGATCGACGCCGGATCGGGGC
The DNA here is from genome assembly GCA_963730445.1 of Vicinamibacterales bacterium. Lineage (GTDB taxonomy): Bacteria > Acidobacteriota > Vicinamibacteria > Vicinamibacterales > JAMQPK01 > JAMQPK01. The sequence continues at coordinate 4,674 of CAVSRX010000013.1, read as the reverse complement.
GGCAGATCTGGCACTACTCGCGCCCGCGAACCAGAGGGCTCATCGGCAACGCGGCCGGCGGCGTAAACCGCGGAGTGGCCGTCGCAGGCGATCGCGTGTTCATGGTGACCGACCACGCGCACATCATCGCGCTCAATCGCGCGACAGGCGCGCTGCTATGGGAAACCGAAATGGCCGACTGGCGCCAGAACTACAACGCGACAGGCGCGCCGCTCGTCGTCGGAAACCTCGTCATTTCCGGCTCGGCCGGCGGCGACGAAGGCGTGCGCGGTTTTCTCGCGGCCTTCGATCAGGCCACCGGAAAAGAGGTGTGGCGTTTCTGGACGGTGCCTGCGCCAGGCGAGCCCGGATCGGAAACGTGGCAAGGGCGGCGGCATTGCGCACCCGGGAGCGACGACGTGGCTGACCGGCACCTACGATCCTGAGCTCGACACCCTCTACTGGCCGACCGGGAATCCGACTCCGGATCTCTACGGCGACGATCGACAGAGGCGACAACCTCTATTCGGATTCAATCGTGGCGCTGGATGCGAAGACGGGAAAACTGAAGTGGCATTTTCAGTTCACGCCCCACGACGTCTGGGACTACGACGCGCAGGAGACGCCGGCGCTCATCGATGCGAACTGGCAGGGACAGCCGCGGAAGCTGCTCGTGCAGGCCAACCGCAACGGATTTTTCTACGTGCTCGATCGCACGGACGGAAAATTTCTCTTCGGCACGAAGTACATCAAGAACGTGACGTGGGCGACCGGCCTGACTGCCGAAGGGCGGCCGATTCGCGTTCCGAACATGGAGCCGACGCCCGAAGGCCGCCGCGTCTGTCCGTCGCTCGAAGGCGCGTCGAACTGGTACTCGACGTCGTTCAATCCGGCAACGGGCCTCTACTACGTGCAGACCAACGACAAGTGCGGCATCTTCACGAAGATTCCGATGGAATGGGCCGCCGGACGCGGCTACATGGGCGGCTCGTTCGTGCAGGCGCCTGGCGAACCGGCGCAGCGCGTCCTTCGCGCGATCGATATTCAGACGGGAAAAATCGCGTGGGAGCTGCCGCAGCCCGGCCCCGTCACATCGTGGGGCGGCGTGCTGAGCACCGCCGGCGGCATCGTCATCTTCGGCGAAGACAGCGGTTCGCTGATGGCCGCTGACGCCGCGAACGGCAAGCCGCTGTGGAGCTTTCAGACGAACCAGAACTGGAAGGCGTCGCCGATGACCTACGTCTTCGACAACAAGCAGCACGTGGCTGTCGCCGCGGGATCGGCGATCATCGCGTTCGGATTGCCCGACTAAGCGATCTTATTGCGCAGCCCGCATCTTCGCGGCCGTCGCGCAATTCTGCACGACCGTGAAATACCGCGCGACGCCTTCCCGACCGACATCGAACGGATTGGAGTCGCCGGCCGCTCTGCGTGCAGCGGTATGCGCCTTGTAGTAGCCGTTGTCGAATTCAGTGTGATTCGACAAGAGAACCGTCGCACCATAATCTGCGGCTGCCTTCGCGAATTTCTGGCGCGGACGCGATGTACTGGTCGTAGTAGGCGGATGTGCCGTTGAATGGGATGGCTGTCCCGCCGACATACGCGACGCGAAGCGGTTTGCCGTTGTCTCTGACTTCAAAGAGGTACGAGAGGGTTCCGGCTGTGTGACCCGGCATCGTGACGATCTGAAGCGACGCGTCACCAACCGATATTTTCATCCCGTCTGTGGCGACCATGTCGCGTTTCGGCTTGCCGCCGGGCCGGTCGGTGAGTTTGTCGATCGCGTCCCAATCCGCAGCGCCATAGAGCAGCCGAAGACCGGGAATCGCGTCCTGCAGATACGCGGCGCCGCCGTCGTGGTCTCCGTGCGCGTGCGACATCACGGCGTACTTGACCTTGTTGATGTCGAGACCGAGCTTCTTGAAGCCTCCGGTCACTTCGTCAGCAACGGCGTAGTGATACAGCGCTTCGATCAGGATGATCCCATCGCTGCCGACGAGCGCCCACGCGTGATGGACTTTTGTACCGACAAAATACAGATTGTCGGCAACCTTGGCGGGCTCCGCGTGCCACCGCTCGCGCGGTGGTGTGGCCGGCGCCGCGCCGCCGCCACGAGCCGCTCCCGTCCCGCGGCCTTGTCCGGCGCCTGGTGCTGGCGGAGGAGGAATACACAGGCGCATGAATGTGCCAGGCCAGTCGGTGCCGGCGGCAACTTTGGCCGCTGAGATCAGACCGTCCACCGTTGTCTGCGTTTGCGCCCTCGTGGGGGCTACGCCCGCCGCGATCGCTGCGAGTGTCAACAGAATGCGGACCCCTAAAGGCATGGCGACTCCTCCGATGAGGACAGAAGCGCAGAGAGTGTGAGAGTAACCGCAGATTGCCGGTAGCGCAATCACCGCGCGAGGAAGTAATCTTCAGGTTACCCAGCTCTTAGCAACCGTCACTTCAGGAGCCTTACGATGCGCGCACTGTTCGGACTATTACTCGCTGCCGTGTGTGACTGCGCGCGTCGGCAGCGGCGCAGACGCCCGCGAAAACGCTGCAGATCTATTACATCGACACGGAAGGCGGCCAGGCAACGCTGTTCGTGGCTCCGTCCGGTGAGTCGCTGCTCGTCGACGTCGGCAATCCGGGAGGGCGCGATACCGATCGCATCATGCTGGCGCTCGAAGACGCGGGCGTGAAGCAGATCGATCACCTCGTGCTGACGCACTATCACGGCGATCACGTCGGCGGGCTTGCCGAGTTCGCGAAGCGGATGCCGATCAAGCGGTTCTACGATCACGGACCGGCCGCAGAAGGTGACCGCGCCGGCGGCCAGGGCTTCATGGAGCAGTACGCGCAGATTCACGCGAATGCCGTACGCACCATCGTCAAGCCGGGCGACAAGCTCACAATCCCTGGGCTCGACATCACCGTCGTCTCGTCAGCGGGGCAGGTGCTCAAGAGCAATCTGCCAGGAGCCGGACGTCCCAACCCCGCGTGCGCCGGGTTCGCCGAAAAAGATCTCAGCAAGGTGTTCGATCCGGACAACGCGTATTCGGTCGGCTTCGTGCTCGGGCTTCGGCCGATTCCGCACGATCGATCTCGGCGACCTGACGTGGAATCACGAAGGACAGCTGATGTGTCCGGCGAACCGGCTCGGAACGGTCGACCTGTATCTGACGACGCATCACGGCATCAACCAGTCGAATGCCGCGGCGATCGTGCACGGCCTGCAGCCACGCGTGGCCATCATGAACAACGGCACGCGCAAGGGGGGCTCGCTCGAAACGTTCCAAACGCTCGAGTCGTCTCCCGGTCTCGAAGATCTGTGGCAGCTGCACTGGTCGCACAACGTGATGGTCGAGCACAACGCGCCAGGCGCCTTCATCGCGAACATCGAAGACAACGCGACGCTGGCGAGTATTCTCACGGCTCCGCCGCCCGCGCCGCGCGGGCGCCGGTGCCGCCGGACGCCGGAGCCGGGCGGGGCGGCGGCGGCGGGCGCGGCACGCCACTTCCGCCTCATACGCCGGCGTACTGGATCAAAGTGACTGCGGCTCAGGATGGCACGTTCACGGTCGCGAACGCGCGCAACGGTTTCAGCAAGACGTACGCCGCGCGGAAGTAACGAGCGGCAGATAGACAGCCGGCATCAGCCGATTCTGAACACGTGGATCGATTGGTCGGTTTTGGCGCTGCGCTTCGGATGCTGCTTCTTGCGCAAATCCGACACGGCGACGAGCGTTCGCGGCGAGAGCCACGAGATCCCTTCGACGGTGTGGTATTTCTTCTTGCCTTTCTTCGTCCGCGGAAGGTCGTAGACCCGTCCCTTGCCGCCGATTGTCCATTTCCCGCGTTGCACGCGCCCGACCCATACGCGCGAGGATTCCTGCGACACCACGGCCAGGCGATCGCCGTGCAGCGCCATGCCCGCGTAGTCTTTGAATTTCACGCCTTCGGCAGCTTGATGCGCGCGACGGGATGCCACATGCGCCCGCGCCGCTCGAGCACGTGAATGCGCCCCTGGCCGCGTTTTCGCTTGCTGTGGCTGTCTCGGCATCCGTTGCCCTCGCACAGCGCGAGCAGGTAATGCTGCGCCGCGCCACTCGAGCGACGCGAGCCCTTCGAAGCCTGTGTTGCGTTTCTCGAGCGGAAAATCGACCCAGCGGCGGCCCTTGTACCGCCAGTCGTCATCGAATTCTTCGATCGACGCCTTTGAAGGTGCCGTCGGGATGCTTCTGCGCCTCGATCATCAAGTAGAACCGCCGGTCGCGCGCGGCTGTAGGTGATGGCTTCGTAGCCTTCGCCTTGTCGAGCTCGGCCGGCCCAGCCATGATCGTCGGAGTTCTTGCGCAGATGCGCGGCGATGCGCGCGACGCGTCGAACGTTGTCGAGCGCCACGAAGCACTGCGTTGCCGACGGCAATGACGCCGCTCGCCTCGAACACGGCGCCCTTTCGCGGCAGGCTCGAGGAGGTCGGCGAGCTTGCGCTCTCGCACGAGTCGCAGGACGGGGGTTTTGGCCATCCAGCGATCTTATGGGGGTACAAACAAAAAGCCGCTGTGATTTCTCACAGCGGCTTCACCTAATACTCCCGGCAGCGATCTACTCTCCCATGCAGTTTCCCACACAGTACCATCGACGGTAGCAGGCTTAACTTCCGTGTTCGGAATGGGAACGGGTGTGGCCCTGCTCCTATGACCACCGGGA
>CAVSRX010000012.1:0-148971 GCA_963730445.1 Vicinamibacterales bacterium | reverse complement strand
TTCCGTTCCCCTCTCTCCCGTGTGTTGCTCGTGGTCTGCGTGCCGGAATCGGATTGTGTGTCATCGGAGCGCTCCTCTTGCCCGCGGAGGCCGCCGGCCAGGCAGCCGTCGGGGCCCTGGTCGGGAATGTCCGTGACGAGAGCGGCGGTTCGGTGCCTGGTGCGACGATCATCGCGACCGAAACGCGCACCAACATCAGCAGAACCGCGGTGTCCAACGCGGGCGGGAATTACACCTTTACCAACCTCGCACCGGGCTCGTATCGCGTCGAGGGAGAGCTCGTCGGTTTCAGGAAATTCAGTCGCGACAATGTGGAAGTCAACGTGAACACCACGATTCGTGTGGACATCTCGCTGACCGTCGGTGAGCTGGAAGAGTCGGTCACGGTCACGGGCGAGGCGCCCATGCTGCAGACCGATCGCACCGACACGGGCCGCATCATCCAGAGCGAGCAAATCACGCAGCTGCCGCTCGCGTTCAATCGGAACTTCCAGGGCGCGCTGGCGATCGTGCCGGGCGCGTCGCGGCCGTTCCGCCCGCATTCGGAGTTCTACAACTCGCATGACAGCCTGTCGAGCAACGTCAACGGGCAGGAGCGGCAGTCCAACAACGTGCAGCTCGAAGGCACGGATAACAGCGATAACGGCGGCAACCTGGCCTTCATGATTCCCTCGGCCGAGGCGATCGAAACCGTCGGCGTCACGACGAGCAATTACGATGCGGAGTTCGGAAGGGCCGGCGGCGCGGTGACGAACGTGACGCTGAAGTCGGGGACGAACGACCTCAGAGGCTCTCTGTTTACGTTCGGCAACACAGAGGCCACCATGGCGCGGAACCCCTTCACGTCTCTGCCACCGACAGACACCACATACGTGCAGGCCGGCTTCACGCTCGGCGGGCCGATCAAACGGAACAAGCTGTTCTTCTTCGGCGACTACGTGCGCAGCAACGACGACAGCGGGCGTATCACGCGAGCCCACGTGCCGGAGGCCGCGTTCCGCACCGGCGACTTCAGTTCAGCGCCGACGATCATTTACGATCCGGCGACCGGCGGCGCCGCCGGCGTGGGACGAACTCGGTTCCTGAACAATCAAATCCCTGCCAATCGCATCAGCCCCGTCGCGCTGCGGCTGCTCGACAAGATCCCGATGCCGAACATTCCCGGCGCGCCGGTTGGTACGATCAATTATGAAAGCCCGTACGTGCGTTCGAAGCGCATTAACCAATTCGACATCAAGCTCACCTATCAGGCGGCGCAGAACGACAACCTGTCGGTCCGCTATAGCCACCAGAATGCCAAGACGGTGGACCCGGGAACTTTTGGCGTTTGGGGCGGCGTCAAGGACTACTCCGGATCGGGCACCAATCCGACGTACAACATGGCCATCAACTACAACCGCGTGTGGTCAGCGTCGCTGGTCCAGGAAGTCCGAATCGGCCGAACGTCCCACCATAACGTCGCGATCACCGAGGCCCACGGCATGAACCTCGCCGACGAGATCGGCGTGCCGGGCGCGAACTTGAACGCGTTCACGAGCGGCCCGCCGACGATCAACATCAACAGCTACCATAACTTCCTCATCGGCTTCGAGAATTCCCTGCCGTGGGATCGCGCCGAGCGCGTCTGGACGATGGGGACGAGCGCAACGAAACTCTGGGGAAATCACACGTTGAAGGTCGGGGGCGACGTGCGTATCAGCCGGCATATGCTGGACCAGGTGACGCATCCCCGCGGCGAGTTCGAGTACCGGCCCGGCACGACGGCAAGCTCGGCAGACAGCAGCTCGCAGAACGGTTTCGCCAATGCCATGGCCGCATTCATGCTCGATGTGCCGTTTTCCATCGAACGAGGCATCGTCAACGTATCCGATGTGAATGCACCGCTTGACGAGCTGCATCGCGGCGGACGCCACAAGAGTGTGTTTACCTACGTCCACGACAAATGGCAACTCCGACCGAACATCACCCTCGATCTCGGCCTGCGGCACGAGTACTACACGCCGGTCGTCGGCTTTCACGATCGCGGCGGTATGGCCAACTACGACCCTGAGACCAATACGCTGCAGGTCGCAGGCTACGGCGACATCCCCGCGAATCTTGGCGTTGAGAGCTACTGGTTGAATTTCAACCCGCGCACGGGCATCTCATGGCGCCTCAACGACTCGAACGTCATCCGGGCGGGCTACGGCGTGAGCGCGGAGGGGGGGCCGAGCTCCCGCGGCCAGATCTACCCGATCGCCCAGGCACAACTGATCGAGGGACCGAATGCCTATACGTCTCCCGGCTCACTGGCGACAGGAATACCGGCGCCTTCCTTCGCTCCGATTCCCGACAACGGTATCCTCGCGGCCACGGGGCCGCTGCTGACGCAGAGCTTTGACAACATCCTGCTCGAGGCGCGTGATAACGGGCGGCTGCACTCGTGGAACGTCGCTTACCAGCGGACGCTGCCTGGCGCCTTCACAGCCGAAGTGGCCTACGTCGGCAACCGGGCCGAAGACGACTGGAATGGCGAAAATATCAATGCGGGCTTCACCGTTGGCGCCGACAACGCCGGCCGGCCGCTTTTTGTAAAGTTCGGTCGAACCGGGAATACGACAGTGCAGGTGAAGGACGAGCGACCCCGGTCCAAGTACCATTCGATGCAGGTCAAGGTCGACCGCCGCATGCGCGGGGGTCTGGCGGTTACCAACTCGTATACGCTCGGGCGTGCCTGGGACTTCTCCAACAACACGCCGGCGCACCCGAACAGGTTCGAGCGGGGCTACGGCCGCACCGGCTTCGATGTCTCGCATAACTTCACGAGCAGCTTCACGTATTTGCTGCCTTGGGGCCCGCAGGGCACGTGGCTCCGCGAAGGCGCCCTCGGCCGGGTGCTGGGCGACTGGCAAATTACTGGCTTGTTCTCTGCCATATCAGGCACGCCGATCGGCTTCAGCGCCAGCGCGTCGGGTCTGCGCGCACCGAACAACTCGCAGACGCCTAACGTCACGGGCAAGCCGGAAGTGCTCGGTGGGATCGGTGCGAATGATCTGTGGTTCGACACGTCGGTCTTCTCTGCGCCGGCCGCTCTCACGTGGGGCAACGTCGAGCGCAACGCGCTGCTGACCGGACCGGGCTATGTAAATCTCGATGCGTCGATTGTGAAGATTATCCGGTTCGGATCGCGCCGCGCTGAAATCCGGGCGGACTTCTTCAATGCACTGAACACGCCGCATTACGAAAACCCGAGCGGGTCGTTCGGCAGCGCGAATTTCGGCCGCGTCACGTCAATCCTGCCGTTGACTGAGCGCATGATCCGGTTCGGGGGGCGCGTTCTTGTTCTAACGCACCATTGGTAGATTGGAAGATTGTGAGATTGGAAGATTGTTTTCAGATTGGCAGATTGAGAGATTGGCAGATTCACAATCTACCAATCTCCCAATCTGCCAATCTACCAATTCATTTAGGCTGTTGCGGCTTTTGTGTCTGCGTTCCCCGCGGCGGGTCCGGATTGTCCGGATCCGGCTGTTGTGTCTGCGTCCCCCGCACCGGGTCCGGATTGTCGGGGTCCGGATTATTCACATCCTGAACGGCTAACGCGTAGCGGCGTTTACGGCCTCCGAGGTCTTGCATGTCCTCTGGATATGGACCGCCGACCGCGACGGGCTTACCAGCGGCGTCCAGTTCGGCGTGCGTTGAGTTGACCGGCCCGACGCCCGTGATTTGCAGGATCACGTCGCCGCTGCCTGCGACATCGTAGTAGGGGAGCTTGGCAGGCAGATACATCAGTCCGCCTTCGCGAACCGCCACCAATCGATCCTGTCTGAACACTTCGCCCTTGCCGACCCACCAGGTGCCCTTGAGCACAGTGACAATTTGATCCTGGTCGTTATAGTGCGGACGGTTTTTCGCGTTCGGCCGAAGAGCCACGCGGCTGACAAACATGCCCGGTTGAGCGGGGTCCCCGTACACCCTTGTCGTCCCCGCGGGGGTTTGCTCAATCTGTACAAGGAGTCGCGAGGAATCGACGAGAGGGCCAGCCTGCGGCTTCGGCTGCGGGGCCTGCGCAGACACGGCGATGGTGACGCTGCCCAGCCAGATCGCAACGGACACATGGCGTTTCATGGTTTCACCTCGCTTGCAGAATGCTCGATTATCACATAGCTGCCCTGATCCAGTAAGGCGAATCCGGCCTTCGCGACAGTCTGCGACATCGGAATTCACTTCAAAACGTTGGATCGCCTTGGCGCTATCCCATTGAAATTACACTGGATTACGGCGCCGGTTCCCACCTATATTGCGCGGTACAGAATCCAGTTCCTCGTTGGCCGTCGTCCTATCAATCCCACAAGGAGAAGAGCGATGACAGGTATCCGTCTTTCGGTGCGCGTTGTCTCGACACTCGCTGTGCTCGGGATGTTGTTCGCACCAATCCACGCCGCAGCGCAGGTGGCAGTTGGCACCCTGCGTCGGTAGCGTCAGGGATGATAGCGGCGGCGGTGTGCCGGGAGTCACGGTCACTGCCACGGAGACGCGCACGAACATCGTTCGCACTGCCGTCTCCAACGCGACCGGCAACTACTCGTTCAATAACCTGGCGCCCGGCGTGTATCGCGTCGATGGCGAGCTCGTCGGTTTCAAGAAATTCTCACGCGAGGGCGTCGAGGTCAGCGTCAACACCACGATCCGCGTGGACATTACGCCTGGCTGTCGGCCAGCTGGAAGAGTCGGTGATGGTCACGGGCGAGGCGCCGATGCTGCAGACCGATCGCACCGATACGGGCCGCATCATCGAGAGCACGCAAATCACGCAGATGCCGCTCGGGTTCAACCGGAACTTTCAGGCGCTGCTCATTACGGTGCCCGGCGCGTCGCGCCCGTTCCGGCCGCACTCGGAGTTCTACAACTCGCAGGACAGCCTGTCGAGCAACGTCAACGGGCAGGGGCGGCAATCAACAACGTCCAGCTCGAGGGCGCCGACAACAGCGACAACGGCGGCAACCTCGCTTTCATATTCCGTCGGCCGAAGCGATTGAGACCGTCGCCGTCACGACGAGCAACTACGACGCCGAGTTCGGGCGCGCCGGCGGCGCGGTCACGAACGTCACGCTCAAGACGGGGACGAACACCTTCCGCCGGATCGCTCTTCAGCTTTCGGCAACACCGAAGCGACCGTGGCGCGCAATCCGTTCTCGACAGCTCGCGCCGGCAGACGCCAAGTACATGCAGGTCGGCTTGACGTTGGGCGGACCGATCAAGCGGAACAAGCTGTTCTTCTTCGGCGATTTCGTGCGGACCAACGACGACAGCGGCCGCCTCACACAGCGGCCACGTGCCCGAGGCCGCGTTCAGCACCGGCGATTTCAGCTCGGCGCCGACGCGGATTTACGATCCTGCAACGGGCAATGCGAATGGCACCGGCCGTACGCAGTTCGCGAACAATCAGATTCCTGCCGAATCGCATCAGCCCGATCGCACGGGCGTCTCATCGACAAGATTCCGATGCCGAATATCCCGGGCGCAGCAGTTGGGCCAGACCAACTACGAACAGACCTACGTCGAGAGAAGCGAACGAAGGAGGGCGACATCAAGATTACGTATCAGCTGGCGGCAGAACGATCTGGTCAACGTGCGATACAGCCGTCAGAACGCCAGCACGCTCGACCCGGCCACCTTCGGCATTTACGGTGGTCTGAAGCCGTTTGCCGGAACGGGCACCAATCCCACGCAAAGCTTCGGCGCGACGTACAACCGCGTCTGGTCGGCGACGCTCGTGCAGGAGATTCGGTTCGGCCGGACGCACCACCACAACGAGGCGATTTGCGAAGACTACGGGCTGACGACGTCCCAGGACTTCGGTATTAGAGGTGTGAACCTGAACGAGTTCACCAGCGGCATTACGACGATCAATGTCGGCGGCTACAGTGACTACCTCATCGGGTTCGAGACCTCGCTGCCGTGGGATCGTGAGGAGAGCACCTGGACGTTCGCGACCACCGCGACCAAGATGTGGGGCAATCACACGCTCAAGGTCGGCGGCGACCTGCGCATGAACCGCCATCTGCTCGACCAGATGTCGCACCCACGCGCGTCGTGGTCGTTCCGCGGTGCGCAAACGGCGCTCGACACCGACACGACCGCCGTCAACGGCTATGCGAATTCGCTCGCGTCATTCATGCTCGACGTGCCGAATTTCATCGAAGTGACTGAGAGAGGCGTGGTCAACGAACAGCTCCATCGGGGCGGCACCCACAAGGTGTCTACACGTACATTCACGACAAGTGGCAGTTGCGGTCGAACATCACTCTTGATCTTGGTCTTCGCCACGAGCTGTACTTCCCGCTCGTTGGCGGTACACGCCCGTCGGCGGACAGATGACCTATGACCCCGACAACAACACGATTCGTGTGGCGGGCTATGGCGACGTGCCCCAGAACCTTGGCGTCAAGACCTACTGGAAGAACTTCAATCCCGCGCACCGGCATCTCCTGGCGCGCTCAACGATGCCAACGTGTTCCGCGCCGGCTACGGCGTGAGCGCGTTGGCCTGCCGAGCTCCTGGGGCCAGTCCTACCCGATCCGACAGATTCAGCAGTTCAGCGCCGGTCAACAGCTTTGCGCCGACGACCACGATGCTGGCGACTGGTCTGCCGGCCGCGGCCTTCGTGCCGATTCCCACCAGCGGAATTCTTGATGCGACGCCGCTGCGTGCCGAAGCCCTGGACGTGTGACCCGAACAGAACCGAGGGCAAGCTGCACTCGTTCAACGTCGCGTATCAGCGCACCTTGCCCGGCGGATTTACGGCGGAGGTTGCCTATGTCGGCAACCGCGGCCACGACATTCTCTCCGCATACAACATGAACGCGGGTCTGTGCTCGGAGCCGACAACGCCGGCCGGCCGCTGTTCACGAAATACGGCCGAACCGCGGACACTTCGAATCCGGTGCCTGCGAGGTCCGAATACAACTCGATGCAGGTGAAGGTCGACCGCCGCATGAGGGACGGTCTGTCGCTCACCAACTCGTACACGCTGGGCCGCGGCTACAGCTTCGCCAACGGCGACGGAGGAGGGACGATCTCCACTCCGGCGGATTGGGAGCGTGGCTACCAGCGCACCACGTTCGATTCCACGCATAGCTTCGTGAGCAGCTTCGTCTACATGTTGCCGTGGGGACCCGACGGCAAGTGGGTGCAGGAAGGCGTCATCGGCAAGAGCCTCGGCGACTGGCAGGTGACCGGCGTGGTTTCGGCTATCTCTGGAACACCGATCGACTTCACCGCCAGCGCGACGGCTCTGCGCGCGCCTGGCAACACCAATACGCCGAACGTCTCGGGGACGCCCGAGGTGCTCGGCGGCATCGGCTCGATCGACCTGTGGTTCGACACGTCGGTCTTCTCCGCACCGGCCGCGAACGCATGGGGGAATGTGGAGCGGCGTGGTCTCCTGACCGGGCCGGCGTACTACAACCTCGACGCGTCGATCGTGAAGGTCATCCGTGTCGGAACGAAGCGCGCAGAAATCCGCGCCGACTTCTTCAACGCGCTCAACATCGCGCACTACGCGAATCCGAACGGCACGCTGGGCAACGCGAACTTCGGACGCATCACCGGCATCCTTGCGCAGACTGAGCGCACGATTCGATTTGGAGCACGCTTCTTGTTCTGACGCACCATTGGAAGATTGGAAGATTGGGAGATTGGTAGATTAGGAAGATCGCCGGCGTGCTGGCGGCGGTGGAGTGTCACCGCCGCCGCCCTCGTGCTCGTGCACGCGCCGACCGCGACGGCTCGCGGCGCAGACGCGCGTGAATTTTCAGCGCGACGTCCGTCCGATCCTGTCGGACAACTGCTTTCTCTGTCACGGTCCCGACGCGTCTGCGCGCAAGGCGAACCTCCGGCTCGACCTTCACGCAGATGCGCTGGCTCCTCGACCGAACGGCGCGCCGGTTGTGCCGGGCAAGCCCGAGGAAGTCTTCTCTACAAAAAGATCACGGAAGCCAATCCTGCGCGGCGGATGCCGCCGCTCTCGAGCCACAAGACGCTGAGCGACGGACAAAAAACGACGCTCAGACTGTGGATTGAGCAGGGCGCCGACTGGCAGCAGCATTGGGCGTTCGTCGCGCCCGTGCGCCCGTCTCCGCCGGCCGTGAACGACCGGACATGGGCACGCACGCCGATCGATCGATTTGTCCTGGCGAAGATCGAAGCGGCCGGCCTGGCGCCGAATCCCGAAGCGGACAAGCGTGCGCTCATCCGCCGCGTGTCGCTCGATTTGACGGGACTGCCTCCGAAACCCGAAGACGTCGCGGCCTTCGTCGCGAGACACCTCGCCGGATGCGTACGCGAAGGTGGTCGATAAGATTCTTGTCGTCTCCGCATTACGGCGAGCATCGCGCACGCTACTGGCTCGATGCGGCGCGGTACGGCGACACCAACGGCCTCCACTACGACAACTATCGCGGCGGCATCTGGCCGTATCGCGACTGGGTGGTCAGGGCCTTCAACGGCAATCTCCCGTTCGATCGGTTTGCGGTCGAGCAGCTCGCCGGCGACCTGCTGCCGAATCCGACGCTCGATCAGCGCATCGCCACCGGGTTCGTCCGGAACAACACGACGACGAACGAGAACGGCGTCATCGAGGAAGAGGTCCGCTTCCAGTACGTCAAGGATCGCGCCGATACGACCGGCACCGTGTTCCTCGGACTGACGGTCGGCTGCGCCACCTGCCACGACCACAAGTTCGATCCCATTTCGCAGAAGGATCATTACGCGCTCGAGGCGTTCTTCAACAACACCACCGAGCGCATCATGGACAACAACCGGCCCGACCCGCCGCCGGTCGTCGTCGTGCCGGACGATCGCGATCGTTCCCGCTGGCTCGAGCTCGAGGCGCAGCGAAAATCCCTGAAGGCCGGATGGCGGCGGCGCATCAGGCCCCAACGCGCGGCTTCGATGCGTGGCTCGCATCCAGTGAACGGCGCAATTGCCAGATCCGTTGGCGACCGCGGAACTGCTCTCGGTATCGGTCGATCAGGATGAGCGTGCGCGTGCGCAGGCCGGGCGAAATAGCACGCCTGCCGTTTGAGACCGGCGTCACAGCGGGTGACGCATCGCCGTGGAACAACGGCTGCGCTCGCTGACGTTCGATGGCAAATCGGCGATGAAGCTGCCGAGCCTCGATCTCACGGGCAGCGAGCCGTTCTCGATGGCGGCGTGGGTGTATCTGCCGAAGATCACGCTGCATCCAGGACAGACCGGCGGATCCCATGCGCTGATGATTGCGAGTCAGATGACCGCCGGCGATGCGGAGGCGAAGCCCGCCGTCCCGGCCGACCGGATGGATCTTCGAAATCGACGAAGGTGTGGCGCGGCTGCGGTTGGTCGACGGCACCGGGAAAGTCATTCGCGCGCAGGCGCCGTATCACAAGCCGGTGAAAGCCGGCACGTGGAATCACCTCACGTTCACCTACGACGGCAGCAGAACGGAAAACGGATACGCCGTTTACGTGAACGGCACCAGGCTGTCGACCGAGCGCGGATCGTATGGTGCACAGGATTCGACCATTGCGCCCGAGCTGAAGGAGAGCGTGAAGAACACGGCGCCGATCACGATCGGCGCCAACGAGAAAGGCGAGAAGGGGATTGAGGGCGCGGTTGGCGACTTCCGCATTTTCAACCGCGTCATCACCGAAGAGGAGTCGCGCATCGCCGCGGCATGGCCGGCGGTTGCGGCGGCTGTTTCGAAAGATGCGCGCGCAGCTTTCGCCGCCGAGAAGGACGCGCTGAAGCTCTACTACCTGACGCACCGCGACGCCGGCTACCAGGCGCTGCTGGCGGCGTTCGCGCGCGCGAGCGTCGAGCATCGCGAGATCGAGCTGCGCTCGAACACGGCGATGGTGATGGAAGAACGACGGACTCGAAGGCCGACGGCGCATCTGCTGTTTCGCGGGATGTACGATCAACCGCGCGAGCTGCTCGAAGCCGCCACCCCTTCATTTCTGCCGCCGATGGCGCCCGGGCTGCCGCGAAACCGCCTCGGACTGGCACGGTGGATGGTCGATCGCGCGAACCCGCTGTTCGCGCGGGTCACGGTGAACCGCTTCTGGCAGGAATTTTTTGGCGCCGGCATTCTCGAATCGGCCGACGACTTCGGCGCGCAGGCGCAGCCGCCCTCGCATCCTGAATTGCTCGACTGGCTGGCTGTCGAGTTCCGCGAGTCCGGTTGGGACGTGAAAAAACTGATCACGCTGATTGTGACGTCCGCCGCCTATCGTCAGTCGGCGGCGATATCCCCGGACAAACTTCAGAGCGATCCGCAGAACATGCTGCTGGCGCGCGGACCCCGGTTCCGCCTCGACGGAGAAGTCGTGCGCGATGCCGCGCTCGCAGCCAGCGGCCTTCTCGTGACGAAGCTCGGCGGGCCTCCCGTCAAACCGTACCACCCTGCGGGAGTCTGGGAAGGCACGTCGATGGTCTCCAGCAACACGAGGAATTACAAACAGGATACCGGCGAGTCGCTGTACCGCCGCAGCCTTTACACGCTGTGGAAGCGCCAGGCTCCGCCCGCGTCGATGGACATCTTCGACGGCCCGACGCGCGAAGTGTGCGTCGTCCGGCGCGAGCGCACCAACACGCCCATGCAGGCGCTGGTGACGATGAACGATCCGCAGTTCGTCGAAGCGGCGCGCGTGCTTGCGCAGAAGCGCGCATGCGCGCGCGTCGGGCCGGACGAGACGTGAATGGCGCGCATCGATTTCATGACCGTTCGCGTGCTCGCGCGCACGTTCGCGCCTGCAGAGCGCACGATCGTGCTGGGCGCGTATCAGGATTTCGTCGCGCACTATCGCGCGAACGCGCCTGCGGCCGCGCAGCTGCTGGCGGTCGGAGAATCGCCGGCCGATCCGAACCTTCCGCCGGCAGAGCTCGCGGCGCTGACGATGGTGGCGAATCAGATCTTCAGTCTCGATGAGGCGCTGAACAAATGAACCCATTTGAAGAAGCCCTCATTTACGAGACGCGGCGGCAGTTTTTCTCGCGCACCGCGCGCGGGCTCGGCGTGACCGCGCTCGCGACCATGTTCGGGCGCGACGCGGAGCGCTGCGGCGCCGACAGGACTCGGCGGCTCCGGCTTCCGCACTTCGCGCCGAAAGCGAAGCGCGCCGTCTACATGCACATGCTCGGCGGCCCGCCCCAGCAGGATTTGTTCGACTACAAGCCCGGGCTGAAGGATTGGTACGACAAGGATCTGCCGGATTCCGTGCGCCAGGGACAGCGGCTCACGACGATGTCGTCGGGGCAGGCGAGATTTCCCATCGCGCCGTCGATCTACAAGTTCTCGCAGCACGGCCAGAGCGGAGCGTGGGTATCGGAGCTGCTGCCGCATACCGCGAAGATGGTCGACGACATTGCGATCGTGAAATCGCTCTATACCGAGCAGATCAATCACGAGCCCGCGATTACCTACATGCAGACCGGGCTCGATGATCGGCGGGCGGCCGTGCATCGGATCGTGGCTGGCCTATGGCCTCGGCAACATGTCCGAGGATCTCCCGACGTTCGTCGTCATGAATGCGGTTCGCAGCAACCTGCGGACGCCGATTCAGGCGATGTCGGCGCGCATGTGGAGCGCGGGATTTCTGCCCGTCGAAGTACTCGGGCGTCTCGCTGCGCGCGGGCGCCGAGCCGGTGCTGTTCATCAACAATCCCGATGGCGTGTCGCCGGCCGTCCGGCGGCGGATGCTGGACGCGGTGAGCGAGCTGAACCAGCTGCAGCACCAGGCCATCGGCGATCCGGAAACGCTGACGCGCATCGCGCAATACGAGATGGCGTATCGCATGCAGGCGTCCGTGCCGGAACTGACCGATCTCTCAACCGAGCCGGCCGAGCGTGTACGACCTGTACGGCGAGGACGCGCGCAGGCCGGGAAGCTTTGCGCAGTGCTGCCTGACCGACGCGCCGTCTGCTCGAGCGCGGACGCGGTTCGTGCAGATCTGGCTGAACGGCTGGGACGTGCATTCCAATGCGACCGGGCATCTGCCGAGTCAGTGCCAGGACGTCGACCAGGCGTGTTACGGCTTCGTGCAGGACCTGAAGCAGCGAGGCATGCTCGACGACACGCTGCTCGTCTGGGGCGGAGAGTTCGGCCGCACGATCTACTCGCAAGGGAAGTTGACGCCGGACAATTACGGCCGGGATCACCATCCGCGGTGCTTCACCATGTGGATGGCGGGGGCCGGAGATCAAGGGCGGAGTCGTGTATGGGGAAACGGACGATTTCTCGTACAATATCGTGAAAGATCCCGTGCACGTCAGGGATTTTCAGGCCACGATTCTTCATCAGTTCGGCATCGACCACGACAGGTTCTCGTACCGGTATCAGGGGCTGGATGTCAAGCTGACCGGGGTCGAAAAAGCGCACGTCGTCACAGGAATTCTCGCGTAGTCGAGCCATGAAGCACGCTGACTGTTGGGGCGGCCGGATTGGCTGTGGCGGTCTTCTTTGCGTGCAGGCAAATACGTCTGCACAACAGCCCGCCTCCGCCAAGGCTCCGGCGCGCCCCGCCTCGCAAGGCTCGGCGCGGCAATCGCGTCGTGCTCGATAAGTCCTGCGTCTCGTGTCACAACGAGCGGGTGAAGACCGCGAACCTGATGCTGGACCAGGTCGACGTCGCCAATCCTGGCGCCAACCCGAAGATCTGGGAGAAGGTGATGCGGAAAGTGCACACCGGCACCATGCCGCCGCCCAACATGCCGCAGCCGTCCGAGGACGATCGGCGCGCGCTGTTGGCCTGGCTGGAAACGTCGCTCGATGCGGCGGCCGCGCACAAACCGAACCCGGGGCGCACCGAGACGCTGCGCCGCCTCAATCGTACTGAATACCAGAACGCTGTCAGAGATCTGCTGGCGCTCGACATCGATGCGCCGTCGCTGCTGCCGGCCGACGAGAGCGGGCATGGCTTCGACAACGTGACTGTCGGTGACCTCCCGCCGACGCTGCTCGATCGCTACATCTCGGCTGCGCAGAAAGTCAGCCGCCTCGCGGTCGGCAGCACGCAGACGTCGCTCCAGGCCGACACCATTCGGCTGCCGGCCGATCGGACGCAGGAAACGCACGTCGCCGGCCTTCCGCTTGGCACGCGCGGCGGCGTGTCGATCCCGTACACGTTCGCGCAGGACGGCGAGTACGAGATTCAGGTGTGGCTGGCGCGCGATTTGAACGGGAACGTCGGAGGACTGCGTGAGCGCAGCCGCGCACGAAATGATCGTGCTGGTCGACCGCGAGCTGGTGCAGTCCTTCACGATTCAGAAGCTCGTCGACGACGACACCACGCTGGACGAGGATCTGAAAGCGCGGGTCACCTCAGCGCGGGCCCGCACGACATCGGCGTCACGTTCATCAACGACAGCTCGTCTCTGTTGGAAGCGCCACGGCAGCCCTGCTCGCGCGCTTCAATGAGCGGCGCCATCCGCGTACCGCCCCTGCCGTCGATCAGGTTTCCATAAGCGGGCCGTATGCGGCCAAGGGAGCCGCGGACACGCCGAGCCGCCGCCGCATTTTGGTGTGCCGGCCCGCCGCAGGCAGACAAGGACAAAGAAGAAAAGTGCGCGAAGACGATTCTGTCGACGCTGATGCGGCGCGCCTATCGCCGGCCGGTCTCGAAGGCGGAGGTCGACGGACCATTGGCGTTGTATCGCGAGGGGCGGGCCGACGGAGATTTCGATGCGGGAATCGAAGAGCCCTCAGCGCGGTGCTGATCAATCCGGAATTTCTGTTCCGCGTCGAAGCCGATCCCAAGAAGTCGCCGGACGGCGGCGTATCCGGATCAGCGATCTCGAGCTGGCTCGCGGCTGTCGTTCTTCCTGTGGAGCAGCATCCCGGACGATGAGTTGCTCGACCTGGCGATTCGCGGCAGGCTGAGCAAGCCCGAAGAGCTCGAGAAGCAGACGCGCAGGATGCTGGCCGATCGACGGTCGCTCAACCTCGCGACCAATTTCGCCGGACAATGGCTGCGGCTGCGCAATCTCGACGCGGTCGTGCCGGGCGCGCGTTTGTTCCCGGACTTCGACGACAACCTGCGCAGGCGTTCCGGCAGGAAACGGAGCTCTTCGTCGACAGCGTGTGCGCGAGGACCGCAGCGTGCTCGACTTGATCAAGGCCGACTACACGTTCCTGAACGAGCGGCTCGCGAAGCATTACGGCATTCCCCATGTCTACGGCAGCCGCTTCCGCCGCGTGACGCTCGCACCCGAGAGCAGGCGCGGCGGCCTGTTGCGGCACGGCAGCGTCCTCTCTGTCACCTCGTACGCCACGCGGACGTCGCCGATTATTCGCGGCGTGTATGTGCTCGACAATATTTTCGGCGCGCCGCCGCCGCCGCCGCTCCGAACGTGCCGGCGCTCGATGAGGGCACCGTATCGGCGAATCTCCCGATGCGCGAGAGGCTCGCGGCACATCGCAAGAACGCGGTGTGCGCGAGTTGTCATCGCACGATCGATCCGGTCGGCTTCGCCCTCGAGAACTTCGACGCCGTCGGGCAATGGCGCAGCTATGAAGGCGAAGGAGAGCCGATCGATGCGTCCGGCGCGCTGCCCGGCAGCCCCGAATTTCGCGGCGTCGCCGGCCTCGAAGAGCGCTGCTCAGCCGGCCCGAATGTTCGCCGGCGCGCTCACGGAGAAGCTGCTGACCTTCGCGCTCGGACGAGGCGTTGAGTACTACGACGGGCCGGCGGTTCGCAAGATCGTGCGCGACGCGGCGAAGGACCGGTATCGCTTCTCGTCGATCATTCTCGGCATCGTGAAGAGCGTGCCGTTTCAAATGAGGAAATCATCATGATCATCACGAAGAAGGCGCTGCCGCAGGCGGACATTTCTGAAAGGGCGCAGGCCATGCTCGCGCTGCCGCTGCTCGACGCGATGATTCCCGCGGCGACGGCCTGGGCGCAGACGCCCGCGAAGCCGGTGAAGAGCTCGGATTCGTCTACATGCCGATGGGGTGCGACCACGCGCGATGGACGCCGCAGGTGCGGGGAAGCTGACCCAGCTGTCGCCGATACTGCAGTCGCTCGAGCCTGTCAAAGACCAGCTCACCGTCATTACCAACACGCGGCTGCAGAACTCTATCCCGGTACGCATGACACGTCGAATTCGGGGTTCTTGAGCGCGCTTCTCGAAGCACACCGAGAGCTCGGACTATTACCTCGGCACGACGATGGATCAGATTGCGGCGAAGCAGATCGGCCGCGACACGCAGTTGCCGTCGCTCGAGCTGGCGATGGATTTGTTTCCGACCGCGGGCGTGTGCAACAACGGATACGCCTGCGTCTATCAAAACTGCTTGTCGTGGTCTTCCCCGACGACTCCGCTGCCATCCGAAGCGCATCCGCGCATCGTCTTCGAACGTCTCTTTGGCGAGGGCGGCACGCGGCCGACGGCGCGCGGCGTTCAAGGCGGGCGAGCCTACTCGATTCATTTGGCGACGAATCGCGAGGCTCAAGCGGCGCGTGGGCCCGGCGACGCGTCCGTGTCGATCAATACCTCGATAGCGTTCGCGAGTCGAGCGGCAGATTCAGCGCGCGGAGGCCGGCGCCCTGGACAACGCGATGCCGGATCTCGATCGCCCGATCGGCGTGCCCGCCGCATTCGCCGACCACGCGCAGCTATGTTCGATCTGCAGATCTCGCTTTCCAGGCGGATATCACCCGCGTCATTACGTTTCAGTTGACGCGCGAGCTGAGCAACCGGACCTATCCCGAGATCGGGGTCCCGGATCCGCATCATCCGACCAGCCATCACGGCAACGATCCGGAAAAGGTCGAGAAGATCGCCAAGATCAATGCGTTCCATGTGTCGCTTTTCGCCGAATTCCTGGAGAAGATGAAGGCCACGCCTGACGGCGACGGTTCGCTGCTCGATCACCCGCTTATACCTTTACGGCAGCGGGATGGGGAATCCGAGCCTGCACGATCACGAGAATTTGCCGATCCTGGTCGCCGGCGGCGCCGCACGGCTGAAGGGCGGCAGCACATCAAGTACGAGAATGGCGCGCCGCTGGCGAATCTTCACTTCACACTCCTCGACCGCGTCGGCGTTCGGCTCGATTCGTTCGCCGACAGCGACGGCACGATCGCCAGATCTCTTCGTACCCTGTCTTATGAGGACTGGCGGAGCGTAATATGCGTTTGGAGGAAGTCGACGGACTCGCGCTCCTGATGGTGGGGTTTGCACGCACGGCGATGGCCGCCGAACGCGGGACGTGGCCGATGCGGCCGAAAGGCGGGACGTTGCGGCGGTTCGGGCCCAAATCACGAGCGGCGCTGACGTGAATGCGGCGCAGGTCGACGGCATCACGGCGCTCCATTGGGCCGCCTCATTACGACGACGCGGCGACCGTCGCGCTGCTGATGGGGGCGGGTGCGAACGTCAACGCCGCGAATCGCTACGGTGTGCCCCCGCTCTCGCTGGCCATGCACTAATGGAAACGCCCCGATCGTGCGACGGTTGCTCGAGGCCGGTGCCGACGCGAACGCCGCGCCGAAGGGTGGCGAGACCCCACTGATGACGGCCGCCCGGACCGGCAATTCGACTCGTGAGGGCACTCCTGGCGAGGGGAGCGAATCCTGATGCGCGCGAACGGCATGAGCAGACGGCGTTGATGTGGGGCGGCCGCCGAAGGTCATATACCGGTGATGCGCGCTTTGATCGAAGGGGGCGCCGAATCAATGCAACGCTGGCGTCTGATTCACGCCGTTCTTCTTCGCGGTGCGCGACGGTCGCATCGAGGTGGTGCGGCCCCTCTCGAGCGGGCATCGACTCAACGCGCCGCCTCGACGTCCGGAGGCGGCCCTGAGGCATCGCAAACACCGCCCTCTTCCGGCCCGGTCTCCCGCGGAACGAACCCACTGATGATGGCCGTGCAAAACGGCCACTTCGAGCTCGCGATCGCGCTCGTCGACGCCGGCGCCGATCCCAACGATGTCAGATCGGGATTGTCGCCGCTCCACATCGCTCACTGGGTGCGGAAACCCGACCAGCGATGACAGCGATCCAGCGCCGCCCGCTGGATCGGGCCGTCTGACCAGCCTGGACTTTGTACGCGCGCTCGTGAAGCGTGGCGCGGACGTCGATCTGCGCCTGGACAAAAGCGCGCCTCGATACCGGGCTACGTCCTCGCGATCGTACGCCCGGGGCGACACCGTTCCTGATGGCCGCCGACCGCGCCGACGTCCGTTGATGCGGCGCTGCTCGAGCTGGGCGCCGACCCGAACGTGCCGAATCTGACGACACGACGCCCCTGATGGCGGCGGCGGGACTGGGCACGACGGAGCCGCTCGAGGAGGCGGGCGAAGAGGTCGAGGCTTTCGAGGCCGTCACGCTGCTGCTGGATCTCGGCGCCACGTGAACGCGATCGACAACAACGGCGACACGCCCATGCACGGCGCCGCGTATGGGCTTACCCGACCGTGGTGAATTTGCTGGCCGAGCGCGGCGCCGACCCGCAGCTCTGGAAAGAAAGAACAAATTCGGCAGAGACGCCGTTGTTCATTGCCGAAGGGTACCAAAGGTCGACTGCCGCGGCCGGATGTGCCAACGATCGAAGCCGTGACGAAGTTGATGGTCGCCGCGGGACTCGTCGACAGCCGGCGAGCGGCCGCCTATCGTGGACATCTACGAGAAGCAACCCGAGCCGACCAGGACGAACAACAACAAACCGGTGAAACCTTGAAAGGGTAAGGGGCAAGGCAGCTTCAGCTCTGAATGAGCGCTGCCATATAGCTCAGCGGGTCGCGCTGCTTCTTTCGCCACCTGTTTCAACTGCTCGAAATCACCAGCCATCTGGCACAGCTGCAGCAACGACGGGCAGGACAGCTCTTCGGGAGGGACGTCGCTTCAGGTACCGCCGGAAGGCGTTGATCGCGTCATCGTACCTTGCGAGTCGCACCAGCAGTTGCACGAGAACCTCCGCAGGACGATATCCATCCCGATCGGTATCTGAGCGAGCTGCCTTTTCGTCGAAATGGCTTACCGCGCGCTCGACGTCTTCGCCGAGCAGCGCCTTGAGGTGGGAGTCCGGGCGATCTTCGTTCACTCTCTTCGAACGGAGGATCATCCGGGTACTCGAACATCTTCTCCGAGCCGACTCGCATAGTCGGCAATCTCCACAGCCAGCCTCAGCGTTTCCCTGTCATTGAGCTCTGCGCTGAACTTCAGTACCGGCCCCGATGTGTGAGCTGTCGGTGTGCTGCGCGTTGCTCTCGAAGAGCCAATTGCGTCGGTCGATGAGCGTGGGAATCGAATGGCTCTCGGGCCGCGGAATCCTTCGACCTCCGAGATCGCGCCCTTGAGGTTGTCGACGAGCTGGCCATGGAGCGACCGGACGAGCAGGCGCAGCGATTCAGTTCGTCCGTCGCGTTGGGAATAGGCGCTGAACATCGTAATCGCGCGGCAGAGGCCGTAGTGCTTCAGAATCAGCTCGAAGCCTTTCCGTGGATGCGCGCCCTACGTCAAAGGCGATTTGAATCGTCGAGCCCAGAGTTTCCTGAGACTCTGGTGTGTCCGGGTCGGGAACGTCGAACGTGTCGAGCGCCTGCACGTTCGGCCAGGTGTCACATATCGCGCGGAAGTAGGGCCATGCGTGCGGAATATTGCCGCTCGGCCAGCATCAGCTCGCCGACTTCACGTGCCGCGTGGACATACGCATCCTGATAGGCCTGCTGAAGGTCCTTCGGCACATCGCCGATGCCGGCCGTGGAAACCAGCGGCAGACCGAGCTCCAAGCGCTTCCGCATCAACCGGGCATCGAAGATTCCACGATAGTTCTTGTCGCGCCGGAAGCGCTCGGCGAGTTGTTCGAACGCCGTGCCGGCGTTGCCATTTTCCAGCGCGTGCGTCGATCCAGGAAAAAATGGTCGCCGCGGAGGTGCAATCGGCCTGCATCGCCATAGCTTACGCCGGAAAGGAAAAGGGGTAAGAGGTGAAGGGTAAGGGGTGTACCCCTCGCCCTTACCCCTACCCCTTGTCATCCCTCTAGAAGTCGAGCCGCAGCGTGAGACCGACGTTGCGTGGACTGGTCGTCGTCGTGTACTTGCCCGTGTTCGCCCCGGTGTTGCCGGTCGCGGCGAACAAGTAGTCGGCGTTCAACGCGATGAATTCGACCTGGTTGAAGAGGTTGTACACCTGGAGCTGCGCCCGCAGGTTTGCGCGACCGCGCACCCTGAAGCGACGCGCCAGCGTGAAGTCCCAGTTCGACCATCCCGGATGCCGCAGCACGCCGATCGGGGCGTTGCCGAGGGTTCCGACCGAGCCGTTGGGCAGCGGCCGGCGGAACGCGTTGAGATTGAAGTGCGCCTGATCTTCTTCCGCCAGATTTGGATCGCGCGTGAACCCGCTGAAGATTGGCTCGCCGGTCAGTTCGCAGCGCCCGGAGCCAGCCGTATAGATGCCGCTCAACGACGGGTCGATATTAGCTACGCCTCCCAGGTTCGTTCCGCAGGACGGATCGAGAGGATTGCCCGACACGAATTGCGTGACGCCCGCGGCTTCCCAGCCTGCCAGCATCTGCTTGAGGATCGGAATGTTCGCCGCGGGTTCGGAATCTCATAGCTGTAGTTGATCACCAGGTTGTGACGGCGATCCGTGCGGACAGCGCCCGTCTGCGCCGTGATCTGCGCTGTGGTGACGGGAGGCGGCCCATAATACCGATCGCGGAGGCCCTGCTCTCCAAACAGCTCCTCGGTCAGCCAGTCGTAGCCCTGAATGCCCTCGGATTTGGACAGCGTGTACGCCATACCCATCTGCAGCCCTCTGTTCAGCCGCCGCTGCACGCTGACCTGCATCGAGTTGTAGTTCAGGGTGTCTTCGCTGGTCGTCAGGTACCGAATCGTGCCCATGCCCGGATAATCGCGCCGCAGGAAGTTCTCGGAGATCGGCTCGTTGTTGAAGAGATTGGCCGGGTTCGCGTAGGCAAACGGCGTGATGTTGTTCGAGTTCTTCGCGCGCCAGAAGTTGCGCCCGAAGTTGCCGACCCACGCAATTTCGGCCGTCGTGCTGAAACCTATGTCCCGCTGAAACGCGACGTTCGCCTGGTAGTAGGTTTCGGGTTGGAGCTTGCCCTGCGGTCCCTGCTGGCCGTGGATGGGCAAGGGGAAGTCGCCCGGCAGGTTGCCCGTCTGAGGGCTTTCGGCGAACAGCGTGCCCGCCTGAGCGAAGGCTGTCACATCGTCGATGGTCGCATTGCGGACGACTTTATCGCGCGCAATCAGCGGGCCGCCGTTGAACAGATACTGGCTGCGGTTGATGAAGTTGTAGAAGATGCCGCCTGCGGCGCGGATGGCGGTCTTGCCATCGCCGGTGACATCCCACGCCATGCCAATCCGCGGTCCCCACGACAGAGCGGGCATGTCGTAGTACCAGCCGGATTTCTTGCCTTCCAGGCCGCCGGCGAACATGCCGTTGGTGATGCTGCCGGAGCCCGGCACCGTGGTGCCCGCGTACGACTGTGCGACGATCTGCCCGTTGAGCGGGTTAATCGCCCCCCGGTTGGCCGTGGCGCAGGGCTGATTGCCCGCGACCTGCGTCGTGCAATACGGTCTGTAGAGTGTCGGGGCCTGCGCGCGATTCCAGAGACTGGGGTCGAAGGCCGAATTCATCTCTCTGGATTCGTACACCGCGCCGTGGTGTGTGACCCGGATGCCGTAATCGAGTGTCAGTCGCGGATTGATGCGCCAGCTATCCTGCGCGTACGCATCACTCTGCCAGTGCCGATTCTCCTGGTCGATGCGGTTGTTCCGCTCGGTGTATGTCGTGAAGACGCCGAGCAGGGCGTTGGCGTAGCCGTTGCCCGTGCTGAGCGGGTTGCTGGCGTTGTGGCCGAAGTCGTATATGCCGGCGTATTCGTCCGAGCCGGGCTCGGTCTTGCTGTCGCGCTCGGTGAAGAACCCGAACTTGAAGTTGTGCCGCCCCTTCGTCCATGACAGGTCGTCCTGGAACGTGAAGCGATAGTTCTCGTTCCGCCTCGGCAGAGGCCCGTTGCCCCCGTTCGGGCGGTAGCTCGGGAAGTTCGTCCGAGTCCCGCCGGCGTAGAGCATTTTCGGCAGGTACGGATACTCGTCCGTCTGAACGCGGCCCAGATGCGGGTCGCCGAACTCGCCGAACGGATCCAGCCGCGGCGGATCGAGGCCCATGTTCGAGCGGTAGAAGTCCGTGTAGTCCGAGTCGCTCAGGCCGCCCGTCCCCACACGGAAGCCCCAATGGTTCTTCGAAAAGCCGGCCGTGATTTCGTGCACCATCGAGTCGTTCAGCACCTGCGTGTACGTGCCCGTCAGCAGATTCGCCGGGGAACATGTTGTTCACCGAGCCGATGCCCGGAGCGACGCGGTTGTATGTCGTGCTGTCGTCACGGTCGAACAACGCCCTCACGCTGAGGCGGTTGCCCTGGTTCAGCACCGCATCGATGCGCGTGACGAGGTTCATGCGCTTGTGAATCGGCTGCGTATCCTGCGCGTCGTTCGAGGTCCACTCCTGGCCAGCCTGCTGGTTGAGGACGCCGTTGGGCATCGGCAGCAGGTTGAGCATCCTCTGGCCCATTGGACTGATGCGATCCCGGGGAATGATGTTTCCCGGGAAGGGCTGACCTGTGCGCGGGTCGAGGATGGGTTGGATGGTTCCGTTCGTGATGCGGGTTTGGGAGAAGTCGCCGTTGCGCTCTGCGGCAGTCGGCAAGTTGTTGCGGACCACATTGGTCGGGCGGACGTCGTCGACAAATTCCTGTGAGAGAAAGAAGTAGAACTTCTTCTCGCTCGAGCGGCTGTCAACCAGTTTCGGAATCACAATCGGGCCGCCGATGCTGTAACCGGAGACGTTCACCTCGAAGAAGGGCTTCTCGGATCCCTGTTTCTTGCGGAAGTAGTCGTTCGCGTTCCATTCGTCGCGCCGCGCGTTGTACCAGCCAGACCCTCTGATCTGATTCGTTCCCGACTTGGTGATGATGCGGATCAATCCGCTGGACTGGCGGCCGTTCTCGGCCGTGTATCCGTTGGTAATGACCGTGACTTCGCCGATCGCGTCGATGTTCGGCGTGATGTGCGTGGTGCCGTCGCCGCCTTCCTCGCCGACGGGAACGCCGTCGATCGTCGTGTTCTTGTTCAGCGAGGTGGCCCCATTGATGCTCAGGCTGCGGCCCGACTGCCATGCCGCATAGTCGCGGCTGAAGGCCGTATCGTTGACCCCGGCAGGATTTTCATCATGCCGAAGATGTCTCGCCCTTTCACCTGAATCATGGTGAGCTGATCGCCCGTGATGCTTCTCTGGAGGGAGCTGCTCGTCGTATTGACGGGTGTGACCTCGGCCGTCACCGTCACAGCCTCTGCGAGCGTGCCCACCTCGAGCAGCAGCCTGCCGAGGTCACGCGTCTCGCCGCTCAACAGCAGGACGTCCAGGGTGACCTGCCTGAACCCCGGCATTTCGACCTTAACGGAGTACCGGCCCGCGGGCAGCGACAGGACGCGGAAAATACCGCGATCGTCGGACACCGCCGAGCGAGTTTGGGCGGTGCCGGGGTCGGTCGCGACCACCATGGCGCCCGGTACGACGCCACCACCGTCGACAACGATTCCCGTGAGAATGCCGTTTTGCCCCTGCGCGAACGCTTGGGTCGCTCTGGCCAGTGCGATGACCACGAGAAGACAAGGGAACAACCGCGCGCTGATAGTCTGACTTCGATTCATCGTGAGCCCCCTTCGACCTTTCGGTCGCAAACAGAACCGACTCAGCAGCCAGCCTACGGGCGAACCGTTATGACCAGAAATTGGACAGACGGTGTGATACGCGTGAACAGCAGGAGAGCGTCGGGCCAGAAGATATGGCGGCCCGTTATGGGTAAGCCGTGGAAGGAACGTTCGTCTCGTAATCACCCCTATGATTCCGAGCTTTAACGGACGTGTGACGAGTGTGTGAGGTTTATTAAAGATCGTTTTGAATGTCAACGATTTGTCTGGGCGGGCGGGAGCCGCTGTCTGCGCGTGCAACAGTCAGGCGACCCCCGCGGCCAGTCGGCCTATTTCGCGTTCGGTGATGCAACGAAAGAATCGTAATCGGGCTCTTGATGTCGATGAATTGATGGTTCTTGACGCCGGACGGCACCGTCAACCAGTCGCCTTTCGCGAACTTCTGCGCGACGCCGCCCTCGATGGTTTTGCCGGTCTCGCGACGAGCTTCCCCCCGGTGAGCATCGTGGCCGAGCCTTTGATCACATAGAAGAGCTCAGACGTCTCCGCGTTCACCGAGGCGCCCTGCGCCATCGGCTCTGATGTTCGATGTTCACGTTATAGGGCGGCAGCGTGAACACCCGCACGCTCGAGTTGGCGCGATCCTTCGGGAGCTTCGCGATCGCGTCGGCGACCTCGGCCGCGGACATATAGTTGTTCTTCGTCCGGTCGGTGGGCGGCGTGGTGCCGCGCCGCGTGTGCGAACGCCGGAGTGGAGAGCAAGAGACAGACGCTGACGACGGCGAAGACTCGCATGAAACCTCCTGATACGAAGAAACCTACCGCCACGCGCAAGACGCCGACTTTAGTTTCTCAAATCCGTTCAGGCGTGGCGCCGTTGCGGTGGAGCACGTGTTTCGAAAGCGCAAGCCTCATGTCGGAACTGCAGGCTCGCGTGGCGGACTCTTCCGGATGCGCGAACTGCAGGCCGATGTCCGGACTCACGCCGTGCGTCGCGGCCATCGGCGACCTTTTTCCTGTTGAACACCACCACGAAGTGATCGCCGTTGACGGTGGCCTCGATGGTGTTCCACTGGTTCGGAATAATCTTCACGTCGTGCGGAGCTTTGCTCACGTTGACGACGCTGCCGGTGAGGAAATCGCCGCTGCTGTAGTTGCCGGGGTTCCTGTCGCGGATCTGCAGCTCGTAGCCCGGGCCGCCGGGATCGGGCGTCGGTTTCTCGCCGGCCGCGCCGGCGCCGGCCGGGGAGCGGGGCTGCGCAGGATGATGCCCGAATTGATGTCCGGGTGCGCCCGCACTTCCACCTTCAACACGAAATTATCGAAGGTGTCTTTGGTGAGCATCGTCCCGCCGGCATCTGACAGGTCCGCTTTGATGGCGCCGTCGGCAACCTTATACACCTTTGCAAGCGCCGGAGTGACCGTCCACTTGTCCCAGGTCTTTCCGTCGAACAGCAGCATCCAGCCTTCTTTCTGCTCCTGGCTGCTCAACGCGTTCGCGTGGCCGCCCTGCGCCCACACCGAGACGCGCTCAGGCACATCGCCGCTGCCATGGCCGCCGACATGATGATTGTGTGTGTTTCGACTGCCGTTCTCCTTTGAAAACCGTAGTGCTCAACTTAAGTTGAGCCCTACAAGTGAGTGCAGCCCCACAAGTAAGTTGAGCCCTACAAGGTAAGTTGAGCCCTACAACTACGAGTTAGTCCAGCCCGAACGTGACGATGACGTCGCCGGCAGGAATCGACACGAACTGCTTGCCGTCAGCAAGATAGCTAATCGCGGTTCCGTACACGGGGCCGTTGCTCGCAATGTCCACAGCCGTTCGCCGGTGGTTGCATTCAGCGCAAAAATCACGCCCTGGATGGTTCCGCCGAACACCACGTTGCCGGCTGTGCTCATCAAACCGCCCCACGGCGGCGACAAGACTCTATGCTCCCACTTGATCGCGCCTGTTTCGAGATCGATCGCGATCGCTTTCCCCAGCTCTCTTCCGGCGCGAATCGCGGGGGACGGCCACCCCGCCGCCGCGGCCGAACAACGCAGTCGCTGTTGGCCCTTCCGGCGGCCTCTCCTCTGTGGTGGGGATCTGCACGGGCGTTCCTGTATACGCGCGCCGTTCCTCGCGTGCGAAGGTATAAAACACTTCGTCAGCGGGCTGTAACTGTGCGACATCCAGTTGGCCGCGCCGTCGATGCCCGGCCACACTTTTTCGTTCCCGTCAGGCGTCGGGTCCATCCCCGGGAGAAGTTTCGGTCTGCCGTTGTTCTCGTAGTCGAAGCCGTCGTTCCAGGTCTGCTTCACAAAAGCTGTGGCGGACAGGAATTTCCCATTGGTGCGATCGATCAGATAGAAAAACCCGTTGCGGTTCGGCCAGGCGAGCACCTTGCGGGTCTGTCCAAGAAATTCCGTCTCGACAAGCACCGGGTTCTGCGTAGAGTCCCAGTCGTGCACGTCGTGCGGCGTGAACTGGTAATACCACTTGAGCTTTCCGGTGTCGGGATCGAGCGCGAGCACCGACGCTGAATACAGATTGTCGCCGGCTCGATTCACGTCCCAATAATCCGGCCACGGGTTTCCGTACCCCAGAACAGCGTGTTCGTGTCCGGATCGGACGAGCCGGTATTCCAGGTGGCGGCCCCTCCGGTCTTCCACGAATCGCCGGCCCACGTGCCGAAGTTCGGCTCGTCCGGCCCCGGTATCGTGTGGAATCGCCAGGCATGTGCGCCCGTTTTCGCGTCGTACGCGTCGAGGAATCCCCGGACGGCGCGCTCGCCGCCGGCCATGCCGACGATCACTTTGTCTTTTACGACAAGCGGCGCGCCGGTTGCCGTGTACCCGCCCGCAGCCGTGTAGTCGAACATCTTGGTCTTCCAGAGTTCGAGCCCGGATTTGGCATCGACGGCGACGACGTGCATGTCGAGCGTGTTCATGAACAGTGTCGTGCCGAGAATCGCGAGACCGCGATTGACGCGGCCGCAGCAGTTGAACGTGCGCGGGGGATTGCGATGCTTGTACATCCACAACTGCCTGCCGGTGAGAGCGTCGAGCGCGTAGATCGCATTCTCCGGCCGCGTGAGATACATGATCCCGTCGACGACGAGCGGCGTGGTCTCGAACTTTTCAGTGTGGCGCCCCTGGAAGAGCCACTTCACGCGAAGGTTCTTGACGTTCTGCGCCGTGATCTGATTCAGCCTGCTGAAGCGCCAACCGTTGTACGTGCCCGAGTACATTAGCCAGTTGCCTGGCTCCTGATCGGCTTTGAAAAGCCGTTCGTAGGTGACAGGCTGCCCCTTGCGAATACAACGTCAGCGTCGCCGCCAGCCAGCACGATCTTGCCCAGGCCATCATTCGCGCGGTTCTCATTGCGCCCCCTTCAGTGAATTCAAATACGCGACGATATCGTCGAAGTCTTTCTTGTTCATCGACGCGTAGGCCGGCATGAGCGAGGGTTTGTCGTAGCGGACGTCCTGAACGTTCTCCATGAGAAACGACCGCAGGTTGCCTCGCGTGTCGCGCAGCTGAATCGAGAGGTCATCGCGATTCAACCGGATGCCCGAGACGGTTTGTCCCGATTTCAAAACCACCTGCACGCCGCGATAGTTGATCGGAATATCCGCCTCCGGCTTGGCGAGCGACTCGGCAAGAAACGTCAGGCCGCGCCGCCGTCCGATATCCGTTAAATCAGGGCCGAGCGCGCCGCCATCGCTGCCAATCCTGTGGCAGTTTCCACATCCGCTCTTTTGATACACGGCATGGCCGGCCGCGGCATCGCCTGGGCCTTTTCGAGCAGCCCCTGAGAGCCGATGCGCTTCACGAACGCGACCAGCTTCCAGACTTCCTCATCGGTCGCGCGCACAGGTCCCATCTCGCTGCCGGGAACTCCGAAGCGGATCGATGCGTACAGCTCGGGATCGCGGCCGCCCCGGCGGTAGATGCCGGCCGTAAGGTCGGCGCCGCGTCCGCCTTCGCCATTCGATCCGTGGCAGTAGGAGCAGTGCGTCTGAAAGAGGGCAGCGCCCTGCTGAATGTCGGCTTCTGATGAAAAGGGATTGGTCTCCGGAATCTGTGGCGATTGCGCCCAGATGCCGGCCGTGATCAAGACCGCACAGCAGATCCTGAGGGGCCAGTGCATGTCGAGACCTCCTCTATCTGAATCACTCCGTATCCGGCGTGAGTGGATTCTACCGTGACTTTGACAGCTTGCGCCGCCGTGAACTACTGCGACAAGTTGCGACAAGGCCACGGCGCGGTATAATGTGCAGGTTATGCCTCGTATCCCGTTCGATCAGCTCCCATCCGATGCCCGACTCTGGATTTTTGCCGCGGAACGCCCGCTGTCGCCGACGAGAGCGCGCGCGTGCTCGAAGAAACCGACTCGTTCATCAATCAATGGATGGCGCACGGCGTGCCGCTGACCGCCGGGCGCGACCTGCGCTACGACCAGTTCGTGCTCGTCGGCGTCGACGAGCGGGCGGCCGGCGTCTCGGGCTGCTCGATCGACGCGCTCGTGCGGCGGATGCAGCAGCTCGAGGGGGTGCTCGGGCTCGAGCTCGTCAACAACGCGCCGGTGTTGTATCGCGAAGGCGACGCCATCGAGCGCGTGTCGCGCGATCGATTCGCCGAGCTGGCCGCTTCGGGCACCGTCGGCCCGAACACGCGCGTCTTCGACAACACGCTGTCGCGCGTCGGCGATCTGCTGGCCGGCAAATGGGAAGTGAAAGCGGCGGACGCCTGGCACGACAGGCGTTCTTCTGACGCTCCATTGGTAGATTGGAAGATTGGAAGATTGGAGATGTGCAGATTGAAGAATGCGATGCGGATGTACTCGGGATTCATCGCGCATCCTGCAGTTCAATCTGCCAACTCTCCCAATCTGCCAATCTTCCAATCTTCCAATTCTGCGAGCTACCCTCCTCGTCGTCTTACTCTTCACGCCGCTCGCAGCCGACGCTCGCAGCCAGCGACTGGCCGCAGTTTCTCGGCCCATCGCGCAACGGCGTGTACGTGGGCGCGCCGCTGAATGAGAAGTGGCCGGCCACGGGCCCGCGCGTCTCTGGCGCAAGCAGATCGGTCAGGGCCTCAGCGGCCCCGTCGTCGCCGGCACGCGCCTGATCCTGTTTCATCGCGTTGACGATCGCGAGATTGTCGAGTCGTTCGATGCCCTCACCGGCGCGGCGCAATGGCGGCACGCCTATCCCACGACCTACCGCGACGATTTCGGATTCGACGAAGGCCCGCGCGCCGTGCCCGGTCGTCGCCGACGGCATCGTCTTTACGTACGGCGCAGAGGGAAAACTCCACGCCGTCGATCTCGCGACGGGAAAGCCGCTGTGGAACGTCGACGCGATGCGGCAGTTCGAAGTCGACAAAGGATTTTTCGGCGCCGCCGGCTCGCCGCTCGTCGAAGGCGGAAAGGTCATCGCCAACGTCGGCGGGAAGAAAGCCGGCATCGTCGCGTTCGACGCGAAGACCGGAAAAGTGATCTGGACGGCGACGACCGATGCGGCGAGCTATTCGTCGGGCGTCGCCGCGACGATTCTCGGCCGGCGCTACGCCGTGTTTCTGACGCGCGCGGGGCTGGTCGGACTTGATCCCGCAGACGGGCAGGTCCGGTTTCAGCGGCCGTGGCGCGCGCGGCAGGCGGCGTCGGTGAACGCCGCGACGCCGCTGGTCGTGGGCAATCGCATCTTCGTTTCGGCGGAGTACGGGCCGGGCGCCGGCGTGCTCCAATTCGATGGGGCGAAGCTCGCCGACGTGTGGCTGTCGGATGAGGTGCTGTCGAATCACTACGCGACGAGCGTCCTACCACGAAGGCACCTCTACGGATTCCACGGCCGTCAGGAGTTCGGCCCCGTGTTTCGCGCGGTCGATCTGCAGAGCGGCAAAGTGCTGTGGAGCACCGAACGGTTCGGTGCGGGCAGCGTGACGCTCGCCGGCAATCGGCTGCTGATCGTGCGCGAGTCGGGCGAGCTGGTTCTTGCCGCGGCCTCGCCGAAATCGTTTCAGCAGATCGCCGCCGCGAAGGTGCTTCCGCCCACCGTGCGCGCCTATCCGGCGCTCGCCGACGGTATCCTTTATATTCGGAACGATGACACGCTTACTGCTCTCGATCTGCGTTAGCGCGCTCGTCGTGCGCCAGCTGCGGCTCTGTTTGCCACAGGGCACCGCAAAGCGGTGCTCGATCGCGCCGTCGACGAATTCGCGGAAGGGCGTTTCGCGCAGTCCGCGGCCACGTTCGACGAGGCCGCGAAGATGATCCCGAACGAGGCGCCGTATCTCTGGCAGCGTGGAATTGCGCTTTACTACGCAGGACGCTACGGCGATTGCCGCCGCCAGTTCGAATCGCACAGGACCGTGAACCCAGACGATGTGGAGAATGCCGCGTGGCATTTCCTGTGTGTGGCGCGTGAGCAGACGCCGGAAAAAGCGCGCGGCGCGCTGCTGCCTGTCGGTCCAGACCCGCGCGCGCCGATGCGCGAGGTCTATCAGATGTTTCGCGGAACGCTGACCGCCGAAGACGTGCTGAAGGCGGCGGGTAACGGCGCAAGCGGACAGTTCTACGCGCATCTGTACATCGGTCTGTATTCAGAAGCGCTCGGCCGAAAGGATCTCGCGCTGAAGCACATCAAAGAGGCCGCATCCGATCGCTATGCGTCCGTCGGCGGGTACATGCACATGGTGGCCACAGTGCATCTCAGATCTGACAGCTTCGAGTAGAGCGCGGCTTCACGCCGCGCAAGTCGTAACACAGCAGCCGCGGCCCGACGCCATTCACCACGTCTCTCGTGTTCTGCACGACGTAGAGCAGCCCGCGGCTCAGCACGGGAAGCGCCCACGATTCGCGCGCCGCGAACAGCCACGCGTGCGAGATCTCCTTGTAGCCCTTCGGTGTGAGATCCATCCACACGAGGTGGCCCATCTCGCCGAGGCAGAGGAACTGGCCGTCGACGGCGAGCAGCGATCCGCGATAGATCCCGAGCAGTTGCTGCCGGCGCGTGCCGCCGACGGTGAGCGTCTCGTTCCATTCCGGCGTGGCCCGCCATGCGACTTTTCCACTCGCGGCATCGACGCAGGCGAGCGAGGCATCGGGCTCGTTGCGGCCGTCGAAGCCGTAGAGGAACCCGTTCCGATAGATTGGCGTGTTCCAGTGGAGGCCGAACTCCTGTGTCGTCCACACGACGCGGTGGGTGAAGTCCGGTCTGATCTCGAGGAGCGCGCCGCCGGTTCGATAGCTCGCCGAGATGAACACCTTGTTGTCGAAGACGACCGGGCACGACGCGTTCACCGACTCGTACGAGCGGCTGCGCCAGGGAAAGGAGAAATCGACGCGGCCGGTTGCCGGATCGATCGAGAGCAGGCCACCCGAAGGTGGCGTCGACTCTCCGCCGGCGAACACGAAAATTCGGCGCTTGCCATGCACGACGGCGGGAACGGGCGACGCATAGCTGGGCCCCCATTCCTTGCCCGCGCGCCACACTTCGCGTCCGGTCGCCTTGTCGAGCCCGACCACGCACGGTCCGCCTGGCGCGCCGACGTTGACGATGAGCAGCTTGTCTTCGACGAGCGGAGTCGACGCGGTGCCGAAGAAATCCTGCGGCACCTTGTATTCGGCGCCGATGTTGCGGCGCCACACGAGCTTGCCCGAGCGCACATCGAGGCAATGCAGTTGCCCCTGCGCGCCGACCGTAAACACGCGATCGCCGTCGACGACCGGGCTCGAGCGCGGCCCGTTGTTGTAGCCGTAGCGATCTTCGAAATCGGTGGCGTACCGAAAGCTCCAATGCCGCGCGCCCGTTTCGGGATGCAGGCACTCGACGATCTCTTCGTCGGCGACGCGGTGCACGAACAGGAGGCGATCGCCGATGACGGCCGGCGATGCGTAGCTGGTGCCTTTCGGGAACTCCCAGACGAGTGGGGGAGGCAGCGTCCGGCTCAGCCGCGTTTCCGTGGACGTGGCGTTGTGCGCGGGCCCGAGAAACGGCGTCCAGTCGTGCGTCACCGCATCCTTGGCCAGCGGTTTCGGCTTGGTGTGCACCCGCGCCTGCGCAAAGGCGTTGGCGCCGATAGCCTGCGCCATGAAGCTCTGAATCAACGCGCGTCGAGTGATGGCCATGAGTCTGGACTATTATTGTCTCAATGCATCCGTGGCACGACTGTTACGTCGACGACTATTCGGTCGAGAAACACTTTCCGGTCATCATCGAGGTGCCGAAGGGATCCAAGAACAAATACGAGCTCGACAAGGAAACGGGGCTGTTGAAGCTCGATCGCGTGCTGTTCAGCGCCGTCATTATCCGGCGAACTACGGGTTCATTCCACGGACCTATTGCGACGACGGCGATCCGCTGGATGTGCTGGTGCTGGGGCAGGAATCGGTGCACCCGCTGACGATCGTCGACGCGCGTGCGATTGGTGTGATGCGGATGCGTGACGAGAAGGGGCTCGACGACAAGATCGTCGCGGTCAGCGTCGGCGATCCCGCGTTCCTGGATACACCGACCATACGCAGCTGCCGAATCACGTGCTGCGCGAGATTCGGCGCTTCTTCGAGGATTACAAAGTGCTCGAGCACAAGCAGGTCGTCGTCGAAGATCTGCTCGGCCCGCCCGATGCGCTGCGCCTTATCCGCGAAGCGCTGGTGCTCTATCAGCAGCTGCGGCGCGGCGAGCTGAAGCGCGCGTGAGCATCGGACAGTTTGCGGCTTCGCTCGTCTTCGGATTCCTCTCGATTCTGCTTCCGCTCCTCATCTTCATCTCGATGGTTGCCGCGTGCGTGTACGTCGCCCGCTGGTGGAACCGCAAGAGCTAGAGATCTATAGATCTAAGATCTATAGATCTCTAGTTAAGGACTGCCAGCATCAACGCCACCAACGCAACGAGGAGGCCCGCTACTGATATCAACAGTATGTGGTGTCCGCCTGTAGGCGGACCGTCCAGGACGTAGCGCGCGGCCTTGGGTGGACCCGTCTCGAACAGCGACTGCTTCATCACCTTCCTGCCGGCGATGACGTCGCGAATGCCTTCGTCGAAGTGATGATGATGAATCAGCTTCAGCGTGTCGTGTTTCGGCGCCGTCGCAGCCGCTAACGCGGCCTTCAGCACTGCATTGCGAATATCGCCGCCGCTGACCTCGTAGGTCTCCGCCAGCTTGCGGAAGTTCACGTCGTCGGCCAGCGGCGTCAGCGTGGGATGCATCTGCACCCGCCAGATCTGCTCGCGCTCGTCGACGCCGGGCATCTCGAACAGCACGTGCGTGCGGATGCGGCGCTCGAACGCAGGGTCGAAGTTCGCGGCAAGATTGGTCGCGAAGATGACGACCCCGTTGAACCGTTCCAGCTCCTGCAGCAGCACGTTGATGACGATATTCGACTCGCGCTGGAACCCGTGGTCGACGGAGGTCGACCGGCGCGAGGCAATCGCATCGGCCTCGTCGAAGAAGAGCACGGCCTGTTCCTGGCGCGCGAGCCGGAACACCGCGGCGACGTTCTTCGGCGTCTCGCCCATCCACATCGATTCGAGCTCGGCATACCGCACGACCAGCAGCCGGCGTCCCAGCGTGTTGCGCGATCGCTTCGGCGCAGATCGTTTTGCCCGTGCCCGATGGCCCGGCGAAATTGAAGGCGAGTGACAGGCCGGTCGGGTGCCGCTGACCCAATCCCCAACGGTTGAACACCAGATCGTGGCTCGTCACCTGCGCCAGCGCCTGGTCCAGCGACCGTCGCGTCGCGGCGGGAAGAATGACGTCCTGAAACGTCCTTCTCGGCACGAGCGACTCGACAGCGCGGTTGGGCCCCGCGAACGCCTCGAACAGCTTCGGAAGAGGAAATCCCGCCATTCCTCTCATTATGAGCCGTTTATCGAGACTCCTGCGCATCTAAGGCCAGGAGGATTGATATGAGACATGTTCTGGCCGTCGCTTGTGTCTGGGTTGCCGGTATCGCATCCGCGTCGGCGCAGGTGAGCGAGCGGCTCGACGTGAGCGCGATCGCGCGCACCGATCGCGTGTCGTTCGAGGGTGGCCAGAATGCGCGCCTGCCCGTAGCGGGAGTCGGCGTGTCGTATCGCGTGTGGCGAGACATGCGCATCGAAGGGGAAGTGACGCTGGCGTCGGGCGAGTCGAGGCGCAGCTACGAGGCCAGATTTCTTCTCGTACGCAGAGCCGGGTGGAACGCGCGAAGACTTCGACCGGATGGCCGTCATCGCAAGGCGCACGACGGTTAACAAGGCCGGACTCGGATTCGCTACGGCCGTCGCCATCGAAACGCGGCAGCCGGGCAGAGTGAACCTCGCCCTGCGCGCAGGTATCAGCGGCCGGCAGTACAACTACACCGACGAGAGAACGGTGCTGCGCGTGCCCGAAGGGTTCACCGTCGAGCAGGCGGAAGCCACCATGCCCGATGGCCGTGGACGACGAGCTCGCGGCGGCCTGTTGTTCGGCGCCAGCGTGCCGATTCGCATCGTCGGCCGCCTTCACGTCGCGCCGGAAGTGCGATGGGTGTGGGGTGGACCGGCCAGGGTGGGGAATAACTACGACGAAGGCACGATCGGCGCACGCATGGTCTGGAAGTTCTGACCGTCGTCAAAATCAGCTATGCTGATTTTGGAGAGCATGACACCCGAATCGCTGCTTGGAATCGGCGTGGGGCTGGCGCTGGCTGCGGCCGCTGGATTTCGCGTGTTCGTGCCGCTGCTGGTGTTGAGTCTCGCTGCACGCACTGGGTGGGTTGAGTTGTCGCCGTCGTTCACGTGGCTCGCGACGACGTCGGCGTCGGTGGCGCTCGCGACGGCGATGGTGCTGGAAATCGCGGCGTACTACGTGCCGTTCTTCGACAACCTGCTAGATACGCTCGCAGCTCCGGTCGCGGTGCTGGCCGGCATCGTGGCCAGCGCGTCGGTGCTGACCGATCTGCCGCCCTGGCTGCAATACAGCATCGCTATCATCGGCGCAGGCGGCACGGCGGGTTTCGTGCACGCCTCGACGTCGCTGCTGCGGCTGAAAAGCTCGGCGGCGACGGCCGGTATCGGCAATCCGGTTCTCGCGACGCTGGAATTAGGGGGGTCGATTCTGATAGCGGTGCTTGCCGTGCTTGCGCCGCTCCTGGCACTGGCTGGGGTCGTGCTGATTATCTGGATCGTCGCGAAGCGTGTTACCGCGTGGCGTCTTGCGAACGCCCGCGGTGCTGCTCAATCCAGTACTCGCTGACGGCGCCTGCGTCGTACTTGCGGCGTCGCCGGAGCATTGGCCGAACGGTCTGGTAGATGAAGAACGCGCCGATTCCGACCGCGCCCAAGGCAATCCACAACATGCCAGCGATCTTGGCGGATCGCGGGTTGCGGCGCAACTTGACAAGCGCTAATCGTCGTGGGTGCGAGATCGCCCGCGCAGCTGTTTTACCTCGCCGCGCCGTTTTTTCGTGGCAATCCGCCTTTCGCGCGCGCCGGCTTTCGGTTTCGTAGGCCGTCTTTTTTTTGGACGCGTCGCGGCCTGCTGGAGAAGCGCGCTCAGCCGCGCTCGTGCGGCCTCCCGGTTCTGGGCCTGCGTTCGATGCTCGCGGCTGTCGATGAGCAGGACGTCGTCCGCGATCATGCGGTTGCCGGCGAGATTGCGCAGACGTTGCTTCACATCGTCGGGCGAGCGAAGAAGCGCCGACGTTGAAGCGCAGCTGGACTGCCGTCGACACTTTGTTGACGTTCTGCCCGCCCGGTCCCGAGGCGCGAACGAATCGTTCTTCTATGTCTTTCTCGTCCAGCACGATAGGTCCCATGCTAACATCCGGCCTTCCACAACTGTCGGAGGCGATATGAAGCACCTTCTTGCGGCCGTTTTCCTTGCAGCAACCCTCTCCGCCTGTGCGACGGCCGAACCTGCCGCGCCCGCCGGACCGGCATCGACGGTCACGATCGATTCACCGATGGCCGCGCCGAAGTGGGCGCAGATGGAGCGGCAGCTGCTGGCCGAGAACGTGCCGGCGGCGCGCGAGTTCTTCCAGAAATACTTCGACGACCGCGGGTATCTGCTCTGCTTCGTGCGCTGGGGCGCGAACGACGGGCCCGATGACGCGTTCGAGAACTTCAATCATTGGCCCGAGCTGCACGCGCTGGGCGCGAGCGACGACATCGTGCAGATGTACATGAAGGCGCACGAGGGAATGATCAAGCAGTACACCGAGGCCAAGACGACGAAGGCCGTGCCTGCGGGTGTCGACGGGATGTACTTCAAGGAGTTCAGCGCGCTCTCCGACTGGCAGCATCACGGCGAAGGGCTGCAGCTCTTCAACCGCATGGCCCTCTCGGTGCCGGCAGATCCGAAATACATCGAGCGTGTCCGCCGGTTTTCGGGCTTCTACATGGGCGAGGATGCCGATGCGCCCAACTACGATCCGAAGCACAACATCATCCGCAGCATGATGAACGGCAGCAAAGGTCCGCTGCTGCGCAAGGCGACGTCGACGGAATGGGTCGGCGAGCCGTTCGACATGACCGGCTTCGACGCCCTGCACGGCGAGCGCAACTTCGACGAGTTCCTCGCGCACTACCAGGAGTACCACGACGTCGTCGGCGACCACGCGCTGAATCTGGTCGCGACGACCCTGCCCGCCAACGCGTACTTCGCGACGGGCGATCAGAAATACAAACAGTGGATCGTCCGCTACGTCGACGGGTGGCTCGAACGGATGAAGCAGAACAACGGCATCATTCCGACTTTCGTGGATCTCGACGGCAAGATTGGCGGGCCGACAGGGAAGTGGTGGGGAAGCGCTTACGGCTGGGGCTTCAGCCCTGTGAATCCTGTGACCAACCGCCGCGAGAACCGCAATCGCATCGAGCGTCCGATCATCGGCTTGAACAACGCGCTGCTGCTGACGGGCGATCAGAAGTACGTCGACGCATGGCGCAACATGACCAACGCGGTGAATGCGAACGCGCGAACGATCGACGGGAAGACGCAGTATCCATCCATGTATGGCGTCGACCTTCAGGCCAACCCGAAAGCCACGCAGGCCGGATGGTACGGCTGGCGCGATCGTCCGTGGAACGTTGGCGCGCTCGAAGTGTGGTATTTCTCGCAGAAGGCCGAAGACCTCGCGCGGGTCACCCCCAATCCGTGGCTCGAATACCTGCAGGGGCGCAACCCGAGCTATCCCGAGACGGCGATGGCCGCAGATCTCGCGACGATCAAGAAACGCGTCGAAGGCATCCGGAACGACCAGTCGAAGCCGGATAAGCGCCTCGCCGACAACATGCTCGACCTGAATCCTGTCACGACGACGGCGCTGATTCAGCTGACGCAGGGCGGCATGGAGCCCGATCGCCGGGGCAATCTCGTGAACTCGCGGCTGCGCTATTTCGATCCCGCGCGCAAGCGCGCCGGCTTACCGGAAGACGTGGCGGCGCTCGTCTCAGAAATGAGCGACACGGGCACGGTCGTCACGCTCGTCAACGTCAGCGCGACGGCGCCGCGAACGCTGGT
Source organism: Vicinamibacterales bacterium (assembly GCA_963730445.1). Lineage (GTDB taxonomy): Bacteria > Acidobacteriota > Vicinamibacteria > Vicinamibacterales > JAMQPK01 > JAMQPK01. The sequence continues at coordinate 112,797 of CAVSRX010000012.1, read as the reverse complement.
CGTGCAGGGCGGCGCCTACGGCGAGCACGTAATCGAGTCGGTCGACTGGAACGGCAAGACGGTGCCGGTCGGAAAGTCGAACTTCACGGTCACGCTGAACCCAGGCGCCGGTGGCAAGCTGACGCTGAAGATGAAACGGTACTCGAGCGACCCGACAGTGAAGTTTCCTTTCTGAGTCGACGCAGAGACGCAGAGACGCAGAGTGTTTTTGAAAAGAAATTTCTCTGCGACTCTGCGGCTCTGCGTCAGGATCTCGTCGATTGTTTGGCGTGATTCTCAAGAAAATCGATGATCGATTTCCGAAGGCGCCGATAGTCGGGGTGTTCGAGCACCTCGCGCCGTTCGCGCGGCCGCGCGAACGGCAGCGACAGGATATCGCCGACGTGGGCCGCTGGTCCGTCGGTCATCAGCACAATTCGGTCGGCAAGATACAGCGCCTCGTCCACGTCGTGCGTCACCATCACGACGATCTTCCGATCCTGTTCCCACGCGCGTAACAGCGTATCCTGCAGGTCCAGCCTCGTCAGCGAATCGAGCATCGAGAACGGCTCGTCGAGCAGCAGCAGCTCCGGCTCGAGCGCCAGCGCGCGCGCGAGCGACACGCACTGCTGCATGCCCAGCGACATTTCAGCGGGCAGCTGATCGGCGGCATCGGCGACGCTCGTCAGGGCGAGGTATCGCAGGGCGTGCGCGCGCCGTTCCGAGGCCGTCAGCGTCCTGAATTTCTGTCGCACGGCGAGCTCGACGTTCTGCCGCGCCGTGAGCCACGGCAGCAGCGACGGCGTTTGAAACACCACGGCGCGATCCTCGCCGGGCTCGATCGTCTGCCTTCCGTTGATGACGACCCCTCCCTCGGTCGCCCGCTGAAGCCCGGCGATGATGGAAAGCACCGTCGATTTGCCGCAGCCGGAATGTCCGACGATGCAGATGAACTCGGACTTGTGAATCTTGACGTTGACGTTCTTGACCGCGACGAACGGCCCGGCCTCGGTCGGGAAGACCTTGGTCAGGCCTGTGAGCTCGAGCGGAACGATGAGGCTCACAAGCCCGCCTTCTCAACCGCGATGGATGAAAAGCGGCGGCGGCTCCGGCCGTTTGGGAGCAGGACGCGCGCGTGAGGCACGCAGATGATCGGACAGGCACTCGACGACATGGGCTCTGGCGAGAATGGCCTGTTCGTCGTGCGCGAGCTGGTCGGCGCTGCGCGGCTTCGCGAGATCGACGGCGACCGATGCGCCCAGCGTCGCGCGCGGCCCCTTCGTCATCGGGATGATGCGGTCCGAGAGCAGCAAGGCTTCGTCGATGTTGTTGGTAATCATCACGGTGGTGACCGGACGCCCGGCCTCCGAACAGAGACGAGCGAGCTCCTGCTGAAGGCTTCCGCGCGTCAGCGCGTCGAGCGCGCCGAACGGTTCGTCGAGAAACAGCACCTCAGGATCGGTGGCGAAGGCGCGAGCGATCGCCACCCGCTGCCGCATGCCGCCGGAGAGCTGGCTCGGCCTGCGGTGTAACGCATTGCCGAGACCGACCAGTCGTAGATAGCGCTCCGACTGATCTTTCTGCTGGGCGCGAGACCACTCCGGGTGAGCGGCGTCGACGGCCAGCCGCACGTTCTCGATCGCCGAGAACCACGGCAGCAGCGAGTAATTCTGAAAGACGATCGAGGCCTGCCGGGCGATGCCGCGCAGCGGCTGTGCCGTCGATGGTGATCGTGCCGCTGTCGGGCTGCGTGACACCGGAGAGCAGATTCAGCAGCGTCGATTTGCCGCACCCCATGAAGCCGACGATCGAGACGAACTCGCCTTTGTCGACCGTCAGCGACACGCGGTCGAGCACGTGGCGTGAAGCGCCGAACGATTTCGACAGGTTCGTTGCTTCGATAAATGCCATTACAGCGCGCGAAGCCTGGCTTCTGCGATCCCCATCATGCGATCGAGCAGAAAGCCCACGACGCCGATCGTCAGGATGGCGAGCAGGATGTGCGAGTAGATCAGGCTGTTGTATTCCTGCCAGAGAAACCCGCCGACGCCCGGCGTTCCCGTCAGCATCTCGCTGGCGACGATGACCAGCCACGCGATGCCGAGGCTGAGCCTGAAGCCGGTGAACATCTGCGGCAGCGCGGCCGGCAGCACGATTTTCGTGAATGTGGTGAAAGGCGAGAGGCGAAGCACCTTCGCGATGTTCCAGTAATCCTGCGGAATCGCGCGAACGCCGGCCATCGTGTTCAGCACGGTCGGCCACATCGAGCAGACGGCGATTGCAAACAGTGCAGCCGGCTCTGATTTCTGAAACAACACAAGGCCCAGCGGCAGCCAGGCGAGCGGAGAAATCGGACGCAGCACCTGGATGAGCGGGTCGAGCATCCGATGCATCGTGCGGGACACGCCGAGGAGAAAGCCGAGCGGTGTGCCAATCAGGATGCCGAGAGAAAAGCCATACGCGACGCGAATCAGGCTGTAGTACGCGAGGAGCCCGATGCCCTGGTCCATCTCGCCGCGCTTGGCCCACGGCTCGAGCACGTACACCTTGCTCTCCTCCCACGTCTTCAGCGGCGACGGCAGGTCCGTGACGATGGTGCTCGTATACCACCACCCGAGCCCGGCGAGCACAATCCCGACGAGCGGCAGGCAGAAGTGTCCGATGCGATTCAGATTGATCAATAGTTACCCCGCGACACTGTTGATGGGAAACGACAGCGCGTATTTTTCTGGGTTGGCCGCGTCGAACGCGCCGCCGTCCCAGAACGTCCACTTCGTGAGCGGCGCAACTTTCGGCGTGACGCCGATTTCTTTCATGGCTTCCGTGTAAATGTCGGGCCGCATCACGCGCTTGACGACTCCGGCGTAATCGGGCGCTCCCTTCACCATGCCCCAGCGGCGGAACTGCGTCAGCCACCACGTGCCGAACGCGGGATGCGGATAGTTGCAGTTCCGGTCGGAGTAGATCATGTAGTACGGATCCTGCTCCTTTCTTCCGTCGCCGTATTCGTACTTGCCCTGCAGCCGGCCGAGAATGATTTCGGGCGGACAGTTGATGTAGGTCGGCCGCGAGATGATCTCCGCGGCCTTCGGCCGGTTGTCGAGCTTGTCGAGATACACGCTCGCGAGATGAAGCGCCTTCAGCGCCGCCTTTACCGACTTCGGGTTCTTCGTCGCGAACTCTTCGGTGAACGCGCAGACCTTCTCCGGATGGTCTTTCCACATCTGCTGCGTGGTGATCGAGGTGAACCCGATGCCGTCGGCGATGGCTCGCGCATTCCACGGCTCGCCGACGCAGAAGCCGTCCATCTTGTCGACCTTCATGTTGGCGACCATCTGCGGCGGCGGTATGGTGATGAGCGACACATCCTTGTCCGGATGGATGCCGCCGCTTGCCAGCCAATAGCGCATCCACATGGCGTGGGTGCCGGGCGGGAACGTCATCGCAAACGCAAGCGGATCGCCGGCGGCTTTTGCGCGATCGGCCAGCGGCTTCACGTCTTTCGGCCCCTTCACGCCGGCCTGCTTCAGCTTGTTGTTCAGCGTAATCGCCTGCCCGTTGCGATTCAGCAGCCAGGGAATCACCATCGGCTTCACCGGCGATCCCGCCAGCCCCATCGTCGAGGCCAGCGGCATGCCGAGCAGCATGTGCGTGCCCTGGTTCTCGCCGAGGTTCATCTTGTCGCGGATGACCGCCCACGACGCTTCCTTCGACACGACCGAGTCGATGCCGAACTTCTTGAAATAGCCGAGCTCGTGCGCCATGACGATGGGCGCGCAGTCGGTGAGGGCGATCATGCCGAATCGCATGGCCTTCGTTTCCGGCGAATCATCGGCGTAGACGCTGCCGACCCAACCCGATGGCAATCCCGACATGAGGCCGGCCATCGCCGATGCGCCGGCGGTCTTTTTCAAGAATGTCCGTCGCGATGTCTTCCGCTCTGTCATCTACTTCTCCAATCCGAGGAGCATGGTCGTGACCATGAAGTACGGCGCGCTATAGGACTTGCCGGGTGTCGCGGCCTTGAGAAACTTGCCGGTGAAGAGGTGCGCGTAACCGCCGTGCAGCTGGATGCGCGGGGACGGTGTGTAGGTGGCCTGAACATCGAGCTCCTGGCCGACGTGGCGATCGGGTGCGCCGGTTGGAATGCGCGCGAGCACCGCGCCGCCGGCGCTATAGAGCGCATCGGTGGCGCTGGCGAGCCAGAACGAGTGATAGCTGCTGCCCAGCGAGAGCCTGGCGTGCGGCCGTACTTCCACGCCCGTGCGTAGATGGTGAATGTTCTTCCATCCCACCTGATCGGCGAGCCCGTACTTGTCGTGGCCCGTCGGATACAACTGATCGAATGTGCCGCGATTGCCGTCTCCGGGCGTGTCGTCGCCAGACGCGAAGTTGTATTCGCCGAACACGCGGTAGGTCTTCGATCCCACGGGTATCGTGCGTCCGACCAACGCGTGTCCGGCTGAGGCGGAAATCGTGTCGGACCCCAGCGATCCGCGCTGAACGGCTGCTTCGATGTTGTAGTCGGTTCGCGTGGATATCTTTCCCACCATGCGGACGCCCGACGTCGACGATGTCAGGTCTCCCAGTGGGCCTGTTTCTGTCGGCAGCTTCTCCGCGGTGCGAACGAAGAGATACGGCTCGAGCACTCCCGCATTCGGCAGAATGGCGAGCGGCGCATCCGCGCCGTACAGGTAGTTACCGGCGCCGCTGCGATTCACGTCGTCCATCTGAATGGCGACGACCGAGGCGGCGAAGCCATCGATCCTCAGTTTCTTGTGCCGGAAGACGCCGCGCACGGCATCGAACGAGCGCGCGGTGTTGAGCCAGTTGCCGTGCCCGACAAGCCGCTGGTCGCCGAACACGAGCTCCTGCCGTCCTCCGCGCAGCGCGAACCGGCTCTTCTCGAACGCTCCGACGTCGACGTGCGCGAGTCGCAGGTCGAACTGATCGCGGAAGGGCGCGCCGGTGATAGCGCCGTTCCGTCCCTCGACGCGCGCGTCCTGCGCCTGCACCGCTGCGCTCAGCCATGGCTTCATCGTGAATCTGGCGGTGACGCGAACACGGTTCAGCCAGTACAGATCCTCGCGGTTGTCAGCGAAGCCGGCGCCGCTGAGTCCCTCGAGGCGGCCGCGATGCTCGACGCCGACACGCATCCACGCCGGCAAATCGAGATTGGCGAATGCCGTTGGCGGTGTCTGCGGTGATTGCGCGGGCGGTGGCGTCTGCGCGAATGCGGGGACTGACGAAGTGGCGAGACAGCTGAGCGCGATGAACAGTGCAGTGCGAATTCTCATGCGCGAGGTATTGAGCAACGGAAATGCCAGGCGCGTTTTTGCTGAAAGTCGCAAAAACGCTAGGGAAGAGGGCAGATGGCAGAGGGAAGACGCTAAAGAGATCAGACGGAAATGTTCATCAGCGCGTGAGGCGGCAACTATTGTGTCGATTTGTGTTTTGACAATTGCCGCGTGCGATCGCGCATCAGAGGTGTCGTCGCGTCGATCGCGACGATTTGTGTACGTAATTGTTGATGTGTATTGCAGCGACCGACATTCGTGAACATGCTGCGGCTCGTGCCGGCTCGACAAGAACCTCAAGATTGGCGACGATAGTCACGTGTCTCCGCCAAAGCGTGATGGACTTCACGGCGTTCGCGTGGCGCTCCTCGAGGCTCGCATGGGCACCGAGCTCGCAACGCTGGTTCAACGCTACGGCGGCGTCGTGCGGTCAACGCCCGCCGTTCGCGAAGCGCCCATCGACTGCGCCCACATCGTCGCCGATTTTGTATCCCGGCTCGAGACACCTGCCCGCCGTGTGCATGTCTTTCTCACCGGCCCCGGCGCGACCGCGCTGTTGCAGGAGGCCGAACGCCAGAATCAGCTCCCGTTCGTTGTCGAATCTCTGAAGCGCGGAACGATCGTGTGCCGCGGACCGAAGCCGGCCGCCGCGTTGAAACGCTACGGTCTCAGCCCGCACATATCCGCGGCGTCGCCATTTACAAGTAACGAACTGCTCGAGGCGATGGCGGGCATCGATCTCGCTGACGCGGAGGTGACGATCGTTCACTATGGAGAGCGCAGCGGAGCGTTGGCCGATGCGCTTCGGCTGCGAGGCGCCGCGTTGAACGAGTTGTGCGTGTATGAATGGCGGCTGCCCGACGACATCGGTCCATTGCAGGATCTGGCTCGCGACATCGTGAAGCGCGACATCGACGCCGTCATCTTTACGAGTCAGGTGCAATGGAAGCACTTGCTCCACGTCGCGTCCGATATGGGTGTGGCGGACGCCGTCATCCACGCGCTGGGCGATGTCGTCGTTGCCGCTGTCGGCCCGATCTGTTCAGCAGCGCTCGCCGACGCGGGTGTCCATCCGCAGGTTGTCCCTGACAACCCGAAGATGGGTCCGCTCGTCTCGGCTCTCGCGGAGTATTTCTCCGAACATCCCCACGCGACCTACGAGCCCTTCGTCCCCCAAACGGGCGGAGGCTGAATCGTCTCTTCCGGCGTCCGTCCTGGATCGGGCCGGCCCGATCCCTCGAGGCGGCTGATCGCGCGCACCGTCATATCGTGATCGCACACGATCTGGCACGACAGGCGCACGCCCGACAGCGCTCGCTGTTCGAGCCGCTCCTTCTCGGCGGCAGTCATCGTTGACGGCTCTCCGTCGATAAATTCCACCCGACAGGTCGTGCAGCGGGCGTTGCCGCCGCACGCGTGCAGAATGTCGACCTTCGCGTCCTGCTCGATGGCGAGGACCAGGCGCTTGTTGTCGGCCACGTCAAACGTTCCATAACTCTCAACTGTCAATTTGGGCATGGAAGCATTCTAGTCCGTGGTTGGTCGGTTGGTGGTTGGTGGTGGAACGAGAACCGTTGTTACTCTTCTCGCGTCCACTCCAGTAGGTCCCCTGGCTGACAGTTGAGCTCGCGGCACACGGCCTCGAGAGTGGAGAATCGAACCGCCTTGGCCTTGTTTGTTTTCAACACCGACAGATTCGCGATCGTGATGCCGATGCGATCGGCCAGCTCAGTGAGGGTGATCCGGCGGTCGAGCAACAGGTGGTCGAGCTTGACGCGGATGGCCATCGGCTCCCTCAGATCGTCAGCGACTGGTCTTCGTCCAGGCGGGTTCCCGCTCTGAACACTTCGGCGATCGCCAGGATGATCAGCCCGTGAATGATCGTGAAGATGTTCAGGTCTGGCCGGGCGTCGAACCGCAGGCCATTGGCGGAGAAGTGCGTCATCACGTAGGACGTTCGACGAGTACATGACCACCGCCCGCCCGAACTCTCCGGCGATGACGGCAAAAGCAATCCACCGGATTCGGGTCGCGTTGGCGGGCACGAAGGGCCGGCCGTCGCGCAGCGTGCGGAACACCGCGCGGAGCTGGCCGACGACGAAGAGGGCGAGCCGCGAACATGACGACGAGACCGAGAAGGGCCGGGACGACGAGTGATGCCCCCTGGGTGGCGAGAATTTCACCGATCGCGCGGGCGTGTTCGATTCTGCGCGCCCTCGATGCCGAGGGACGGCGCGCTCACGGGAAGCGCTCGAGGATCGACGCTGAACGAAACCGGGATGTCGAGCTGTCCACCCCGAATGTCGTGGAAAGCCGAGAGGCCGGCGAGGCAGATCGTCAGCACGATGGCGAGCGCCACGACGCCACCACGCCACGTTCAGAAGGACGACCAGGAACGACGAAACTGAGGTTTTTGACGATGTCATAGTTTTATCGTTATACGATAAATATGAATCGATATACAATAACTATTTATCGTTATTCGATAAGCCATATTTTCGTGGATGTACAATAGGGGCATGAAACGGCAATCCGTCTCTGAGGCTCGAGCGCGGTTGTTCAGACCCTCTTGGTGCGGTCGAGAAGAGCCAGCCGGAAGGCATGGAGCGACGCAGAGCGCCGCGGCGCAAGGCGATCGAACGCCGTCGATCCCGAGGCAGCCGAAGGGCAGTGGACCTCGGACTGGGACGACGCCGGGCTCGAGCTTAGTCGAACAGCAGCCTCGAAGGTGATCCTGCCTGACCAGTCGGTGCAACAGCGAACTCGAGCGCGAGGTCGCGCGCCGCCGCACGTTCGCCATCATCTCGCATCCGGACGCGGGCAAGACCACGCTCACCGAGAAGCTGCTGCTGTACGCCGGGGCAATCGAGCTGGCCGGCGCGGTCCGCGGCCGCAAAGACCGCAAGGCGGCGACGTCCGACTGGATGGAGCTGGAGCAGCAGCGCGGCATCTCGATTACATCTGCGGCGCTCGAGTTCGAGATTCAGGGGCGGCGCATGTCGCTGCTCGACACGCCCGGCCACAAAGACTTCAGCGAAGACACCTACCGCGCGCTGATCGCCGCCGACAGCGTCGTCATGGTGATCGATGCGGCGAACGGCGTCGAAACGCAGACGCGAAAGCTCTACGAGGTGTGCCGGCGCCATCGGCTGCCGATTCTGACGTTCGTCAACAAGTTCGATCGGCCCGCCAAGGATCCGCTCGCGTTGATGGACGACATCGAAACCACCCTGGGCATCGCGGCCGCGCCCGTGAACTGGCCAGTCGGCGACGCCGAGCAGTTCCGCGGCGTGTACGACATCGAGGGACAGAAGCTGCACCTGTACGAGCGCGAGGCGCAGGGGCAGTATCGCGCGCCCGTTGACATTTCCGCGATCGACGCTCCGGAGGCGCGGGAGGTCATCGGCGAGCGGGTGTACGCGCACTTCCGCGAGTCGCTCGACGTCATCCGCTCGGCCGGCACGCAGTTCGACATCGAGGAGTATCTGGCCGGCATTCAGACGCCGGTGTTCTTCGGCAGCGCGCTGACGAACTTCGGCCTCGAGCCGTTCCTGCAGGCGCTCGTCGATCTGGCGCCGCCCTCCGTCGGCGCGGCCGAGCGATTCAGGTGAGGTGTCGCCGATCGATGAGCGGTTCACCGGCTTCGTCTTCAAGATTCAGGCGAACATGGATCCGCGCCACCGCGATCGCGTGGCGTTCGTGCGCGTCTGCTCGGGCCGTTTCGAAAAAGACATGGTGCTGTTGAACAGCCGCGTCGGCAAGCAGCTGCGCGCGTCGCGCGCGTACCGATTTTTCGGCCGCGACCGCGAAACGATCGACGTGGCGTACGCGGGCGACATTCTCGGCCTGGTCAACCCGGGTCAGTTCGCCATCGGCGACACGGTGCATACGGGCGAGCCGCTGAAATTCCAGGGCGTGCCGCGATTTCCGGCCGAGCATTTCGGCCGCGTGCGGCTGAAAGACACGCGCTACAAGCAGTTCGACGAAGGTTTGAAGCAGCTCGAGGAAGAAGGGCTGATGCAGGTGTTCTACACCGCGTCGGGCCGCCGCGAGCCGATCGTCGGCGTCGTCGGACAGCTCCAGCTCGACGTCATCACGCAGCCGTCTGCGGAGCGAGTACAACGTCGACGTCGTCATCGAGCCCGCCACGTACACGGCCGCGCGATGGCTCGCCGATCCGCTCGGCGAAGTTCACGCTCGGGCGGGCAGGGCACCGTTGCTGCCGATCGCCTCGAGCGCAAGATCATCCTGTTCAGCTCGCAGTGGGAGCTCGACTACTTCGTGCGCCAGCACCCGACGGTCGAGCTGCTCGCCGAATCGCCGCAAGCATGATTTCGTTCTCGAAAATCAGCAAGCAGTACGGCAAACAGGTGCTGTTCGTCGACGCCTCGTTCCAGTTGAACGAAGGCGAGAAGGTCGGCCTCGTCGGGCCGAATGGCTCGGGCAAGACGACGCTCTTCCGGATGATCGTCGGGGAAGAGGGTCCGGACGATGGGGATGTGTCTGTTCCGAAGAGAGTGACGGTCGGCTATTTCCGCCAGGACGTCGAAGAGATGTCCGGCCGCTCCGTGCTCGACGAGGCGATAGCCGGCAGCGGCCGCCTCGGCGCGCTGCATCACGAGCTCGAAGAGCTTCAGCACGCGATGTCGGATCCCGCAAAGGCCGACGCGCTGGATGCGACGCTCGAGCGGTTCGGCGTCGTGCAGGAAGAGTACGAGCACCTCGGCGGCTACGCGCTCGAGAGCCGCACGCGCGAAATCCTCCACGGGCTCGGATTCGACGACGAGCGGATTGACGGCGATGTGGGAGCGCTCTCGGGCGGCTGGAAGATGCGCGTCGCGATGGCGCGCGTGCTGCTCGGCGAGCCCGACATCCTGCTGATGGACGAGCCGACGAACCACCTCGACATCGAATCGATCATCTGGCTCGAGGAGTTTCTGAAATCGCGGTCCGGCGGCCTGCTGATGACCTCGCACGACCGCGAGTTCATGAACCGCATCGTCTCGAAGATTGCGGAGATCGACGCCGGCGAGATCACGACCTACTCGGGCAACTACGATTTCTACGAGCGCGAGCGCGCGATTCGCGAGGCGAATCGCGAAGCGGCATACGCGCGGCAGCAGGCGATGTTCGCCAAAGAGCAGCGGTTCATCGATCGCTTCCAGACCCACGCCGCGAAAGCGGCGCAGGTGCAGAGCCGCGTGAAGGCGCTCGACAAGATCGAGAAGATCGAGCTGCCGAAGAAGCGCCGCATCGTGAAGTTCGATTTCCGCCAGCCGCCGCGATCGGGCGAGCAGGTGGCGACGCTCGAGCATCTGACGAAGCGGTACGGCAAGCGCACGGTGCATCAGGATCTCAACCTGAACATCCGCCGCGGCGAGCGCTGGTGCGTGATGGGCAAGAACGGCGCGGGCAAATCGACGCTGCTGAAGATGGTGGCGGGCGCGGTGCAGCCCGACGAGGGCAACGTGACGCTCGGCGCCAGCCTGAAGATGGGCTACTTCTCGCAGCAGGCGCTCGATGTGCTGAACCCGGACCTGACGATCGAGGAGCAGCTGCAGCGCGACTTCCCGCACGAGTCGATCGGCGTGCTGCGCAGCCTCGCCGGCGCGTTTCAGTTCTCGGGCGAGGACATCGACAAGAAGATCCGCATGCTCTCGGGCGGCGAGAAGACGCGGCTCGTGATGGCGCGCATGCTGCTGAACCCGCCGAACTTCCTCGTGCTCGACGAGCCGACGAACCATCTCGACCTGGCGACGAAGGAAATGCTGCTCGAATCGCTCAGCAGCTTCGACGGCACCATGCTCTTCGTCTCGCACGATCGCGCGTTCCTGCGCGCGCTCAGTAATCGTGTGCTGGAGCTGGGCGGCGAGAGCGGGACCGAGACGGCGCCGCACGTGTATCCGGGCTCGTACATCGAGTACGTCGAACGCACGGGGCACGAAGCGCCGGGGGTGCACCGCTAGGGGATCAGGGTAGAGGGATTCAGGGATCCCTAGCGGTTGGTGGGCTTGGGGACGTTACTCTGGCGCTAAGCCGACGGTCTAGTCGCGAACGTCAGACGCGTCGTCGTACAGGCCGATCGTGACCGTCCCGCCGTTCTCCAGCTTCCCGAACAGAATCTCGTCCGTCAGCGGATCGCGCACTTCGCGCTGGATGACGCGGCCGAGCGGGCGGGCGCCCATCTTCGGGTCGTAGCCTTTCTTCGCGAGCCACGCGCGCGCCTCCGGCGTCAGCGTGATCGCCACCTTGCGATCCTTCAGCTGGCTCTCGAGCTGCATCACGAACTTCTCGACGATCGTTTCCATCGCCTCCGGCGAGAGCGCCTTGAAGGTGACGATCGCGTCGAGCCGGTTGCGGAACTCCGGGCTGAAGACCCGCTCGATGGCCGCTCTTGGCTTTGCCGTCGGGTCCGGCGTCGCCGAATCCAACCGAGCCGGCGCTCATCTCGCGCGAGCCGGCGTTCGACGTGAGAATCAGCACGGTGTTGCGGAAGTCGGCCTTGCGGCCGGTGTTGTCGGTCAGCGTCGCGTGATCCATCACCTGCAGCAGGATGTTGTAGATGTCCTCGTGCGCCTTCTCGATTTCGTCGAGCAGGACGACGCTGTAGGGATGGGTGCGGACGGCGTCGACGAGCTGGCCGCCCTGCTCGAAGCCGACGTATCCAGGCGGCGCGCCGATGAGCCGCGCGACCGCGTGCTTCTCCATGTACTCGCTCATGTCGAAGCGGATGAACTCGTTGCCGAGCTGCAGCGCGAGCTGTTTGGCGAGCTCGGTCTTGCCGACGCCCGTCGGGCCGGTGAAGAGGAAGCAGCCGGCCGGGCCGCTCGGGCAGCGCCAGCCCCGCGCGCGAGCGCTTGATGGCCTGCGCAACCAGATGCACGGCTTCCTTCTGGCCGAAGACGACGCGCTCGAGCGACTCTTCCAGCGTGCGCAGCCGCTCGCGATCCGAAGACGACGCCTGGCGCGCGGGAATGCGCGCCATCCGCGCGACGATCGGCTCGATGTCGGAGACGTCGACCGTGATGACTGCGTCGTTCGCGGACGCAGCCCCCGCTTTCAGCCGACTCACGGCGCCCGCTTCGTCGATGAGATCGATGGCGCTGTCGGGCAGGCGATAGTCGCGCAGGTGCCGCGCCGCCAGCTTGGCGGCGCTCTCGAGCGCCGCATCGGTGTACTTCACGCGGTGATGGTCTTCGTAGCGGCTGCGCAGCCCGGCGAGAATGCGCACGGTCTCTTCGATCGACGGCTCGTCGATCGCGATCTTCTGCAGGCGCCGCGCGAGCGCGCGATCCTTTTCGATGTGCTTGAACTCCTCGAACGTCGTCGAGCCGATCACGCGCAGCTCGCCGGCGGTCAGCAGCGGCTTCAGCATCGTCGCGAGATCCATCGTGCCGCCGGTCACGGCGCCCGCGCCGACCGTGGCGTGAATCTCGTCGATGAAGAGAATGGCCTTCGGCCGCACGCTCAGCGCCTTGACGACGGCCTTGAAGCGCTCTTCGAAGTCGCCGCGGAAGCGCGAGCCCGCGAGCAGCGCGCCCGTGTCGAGCGCGAAGATCTCGGCGTCCTTCAGCGTGTCCTGCACGTCGTCGGAGAGCAGCCGCATCGCCAGCCCTTCGGCCATCGCGGTCTTGCCGACGCCGGCGTCGCCGACGAACACGGGATTGTTCTTGCGGCGCCGGCAGAGCACCTCGATGGTGCGCTGCAGCTCTTCGGCGCGGCCGATGAGCGGATCGAGCAGGCCCTGGCGCGCGCGCGCCGTCAGGTTGGTGCAGTACGCCGACAGCGGATCCTTCGCGGTCGCGGACCCGAGGTCGCCGCTGCCGGCCATGCCGTCGCGGCCGTCGCCCAGATCGGGGCCTCCGCCATCATCCTGATGAATCGGCGTCTTCGTGATGCCGTGCGCGAGGTACTCGAGCACGTCGAGGCGCGTGATGCCCTGCTCGGCCAGCAGCTTCGCCGCGCGCGTCTGCGGCTGCTGCAGGATGGCCGCGATCAGATCGCCCACCTGCGCTTCCTGCCGCTGCGCGCTCTGCACGTGCAGCACCGCGGCCTGCAGCGCGCGGCGGAACGCCGTCGTCTGCTCGGGCTCGCGCTCCTGTCCGCGCGGAAGCGCTTCGACCGAGTCGTCCAGGCTGTCGGCGACGTTTCGCCGCAGCAGCGACAAGTCGGCGCCGCACGCCGCGAGAATGCGCTCGCCGTCGGGATCGTGCGCGACGCGCGTACAGCAGGTGCTCGAGCGTGAGATAGGCGTGCCGGCGCGAGACCGCCTCGCGAAACGCGATATGAAGCACGACTTCGACGGAAGTAGAAAACATCAGGCTTCCTCTATAGTCGCACGCAATGGGTAGCCGGCCTCGCTCGCAAGCACGGCGACCTTCTCGGCCTTCGTTTCGGCGACTTCCCAGGGATACACGCCCGCCAGGCCCCGTCCGTTGCGATGCACGTGCATCATGATGCGAAAGGCCTCGGCCGGCGATTTCTGAAAGAGCGTCTCCAGAATCTGTAAGACGAACTCCATCGTCGTGTAGTCGTCGTTCAGCAGAATGACGTTATAGAGCTTCGGCTCCTCAGTCTTGTGCTCGGCGCGATCTTTGATTGCACTGTCCGTTTGCTCGTGCCGTCCGGCCATACATAGAGCATGCTACCATCCGCGCGGAGATTGGCCATGGCCCTCTATGCATTCAACGGAACGTGGAACTCTGAAAAAACGGACGTCCTCACGACGCCAGACAACGAGTACCACACCAATACCAACGTCCTGAAATTCCGCGACGCGTACTCGGGCGCGAACGGGTACTACACAAACGGCGTCGGCACGCGGTTCGGCGCCTTCGGCCGCTTTTTTGGCGGCGCCTTCGGCGTCGGCGGACACGATCGCATCAACGATGCGCTCGACCATGTGCGGGCCCGGCTCGCCGCCGGCGATGGCACGATCGATGTCGTCGGTTTCAGCCGCGGCGCGGCGCTTGCGCTGGCGTTTACCAACCGCGTGTACAAGCAGGTAATCGATCCGCGAACCGGGAAGCCGCCGGTGATTCGATTCCTCGGGTTGTGGGACGTCGTCGGATCGTTCGGCATCCCAATCAATCTCGGGCCGTTTCTCTTCCAGGAATACAACCTCGGGTACACGCTGACGCTGCCGCAAAACGTCGAGTACTGCTACCACGCGATGGCGCTCGACGAGCGGAGACAGACATTTCGCGTCACCCGCCTGAAAGGGGCGCGCGAAGTGTGGTTCCGCGGCGCGCACTCCGATGTCGGCGGCGGCAACGGGAACATCGGGCTCAACAACATCGCGTTCTGCTGGATGCTTCGCAAAGCTGCCGCGTCGGGTCTCCCTGTCGATCAGGTACGCGTGCTCGAGGCCTCGACGGCGTCGAAGCCGGCGACCGATGTGAAGTGGCCGAGAGATTTGGTGAAGAACAGCAAGCGCACCATCGCGACCGACGATCGGGTGCACCACACGGTCGCGAAGGGGATGCATCCCGACTGCAACGATCCGCACGCGTCGTGTATCGTCGAAACGGCCGCCGACGAGCTGACGGCGACGCGCACCTCCACGTTCAAGCCCTGATCGGCGAATGCCGAAGAACATCATCATCTGCGCCGACGGCACCGGCAACACCACAGTCAAAGGTCGAGGCACGAACGTCTTCAAGCTCTACGAAGCCGTCGATCAGAACAGCCACCGTTTCGACGGCACGGCCGCTCAACAGGTCGCGATCTACCACGACGGCGTCGGCACCGAATCGCTGAAGTGGGTGCGCATCTTCGGCGGCATATTCGGGTGGGGGCTGAGCCGCAACGTCAAGCAGCTCTACGGAGAGCTCGCGCGCGTGTACGATCCTGACGACCGCATTTTCATGTTCGGCTTCAGCCGCGGCGCCTTCACCGTGCGGACGTTGGCTGGACTGGTGACGAGCTGCGGCATTCTCGACCCGACGCGCTATCCGACGAATCGCGGATTCCGAAAAGGCATACGCCAGGCCTACAGGCACTACCGAAAAAAATATCAGACGGCCCTCTCACGCATGATGCGCGGCAAAGTGGCGATCGACGATGAGTTTCTGCGCAAACAGTACTCGGTCGGCATCGAAGCGTTCGCCGATCCCGATCGGAAGCTCATCGAATTCATCGGCGTGTGGGACACCGTCGATGCGGTCGGCTCGCCGTTCGGCATCTCCGACCTCATCAACAGCACGGTGTATCGCTTCAAGTTTCCAAGCAACACGCTCAGCGGGGAAGTGGCGTACGCCGCCCATGCGCTCGCGCTCGACGAGCCGCGCCAGAGCTTCGAGCCCCTCTTGTGGTGCGAGGAGCCAGACGACGCCGGGCGCATCGAGCAGGTGTGGTTTGCCGGCTCTCACTCGAACGTCGGCGGCGGTTATTCACGCCAGGGGATGTCGCTCGTGGCGCTCGACTGGATGATGCGCAAGGCCGAGGACCATGGTCTGCGTTTTCTGCCGCAACATCGTTCGCTGTACCGCGACGGCACCGACGTCGACGACAAGTTGTACGACCCGCGCGCCGGACTGGGGATGTTCTACCGGTGGGAGCCGCGCAACGTCGCCGGCCTCTGCCGGAAGAACAACGTCGCGCCGAAAGTGCACCGAACCGTCTTCCAGCGCATTGCGCGAAACACGGAAGGGTACGCGCCGGGATCGGTGCCGCCCGACAGCGTGGTGGTGACGTCCAGCTCGCCCGAGATGGCCGAAAAAATCCGAGCGCTGGTCACGTCACACCACGAAGGTGGAGCGTCGTTGATCGAACGCGAGCGCCGCGCGCATCGGCTGGGCAAAACGGCGTACTGGCTGATGATCCTGACGACCCTCGCATGCCTGTTGATGATTCTCGGCACCTACAACGACGACCTGCGATCGATTCCCGGTTGGAGAGATCGCGCGTTCGGATTGATTCGCACGATCATCAGTACGAACTGGATTGCGGTGACGGCGCGCACGGCCTGGAATTATCCGTGGCTGCTGGCGGGCGCGATCCTGGCGCTGTGGATCAACCTGCGCGTCGACTACCACCTCGACGCCAGCTATTCGGAGTTCTGGCATCGCCTGCGCGCGCCGTTGCGGGAAGTGATGGATAAGCCTTCGCGCTAAGTGCGTCCGCCTTCGCGCTCGCGCGCTTTGGCGGGACACGCCCGGCCTAGCGCTTGCTTGCACCGTCCGAACGGCTGGCTGGACGCACGAAACTGAACTATCGCATTTCACTCCGCCATGAGGTGTGTCTTTATGCGCTACATTCATTTACGGCTCACCCAACGACCATGCGAGCGGCTTCATGGCCTCGACTTGTCTCGCGCGCGTGTCGGCGACATCGTCGTGGTGACGGCGAATTCAGCCGCCCGATTGATTGCAGAGGGGTGTGCCGTCGAAGTGCAGCCGTCGCCGTTCGTCGCCTCGCGTGTGGTCTATCCGCCTAGTCGGTCAGCCTCGTAAACACGCCGTCGTTCGTGCGCCAGACGGCCACTCTGTTGGCCTCCGCCCATCGCTTTGCGATCTGCAGGGCGACTGCGTAATCACTCAAGCTCAATCGATGCGGGTGCGGCACCACGCTCAAGAGGTGACGGCCACCCTCGCTGGTAATCAACACGTCGCCATTGTCAGGGGAATCCGCCATCAACACGCACGTCCGGCAACTTCAAGAACGATGCCTAGAGGTTCGTCAACTCGGCGGGCAGGATGGACTGGCAGTTCGGGCAGGCGACGACGCGCCCGCGGCGGGGCAGGGTAGACGTAAAGTTTACCTGGTCGCGCAGCAGCCGAACGGCCTTCAAGGTCGTCACTGTTTCTCGACAGTGTGGGCACTTCACGGGCGATTCGAGCCGGTAGACGGCATCGATTCGTTCGGGCTGGCTCATTGCCGTCATTATCGGTCAAGGCAAACACTTCCTTTACTTGCAGTTAGCGTGTCGGGCAAAATAAAGCCTATCCATGCGCACCACGCTCTTTGCGGTCGGCGTCGCGGCCTGCGTGGCGATAGCTCTGTCTGCTCAAGCCCCTCCGCCTTCGACTGCTCAGGCGGTCGTTACAAAATACTGCATCAGTTGCCACAACGAGCGAACCCGCACCGGCGGCCTCGCGCTCGATCGTCTCGACGTGACGAACGTGGGCGGCCATGCGGAGACATGGGAAACCGTTGTCGAGAAGCTGCGCGCGGGATCGATGCCGCCGCCAGGACGGCCTCGGCCTGACGCCGCAACGTATCATGCCGCCGCCGGCGAGATCGAGCGCGCGCTCGATTCCGCGTGGGCCGCACGTCCCGATCCCGGGCGCATCGGCGCAGTGCATCGATTGAACCGCACCGAGTACAGCAACGCCATCCGCGATTTGTTCGGCCTCGATGCGCAAAGCCTCGACGTCGCCTCGCAGCTGCCGGGCGATGAAACCGCCGACGGCAGCTTCGACAATTTTGCCGACGTGCTCTCGATTTCGACCGCGCATCTCGAGCGCTACATGTCGGTCGCGCGGCAGGTGACGCGACGCGCGGCGGCGCTGCCGCCATCGCACGCCGCGATCGACACTTTCGAGATTCCGCTGCATGTCACGCAGGAAGATCGGCAGAGTGAAGATCTGCCGCTTGGATCGCGCGGCGGCATCTCCGTGCGCTATCACTTTCCAGCCGACGGCGAGTATCGATTCAAGGTGCGCCTGCAGCGCAACTATCAGGACTATCTCAAAGGCATGGGATGGGAGCAACTGCTCGACGTGCGGCTCGACGGCAAGCTGCTGAAGCGCTTCGCGGTCGGCGGAAAAGCACAGGGCCGCCCGGCCGGGGCGAGCTATGCCGGCGACGGCGAGCCTGGATTCGCCGGAGCGCCCGAGTGGGAAAAATACATGCAGCTCGACGGCGATGCCGGCCTCGAGGTGCGCGTGCCAGTCGCCGCGGGATCGCGGGTCGTGGGAGTGTCGTTCGTCCGTCAATTGTGGGAGCCCGAAGGGTTGCCGCAGCCGCTGCAGCGCGGCCGCGTGATCACGAACGACGAAGTCTACATGGGCCACGCGAATGTCGCGTCCCTGCAGATCGGTGGACCCTACGGAGCTGACGCGGGACAGAGCAAAGGGCAGAGAGCAGAGAGCAAGAATACGGTCTTCATTTGCCGCCCTGCCCGGACAGCCGACGAGCCTGCATGTGCGACGAAAATTTTGTCGCGTCTTGCGCGCCTCGCATATCGGCGCCCGGTGAATGCGGCCGATGTGCAGACGCTGATGGCGTTTTACGAAGACAGTCGGCGCGACGGCGGCACGTTCGAAGCCGGCGTGCAGTTCGCGCTCGAGCGCATGCTCGTCGATCCGGATTTCCTGCTGCGGGTGTATCGAGACCCTAAGCCCTCAGCCCCAAGCCCTAAGCCCTATCAGTTATCGGATCTGGAATTGGCCTCGCGCCTGTCATTTTTCCTCTGGTCGAGCATTCCCGACGACCAGCTTCTGACGCTTGCCGAGCAGCGCAAGCTGAGCGATCCGGCCGTGCTCGAGCGGCAGGTGAAGCGCATGCTCGCCGATCCGCGCTCGAGCGAGGCGCTCGTCAACGATTTCGCCGCGCAGTGGCTCAACCTGCGACGCGTCGCCGAGGTTGTGGTCGATCCCGAGCGCTATCCGAATTACGACCTCACGCTGATGGCGGCCTTCAAGCACGAGACCGAGCTGTTTGTCGGCAGCACGCTGCGCGAGGATCGCAGCGTGCTCGAGCTGCTCAACGCCGACTACACGTTCGTCAACGAAAAGCTCGCCAGGCATTACGGCATTCCTGGAATTTACGGCAGCCGCTTCCGGCGTGTGTCGCTGCCCGACACGAATCAGCGCGGCGGGCTGCTCGCGCAGGGCGCGCTGTTGTCGACGACGTCGTATCCCGATCGCACGTCGCCGGTGCTTCGGGGAAAATTCCTGCTGAACAACATCTTCGGGCTGCAAATCGCGCCGCCGCCGCCGGGGGTCGATACCAATCTCGCGCCGCCGAAGCCGGGCGGTGCGCCCCAGACGATTCGCGAGCGCCTTGCGGAACATCGCACCAACCCGACATGCGCGAGTTGCCACGGGGTGATCGATCCGCTCGGATTTGCGCTCGAGAACTTCGACGTCATCGGCGGCTGGCGCACGTCCGACGAAGCCGGCAAGCCGGTGGATGCGGCGGGCACGACGATGAGCGGTGCGAATGTTGAGGGGTTGAGTGGATTGCGCGCGCTGCTCCTGGAGCGCCGCGACCAGTTTCCGCGCACCGTCACCGAGAAACTGCTCGCGTATGCGCTGGGGCGCAGGGTCGAGTACTACGATCGTCCCGCGGTCCGCAGCATCGTGCGGGATGCGGAGGCGCAGAATTTCCGCTGGTCGGCGTTAATATTGGGAATCGTCAAGAGTCCGGCATTTCAGATGAGGCGAGCCAATGTTCCTCACATCTAAGTCTCTTCCGCGGCGCACGGTTCTACGCGGGCTGGGCGCCACCCTCGCGCTCCCGTTTCTCGACGCGATGACCCCGGCGATGGCGCTGGCGTCGCAGCGCGCCAGGAAGCCCGCGCATCGGTTCCTCGCCTTCTACGTGCCGAACGGCATGGCGATGGAGTACTGGTCGCCGAAAGGGCGAGGGCAGCGCCTTCGAGCTGTCGCCGATCCTGCAGCCGCTCGAGCCGTTCCGAAACCAGATGCTGGCGCTCTCGGGCATCTCCGCCAACTGGGTCGCGATTCATGCGGGCGCCTCCGGCGCGTTTCTCACCGGCACGCCGCGCGGCGGCAAGACCGAGATCGAAATCTTCGCCGACACGTCGATGGACCAGTTGCTCGCCAGGCACCACGCCGGCGAGACGCAGATCGCGTCGCTCGAGATGGCGATGGACCCGCCGGCCAACGCGGGCGCGTGCACGGGCAACCTGAGCTGCGTCTACACGCACACGCTGTCGTGGCGCAGCCCGACGCAGCCGCTGCCGATGGAGTGGAACCCGCGCGCGGTGTTCGAGAAGCTGTTCGGCGACACGGGCAGCACCGATCGCGCTGCGCGCGAAGCGAGGCTGCGCCAGCACAAGAGCCTGCTCGACTCGGTGAACGAGAAGCTCGCGAGCCTGCGCGCCGAGCTCGGGCCGCAGGATCGCGTCAAGGTGGAGCAGTACACCGATGCGGTGAGAGACGTCGAGCGCCGCATCGAGCGCGCCGAGCAGCAGGCCGATCTCGAGCTGCCCGACATGGACCAGCCGCAGGGAGCGCCGCCGGTGTTCGAGGATCATCTCGCGCTGATGCTCGATCTGCAGCTGCTCGCGTATCAAAGCGATCTCACGCGCGTCATCTCGTTCATGCTCGGCAAAGAGCAGAGCGCGCGGCCGTATCCGCAGATTGGCGTGCCCGAGGCGCATCATCCGCTGTCGCATCACCAGGACAACGCGCCGCTCATCGCGCACATGTCGAAGATCAACCGCTACCACACGGAGCTCTTCTCGAAGTATCTGGCGAAGCTGCGCGCCACGCCAGATGGCGACGGCTCGCTGCTCGATCACATGACGATTCTGTACGGCTCGGGCATCTCGAACAGCACGCGCCATTCGGGTGAGAATCTCCCGCTGCTCGTGATGGGCGGCGGAGCCGGAACGCTCAAGGGAGGCCGCCATCTGACGTACACCGACAAGCCGTCGATGGCGAACCTGCTGATGACGCTGATGGACAAGATGGACGTGCCGGTCGAACGCATCGGCGGAAGCACCGGCAAACTGCAGATCGACACGTTGTCGCTATGACAGGTGCGACGGGTGCAATGGGTGCAATAGGTGCGCTGGGTGCGTTAGGGGCGCTAGGTGCGCTGCTGGTCGCGGCGCCCGCGTATGCGCAGCAGGCACCTTCCGGCGACGGATCGACGCCGCTGCACTGGGCCGCGTATGCCGACGATCTTGCGAACGTCGATCGCCTCATCCGCGCCGGCGCGAATGTGAATGCGGCCAACGACATCGGCGCCACGCCGCTGTGGGCCGCCAGCCTGAACGGCAGCGCGCCCATCGTCGCGCGGCTGCTCGACGCACGCGCCAATCCAAACACCGCGCTCCTCTCGGGCGAGACGCCGCTGATGGCCGCCTCACGCGCGGGCAAATCGGCCGTCGTCGAATTGCTGCTCGCCAAAGGCGCAGACCCGAACGCGCGCGGGCCGCGCGCGCAGACCGCGCTCATGTGGGCCGTCGCGCAGAAGCACGCCGATGTCGTCAAGCTGCTCCTCGCGCGCGGAGCCGACGTGCACGCGCGCTCCGAGAGCTGGGAGCAGATGATGGCGGTGCCGCCGCACGGCCTTCCCGAATACAACCGGATGATTCCGCACGGCGCCGACACCGCGCTCATGTTCGCGGCCCGCGTTGGCGATGCGGTGTCGGCGAGGCTGCTCGTCGAGGGTGGCGCCAACGTGAGCGACCACGATGCGTGGGGCGTCAGCGCCACCACGCTGGCTGCCTTCTCGGGATACGGCGACGTCGCGCGCTATCTGCTCGAGAAAGGCGCCGATCCGAACAACGACAAGCCGGGATTCACGGCGCTCCATTGCGCCATCATGCGGCGCGACGAGCAGACGGTCGCGGCGCTTCTTGCGCGCGGCGCGAATCCGAACGCCCCGGTCAAGATGTGGACCCCGACACGCCGATCGTCAGACGACTATCACTTCATGCCGGCGCTCGTGGATGCGACGCCGTACTGGCTGGCGGCGCGCTTCACGCAACCGAACGTCATGCGGCTGCTGGCGAAGCACGGCGCCGATCCGAAAGTGATTCACGAGTCGAATTACGCGCAGGGCGAAGGGTACCAGCGCCGGAAGGAGCGGACGACCGCCATCATGGCCGCGCTTGGCATGGGAGGCGGCACCGCGTGGGTGCCGATCGATCGCGCCGAACGCGATGCGCTGATTCTCGAAACCGTCAAAGTCGCCGTCGAGCTGGGCGCCGACGTCAACACCGTGACGACTGACGGCCGTACGGCCCTCGACTCGGCGCGTGCGCAGAAGTACGACGCGGTCGCGGCTTTGCTCGAAGCGCGCGGGGCCGCCGCGTCCTCGCGTTAGCGGTGATCCGTCTGCGCTTTCATCTCCGCGGCCAGCCGCTGCATCGCCCGGTTCACCGCCATCCTCGCCCCATCGACCGTATTGAATTCGAAATGCTTCGCGATTTCCGGCGTCGTCCATTGCGCCTCGACGCGGGCGATCACGAGCTCGCGCTCTCGCGGCTTGAGCCCGTTCATCGCGGCGCGATAACGCGCGTAGGTCTGTTCGTGTATGGCCTGTTCTTCGGGCGACGGCGCATCCGACGATAAATCGACGGGAAGCTCCACCGAGACGGGGCGCCGGACGAAGCGTCGCATCTCGTCGCGAATCCTGTTGATCACTGACTGCCGCAGATAGGCCTGCATCGCGCCCACGTGTCGCGGCTCGAACGTGTCGAGCCTCGCGATGGCGTTCATCGCGGCGTCCTGCACGAGATCGCCCGTGTCGAGATGCCCGCGTGCCGCGGCCGGCAGCCGCCCGTGCGCCCATCTCTTGAGCGACGGAAGGCACCGCTGCAGAATCGCGTCGATGGCCGCCGAGTCGCCGCCTCGTGCGCGGATGATCAGCTCGACCGTCGGCTGGTCGCTGAGCAGAGTGGTCGTGTCGTCGAGTGGGTCGTCGGCCATGTGTGGGTGGATCGTAGCGTATCAGTACGAAAAGCGCGCGCCGATTTGCAACTGGCGCGGCGGACCGGCCTGGGTGAACTGGCCGAAAGCCGGCTGGCCCGCCGACGGATAGGCGCCCGTGCCGAACACACGGTTGACGTCCGTGAAATTCGTCGCGTTCAAGAGGTTCAGCACGTCGAGCGTGAGGCTGAGGCTCGACCGCGGGCCCGCCTTGAAGCGCTTGGTGACGCGCGCGTCGAGGCGATGCTCGCGCGGCAGGCGGCCCGTATTTCGACCGATGCTCGTCGACGGATCCGACAACACCCTTCGCGCGCGATCGGGGCCCGGACTGACAGTCGCATCGCCGTCGCCGTTCAGATCGAGCCCCGCGATGATGTTGTACGGCCGGCCCGACCCGGCCGTGAAGATGCCCGACACCAGAAGCCCGAACGGCAGTTCCTGCACGGCAGTCGCGGCAAACCGGTGCCGTTGATCCTGCAGCGACGGCCCACGCTCGGACGAGGGATCGAATCCGAGCGGCAGCCCATCGGGATGCTGTGGATCGCGGCCGCGTCCCTGATCCTGCGGAGGGCTGCTGATGAAATCGCTGATGCTGTCTTCGGCTTTCGACAGCGTGTACGACACCATCGCCTGCGATCCCCGCGACAGACGCTTGGTCGCCGACACGAGCAGGCCGCGATACCAGCTCTCGCCCCACGGCGTGTACTGAAGCTGCGATGCCGAAGTGCCGGCAGTGCCATTGACGTCGGCCGGCCGGCGTCCCGGTCCGAGCGATGGCACGAGCGGGTTGTAGTCGATCGAGCTGACGTACCGGTTGCCTTTCGTCGCGATGCCCGACACGCTCACAGAGAGATCTGATGCGAGCTGACGATTGACGGTGACCGAATACTGATGTGTGTACGGCGCGTTGAAGGATGGCGAAACCTCGAGCGAGAGGCTCGGCGCGCTGGCGAGCGCGGACTGCGGCAAGCGGTGACCCGCCGATCGCCACGCCTGAATGGCGGGGCCACCCTGGAAAGCCACCACTCGGAGGCTCTCACCGTTGGCGATCCTCGCGGCGCTGATCGGCCCGTTGAACTGGCTATCGAAAAATAATCCGTACGCGGCGGCGATGCTGGTGCGACCGTTGCCAACCGGATCCCACGACATCGCCACGCGAGGTCCGATGTCGAGATGGCCCGATCCGATATTCTCGTCCCAGAACTGCTTCTGATATCGCAGACCGAGCCGGAGCGTCAGCGTGTCTTTGGGCCGCCACTCGTCCTGAACGAACATCGCCGCATCGACGAATCGATTCGTCCCGAAGGGATCTCCGTAACCCTGCACGTACGCCAAGGGGCAACCCGAGCGCGAAGGCCTGCATCGGGCTAATCTGCACCGGCGGCAGTCCGAGCGCAACGGCGGTCGCCGGTGCGATCTCGACGAAGAAGAACTGCCCGCCGAAGTTCAAAGGCAGGCTCACGTCGCGGTTGTCGACGAGGTTGAGGTCGACGCCCGCTTTCAGCAGGTGCCGCCCGCGCTCGAGCGAGACGGTGTCGAGCACTTGATAGCGCACGTTGTTGCGCCGCTGCGGCGTGAAGTTGTGGCGCCCGACGCGCGCGACGCCGATGATCTCCAGCGCGGGCCCGCCCTGCGATCGGGTCGGTGCACGGGTCGATGCACGCCGGATCCAGCGACCGCACTTCCTGATCGCGCCGCGCGATCTGGAATCGCATCTCGTTCACAAGGCGCCGCCGCACGGACATCACCGAGCCGGCAAACGCGTAGTCGCGGTTCTCGAGAAAACCTCCGCGGCTGTGTGCGACGATGCCGCCAAATGGCTGGCTGTTGCCGTTGAAGCCGTCGGCAATGTTGAAGCGCAGGCCGATGTTTGTGGCCAGCGGTCATGACGTGGTCGATTTTCACCAGCCCGGTGGTCGTGCGCACGTCGAACGGCACGTTTCCGGTTTCGACATGGAACCCTGCGGCATTGAGAATCTGAGGCGCCGTGCCGAGCATCACCGTCAGAAACGGATGCGATACCGCCGTGCGATCGTCGATCGTCACCGCAGCGCTGTCGCGAATCGAAAGACGCTCGAACGAGGCGAAGGCGAACGTGCGGTTTCTTCTTCACGGGACCGCCGAACGTGCCGCCGAATTGTTGCTGCTTGAAGGGCGCCTTCGGCAGCCTGACCGCCGCTCCTGACGGATCGAAATTATCGAAATGCCCGCGGCTGTTCAGCCCGCGATCGCGGTAGAACCCGAACGCGTCTGCGGCGACGCGATTGCTTCCGCTCCGGGTGACGATATTCACGACGCCGCCGGCGGCCTTTCCAAATTCGGCCGAATACGAGTGCACCACCACCTGGAACTCGCGCACGGCGTCCTGGCTGAACACCGCGCGCACGCCACCAGTCGCATCGTCGTTGTTGTCGAGACCGTCGACGGTGATGTTGTTGGCCCGCGCGCTCTGGCCCGCGAACGAGAGTCCAGACGTTTCGGCCGGTCCCTGGTTCAGCGTGCGATCGGTGGTGACGCCTGCCGCGAGTACGGCAAACGAAATGTGATTGCGGCGATCGATCGGGAGCTCGGCAATCTGCCGCTCGGAAATCACCGTGGACACGACGGTCCGCTGAACGTCGACGAGCGGCAGAGGCGCGACGACTTCGACCGTCTCGGCGCGCGACGCAAGTTGCAGCGTCATGCGGAGCTCGATGGTGGCGCCCAACTCTATCGTGATGTCGTCGAACATCACCGGCCTGAAGGCGTCAAGCTCGGCGCGCAGAGTGTAACGGCCGACCGCGAGCGCAGACGCCGTGGCGCGGCCGTCTTGTCCGGTCAGTGCCGTGCGCTCGAGTCCCGTCTCTGCGTGCACCAGCGCGATGCGCACGCCCGGAAGGGACAGCGCGGAATCGTCGATGACGATGACGCGAAGGTCGCCGGTGGTGGCGCGCGTCTGCGCGTGCCCGTCGAGAGCGGACCACGCCAGGCAGAGCACGAGGGCCGCAAAGACGCGCGTCATGGTTGAGTGTCGCGCCTCGTCCAGGGGCCCGGTGCGAGCAGGTCGGCCATTCTCGCGGCGTTCATCATGTTCTGCGAGGTCATCCAGTCAGATGCTGATTTTACGAGATCGCGCCCCGCGTCGTTGTCCATCAGCGTCCCGCGGCGGAAATCGGCGGCGGCCGCGTAGTGGTGCATGTGGGACGCCGCCAGCGCCCGTCGGGACGCCTCGAGCGCGGCGATGGTGACGCTCGTATCTTCGCCTGTTGCATGGCGCACGGTGGCGCGCACCAGCGACGCGAGGGCTTCGGCCCAGGGCGCCTCGGGACCAAACATGTCGGCATCGGCGAGGGCGCGCGCAAGCGCTTGCTCCGCCAGCGCCTGATTGTTCGCCTGTGCCGCAAGCGCCAGCGCGATGCGTGCACGATAAAACAGCAGCTCGACTCGGCCGTTCTGCCACACGCGACACATCGCGGCCAGTTTCGGCCAGGCTTCGGTCAGCCGATGGTGTGCGGCCGAAGGATTGCGGGCGTACAACTCGAGGTCGATGCCGCTGCAGACTTCGAGCCGGCGAAGCAGCACGAACGCGCCTTCGGGCAGCAGCCTGCAGCTATCGTCAAACTCCTTGCGCGCCCGATCGTACTGATCTGTGGCCATGCGCAAGACCGGACCGAATCGCACGGATACAGTGTTAATCGTGTATCGATCGCCGCGCTGCTCGGCGTCCGTACGGCGGCTGGGGAGCTCGCGTCCCATGCGTTCCCATTCACCCATCCAGTACAGCGCGTCGTATCTCAACGTGTTGGCGGTTTCGATCTCCCACCGCACGCCTCGGCACGCGGCGAAGGTCGCGATCGAAGTGTCGAGGGCCTCGACGCCCTCTTTCCACCGGCCGTTCATCTTGTAGAAGATGCCGCTCGCAAGCTGTGTTCGTCCTTTCATCCACGGATCGCCAAGTCGATCCGACAGCATGTGGGCCTCGGCGATCAGCTCGAGCGCGCGATTCTCGAATCGTGTTCCGCGAGCCGACTCGAGGCCGGACAACGCGGTCAGCGCCATGACGAGACGCTTGGGCTCCCCCAGGCGGACCGCGTGCCACGCGGCCTGCACGTTCAGCGCGTTTCCCTGCACGAGCGACACGAAACACAACGGCGCGCTGGTCGCCGCCAGCACGTCGACCCTGCGCAGCAGCTCGCGCCGCTTGCCGGGGCGCACGAACCACTTCGGCATGCGCGTGCCGAACGTGCGGAGCAGCGCGTAGTACACCTTCAGCGTTCGAAATGCCTGCGCGTCGGTTTCAGGCACGCTGACGCCGACTTTCGGCAGGAGGCTTCGCAACACCACCATCGCGTCCTCGACATAGGCCGCGCGAATCAGCTCGGCCGCCTGCCGCGTCTGCAACCTGAGCGCGATGTCTTCGTCGGCCGCGAACTCGAGCGCCGCGCGAAACGCGTCTGCCGCCTTCCGCCCTTCGCCGGCGTTGACGAGCGCCTCGCCGCGCTTCTCGAGCCATTCGCGCTTGCGCGGCGCCGTCCCGTTCGAGCGTCGCCAGCAGCTCGAAGAACTCGGCCGCGCGATCGAAGGCCAGTGCGGTGGTCGCGCGTTCGGCCGCGACCTGCGCATACTGCGTAGTTTTGGCGTCATCACCGGCAGCCCGGTAATGCGTGACGAGCGTTTCCGGCCGCGCCAGCCCGGATTGTTCCCACGCGATCGCAAGCCGCGTGTGCCAGTCCTGCAGCTGCACGTCGCCGAGCTCGGTGATGGCGGCCTCGCGAATGCGATCGTGATAGCTCTCGATATTCTGCCGGTCGGCGCTCGCGTCGGTGCGAACGAGTCGCGATGCGCGCAACAGCTGCAGGGGTTCCCGCAGTTTGCCCGAGAGGCCGGCTGCCGCTTCGGCGACTTCCGGCGGAATGGGCTGAGCGCTGAGCGACACCGCGGTCATCAGATCCTGCGCGCCTTCCGACAGCGCCTCAATGCGCTCGCGCACCAGCGCGTCGAAGCGCATCGGTGTGCCGAGCGCGATCGCGTGCTGCGCAATCTGGTGCACGAACAATGGACTTCCGGCCGCGTGACGCGCGATGGCATCGGCGTGGCCGAGGGCCGCCGTCGCTTCCTGCGACGAGTTGCGCCGCAAGCTCCCGTGCTTCGCGTTGTGAGAGTCTGTCGACGCCGACGTCGCGAATCTGCGACGGCGCCGTCTCGCGCAGCGATTGCACGAGCACCGCGCTCGCCGCATCTTCCGAGCGGCAGGCGGCGATCGAGCAGCAGTGTCGGGCCGTCGGGCTGCCGCAGCACTTGCTGGAGAATCGCGGCGCTGTCGGCATCGCCCCATTGCACGTCGTCGATGAAGAGCACGAGCGGGCGCGCGCTCGGCGAGCGCGCACAGCAGATCGCGCAGCGCCTCGGCGGCGCGGCGGCGGACGGCGAGCGAATCGAGATGATCGATCGCGGGATGCGGCGCGCGCCGGATTTCTTCGACGCCCATCAGCACCGGGAAACAGGCGCGCGAGAATGCCCGCATCACGCGGCAGCAGGCGCGCCACTTCGATGTTCCTCAGCCGCTGCAGGTGCTGGGCGAGCGCGTCGATCAGCGGATCGATCGCCTTGTAGGGCATCGACTCGCGCTCGTAGCACCGGCCCGTCAGCGCCAGCATCGCCGGCTCTTTGAATCGCTGCTCGTTGAGGAAGTGCCGGACGAGCGCGGTCTTGCCCATACCCGACGCGCCGGACACGAGGGCGACGACGGTTTCGCGGCCCGCGGCCGCTTCGAAGGCGTCGGCCAGATCTTCCAGCTGTCGATCGCGGCCGACGAGGACCTCCGTGCCGGTCGTCGCCGCATCGGCCGAGACCGGCGCCGACGGATTGCCGACGTATCGAATGAGGGCGTCTGCCTCGGGGCGGCGCAGCGGATCGGGCTCGAGCAGCTTCATCACGAGCGCCGACAAATCCTTCGGCACGTTCGGCGCGAGTTCTAACGGCGGGCGCGGCTGCAGGTCCTGCTTGGCCTCGAGGATTTCGACGTTGCTGCCCGCGAACGGCAGCTGGCCCGTGAGCGTCTGGTACAGCATCACGCCCACGCTGTACCAATCGCTTGCCGAGCTCGCCGCGCCGGGGATGACCTGCTCGGGCGCCATGTACGCGGGCGTGCCGAGCACGTCCATGTTCCAGGTCCCGGGGTCTACGTCATCGCTTTCGATGACGTTCTCGGAGACGAGCCCGAAGTCGAGCACGACGACGCGTCCGTCGGGCGTGACGAGCACGTTCGACGGCTTGATGTCGCAGTGCACGATGCCGAGCCGATGAATGGCGTTCAGCGCGGCGACGAGTTGTGGCAGCGCGGCACGCACGCGTGCTTCGTCGAGCACGCCGTCGCTGCGCCGGCGTCTGTCAGCGGGATTGCCCGGTGGAATCGGGCGGGCGTAGTCGACGAGCGACACGCCGTTGACGAGCTCCATCGTGAAGAACCAGTGGTGCCCGTCGGTCAGCAGCTCGTCGAGTCCGACGAGGTTTTCGTGTGAGATGTCGGCGAGCGCGCGGAACTCGCGCTTGAACCGGTAGAGGTTGGTGCCTTCGGCCTCCCGCAGCACCTTGAGCGCGACGTGGGCAGATCGCTTCCGATCGAGGGCCTCGTAGACGATGCCGAAGCCCCCTTCGCCGATCCGCCGAATGAGCTCGAAGCGCTCCGTGCCCGAGAAGGCGGTCAGTGGCATAACCCTCGGCCGTGCAAAGAATCTGGTCTAAGTGATTGACAAGGGCCGGCGGCGGCGCAAGGATAGACCCCTTCCGACCGGCATTATACGCTCACAATCGACGGGGATCTTTCGGTCCCATCAGTAGTTAACGTCAGGAGACCGCGTTATGAACGGAGTCCCTGTAGCGGCCGTACCATCCGTGAACGACCCCGAGAGACTGAAGCGGCTCGACGCGGCGATACGACAGCGCAAGAAGGCCAGGCTCAGGCCCTTCTATTTCGTCATCTTCACGCTCGGGGCGTGGTGGTTGTTGGCTGTGCTCGCTGACATCGTCATCACCTGCACGCCCGGTGGTCCGCCATGCCGCGCGCCTCAAATATTCGACAGCATTGGCCGGCTGATAAACCGAGACAGATGGGCGGAATTCTCGCAGGCCGGCGCGACGGCCGCGCTGTCGAAGTACGAATGGCCGCTGCTCCTGCTCGCGCTGCTTGCCGCCCTCTGGGTGGCCAAGGCGGCGGTGTACCCGGACACGGATGCCACGGGCGAGTTCAGCGAAGCGGAACTCGCCGGAAAGTCCAACCAAGAAGAACCCGCCGGAACAACGTAACGTGACCGCTCCTTCAGTCGCGCCGCCGCCGCTCGACGCGGGGGAGCTGCCGCCAAAGAAAGTTGCGTGGCTCCATCCTCTACAGCTGCTGCGCACGGGCTACAACGTCTGGCTGTCGACGATGGCCAAGGAGTACATCGACCGGCGCGAAACGCTCGCGGCGCTTCGTCTCGTCAAGATGCCCGATGATGGACTGCCGGAGGCCGTCCTGGAGCGAGGCCGGACGATCGACGCCTCCTATCCGAAGAAACAGCACACGTCGGAGCTGTGGATCGATTTCGTTGCCGACATCGGCGATTCGTGGGAAGCCACGCACGCCGTTGCGGCGATGCTGGCCAGACCGCATTTGCGCGTTCGCGGGTATGCAGGACGCCGCTTCGCCGAGCCGACGTCGTTGTGCTGGGCGGCGATCTTGTGTATCCCACGCCAAGCCGCGAGCGCTACCGGCGCAGAATGCGTTCTCCGCTCGCGGGAGCGCTTCCGGAATGCAGCAACGGAAAGGCCCCGTGCCTGTTTGCGATTCCCGGGAATCATGACTGGTACGACGGCCTCAACAGTTTTGTCCGCGAGTTCTGTCAGGGCGGCGCGCTCGGTGGATGGCGTCTCATGCAGCGGCGCAGTTACTTCGCCGTCAAGCTGACGCCGGGGTGGTGGCTCTGGGGCATCGACATTGCGCCTGAATACGAGCATCGATCCGCCGCAGCAGGCGTACTTCCTGAATCTTCTCCACAGTGAAGGACGACTCTGAGGGGTTCGTGAAGGGAGACAACATCATCCTGTGCACCGCGAAGCCGGCGTGGACGGACAGTCCTGAACGGCCGACCGAGGCGTATCGGAACCTGAATCATTTCGTTCACGACATCGTCGAGAAACACGGCGGCCACGTGCGCGCCATCCTCGCGGGCGATTTGCACCATTACAACCGGTATGAAAATCCCGCCCTCGATCAGATGATTACGGCGGGCGGCGGCGGCGCGTACATGACAGGCACGCAGCATCTGCCGCAGCGTGTCAAAGACTTGTGCGTCAACATCAACGTGGCGCCGGCGCAGGGGGCCAATCCACCTCAGTATCACGCGGCGGCGTTTCCGTATCCGACTCGAGCAGATTCGAGACGGATGGCGTTGGGCGCGCTGTTCCTCGCGTTTCGGCCGGCGAACTGGCCCTTCGTGTTCTTCGTAATGGGGGCCCTGTATGCCATTTTCGCGCGCAACCTTCTGCAGGCTGTCGACGACCTGAAGCAGCATTCCCTTCGTGAGTTGCTCTCGCTTCCGCTCGACCTCCTGCTGGACCTTGACGGTGACGTGTGGCTGATGGTCGCCATCGCACTGGCCGTGGGCGGGTTCGTGACGGCGGCGTCGGAACGTTCAGCGCCGCGGTTCCTCACCATTGCCTGGGGGGTTCTCCATGGCTTCCTCCATCTGGTGCTCGCCGTGCTGCTGACGTCGTTCACGCTGCGATGGTCTCGATAGAGACCGCATCCTCGCGTGGATGCAGGACCATGCCACGCTGCCCGCTCGACTCGGACGTATTCGTGGACGCCCGATGTGGTGTTCTGCGGCGTGATTGTGTTCGCGGGCGGGGTGCTCGGCGCAACGCTCGTCGGAATCTATTTCGTCGTGTCCGATATGCTCTTCGCGTGGCACACGAACGAGGTGTTCGCCTCGCAAAGCATCATCAACTATCGAAACTTTCTGCGCATGCGCATCGCGCCCGATGGAAAGCTCACGATTTTCCCGATCGGTCTGCGCGAGGTTCCCAGGAAATGGCGGTTGCGGAACACTCGACGAACCCGGAGAGCCGCTGTACGAACCCACCGACCGCGTGCTGGCGCCGCACCTGATCGAGGGGCCGATCACAATCGCGCCGCTAGTTCGCAGCTGACTCTACCATCTGTTCCATCCGGTCGAGCGCGCTCGTGATGACGGGAAACACGTCGAGTGCCGCGCGCCGGCCGATGAAATTATCGAGGTGGCCGTATCCGGGCACCATCTGCAACACGAAGTTCTCTTCGTTGCCCGCGCCCGAAGCGGCCGTTCGTCACGAACCATTCGTGCGTGCGCACGGCGCCGCTCGGCTTGAACAACCCGTTGGCGCCCCCCTGCATCAGCGTAATCGGTACGTCGATCCGTTGTCCGGCCTCGCGCAGTGAGGTATTCGTTGCGGCCGTTATGGTCGACGATGTGCCCGCACGCGAACATTTTTGCCAGATGTTTGAACGTGGTGAGATTCGCGCGGTCGAACATGTCGTACAGTGACTGATGCGTGGCGAGGTCCAGTTGATCGTGACGGATGACTTCGCCGTAGAGCAGCAGGAGACGCCGGCACACGCCTTCGCCGCACCGCTCGGCGCTCGGATAGAAATGGAGGAGGCGATCGAGCGCACGCGTTCGATAACTCGAGCGCCTGTCGTAATCCGACGACAGCACCGGCCCGAAGTTCAGGAACGAGAGCACGTCGGGCAGCCGCAGCACGGCCTTGAGCCGGTTGGACCATGTCGAATCGATGAACGCAAAGGACTGCGACAGGACGACCGAATGCAGTCCTTTCTCCCGTAGCCCGCCTTTCAACAACGCCATCTGCATGGCCAGCGACGCCACGCAGTGCGCTACGACGCGAACGCGGTGTTTGCGGTTGTAGAGCGCGTGCAGGGTGCCGATCGCCTCCGCAAAGTCGCCGGCGAGATCGTCCACGTCGAACTGCGTGAGTGAGATTTCCAGTTTGTCGCTGCCGCGATAGTCGAGGAACCACACATCGTAGTTGCGGCTGTGGAGATATTCCGCGATGGAAGGGTTTCCGACACGGAACGCGTCGGCGGACATGCCGAACCCCGGAGCCAGAATAACGGGCTTGCGGTCGGCATCGCATTCCTTGGCGCGATAGTGCGTCAGCAAAAAACGCGGAAGGGCGTGGTTGGTATCGTCGAGCGTCACGTCGGTCGTCGGGCGTGACACGGCGACCAGCGACTGCCGTTCGAATGGACTGATGCCGCGCGTCGGGCGCAGCAGCGAGAACCGCAGCTCGATGATGGTTCGCACGAACAGGCCCCACGTGAATCGCAGCCGCCATCTCAGACGGTTCCACATGCGCGGCTCGCGAACGATCGTCATGCTCAGCGCCAGCCTCAGCGCATCGGCCACCGTGCTGCTCAGCACGCCGGCGCCGATGGCGTGCGGCACAAGCTGGCCGCGCTGATCCCAGGTCTCGACGTCCTTACACACCCCGAGGTCCGGGCCGGTCGTTGCCTCGTCCGGCTGTTGATCGTCAACCTCGTCGGGCTCTTGATCGTAAACGACGAACGGCACGCGCGTCAGGGCGCGCCAGAGACCGCGCCGCAGCGTGTCGGGGCTCACCACTTTGTGCCCGCGCAGCCATAGCTTGTCGCCGTTCGCGGCCGTCAGCGTCAGGCGGTAGACGAGCAGCTTCGTATCGACGAAGCGCGGATCGTCTATCAGCACGTTGAGGGTGCCGTCGGTCACCGTCCATCGCCGCTCGTTGAGATCTGGCGTGAACGCGACGCCGACAACGCGCTCTTCGTGTTTCGGCGACTTGATGAGCGCAGCGATGTTCTCAGATGAGAGATGCAGGACCACCCGTAAGCGCGTGCTGTGATGTGGCAAACGTCATCCGGCCGCTCATGCGCTCGGCATACTGAATGCCCGGCATCGCGCGCATGATTGTGCCTGGTGCTGCCTTCGACGGGGCAGGCGGAGGTTGAAGCAGGGGGCTCGCGGTCGCTGTCGCGGCTATCTGTTCTGCGAGGGCGGAGATCGTGAGCGCAGGGTTGGTGCCGAGCGACATCGGCACGATCGATCCGTCGCAGACGTACAGCCCCGGGTGAGACGTGTTGCCGGCGTCGCCATCGAAGACTTCGCCGTTCGCGTTCACCACGCCGTGAGCGGCGTCGTCTGCAAGGCAGCAGCCCCCGAGCGGGTGCACGGTCATGAGACGCCGCCCGAACACCCGCGACCAGAACGGGTTGATCACATAGCGCCCCTTCATGATCGTCGTGATCTTCTGAAGGCGGCGCGCGATGTCTTTGTAGATCTTCTGATAGCCGACCTGGTCCCATCCAATCCGCACGCGGTCGTGCTTCAACCGCATCTGCCCCTGGCCGTCGTCATGTCCCATCGCGAGAAATGTCTGCGTGCGCGCGAGCGCGCCATGACGCACACCGCGGATGACGGTATCGAGCTCGCGCCAGATGTGCCGCAAGCGGAAATCGACGCTCGCGTCGGCGAGCAGGTGCGTGGCGCGTGCCATGATCGGCGCGCCGAAGCGGAGCGGGAGCGCGAGTGAACCGGGGATGGCGCCCTCTTGAATCATCATGCCCTTCGACGAATCGTCGATCGAGCGCTCGTCGATCATCGACGCGATGGTCGGGCCGACGGATGCGTTGCCCGGCAGGAAGGCGCCATGCCCGAAGCCGTTGACGCGGTCCGGCGCGTTGTAGCTGAACGCGATGACATCGCCGTTGCCGGTGAAGCGTTTGCCGAGCTCGGACGACACACGCAGCCCGTGGCGCTCTCGCGATCGTAGAAGGATTTCTGTCGAGCCGAGCGTGCCGGCGCCGAGAAAAACCATCCGCGCCCGAATGATCATCTCGGGCCGATCGAAGGGCCGCAGGGCGCGGCCGTTCAGGCGCACATGCACCAGCCACCAGCCGTCGGGCCCCTGCTCGACGGCGCGCGTGTCGACACCGCAGAAAATCGCAGCGCCGGCGGCGGCAGCGCCGGGCAGGTAATTCATCGTGACGGTATTTTTCGCAGAGTGATTGCAGCCGGTGACGCAGCTGCCGCACAGAACGCACTGTCGCTGCTGTACGGCGAAATCGTTCACCTTCGTGGTGAACGAGACGGCAATCGGCGCGGGCGTCATCCTGACCTTCAACCGTTCAGACGCGGTCGACAGCCACTTCACCTTCTCGAATTCGACGTCGGTCGGAGAGACGCTGACGCCAAGCGCGCGTCTCACTGTGTCGAAGTGCTGTTCGATGATGCCGGTGCCGCGCAGCCTGTTGGGCCATCGCTTGTCATTCATCACAGCTTTCGTCGGCTCGAGCATGACGCCGGCGTTGATCAACGACGTGCCGCCAAGTCCGCACCCGACGAGCACGCTGACATCGCGATTCATGCGAAAGTCGAAGAGGCCCATCCTCCGGCCGAATCGCCCGATCTTCGTATCCGCTTGTATCTGTCCTAGCGAGCTGGCGAGCGAAGACGGGAAGTCGCCGGCCTCGCGCTCGATTCCACGCTCGAGCACGCACACCGAGTAGGCGGGCAACCCGTTGCCGTTGCCCTGCGCTTTGGCGTGCTGGGCCATCCGGCATGCGGCGATGGCGCCGCCATAGCCGGAACCGATGACGACGACGCCGTATTCAGAGCGGAGCTCGCCGATCGGAGTCGAAAGAGGCATGTGTCCACTCGTTGGGGGAAAACAGGCGATGAGCTATGTTTGTGCTTAGAGTTATACACCCGGACAAACGAGCGTGAAGGCCGATTCGAACAGCCGCGTCGATCCCGCCCTTGCCGAGCGGCTCTATCGCCAGGCCAGGGCAGAGCGATGGCGTGTGCCTCAGGCGGCGTTTACCGCCGCGCTCGAGACGAGCTGCGCCAAGGCGTTTCCTGCGGAGGGGGCCGCGCCGCGGGAGGTGTCGCGCTATCTGTCGTCGCTCCATCTCGAAGATCTCGCGCTGGCCTGTGCATGCGCCCTGGGTGACAGCGCGGCCTGGGACCACTTCGTGCTCGAGATGCGCCCGGGACTGTACCGCGCCGCGGACGCGCTCGACCGATCGGGCGCCGCGCGAGAGATTGCCGACTCGCTCTACGCCGACCTCTACGGCGTCGACCAGCGCGGCGGCACGCGTCAGTCGCTGTTGCGGTACTTTCACGGCCGCAGCAGCCTGGCCACGTGGCTGCGCGCCGTGCTCGCGCAGCGGCACGTCGATCGCGTGCGCGTCGATCGGCGCACCGAGCCGCTGCCAGAGGAGCTGCCGGGCCGCGCCTCGCCGGCAGCCGCCGACCCCGACTGCGTTCGCTACGTGGAGATGCTGCGTGGTGCGCTCGAGACCGCCATGGCGCGGCTCGAGCCGCGCGATCGATTGCGCCTCGGCTGCTACTACGCGCAGCAGCTGACGCTGGCCAAGACCGGTGCGTTGTTGAAAGAGCACGAGGCCACGACGTCGCGGCAGCTTGCGCGCACGCGACAGGGCATACGTGCAGCCGTCGAAGAGGATCTTCGCGCGCGCGGGT
The DNA here is from genome assembly GCA_963730445.1 of Vicinamibacterales bacterium. Lineage (GTDB taxonomy): Bacteria > Acidobacteriota > Vicinamibacteria > Vicinamibacterales > JAMQPK01 > JAMQPK01. The sequence continues at coordinate 76,353 of CAVSRX010000012.1, read as the reverse complement.
TGAGCGACGCGCAGATCGCGCGCTGTTTCGAGTGTGCGACCGAAGACGTGGGCGACGACGAATTTGGACGAGATGCTGGGCGTAAAGTCCGGCTGAAGCCGGACCCGCGCAAGAGAAATGCGATGCTAGGATCGTTCAATATGAAGAGAGAACCAATGGGCCACGAACGCGAACAGGACGGTTGGCTGGGCACCACGCTGCGGCGGTCGGCGTCGGCGGCGTCCGACGACTGCCTCGACGCCGAAACGCTGGCGGCGTGGGCCGACGGCGGGCTGAGCGCCAAGGCCGCTGCGGCCGTCGAGCTGCATGCGTCGAGCTGCTCGCGCTGCATGGCGGTGCTTGCCGCGATGGAGCGCACGGCTCTCGCGCCATCGGCCATGCACGCCTGGACGCCGGCGCGCCTGTTCCGCTGGGCCGCGCCGCTCGCGGCCGCCGCGACAGCCGTGGCGATTTGGGTTGTCGTGCCGGATCGGACGATGACGCCGGTGCAGCCGGCGCCCGCACATGATCTGGCGGCTCCCGCGCCTACAATGCCGGAACGCGGAACCTCGGAACCAGGAACCGCGGAACGCGTGACTCCGGAACCCGGAACCCGGGAACCCAGCACCCAGCACCCAGCACCTAGAACCGAAGGTGCAAGTTCAGCCTGCTCCGAGCGCTCGCCTCAAGCAGCCGGCCGTGGAGGAGCAGTCGCAGATGCGCGACGAACTGAGGCGTGAGCGCGCAGCGCCGCAGGCGTTGGGCGCTGCGGGAACGGCTGCGCCTGAGGCGGCGCCGCCTGCCTTCGCTCCTGAAGCGCCACCGCTCGCACCGCCTGCCGCGCCGGCGCCACAAGCGGCAGCCGCGCCGTCTACCGCTGCGCGGTCCGCCGCCGCACCCCCTGCAGCAGCCGCTGAAGTGCGCGCAGACGCCGCCGCGGTGGCCCAGGAACGATCAAATTTTTCCAGCAAGATCGTGGAAACGGGTGAATCGATCGCTCCCTCGAATGCGTTGATGCGATGGCGCGTCGTCCAGCCGGCGTCTGTCGAACGATCGCGCGACGGGGGCAAGACGTGGACGAAGACCACTCTTCCCGCACCCAACGTCGTCTCTGTCAGGGCTGTGGATGCCGACCGCGCCGTCGCTACAACCTCGGATAGAACACAGTTTTACACCGCCAACGCCGGCCGCTCCTGGACGCGCGTGCAAGAAAATTCCACAGCTCCGTTCTAAGAACAGTGGGGCAGAGCCCACCGCAAAAAGCCGCGAGCGGCGCGGGGTGTAGGGGCCCCCGCAAGCGAGCGGCGTGGAGCGGGGCGTGGGGCCCCCGCGCTTCAAAAGGAGCTGTCAATGGTCAGGCTATCTCTCGCCGCGCTTCTGTGCGTTGGTCTCGTTGTTTTCTCGGGCGCCCGCAATCCCGGTATCGAAACCGTCAAAGCTGCGGCCGCCCAGGGCTCGACCACGCTCGACGATCAGGTCGATCTCAACCTTACCGTGTACAACTCCGACATCGCGCTCGTGCGCGACGTGCGCAATCTCGAGCTCCCGCGAGGAACCTTCGACCTCAGCTTCATGGACATCGCCGCGACAGTGAATCCCGCGACCGTTCACTTTCGGTCGCTCAGCGAGCCGTCGCGCGTGAGCGTGCTGGAGCAGAACTACGAATACGACCTGCTCGAGCCCGAGAAGCTTCTGCGCAAGTACGTCGGCCGCGACGTCACACTCGTGCGGACGCGTCAGGTGAACGGCACGACTGAAGAGGAAGAAGTCACGGCGCGCCTGCTGAGCTACAACAATCAGCCCGTCTGGCGCATCAACGGCGAGATCGTGACCGGCCTGCACGCCGATCACATCCGGTTTCCCGAGCTGCCCGACACGCTCTTCACGCGGCCGACGTTAATCTGGACGCTGGACAACGGCGGCGGCACCCGTCATCGCGTGGAAGCCGCGTATCTCGCCGGCAAGCTATCGTGGAGCGCGGACTACGTTCTGACGGTGGCGCGCGACGACAAAGCCGGCGATATCGACGGATGGGTGACGTTGACCAACGGCAGCGGCACGGCGTTTCGCAACGCCAAGCTGCAGCTCGTGGCCGGCGAATTGAACCGCGTGCGGGAAAACCTCAATCGCATGATGATGGCCGACCAGATGTCCGCGCGAGCGGAAGCCCCGGCGGCGCCGATGGCGCAGGAGGCGTTCTCGGACTATCACCTCTACACGCTCGGCCGAAAGACGACGATCAACAACAACGAGACGAAGCAGGTGAGCATGCTCTCCGGCACGGGCTTCCCGATCGTCAAGCGCTACGTCGTCAACGGCAACCAGTTCTACTATCACAACGGCCGGCGGCCCGGCGCGCCCATCAAGGACGCCGTCGAAGTCTTCTATCAGTTCAAGAACGAGGAGAAGGGCGGGCTTGGCATGCCGATGCCGTCCGGCACCGTGCGCGTGTATCAGTCAGACTCGAATGGCGGCGTGCAGTTCGTCGGCGAAGATCGCATCGAACACACGCCGAAGGACGAAGTGCTGAACCTGAAAATCGGCCACGCGTTCGACGTCGTCTGCGAACGTAGCCAGGTCGATTTCGAGAAGATCGCGGCGAACGTCTACGAGATCGAGTACGCGATTACGCTGCGCAATCGAAAGACCACTCCTATTACCGTCGAAGTGAACGAGCCCGTCGGCGCCGCCACCTGGCGCATGCTGCACGCATCGCACAAGTGGACCAAGACGGCCGCCTTCGCGGCGCAGTTCATGGTGCCGGTCGCAGGCCGGGGCAGAGGCGGTGCTGAAATTTCGGATTCGCGTAAACGGGTGAGCAGATCTCTTACAGGAGACGTAGGAGAGTAGGAGGTTCTTTTCTAAAAAGAATTTCTCCTAGTCTCCTGATCTCCTGTTTGCATGTCGTGTCAGTGTTTGACGCTGGTGACATGCTCACGGAGTAAGTCGCGCCCGAAGTCGCCATCGAAGTCGCGCCACACCGAGTGCACGTGGTTGCCGTTGCCCTGCGTGTTGTCGTACTCGATGAGGAACGTCGGGCCCTGCACGCGGTAGTAGTGCTTCTTGCCGCGCTCGAATTCGCCCGCCCACGCAAAGCTGATCTTGTCGAGGCCGGCCTTCTTGAGCGCCGCCATGCGATCGGCCGCGATGTCGGGGGCCATCACCGACGTGAAGGCATCGACAATGCGCATCAGCGTTTCGCGCTGCTTCGGCTGCAGCTCGGTCGCTGGAATGCCGGCGGGCTCGAGGGCCTTCACCGCTGGGGTGTTGCGCGTCACGATATCAGTCGGGGCCGTCGTGCCGAAGACCGCCTTCGCGCGCTGCGCCTCGGTGAGCAACATCAAGAGCTCGCGGCCCGGATCTTCCTCGTATCCCAGGACGCGCAACCCTTTTTTCGGACCGTCCATGACTTCCGCCGGATTCGATCCGAAGAAGTGCGGAGCGGTCGCGACCATGCTGCCGTTGACGATCGTGAAGTTCAGCGAGACATGGTGCCCTTCGACCTTCCAGCCCCATGTGCCCTTGGCGGCCGGCGTGCCGAACACCCACACGTAGTACTTCAGCGGATTGCGCTCGAGCTTCGGGGGGTTGGAGCCGGGGGGATTTTCAATCGCATTCAGAATTCCCTCGAGCTCCATGATCGCCGTCGTTGTCGCGTAGCCCTTCTGGCTGAGGCCCGCTTTCAGGAGGTCGTGCGCGGCCTCGCGCTGCGGCGGCGTCATCTTCTCGATCGTGAGCCCGACGCGCGGGTGCATCTCGGTCGGCACGAAGCCGAACCGCTCGCGCTCGGCGGCGTTGTCGAAGGCGTACGCCGCGACCTGTTTCTGGTCAGGCGTCAGGGACGAGAGAAACTTGTTGGCGGCATTCGCCATGTTCGCGGGCGAGCGGTCGGCGGCGTAGGTCGCGGCGAAGTACGCCAGCACGCAGCAGAGCCACAGGACGAAACGAGCTGAGCGGATTGCACGCATTGGAGAATCCTTTCGATTTATGCCGGGAAGAGTATCATAGCCCCACACTTTTATGACGAGAAACCCCTTTGTTTTCGCCATCCTGCTCGTCCTCGCGCTTGCCTCCGGCTGGCCGGCGGCGCAGGAGACGCGCGTGCCTTTTGTGTATGTGTCGGGCTATCGACCCGAGATTACGATCTTCCGTCTCGACACGGCGGGCGGCAAGCTCGTGCCGGCCGGCAGGGCGACGAACGTTGGACTGGAACCGTCGTTCCTGGCGTTCGATCCGGCGGCGAAATTTCTGTACGCCGTGAACGAGACCGACCCGGGCCGCGTCCGGTCGTTTGCGATTAACCAGGCGAGCGGCGCGCTGACGCCGCTGAACGATGTGCCGTCTGCCGGCAGCATCACCGCGCATCTGTCGACCGACAGGACGGGCCGCTGGCTGCTGGTGGCGAATTACGGCGGCGAGGCGAAGCAGGGCACGATCGCCTCGATTCCGATTGGCGCCGATGGACGGCTCGGTGCGGCTGTCGATACGAGAGAGTTCGGTGTGGGAACGATGGCGCATCAGATTCGCGCCGATCCGGGCAACCGTTTCGTGTACGTGCCGCTCAAAGGCGGCCCGGCTGTGGCGCAGCTCGTCTTCGATCCGGCCACTGGGCGGATGAAGCCGAACGTGCCGCCGCAAGTCGCGGCTGCCGCAGGCGCGGGACCACGTCATCTCGACTTTCATACCAATGGCCGGTTCGTCTACGTCATCAACGAGCTCGATTTGACGATGACCGCGTATGCGTATGACGCGAAGACCGGGCTACTGCGAGAGCTGCAGATTCTTCCCACCTTGCCGGCCGCGGCAGACAAGGTGGGGGCCTCGTGCGCAGACGTCCATGTGCATCGCACAGGGCGGTTTCTGTACGGCTCGAATCGCGGCCACAACAGCATCGTCATCTATCGCCTCGGTGATGACGGGCGCATGACGCTTGTCGGCCACGAGTCGCGCGGCATCAATCGCCCCCGCAATTTCACGATCGATCCGACAGGTACGCTGATGCTGGTGGCCAATCAGGACGGCGCGAGCGTGACGATCTTCCGCATCGATCAGGACAAAGGGACGCTCACACCCGTCGGCGCGCCGACACCAGTTGGGGCGAATCCGTCATTTGTTGGCGTCGTCATGCTCGCGGGGAAATAGGGTCGCGTGGGATCGTGGGTCGCGTAGGGCGCGTGGCCGGGAGGTTCGCATGCGCAATCGCGTTGTTATTCCTGCTGCTGATTTCAACAGCCGTCTCCGCACAGGAGGCGCCGCGCGTCCTCTTTTATCCGAAGCCGCTCGTCCGCGAATACAAGGCGCCGATGAAGCCGGTCACGCGCCTGGCCGACGTCAAGGCAAAGCACAAAGGGCATGCGACGTGGCGGGAGCCGGTCATCGACGACCACAACTCGGTGTCGTTTCTCGTCCAGGAGCCGGTCGGCACGAAGCACGAACGGCGGTTGTACCCGGATTCGGCTGCATGGTTCGCGGTGCTCGAAGGTGAGATTCGGTTCGAAGTGGAGAAGCCCGATCGCACGTTCGAGATCATCAACGCCACCAAGGGGTCGTATGTCTTTGTTCCCGAGCGTCTGCTGCATTCGGTGGAAGTCGTTGGCAGCGCGCCTGCGATCCGCTACGAAGTGACGCTGGGTCCAGCATCGACGCCGGTCTTCGAGAAGAAGCCTGGGACGACCCCGAAAGGCGTCGAGTATGTGCCGGTTACGCTGAGCACAGGCCTCAACCCGCTCGATGTCTACAACGAAGGTAACGGCGGCAAGCCGTGGCCGTATCACGTGAACGTCTACGAGCTCGAGAAGCGCAACGCGACGAAGAAGAACTTCACGCAGGAAGCGATTCGCGCCAACCGTGCGCGCGGCAACTTCATCTGCGGTTATCGCCCGGCGACGTTTCCGACAGAAAAAGGCGATCGCGGGCATCTGCACACCGACACGGCAGAAGCCTGGCTCGTCATGCTCGGCGAGCTGCGGTGGGTCTTCGAAGGCGACGAGAAGACGTCCATCATTGCGCGCCAGGGCGACATCATCTACGCCGTGCCTGGCACGTTTCACTCACCGCAGTTCTGGGGCAAGGAAGGGCTGAACTGCCGGCTGACGAACAGCACGATGCCGTCGCTGAATCATTTGTACGACGCGCCGAAATAAAAGCCGAGGCTTAGAGATTAGGGATCAGGGATTGGGGATCAGGAGACGGACATGAAGAGAGTCGTATGTGGTTGCGGGTCTTGTGATGATCGCAGCGGCGATGACGGTGACAGTGCCGCGGGCGCAGCAACCGGCGGCACCGCCCCCGGCCGCCCAGCAACCGAAGGGCCCCGACATGAACGCGTATTACATGCTGGGCCCCGATTCGCAGTCGCACGAGGGGTGCCGAAAGGGGAGATGCGCGGCCCGTTTACTCTGCCGAGCCAGGCGTATCCCGGAACGCAGCACACCTACTGGGTCTACGTGCCCGCGCAATACGATCCGGCCGTGCCCGCGAGCCTGATGATCTTTCAGGATGGACAAGCCTTCAAGGCCATGGACGGCGGGTTGCGCGCGCCGAACGTTCTCGACAATTTGATCTACCGCCGCGAGATTCCGGTGATGCTCGCCGTGTTCATCAACCCGGGCCGGACGCCGGAGCAGCCGGAGCCGACACCGAGCAACTGGGGCGATCGCGACACGAACCGGCCGACCGAATACAACTCGCTCGACGATCGCTACGCGCGCGTCATCGTCGATGAGCTGATGCCCGTGCTCTACAAGGAATACAACATCTCGAAAGATCCCGAGCACCACGGCATCGGCGGCGCAAGCTCAGGCGCGATTGCGGCATTCACGGTGGCTTGGCAGCGGCCGAACGATTTCCGCAAAGTGCTCAGCATCGTCGGCAGCTTCGTCAACCTCGGCGATCGCGGCGGCGACACGTACGCGGACATCGTCCGGAAGAGCGAGAAGAAGCCGCTTCGCGTGTTCCTGCAGGACGGGCGCAACGACAACCGCGGCCAGGGACGTGGCGGCACGTACGATCCGCGCCGTGACTGGTTCTTTCAGAACGTCAGGCTGAAGGACGCGCTCACCGAGAAAGGCTACGACCTGAACTACACGTGGGGGATGAACACGCACGGCCAGCGGATGGGCGGACCGATTCTGCCCGAGATGATGCGCTGGCTCTGGCGCGATCACCCGGTCTCGACCGATCCGAACGACACGGTGGAGCGTGGTTTCAATGCGCCTAAAAAATAGGGATTGGGGATTGGGGATTAGGGATTAGTAGGCGGGGTCTTGCTTTTAGACCCGGCCCAGTTTCGTGTTCATCTCCTCAAGCTGCCGTTGAATAATCGTCAGCCTGGCCTTTATCTCGGTAAAGTCGTCATCTGTCTCCTCGGCGGAGGGTGACAGGAACCACGACGCGATAAGTCCCGGAACGTTCCAAACACACCCACGCCTGCGGCAATCAGGAATGCAGGGACGTCGTCCTTCAGTGGTAGTCGGGTATCTATCCCGATGGCGGACATGCTTTACGAAATACCGACGCCCGTCAGCTTCAGCCGGACCATAAGAGATCCGCTGTCTCGACACGGAGGCACGGAGACACAGAGACGCCTAGAGGAAAGCGTTACCCGTGGCGTGTTTCGTAGGCTCCGTGGCGACGCGTCGAGCCCGGCCGCGAAGCGGCCGGACCGCGAGAACGCGCAGATGCGAAATACAGGACCGCTCCGAGATGCGGCCGTCTTGTATTTCGCCTCCGCGTGTTCTCGCCTCGCGCCTTCGGCGCGAGCTCGACGCGGCGCCCGTGACTCCGTGTTGAGATCAGCGTACTTACTCGTTTGCGTCCGCTCTGCGTCTCTGCGTCTCTTGCGTCTCTGCGTCGAAACATATTGGGCGCCTTTGCCTACACCGCGTCGGACAGCGACGTGAAGTTGAAGTCGCGGATGCGCACGGCAGGCATGTGTCGGCCGGCGGCGACCGCTTCCGGACGTCCGATGTCTTCGAGCCGGTTCAGCATCAGCAATGGGCTTTCGTTCCATCGCAGATTCTTGAGCGGTCGTGTGACCTTTCCCTTTTCGATGAGAAACGCGCCGTCGCGGGTGAGACCGGTATAGAGCACGGTCCGCGGCTCGAGCGACCGAATATAAAAAAAGTGCGTCACGAGCACGCCGCGCTCGCATGCGGCGACGAGTTCGTCCGTACTCTTCGTGCCGCCGGTCATCTTCAATCCGCCGCCAAGCACGTTCGAGGTGCCGTCGTAAATGGCCGTGCCCGTCGGCGGCATCTTCTGGCGCTGCGCCCAGAAACGGGTGTACGAGAGATTCCTGAGCACCCCTTTCTCAATCCAGACGATGCGCTTCAGCGGAAAACCCTCGACGTCGAATGGCATCGCCAGCAGATCGGGATCGGTGGGATCGGAATAGAGCGTCACGCGCTCGTCCATCACTTTCTCGCCGATGCGTGTGCCGCCTCCCGCCTTCGAAAATGCGCTGCGCCCTTCGTCGGCCGCGCGGGCGTTCAGCGAGCCCGAGAGCAGCGGAACGAGATCGTTCACCGCCTGCGGTTCGAGCACAGCCGTCATCGGCTGCGCGTCGATCGGCTGCGGGTTGCGGCTCGATTCGGCCTTGCGCGCGGCTGCGCGGCCGATCGCCGCGGGATCGATCTTCCCCCAGTCGCGCGAGCCGGCTCTCGCCCAGCCGCTGCCGGTGCCGTCGGGCGTCCGTGCCGTCATCGACAGGTTGGCGTCGGTCGTCCGATGAAATGCAAACAGCCCGTTGCTGGTCGCAACCGCGACGACATCGGCGTGCACGTTGAGAAATCCTGCCGAGAAAATCTGGCCGCCGCCCGTGCCGTCAATGACGCGGCGCACGACGCCGGCGCGGGCGGCGGGTGTCAGGTTCGCAGTGTCTTCGAGGTATGCGTTCACGGCCGCGTGGGTCTGCGGCCCGAGCTCCGGCATCAGCTCGGCATCGTCCGGCGACAGCCGTGCCAGCTGAGCGGCAAGATCGACCGTGCGTTTCAGACTCGTGTCTTCGAGCACGTTGGTTGAGGCAGAAGCGCGACGGCGCCCGATCGTGACGGTGACCTCGACGATGACGTCGGTGATGCCGCCGGACGTCGTGATGCTCGCGTCGGCGAAGCGCGTATTGCCGCTCCAGGTGCTGCTGATATTCACCCGCGTTTGATCGGCGCTCTTGCTGAGTGCGAGCACGCGATCGGCGAGCGCCTTCGCTTCTTCGCGCGTCATGATTTCTGTCCCGTGTTGAGGATCGTCACGTTGCGGAAGCGGCACGGCGGGCAGCCATGGCTCACGGAGCTCGACTGCGCCGGTTCACCTTTACCGTCGTTGAACGATCCGCCCAGCCAGTACCGACGACTTGCCCCCGATCATGTCCATCGAGTTCCAGAAGACCGGCGTGTTGCTCTGGTACGCGACGTCGCGCAGCATGCCGACGATCTTGCCGTTGCGCACTTCATGGTACGACTGCCCGGAAAACTGGAAGTTGTACCGCTGATTGTCGATTGACCACGACCCGCGGTTCTTGATGACGATGCCGCGGTCGGTTGCCGCGACGATGTCGTCGAGCGAGAGGTCGCGCTCGCCGGGCAAGAGAGAGATGTTCGGCATCCGCTGAAACTGCACGGCATTCCACGACTCGGCGAACGAGCAGCCGTGCGATCGCTGCACGCCGGTGAGATGCTGAATCCACTTAGCCTGTTCGCGCGTCGTCTGGTAGTCCTTGAAGATGCCCTTGTCGATAAGCAGCCACTCGTCCGCGGGCACTCCCTCGTCATCCCATGCGACGCGCGAGAGCGAGCCCACCTGCGTGCGATCGGCCTGCACGTTCATGAACTGCGGGCCGTATTTCAGCGTGCCGATTGTTTTCTCGGGCGGCGCCACAAAGCTGGTGCCGGCGTAGTTCGCTTCCTGGCCGACCGCGCGATCGAGCTCGGTTGGATGGCCGATCGACTCGTGAATCGTCAGCCACAGGTTCGTCGGATCGAGAATTAAATCGTATGGGCCGGCCTCGACACTCTTCGCGGAAAGCTTTTCGGCGGCGATTGACGCCCAGCGCTCGGCATTGCCGCGCAGGTTGAGCGATTCGATGTATTCCCACCCCTGTCCACGGGGTGCGAGCTCTTCTTCGTACGTTTGAAAATCGCCGGTCGCGATCGCCGTGGCGCTGAAGGACGGGCCGACGCGGATGAACGTTTGCGTGACGTTCGTGCCCTCCGAGGTCACGAGTGTCTTCATCTCGCGCAGCAGCTGCAAGCCCGAGCTGACGAAGCGAACGTTCTTCACTTTGAGCGCTGCCTCGTTCGCGCCGAGCAAGAGAGCAATCTTGTCCTCGAGCGGCACGTCGATCGGATCGCGCTGCACCGGTGTTATCCATGTGCCGGTAATGGGCGTGGCCGGCGCCAGCTCGACCGGCCGCCGTTGCACGGTACGCGCGGCGCGCGACAGCGTCACGGCTTCGCGCGCGGCGTTCTGCACTCCCGTCCGCGTCATCGTGCTGGTCGCGGCAAATCCCCAGCATCCGTCGACGAGCGTGCGGATGCCGAGACCGTACGACTCCTCGTCGGCGACCGCGCCGACCTGGCGCTCGCGGGTCTGAATAATCTGGCGGCGATAGCGTCCGACGCGCACATCCGCATACGACGCGCCGCTTCCGCGCGCGACGTTGAGCGCCTCGTTCGCCAGTTCGAGCACGAGCGGATCGGCCGATGGGGGCGCAAGTGTTTGTGCCGCCGCATGCAGACCCAGGTGGCCGCTGGCGACGGCGGCGGCCGTTGCGGCTGTCGCGCCGATGAAATCGCGTCGTGATGGTTGCGACATGACTGTCCTTTATGCGGACGCGAAAATGGTACAGTAATAATGTATATCGGACTTGGAACCCCGAGGGAGGTGCGCGATGAAGAGACTGGCTGTCCTCGTGACGCTCGCCATGATATTTGCGGTCCCCACGATAGCCCATCACGGCTGGGCGGGCTATGCCGAAGAGGAGTTTGAGATTTCCGGCACGCTTGAAACGCAAGTGGCACTCGCTGGCCCCCACGGCACGATGAAGATCAAAGTCGACGATCAAATCTGGGACATCGTCCTCTCGCCGCCGCCGCGCGTGCAGGGGGCGGGTCTGACCAGCAAATCCATTCCCTTGGGCGCAAAAGTAACGGTGCGCGGTCATCGTCATCTCGACCCGAAGCGTTTCGAAGTGAAGACCGAGCGCGTCATCTACAACGGAAAGACGTTCAACGTGTATCCCGATAGAAAGTAGTGCACGCCGCACTCGGCTGGCTGGAGCAGTCCGCCCTTGGCGAACTGATGCGGACCTCCAGCCTCTGGACCTATCCGATCGTCAACCTTCTGCACATCTTCGGGATTGCTGCGCTGTTCGGCGCGGCAACCATCATTGACCTGCGCCTTCTGGGCGTGTGGCGCAGGATCCCCCTCGCGTCCATCAGCGATGTCGCTGTCCCTGTTGCGACGGGAGGCTTTTTCCTGGCTGCGACGATGGGCGTGGGGCTCCTCGCAGCGAATTCCACGGAGTACATCGGCAATCCGTTCTTGCTCATCAAGTTCGGCGCAATTGGCGTTGGGCTGACGAACGTCGCCCTGTTGAATGCCTCGGCTGCGTGGAAAGCGCGCCGCGTGCGCGAGCCGCAGCCGAACGAGCAGCGTCGCCTTGCCCTGTTCGGAGGAATCTCTCTGGCAGCCTGGATCGCGGCCGTCACCGCCGGCCGCTTGATAGCGTACTGGTAGGGGAAGGGATAAGGGGTAAGGGGTAAGGGGTAAGGGGTAAGGGGCAAGGCGTCGATAAGCGAATCATGAAAACAACTGCTTGTGTCATCGCTGGCCTATTGTTGCTGCCACATATCGCCGTCGCGCAAGAATCCAACGCGTTTCGTGTGTTAGCAACCAGCCGAACCTCGACGATGCAGAAGGAAATGCAGGCGGCTGGTGATGCCGGTTTCCGCTACGCCGCCGTGATGGGCGGCGAAACCGCCGTGGGCGGCAAGGAAGTTGTCGTCGTCATGCAGCGGTCGAGTGAGGAACGTGGTGCGAAATACGAGTATCGCCTCCTCGCCACGAGCAGAACGTCGACGATGCAGAAGGAGATGCAGCAGGCGGCCGATGTGGGTTATCAGTACGTCGGGCAGACCGTATTCGAAAGCTTATTTGGCGGCAAGGAAGTTGTCGTCATCCTCGAGCGGAATCCAGCGGCGGCCACCGAGCGATATCAGTATCGCCTGCTCGCCACGACGAAAACCTCGACGCTGGAACGAGAGCTGAGGGATGCGGGCGAAGGTGCGTGGGACGTGGTCGGGATGACGCTTGGCGAGACGGTGATCGGAGGAACAGAGCTCGTCGCGATTGCCCGGCGCCCCGCACCGAAGTGAGAGTCGCACGATCCATCCCAGCGTGTAATAATCTCCGCCACTTATTCTCAGCGAGAGGAGGAGATCATGAACCGTCGAGCCTTCGGCATGACTGTCCTCGGTGTCGCCGCGGTTGCCCGTTCTGCGTTTGCGCAAACCCCCAGCTGGAGTCAGTTCAAGCTGCAGCCAGGTTCCCTGAAGCACAAGATGCATTCCGGCCAGAACATTCGCATGGCAGCGGCTCCGGTCGATGCGACGCGAAGCCAGCTTCAGGAGATCATCAAGAAGCAAGGCGGGGTCGACCTTTTCAGTCTCGATAGCCAGCATCGGCCGCTGCCCGACGAGCGGGATCTCGTGAAGTTCTGCAAGCTGGCGGAGGAGCTCGGCGCCGGAGTGCAACTCCGAATCCAGCATCCCAGGCTTGCCTACTTGACCGGTCGCTATGCCGACCTCGGCGTGCTCGCCGTCATGGTGCCGTTGGTTGAGGATGTCGAGACGGCGAACGAGGCCATCGACAATTTTTATTATCCGCCCCTCGGTAATCGGAGCTGGGGCGGAGAGTTCCGTTTTGGAGAGAAGCCGCCGACCGATCGCCTCAAATATTCTCAGTGGTGGAACGCCAACGCCCTGCTGGGATTTCAGATCGAGACGCTTCGAGCAGCGCTGAACGCGAGAAACATCGTCAGGCCCGGCGTCGACTGGATCTCATGGGGACCAGGCGACATGGCGTTCGACATCGAGCGGCACTCGAACAGTCCGTTCAAGAGCATCGAAGAGGTTCACGCGTACGTGATCGAGCAATTGAAGGGCTATGACGTGCGGCTTCCGAGTCAGTAGGGAATCCTACGTCCGCAGCATGACGAGGAACAAAATGGAGGCGGCGACGACGAAGAACACGAGCGTGCCGTGCTCACTGGTCTGATAGCCGACGGTATCGGCGGCCTGGCCCATGGCGCGCACCACGTGCTCGCGCGCGCTCGTGAACTCGTTCATAGCCGTACCCGCAAATACACCGCTTGCGCGATCGCGGACGCGGTCGTCGAGGACCGCGGCGGCGCCAAGCAGCGCGAATGCGCTTGCTGCCACCATCAGGCGCTCGAAAAGCCGTTGGACGCTGAAGCCGGTCATGGGCGGCGGTTTGAATCGCAATTCGCGTGCCTCACGTAAATGACCGTTTTTAGTGCCATTTTGAGGGAGGGCGCCTACGGGGACTGCTCCGTTTCAGCACGCACGTGGGCTATTTCGCGAATATCAGAATGTGCTGCCGCGGCAAGCGGCCATCGACTTTTGCGAGGGTAAAACCCTCGGCTTCGAGCTCCATTTTCGCTTCAGCGACCGACATTTTGTGTTCGAACCGGATCGGGACGTCCGGATCTTCTTTTCTGTACTCGAGGAGCACGAGCCTCCCACCGGGTTTTAACGCCGTGCGCAGCGCGCGCAGCATTCTCTGCGGCTCGGAGAACTCGTGGTACACGTCGACCATCAGCACGAGATCGAGAGACGATGCTGCCAGCTTCGGGTCGTCGATTGCGCCCTGCACGAGCGTGACGTTCCGAACGTTTTCGCGCGCGAGACGCGCGGCGAGCATCTTCAGCATCTCCGGCTGGAGATCGTTCGCATAGACGCGCCCTTTCGCGCCGACGCGCGCCGCAAGGCGAACAGTAAAGTAGCCCGATCCTGCGCCGACATCGGCGACCGTCATCCCAGTGAGTGTCCCCAGCGCGTCGAGTGCTTTGTCGGGCTCCTCTTCGGCATCGCGCTCCGATCGCTCGAGCCATTCCGCGCCCTGCCAGCCCATGACGTTCGCAAAGCGCCGGCCCGAAATCGGATGGACGCCTGGTGCGGCAACGGTCTGCGCGAGGATGGAGGCCGTCAGGAGCACGCAGAACACAGCGGTTGTCGTTTTACGCATCCAGCATCTCCATCTCTTCGCGCGGCGACGCATGCAGCTCGGCCCAGTCGAGCTCTTCCTCCAACCGATGGAACGCATCGTCCGAGATCTTGCCCTGCCGCCGCAGCGTCGCAAGCAGCTCGCGTTGCGCGCAGATGGCGTCGATGCGCAGCCGATCGTGCTCGGTGTCGGCCTGCGGGTTGGCGCGGTCCTTCGCGACCGCCTTCATGGCTTCATATTCGGCGCGGACCGCAACGGCGGCATTGCCGGTCCGATCGCGCAGGTGTGCGAGCGCGGCGTCGACCATGGCGCCGCGCGCCTTCGATATCTCGGCTTCGAGCGAGGTATCCGGTTCGAGGCGCAGCACTCGGATGAGGACGCCAACCGTGAGCCCCTGGATCATCAGCGAGCCAAGCACGACGATGAAGGCGCTCAGGACGATGACGTCGCGATGTGGAAATCCGGACGGCAGCGCGAATGCCGTCGCCAGCGTGACCAGCCCGCGCATGCCGCACCACGAAATCAGCACGGCCTCGCGCGTCGTCGTCGATTGCGATGATTCGCGCCGCTGAAACAGGCGGGGGATGAGCGTGCCAATCATCACCCACGCGATCCGGACGACGATGACCACGGCCAGGACAGCGGCACCAAACCAGATCGCTTCCCAAAGGTTCGAACGCTCGAGCCGGGCGAGAATCGCCCGCGCCTGCAGGCCCATCAGCAGGAAGGCGAGCACGTTGAGGACGAAGACGACGACTTCCCAGATCGCGTACGAATGCACGCGGTCGCGCGCCGTCTGCCGCTCGGGTCCGTAGTGCGCGGCCGTCATCGCGAAGGCGACCACCGCGAGGATAGGTGACACGTGCACGTGCTCGGCGACGACCCACGTGCCGAACGTGACGACAAACTCGGAGACGCGCGCGGTGAGCGTCTGGCCGAGCCATCGCTTCAACAGGAAGTACAGCTTCGCGAATGCGAGGCCGAGCACGATGCCACCCGGCGCGGCGACGAGCAGGCCGGGAATCATGTCGACGACCGACGTCTCCTGCCACGTGGCCATCGCGACCGCGGCTGTGAAGATGAGGAGGGCAGTTGCATCGTTGAGAAGGCTCTCACCCTGAAGGATCGCCATCGTCCGGCGGGGCAGCGGGAACTTCGTCAGCACGGCGGCGGCCGCTGCTGCATCGGGCGGCGCGACGATCGCGCCGAGCGCGATGGCTGCCGCCAGCGGCATGCCTTGCCACGCCCAGCCGATCCACGCGACGGCAGCCGTCGTCAGCACGACCGCGATGAGCGCGAGCCAGGTCAGCGGCAGCCAGTCGCGCCGCAGCTCGCGCGGCGGCAGATCGTAGGCGGCGTCGAGCAGCGCCGGCGCGATGAACAACGCAAGCGCGAGCCGCGGTTGCATGTCGATTTCCGGCGCCCAGGGCAGCGCTGCCACGCACGCACCCGAGAACGCCAGCATCGTCGGATACGGCGCACCGATGTGGCCGGAGAGTTTCAGGAGAAGGATCGAGACGAGCAGGAGCGCGAGAAGGCTCTCGAACAGCGCCATGGGCGTAGTGGAGCGTACGTTACCATGTTCAACTCACGTCATTGGGCATGAAGATGCGGCTGGTCATCATTGCGGCGCTGGGTGCAGTCCCGACGATCATGTGCGCATCTGCCGATGCCCATCCCGTTCCTTTCAGCTACATCGATGTGCGCATCCAGCCGGCCAGCGTCGAGCTGACGATCGTCGCGCACACATTCGACCTCGCGAACGATCTGAAAATTCAGCCGCCCGAGAGACTGCTCGAGCGCGACACCCTGAACGCGCACGGTAGTGCGATCGATCAAGCTGGTTCAGGCGCGCGTGCGCCTCGCCGCAGACGGCGACGCGCTTCGCAGCTCCACATGGTCGGCGCCCGAGGCGGTGCCCGAACGGCAATCGATACGTGTTCGCGCGACCTATGCGTTCGTGCGGCCCGCGGGGCGGATAGACGTCGCGACGCTGATGTTTCCGTACGACCCGCAACACAAGACGTTCCTGAACGTGTACGAGAACGGTGCGATCGCCGCGCAGGCGATTCTCGACAAGGACCGCAGGGCCTTCGAGTACTTCGCGGGCACGCGGCAGGGGCTGCGCGCGGTGCTGCAGAGGTTCGTCCCTGCCGGGATGCACCACATCCTTATAGGTCCGGACCATCTCCTCTTCCTCGTGGGCCTGCTGCTGCTCGGCGGCACGCTGAAACAGTTGCTGCTGGTCGTCACTGCGTTTACCATAGCCCACAGCATTACGCTGTCGCTGGCGGCGCTCGGGATGGTGATACCGCCCGCGAACGCCATCGAGCCGGCCATCGCGCTCAGCATCGTGTACGTCGGCGCGGACAATCTGCTCGTCACGGCAGGTGGACGCGATACGCGCGCGTGGATTGCGTTTGCCTTCGGCCTGATCCACGGTTTCGGCTTTGCAAACGTGCTTCGCGAGATGGATTTGCCCAGCCGCGCGCTCGGCTGGACGCTTTTTGCGTTCAACGTCGGCGTCGAAATCGGTCAGCTCGTCTTCGTCGTGCTCGTCGCGTCGCTGTTTATCTGGATTCGATCGCGGAGCGAGGCCGCCGGACGGCGGCTCGTGTTTGCCGGCTCCATCATCGTGATGCTCGCCGGCGCATTCTGGTTCGTGCAGCGGGTCTTTTTCTCTGGAGGGGTCTCATGAAACGCATCGTCGTGCTCACGGCCTTGATCGCCGCCGGCGCCGTCTCGTATGTCGTCGCGCAACAGGGCGGACAGAAGCCCATGGTGGTTGAGGTCGAAAAACTCAAGGACAACCTCTACATTCTGAAAGGAGGAGGCGGCAATACAACCGTCTTCGTCCAGTCGAACGGCATCACGGTCGTCGACACGAAGAACCCCGGCTGGGGCGCGCCGATTCTGGCGAAGATTCAGGAGCTGAGCCCGAAGCCGATCACCACCATCGTCAATACGCACTCGCACGGCGATCACGTGAGCGGCAACGTCGAGTTCCCAGCGACGGTCGACGTCGTGGTGCAGGACAACACCGCCACGAACATGAAGATGATGAAGTCGCCTCCCGGAATGGGGAAGCCTCCCGCGCCTGGCGCGCCGCCTGTGCCCACCATCTTCGAGCAGAACCAGGGCAAGGGTCTGCCGAAGCGGACATTCAACGATCGCATGACGCTGTTCACGGGTCCCGATCAAATCGAGCTCTACTACCTGGGCCGGGGGCACACGAACGGTGACGCATGGGTGCTGTTCCCGACGCTCCGCGTCGTGACCGCCGGCGACATCGTGTCGGGCAAGAACCTTCCGCTTCTTGATACGAACAACGGCGGCAGCGGCCTCGAGATTGGCGACACGATCGGCAAGGCGCACAGCACGTTCAGTAAAGTCGCCGATACAGTAATCACGGGTCACAGCACGAACATGACGATGCCAGAGCTGCTGGAGTATGCGACGTTCAATCGCGAGTTCGCCGACAGCGTGCGCGCGGCGAAGAAAGCAGGGCAGAGCATTGAGGACGTCGTCAAGAGTTGGACCGTACCTGCGAAATTCCAGGGTTACGCCGCAGCGGCCGAAGCACGGTTGCGCGCGAACGTGCAGGTCGTCTACGACGAAATCAAATGATCTCATCCCTGACTAGGGAGTAGGGACTGGGGATTAGGGATTAGCACTGAGCCGGGATCCGCGTTGCGGGTCCCGGTGTTTTTGTTGTCGATGGTCCGCCTCAAGGCGGACACTACCGGGATACGCGATTAGAGTCGCCCTACCGAGGTGCGTCAGCGGCCGGAAGCGCCACCTCCGCGAGGACCAGACTTGGTCCGAGCGCCATGGCAGTGAGCAACAAATGCCGGCGACGTGTTTTGCCGCGACGCCGATTTTGTTTGCGGAACCGGTGGTTCCGGACGATGACGCGAGAGGCAGGGCTGAAGCCCTGCGCTACCGCATCACGGTCCGGCTAAAGCCGGACACTACTTCTTTGGGCTTTACAGCCGCAGCCGCCGGAATTCGCCTTGCGAATTCCGGCTTTGTACCGTACATTTGATCGACTGCTAAACGCTGCCCTCGAGCGTTTAGTTTCTCCTGACAACTTAAAGTTCCGGTACTCCTATGCCATTGTTCCGGCGTGCGGGCGTTGTCCGTCTCCTTATCGTCATTCTGGCGGCGCTGTGTCTGGGTTTCTCGTTGGGCGCATGGGTGTCGCGCGACAGCATCGAGCAGCGGATTGCGGCGAACCACGCCGACATTGCTGAGTTGCGCCGCGAGTTGATGCGCAATGCGCTCGACGTGCAGGAAAAGAGCGACGTTCGGCCGCTCGGCACGTCTGGCGACGCGGCGGCGAATCCCCGCGCTTCCGACGCAGAGACGCGCGATCGCCTTATCGACGACATCAAAGGCCAGCTGCAACGCGAGATGGGGCTGCTGCCGATTCGTCTGTTGCGCGAGCGACGCGCGAGTTTCGTAGAGGTCCATGCGTACGATCAATCCGGCAAGCTCCGATATGGGACGGCGGGATATCTTGGCGGCGGGTATTTCATCACCGTCAAGCACGGCGTTCTTGCGTTGGACGGTGTGCAAGGTAAACGGCGGATGAAGTCTGTGCGGATTCTGCACGGCGGTAAGGAATTCCCCGCCACCATCGTCGACAGCGGTAGCGCCGACGTAGAGGTGCATAGCGGCGACTGGGCGATTCTCAAGGTGCGAGACACGATCGACCTGCCTCCGCTACAGGTCGATGTCACATATCCATACGAATTTGCCGAGCCCATCTTTCGGCTGGGTAACGACTATTCAAAAGGCATCATCGTCAGCAGCGGCTATGTCGGGCAGCGCATGGACAACGGTCTGGTCTCGTGTCTCACCGATGGCCATCCCGGGGTGTCAGGTGGTGGTGTACTTTCGGCGAACGGACAACTCGTGGGCATTCCGGTTGGACGGATGGACGGGGATTTTCGGTTTTCGTTCATCCTGCCGTTGCGCGCCGAGATGTTTCGCAAGGTCCCCGACCTGTCTGCGAGCCTTCGTGGCGAACCGGTGGTCACCAACTAAACACGTCGGTAAAACTTTCTCGCCCCGGTTCCCGCAACCTCACGTTTCTGCCTGAAAGCCCCCTATTCGGGCCTGCGAATCGTGGCCCCTTTTCTGCATCGTTAGCAGCATTCGAATAGCACTAACTTCAAGGAGGTTCTGATGATTCGTTCGATATGGATGGTTCCAGCGATGCTTTGCCTCGCGGCCACAGTGGCCACAGCGCAGACACCTGCCCCAGATCGGCCGGCTGATAGTCCGAAAGCAGAGCAGCCCGCGGCGCAGCAGCCCACGACGCCACGGCCCACCACACCGCCCCCCTCGGCGCAACAGCCGGCGCGGCCGGCCGAGACATCGACGATGGCTGCGAACAAGGTCACCTACACCGGTTGCCTCAAGGCGGGATCGACGCCGGGCACATGGATTCTCGAGAGTGCTGAAGTTGCGCAGAAGGCTGATGCCGCATCGGCTCCCAGCGCGGTTGGAACGTCGGGCGCATCGAAGGTGTCGTTCAATCTCGCGCCGGCAGCGACGATCGACCTGAAGCCCCACGCCGATCACAAGGTCGAGGTCGTCGGAGTTGTGTCGTCTGCAAAATCGGGCGCCGACGCCTCCGCGTCGACGCCGGGAGCAAGGGCTCGCCAGCAGTTCGCCGTCGAATCGTTCAAGATGGTTTCCCCGAGCTGTCCGTAAGGATCAATCGGCAAGGACCAGCACTGAGCCGGGATTCGCATTGCGGGTCCCGGCTTTTGTTTGCCTCCACCGACTCCTCGACTCTTCCGACTCTCTCGTCGACTCCTCGACTCTTCCGACTTCTCGTCGACTCTCCCCGACTCTTCTCCCAGACTCTTTTATTTCTTGCGCTCTTCCAGGTAGGTATATCCGTGCAGGCCGTCTTCGAAGAACTGCACCAGGCGGCCGGACTCTTCGTAGTCCATGCGGCCGTCGCGCACGGCCGTTTCGACGTCGACCCTCAGCTTGCTGATGAGCGCATCGCCGTCGAACTGCACGTACGACAGCACCTCGCGAACCGTGTCGCCTTTGATGACTGCGTCGAGCACCACGCGATTGTCGGCATCGAGGCTGACGTGCACGGCGTGCGTGTCGCCGTAGAGGTTGTGCAGGTCGCCGAGAATCTCCTGATAGGCGCCGACGAGAAAGACACCGAGGTAGTACGGCGAGCCGTTGAACGCGTGCAGCGGCAGCGTGCGCCGCACATCGCGCCGATCGATGAACTGATCGACTTTGCCATCCGAGTCGCACGTGATGTCGCCGAGCACCGCATGACGCGTCGGCTGCTCGTTCAGCCGGTGAATCGGCATAATCGGGAACAACTGCTTGATGGCCCAGCTGTCGGGCACCGACTGAAAGAGCGAGAAGTTGCAGAAATACGTGTCTGACAGCGACTCGTCGAGGTGCGCCAGATCCTCTGGCACCTCTTCCATCGTCTTCACGAGCTTCTGCAGCTTCATGCAGATCGCCCAGTACAGGCTTTCGGCCTGCGATCGCTGGATGAGCGGCAGGTAGCCGGTCGCGAACATGTTGATCGCCATATCGAGCGCCTGCTGCGCGTCGTGATAGCTCTCGAGCGCGTTCCGCACGTTCAGGCTCGAATGCGTCTCGATGAGATCGACAAGCGGCCGCTCCATTTCGGGCGTGGCGGCCGTCGGCACTTCGTCGTGCCCGAAGCCCGACGCGCCCAGCACGTTGAACACGAGCAGGCTGTGATGCGCCACGATGGCGCGCCCGCTCTCTGAAATGATCGTCGGGTGCGCCACCTTCGCCTCGTCGCACACCGTCTGCAGGTGATAGACGACGTCGTTGGCATATTCCTGCAGCGTGTAGTTGACGCTCGATTCGAAGTTGGTCTGCGAGCCGTCGTAATCGACGCCGAGGCCGCCGCCGACATCCATGAATTTCAGGCCCGCGCCGGCCTGCACCAGCTCCACGTAGACGCGAGCCGCCTCGTTGAGCGCGCCCTTGACGATGCGGATGTTGGGAATCTGGCTGCCGAGGTGGAAATGGAGCAGCTGCAGGCAGTCTTCCATCCCGCGCGTCTTCAGTTCGTTGAGGCCCTGCAGAATTTCGGCGACCGTGAGCCCGAACTTCGATCGGTACCCGCCCGATGACTGCCATCGGCCGCCGCCCCGCGCCGCCAGCTTGACGCGCATGCCGATTTTCGGCCGCACGCCCACGCGCTCGGCGTGTTCGAGAATCAGGTCGAGCTCGGTGTACTTCTCGACCACCGGGATGATGTTGCGCCCGAGCTTCTGGGCCAGCATCGCCAGCTCGATGAACTCAGCGTCCTTGAATCCATTACAGATGATGGGGGTGTCGTTATCGGCGATCGCCGCCACGGCAATCAGCTCGGGCTTCGAGCCCGCTTCCAGGCCGAACTTGAACGGTTTGCCGAAATTGAAGACCTCTTCGACGACCTGGCGCTGCTGGTTGACCTTGATCGGATACACGCACACGTAGTTGCCGGTGTATTCGTGCTGCGTGATGGCCGCCTGAAATGCCTCGTGGATGTCCTGCAGGCGGTGCCGAAGGATGTCTCGAAACCGGACGAGCGTCGGGAGACTGATGCCCCGGAGCTGCAGGTGATCGACCAGCTGCTTCAGGTCGATCGAGCGGTCGGCCTCTTTGGTCGGGTGAATCTTGACATGTCCGTTCTCGCCGATCGAAAAGTACCCTTGCCCCCAGCGGGCAATTTCATACATTTCGGTGGCGTCGACCGTCGTCCACGCATCACCGACGTCGTGAGCCGACCGTCGGGTCATCGGTTGATTCATGTCGCTACACATGATACGCGACTTTGCTGTTGTAAGATGCCCGCGTTTATGAATTCTCGCGAGCTTGGTACGGTCGTCGTCGGTGAGGTCAGCTGATGCGCGTCGCCATCGTTGGCGGTCCCGGCATCGGCAAGAGCACCCTGATTCGGCAGCTCGGCGACCTCTATCACAACGGCACCTACGGCGAAGGCGAAGAGGGCGTGTGGGCCACGCGCATGCTCGAAGACATCGCCGCGGGCAGAAATGCCGTCGGTGTGACCGAGTACTTCGCGCGCATCTACGACGCCAACTACCGCGACGCCGCCGAGCACGACCGTCCCGATCGCGTCATCTTTTTCGAAGGCGCGCGCCTCACGCTCGAGGCCCATATGGCCGAGTATCCCGTCGCCGATCATCCGGCGCTGCACGAGGTGCTGTCGATTGGCGACTGGTGGAGTCCGGAGCGGATCATCGTGCTGACGTCGAGCGTGGACACCATCGAGAAGCACATCAAGCTGCGCAGTCGTCCGCACGAAGCCGCCGAGAACATGGTGCGGCGGTTCCGGTTGATCGACGCCGAGTTCCGGCGCCTCGCGCCGGGCTACCCGAATACCGTGGTGATCAACCGCGACGGCATGGAGTTCCACACGCGCCGCGGCCTGACCGACATCATCGCGGCTGCGGGACTGCCGATGTTTCGCGAGATCCCTTACGCTTCCCGATGAAGCCGTTCCACGTCGGAATGACGAGCGTCACGTTGCCTGAGGCGATCGCCTGGCAGGCGAGCCTGATGACGGGCTTCGGGTCCGACGTATTGACGTAGCCGAACTCTTTCATCCGCTTCCTCTCGTGCGCATCGACCTCTGAGAGATGCTCGTTGCCTCCGAGAATCCCCACCCAGCAGGTGCCGCACGACGCCGTCCGGCACTGTGCCGGAATCGGTCCCTCGACCGTTCCGCGTAATTCGTTCGAATAGTCACGCGTATCGTTGGCCGAGGCCGTGGTCAGCTGCTGCTGGTTGATGACGGTGAATCGCGCGTCGCGCCCGCGCTCGTCGAACGTCACCGTGTATTGCGCGCGGATGCCGCGGAAGATGCCGACGATTCCCTGGCTGTCGTTCTTCTTGCGCGCGGCGATGATCTGCGCAGGCGTCTTCGCCAAGACTCCCTGGGGCGCTTGAACTATCCCCGACCCTGCGCGGAATGCCGCCAACCCTACCTGCTGCAGCGTCATCAGTCCGACTGCGGCGATGCCGAGCATGAGCGAATCACCCTTCGCGATCTCCTGAATGAGCGCCGCCAGCTCGAGGCTCGCCGCCGCCGTATTCGATTCGGCGCGCTCGATGATGGCCGCTTTCACCTGCGGCCAGCTCCGATGGCCGTAAAGAAACCAATGGCTCGAGTCGACTTGATTGGCGAGATTGAAATTGCCATCGAGCCGGAGGGTAGTCGCAAGCTGCGCGAGATCGCCGGACTCCGCGATGGCCTCGGCCAGCTCGAGCGGGAAGAAGTGAAACCAGATCTGCGTTGCGTCGCGGTCGACGTCGTGAATATCGGGCAGCAGCGCCTCGAGCGTGCGCTGCCAGGCTGCGGCATCATGCTGTTTGAGAAATGACTGAAACACTTGTTAAGCTCTCCTGTTTTATGAAGACGTGCAGATTTTACTCGCTTGTGGCCGTGCCTGCTCTTGTTGTTGTGTCGGCGTGCGCCGTTCGGACGCTGCCGCCCGCAACGGCCGCGGCCTCGGCGCCGCTGTTTGCGAACGCGATTGCCGACGTCGCGCGGATGGAGCGCGACACGAACGAGGCGCGCTTCGACGCGCTCACGGCCATGCTCGCGGAGCGCGGTATTGCGTTCGAGGTAGAACCGTTCACGATCGAGCCGCATAAGCGCGAGCCTCGCACGCAAGGCCGCAATGTCGTCGTGACAATCCCGGGCCGGACACCCGAGATAGTCGTAGGTGCGCACTACGACGCGGCACGTCTTGCCGACGGGACGTTGAGCAAAGGCGCCGTCGACAATGCGGCATCCGCGGTGATCCTCGTGCGTCTCGCCGACGCCCTTTCCAAGGCGCGGCCGAGGACGCAGATGCGGATAGTTTTTTTCGATATGGAAGAACTGGGGCTGTTCGGCTCTGCCCAGTTCGTGCAGGCCCACCGGGATCGGCCGGTGCGCGCGATGGTGAATCTCGACGTCAACGGGTTTGGCGACACGCTGATCTTCGGCCACCGTACCGGATCGAATGACGCGCCGTTTCAGGCACTGCGTAGCGCATGTACGGCGATCGCGGGCAGGTGCGTCGAGTATCCGACCATGCCGCCGAGCGATGACATCAGCTTTCAGAAGGGCGGCATTCCGGCCGTGTCCATCGCCACTATGACCGAGCTGCAGGCGCATCAACTGTGGCTGCTGATGAACGGCGGCAAGGCGTCGGGCCTTCAGGCAGGATTTACACCGGAGATTCTGCGGACGATTCACACGGCGGCCGATACCTCCGCGCTCATCGATAGGGAAGCGATGGCGCGGGCGTATCGCGTGACACTTGGTCTAATTCGTGCATTCGAGTGACATGTGCTGACACGTGTGCTCTCCGACAAGCAGGACGCCCTTCTCCGCGAAGAACGGGCCCTGCTCACGCGGCTGCGCACCGCGCTCACACGCATCGACGCCGCCGACGATCAGCAGCAGGCCCTCGACCAGTCCATCGCGCAACTCGACGAACTGTTCCTGCTGGTGGTTGTGGGCGAGTTCAACGCCGGCAAGAGCGCATTCATCAACGCGCTCATCGGGCAGCCGCTGATGAAGGAAGGGGTCACGCCGACGACGGCCGTCATTACTGTGCTGGAGCATGGCGATCAGCCTGAGCAGACCGTGCGGCGGGCCAATCTGCTCGTCATCAAGGCGCCCATCGATCTTCTCCGCGAAATCCGCATCGTCGACACGCCCGGCACCAACGCGATCATCCGCGAGCACGAGACGATGACGGCCGAGTTCATCCCGCGCTCCGATCTCGTGTTCTTCGTTACCTCCGCCGATCGCCCGTTCACAGAGACCGAGCGTAGCTTCATGGAGCACATTCGCGGATGGGGTAAGAAGATCGTCGTGGTCGTCAATAAGGCCGACATTCTCGAGGGGCCGGCGCAGGTGGCGGAGATTCGATCGTTTGTCGCCGACAACGCGCGCTCACTGCTCGGATTCGAACCCGAGATCTTTTTTGTCAGCTCGAAACTGGCCCTCCGGGCCAAGCGGGGAGAGCCCGCCGTCTGGGCGGCGAGCGGCTTCGAGGCGCTCGAGAATTACGTCGCGACCACGCTGAATGCAACCGGCCGCGCGCAGCTGAAGCTGCTGAACCCGCTCGGTGTCGCGATGGCGGTGGCTGAACGGCAGCGCGCGTCGCTCGGCGATCGTCAGGCGCTGCTCAAAGACGACGTTGCGACGCTCGAGCAGGTGGAGAGCCAGCTCGGGCTGTATCAGCGCGACATGGAGCGCGACTTCGAGCTGCGCATGGCCGACGTCGAGAACGTGCTGCTCGAGATGGAGCGACGTGGCAATCAGTTCTTCGACGATACCATGCGCATCGGGCGCGTGATGGATCTGTTGAACCGGAGCCGCGTGCAGGAAGCATTCGAGCGGCAGGTCGTCAGCGATGCGCCGCAGCAGATCGAACGGAAAGTCGGCGAGCTGATCGACTGGATGATTGACGCAGACCTGCGGCACTGGCAGGGAGTGACTGCGCATCTGGCGAAGCGTCGACAGCAATACGCCGGGCAGCTGATCGACAACCCCGACACCGAGCGCTTCCACTTCGATCGCCGCCGCATGATCGACTCGGTCGGTCGCGAGGCGCAACGCGTCGTTGACGGCTACGACCGGCAGAAGGAAGCGAGCGAGCTGGCCGACGGCGCCCGCAACGCGGTCGCGACGGCTGCCGCGGTCGGCGCCGGCGCGGTGGGTCTGGGCGCGATCGTGACGATCGCCGCGTCGACCGCGGCTGCCGACGTCACCGGTCTCGTCATGGCGTCGGTCCTCGCCGCAATCGGCTTCTTCGTCATTCCTGCCAAACGCAAGAAAGGCAAGGAAGAGATGCGGGCGAAGATCATGGAAGTGCGCCAGCGCCTTGGCGAGGCCCTGCGGGCACAGTTCAAGAAAGAGATCGTGCGCGCCACCGAGCGCATCCGCGCCAGCATCGCGCCCTACAGCCGCTTCGTCCGGGCCGAGGCAGAGAAGCTGGAGTCGACGTCGAAGGAGATCGAGGCGGTCTTCTTGGATCTGACATCACTCCGCGGGCGAATCGAGCGTGCGGCGTAGCGATTGAACCTCATCGGTCTTCAGATCCCCATCTCCTCGGATCTGACGTCGCTGCGCGGATCGAATCGAGCGCGCAGCATAGCTTCACCTCCTAATCCCTAATCCCTAATCCCTAATCCCAAATCCCCAGTCCCTAGTCCCTGCTTTTACCGGCTCCAGTCGATGCCGGCATAGAGCGTCCACGAGTAGATCTCGTGGGCCACGCGGCGATCTGCCGCAGCCGGCAAACCGCAGCCGCGGCTCGTTGTTCAGGTTACGTAGTTCGATGAACGGCTTGAAATTCGGACTAATCGCGTAGCTGGCTTTCGCATCGACCGGCAGATAACCGCCGGCGTAGTTGTCGCTGTCGAGATTGAGCCCGAGACTGCCGAGCGTGGCGCTCGTGGTACCGACGCCGATACCTGCGCCTCGATTCCATATTTCTGGTAGAGCACCGCGGCGTTACCCACGCGATCTGATTGCCCGAAGAAGGGCAGGTCGTCCTGCTGGCGTCCGAACACCGTGACCGATGAGTCGACGAACGTGTAGTTGAGATTCAGGCCGAGCCCATCGAAGGGAGACGGCAGCATCGGCAGCGATGTCTGAAAGCTGAGTTCGACGCCCGTAATGCGGCCGCGGTCGGCATTCTCGGGCCGGGTAAACCCGAAGCGATCGTAGGTGCGCCCGTTGAGCACCGTGCCGCTCTCCACAAAGCTGCGGCTGTAAATCGGATTTCTGATGCGCTTGTAGAACGGCGCCACAGAGATGAGGCCGCTCTTCATGTAGTACTCGAACGAGGCGTCGACGTTCATCGAGCGGTACGGCTCGAGATCGGGATTGCCGGACGAGAGGCTACCGGTGAACGTGCCGTCCTCGTTCAGAATGTCGTCGAGCACTCGAATTGGCGCAAGTTGCGCGTAGCTCGGCCTTCCGATGGTGTTGGTCCACGCGAAACGAAGCGTCACATTCGGCTTCGGCAGGATGTTGATATGCACGCCGGGCAGCACGTCGGTGTAGCCGGTGGTGCCTCGCGCAGGATTCGTGCGGCCGGTGAAGGCCCCGCCGGCAAACAGCAACTCGAGGGCCGAATACGTGCCTTGCGTATGCTCCACGCGCGCGCCGGCGAGCAGGTTCCAGTTCGAGAAGTCGATGCCTGCCATCAGGTAACCGGCAAACACATCTTCGCCCGCGTCGAAGTCCTGCTCGAGCGAGTTCTGCTGAGTGGTCACCGTGTCTGCGATGAAGCGCCCAGGGTTGCTGTCGAAAAACGCTTTCAGCGCGTCCAGATTCAGCGTCGGGCCGAACCGGAAGTTGCCTTCGAAGAAATCGTTCGGGCCCGTCGCGCCCAGTCCGAAGTCGGCGAGTGTAAAGGTCGACCCGAGGTAATTCAGGTTTTCGCGATTCTGGTACCTGTCGCGTGTGACGACTTTCACTCCGGTCTTCCAGTAGGCTGCGCGGTCGCTCATCCTGAACGCGCGGCGGAGGTTCGCCTCGCCAGTCCACACGTCTTCGCGTTCGAGGTCATTGCGAAACCGCACCCGGCGGAAGGGATAGGCGTCGGCGGAGTAGAAGTTGTCGCTCGGCGTGATGATCGGCAACGCCGGGTTCGACACGTCATACGTGCTCGGAAAGGCGTTCGCCCCCGATCGGAATTCCCAGTCGACACGGTTGGGCGTACGCCGCTGTCCGCGGCTGCCGCCAACCTTCCAGTCCAACGCCGTGCCGTGCAGATGATGGTTTCCGCCGAGCATCAGCGCGTTGATCAGGTGCTTCTGCGTGTAGTCCCGATATTCGCGCGTCGCGCGCCCCTGACTGAAGCGGCCGCTCGTGGGAGTCTGGTTCGTCAGCGTGCCTCTCGTGAAGTCGTACTGCGTCTGCTGCCGCCCTTCCTGGTCTGTGAACAGGTTGTGATTGAAGCGCAGGAACATCGACTGCTGCGCGGCCGGCCGGAATTCGAGCGATGCATTGATGCCCTGCCGCTGCCGCTCGACGTCGTACAGAAAGAAGGCGTTATTTTGGGGACGAAGAAGCCGTTCTGGCTCGTCCACGCATCCGTCCGCGATGCGATACAGCTCGGAATCGTATCTGCGATAGGAATAGCTGCCGCCGATGACGACACCCCAGCGCTGCCGCGCGTCGAGCACACGGCCGAACGACAGGCTCCCGCTGTACGGCGCGCGGCCGCCCATCTCGTTGTAGCCGGAGCGCAGCGATCCGAACATGAAGCCGCCGGCACGATCGAACGCGCTCAGCGTCGAGATGTTGATGGAGGCGCCGATTGCGTTTGCATCCATGTCGGGCCTCACCGCTTTGGTCACCTCGAGCCGCGAGATGAGATCGGCCGGCACCGAGTCCATCGAGACGCCGCGGGTCCCGAATTCGGCCGGGGTGCCGACAATCTGCCCGTTGATGGTGACGTTGTTGAGGCTGGCGTCGATGCCGCGCACGACGACGAAGCGCCCTTCGCCCTGATCGATTTCCATCGACACACCGGGAATGCGGCGCAGCGCCTCCGCAGCGTTATTGTCGGGAAATCTGCCGAGTGAATCCGCAGACACGACATCGACGATGTGATCGGCCGCCTGTTTTTGCAGGCGCGCAATCTCGGAGCCGGCGGTGACCGTCACTTCCTCGGACAAGGTCGCGAGCGGCAGCCGGAAATCGACGCTGCGTTGGGCGCCCGCGCTAACGAGCACGTCACGCCGTTCCTCGCGGCGGAATCCCGCCAGCGTCACGACGAGCGAATACGGACCCCCGCTCTGCAGATCCGTCAGCACATATCGCCCATCCCTCTGCGTCGTCGTTTCGCGGCGCGACCCGGTCGCGTCGTGCACCGCGACGACGACCGCGGCAGGCAGCGCGCCGCCCTGCTCGTCTGTGACGATCCCGGAGATCGAGCCGCTTGTTTGTCCGCTAGAAGGGGCCGCGGTCGCGATCTGGAGCAGCAGAACCAGTGCAATACAGCGCAGGAGTCGAGATATTGGTGTCATGCAGCCGAATGTAATCGCGCGCCATTACACCTTCGTTTCCGAGACGTAACGGTGGCATGAAGGCGATTCCCGGCAGGGGAGGGCCTTGTACGCTACAATTACGACCTCCTTACTTTCCGAGCCTGCTGCCACCCTCGCGACGCGAGTGCCAGGTCAGCCACAGCCTCCCGAAGTACCGATTCACTTGTTCACTGGAGAGGTCATGGACGCCATCATTCTCGTTGCCACGCTTATCACCGCCGCCACGGCCGTGGCGTTCGTCATCATCTCGAAGGGCACACCCGAACCGACCGTTGCGTCGATGCTTCGGCGCACGGATCGCAAAGAAGGCGAGAACCGATGATCATCCGCAACCCGTTGGCCAACTCGTTCGAGTTTGTCGTCATCGCGGCGCTGCGTGCGGCGCAACTTCAACGGGGATGCATCCCGCGCGTGCTGGGCCCGCACAAGAAGACGACGCTTGCACAGATGGAGATTGTCGCTGGTAAGGTCGGGCGCCTGCCGGCCGTCCCGGTGGTGATTCCCGAATAGGTCTAGATCGTTCGGTCGCGGATGAAGTCGCGGCCGCGGCCGACCTCGCACACGTTCTTCAGCGTGCCGACGACCGGCGTAAAGTCGAGCGCCGTGTCGAACGTGCCGCCCACCCAGCCTTTGCGGCGAATCGCGCTGCCGAGCGTGAGAAGAGCGACGACTGCACCAAGCCAGGGAACTGCGCGCACGAGCTTGCGGGTGGCCCGGCGCGACGCGAACTGCCCGATCTGCTGACTCACTCCCATGACCGGTTACGTAGCAAAAATCCCGCCATCAGGCTTATCGCCGCGTTGGCTGTGCGCTGACTGGCATCACGACAGGCGCCGTCGCCTTGCGGTCGATACGGTATCGAACGGTGACACGTCCCGTCGGGCAACAGAGCGGATCTGATTCGGCATAGCGCGCGAACTCGGCCGCAATCGTGTCGTCTTCCGCCAGTCGAATGGCGCCGCCGATGCTGCCATCGGTGCGCGAAAACATCTCCGCAGGCGAGAGCGTTCCGGCCAACTGCCCGTTGACGAATACGAAGACGTTGTAGTCGATGGGGCGGCACATGCCGTCGGCGCCCGCAACGCCTCCGACAATTTCGACATCGCGCTGCACGATCTGTCGATCGAACATGTGGAAGGGGAGCCACCCCGCATCCGCAAGCGCGCGCTCGCCGGGCGTCGTGCGCAGCATGCGCATGTCCATGCAGCGCTTCATGATCTCGGCGATGGTCTCGCCGTCGGGCACTGCGCGCGGCATCGCGCGTCCAGGCTTGTTCCAGTTCGAGAGTGGGCGGTCGAGCCAGGACGGTTCCGGCGCCTGCGCGAAAGCGGCTGTCGTCACGAGCAGCGCGAGCGCGACGGCCCTCGTCATTTCTTGGCTCTGATCATCTTGACGTTTCCGCGCAACACCATTTCTCCCGTTAGACCGTTCACGTCGGCTTCGTCGGCGCGCACGGTCAATTCGCCGATGACCATCTCCAGGCCGCCGCGCATGCGGATGACGACTTCCTTGGGTGCGGGGAACGGTTCGCCGGCAAGATTTGTCGCCGGCGTCGTCTGGGTCGCTGGGCGCAGCTCCTGTCGCAGGACGACTGTGCCGTACAGCGCAATCTCGCCCGTGCGCTGGTTATGTTCGGCCTCGTCTGCCTTCAGCTGCACGTTTTCGATGGTATGGATGGAGACGCCGCCTGTCATGCGGATGATATCTGGCGTTTGCTCGACCCGTTGGGCCACAACCTTTTCGGCG
This sequence comes from Vicinamibacterales bacterium, assembly GCA_963730445.1. GTDB lineage: Bacteria > Acidobacteriota > Vicinamibacteria > Vicinamibacterales > JAMQPK01 > JAMQPK01. Next base: position 45,291 of record CAVSRX010000012.1, on the reverse strand, counting down.
ACCTGGGCATCAAGGAGAGCACTGGAACCGACGACAAGCACCAGCAACGCAGCACGTTTCATCATCGTCGCACCTCGGAAACGAGAGTAGCACGACCCACGGCCAATCCAATGTCTCACCGCGGAGACGCGACGACGCAAAGAGTGCCTCTTTGCTCTTTTATCTTTGCTCTGACGCGCGAAGCTCGATATGCGGCAGCCAGAATCCCAGCACGCCGATGGCCGGCAGGTACGAGCACACGAGATACACCGTCGCGATGCTGGTGCGGTCGGCCAGCTCGCCCAGCACGGCCGCGCCGACGCCCGCGATGCCGAATGCAAAACCGAAGAACAGGCCCGAGATGGTGCCCACGCGCCCGGGGACGAGCTCCTGCGCATAGACGATGATCGCGGAGAAGGCCGACGCGAGGATCAGTCCGATGACCATCGAGAGCGCGCGCGTCCAGAACAGATCCACATAGGGAAGCGCGAGCGAAAAGGGCAGCACGCCGAGGATCGACCACAGGATGACGCGGCGGCGCCCAAACCGATCGCCGAGAGGTCCGCCGAAGATCGTTCCCGCAGCGACCGCGCCGAGGAACAGGAACAGATGAATCTGCGCGCTTCGCACCGACAGGTTGAAGCGGCTCATCAGATAGAACGTGTAGTAGCTGCCGAAGCTGGACAGGTAGATGTATTTGGAAAAGATCAAGCCAATCAGAAGGACCAGCGCTACTTGTGTCTGCCGTCGCGTCAGCGACGTCCGTCTTACCGGAATCGCGCCTGCAGCCGCATTGAACACGCCGGTCTGCTTGTACCAATTGCCGACATTCCAGAGGAAGGCGATGCCCAGCAGCGCCGTCAGCGAAAACCACGCGATGCTGCGGCGTCCGTAGGGCAGCACGAAAAACGCCGCGAGCAGCGGGCCGACGGCAGATCCGACGTTTCCTCCGACCTGGAAGAACGCCTGCGCGAATCCATGGCGCCCGCCCGACGCGAGCCGTGCGATTCGAGACGACTCGGGATGGAAGACGGCAGATCCAAGGCCGATGAGCGCGGCGGCGACGAGAACGGCGCCGAAACTCGGGCCGAATCCGAGCAGCACGATACCGACGAGCGTAAACGCCATGCCCACCGCGAGCGAGTGCGGCTGCGGCCGCCGGTCGGTGTAGAGGCCGATGACGGGCTGCAGTAAGGACGCGGTGATTTGGCTGACGAGCGTGATGAGGCCGATCTGCCGGAAGCTCAAGCCGAAAGCCTGCTTCAGCATCGGATAGATCGATGGCAGCAGCGACTGCATGAGATCGTTGAGCAGATGGCAGAAACTGAGACTTGCGAGGATGCGCGCCGAAAACTTCACGCACCAATCTTAGTTGTAGTGAAAGACGACGGAAACTAGCCCAAAAACAACGGCACGCGCGTTGCTATGTAGATGGACAGCTTCGCTCGTCGCCACTTCACGGACGACGGCACAACCCAACCCAATCGACGGGAGGCGTACTTTGCCTCCCCGCTCGCCATGTACGGAAAGTCGCGTAAGGGGTTCGCCCTAGTATTTCAGCTCCACGCGAATCGTGTGGCTCGTCGTCTTGCCCACGTTGCGGAGGATGTGCAGGCTCGACTCGCTCCAGTAGACAGTGCCGTGCTTGCGGTCGGAGCGCACCCACTGGCCGTCGGGCAGAATGCGCGACTCGACGGTGTACTCCGTCATGCAGATGCTGACGCCGCGCATGTGGCGGTGCGGCTTCTCCTCGGTGCCCGGCGGCACGCGCGCCTCGATGACGCGCACGAAGGTATTCTCGAAGAGCAGCTTGTAATTTTCCGGGATGACCTTCATCACATCCTGGTCGTCCTGCTGCGATAGCGCGGGCCGCGCGAGCAGGATGAGCACGCCGGCCGCGGCGCAGAGCACGAGGGCCTGCCCTGAGCGGAGTCGAAGGGGCCGTGTCAGAGACTTTGTCGTCATCATCGTGACGGCAATAGTACGTCTCTTACAGCGTTTTCAAAAATTCAATGAGGGCACGCTTTTCCGCGGCGGTTAGGGACACCCCATACGCATGTCCGCCGTTTCCATTGCCGGGGCGTGCGGTGTCGTAGCGCGTGCCGGCGCGCTCGGCGATGGAGCCGTCCGACACGAACCCCATGCGTGCCGGGTCGTAGAGGTCGTAGCCGCGATAGAAGACCTTCTGCCGCTGTTCGGGAGGCTCCAGCATGTCGTGCAGCGATGCCACCGAGCCGTTGTGCAGATACGGAGCCCGCAGCCATATGCCGTCGAGCGGTACGGCGACGTATCCGTTGGTTTTTCGAAATCCCGAGAAGTCCCACTGATAGCCGTCGGCGAAGGCGTTGTACGCCGACGCGGCCGCCGGCGTCCACATGTTCAGGCGGTGCACATCGGTGCCGATCTCGCCGGCGGGAATCACGGTGCCGGCCTGCGCGCCGCCGGGCGCGTGGCACGCCGCGCAGTGCCGGGTGTACACGGGTTCGCCGCGCGCGGCCAGCGCCGCATCGATATCGAAGGGATAGCGCGGCGGCGGCAGCTCCATCAGCCATTGCTCGATGCGGCCAAGGTTCGCCAGTGCCACCGACTTGCGGCTCGCACCGTCGCCGATCGCGCTGCTCAGTACCGATTCATGAAGGGAGGTCGTCAGCCCATCCCAGTGCAGCGGCTTCGCCTGCCGCGGCTTCAGGTTCCACAGCGGCACCATGTCGGAGTTCCCGATGGTGTTGTCGATCGGCTGTTTGAGAATGCCGAACTTGACCGGATTGAACGGATCGATGCGCCCGGGGCCCCAGTCGGGATTGCGATCCGTCCACGCGTACTCCTGCTTCTGCCGTCGCAGCGCGCGCCGGGTGGCGGGAATGAGCAGCCATCGATACTGCATCCGCTGCATCCACGACAGGCGCGTCATGCCGTCGATCGCCGCGAGCAGCTCGTCCGCGTTGAAGCGCGGATCTTCGGCGACGGCATGGAGGAAGCGGACGTACGCTTGCGGATTCACGAGATTGCCGGGGCCCGCCGCGACAATCCGCCGCGGGCCTGCCGGCTCGAGACGGTACGCGCCGGTGTGGCAGAACGCGCAGTTGATGGCGATACGCCGGCCGCCGAACAGCTCTGCGGTGGAAAAGCCAATCGGCAGCTCGCGGCCGGGCTCCCACATGAAGCCGAACGATTCGTAGCCGCCCGGTCGCGGCAGCTTGTCGGCAAAGACGCGTGGAAGCGCCTGCCAAATCCAGTAGGGCATCCCTTCTTCGGACTCGATGCCCACCGAACCGTACTTGAACTCTTCCTCGACGCTCGCGAATTGTGGAGACGGCCCGCGCTGCGAGGCGTCGATGGCCGCGCTCGCAAGCAGGGCACAGCACGTCACGGCAACTGCAGTGGCGCACGATCGGACGTTCAGTCTCATATCACAGCGTCTTCAGATACTCGATGAGAGCCAGCCGCTCGGCTACGGAGAGCGTGGTCCCATACACGTGGCCAGTGTTGGTGTTGCCTTTCAAGGTCGTATCGAATCGGACACCTTCGGCCTCGGCGCCGGCGCCGCTGCTGACGAAGCCGACCCGGCTCCAGTCGTACACGTCGTATGCGCGGTAGAACGTGACCGGCCGTTCGTCAGGGAAGAGCAGCGATCGCAGGTCGGGAACCGATCCGTTGTGCAGGTACGGCGCGCGCAGCCACAGCCCGTCGAGCGGCATGTTGGCGTAGCCGTTCGTCTTCTTGAAATGGCTGAAGCGCCAGGGCTTCCCCTCGCCGACCGTGTTCATGCGCGCCGACAGTTCGGCGGTGAACGACTCGAGACGCTGAGCGTCGGTCTTGATGTCGGCGATGTCGGTCACCGTGCCGATGCTCGCGCCGTCGGTCGCATGGCAGCTCGCGCACGCCTGCTTGTAGACGCCCGCACCGGTTGCGGCGAGTGCCGTGTCGATTCGCGCCGCCGGATAGGATGGCGGCCGCAGGTCGAGAATCCATTCTTCGATGCGCGCCATCGATGGGAGATCGAGCGAGTCGGGCGTGGCCCCGGCGCCAATCGCGGCGCTCTTGTTGCGCTCTTCGACGGAGTCGTTATTGCCGTCCCAGTGAAGCGACATCCCTTTGCGCATCCGCTGATTCCAGAGCGACGGCAGGTCGACGGTGCCGACCGTGTCGTCGATCGGAACCTTCAGCAGTACCTTGTAGGGATTGAACGTGTCGACACGGCCGGCGCCCTGCGGCGGACGGGTGTTGAACCAGGCATTCTCGCGCGCGCGATCGAGGATGCCGTTCTTCGTTGCCCGGATGGCGAACCGGTAGAGAAACCGATCGAACCACCCCATGTCGGGATTCTCCTTACGAATCGCCGCCATGATCGTGGAGTAGTTGAAGCGCGGATCCTGCGCGCACGCGGTGAGAAAATTCGCGTACGCCTGCAGGTCCATCTGATTGCCCGGCATGCCCGAGACGATCTGACGCGGGCTCGTCGGCGTCTCGCGGTACGACCCGACGTGACAGGTCGCGCAGTTGAGCCCGACGCGCGCGAATCGCCCTGGCGTGAACGACGTGCCGATCGGCCGCGCTTGCGGAGGCCGTCCCGCTTCGGACATGAATCCAATCCGCTCGTAGCCCGTGCCGGGCCGTTTCGGCAGCTTGTCTTCGAAGATCTGGGGGAGGACTCGCCAGATCCAGTAGGGCAGCCCGGCGCGCTCCTCGGTGCCGACCGAGCCGTACTTGAAGTGCTCGTCGATATTGGAGAAGGCAGACTGATCCGATTGCTGCGCGCGCTACGCCGGCCGCAACACAGCACGGCGAAGCGCCGCCAAGACAAGGGTGGCGGGTCATCATGCGAACGGCGGGGGCTGAACACCGTCATGATTTCGCGCACCATCTCATCGCGCGAGCTGAACCGGTCGGGCTCGTAGCAGCCGAGCGGGTTCTCGACGGCGTTAACCAGGCACTTGTTGCAGTACGTGCAGGGGTTGGCGGGGTGGTTCTCTCCGTTCGCAAACATCTGCACGAGGTTGTTGTTCGCGATGAGCGGCCTGGCCAGCGTGACGACATCGCACAGCCCGCCGGCAAGCGCCTGCTCGATGACTGACGCCGTCTGGAATCCGCCGGTGCACAGCACGGGAATGCCGACGGCCTGCTTGATGCGGTGTGCATTCGGCAGGTTCATCCCCTGGACGTTCTTGATATCGCCGCGCGCACGGTCCCACCGCCGCTTGAAGAGCTCGCCGGTGAGCCGGCCGCGAAAGAACAGGTAATTGCGAAACGTCAGCAGCCCGCTCGAGACCAGCGTGTCGTAGGTTTTCTTCAGTTCGTCAATCGGCAGTTCGCCGGCCGGGTTCGTCGGATGCGGAAAATACGAGCCCGACGAGACATGAATCGCATCGACGCCGGCAGCCTCGAGCCACTTGCACACCTGCACCGAATCTTCCAGCGTGTTGCCCTTCGCCTCGTCGTTGTCCAGCGCGTCGTTGAAGTCGATGGCGCTGATCTTCATCTGCAGGTGGAAGTCGCGTCCCACTTCCTTCCTGATCTCGCGGACGATGTCGAGCAGGAAGCGGGCGCGGTTGTCGAGCGAGCCGCCGGTACTCGTCTTTGCGATCGTTGATGCCCGAGCTGAGAAATTGCGTGATGAGGTACCCGTTCGCGCCGTGCAGTTCCACGCCATCGGCGCCGGCCGCGCGGGCGCGCGCCGCGCCCGCTCCGAACGCGCGCGCGACCTCGCCGATCTGCGCAAGCGTCATGCGCTCGCATTCGAAGCCGTGCAGCGGATCGGGCCGGTCGGTGGAGCTGAGCCCCTTGGCGTACTCGATACCCGGCACATCGCGCTGGCGCCCGCCGTGGCTCAGCTGAATCAGGTATTTGCAGTCGCTCTCGTTGTGCACTTGTCTGATGAGCTCTTTCCAGAAGGGAATGCGTTCGTCGCGATCGATCGTCGCGTAGTTCGGCATGATGCGGCCGCGCATCGCCACGGGTACGAACGATGAGATGATCGCGCCGACGCCGCCGCGCGCGAACTTGAGCTCCCAGTTGATGCGCGTCTGGGTTCCCGAGCCGTCGTAATTGTCGAAGCGGCCCGAGACATTCGATCGGAAGACGCGGTTCTTGGCGGTGAAGGTGCGGAAGGCGATCGGCGAGAACAAGTTGGGATACTGCGCCGCGCCCGACGTCTGCCGCGACGCGGCCTGCACTCTCGACCGGCCCAGGGCCACGACGGCGGCCGCCGCTTCCAGCAGAGCTCTGCGTGTGATCATCACATCCTCACTTCAGAATGTCTTCAAGAACGCGATGAGCGCGCGCTTGTCTTCGTCGGGCAACTCGGCGCCGAACACGTGGCCGCGATCGAGCACGAAATCGGGTGCCTGATTGCGGCGCACGAACCCGCGGAACAGCCCCTTGTCCGAGATCAGATTCAGCACGACGCGGTTGCGCGCGATCGCCGGCACTTCGCGCGGATCGACGCGCGCGATTAAATCGACCGGCGTGCCCGCCGGGACGCGCACCGGCCGGTCGCGGTTGGGAATACGCAGCTCGCTGTCGATCGAGGTGACGGCGATCGACTGCACGCCAAGCCGGCGCTCGGGCCACAGCAGCTTCTCGGTCGCGTCCTGGAAGGCGAGCATGCGGCCGCGGACCGACGGATCCTTGATGTAGGCGCCAAGCGCGTTGTTGTGCAGATACGGCGCGGTTGCCCACATCGAGATGAGGGTCGGCGTGCGGTAGTACCCGCGCCCGCCCCCTTTCAGGTCGAAGTCGATCGGGTCGCTGGGATCTCGCGGGTTGTACAAGTTACGAATGCGTCCGATGGGCTTCTGGTTCTTGTAGGTGACCGACGAAAACTGCGCCCACACGCCCTCGGCCGTTGCGTTGGTCGCCATCGCGCGGGCGATGTTCGTGCCCAGCAGCGACACGGGATAGCGCTTGTCGTCGGAGAGGAAGTTGCGCTCCAGAAAGTCGGCGGACAGCACAGACTCGCGATACCACGCGTTGGCCCGGGCGAGATCGGCGGCGACGTCGGCTGGCGGCTGCTTGCTCGAGTGGCACTGGGCGCACTTGTCGGCAAATGCGATCTTGCCGCGCTGCAGCGTCTCTGCATCGGCAGTCAGATACGCGGAGCCACCTGGCGCATCCCCCACGTGCATCGGGCGCATCGTCTTGAGAAAGGTTTCGGCGTTGGCCATGCGCGCTTCCGTCGCGCGCCAGTCGGCGCAGTTGGCCCGCGCGTACGCGATGTCGAACGGCTTCTGGCGCGTGCGCCCCATTACCGGATCGTGCAGCGTAATCCAGTAGTCCGAGCACATCCCGATGTTCACGAAGACGCGCAGCGACGCGCCGGCGATGCCGATCGAATCGGCGCCTTCCTTGAGGATGTGGTGCACCGGCTGCATCGAGCCGTCCGCCATCTGCTCGACCTGCGTAGGGCGGAATTCGAGGTTGAAGATCGAGTTGATGGCGTTCGGGTTGTTGATGTGGTCTGTCGCGAACCGCGACGTGTCCGACGTGCCGGCGGGCTGGCGGTTGCCGACGTGCCACCGGAAGTCGGTGGGCGGCATGCGCAGGTTGAAGAGGCGCCCTTCTTCCCAGAACTGATTGCCGATGGTGCCAGCCAGATTTGCCCACATGGGCAGCTCCGGATTCTCCGGCGGATTGAGCGGGTTGAAGCCGATGTGGCAGAAACCGCACGTCATCCCGATGAGATACGGCGGCTGCATCGTGCCGGGATTTTTCAGATATGTGTCGGCATTCCAATTCGCGGGATTGAAATCTGGATTGTCGAAGCGGCGGAGACCGGTGATGCCACTCGGCGCGCCGGGAACCCCAGGCACCGGCGGCTGGTCGCATTGATCCATCCAGAGCCCGTATTTGTCCGGCCCGGTGGCGGCGCGGCATCCCGGCTGTGTGATGGCACCCAGCGTCGCGAATCGTGTGCCGTGCATCCTCGAGTCGACATACGCGAGCAGGTTGACGTTCCCTTCGGTGAGCTCCGCCATCTTCACCCAGAACTTCTGATTGCCGCCTGTCCAGAAGTACCAAGTGTTACGCCCCTCGCGCTGTTCCGGCGTGAGGTCGCTGTACCCGTAGTCGGCTTCCGTGCCGTACTTCGCTGTCGTCGACTGCACGGTGGGCTGCGGACTTTGCGCATGCGTCAACAGCACGCCACGGATCAGCACAATCGTAAATATGGTTGCGGCAAAAGCAACCCATCGGGTTCGCATGGTGACATCCTCGTCTGGTTGAGATGCGCGTACCAATCGCTTGGTACACGAGTAAACGTGCTGCGCGCCGGTTTCGAACAGGGCGCTCGCCATGGTGGTGCTGGAGGAAGGGGGACGAGGACGATACTGCGCTTACGTCTTTAACGCGTCAAGGACGAGTTGCGGGGCTTGCGACGTCACGGCAATTTAGTGTGCAGAGCCTGAGTGGAAAGACACACCCGCACGTCGCGCGCGAGTGTGCCTTCGTGACTGCCGAGCGTTACTTCGGAATCGTGATCTCGATCGTCCGGTCGTTGCCGCTGTTCGGGTGCTGAATGTTGACCCAGGCGCGGCGCTTGTCGGTCGGGTCGAAGTAGAGGCCGGTGAATTCCGATCCCACCGCGCCGTTCGACGCCCACCGGCCGATGCCTTCGCCAGGATCCGTCGAGATCCCCATCCATGTTGATGTCATTCGCAAACCAGATGTCGTCGTCCGAGCCGCCGCTCCGGTCTTCGATGATGTAGATGTTGCCCTCGTGATCGAGCGCGAGGTTGTCGGGACTCGCCAGCGCGGATCCGACCGGTAAACCGGTAGCCAGGTTGATCGTCGTCCGGTTAGCGAACACCGAGATAGTCTGACCCGCCAAGTCGAGCCGATAGACTTCGTTCGTTGTCGTTGTCGCGACGTAGAGATACTCGCGACCGTTCACCGTCTGAATCTGCATGTCTTCGGGCCGCTGATAGTCGGTGCCCTTGAACGCCGGACGGTCGGTGGTGTTGCGGGCATCGACGGAGGTCACGCCCCTCACGTCGGTAATCGTGATCGCTCCAGGAAGAGCGGTGCCGTTCTCGTCCGTGAACGGGACCCATAGGTACGCGCCGGTTGCGTTCGGCGTATTGCCGTTGCCGACGCGCAGCACGGAGGTCTGACCAGCCGCAAAGTAATCGGCCTGCCCGGCTTTGACGAACGCCAGTGAGGCTGCTGGCGTGTACTTGTAGAGTCCGCCGCCGTTCAGCTCGTCGATGAAGTACATGTTGCCGGCCTTGTCGAACTGAACGCCCTCGTGAGAGACGCGCGGAACCACGTTCTGGTGCACAAAGTCTGCGCCTGCATTACTCAGTCCGTGTCACCGGGTTGAGGATGCCGGGCGCCGTGATCGGGTTCTTCAATTCGAAAAAGCGGCCGTACGGGCTGTTCGACCCGGCGGGCGCGGTTTCCCATGATTCCTCCGCGGTGACGAGAGTGCCCCACGGCGTCCAGTAACACGCGTCGAACGCGACATGCCCTCCGGAAATCGGGGACTGCCAGTGCGTGGCCGCCGCACGATCGGTGCAAATTACTGAACGAACAGAACCATGAAGTGTCGCTTTTGGCTGGGCGCGGCCGTTGTCGTCGCAATGAGCGTTGCAGGGAGGGCACAGAACCCTCCGACGCTCGCGCCGCTGGATGCGTCCGGATTGATCCCGTACTACATCGCTGAGGGGATTCCGACATTCGGAAGCCGGCCCGGTGACAATGAGCTTGCGACGTGGGCGTTTGACGAGTGGGAGCGAGCTGCCGGCGGCGCCATCCGGCTCGAGCCTGTCCCTGAGGAAGCGCCGGCGCTCATCCGTTTGTACTGGATGGCCTGGAGGCCAAGGCAATATGGACAGATGACGCCGCACATCGCGAATCGGCGGCGCGCCGCGCTGGTTTTTGTGAGGCCGAATACGCACTTGATGCACAAGATGCTGGCACCGGCCGCTGAGCAAGACCCTCTGCTGCGCGATACGATTGTGTACCTCACGTGCCTCCACGAAATCGGCCATGCGCTGGGGCTGGGACACACGACTGCCGAGAACGATGTCATGCGCGCAGAAGGGTTCGCACCGAATTTCGAACGGTACCGCCAAAAGCTGAGTACGCGGGCGGATCTCGCGAAGGTGGCGTGGTTGTCCGAGGCCGACACGTTGCGGATTCGAGGGTTGTATCAGAGGTAGTTGCAACTCGGTCCGGACCGATTCCAGAGGCTTTTCATGGGCGGTTTCCCTATGATATGTCCACACGAGACCACCGCTATCGGATGGAGGCAGAGATGAAGGGACGTAGCTTCGCTGGTGTTATGGCGTTCGGCGTGATGCTTGCGGCGACCGTCGCGTTCTCGCAAACGAAACCGCCCATCGAAGGGCCGGCTGCCGGCGAGACGCCCGCATGGTTTCTGCAGGGATCATTTCCCGACCCTACCGGCCGAACCATCGTCGAGCCCGGCGGAAAGGTAACGGTGCCTGCTCGTGCCGGTGGCGCTGGTGGGCGCGGTGGCGGTGGGAGAGGCGCGGGCGCGCCAGCGGCTGCGCGCGGGGCGGCGCCGGTTGCCGGTGCGGTGCCCGGGTGCTCTCGCTCTCCCTTGTGCGGGCGTCGCGGCGGCACGCCGCGGCAGTCGTTGCAGCGCGTGCAGTGGAAGCAGACGCTGGGATACACGTTCGAGTATCCATATGTCCTGCCTCCCGGGTTCGGGGGCGTGCCAGCGGTCGCGCTCGATTCGAAAAACAACCTCTGGGTGTTTCAGCGCGCCGACATGGGGAAGCCGCAGATCTTCAAGTTCGATCCGAACTACAAGCTCATCCTTGAAATCGCTCCTGATGTCATCCCTTATCAGAACAAGGCGCACGGCATGGCGGTCGACGCCGAGGACAACGTCTGGTTCACTTCTGCGGGCAACGCCACTGTCACGAAGATCAGCCCTGAAGGCAAGGTGCTGCTCACGCTGGGCCAGAGCGGCCGCCGTGGTGACTGGGACGAAGCAAAAGGGCAGCGGCTCTTGTGGGAACCGGTCATGGTTGCGTTCGCGCCGAACGGCGACGTGTATATCGGCGAAGGACACGGGAACGAGAGCCCGAACGACACCGACTCGGAGGATGCGGCGAATAACAGCGGTGCTTCGCGGATTATCCATCTCGACAAGAACGGCAAGTTCAAGAACCAGTGGTTCGGCAACGAAGTCGGACAAGGCAAGTTCAACTCGGCCCACGGCCTCGCCGTCGATCCCACTACTGGCGACGTCTGGATCGGCGACCGCGAGGATTACCGCATCGTCGTCTATTCGGGCGACGGCAAGTTCTTGAAGACGATGCAGATGAGAAACCTGGTGTGCGCGCTGTACTTCGACTCGAAAGGCAATCCGTGGATGGGCAGCGGCCAGGACGGACAATTCCTGAAGATGACTCGCGATGGCAAGATCGTCGGCGCCATCGGCAACGGCATGGGCATCGGCCACGGCCAGTTCATCGAGGCGAGTTACTGGGTGATGGACAAGCAGGACAACCTGTATGCGGGCGATACAAGCGTCGGGCGCGTGACGAAGATGCTCGCACCGAAGAAGTAAGAATTGGAAGATTGGTAGATCGGTAGATTGGCAGATTGTTGTCAGATGGAAGATTGGCGGTCCGGCTAAAGCCGGACGCTACCGACGCGAGCAGCAAGTCACAGCGCAGGATCGCCGTCGGCGGCCAGGAGCGCCGGTGAAGCAAACAATGAAGGCGGCGCGACGGCGAAGGGGACAAAACACGAGAGCCGGCCACCTCCGCGAGGACCAGACTTGGTCCGAGCGCCATGACACTGAACAACAAACGCCGGCGACGTGTTTTGCCGCGCCGACCTTCCTTGTTTGCGGAACCGGTGCTGCTGGACGCCGACCTATGTGGCAGGCTGAAGCCCTGCGCTGGGCAACCCGCAACTGAACCCGACGAGCACGCAGTTCGGGATGATCACGACCCCAAGCGGCATGGCCATGCGGTTCGTCACGTTCGTGGCGAAGTACAGCTTCTAGGGCTAGCCCATCGGCGGCAGTTCGGGCAGAAGCCGTCTGAAGTTTGCTTTGACCGTCTCGTAGCATTCACACGACGCCTTTTCCAGGCCGGGTCGATCGACGATCGTGATGTATCCACGCCGATACGAAATCAATCCGGCGGCCTGCAGCTTCGCGGCGATTAAGGTGACGGTGGGACGCCGCACACCCAGCATGACGGCGAGACCTTCGTGCGTCAGGCCGAACTCGTGTTGTCTGACGCGGTCGTGGGTCATGAGCAGCCAGCGGCAGTAGCGCTCTTCGGCGCTGTGCAGTCCATTGCAGACGGTCGTCTGCATGATCTGCGTCGTGAACGCCTGCGAGTACCGGGTGATCCGGTTGTAGAAGTCTCCCCGCCGTTCCATCTCCTGAATGAATGCGCCGGCGGGCATCGTGTGCGCTTCGCCGTCCGAGACCTGCACGAGCGCCTCGCCCGTCGAGAGATCGTCGCCGAAGAACACGCCTGCGCCGAGCATGCCTTCGCTTCCGACGGTGGCGATCTCGGCCACCGTGCCGTCCCGCATCACCTTGATGAGCGAGCACGCGCCGCCGCCGGGGAAATATACGTCCCGGATCGGCTCGCCTTGTCTATGGAACACCTGCTTCGCCTTCATCGACACGGCGTGCAGCTGCAGAGAGATGCGGGCGTATTCGTCGGGTGGCAGCGCTCTCAGCAGACGGTTCTGCGATGGAACCGGCGCGATGGGTTTCGGCGGAGTCGTCTCTATTTCTTGAAGGGTTGTCATGCACGCCTCCTCAGGTGTTGCAGCTCTAGGAGGCGTGAAGCTTGGCCAGGTCTCTCGCGTCAGTGCGAGGCGGCAACAAGTCTCTAAAGGTGCTTCCAGCGTAACACTTCGCACGGAAAAGGCTGTTCAATACGGGACACGGCGCGATCTGCGCGCACAGCCGCAAAATCACCGTTTCCGGCCGCTGACGTATATCGGTAGGGCGCGACTTCAGTCGCGCATGTCGGTTTCGCAAAAGTTCAACGTTGGCTGGTGGGCTACGCCGTGACTCGCTAGCCGTTCCCGCGACTTCCGCAAGATCATGCCGAGAGTGAGCGCCGCGAAGAACAACACGAGGAGGTGGGGAAGTCCAATCATGACTGTGCGATCTGACGCCGGCGCTGCCGGCGAAACATCCATCGAAACCCGAGCGCGAACGCGAGGATGAAGGGGAACAGCATCAGTCCGGAGAATCCGTACGAGACGGCGCCGATGCCGCCGGCGCCGCTGCCAACACTCATGCTGACGCGCGTTGTGGCAATCACGATCGCAACGACCGTGATGAGCGCCGCGACAAGTCCAACGAACGCACTCTTGATCCAGATCATCAGGTGCCTCCGCCGATTAACATGATTGCGCGCATGATCTCACAAAGCCCGGCCGTAGCTGGGCCCGCCTCACAGTGGAGGCGGGCCCGACGTGACGGAGAGAGGTTCATCATTTACTACCGACGAAAAATCTCATAGATCGCGCCGTTCGAGAGCGACACGACGAACAAGTTGCCGTTCGGGCCGGTCTTGATGTCGGTGACGACGCCGAAGTTCCGGCCGAACAGCAGGCTCTCGCTCTCGACGATGGCCTGGGCATTCGCCACAGGGTCGGTCGCAGAAGGCTTGTTGAGGTTGTCAGCGACCCGGTCTTCTCAGCCGGGGATCGTCGACCCCGACTTTCGCGCGGTTGCCGGTCAGGTTGAAGCGCCATAGGAAGCCTCCTTCGAGAAACGGCCGGGCGGCACCCATGAAGAGGTCCCCGTCGTATTGCGGACCTATCCCGCGGCCGTCCATGAAGCCAACGCCCGCCGGTGCCACCTCAAACTTCCAGCTAAACTCCGGGTCGCTGTAGTGTGCGCCTGGGAACATCACCATCCGCGCCCGCGCCTCATCGGGCGAGTCCGCAATGTTCGTCGGCGGATAGCGCGCCTGCTGGAGGTTACCGCCGAACATCGTCGTCTCGATCTCTTTGAACTGATCGATCCGCGCGAGTGGCCCAATGACCTGGATCCAGCCGCCGTTCATCCCCGGCTGGACCAGATTCAACTCGGTAAACGTGTCATCGCCATTCTCCTCGAGCCAGAGGTTGCCGGACTTCGGGTCGAAGTCGAAGCCGAAGCTGTTGCGGTGGCCGTAGGAGAACAGCTTGTGGATGTTGGCGGTGACCTGGGTGTTCTCCTCGATCTGCCCGCGGATTTCGCCGCCGGGCAGCCGGCGAGTGTGAAAGTTGATGTACGACAGACCAGCGAGGATGTTCGGCAACTGGGCGGCAAGGGTTGTGTTGTTGCCCTCGCCGACGTCCCACTTGCTGAAGATCGTGCCGCCAACGCCGCTGGCGAACGGGGTTACGACGACGTCGTTGGGGTTGGTGTCGTTGAACGGCAAGCCGTGGAAGCCGAAGCGAACCCCCGCATTCGCCCCGCGCGCGGCAGGGGCGTGGATGTGCGCATTCACCAAGTCGTCGCCCGGGTCGGCGGTTTGCGTGCCTGTAAAATCGAGACCGGTGACAGTGACGGTGAATGACAACGAGGTCATCGCGCTGTCCAGGAAGAACGCCGCGTAGCCCTTGGCCAACGAGGAGTTCGCCGGCACTTCCTGGGCGCCCTCGAGCCGCGCCACGAACACGTGCCCGACCTCGGTGAAGGGGTTGTCGGTTGGGGTGGTGCCGTCGTCGTTGAGGCGGAGGATGACGCCGGTGAGGTGGGCGTCGTCCGGCTCCGGTCCTCCAAAGTTGTCGTCGTCAAAACCCGGCCCTTGGGGACCGTTGAGTAGGTTTTGCATCCAGCCGCGCCGCCCCACGTCGCCGATGAAGATGTACAGCTTGCCGTCCGGCCCGAACTTGATGACTCCGCCGTCGTGATTGCCGCGCCCAGCCGCGGGCGTCGGCTCGGCCGCGAAGGCCGGCTGCAGCGCCCGCAGCCGGACTATGTTCTGGTCGAACGCAAGCGTAGAGCCGTTCCATAGGTACCGGTCCACCCGGTTGCCCAATAGAGGTGTTGCACTGAGCACGGTGGTGTCAGCACCAGTCGTGCTCTCCGTCCAGTACAGATAGACCTGGGGAGTGACCGGGAAATTCGGGTGCAGAGCGATGCCCAGCAGACCGCGCTCCGAGCCGGAGTTGACCGCGAGGTCGAGCACCGTGCCCATCACGATCCCGTTCATCACTCGTTTCACCTGGCCGGTGGCTTTTTCGAGGACGAGGAACTCGTTGGGGCCGAGGAAGGCCGAACTGGTGGGCTGATCCAGACCTTCGACTACGGTGCGCACGCTCAAATTCGCGTCGACCAGGCTTGGGGCTTGCGCGTAGCCGACGATCGTGGCCGCGCTGGCGATTGCGATCAACATGACCAACCGAATCGCTTGCGTGAGATGGAGACTTGTACGGAGCATGAATGTCCTCCTTCGCTTGCTGATGGGCGGAGGACGTTGTCGCAAGTGAGATGCCGCTGCAGAGAGGCGAAACGCACGTCGAAAGTGACACGAGCCACGACACCGCGTTTACAAGAAGGGTAAAAACAACTTTCGCGCTTAGTAATCGGACGAATTATTTCGGGAGTACATCACCGTAGGCGCTACGTTCAGGTCGCGAGCCCGCTCGATGCGATTGCTGCCAACGACTGCCCGATCCCGCTGACCATGACATCCTCCCTGAGCATAGCCCTTGCTGTTGATCGGTCTCGCCCGGGCTGGACGTTCCTGTTTTCAACAAGATACGCCAGCCGGCCCCAACAAAAGTGTGATCGAGGCGGCAGTGTTGTTCCTTGCCGCGTCAGGAGGTCGGAAGATGGCTCGTACGATTGCGGCGGCGGCCATGGCGTTCTGCCTGAGTACATCTTCACTCTACGCGCAGAGCCAGATGCCTCAGATCACGGAGATCACCGTGAAATCCGCAGCGGCGAATGTTCACAAGTTTCCGACGGTCGCCAGCGCAGTCATAGGCAAGGCGCCAACCGGCACTGTGATGGAGATGAAGCGCAATCTCGGATCGTGGGTCGAGGTGGAGTGGCCAGGCGGCGAGAACGGCGTTGCGTTCCTTCATGTGAGCACGGTGACGATTACGCGCCTGGCGCCGGCGTCGAACCATATGATCGCCCAAACCTCGCCGGCAGCATCTACGGCTGCGACACAGGATCAGATAGCCTGGCTTACAAACGAGATTCGCGCGGCGGCTCGAGTTGTTTCGCCTCTTCCATCGCAGATCGTCTTGCCCAATCACGTCGTCGGGGTGGGTGGGCGGATGAGCTCCTTCGCGTCCGATCTGGGCGGCGCCGCACGAGCCTGGGTGAACGGCCGGCTCGGCGTTCAGTTCGAAGTGTCGAGGTCTCGGATCGCTAGCATCGACGGAAAAGGGCACGCCACGTCTTTGCAGTTCGCCCCGAGCGTTCTGTACGCGCTGCCTGACGGCGTAACAAACAGCTTTTGGGTGCGTCCATATGTGGGTGCCGGAAGCAGCTTCTATCGGGCAACTTTGGACAGCGGAACGTCGAGCCCGGATCCTCTCTCGGTGAACAAGGGGATGGCATTCCGCGCGTTCGGTGGCGTCGAAGCGACATTTGCCGGCGCGCCGCAGTTTGCGTTGAGCGTGGACGTCGGCCATTCGTGGCGGCAGACATCATTCGCCGGATCGGCGCCGGACAGGATTGGTCTCTCGCTGTCGGGCCACTGGTAAGTGAAGTAGGAGTCTGGACGCGCGGCTCCGCCCACGGCACTGATCACAGAGGCGAGTTTCAGCCGATACTATTAACATGGCGCAACAACGCCGCCATGCGGCGTCAGGCGCGCACGCTCGCGTAAGCGTTGGGGCGCTTCTCGTTCTGACTCTCGCTTGCGTGAGCGACGTGTGGGCCTGCTCGTGCGAGGACCCCGGCCCTCCTTGTCAAGATGCGTTCCGGGTTGACGCCATATTCAGCGGCACAGTCCGCAGCATCACCGAACTCCCTGACGACAGACCGCCGCTTCGGCCCAACGAGGCACGGATCCCGCTCGCCGTCCGCGTAGACTTCGACACGATTGCCGGATTTCGCGGCATCAATGGGCCGACAGCCAGCATTGTGACCGCGGGAAGCGGTCCTGCGTGCGGTTACACCTTCAAAGTAGGAGAGCGCTATCTCGTCTACGCAACCAAATCGCGCGGGGGCGGCTTCGTGACGGGTATCTGTTCGCGAACGCGTCCAATGCGAGATGCCGCAGAGGACCTTCGTTTTCTCGAAACGCTTTCGACATCCGGGGCGAAAGGTGCGCGCGCTTCCGGAACAGTGCAGCATTGGGAACGCGATCTCGCGAGCGGCGAACCGCGAGACTACGGACCGGTGAAGGACGTCAGAATTTGGGTACGCAGACCTGGGATGACGCTTGATGCGTTCACCGATGCCCAGGGCCACTACGAGGTGACCGTGCCGCCAGGGAACTACGAGATCACAGCAATGCCGCCAAGTGAATTTTCCCAGCGTCACCTGAACCGAAGCGTGGAGATGCCCGAGGCTGGGGCGTGTGTCGTTGCCGACTTCGGAGTGCAGTTCGACGGACGCATTCGCGGTGTCGTCAGGCAATCTTCAGGTGCGCCCGCCGGGGCAATCTCAGTCCAGGTGATAGCGGCGCAAGATGCCGGAAAAACAGGACGCATTCAAACACTCACCGTACAGACCGATGTAGATGGGAGTTTCGAATTCCTGGATGTATCACCAGGTCTCTATGTCGTTGGCGTCGATCTCACGAGACGGATCGAGGACGGAGTGATCTTTCCCGCGACATTTCACCCAGGGACCTCTGAACCTGCACTCGCCACGCAGGTTCCGGTCGCCGGCGCCGGCGCGCTGCAGCATCAACTTGAGCCGATGACGCTGCCACCCCCGAGACGCCAACATCGGGTGTCCGGCTCAGTATTGTTTGCAGACGGCACGCCCGCAGAAGGTGCCTCTATCTCACTGCAAGACGGGCGTATTACCAACCGACAAGTCGCGTGGGGCGCCCAGACTGGCGCCGGAGGCACGTTTTCGTTTGTTGTGCACGAAGGGCTCAGCTATATCGTGCGCGCGACGTATTGGGATGAGCCCCACAGACAGCAATTGCAAAGCAGCGTGGGTCCGCTGGTCATTTCAGAAGAAATACGCGATTTGAAAGTGACGCTGTCTCCCCGGGCAGTCCGCACGCCGTAGGTGCGGCAAACTCGCGCTACACAGTCCACTAACAACTTGCCGTGAGCAGGTCACGACCGATTGTTGGGGGGCTCGTTCCCTCCGCGGGTAAGCGGCCCGGATACCGCTCAAAACACTCCGTGTTTCGCACAAACGGACCTCTGCGCGATAGGCGGTCCCAGTCTTGAAAGCCTCTGTACCTCGTTGCTCGGACGCAAGTCGGAAGCAAGGAGGAACAGATGAGTGTGAAGCAAATGAGTGTTGGACGTGTCGTACGGAAAGGATTGCTGGTGACAACGGCTCTAGCGATGTGCGCTGCTCCGGCGGCAGCGCAGCAACTCGCGCTATCGCCGCCGCCGACGCCTGCGATTCAGACGCCTGCGGTTCAGACGGCCCCTACGCCGCAGGTCGCGCGGAGTAACAACGAATGGGTGGCAGCAGTCTTGTTCGGGACCAACTTCCAGGCGAACACTGACCGTGCCAATCTGGACCTGGACATCCTGGACATTGACGGCGACACCGACAGCCAAGGCGCTGCGAGTTTCGCTTTCAGCGGACAGATCGGCTACCTCTGGAACTACGTGGGCATCGAGGGCGTGTTTGACTTCACACCCTCCGTTGACGTGACACGGTTGGAGTTCGAGGACCCCAGCGCTAACAGCTATATGGGGAACCTGATTGTCGCAATCCCCACAGGCAGAGAACGCAGGTTCCAGCCGTACTTGTCCGGTGGCCTGGGTGTGATTTCGATGAGCACCAACGTGCAGAATATCTTTTTCCCAGGAATCCTCGCGGATGCCGTGGACTTTCCAGGTGCGAGTCAAACGAAGTTCGGCTGGAACCTCGGCATTGGCGCATCGGCCTTCGGCGCCGGAGCCTTCGGTGTTCGCGGCGACCTGCGGTATTTCCGTGCAGGGTCGGGTAGCAGCTCGGATGTTTTCGACTCAGATGGCGTTTTCGAGGACGCTCTGGACGGGGTTCTCGACGATGTATCCGCCGACAGCCTGACACGAGAACTGCTGTCAGGAATCGCCTATTGGCGCGCCAATCTCGGTCTCGCCTTTCGGTGGTGAACACTCACAGATCGCGAAGGACGCTCCGTGTGACGGAGCGTCCTTCGCGAGCGCGACCTCACCGCGGAATCGAATCGACTGCGGCTCCCAGTAATCGATGACACGTTCCAGAATCTCGTCGAGCTGCACCTTCGGTCTGTATCCAACCAGTCGCTGAATCTTGCTGATGTCTGGTACTCGCCGCGACATGTCCTCAAAGCTGTGTCCGAACACTTTGTGGTATGGCACGAACTGAATCGACGAGTCGCTGTCGGTCATTGCCTTGATCTTCTCGGCCAGTTCGCGAATGCTCAGTTCGGCGCCGTTTCCAATATTGAAAACCTCGCCGACGCTCCGTGGCTCCTGCACCAGCGCAAGAAGGCGAAGGCCGCGTTCTATCAGGCCACGTCTATCCGATGTTCCTGGATCGCGATATCACGCGCCACGACCTGCGCCAGCTGCGTGACATCACGCAGAGAATCGGGTGAATCGCGTGGCCGCTACAGATTCGCTCCTCAAGTTGTTCGGCGTGTCGAGCCGACTACCGGCGCTTCATGAACTTCCTTGCGTGCGCACCATTTGCAGCGTTGGGTTCCACGGGTGCACGTGAAACCAGGGTGCGCCAGCAGATGCGCGATGTTCTCGATCCTGCCGGTGGACAGATCATCCAGAACCATGACGCCGTGCCCCTGCTCGAGGAGGGTTTCGGCGAGGTGCGATCCGATGAATCCTGCACCTCCGGTGATGAGTGCGCGCATTGAACGATTGCTCCTGCTCTTCGAAGTACGCAGGTTAAAACCGTCGGATGAGTGACATTCCCGCGCCGTACCCGCGGAACGCGCCGCTTCCCAGCCGCTGATTGAAGATTCCGCCGCCATTCACCTTGAGCACCCATGGGTCGTAAATCCCGAAGGTGGCTTCGGCGGTCGCGTTTCCGCCAAATCGGAATTTGTGGCTGTCGGTGTCTCGCTGTGTTCCCAGCGCGAGCGACAATCCCACACCGATGCTTTCGCGAATCTTCCGATAAGGATAGGCAGTGCCGGCGTAGTACTCGTACCGGCTGGGATCGTAGTAGCCGTTATCGAAGTTTCCGGTCGTGCCCATCTGCGACACCTGGACTCGTTGAATTTCCCAGCGGCGCATCTTTGACTGCAATGTCGTCCGTCTGAGGCCAAGGCGTGCGGCGGCGACCGGACGGTCCGGCGATGGCGCCGCCCGACGCCTTCAATGCGCCGAGAATAGTTGCTCAGCTCGGTGTCAGTGATACGTCTGCAGGTTTCGAGCTCGGTGCGGCGAGCCCCGCCTTCGGCTGAAGGTCCTGCACGGGGACTTCGAGGCTCGAGGCCACAGCCGAAACCATGACCGCCCGCTCGATGACGTTCTGCAGTTCCCGGATCTTCCCCGGCCACTCCCATCCTCTTCGAGAGCGTTCATCTGAGGCATCTGGAATGGACGGAACCGGACCTTTACCGATGACGCGCTTCGCGCGTTTCAGCGATACCGATGGCCGGGCAACGTCCGCGAGCTGATGAACGTCGTGGAACAGTTGCTCTGGCTGCTCAACAACCGGAACGGTCGGGGTCGAGCATGACGCCGCCCGACGCCTTCAATGCGCCGAGAATAGTTGCTCGCTCGGTGTCGTGATACGTCGCAGGTTTCGACCCCGGTGCGGCGTGCCCCGCTTTCGGCTGCCACCACTCTGACGTCGACGCGCTGGGTCCGCGTGCTCCCAAGGCGTTCGAACTCGCGCTCTTGCAAGGCGCGCAACAATTTGGGCTGCACCTCGACCGGGATGTCGCCCACCTCGTCAAGGAACAGCGTGCCACGGTGCGCCAGTTCGAGCCGGCCCGCCCGGCTCGCTGTCGCGCCCGTGAACGCGCCTTTTTCGTGTCCGAACAGCTCGCTTTCGAACAAGCTCGACGGCACAGCAGCCACACTCATCCGCACGAACGTCCGCTCGCGCCTCGGGGAGTGGTCGTGGACGGCGCGCGCGAGCAGTTCCTTTCCGGTGCCTGTCTCACCGAGCAGCAGCACCGTGGTGTCGGTCGGCGCGACCGTCTTGACGGCTTTCAGCACGCGCCTGAGCGCGGCGCTCTTGCCAACCATCTCGGCGAACTCTTGGTGAAGCTCGCGCTCGAGGTACTGCTTTTCGTCGACCAACTGCGCGTTGAGACGCGTAATTTCCTGGTAGGCGCGCGCGTTCTCGACAGCGATGGCGATCTGCGCCGAAGTTTGTCCGAGAAGCGTGACGTCCTCTTCCGAAAATGCGTTCGCGTTCGCACTGCCGACGTTCAGCGTTCCAAACTTGCCGTTCCGGGTCACGAGCGGCACGCAGCACACAGACTGGAGGCCGGCCGCCTGCATCATTGGAGCGCCCTCCGGCCCGAACTCTTCCAGATCCGATCGACGGAAGACTCCTGTCACGCCCCGCTGAAACGTGACGCCTGCGGCCGATCGGTCCAGAGGGAGCGCGATGTCGGCTCTGGCGACGCCACGCGTTTCGTCATAGGTCCACTGCAGCCGCAGCTCGCCGGCATTCTGATCGTAAAGCGCAACGCTGACGTGGTCGTGCTTGATGACACGCTTCACGGCTTCGGCGATCGTCTCGAGCAGCGCCGCGTAGTCGAGATGTAAGACGAGAAGGTTGTTGATGTCGAGCAGGAACTGCAGACGATCCCGCTCCTCGCGAAGTTCGCTCTGATAGCGCTGCGCCTGATCGAAATTGATCCCGTTGTCTACGGCGATGGCCACCACGGCCGCGACCTGATCCATGAATGCAAGGACGTCATCTGTGTACACGTCGGCCGCACGGCTGCCAAAGGTGAGGACGCCGACTTTCCGGTGGGCAGTTGTCAGAGGCAGCCAGCACGAAATTCTTCTTCCCTGGCTACGGATAAATTCGAGCCCCGGCGGCTGCAGTGGGCCGGTCTCAGGGATCGGGATGACGATTCCCTTTTGTGTTTCCCAGACGGTCGCCGCCGGCCCACGCTTGGCAACGGGCTGCGACGCAATTGCGGCAGGTACGACGATATCGCCCGGCTCCAGCACGACGAGACGCATCTCATCGCTCGGTTCGTCGTGGAGGATCAGCGCCAGGTAGTCGAACGGGACGACGGGATGGAGATGGTCGGCGAGAACCTGGAACAGCTCGGCCATCGTTGTGTGGCCGGCAAGCGTCTTCGAGACGCGCAGCAGGGCGTCATAGCGTGAAAGGTGGGCCGTGGCAATTGCAGCAGCTCCCAGGACCATGTCCGGCACGCCCAGTCCGTGCCGACTCAGGCCGGGATGATCAGCAGGAAGTCCAGCGGATCGCTTCCGGCGTTGCCGGTTGTGTGAAGCACGTTTCCCGGAAGGACGCGAACGTCTCCTCGTCGGACGCGGTCGGGACCATAGAACGAGGTCGTGGGCCAGACGTATCCGCCGCGGAGATAAATCACAACAGAGTCTTGCGGATGGAAGTGCAGCGGATCGACCGACCAGGGGAACCCGTAGCGCTCTTTCGTCACGCTGATGCGATCGTTCAAAATGAGATTCTGCGCCCGCATCGGGCTGCCGTACATTCCACCAGAAACGCTCGGCGCGACTGTCCCGGACGCGCGCACGACCTCCGGAGCTGTCACACCGCCGGAGCGCGCCGCGCTGTCTTTGAGATCAACTACCAGGGCTTCGAATCTCGCGCGTCCACGATTCTCCATCGTCACCGGTCCCGCAGCTCGCCATGCGGCCTCCGCCGGGGGGATGCGGCCATCGAGATCGGTGGTCAGAAACACGATCACGCTGCCGCCAGTTGAGTCACCGGAGAGCCTCTCGCCCGGCGCCAGCGTGACTCGATGGACCTGTATGCGATCGTTCTCCCAGATGGTCTGCGAGGCAGTGCCACCCGATTGTGCCGCAACCGTGCCGAGGAGCGGGGAAGTGCTGACAACGAAGCCGGCCAACACGCCGCTGAGAATCACTTGGTTAACGTTCATGGATTCCTCCTAACCTCTGGTATGGGACTCGCCAACGGAGTTGGCGTCGATGATCGGCACGCGGCACAAACTGCGAACCTGTTAGCACAACACGTGCCTGCGCTCATGCCGCGATGGCGCCTGTGCCGCACGCGCGGCGGGAGAGGCCACGAAATACCGTGCGGCAATAGGGATCGGTTAGCAATCGATGCCTTCGGAACCGGACTTGCAGCGCCGACGTTCGGCCCGGTCACTCGACAGGAACCGGGACAGACGCACAACGATGTCGCCCCTGCTCCACCTGGCGTTGTTCGCTGCCAGCGTCCTGGCGGTCCTGCTGGCGTTCCAGGCCGGTCTCTGGTTTGGCAGGTGGCGAAGTCAGCGCCCCGATCCTGAACCTCAACTACCTGTACGGACCTTGGTCGCCAGCATCCTGGGCCTGCTCGCGTTCATTCTGAGCTTTACGTTTGGGTTGGCGTCCTCTCATTATGACGCCCGCGGTCAGTCGATAAACGATGAAGCTCTCGCGCTGCGCGGCGCGTTGCGTCGCACAGACTTTCTTCCGAATGCCGAACGCGCGAATGTTCGACGCCTGCTTCGGGAATACATTGACGTTCGCCTGACAGTTCGCCAGTCCAGCGACGTTGTCAAGATCCTGCCGCAATTGAGGCAGTTGCAGGATGAAGTCTGGGCCCAAGTGGTCTCGGCCGACACACACAACACCGGTCCACACGCGATCGGCCCCCTCATGGCATCGCTCGGAACACTGCACGCGTAAAACCAGACTGTCCCGGAGATGATTCATGCGACAGAACATTCGACAGAGCCCCCCGGCAGTTGCCGCAGACGACAAGTCCCGGCGGTCACGACTGGACCATGAGCGAATCGAGAAGGTTGTCAATCTCCTTGAGGAAACCGACAACGTCGAGTTGAAGCTGACCGTGCCGGATTCCGACCGAGCCTCGACGATCTCGGCACTGGACATGGACCCGCTGGACGCCCAGCTCAGGCAGGTTGTGTTCTTCGACACGCCCGATTTGAGGCTCGATCGTGCCGGCATCGTCATACGCGCCCGGCGCATTCCAAACGGCGGCGATGTCGTCGTCAAGCTGCGACCGATCGAGCCAGACGATCTTCCCGGTAAGCTTCGTCGTTCACACAACTTCACGATTGAGGTGGACGCCATGCCTGGAACCTGCGTCTGTTCCGGCTCCCTGAAGAGCGCGGTCGACAACTCAGACGTGAAGAAGGTTCTGGCGGGCAAGCGCTCGATTCACAAGCTGTTCGAACCCGAGCAGCGCGCCCTCTATGAGGAGCACGCCCCGAAAGGGCTCGACCTCGACTCCCTCACGGCACTTGGCCCCATTACCGTCGACGAAGCTGAAGTTCTCGCCCCCGGAACTGCGAAACGCCAATCGTCGCCGAGCTGTGGTTCTACCCCGATGGCTCCCGCGTCCTCGAGCTTTCGACCAAGTGCGCACCCGACAAAACATTTACGGTGCTCGAACACACTCGAACGTTCCTGTTGCAGCATGGCATCAGCCTGACAGGCGAGCAGCAAACGAAGACCCGCAAGGCGTTGGAGTACTTCGCGCGCCTCCACTCCGATGGCCGGAAGTCGGCACGTAAGGCGTCATGACCAAGGAAAGAAGAATGTGGTTTTGGCTGGTGCTCCGTGTCGGTCGCCTCGATTGGAGTGAAGTCCGAGCGGCAGATGCCCAGGAACCTGGAGATTTACGCCGTGGACGTCGAAGGAGGCAAGGCCACGCTCGTGGTCTCTCCATCGGGGGAGTCCCTGCTCATCGACACGGGGAACATGGGAGAAGGCGCTCAGCGCGATGCTCAGCGTATCGTGGCAGCCGTCAGCGATGCGGGTCTCCAACGGATTGACCATCTCATGACCACCCATTGGCATCGCGATCACATGGGTGCGATGGCTTTGCTGGCTGCCCGCATTCCAATTCTCGAGTTCATCGACCACGGCGCGAACACCCAGCCCGATGTCCACGTGGACGCGTTCCTGCTGAAGACATATCGCGAGCTGTACGCCAGGTCACAATGCACCGTCTGTACGGGCAGGAGACACGATTGAGCTGGCTGATCTCGACGTGCGAGTGGTGGCATCAGCTGGCGACGTCATCAAAAGACCGCTGCCCGGCG
This sequence comes from Vicinamibacterales bacterium, assembly GCA_963730445.1. GTDB lineage: Bacteria > Acidobacteriota > Vicinamibacteria > Vicinamibacterales > JAMQPK01 > JAMQPK01. The sequence goes on along the minus strand of CAVSRX010000012.1, from coordinate 20,020 downwards.
CTGGCGCGCCTAACGATTATTGTCCGGTGTCCGCGCCAGAGCGGTAACACAACACCGAGAATACTCACGCGATCGGGATCCAGATCACATTTGGCACGTTTCGTCTCGTTGACCTGGCTGATTTGACCGACGACAGAGAATTCGACTTGATGTGTCCGAACAACCTCATCGGCAGCGCCGATCTCTTCATGGTGTCGCACCATGGGCAGCCCCGTGCGAACTCGAGAGCGCTGGTGCATGCGATCGAATCGCGTGTGGCCGTGATGAATAATGGCATTAACAAGGGTGGACCCCCTGAGGTGATGAACGTCATCCACTCCGCTCCCGGGCTCGAAGACCTTTGGCAGCTTCACGCGTCACAGCTCAGCGGGCAAGATACACGTCGCCCGGACTGTTCATCGCCAATCACGCGGAACCCACGATGCACGTGGCTCCTATGCCTCTACCCCCGCGCGGAGAGGCTATTTCGCCTCCCACTCATGATGGGCCTGCCCATTGGATTAAAGTATCGGCGCGGCCGGACGGCTCCTTCGCGGTGACCAATAGCCGCAACGGCTTTACAAAAACCTACCGGGCGCGGAGTCAATAGCACCCACATCCATGAGGCCGTCATCGTCTGGCGACTCTCATTCCACTCGTGCCATCTGTCAGTTACGCTGCGAAGCGTGTGCTGCACCACGAGCTTCTTATCATCGAACTGATTTTGGTCCGGTTGTTGTCTTGCTACTCTGCGTCTGCGCCCCTGCTAATCGGGAGCGCCGTTCATTGTTCGATGGGTATCCGGCGCCCGCATCTGACCAACCGGCGACACACATCAATTCCGTCCAGGATGCGGATTTCGCGTTTCGCTACGAGTCGAAGCTGCGCGGCACAATTCTTAACGTCGTGCACGCACGGCCCGATGTTGCGCGCGCTCGCCCGCGTGGGTGCGGCTGTTGATGATAACGGCAATGTTCGGGCCACCCGACCGAAAGACCCATAGGTTTAGAGGAGATGGCGCCGTTGTTGCTCTTCGTCAGTGTATAGGAGGCAACCACATGAGATGCCGAAAAGCTGCGATAGGCGCTCTCCTCGCCGTGACGATTGCGGGGGCATCGAGTGCCGCCCAGGAACCGATCGTTACCGTCGATGATGACGACATCACAATCCGCGGTTGCGTGCGAAACACGGATATCCGAAACGGTATCCCGACCAATATGCTGGTCTGGAGTCGAGGTGACATCATGCTGGCGGCCGCCACCAGCCTTGGCAGCCATCCAGTGGGAACGGCTGGCGTCGCGGGTCGGGTCTTTTATTGGCTCGAGGACGAGGATGACCTGACGAGACATGTCGGCCAGATGGTCGAGGTCAAAGGCGACCTCGAAGACTTTGAGACTGGCGAGGTCGAGATCGAACGCGAGGATGAGTTCTTCACTGAAATCAAGTTAGATCTGGATGGCAAGAAGGAGAAGGCGCGAGTGCCTACGGCCTGGCTGCGCGGAACCGGAGCGGATCGGGATCAGGAATTCGAAATCGCCGCACGCCGCATAGACGTCGAGGAAGTCCGCGTGCTTGGGGCCTGCACGCCATAGCGGTTCCGTGACGATGGCCTTTCGCCGGATAGATCGTGCCCGGCTCATGTGCCATCCGGTAGCCGACCATCGCGTCGAAGAACTAGCCTTCCGCACAAACAGCGGCCGGCGCATTCCGGCTTGTGTAGGAGCGTCTTGCGGAATGCACCGCAAGGACGACAAGTGCGATCATGGCGGCATACACGGCGCCGCTCAGTGGACCCAACGTAAAGCCGGCCCATTCAACCACTGGACGCGCGTTGGTTATCAGGAGGAGAACGGCAACCGCAACGCCCATCGGCCTTACCGGAACGAACCGGATTGCCCAAGCTGCGAGGGGCGCCGCCACCACGCCGCCGGCGAGCATCGACAACAACACGAAGATGTCCACCCCCGCGATGCCGCGTGAACCGATCAGCGAAAAGGCAGCGGCCGATGCCACGGCAACCTCGGCGGTATTGACCGAGCCGATCGCGAAGCGTGGACTCACCGCCCGGTTCAGGAGGTAAGGTGTGACGACCGGGCCCCACGCTCCGATCAGGCCGTTCGTCGTGCCGCCCAGCAGCGCCACGATCGCCAGCCCGCGTGGGTAAGGCTGGACCGTTCCGATAACAACACCGTCTGCGCTCTGTTCACCGCTCTGGGCGGTCACGTGCGGACGAATGAACCGTACCAGGACGCGCACGCCGACGAGCGTGAGCAGCAGCGCCAGGTACGGTTTGATCGTTGTGCCATCGACATTCGAAAGAACGGTGCCCCCCAGCAGAGCTCCAGTGCAGCCAGGCACCGCGAGCCAGAGCACCAGACGTCGATCGATATTCCGGAATCGCCAGTGTGCGATCGCCGAGGCCACGCCGGTCACTATCTTCGCAATATTGACGCATGTCGCGGCGACGACCGGCGCGAGACCAACGCCCAGCAGAATGCTGGAACTCGTCGGCCCGAAGCCCATTCCCAGCGCCCCATCGACAAACGTCGCCGCGAAGCCGGCCAGCGCAAACAGAAGCAGGTCTCGCATAAGGGGAATAGGGCCGGGAAATCGTAACCTGTGCCGACTGGAATGTGGAAAACATTCCGGCCGCGACGTCCTCAGGATTTTTTCGAGAGGTTTTTCGGTCGGAGTGGCGTCCCCAATCGTGTTCGGGCATCCGAGCCTAGTTGCTGAACAGGACGGTCCGCCATGAACTGACCGAAACCGCCCCCGAGGGCACGAGAGTCCATATTCGCCATCGATGAGGCTGCTTGCCCACCCCGAACGGTGCCCGCTGCCTGAATGGCTGGTCGCCTCGGGATATATCCGCAGGCCAGCGATTAACGACGTCTGAGAGCGCCGTGCCCTAGACTATAAAACGACCCTGACGTTCGTCGGCGGCCCCGGCGGGAACGCTGCGCCGACCAACTTGAGCTCGACGACGAAGACATCCTGGCGGAACATGCCGCCAGGCTGGCCGCGCGCATCGATGCCGAGCGTCTTGTCCCAGTTCGACGTGAAGATCGCAAAGCCGCCGTCCTGCGACACGATCGCGCGGGGCGTGTACCAGAAGGAGATCGTGCTCGGGTCGTCGTCGTTGGCCACGTTGCTGCGGTGATGGGCGAACCGCCACACGGTCGCGCCCTGTCCCGCGAAGGCGACATCGGTCTGAACGGCAATGATCTCGTCGTCCCAGGCGCGCCACGAGGTGGTAGTTCAGTCCGCCTCGAATCACGTGGATGTGACTGTCGTTCAGCCCTGGAATGATGCGACGACCGTTGGCGTTGATCACCTGCGTCCGCGCGCTCCGCCGTCCGAGCACGTCGGCGTCACTCCCGACCGCGATAAAGCGCCCGTCGCGTGCGGCGAGCCCTGTCGCCTCGCGGCGCCCGTCATCGAGGGTGGTGATCCTGGCATTCGTGACGATCAGATCGGCGTCATCAACGGCACTCATCATCCGCCTCCCGCGTTCCGTATGCCCACACGGTTGCGCTAAGGTCTTCGCGCGCCGAGACCGATTTAGCGACAGAGAACGCTCCTGGGAAGTTGCCGGCGCTCGGTGAGTGGCGCGCGTCAGGCGCGTTTTTCTCGCATTAGATGCAGTGCAGGCGCGAATCGCCTACGAAGCAAATAACACGCCCTGTGGATGTCGTTGAAAACACGTGGGGAAGCCCATTGCGGATTCCGACATTCCGTAGTCCGTCCGGCCGTTCGCTAGTCTGTCCATCAATCTCGATGACGCTCGACATGAGGAGATAAAACGTCGAGGGCCTACTTGGCTTCGCCGAGTACGTCCTGACGAACGCGGCGTGGCTGTGGATGGAAGCGACGGCCGAACAGCGGCCGCGACTTCAGCGAGCGCTTTTCCCCAAAGGACTGCATTTGAAAGACGGGCGATTTGGAACCGCCGTAACCTGTTTGGCTTTCAAGAAGGTGGACGGAAGCGGCGGCTCAAAATTCAGGTGTGGCGTCCCCAATTTTCACCAGTTTGAACCAACTGGCGGGCTGGCTGCGGGCGATGGACTCCCTGCGCCGGGCCGCTTGAGCGACCAGCGGGCGACAGGCTGGTCGGCGGTATACTGGCTTCGTCATGCCCCGCAACCCGCCCGTGGTGCACAGCGACCCGGAGATCCTGGGCGGTACGCCGGTCTTCGTCGGCACACGCGTGCCCGTCCAGTCGCTGTTCGACTACCTGAAGGCGGGAGACACGCTTGATGAGTTCCTGCGGCAGTTCCCGTCTGTACGCCGCGAGCAGGCAATCGAGGCCCTGGAGTTCGCGCGCAGGACGCTGCTGACCAGTGCGCGTCCTGCTTGACGAGAACCTGCCACACGACCTGTCCAGCGCGCTGACAGGCCATGTTGTCTCCACCGTTCAGGGCCTTGGCTGGGCAGGAACCAAGAACGGCGCGCTCCTGAAGCGCGCCGGCGACGTGTGCGATGTCTTCATCTCGATGGATGGAAACATCGAGCACCAGCAGGACCTCGCCAATCTCTCCTTCGGCGTGGTGGTGATCGACGCTCCATCGAACCGGATGGCGGATTTGTTGCCCGTCGTTGTTGAACTCCTTCAAGCCATCGATGCGGTGCGGCCCGGCGAGGTCCGGCACGTCGGCAGATCTCCGAAGCGAGAGAGCGACGATTGGATTAAGCCCGGCCGCAACATTCGATTGAAGGCCGGTGTTGGTCCGGGATCAACCACCGGAACCTTTATTGTTTTCAATATGGAAGCATTTTCACTGACGCTTGTCGACGATGTGTGGCTTTGGGTCCACGCACCGAACGTCGTGGTGAGGGAAGACGGCCCCTACATCGGTGACGGACGTCGTGGGTGGTACGTATATCTTCGTTGTCCAGCGCCGCGAACCATTCCCGTTAACGCACGGATTGAAATCTCGTTCGACACCAGGGTCAGGTGGCGTCCCCAAGCGGTTACGCGCTTCGGTGGAAGTCTCAAGTAGCCGGCATAGCAGCGTAACTCATTCGTGAGAGGACAGACTTCCAAAGACAAAACACAGGGCGGCAGCCCGCGAACGTGGCTCCGACGCATTCGCAATTCAAAGCGAAATGGAACGACGGCTTAGAGCTTGCATTCGTCAGTTTTGTCCCGGAGATGTGTATTCATCAACGGCCGTTTCGGAGCGCCTTGGCGACGCTAGTCCTGACAACTGGGCTGGCTTTGTGCGACACCGCATGTGCTTCTACCAAGCGGAGTTCGGGCCTTGCGTCCCAGTCGATTAAGCTCCCGGCTGGTCAGCGGCGCAATCCGCCAGCCATAAATACGTCGAAGCCTCGAGATGCTGCAGCGGGGGTGGGCAGTGCTGCATCGGACCGCATCACGAGTGGAAAGACGGTGACGACAACCAAGTTGACGGAATCCGCAACGACCGCCGGCAAGGCCGCGACCACGGCGTGGAGCTCGTCCAGCCAGTCTCCATCGATGACCGTGTCCACAATAACAACTCAGTCGCCCATCGCCACCGCAGTCGAGCACACATCCCGCAGCATTTGGGCGTTTTTCATTGGCGTCGCGATTGTGGTGGCGGCGGCGGGTCTCATCTTCTTGTTTCGGCGCTCTTTTCTTAAAGCACGCTAAAATCCGCCTTCGACGGTATCTGTGAACTAGAGCGCCTGTCGTATCCCAAACGCGTCCGTTAGCAGGATAGACGCGCTAACCGCTGGACCGTCGGTTTAATCGCCCGCTGACCACGTGGAAGGAATCGAAACGGCGGATTTTGTGAAGTGGAAGGCTAAGCGGAAGCCCGAAGACTCTATGGGTTCGCTCCGGCCTTCTTGGTACGTCCCCAACGCGACCGAAAAACAATTACGTGACCGGGTCGGTGCTGTTTCGAGCGGCGTGAGCGATTCCGCCGAGAGACACGCGGATGTCGTGTGTCTCTGGTCGTTTTTACAGCCCGTCAGTTCGTCGCGGAGATCGTAGACTGGCGGCCGCGAACCCAAGCCAGTTGATAGCTGACCATCGCCGCGAGGCCCACAAGGCTGAGGCGCCAGTCGCTGACACCTGCCCAATACGAGATTGCGATAATTACGACCGTCGTCGCAGCGCCCGTCATCCGATCGATCGACGTCATCGAGTCAGTCATCTCTGCCTCCACGGTACATTAGACATGCGCAGATTCTACGCCGCGATCACGTTGCGCGAAAATGTTCGGGTAAAGATGAGTTCCCGTCGGAATGGCATCCCCAAGAGGTACCGTTGACGGTTGGCCGCTGGGAATAAAAGGGTTTTCAGACCTGCGGGCTGCCTAGCCTCTCCCGGTGGCGCGAGGTCACCAAAGACGCGATCACCGCGGGCTCGTAGACATCTCTGCCGCGCGGCCCTTGCCAAGCACGCTCACGTCCTGATGATCGGCCGACCAAATCGAACACCCTTCCGTAGCGTAAATGCGTCCGGACGTTGGCGTCGCGAACAGTTGACGCTCTGCAAGCGTCGGATCACGGGCAAAAATGACGTAGCGTTCTCCGACAATTAGTGACTGCGACGTGGACATGACGAATTCGCGGCCGCTGGAGTCCACTTCGCCTGTGTGGTTGAAAACGAGCAGTCGTGCGGGAACCCGGCCTCTCCAGACGCGATCCACCTCGAAGGTCGAAACCTCTCCCCCCGCAACCGTCGCCACATCGCGAACAACGCCTCGAAAAACCGGCGCAGCGCGGTTTGCCAGCCTCCACGCCATCTTCAAATCCGTATTGCATCTGGCTTCCGACCAACACGGCGTGACAACCGCAAAAACCAGCACGAGTAACAGCGGCTTTGTCATCCTCATTGTGCGCACTCGCGATCATGTGCCGTGACAAGCATGGTATCCAGCGCGCTTACCCAACACCCCTCAATGGTATCTCGCCGCTGACGATACGGACGAACTTCCAATCGTTCCCAGCACGGGTCCGTACGTTTCTCGGCGCGTCTCAACAGAACAAGCACCGTTGACGGTTGGCCGCTAAAGGTGAAGGGGTTTTCCGACCTCCGCGCGGCTTGATGAGGAAAACCAAGGTGGCGTCCCCAACGGGATTCGAACCCGTGTTTTGGCCTTGAAAGGGCCACGTCCTGGGCCTCTGGACGATGGGGACATGCGGCAGGCGAAACGACACCAACATCTTATCATTTCGAGGTGTCACGGCTTGTCGACGTGGACGGGGAATGATCTATTCTGGGGGAGCCAGCGCCTGCGCAGGTGAACCCATGACCACATTGCGAAGGCCGCTCGTCCTCCTCACGTTCTTGATGTCCGTGGCGTGCGCCGCCAATCCCATCGCACCAGACTCCACAAACTCGCCGGCGTGGCTGACGGCATTGGTGCGCCAATCCGAAGCGCAACCCGTCGCCAACCCGCCGGCGTTCATTGCCAGCTATGACTACCAAGGGCAGACCGTGTATTTCCTGCCGCAGCGCTGCTGCGACATCATGAGCGTCCTGTATCGCGAAGATGGCTCGGTCGCGTGTCATCCGGATGGCGGCTTGAAGGGAACCGGAGACGGGCAATGTGCTGATTTCTTTCGTGAACGACGGAACGAGCAGATCATCTGGCGTGACGCGCGCAACTAGCGTTCTGCTGCTGCTTCCTCGCCACGAGCGCAGTTCGCGCGCAGGATGTCACGCTTCCCGTGGTGCTTGCGCGACTGCATCGGTATCTGGGCGACTACGCCGAGCTTCTGCCGGCCACTATCGCGGTCGAACGCTATCACCAGAGTGTTGGGGCCCTCGAGCGCGTGGTGCTGGAATCTGAGTTCGGGATCGTCCGTGTGCCGAATCATCCGCAATGGCTCGGCTTCCGGGATGTCGTGACGGTGAATGGGAAAGCTGTGGCGGGTCGCGACCGGCGTCTGGTCGCGCTGTTTGAAAATCTCACCGTGAGTGCGATTGAGCAAGCCGGGCGGATTTCTCGTGAGAGTGCCCGATTCAATATTGGTCCCGTCACCCGAACCATCAACGATCCAGCGGTCGTTCTGGAGCTGCTCGACTCGCGCAATGCCGATCGAATGAAATTCCAGAAAGAGAGAGAAGGCACGCTCAACAACATTCCCGTCTGGGTTGTGCAGTTCGTGGAGACGGGGCGTCCCACAATTGTGCGCACGTCTGCGTTGCAGGATGTGCCATCACGCGGCCGCGCATGGATCGATCCTTCGACTGGTCGACTACTCCGGGTGCAGGCGACGATCGACACGCTCCGCCGCGTCAGGTGTGAGGTCGACGTGACCTTTCAGAAAAAGCCCCAGCTGGATTTTTGGGTGCCCACCACGATGAGCGAGCGCTGTTTCGATGGGGCATTCCTGCAGCAAGGCGAGGCCACCTATGACGACTATCGCAAGTTCACAGTCGACACACGCGAGTCGCTCGAGGTGATTCCCTCTCTCTAGCGTTTTGTCGGAGCGACGGCCGTAGGTAATGCGCTGTCGGCGCCTCCGGCCCCTGGAAACACGTGCGAAAACGCGTATCCCACGACGGCAAGCCTCGTCGCCATCTCGGTGCCCGCGAATCGCAGTTGGTGCCACGCAGTCGCAGGCGCGTAGATGATGTCCCCTTGATCGGCGACGAAGGTCGGCACTGAGCCAATCGTCGCTTCCATTTTCCCTTCGAGGACGAACCAGAACTCGGGTCCCGTCACGTGCAGATGCCCCTTGTCGCCCGGCGCTGCGGGCTTCTGAGTCTTGGGATCGCCGCGAAGAATATTCGCGATGCCCACGTTCACATAGCCGCCGTCGTGTGCGTCGCCGACGAACTGCGTGGGGTTCTTCTTCGGCTTCTGCTTGCCGGCGATCGTCAGGTTGTAGTCGATGTAAGGCACGTTGGCTTCGTCGTAGGACCCTTTGCTGTTGGCGACGCGCGTCTTCTCGAACCGAATTCCAGGCGTGGGCGGAGGCGTCTCATCGCCCGGATACATCGTCTGAGAATTCGCCATCAGCACTTCGAAACGTAGCGATGGCCGGTCTCCGACGGTCTCCATGCTGTAAACCAGCCTCTTCGGCACCTGCACGAGGAAACCCTTCGTCGCGACAAACGGCTCCTGACCCTCGATCGTGAAGCGAATCTGCCCATCCTGCACAATCCAGAACGCGCGGTTGTCCTGATGGAATCGCCGCGGCGTTTTCGCGCCTGGCGCCATCGAGATGTACTCGCCGTGGAAGAGGTTGTCGTCGACGATGAGCTCGGACCAGTTCTGCTGACCTTTGTGCTTCGCGAGCACCTCCGACAGCCTGGTCAATGCCTTGTGCGGTGGGACGAAGGGATTCGGTTTCACCGGCAACGGTGTCCAGACATCGAGCTGCGCAGGTTCCTGTCCCTGCACGGCTACCTCGGGACCCGACATCGTCAGCACCAGACACGCGCCGACGGCGATGGCGATCGATCGACTGAGCTTCATCGGAAGAGCCTCCTCTGCACGCGGGAAGGTGGATATCATACTCCCAGGGTCGCTAGATCGTCCCGGCGCGCTTCATCGCGTGATACCGATTGACCAGCTCGATACCGAGGCGTTCGGGTTCGGCGTCGACCATGCAGCCCATCGCGGGCCGCGAGGCGCCTGAAGGCGTCGCGGCGCGACTGCTCGTACAGATGGGCGCTCGCGACGTCCATCGCCGCATCGCCGCTCACAAGAGGCTGCGCCATCAGCTCGCCCACGATTCGCTCGCGCAGGCTCGCGAGCAGCACGAGGTGGCGTGAGCGCAACAGGCGCAGTGCGTGGCGCAGCTCCGTGCTGTCCTCGTCGCGGAAATTGGTGATGACGATGACCAGCGCGCGGTCGGCGCTGTCGGCGCAGCAGATCCTGCGCGGCCGTTACGTAGTCGGAATGGGTGGGCGTGGGCTGTACACCGTACAGCTCGCCCATCAGCGCATTCAGCGCGGGCGCGCCCTTGCGAGGCGCGAACGAGCGCTCCTCGTCCGCGGGCGTGCCGAAGGTCATCGCGCCAACGGCGTCGCCCTGCTTGAGCGCCACGTACGTCAGCAGCATCACCGCGTTCAATACCTGGTCGAAGTGCGTGGCGCCGATCGCGCCCTGCCGATCGTCTGCGCGCATCCGCCGGCCGCAGTCGACGAGCAGCATGACGCACTGATCGCGCTCGTCCTGAAACTCGCGGACGATCGGCTTCGCTCTGTCTCAGCGTCGCTCGCCAGTCCATGTGGCGCAGCGAATCGCCGACGCGGTATCGGACAGCTGCTTGAAGTCCGTCCCCTCTCCCGCGCTGCTGGTACGTCTTGATGCCGATTTCCTGCAGGCGGCGATCGCCCGCCAGCCATGCGTAGCGCGCCACCTGGGCGAAGTCGGGATAGACGCGGCGCATCTCGCTCGGTGCCGAGACGCTCGAGCAGCTCGCACAGTCCCCAGCGGGAGCGGACCCGCACATCGGCCGGCGCGAACTTCACCTCGCCCCTCCGTGTCGGGATGACCGTGTAAGTGGCCTCGAGGCGCCGGCCGGCAGGAGAGAGACAGCGCCATCGGCAGCCCCTCGTGTGCGAAGGCTCGAGTCGGCGTGGTCGTGCAGCTCGCAGCGCCAAGCCTTCGTTCCCTCGGTCACGATGGCCAGACTGCACCTGCCGGCTTCGCACCCGATCGCGAACGCCGCCGGCAACCGGCGTGTCATCGTCGGAGACGAGCGGCGCCAGGCGCGCAGCGAGGCCGCGTAGTCCCAGGTGGTGACCACGAGCAGCGCGAGCAGGCAAGCGAATGCCGCTCGGCCGGCGATGGCGCACCGGCGTGCCCATCAGGCAGTGCAAGAAGAACAGCGACGGAGCATCCCGCGAGCGCGAGAACTGCTGTCCGTCCCGGAATGACACGCAAAGGCATGGATGCGATCTCAGGTTCAGGCGCGCGGAGCCGGGATGGTCTCGATGACCTCGGCCAGCAATTCGTTGGTGGTGCGCCCCTCGAGCAGCGCGTCCGGCGCAAGCGCCACGCGGTGGCGCAGCGCCGGCAAGGCGATGCGCTTGATGTCGTCGGGCGTCACGTAGTCGCGGCCCGTCGAGCAGTGCCACCGCCCGGGCGCCGCGCACGAGCGCCAGTGCGCCGCGCGAGCCGCTGCCCATCGCGAGGCCCGGCATGCTCGCGTGTCGCCCGCACGATGCGCACGGCGTAGTCGATCACCTGCTCGTCCACGCGCTGTTGGGCCGCAAGCTGTTGGAGCATCGTGACGGCGACGCTGTCGAGACACGGCTTCACGTCCGCCAGCGGCAGCTCGTCGCCGGCCTGGTCCGTCGTCGCCCGTACGACGACCGCCACCTCCTCGGCGCTCGACGGATAGCCGATCTCGATCTTGAACAGGAACCGGTCGAGCTGCGCCTCGGGCAGCGGATAGGTTCCTTCGGTTTCGACCGGGATTCTGCGTCGCGAGCACCATGAATGGCTTCGGCAGCGGTAGCGTCTGCCCTTCGAGCGTCACCTGGTATTCCTGCATCACTTCGAGCAGGGCGCTCTGCGTCTTCGCCGGCGCGCGATTGATCTCGTCGGCCAGCAACACGTGCGTGAACACCGGGCCGCGGACGATCCGCAGCTCGCGCGTCGACGGATCGAGCATCGCGTGACCGGTGATGTCGGACGGCATCATGTCGGGCGTGAACTGCACGCGCGCGTGCGCGAGCGACAGCGCCTGCGCCAACGCCCGCACGAGCAGCGTCTTGCCGAGGCCGGGCACGCCTTCGATCAGGACGTGCCCCGACGCGACGAGCGCCACCAGCACCTGCTCGATGACCGCCGACTGCCCGACCATCGCGTGACCGATGGCCGCGCGCAGATCGTCGATGCAGCATCGGCGGCTTGCGGAAATCGCCGTCCGTTTCAATCGTGTTCCATGCGAAAGACCTCGTGTCCTCGATCGAGCGTTCGACGCCGCGCCGCCTCGATCGAGCGCGATCGTGCTGCGGAGTTCGTGGGAGCGGCGCACCGTCGCCGTGGTGAACCGCGCGCCGGCGAGCGTCTTCCGATCGAGGCCGGTGAGGCGCGCCCAGAGCTGCGGCGCGTTCCTTGGCGGACAGACTGCGCGTAGCGCGGAATCCGGCGTCGCGCCGCTTCGTCGAGGGCGCGCACGGCAGGCCGCGTGAAGCGAGGTCGCCGCCGCCGTGCGCAGCGCGAACTGTCCCGTGCCGCGGATCTGCTCGGCCAGCGAGCGGCGCGCCGCGTCCGGCGCCGCCGCGAGCGGCCCGAACCGGACGCCGCCGCGCCACAGCACGAGCGCGATGAGCGCCAACGAGCAGCACCACGACGGGCGCGCCGTATTGCCAGAGCAACGCGAGCAGCGACGGGTGATCGTCTTCCGAGAGGAAGTGCACCTCATCACCGCGCCGCATCTGGGTGGCGGCGACCAACAGCCTGCCGTGATCGCCGTCGAACAGGCTCCGCTCACGGAACGGCGTCGCGTTGATGACGGTCACGCTGCCTCGGCCCACCTGCACGCGCATGGCCTGCATGCCGGACTCGTCGCGGAGCGCCCACACCGCGTCGCTTGTCGCGTCGTCGAGGAACGACACGCCGTCGAGATCGCACATCCGAATAGCGTCGGCGTCTCCGACAGCGCTGCACGGCGTCCCGTTGTGTTCCTCCTGGAATGTGCTGACACGCTTCGTCCTCCGACCTCAGTCTCCGGCTTCTCCGTCGGCTCGTCGTCCGGTTCGTCGGGTACTCGACGGACGATGCCCGACCAGAGCTCGAATTCGTGCCGACGCGCCCAGCCAGCGTCGCGTCGACGACCAGCCGGCCGCCCGTCTCGACCCAGCGCTCGAGCGCTTCGCGCCGGTTCGCGCTCAGGTTCCACTGCCAGCGCCGAGAGCACGATCACCGCATCGGCCGGCGGCCCGTGAACGACGCGATCCCACGCGGTGCGCGCGCCGAGCGCCTCCGCGAATCGCTGCGCGGCATAGAACGGATTGTGCGCGCCTCCCCTTTCGGAGGCATCGGCACCGTCGTGTCCGACCCAGTCCGTGTTGTTGCGCGATCCAGGCGACGAGCGCCACGAGCAGATACGCCGACGAGCAGCCACGATGATTCTCGACCGCGTCATGCGGCGCTCCCGCGCGTCGATCGGCCTCGAGCGGCGAGGCGGAATCGAGCGCAGGCGCGAAGCCGTCACACAGGACGTACACCGGTCGCCGTCTGGATGTCCTGGCCGCCATACACGAACGCGCTGCCAGACCCGATCACGAGGCGCGACGCATACTCGCGCTCGCTCCGCCGTCAGATGACTCGCCGCGCAGCGCGAGGCAGTCGCCTTCGGTGCTCGAATCGCGGATGGGCACGCGGTGCACGTGGGCGAGCCGCGACAGCATTCCGCGGTACAGCAGCGCCAGCGCCGCGCGGTGTTCGCCGCGGTCCCACAGCGCGCGGGCCGCGGCGCCGATGTCCGCCGGAAGGCTTTCCGGTCGGATGTCCAGATCGCGCACGTGCGTCGGTGCGACGAACGTGCTTCGCCGCGGCGCAGCACCCGCGTGCGTGCGCACGAGGCGGACGATGTAGACGACCAGCAATCCGGCCAGCGACGACGAGCCGCGACCCACATGAGGAGGCCGCGCCGACTCGTTCGAGCCAGCGAAACAAGCCCGGCAATCCATCGCGAGCCACGCCGGGTTGCCGCGACGGCTTCGTCTCGGTCGATCGCTTCCAGCGGAGCGTCTTGATCGTGCGTTCGGTCGCCGAGGTTCGGATCGGCTTTGACCGTCTCGAGCGCCTGCGCGATCTCGGTCCGCTCGGGGGCTCGCTGCTGCCGCCTGCGCGGTAGCCTGCTGGCGCGGCGCGTGCGCAGCACGCGACAGCGCCGCCGACGAGCACGGCCGCCATCGCGACGAGCGCAGCCACGCGTCAGTGCGCGAACGCACGTCGGAACTCCTGCTCGATGTCCCATGCCTCGAGTTCGGCACGGCTATTCAGGTACATGGCGAACCCGGCCGCCACGTAGAACGGTTCGAGAAACAACACCGTGATCGCGTAGGCGACCGGAAAGGCCATCGACAGACATGGTCGGCACCTCGCCGTACGAGCACCTCGAGCAGGTCCGGCGCCATTCCCGACGGCGCCAGCCAGAACACCAGCGAGACCAGCGCAGACATCAGCGCGAGTTTCCGCGAGCGCTGAACGCCTGCGTCATCATGAACGCGGTGTCCGATGTTCCGCTTCCGGATCTGGCGAACGCGCGCGCCGGCGCGCCACACCGAAAACCCTTCGAGCTGATAGACCGGTTGCGTGAACGAGCGCCACGGCGACAGTCGCCGGACCGTCCACGTAAACAGGAACTGGCTCCACCACACCTGCCGCTGCGCCCGCCACAGATCGCCGAGACGCCGTTCTGCTGCCCGAACGCTGCGCGCGACAGGACGAACAGGATCGTGCGATCGAGCCACGGCTTCGCGCACCACATCACCAGGCGTCGGCAGCCAGCTGGCCAGCTCGAGCGAGGCCAGCGCACAGCGCGGCAACGGGCAGAGCCCACGATGCAGATAACAGCGGTACACGGATCGGCGCGGCGCTCTGGCAGAGACGCACGCCGAGATCCGCGGCTTCCATCGGAGTCCGCGGACGCAGGCGCACGGCCAGCGCGTCAATGCTGCACGTGCGTCGCCTGGAAGCGCGAAGTAGCCGAGCACGGCTGTCCAGCACAGCGCGGCGACGCTGTATTTGACGGCCGCGGGCAGCCAGGTCGCGGACGACCAGAAGGCTTCGACCGCGGCGGCGACCGAGCAGCATGGCGGTCACGCCGTAGAGCAGCACCGCGGAATCGCGTGTCGCCAGCACCAGCGACTGCCGCCGCGTCAGGCGGCCCGGTGCCAGCAGCGCGTGCCCGATTCTCAGTCCCGCCGCTCCGGACAGCACGATGGCCGTCAGCTCGAAAGCCGAATGGGTCGCGATGAATGAATAGAACGTCGGCGACAGGCCGCGCTCGGTCAGGTATCCGGCGAGGGCGCCGCCGAAAGCGCCGTTGTAGGCGAGGAAGAACAAGCGCCCCAGCCCGGCAAACAGTCCGCCGGCGAAGCACTGGAACGCGACGCTGATGTTGTTGCGGATGTAGAAGCCGAACATCATCCAGTCGGTCGTCGCCGTGCGCGTCCGGCCGATCGAATCGGCGGACGGCGAGTACATTTCCTCGAAGGATGCGGCCATCTCCGAATTGACGACCGAGAGAATCAGCTCGGGCCGCCAATACACGAGAAGCCCGATCACGACCGCCGGCAGCAGGAACGTCGCCGCGGCCACCGCGACGTAGGATCGCCTGCGTCCTCACGGCGGACGGGAAAGTCGACGGTCACGAAGTCCCAGACACGCGCGAGTCGGAATTCGCGTCGGTGATAGATCAGCTGATGAGCGTCGGCCGTCACACGTTCGAGGCGATCGACGATGTAGGCCGGGTAGGAGCGTGCGCGTGCCAGCGCCAGATGTTCGCATGTGCGCCTGTAGAGCGCCGCGACGTGCGCGCCGGAAACGGCGACCGCAATGCCGGCTCGTCGGCGTCGCGGCCGAGCGCGCGATCCAGCGAGCACTTCGAGTTCCGTCCACTCGTCCTGGTACATCTGCTCGAAGCTGCAGCGGTGTCATGCTCGTCGTCCCAGGACCCACTGCGCCACGCCGAGCACGCGTCGTGTCACGTCCGGTCCCGAGCGGCCCGCGTCTCCGGACACCGTCGCCGCCAGCGCGGCCAGTTCGTCGAGCCGCTCGGCCGTCAGCCGCGGCGCCCGCGCGGCGAGCGCGATGACCGCCGCCTGATCTCTCGGCGTCGAGCGGCCGCGCCGGCGCGACAGGCGCAACTTCGTTTCAAGGGCGATCCTGGCGACCGCCGCCGGCTCGTGCACCACGATTGTGGCGGCGGCGATGTCGCCGAGTCGTTTGCAGTCGCGGCGCGACAAGCATGCTCACGATCGCGAAGCCGTAGAGCGAACGGGAGAAAGTCGGCCGACGCGCAGCAGGTTTCGGGTCAACGACGCAGCCGGAGTGACCGGCAAGCCATTGTCCATCACGACCTTGAGCCTGAAGACTCGCTTGCCAGGCGTAGCGCCCGATGCCGTCAGCTCGAACGCCACCGGATAGAACCATTCGAGCGCGAACAACAGAATGAACCAGAACGCGATGCCGATGCCTCCCATCATCGCCACGGCGAGCGCTGCGGCATACAGGATCGCGAGCCGGATCGCCCAATCGAGAACGAACGCGTAGAAGCGGGCGCTCAGGCCGGCCGGTCGCAACTCGAGCAGAATGCCTTCCGGCGTCTCGGCGGTGACGACCGTGTCCAGTACATCCCTGGGCACTCTGGCGGTACTCTCACGCTTTGACGACGATGGTGTCCGCAATCTTGTCGTGCAGACACCGCCGCGATTCCCCGAAGATGAAGAGCACGTCGATGATGCCGTAGAGCGGGATGAAGCTGATCAGCGCCGTTCACGATATTGCGCAGCCCGATGAGTCGCCCGAGCGACACGGGTGAGCCGTCGCTGCGTACGACCTTGATATGAGGATCTTCTTGGCGATCGATTGCCCATTGGCCTTCATGCGGCTAATCGTGAGCCAGCACCAGACGACGAAGCCGACGAACGTCAGCCCCGCGGCTAGGACGAGCGTCGTATCCGTATTGGCAGTACCCGATTCGGCCTTCGCGGCACCGCTGATTATCGCGAACATGAACGGCGCGTAGACCATCGCACCGAAGATGATCCCATCGACGATCGCAGCGGCCAGGCGTGTGCCGCGATCGGCGGGTTCGTTCATCGCGTGGCGCTCGGCGATGTCGCGGACAGAGGCCAGCGGTGGAGCGTACGGATTACTTATCATCGACTGAAAACTCCTGGTGGATCGTTGCCGCGAAATTAAAATCGCTGGTACCTGTTTCGGCAGGAACCGTTTGCGGCTGTAGGGCGCCACTGCTACGGATTGCGCGAGCCATTACCCCCTCGACGCAGTTCGGGCGTAGCATCAACGCAGGAGGGCATCATGGCTGACCGAGTCGAGATCAACATGAGCAGAATCAAGATCGCCGGTGTCGGTGGCTTTGGGATGCTCGCGATGGTGGGCGTGATGGCCTACGCAATGCCAGAAGCTCGCCGGTTTGTGCTCCTGAGTTATAGCGCTGGCATCTTGGGGGCGTTCGTGTTCATTGCCTACCGAAGATGGATTAAGCCCGAGCGCCCACATGGCCCGACGCTGATGACCGTGAACACGCCAGAACGGACAGATGAGCGGGAGGATCGGATCCGTCCCGAGACTCCCAGTAAATTGGTGGCCGTTCGCTAGGGAGTATGAGGCGAACTCTCCTTGCGTCCTGTGTGGTGTCGATTTGTGCTGGGGTGCTGCTGACCGCTCAGTCGACTCCACTGTCCGAGATTGACGTACGCATGGTGCGCGCTCCCCATGGGTGTGCGCCCGGCTGTCTGGATTACACGGTCACAATCATCGGCAATGGTCTCGTCACGTACAACGGTCGCAGCCCGGTTGAAGGCACTCGCACGCGTACCGTCTCCGTCGATGACGTCGTGACGCTGGTGAATGAGATGTTGCGCGTTCACTTCTTCGACGCCGCCGACCGGTACGTGGGTACGTCGTTTCTTGTCTGGAAGTAAGCAGCCGGACACTACATACCGAAAAAGAATTTCTCCTGAACTTCTGATTCTCCTGTTCGTTTGTTCTATATCCCCGGCTGGCTCCGCCGCCGCCCGAGCTGCCGCCGCCGAAACTGCTGGAACCGCCGCTCGACGAACCACTCGAAGAGGAGCTCGACTGGATGCGCGGAAGCGTCTTCGTGTACTCCGCGCGGAAGGTGCAGAACGCGCACTGTTCGACGACGCGCGCGCTGCCGCTGCTGCTCGTGGTTGCGGCCTCGATGACCGTCTCAGTCGATGACTTCGTGCGATTGCGGCATTGCGGACACTTCGCGAAGCTTCGTGAACAATTTCGGGTACTTGAGCGTGAAATGATGCGAACAGGCACCGCACTTCCACACATCGTAATCAACGCTCCCGACCCGCTCCTCTGCCTGCTGCCCCTTCTCGAGCAGCGCGTCGTCTTCCGCCTCAGCGAGGCAGACCATGGGCGTTTGACACGACGGGCACCGGCGGCGCCGGTGTCTGCGCCACTTCCGAAAGCCGACGAGCGAGCCCAGACCAACCGGGATCGCGCCCAGCAAACTCATCAATAGAGTACCGATACCCCACGAACCGCTCTCGTAGGACTCGCTCCCCGGAGGCAGCAACTCGACCGGCTCGTTGCGGACCACGCTCTGCAGCGCAGCGACGCCGGCAAGCACGCCCTCATCGAACTCGCCCGACTTGAACCTCGGGATCACGTAGGTATCGAGAATCGCCCCGGTCTTGCCGTCGGGAAGAACGCCCTCGAGGCCATAGCCGACCTCGACACGGACGCGACGGTCGCCGGTGGACCAGAGAAAGAGCAGCCCATTGTCCTTGCTCTTCTTGCCGATGCCCCAGGTGTTGAACAGTTGGACCGCCGCCTCTTCGATCGACAGACCATCGAGCGATCCGATCACCACGACAGCCATCTCGCCGCCGGTGGTTCGTTCGAAGTCGCTGATGGTGGAATTGAGCTGCGCGATCGTTTCAGCGCGCAGCATCCCGGGCATGTCGGTAACCCAGGTGCCGTTGCGGGTGCGTGGGTTGGGGATGCTGGTGAGCGGCTCAGCCCCGGCGACGAC
Source organism: Vicinamibacterales bacterium (assembly GCA_963730445.1). Taxonomy (GTDB): domain Bacteria; phylum Acidobacteriota; class Vicinamibacteria; order Vicinamibacterales; family JAMQPK01; genus JAMQPK01. The sequence continues at coordinate 1,369 of CAVSRX010000012.1, read as the reverse complement.
AGTTGTGGTGAGAAGCACCACCAGCACGAAAAGCGAGACACGGTGGTGTCGCATTCAGTTATTTCAGGCTGCCAACGATGCTGTCTGCGACCGCCGCTGCCAGCATTTCGTAGCCGTGCTGCGTGTAGTGCGTGCCATCACCCAGGATTAACTTTTCCTTGCCGCCGCGCTCGACCAGATTGTGGAGATCGTTGATGGGTACGCCCGCCTGCTTCATGATCGACATGGCCGCGGCGTTGTACTTCTGCACGTCGGCCTCGAAACGATCGAAACCGGCCTTGCGCTGGGCGTGGAGGCTGTCCAGAATCGGTGTGGATGTTGCAAAAATAATCTTCGCCTTCGAGCCCGTGCGAATGCGCTCCACGATCGTCTTCAGGTTTTTCTCGTACTCGCCGAGTGGCACCTGGTGGCTGTTGTCCTTCAACTTCAGATCATGCAGGCCGGCATTGATGTGAACGACGTCGGGCCTTTCGTTGAGAACCCATTCGCCGAGGTGCCTGAGCACGTTTCCGCTGTCCTCACCGTTGGGACTCGGACTGATCACGATTGCCTTGCCGTCGAGCAGCTTCGCCACGAATGGTGCATAGCCGATGCGGATGGAATCGCCGACCAACACGACTCGAGGCAAGGCCTTCTCCTGAGCAGCGGCGCTCACGGCCAGAATCCCGACGAAAAATGCACACCAGTTACGCATCGTAGTGCCGTAAATTCTACGCCAGCTTTCTTCAAGGATTACACTCACGCGATGACCGAGTATGCCGCGGTGCGTATCTCGATAGAAACCGACACGGCCGACGAGCTGCGGCACGCAGTCAATTCCGGACTGTATGCCTATAACGACCAGTTTGCGGGACCGATGGCAAACAGCACGCTTTCGATAGGCGCTCGCGATGCCGACAACAGGATCATCGGCGGCCTCGTCGCGACTTTGCAGCCGGGGTGGAAGTGGATGACTGTCCAACGGCTATGGATCGAGGAATCTCATCGACGAGCCGGACTCGGTCGCCGGTTGCTCGAAGCAGCCGAGAAGGAGGCGCAACGACTCGGATGCCTGCATGTGGCTGTCGATACTCTGGAATTTCAGGCTCGCGGGTTTTACGAAAAGCACGGCTATCGCGTCTACGCGGTGCAGGAGGATTACCCGGCCGGTCACAGAAAATTTATGTTGAGAAAAACCTTTGCTGGATTGCTGCTCCTGTTCGTACTGGCGAGTGGCTACGCCAGACCGACTGCGGCCTTCAGCCAAACTATTTCGAGTGCCTCGTGCGCGCTGCCGGAACCGACGGTGTTACGACGCGAGGGCAACACCGTCATGCAGGTGTGGGAGCTGCCCGCAGCGCCGATGTGGTTAGGCGACACCACGCCGGAT
>CAVSRX010000011.1:0-246080 GCA_963730445.1 Vicinamibacterales bacterium | reverse complement strand
TGGCAGTCGCGCTTCGTCACAAGTGCTCCAGTTGACGGACTATGATAACGACGCGTAAACCGTCTGGAGGCTGCGATGAAGACACCGCGAGAGACTATTGCCGAAGGGTACAAGGCATTCGAGCTCAGGCAGCCCATAATCACCCCGAGAAGGCCAACAAGCACTTACCCTTCTATTGGGTGGATAGGTGGGATCCACCGGTGAGGCGGTGGCTTCCCCGGTATATCCCCATCAGCCATAACATTCCAGCCTTGACCGTCGAAAGTGGCGGCATAGTCAGGGTCCCACCAGTCGCAACCCAACGTTGACTGCTCACGCAAACTGTTTCAGACGTGCTGAAAGCCTTTGGAATGAAGCCTGTCTATGTTGTGCCAGGACGACTCTAATATCCCCATCATGTTGGCGATCATTCTCGGCGCTGCCGGTGGCCGCTAGTTGGCAAATGCCATCGGTGATTACTCCTGAGTAACGCCGTAGTGTGCGCCCGGTTTCGATTCGGGCCATCAGACCTTCCCTTATTCCGTCCGGCGCTGTACCGGACTCACCGTCCGCACGCGGTTCGGACTTACTTCTTCGGATCCACCAACGCCTGATAGACGAGCTGTCGCGATAGTGGCCGGACTTGGGGCGAACCGCCGGTCGTCGAACCCCCGTTGAGGTTCTGCATCATCCCCACCACGACGACATCATTCGTCGGATCGATCCAGAACCAGGTGCCGAACGCACCATTCCAGTAGAAACTGTTTCTCCCGGCAGGGTCTCCGCAGCGACCGGATCCATCACGATCGCGAAGTCGAGCCCGAATCCAATGCCCGGCTGGCCGAACCGGAACCACCGCCGCCGCCAACCGTCACTCCCTCGGCAAGCACATTGGTCCGCATCAGCTCCACGGTCGATGCTTTCAGGAACCGCTTGCCGTGAGCCTCGCCGCCGTTCAACAGCATCTGCGCGAACCGAAAGTAGTCATCCGAGGTGGAAAGCAGCCCGCCGCTGCCAGACAGAAACACCGGTTTGCGCGTGGGGCTTCCCTGCGCCGGCGCCGCCACGATTCGCTTGTCCGCGTCGTAGGTGAAGATCTGCGTGATGCGATCGGCCTTCGACGCGTCCACCCAGAAACCGGTGTCCTTCATCCCGAGCGGCTCGAAGATCTTCGTTCGCAGAAAGACGTCCAGTCGCTGGCCCGACAACTTTTCGACGATGTAGCCCTGGATGTCGACGCTCGGGCCTGTACTGCCAGTCGGTCCCGGGCTGAGTGCTGAGGGCAGCCTCGCCAGCTTGTTGATCATCGCCTGGAGATCGGAATCCCTGAGCCCGGCTTTGGCGTATCCAGCGGTGACGTCGAAGCCGGCGGTATGGCTCATCAGCTGGCGCATCGTCATCGGCCTGGCCTGCGGCACCTCACCATTAGGTGTCGCCACCTTGAGGCCGCCGAACTCCGGGATGTGTTTGGCGACTGGATCGTCGAGCGTCCACTTACCCTCTTCCCAGAGCATCATCATCGCCACGCCCACGATCGGCTTGGTCATTGACGCGAGGCGAAAGATCGTGTCTTTGGTGACGGGCTTCCTGGTCGCCAAATCCTGAACGCCGTAAGCGTCGAGGTACACGACTTTGCCGTGGCGTGCGATCAGCGGGTCACGCCGGCGAGCTTGGCGTCGTCGACCAGGGCGCGCATCGTCCGCTGCAACGTCTTCAGCCCATCGGTCGAGAAGCCGACCGACTCCGGGGAAACAACCGGATCCTCCGCCCGCAGACCTATCGGACCTCCGAGCAGCGCGGTCATCACCAGCACGACCACCGACCGCCGAGCAACAAATTGCATATCGCCTCCGTCAGCAAACATCCGCGTTGACGAACGCCGTGATGGGTCAAGTATGCGCCTGGTCCCAGCCGCGGCAGCGTCCACCTGCCGGACAAACTGCCTCATCACCGTGATGTGCGTCGTGCGGTGGATTGACGGACCGGTAGCGAGGGCGTATAACTGGGGGCCGTATCCTCTAGACAATCCGAAACTTACAGATGTCGCCTGACCCCGGCGGCGCGAGTGATCTGCTCCGAGCCTGGGGGCAGAGAGATGCGCGCGCGCGCGGACTTGATGCCCCTCGTGGGATTACCAATTGGGGATTATCAGGAATGGACGACGACGGAAGCGTGCCTCCCGATTTTCTGGCGAGCGGACGGCTGGCATCGGCCATGCGCGCGTTGGGTGCCGATCTGATCGGCAGCTCGATTGGGGTCTATCACATCACCGCACTCCTGGGCGTCGGCGGGATGGGCGAGGTCTATCGCGCGCGCGACTCGAAGCTCGGTCGCGAGGTGGCGATCAAGATCCTGCCCAGGCTCTTCATCAGCGATCCGGATCGGCTGACGCGGTTTGAACGCGAAGCGCGCGTGCTCGCGTCGCTCAATCATCCCCACATCGGCGCGATCTACGGACTCGAAGAGGCGGATGGCGTCCGCGCGCTCGTGTTGGAACTGGTCGAGGGCGAGACGCTGGCCGACCGCATCGCGCGCGGGCCCATTCCTCTGGGCGATTTCCTGACCATCGCGCGACAAATCGCGGAGGCCCTTGACGCCGCACATGAGAAGGGCATCATTCACCGCGATCTCAAACCGGCCAACATCAAGATCACGCCGGACGGCATCGTCAAGGTGCTGGACTTCGGGCTCGCGAAGGCAACGGCGGGTGACGGAGCGACACCGGACCTCACGCACTCGCCCACAGTGACGGCGGGTGGCACGCGCGAGGGCGCCGTGCTCGGGACCGCGGCCTATATGAGTCCCGAACAGGCGCGCGGGACACCGGTCGACAAGCGGACTGACATCTGGGCCTTCGGATGCGTGCTCTACGAGATGCTCACCGGTCAGCGTGCGTTCGACGGCGCGAGTGTGTCGGACACGATGGCCGCCGTGCTCACCGCCGAACCAGATTGGAACGCGTTGCCTGCGGCATCGACGTTTCCGGTTCGGACACTGCTACGGGGATGTCTCGAGAAGGATCCACGGCACCGGATTGCGGACATCTCGGCGGCGCTGTTCGTGCTGCGCCATCAAGCCACCGCGACGCCAACTGAAGGTCCCGAGAGCCACGCAATCGCCGGTGCATTTCAACGACGGCCAGTCACGCGGCGTCTCACATATTTTGCGGTTGGGGCTGCCCTGATCGGCGTCGTCACCGTGCTCGCGTGGCGCACGTTCGACCGACCGCCCCCAGACCATCCTGTGGTTCGGATGACACTCGCGCCGCCAGACCGCACAGAAGAGTTCGGTCGGTCGGCGGCGGTGTCTCCCGACGGCCGCTGGCTGACGTTCATCGCATCGACCGGCGGCCGCCAGATGTTGTGGGTGCGCGCGCTGAATGCGCTGGACAGTCAGCCGTTGGCCGGCACCGAAGACGCAAGCTACCCGTTCTGGTCGCCCGACAGCCGCCACATCGGATTTTTCGCCGGTGGCAAGTTGAAAACCATCGACGCCAAAGGATCGCCGCCCGTCACGCTCGCCGACGCGTATAACGGGAGAGGCGGCACCTGGGGCGCAGACGGCACCATCATCTACGCGCCAGGTTTTATCGATCCCTTGTATCGCGTGGACGCGTCGGGTCGAGACCCGAAGCCGCTAACGACGCTCGATCGCGAACGCGGTGAAGGGGGTCATCAATGGCCGTGGTTTCTGCCAGACGGGCGACATTTTGTCTTCCTCGTCAAAAGCGGGCGCCCCGAGTACCGGGGCATTTACGTGGGTTCGCTCGATTCAGGCGAGCGAGTCCGCCTGATTGACGCCTGCTGCGCCAACGTGCAGTACGCCAAGCCTGGATACCTGTTGTTCCTGCGCGGCCAGACGCTGATGGCACAGGCGTTCGATGCGCGGGCATTGACACTGACTGGGAGTCCGTCGCGCATTGCGGAAGGCCTTCGGTATTCGGCCAGCCAACCAACACGGTTTCTTCGCCGCTTCCGATACCGGCACGCTCGTGTACGCCTCGGGTGGCAGTAGCGCCGGTAACCGGCTCGTGTGGGTGGATCGCAGCGGGAAGCTGATCCGTCAGGTCACGGAATCGCTACGGTCCATGGCCATCTGACGCTCTCACCCGATGGGCAGCACATCGCGGTCGGCGTCGGTGGCGGTGGCGGCGATGCATATATGGGTGAACAAAATCCCAGACGCCGATGTCGCCCCCTTCACGTTTGGTAAGGTCTATGACCCGCTTGCCGTATGGTCGCCAACCGGAGCGGAACTGCTGTGGGCGTCGTCGGGACCCGAGTTCGGATTCTACAGGAAGCCATTCAATGGGTCTGGGAGCGCGAAGATGGTATGGCGCGCGCCGGTCGGCACAACCTCTTCAATCGACAACCAGCCGACGGACTGGTCGCCTGACGGCACTCATCTGCTCTTCCAGAGCCAGGGGAAGAACACAAAGTGGGATCTCTGGGTACTGCCGTTGTCCGGGGATCAGAAGGCGCAGGAGCTGATTCACACGCCGTCCAACGACGCTCATGGGCAGTTTTCTCCCGATGGCCGATGGGTCGCATACGCGTCCGACGAATCCGGTCGACTGGAGGTTTACATTCAGCCCTTTCCCTTAACGGGAGCAAGATGGCGGGTGTCAGTCGCCGGTGGCATGCTGCCAGCCTGGCGTCGCGACGGCAAGGAGTTGTTTTTTCTCGAGCCCGGGTCGGGTCGCATGATGGCAGTGGATGTCGTCACAGATACAGAAGACTTCCGGTCGGATAAGCCGCATCTGCTGTTTCAACTGCCCGCCACCGCGATCACTCATGCGTCTGAACCAGGCTCGCACTACGGTGTCACGCCAGACGGACAACGATTCCTGGTCAGACTGCCTGCTGACGAGACGCCTGTACAATCGCTCAACGTCATCGTCAATTGGAGCAGTGATCTGCCCCGGTGAACCAGCCGGCATCACGGTCTAGCACGTTTCCTCCATCTCAGGTATGTTGGTTGCCCGGATGTTTCCTGCTAAACGCCGTAGGGCTTAGCAAAGGAATTCAACGCGCGCTTCGACAAGAAGGATCTGAGAAGACGCCCGCAGCGAGTGACATTGTGAGTGACATCGCGCCAGAAAAATCCGCAAGAATCGGCAATCGGAAGAAAGCTGACGAAAGACAGCGATTTGACGAACCGGCAGAATCTGAAGGACTTGGCTAAGGATAGCGAAAGCTGGCAAACAGACGAAAAACGCCTCGTGAGACTCCCTGCCTCACAGCCAGCCCATCCGCATAGTTTGCAAACCTATTGGCACCAGCGAGTTGTGGCCGACCAACCGGTTCGAATCCCAACGAGTCTCGTCCACAGGGACGCGCTAGACAACGGGGTTCGGAGTCGTAGACGTGGCCGTCGGTCGCCACGATGTCGCTCGCGGCGCATCCATTGTCGATGAATTTCGCCTCGACTCGACGGTCTCATGGATTGGCTAGGCAAGATACTTGCGGACATCAGGACGCGCCGCTAGGATTCTAGTCGTCGAGGGTTAGCGGGCATACCGCTGGCACTTAACGGACGCTTCAATGACGAGCAGAAATCGGAGATCTTCGAGCGGCAGATGGAAGGCCGTTCGCAAAGCCGAAAGAAGTTCAGCTGGATTAGTTTTTGCTCGATAGATTTGGCGAGGTTGCATGGACGTGGATTCGCTGCATGCCGGACGGGGAGGTGCGGTTTGACAGAGGATGCACCAGACGTGCTCGCCGAGGCCGCAAACGCGACCGACTCCACGCGCGCCGAGGAAATCCGATTGCGGTATGCGGCGATCGTGGAGTCCTCAGATGACGCGATCATCGCCAAGACTCTCGACGGCGTGATTTCAGCGTGGAATGCTGCTGCGGAGCGGATGTTCGGATATACAGGAGCACGAGGCCCTCGGACAGCCGATCACGATGATTATCCCTCCGGACTTGCATGAGGAGGAGTACGAGATCCTGAGGCGCCTTCGAGCCGGTGAGCGAATCGACCATTATGAAACTGTCCGCGTCACCAGAGCCGGCGAGTGCATCGATGTTTCACTGACGATCTCGCCTTTGCGAGACCCTGCAGGCAGGATTATCGGATGCTCCAAGATTGCTCGCGATATCACGAAGGCGAAGCACGCGCGAGGCGGCGCTAGGCAAAGCGAGCAACGGCTGACGCGGGAAGTCGCGGCCGCCAAGACGCTCCAGTCGATCAGCACACGACTGATTTCAGAGTCGACCCCAGAATCCTTGTATGCGGAGATTCTCGGCGCGGCGATGGAATTGATGGCGTCCGATTTTGCCAGCGTCCAGATGCTCGCAGCAGACCACGCGTCGCTAAAGCTCCTCGCATGGAAGAATTTCCACCCGGACTCTGCGGCATTCTGGCAACGGGTGGAGGTTGGAGCGGGGAGCACCTGCAGCAAAGCGCTCAGTGATAACGAGCGCGTCGTTGTGGCCGATATCGAGGCGTGCGAATTCATGGCCGGCACGCCGGATCAGCAGGAATATCGTCGCTCTGGAATCCGCGCCGTGCAATCGACGCCGCTGCGATCGCGAATCGGCCGGCCTCTCGGCATGCTCTCGACGCACTGGCGGACGCCGCATACCCCGAGCGAAGATGATTTCAGATTCTTTGACGTGTTGGCCCGGCAGGCCGCGGATCTCATCGAGCGCACACTCGCCGAAGAAGCCCAGCGCGAAAGCGAAGAACGCTTCCGCCTCATCGCGAATACCGTTCCGGTCATGATCTGGATGTCGGGCATGGCCAATGAGATCACGTATCTCAATCAAACCTGGCTCGATTACGCGGGACGACCATCGGACGCCGCCGTGGAAACGCTACGGGCCATGGTCCTCCACCCAGACGAAGCCGAGCGATGCCGCGAGGTGTACCAGAAGGCGTTCGAGCACCGCGAGGCTTTTCAGCTTGAGCATCGGCTCCGGCGCCAAGACGGTGAGTATCGCTGGGTGGTGACGTCGGGCGTGCCGCGGTACAACGCGAACGGGTCGTTTGTTGGTTACATCGGGACGAGCGTCGACATCACCGAACGGAAGCTGGCGGAAGCGGCGCTTGCCAGTCAGAAGTTAATCCGAGCGCAGGAGGAGGAAAAGACCCGAATCGCCCGCGAGCTTCACGACGACATTAGCCAACGGATAGCGATGCTGGGTTTTCATCTCGGTATCCTGAAGCAGAGTCTTCCGCTCGACGACCGATCTCGAGCAGGAGATTGGGGAAATGGACCGACAGCTCCGGGAGCTGGCGGCCGATATTCACGCGCTGTCGCACCGCCTGCATTCCCCGAAGCTCGAATTCATGGGGCTGAAGGCAGCGGTGGCCGGGTTCTGCAAGAGTTATCGAATAAGCATGACGTCAGAATTGACGTCCACTTCGAGAACATCCCGGAAGCGCTGCCGCCGGAAATCTCCCTCTGTCTCTACCGCGTCTTGCAGGAAGCCCTCCAGAATGTCCTCAAGCATGGTGTGCCGCGACGCGCCGACGTCTCGCTGAGCGGCCAAGTCAACACCATCGATCTGACCGTCAAGGATTCAGGGCCAGGGTTCGATCCTCACGAAGCCGTGAGAGGTCCGGGGCTTGGTCTGACTAGCATGAAGGAGCGGTTGAAGGTCGTGGGCGGGCAGCTTTTCATCCACTCGCAGCGTGGGCACGGCACAGCGATTCAGGCTGTCGCGCCTCTGAGTCTCCCAACGGAGACGACAAATAGCGTGGTGTGACGCACAGTTGGCCACGCGGGAATGTCAACGAAGGTTTCGCGGTTATTCCCGTACCCCAATCCCATGATCCGATGTCCGAAACTTGTATACGTTTTTCGGACAGTCTCGACTGTCATACGAGTGGACGGGCCGACAGTGCGCTTCGAATCAGGGGTTGCGGCCACAGCTGTTTCAGGCAGCGGTGACCAGCCAGTTGCGAATTCCGTCCCTGACACCCAGCCAATTTCACTGAATCTGTTGAATTCCTCAATGTGTTCGCGCACTCTCTCAGTCAAAATGATGGCTGAGAGAACGTGTGTGAAATCACGAGTGACATTCGTTGTAAAACGGGCCGAATAACACCGCAGCCTCGTCCAAGATGTCCCGCGAAAATGTCACTCGCGAGCCCATCGCACACAGGCGGATTCGCCGATGAACACTTGGCGACAAGGCAGGACCTATCCACCTGGGCGCAATACGCGCCGCGGCGAGGAGGTGCTACCGAGATATGCCGGTCGGCCTACTACTGGTTATGCAGACACGGGATCGAGGCGTTGACTGATGACTGAGGGAGTGGCAGGGGTAGCCGGCATTGCGGCGGTTGTGATTTTCTGGGCGGCGTTGTTCGGCTTCCCCCCCTAGCGGCGCCGGCCTCCGGCCTGGAATCTGATCGGCTTCATCACTCCCGGTCTTCTGCTCGCCACTTGTGGGGCTGGCCTGGGCAGGGCGATCGATGTCTCAGGGCGCGCAACCGCCGTTTACTGGTTGCTTGTCATGTCGGGTGTGGGGTTTGCCGGGACTGGTGTCATCCCTGCGGAGATGCGCCAGGGTTCGCCGTTCATGCAATCGCCGTTTACCATCGGTCATATGGTGATGACTCTTCTCTCTGGAATTCCGTGGACCATCGCGGCATTTCTGGTCGTTTGGCGGGTCAAGCAGAATCCAGCGTGGCAACAACAAAAGAGTCAGCGTCATTCTTGCCGTGGCGTGTGTCGCTGGGTTTGCCCTGAACATTTTTGCCCCGGCATTGCCGGTTCTCGCGCACCGACCGGGGCTTGCGCAGCGCATCTCATTCGGAATCTATTTCGCCTGGTTCCTCATCATGGCAGCTCACCTTCTGGCAGTAGTCAGAGGCTACGTTGTGACGGGTCGAGAGTTGTAATAGCTGCGCGCACATGGCGGTGAGTTTTATGCCTTGAACCACAAGTTGATTAGATGGCTGCCGATTCGATGTCCAGCGTCTGCTACTTGTCAAGGAGCGGCCGAAGAAACCCCAGCATTCTCCGGACCTGATCCTTGTACTGAGCGGGCTCTGAGAAAACCGAGTTGTGAGCACCCCTCTCGTAGTACACGAATTCAACTGGCCTGCCTGCATGCCGGAGTGCCGTCTCAAAGTCGCGGGCCATCTGAATGTTCGAAAGTGCGGAGCCGCCATCGGCGGGGTCGTTTCGCGCGCCATGGAATATCAATATTGGTGTGGTGATTTGAGCGACGCGGCTAGTCAGTTCACTTGGGTAGCCAGTGGAACTGAATACGACCGCTCGCACATCGCTCGCCGTCAGAAGGTACTGTGAAGCCGCTCCTCCACCACGGGAGTGCCCAAAGATTGCGACTCGATCCGGCCGCACGTCTGGGAGAAGGCGGACCGCTTGCAGAAGAGTGGCCACCCTTTGCATCGCGTCAGGGCTATTTGGCACGGTCACCGGAGGCGCGTCGGGGCAGCTAATTGGTGTTATGAACTGCAAACCCGCCCCGCTTCCGCCCGAGAACCAGCAGGCTGCCACAGCGAGTAAGCCACCCCGCGCCAGATCCTCCGCTAATCGCACATATTGGTGCGCGAACCCGTGAGTACCATGCAGTAGAAGTATCACTGGGAATGGACCTGCGCCTTTGGGCCGTGCGACCGCAAGCAACATCACTTTCCCACCAGGCGCGGACACTTTCATCCATTGCGCTGTCAGTGTTGCTGTTCCCACCGGAGGCTCAACAGCAGACACGATGGGCAGCGGGTTGACGGGAGTCTGCCAGGCAGGCAAGCCCACAGCGATCGCCCCCATGGAGACGATAAGCGCAGTGACGAAATGCAATCGTCGGGTATTCATAGACTGGCAAAACCGGCAATTTCCGGCACGGCCGAACCAGTGAGTTCTACTTCGTTCCGTCGTAGGTGCGCAAGTCGGTCTGCACCTTGTGATTAGGCGGCGCGGATGAGCCAGTTGCGGAAATCGTCCCTAACACCCAGCCAATTCCTTCCATTACCCAGAAATCCCTAGCAAATCCGCGCGATTAGCGACCTCGACCGGCGTGAGTGACATTTTTGAGTGACATCGTGATGTTCGCGGCGGACTTTCATTGGAGAGATTTGGGGGTTCTCTTCGCCGACGTACAACAAAGCGGCCTTACCTTCGGCACTACTCAATGAACGACGGAGCAATCCCGCGCTGCCGTTCGTAAAACCCCTAGAGGCTGCCATGTGCAGCCATGCCGGAGCTCACCGATTCAATCCCATTGCTCGACTTTGGCGCTATCGTCGCTGTCGCGTAATGCAGGCTAAGCCGATACTTCGTTCGACAAGGTGAACTGGAGAGACGCTACATCGTGAGCGATCCGGCAAAAAATTCGAAACGATTCGCACAGCGCGACCCGACAGTACTTACGGCTCTGTGGGGGATCCTTTGGGGCATCGCCCTTGGAACATGGTTGCTGGCCCCCCTTATTATCGAATCACATCACATCAGGCCCGATGGTCCGTTGCAATGGGTTGTTCTTCTCTTCGGCCTCGCGCTGATCTTTGCGTGTATCGGTGCGTACGTTTCATTTATCGGTGGTCTGGCGCTCGCAGTGACGGAGAGGATGCTGTGGGGCGCCTTTCGCGATCGGGCGTGGGTGTACGGACTGTTCACCGGCGCGGTCGTCGTCCTGGCTTACACGTCGCTCGGCCTGATCATTCATTGGGTGAGCTTCCGTTCATTGGATTTCGCGCAGTTTCGCGGCCACTTCATCGCCGTCGGATCATTCTGCCTGATCTTGACCGGAGTCTGCGTCGCACTTTACCGGTGGGTCACTATGCGTGCGTCTCGGCCGCCGCCGGCGATCCTGGCGTGGACGCTTGCCGCCATCGCTGCGTCCGGCGCGGTGTCGCCGGTAATCGGGCGTCCCAACCCGCCGCGACATCCAGTGGGTTCCCTCGAACGGCTTACCTCGAGGAGTCCCGATCCACCGCTACTGTTCATCGGGGTCGACGGTGCCACCTGGCGCGTTCTCGACAGAGCGATACAGGAAGGCAGTGCGCCAACGCTGCGAGAGCTTGTCAATCGCGGAACGACTGGTACCGTAGAGGCCCTGTGGCCGCCTCACTGGTCCGGAGCCGCTTGGGCCGCTATTCTCACGGGTCTTCCACGAGAGGTCACCGGTATTTACGAAGATCTTGCCGCAATCGGCCCTGGTCTCCCCATCATGCAGGTGCCTCTCGGGCGCGACCTGCGTCTTAATCCCTTTTACACTGTACGAGCTGTCCTCGCGGCTCGCGGACTCATTCGATTCACTCCGCCTCCGAGGGCGCTCCTCCGGGGAAAGCCAGTCTGGCAGTTGCTGCATGAGGCCTCCGTCGATACGGCGGTCGTGCGGTTTCGCTTCACCTACCCTCCCGAAGGTCAGGCATCGATCGTCGTTTCGGACTGGCTCGGACACGATCAGTGGGAGAGTCTCGGCGTGAAGCGCGAACCCACACCAGACACGGTGACGCCACGTGCCCTCGCAGTCGAACTGCTCGCGCCTTTCCGATCGGCTGAACCGTCGGACCCGACCTTGTTCACTCGATTACTGCCGGGACCCACGCCGCCGAAGCCAGCAGACTCGCTTTTGGATCCGATTCAAGAACTTCGAATCGCATCGGATATCGACAATCGGACCTGGGAGGTCAGTGAGGCTATTTTGAGAAGAAAGCCCACGCAGTCGTTTCTTGCCGTTTATATCGGTGGCCTCGATTCAGTCGAGCACGCCTTCTGGCCATATCGATTTCCGGGAGACTTTCCAGTCGATAGTCCGGCGCAAGCCGACATCGAACGCCTCGGACCAGTGCTGGATCGCTATGTCACGTACTTCGATCAACGACTGAACCGGCTATTGGCGCTGTACTCAACAACGCCGAACATCGTGATCGTGTCTGACCACGGGATGGGTCGGACCACGCTCGCCACAAGCTGGCGGGGGTGGCACACGAAAGACGGTATTTTCCTGGCTGCCGGTCCTTCAGTACCGCACCGACCACAACGGATTGACGTCTCCTACTATGACGTCGTGCCGACGATTGCAGCGTTGAAAGGCTTCCGCCACTCGAAAAGCCTGTCTGGGCATTCGGTCATTGATTGACCTGATCGCCGCACGCCCGAACCACTAGGAGAAGACTTGAGTTCACCTTGGAACCCGTTCACGTACCGTTCGACGACTTGTACGCTCACGGAAGTCCACACCAAGAAGAACGATACGAAGCCGTGAAAATCCCTGCCTCCCAGCCAGCCAATGGGTGATCCACTTCGTGCTCGGCGCTGCCAGCGGTCAGCCGACGCGTCGGATGTGGAGATAACGCGCGTGGATGATCTCGTAGAAGCCGAAGGCGATGAATCCTGCTGCCGCCACGCCGAGAAGCCAACGGCCCAGCCCTCCCGGTTGTGCCGCGAGGGTGCGGAATGACGACGCCGTAGTTCCAACCTCCGACGGATCGCGGAACCAACCGGCGACGACGATGGCCCATCCGAGCATCGCAAAGACAACGGCGCGTGCCGCCACGCCGAACCGGCTGAGACCGACCGCCCACTCGCCAGCCTCGCGTCGCATTTCTTCGACATCGAGATTGCGCTCCAATCGGCAGGTGATCGCCGCGTACACCTGCTGCACGGCGAAGCCGATGAGGCCGAGTCCCGCGAGCACGACCAGCCAATCACCGAGTGGCCACCGGAATACCTCGGTGGCGACCTCACGTTCGCTGGTGCCCGATGCGGCCGACAGCCCACGATAGAGGCGGAATGCCTGCCAGCCCAGCACCGCGTGTACAACCCCGCGAGCCACGAAGCTCGCACGGATGGCGAGGCCGCGCCAATTCCGGCCCAGTCGATCTGCATCGAAGAGACCTTGAAGGACGCGCCAGGCGGCGTAGCCGAGAAGCCCAATGACAGCCACGAGCAGCAGCGTGCGGCCAGACGGTTGTCCGAGGACGGCTGTAAGCGCGCCGCGCGTCCCCGTTACGCGTCCGCCTGCTCTGGCTGCGACTTGGAGGGCCAGCGCGCCGATGACCATGTAGAGCACACCTTTCACAAGGAAGCCCCCTCGGGCGAGCCACTCGATCGCGCCGAAACCGTTCATGGATTCATGGTACGCCGTATTTCCTCCGAATTCGATGAGCCGCCGTCAACCGGACTAAAGCTTACCCACTCGTGCGACTTCGACGCTCGTGCAGTCGCTCGAACTCATGCTTCAGCGCATCGAGCTGGTCATCGTCAAGCTCCTCGAGTTGAATGAGCTGTGACCGTGCTCCGGCAGTGCTTCGGATGAGCTCATCGAGCTTCAATTGCAGCGCTCGCGTGTCACGGTTCTGGGTGTTCTGAAGCAGGAACGCAATGAGAAACGTCACTTGGGACGCAGCCGTGTTCATCGTCAACTGCCACGTATCTGAGAACTGAAAAACAGGACCGAGCAGAAGCCATAGCGCGGTTAACGCGATATTCGCAATGAAGGCCCATGGAGAGCCGACAACCGATCCCGTCACGTCAGCAATTCGCCTGAATCCATTCGTCATAACTCCTCCTGTGCAACGAGTTGACGATATCAGGCCGACGTAACGCGGCGATTGAACGCGCTGATTAGCGTGCGACTGGTGCGGCGATGCCGGCCTTGCCGGCGGCGCTATCTCCATGTCGTGACTGTCACAACATGCTGAGACGCACGAGAGGCCCCTGTTCGATTTTCCGAGGGATTCGTGGCGTAAACGGCAGGAGCAGACGGCCGCGAATGGGCGCCCTTGTTGCAGTTCCTCCCTGCAGTAAATGGAAGGCACTAGAGGAGGGTAATGACATGACTCTTGGAAATGTGTGCGGTGCATTGGCGGCCATTGCGCTGACTTGCGGCTTGTCCGTCACCCCCGCGCATGCACAGACGCGGGATGCGAGTTTGCTGCCGCCGGATGAAAGCGCCGTGATTACCGTCGTGGGATGTTTTCAGCGTGGCGGGAAAAATGGTGAGAGGTTCGTGCTGGCAAGCCCGAGGCTCGGTCCCATTGCCGGCGTACCCGAAGCAACGTGCCGGGTTCGGGCCACAGAACCTGCGTTCGAACTGGAACACACTGACCAGCAGGGCATCAACGAGTCAATGCTTGGCCGCTGGATCGAAGTCAACGGAAGACTCGAGAAGGAAATGAGTACTAACCCGGAGAATCTCCGCGAGATGCACGTCAGGTCCTTCAGAATGATGCCGGTTATCCCTCCGCCCGTCGAGGTTGCACAGGCACCAGTCACTCAGGCGCCTGAACCTCCGCGCTATGAGCAGCAGCCGTACACACCACCGACGATCGCGCGTTTGGAAGAGCCAGCACCTCTACCGCGGACGGCGACTCCACTTCCCGCGATTGGGTTGCTCGGACTTCTGGCGCTCGGGGGAGGTTTTGCTCTCCGTTTGTTCAACGGGCGCGGATGAACACGCGCACACGGTTTGAGGGGCACCGACCGACGGCCGGTGCCCCTCGGTTTTGAGTGAGGCTCGTTTCGAAAAAATCTTCAACGGAATCTACCAAGGCCCGAAGCCCATCTCGTACACCCATCGAGTGCGTCTGATTTCTCTCAGCTTCGAGGTCCGAATCCCTGCGCGAAATGTGAGGATCGGTGGCAGGAAAGTCTGATTCCCGGGGAAGGGCACATGAATCTTGATACCCGCTTCGTATGCCACACGCCCGTTGTTTTCTGGACGCGAATCATCCTCCCAGCCGACGCTCCCGTACCCATCGAACACTTGTGCGACCGAGTTTGAATACAGCAGCTCCGAAGCCCAGAGCTGAGTGGTCCACGATGCAATGACCGGCACGGCGGTTCGAAGCACCATCCAGCCATCCAGCCCGGGCACGCGGGTCAGCGGTACCGCCCGCACCAATTGGCGACTGTTGCCGTCGAACTTGAACGTTTGCATGAACATCTGAAAGGTGGTGTATGGGCGGCCATTGAGGGCTTCATCGTCGAACGGTGAGATCACGCGAAAGGCACGCATGAAGGGATTGTCTGGCACCTTCTTGAACGATACGGTCGGCTCCGAGCAGGAGCGCATGTAGTCTAAATACTTGGAGAGCGCTGGATTGCTCGAGCGGCATAGTGAGCTGGTCGCTTCACGAAGCGCATATGACGAAGCTCCCTCAGGCACTTCCCGCGCCAGAGAAGGTGGCAGGACCGCAGCTGAGACACGACGGCTCTTGAACATCGATCCGTGGAAGCGGCGCACTTGGCGCAGCGGGCCTTTGTCGCGCACTCCCCACGAGTCAGGCAGAAATGCGTTCACATCGTGACCGTGCTGATATACGGAATCTCCCTCGCGATCCGGGGCCGTCGCGTGCTTGCCTTCTTCCACGAACAGGTGAGGGGGTATCACGACGTCCATCGCTTCGGAGATTTTCAGCTCGTTCGTCAGCCACGACACGCCGTGGGCAGAGGCGGCAATTCGCGCCAGCCGGAGGGCCTTTCGGTCGGACGCGAGCTCGATATGCACCTCCGCACCCTCGAGATCATGCACGTGGCTATTGAAGCCGAAGTCTTCCGGATAGTAGAAGAAATACCGAATCGCGACGCCCAGGATGCGTGTCGCATCGCGAGCTCCCGTCTGAGCGGGACTGAAGGACCACACTGTATCTGTGTCTTTCAGTGAAGACGGATCGTCAACGCCTGTCGTGGCTTTCCGCAGCGCGAGAGCGTCAATCGAAAAATAGACGACGTTGCTGTCCGAGCGGTCGTCGCCCGGGGCCGGCTGAGGGCCGCGAATGTTCTTTGCGAAGAGGGGCTCGTCCGGGGACATCCAGAGTTACGGGCGCTGCCTTTGCCGCCAGGTCGGCGAGCGTGAAGTCACCATCTTCGACCGCCCAGAGTACTCCCCCCCGCACCAGCCTGGCGCCGGTGGTGCTGAGACGCGGAAGATTTTCGCGTGCGGCTTGGGCAGTTGCAGCCTCCGGTACCATGCACAAGGCAATTGCGACGGAAATCCAGATTCGGCAGAGTACCAATCGAACGGCAGCCGTCATCGCCTCACCATGATCCGGCGCCGAACTCGGCGACTAATCGCGTATGACTGAATGGTGTGAAGTCGTTTGTTCGCACAGCCACCCGACCACCGAAAAATCGAATCAGTCGAATCTTCTCTAAGCTGAATCTGAACTTCAGTCCAAGCTCTCCGACCGACCGCCAGTGACGCGTACTCGCGCCAGCGGACTCGCTTTCTCCGCCGACCCCCACATACCAGTCGACGATTCTCGAGGCCGACGGCGTGTACAACGCCTCGACACTGCCCCGCTCGACAGGAGGCGGAAAACTTGAATTGAGCACTGAGAACACAGCGTTGGTCTTTAGAAGCAGCCAACCGCCAAATCCGGGCAGTTCGAGGCCAAGAGGAACGACAGTCGACACGCCATGGCCACCGTCGTAACGGTACGCAAAGCTGAGCCGCTGCCATTCGTTCATGAAACCGTAGCGGCGTTTTGGCCCAGGCGATACCTTATTCCAAGCCGTCGACACCGCGTTGACGAAATTTGATCTTGCGTCGATAACCTTTGTCCAGGCGCAGAATTGCTTCCCGTCCAGGTAGTATCGCAATCTCGTTGGGAGAGCGCCATATTGCGACGGCCCACAAAGGTCTAGCTTCGATGATTCGACCAGCTCATAGACCCACGGCCCATCGCTTTCCCCAAGCACGTCAATGGTGTTGAGATCCGACGCCTTCTTCTGCATCACCCGGTGAACGCGCGCGACATACTCCTCCGCGCCGACGATGCTTTCGTCTCGAGCGCGCAGGTAACTGAGGACGAATGGCAGAGACTGTGGTGTCGCCGGAAACACACGCTCGCGTCTCTCCCGTCGCTTGAACATGTGCGCTGCGAAACCGGAACCGCCCAGGCGCTTGGTGCGGAGCGTGTCGCGGATGCCCCAAGCATCATTCGACTGTACATTGACGTCATAGTGAGGCTTGTAGTCGCCGTCGCCATCTCGGTCTGGCGAGGATGCATGCTTCCCCTCTTCAACAAGAACCGTCAGTGGCAGCACAAAATCCTGCGTGTTTTCAAGACTCAGGACGTTCGTATACCATCCCACCCCGTGCGCCGAACCAGACGCACTGAGAATGACTGCCTGATAGATACCCGGCACGATTGTCCGCGCGGATCCGACGGCAGCTTGAAGGTCGGTGCGAATGCGAATCTCGACCTCCAGCGCCTCGAGATCATGCTCATGCGCGCCGGTCCCTTCCTCCGACGGGTAATAGAACATGTAGCGCACATACAGCCTGTCCAGCGCTTCGAGTGGCAGGGCACCGTCGGCACAGCTGTGTGCCCACTTTTGCTGGGACACGCCGACCGCACTCAACGTGTTCGGAAACGATGGCTGACAGTGGCGTCCGTCGCGCACGACGACCTCGCGAATGCGGTAATAGACCGTGCGGCGTTGCTGCGATATTTGGAAGGAGGGCGTGAACGTGGGAATCGGAAGCGGAAGAGGAGAATCAGCAGAAAGACCTAACAGCGGCTCTCGCGGCGAGAACCAGAGGATCGGCGCAGCGGCGGCAGCGAGATCCGCTATGGTGAGGGAACTTCCGGTCCAGATTGAAGGCGATTTGGCGAAGACATATCCATTTCTCGCCAGGACCGCCTCTTTTGGCGAGATTTGCGTTGCGGCGACGTCAAGCTCTGACCACGATTGGCCTCTCAAAATTGCGACATCGATAACGAGTAGAAAGGCAGCGCACACGAGTCTCGCAACGAGGATTGAGGCACGGTACACCATTACTTCGTCTCTGTCGGGCGGCGACGGAATCTGAAGAAGTCGGCCTGATTGAATGTGAGCCCCACCTGAAGTCGATTGATGTCGTCAAGAAATCCAACGTTGTAATAGTCCTGGCCCGCGTACCACCTCGCAAAGAAACCCCACCCGCCGTTCAGCCCAAGGAAAGCACGACGCTTGAAGATGTCCAGACCACGTCAGGTCTGAATCGACAACGCCGGGATTCACAACCACGCCGCCTGAGACTTCAAATCGCCGCGGGCACCATTCGATGCCACGCGTCGCGTACGCAGAGCTCAGATTCGCCCGGTGCCGGCCGTAAATGTCGCGCATCTGGTCGTCGACCAGTTTTCGCGGGTGCCATTCATATTCGGCTGAACGACACACGCGCCTCGCGGTACGCCTGCGGAAGATCGGAGGGCGTTTCTTTGGCGATGTAACGTCGCCCATCCAGTTTTTGCTGTAATTGCCGCCAAAACGAAAAAAGAATTGCGACGCAAAACTGCCGTCGATGCGGTTCATTGTTTCAGCTGTGGGTACGATTCCAGGAGGAGTGCACTGTCCGTCGTTTGCGGGCGGTGGCGGCACGAGGCGTTGCTCCGTGCTCAGGCACCCATCCTGCCCGTTTGAATGATGTCCCCCGATGACGTGGAATTCCCAGATACTGATTCGCGGGACTCGTCTCAGCTCCTGGATGAATTGGGCGAAAGCGCTCGGGCTCTCTCTTGCGCTCCTCCGGCGGAGTGCCGTCCTTGAGTCCCCGGACCCACAGAAAACTGGAAGTTCCCTCTCGGCATATAGGACGGCGTTCGCACAGGCGCCGATCGTCACGCAGCATCCGAATGCGAACCGCCGGCGTGCCGGAAAACACCATCGCCGTTTCTCTGATGTCCTTGCCATCCTTCTCATCTGCCCTGCTCGTTTTGCCTGCTCGATCGATGTCGAGAATGTCAGTGAAGCTCTGGTAGAACACTAGGTGGGAAAGATGTTCCCCTCGAGCTTGTTGGGAAAGAACACCCGCTTGTCATCGAGCGCGTCCTTCTTCGCCAGCGTCCAGAACACGTCTGTCCCCTCGAGAAAGGGGATGATCGGCGCGCGATTCGTTTCCGTCGTCTCGCTGGTCGTCACGGGCTGGCCAGCGCCAATCTGCTGCCCGGCAAACGAAGTCGCCGGCAACACGGTGACGATGAGACACAGCAGCAGTTGGACGCGTCGCATCAAGGCTCCTTTTTGTTTTGGACAACCCTACGGCAGGACGCCAATATGCTCCACACGCGCACCAGTGCCGTCAACCGAGAATTTCCCTGTAAGACAAAGACCCATGCGGAGGCTTGACGCCGGCCAGCCGCGGCCACAAGATCCACACGTCTGTCGATGAACCGCAAAACGCTTCTGGCCATCGGACTGTTTCTGATTTGTGGCGGGCTCCTGGCGACCCTCGACGCGCAGCGCGCGGGGTCGTTCAGGGGATCGTCCGAGGATCGCGCAATCGGATATTCGACGGCGCGTTTGAATAACGTCGTCGAGGAGGTGAACAGAAGGATTCAGGCAGGCGCTGTTCCACTTTCGTTCGAGGGGCGTGGCGGATTCCTTCGGTCCGCGCTCGAAGCCCTGCAGATTCCCGTCGATTCGCAGCTACTGGTCTTTTCGGGCGACAGCTTGCAGGGAAAGCTGATCAACGAGCAGAGTCCCCGTGCGATCTACTTCAACGATCGCGTGACGCTCGGTTGGGTGCGGGACGGCGAGTTCATCGAAGTCGCTGCTCACGACGAGTCTGCAGGCGTCGCGTTCTACACGCTCGAACAGCGTGCCGGCCCGACTTACAGAGCGCCGCAATTCATGCGCGGGGCACGTTGTACCGGATGTCATGTGTCGGGCGATACGCTCGGCGTGCCAGGCTTGGTCATGTTCAGCACGACGCAACCCGGTCCGTCCCTGGGCCCGGGCCTCCCGCGCCGCGTTGACCACAGCGAACCGTTGCCTCGCCGTTTCGGCGGGTGGTTCGTTACTGGCAGCGCCGGTTCCATGCCGCACATGGGTAATGACGTGGCAGCGCTGAAAAGCCGTTCCGAACGCGCGCTCGCCTCGGCCGAGGGCTTGTTCGATCCGGATGGCTATCCTGCAGTGTCGAGCGACATCGTCGCCCACCTCGTGTTCGCGCACCAGGCGGGTATGACGAACCTTCTAACGCGCGCCAGTTACGAAGCCCGTGCTGCCGATCCGTTGCTCCACCCGCCCTTCACCTCCACACCCGATGAAGACGGGCGAGTTGCCTGGATGATGACGGGCGTTGCGAGAGAAACGGTGGACTACCTGCTGTTCATCGACGAAACGAAGTTGACCGGTCAGATCCGGGGAAATTCGGGATTCGCCGAGCGGTTCTCGGCAGGCGGCCCGCGAGACCGCAAGGGCCGGTCGTTGTATGAGCTCGACCTGAACCGGCGCCTGATGAAGTACCCCTGCAGCTACTTGATCTACTCGCCTGCATTCGATGCGCTGCCGCGCGGCGCGAAGGAGCCCATCTACAGGCGACTATGGGAAGTACTGTCTGGGCAGGAGCGTGACGAAAGGTACCGATCGGCGCTTTCGCTCGGCGACCGTCAGTCGATCGTCGAGATCCTGCGCGACACGAAGAAAGACCTTCCTCAGTACTTTCAGAACGTCATCAGATAGAAGGGTCTCTACCCTCAGTTGCACGTGGCGCCCAGCATGCGCACGCGTTCGACGTCGACTCGGCGAACCAGGATACTGCTCGTACGCGTCTTGTCTCGATCGGAAGCTGGAAAGATCGACGTGTTCGGGACCTGCGCCTTCATCGTTCGGCCGTCGGCTTTGACGGTCACCTCTGTCCAGTTTTCTTTCCGTTCGGTCTTGATTTCGCCGTCCTTTACATCGTCTCTGAGATCACCTTCAACCTCGACCTTGTGGCCGATGTGTTCGTCTCAGATCATCGTGTCCGTCGAGCCAATAGAAAATCGTCGCGTAGTCGCCGCTGGTACCAAGAACACTCGGAGTGACTTGCTTGCCCGGCGAGTTCAACCATGGCTCCGTTGGTGGATTGGCCAGCAGGTATCCAGCACCGTCGCCGTCGCCGCGAATCAGACATCCCGACAGCTTGACACGCTTGTCTGCAGCACGGCTGGCGCTCGCGGTCACCGGCTCTGTGACGATGAACGCGCAAACCAGCAGGGCAGGGAAGAGTGAAATGTTCATAAGATCCTCGGCCACTCAGGAGCAAGTCCGGTACCAGTAACCTTTCAAGGTTGGAGGCCATTTACGTACGCTTTTCGAACATTTCCATTAGCCCGTGTCCGTTCTCGTGCGCCTTTGCGGGTTCAGCACATCGGCATCCGCATGGCGCTCGGCGCACTGGAAAAGGAGTAGGTTTTTCTGGAGGGCTATTGCGCGACGAAGGTCGTTCGCTTGTCGTTGACGATGACGGAGTACGTGGTTCCGGGCCGGAAATCGCTGCCGATGTTGATGTTCAATTCGTACGAGCCGTAAATCAGCGTGCACGGCCGGCTCTCCTTCGGCATCCAATTGAGCACGGTGACTGTGATCGCCTCGGCAACCCGCTCAGTGTCATGTCGATTCTTTTCCGCGCAGCCGCTTGGCAGGCCCGCACGTACGTTCAGCACATACTGCGGCGGGCTGGACTCGAGCACGCGGACATCAACACGCTCGATCGGAGCCAACACTGCCTCACGATCAGACGGAGAAGGAGCAATGGCCGATGCGCAGGCACTAGCTGATAGAGCCGCCAGCACGACGCCTCCACTCACGATCGCCATTCTCATCCATTGACCCTTCAGACGCGCCTCCTATCCATGCTCTTCATTTTACCCCCTCGGCTCGAACCGAGGCACTGCGAAAGGAGTAGGATTCAGCCAGGAGGGCTTCACATGTCTCGCTTCGCTCAACTCATGCAAACCGC
This sequence comes from Vicinamibacterales bacterium, assembly GCA_963730445.1. Lineage (GTDB taxonomy): Bacteria > Acidobacteriota > Vicinamibacteria > Vicinamibacterales > JAMQPK01 > JAMQPK01. The sequence goes on along the minus strand of CAVSRX010000011.1, from coordinate 224,457 downwards.
AGCTGTCGCCGCCTTCACCGTAGCCACCTTGACCGCGCAGGGTCCTTCGATGCAGGCCGACGGGGCCGCCAACGTCCGCACGATGGCCGGCATCCTGGCCAAGTTGAATCACTACCCGAGCGACGCGGAGAAGAAGACCTTGCAGGCTATCGTGGACGACAAGACCGCCGGCGCGAACGAGAAGACACTCGCTCAGGCGTTGATCAACGTGCAGCACACCGTGAGCCCGGCGGATAAACCGAAGGTCGAGGCGGTGGTCAAGGACGCAACGGCGTCCGCGCCGTTGAAGACGCTGGCCAGCGTGCTGGCCGGACTGAACCACACGCCCAGTGCCGCGGAGAAGGACACGCTCGCGAAGCTGGCGGCGCCGAAGTAGCGCGCCCGGTCAGAGCTGTCGACAGACCAATCTGCCGGCGACCGATCCCGTCACGTTTGCCGGCGTCTCGGCCCTGCTCATCGCAATCGCGCTCGTGGCTTGCTATGTGCCCGCGCGACGGGCGACGCGAATCGATCCGATTGCCAGCCTTCGCGCCGAGTAGAAAAAGACTGCTGTAACGGTGCCGCGTGTCGTGACACTTCCTCTATGTTCACGCCAAGAGGCGGATGGAGGAGACAAACATGACCGCGCACATCGACGAAATCGCCCCTGACTTGTATCGAGCAGCACCGGCCCGCGGAACGCCTGAGCAAGTACTCAAATCGATCGTTGACGGAATCAACACGGGCAACCTCGACGCCCTCACGCCTCTGTATGAGCGTGATGCCGCCTTTGCGGCGCAGCCTGGCAGCCTCGCTCATGGCTTACCGGGCGTCCGGTCGTCGCTGGCGGCATTCATCGCCATGCAGGGCACACTCGATCTCAACGTGACACGGATCCTCGAGGCCAGCGATCTGGCCCTCGTCGTTGGCGTGTGGTCATTCACGGGAACGGGGCCAGACGGTGAACCGGTGAAGCTGACGGGGTGCAACGCGGACGTGCTGCGTCGTCAGTCCGACGGCACCTGGCGCTTCGTCATCGACAACCCTTGGGGAACGAACTGAATAGGTGAGTGGCACATGGAGGAGACAGCATGACTGCGCGCATCGACGAAATCGCCCCTGACCTGTATCGAATCTCTCTGTACGTGCCGGCCTTCGACCTTCAATTCAATCATTTCCTCGTCAGAGACGAGGAGCCGTTGCTGTTTCACACGGGCATGCGCGGCATGTTTCCGGCGGTGCGCGAGGCGGTTGCGACGCTGATCGATCCCGCGAGCCTTCGCTGGATCAGCTGGAGCCACTTCGAGGTCGACGAATGCGGCGCGCTCAACGAATGGCTGGCGGAAGCCCCGAGTGCCACGCCGGTGTGCGGAGAGCTCGGCGCGATGATCAACATCGCCGACTTCGCGAATCGGCCGCCGCGCGGGCTGAAGCCGGACGAAATCCTCGAGACTGGACGGCACCGATTCCGCTTCGTTCCGACGCCCCACCTGCCGCATGGGTGGGACGCGGGGGTGTTGTTCGAGGAAACCGACCGGGTGCTGCTGTGCTCGGATCTGATGCATCAACTCGGCGACGTCGCGCCGGTGACGACCGGCGACGTCGTGGGCCGGTATAGGCAGGCCCTCGAAACCTATCAACAGTCGCCCGTGCTGATGGATTACGTGCCATACACGGAGAATACGAAGCGGCAGCTGGCCAACCTCGCGGCGCTGCGGCCGCGCATGTTGGCGGCCATGCACGGCTCGACGTTCGTCGGCGACGGCGCGGCGGCGCTCGTCGCGAGCGGAGAAGTCATCCGGCAGGTGACTGGTGTGTCGGCGACGGTCTGACCTCAGCGGGCCCCCCGGTCCGTTGACCGCACGCGCGGGCAGGTAGTACCGTCTGCGTCGAATGCAGACGATCGTCGACTCGAGCGACGGCGATCTCGCACGCGCGGTCGCGGCGCGGGGGCCGGGGTCGGCCGAGGCGGCCGAGAGCGAGTTGTATCGGCGCTTTGCCCCACGCGTGCGGCTGTACGGGCTTCGCCATCTGCGCGACGAGGATGCGGCGCGCGACCTCGTTCAGCAGGTGATGCTCCTGACGATCGAGAGGCTGCGGGGTGGATCGGTTCGCGATGTCGATCAGATCGCGTCGTTTGTCCTCGGCGTGAGCCGAACGATGGTGAAAGACCTGAAGCGTCTGGAATGGCGCCGCGAGAAACTGCGCGAAGCCTTCATTGTTCCGGACATGGTCGCAGCACCGGTGGGAGACGCGACGCTCGACGTTGACCGCCTCGAGACGTGCCTCGCACGACTCGCCGAGCGCGAACGCATGGTCGTTCTCCTGACTTTCTATGCGGAGAGAACGGCGGGAGAGGTGGGTAAGGAGCTTGGGGTCAAGGAAGGCAACGTCCGGGTGATCCGGCACCGCGCGGTCGAGCGCCTTCGCACGTGTATGACGTCCCGCGAGGTGGCGCAATGATGTCGAGATGCCAGGCTCCGATTCCTGATGCGACACTGCTCGACTACTGGGCGCGTGACGTTGCGGACAGTGACGAGACGGACCGAGTCGAAGAACATCTGTTCGCGTGCGGCGACTGCTCGGCACGCCTGCACCGCCTGGCGGCACTCGGGCCCGGACTGGCGACGCTGGTGCGTCAGGGGCGCGTCTCGGGGATTGTGTCGCGCGTCCTACTCAACCGCATGCAGCGTGACGGCATCCATGTGCGCATGTACTCGCTTGTGCCGGGCGAGACCGTGCCGTGTGCCGTCTTCCCCGGCGACGATCTCGTGGTCGCCGCCCTGCGAGCCGACTTCTCCGGAGTGGATGCCGTGACACTGTCGGTGACGGGGCCCGAAAACTCACCGAGCGGCGAGATCCATGACGTGCCCGTGTCCGGGCCGGAAGGCGAGGTGCTCTGGGCCACGCCTGCCGCCGTCGTGCGTCAGATGGCATCCATGCGGCTGCAGCTCACGCTCTCTTCCGCCGGCAGCACGCGCGCCGAACTCGGCAGGTACGTGCTCGACCACTCGGCGTCGACGCCACCCGCGTGACATACGTACATACCCAACTGACCCACCAAAAGCGAAATGCTGCTCGCATATTTGTAATCACAGAGCGCCGGCCGGTGCCAATTTTCGGCAGGCGAACGGCGGAGAAGTGACAACTTCTTGCAGGTTCGATGCAATAGCTACACAAACGCCTGCAAAAGCTGACGCCACGAGCTGGCAGGTCCATTGCTGAGTAACGGGAGGCTCCCGTGGGAGCCCTTCCGGAGGAACTGTGAACTGCGCCGAATGTCAGACCGACCCGTTGACCCCAGGGCACTACTGTCCGTGCTGCGGACGCAAACTTTCGTTACAGGAGCAGCGGGCCGCAGAAGCCACTTCAGCCACTTCACCGGCCGCTCGCTGCCAGAGTTGCGGCAGGCCCTCCGTTGACGGCGACCTCTGCCAGTCGTGTAAAGAGGCCTATGCCCCTGTACTCGGCAGCGCGACAGTTACACAGCCTTCGCACGAATCGACGCCGGCCCCTGCGCAGAATGCAGCAGCTCTCGACTTGACGACGGAGATGACGTTGTCATCGCCGATCGTCAACGTGGACGAGGTCAAGATAGCGACCGCCAAAGCGGTGGCGGACGAGACCGCGAAAGCCCATCTCGCAAAAGCCGCGAATCCTGCGCCGGTCACACGTCGCCCGATCGTTCCGGTTCCGCCACCGCGCACAGAGCCGGAGCCGCACACCGATGCTGATGATGGCGGCCGCTGTAATCGTTGGTGCGATCGGCGCAGCCGAGGGTGCCCGCCGGCTTGGGTTCGAATGGCCCGGGCGCGACGCTCGTGAAGCACCGCCAGTCGAGGCGACGGCAGCTGCGGAAGACGTTACGCCAGCCGAGCGCCGAGCGATACCACCTGATGCTCCTCCAGCGGCGAAAGTGGTCACCGAGACGAAAGCGGTTACCGCGAAACCCGCATCTGCAGTTGCATCATCGCGGGGCGCGGCTCGGCCGAAGCCGAGCACAGCCGCAGCACGACGGGCGCCTGTTCGCCAGGGAAACCCACCGGCTCAGCAGGTCGTGCCAGTTGTCGCCCGTACTCCGGCGCCGGAAATACCAGCGCCTGCGCCCGCGAGGCCGGCGGCGGCCGAATCAGCGCGACAGCCCGCGCTACTCACCGGCCGATTCTTCGAATCGAATGATGTTGATGAGCCGCCGCGGGTCGCAACGCGCGTTGAGCCGCGACTACCCGCCAATCTTCCGGCAGGCGCGGACAAAAAAATCGTCGTGGCTCGTGTGCTCGTTTCGCGGACCGGCGAGCCGCACCACGTTAGTCTGCTCCGTGGGTCGATGCTGGGTCGCGCATCGGACGACGCCGTCATCGCGGCGGTGACGCAATGGACGTTCTCGCCAGCCAAGAAACGGGGAGAGCCGGTAAACTGCTGGCTCAACATCGGCGTGCCGCTCGGACAAGCCCAGTAGCCGCGGCAATCGCGAACTGCCGTTCGCCAAGACGCCTCTATCGCGGACAGTTGATGACGCTGATCATCTGGGGCTGAAGCGCATGGATGCAACCAAAGCGCCCGGCGCCCTGCGCTCGATCGTGATCGCTGACGATAAGATCGGCTGATGACGAGCTGGGAGGCATCGCCGCAGCGCGTGGGGAAGAGCCCCTGGCGACTTCCGCGGTCGTCGGAGTGGCCTGATAGCGACCTCCTGGCAATAGGTGCGGATCTCGAACCCGCTACGGTGATCGATGCCTATCGGCGCGGCATGTTCCCGATGGGGGTCGACGAGCGAAGCGACCGGATCGGCTGGTGGTCGCCCAACCCGCGGGGGATTCTGCCGCTCGACGGTCTGCGTGTCACGCGCTCGATGCGGCAGAGCGCAAAGCGCTTCGAGATTCGAGTGGATACCTGCTTCACGCGCGTGATACGCGCCTGCGCCGATTCGTCGCGTGGACCCACCTGGATCACCGAGGAGTTCGTCAAAGGCTACACGCGGCTGCACGAGCTGGGCTGGGCGCACAGCATCGAGGTGTTCGATCGGCGCAGTGAACTCGCGGGTGGCCTGTACGGCCTTCGGATTGACGGGTGCTTCTCCGGTGAATCGATGTTTCACATCGAGCGCGACGCATCAAAGGTCGCACTAATGGCGCTGGTGGATCTCATGCGGTCCGGCGGGATGACCCTGCTCGACGTGCAGTGGTGCAGCGGGCATCTGGCGTCGCTCGGCGCGATCGGCATTCCACGAACCGCGTATCTCGCGCGCCTCGCCGCTGCTCTCCGGAAGCCAACGTCTGAGCCATTGAAGAGGAAGAAGCGCATCGCGGGGCGTCAAGCGCCTATCGATCGGAGAAGTTCCGGGAGCCAATGAGTCCACTGTTCCCGTTGCGCGCGTCGCCTGATCAACGCACCGGCAACCGGCACGCGAAGCAGTTGCCCAAACGCGATGCGGAGGAGATCCCACTCGTGGAGCTTCGGCGAAAGCCGCCGCAGGTACGCAGCGGTGGCGCGATGTTCCGCATCCGCGTCTGCGTGCGACGATGCCGGCGTGTCGGCAATGGCTTCCACGTACGCAGCAAGCAATTGATCGAGGAGAATTTCATGTCCGGCGAGATCGCGTACCTGACGCGACACCGCTGTTGCGTCGGCCGCATCATACCGGGCAATCTCGCGGGCGATCCCGTCAACGGTCGGCGCGTCGCGAAGTGCGCGCATCCCAAGATTGAGGCGCCGCAGTGCGGCGAAGTTGTCCATCGTGAGCATCGGGCCCGCCCCGGCGACATCGCACAAGACCACTGCGCTGCCGATCGCCGCTGCTTCGAGCGCCGCGCGCGCTTTGGCGAACACGAGATCGTAGGAACCGAGTGTGTCCTCCGGTCGTTCGAGGGGCGCACCCGACTTGGACCCCGCAATACCGACGGATATCCCGGCCCGGCGACACGCCTCCCGGATCGCTTTCACGTGCGGCGCCTCTTCGCCTGATGCGTTGCTGAAGATCAACGCGCGGGCAGGCCGCAGCGGTAATGGTGCGCGCGGCGTGAAGCGGCGAAGGTCGACCGCATTGAGAACCACATCGACGCGCTCGGGCGGGATTCCGTGCTCCGACACCAGGCGATGGCGACAGGTGTCGTCAACCGCGAGGTAACGACGGATTCGGGGAAATGGCACCGGTTCGTCCGCCCAACCTACCCAGCTATGACACACGCTGACAGCCGGCACGCGGGGAAAGGCCAGCAACGCGGTTAGCGTCTCGAGGCCGTGATGGCCGTGGATGATGTCGGGCACTTCGGCGACGTTTGCGAGATCGTCAACGACGGGAATTGTGTAGCCTCGGATTTCGGCGGCGAGAGGTCCGAGATGGGGGCTGTAGACGACGGGCAAGTGGCCGCGCCGCAGCAGTCCTAACGCGACGTCCCGAATGTAGAGCTCGGTGCCGGTGCGGTTGGCAAGGACACGATTGGTCAGGAGAACGCGCAGAGCGGTGTCAGGCGGTGACGGCACAGCGGCACCACAGAGCATCCGCAAGCGGTTTCACGTGCTCACGGAACGTGACGATGTGCGCGTAGGCACCGCTCGCCACGCGCTGCGCCCCGTAGGTTTCGTAAAACGGGATGCGGTCCGCTTCCCAGCCGTACGGGTCCGAGAGATCGACGGATAACAGGCACTCCGTGCGGAACGGCTCGGTGCCGAAGCGTTGAAGGGCGCTTTCCACTTCACCTCGCAGCTCGGCATATGCGCGGGCTGCCTGCAGCTTGCGATCGAGCATCGCGTCATCCAGGTCCACCTGCAACGTATGGCCGTGGACCACGTCGTGGCAGTCCGGAGCGCTGTCGAGTGGAAACGCGTAGCAACGAATGGTGCGACCGCAGGCGGCCGAGGCAAGACGCACGGCGGCGTTGATTACATATCGGCAGACATCATGCGAGGGATTGAAGCCTTCCGCGGCATCGCCCGCCACGAGGTCGACATCGTCACGCACGAGGGCAGCGGAGAGCTCCTCGGCCAGAGCAACGAAACGCGCATGGTCGCCGGCGAGGATCGCCGAGTAGATTTCACGGTCCGACATGCGGCCGTAAATCGATCCGCAAGACGCGCCGACGCCGTCGAGCAACGCGGTCGTGGAATCGATACGTGGCTTGCCGTCACTGCCGGAGCCGTCTGTCAGCACATGCACCACGGGACGTGCCGTCATCAACCAGCCGTACACGCGAAGCTCGTGGCCGGGATGACCGACGACCAACACTGGGTTGGCAGCGTCGGTGGGATTCATGTCGTGTATCGGCATTCGGCTGCAGCATATTCGGCGACTCCGGGACAAGTCAATGTGATTGCCCCGGCCTAACAGGAGTAGTATGTTGCCGCAATTCGGCGTAACGGCAACAGCTTTCGCGTTGGCATGCGGCACATTGCGCACACGCACGCGCAGACATGGAGTGACAAATGAGATCACGACGATTTGTTGCGATCGCAGCGGCCTGGCTTGCCCTTTGGAGTACCGGGCTGGCCCAGGAACAATTAAGCATTCGCTGCGCGACCATTGAACCCAATGAGGTGGAGCGCGGACGCATCGACCAGGAGATGCGGAACTTTCGTGGCCAGCGCCAGGCGGCGAATTTGTTCTTTACGTCGGCCACGGTGAACGTGTACGTCCACGTCATCAACAACGGCAACGGGCCGAAGAACGGCGATGTTTCGTTGGCGATGATTACCGATCAGATTCAGGTGCTCAATGCGGCCTTTGCCGATGCGGGGTTCAGCTTCAACCTGGCGGGCGTCGATCGGACGACGAACGCCGACTGGTACACGATGAGTCCTGGCTCGGCCGAGGAGAGGCAAGCCAAGGCCGCGCTCCGCGTCGGCAGCGCCGACGATCTCAATATCTACACGGCCAATCCCGGCGGCGGGCTGCTGGGCTGGGCCACCTTCCCCTCCAGCTACAACAGACAGCCGACGATGGACGGCGTCGTTGTCCTCTTTTCATCGCTCCCCGGCGGCTCGGCCATGCCCTACCATCTCGGTGACACGGGCACGCATGAGGTTGGCCACTGGCTCGGCCTGTACCACACGTTCCAGGGCGGCTGTAATGAAAAGCGCGGTGACTTCGTCTCGGACACGCCTGCGGAGCGCTCGCCTGCGTTCGGTTGTCCAGTCGGGCGTGACTCGTGCGCGGGCAAAAAATTCCCCGGGCTCGATCCGATTGAGAACTTCATGGACTACACGGACGACGCCTGTATGGATCAGTTCAGCGGGGGACAGCACACACGAATGGGCGAAGCGTGGGACGCTTATCGGGCGGGCCGATAGCTATTCGCGACGGATGGCGGTGAGCTCGAGAGGCACACCCCACGCGCGTACGTTGGGATCCACCGGTTTGATGCGCCCGCTGAACGTGACGCGCAAGCCTTCGACCTTGAATTCGTCCGGCAGCCGATCGGGGGCATAGCGGGTCCCTCGATCGGCGTCGGGCACGATGCCCCACCATCCGGCGTCCGGACGGACCGCCACAATTGCGCCTTTCGCATTCTGCAGTTCGCTGGATGGTTGCTGCGCGCGGATGGCGCCTGCCGATTCGCAACCCGGCATCGCGAGCGCTGCGGCGGAGATCGCAAGACACCGTGCTGCGGTCATCAGGTTCATGGTGCGAGGAGACTCTATTTCATCTTACAACACCGATCAGAGTTGCCTGAGTGCGGCGACTGGATCGATCCGTCCTGCGCGCAGCGCAGGTATCAGCGCGGCACATGCGCTCGCCGTGACGATGCAGAGAATGCTTGCGGCGTAGGCGACCGGATCGAAGAGACGCACGGCCGACCCGATCAGCTCTGCCGCAGGCGTCGCCAGGAGCGCGGCGCCGAGCCCGGCCGTGAGGGTGACGCCGAGGAGCAGCCCGATGCCGACGGGACGAGCCGTCTGTAACAGCACGAGCGCGCCGATGCTTCGGGGGGTCGCGCCAAGCGCCATCCGCACGCCGATCTCCCTGGTGCGTTGCTCGACGAGATACGAGAGCACGCTGAATAATCCCGACAACGTGAGAAGAAGCGCCAGTGCTCCAAGCACGAGCGTCAACCAGAACGGAATCGCCAGAATGTACGCTGCCAATGCTCGCGATGGTCCGCAGCGTGGTGACGTCGGCCATGTTGGGATCGATCGCCGCGAGCCGATCGACGAGCGCATGGCGCGCGCGCTCGGAATCGCCGCGCGCACGCAGGGTCAGCGACGTCTTGGCAACCTCGGCACTGATCGGGACATAGATACCGGCGCCCGCCGCTCGTTGGCCTCCCATGTGGAAGCCCGGCACATCGCGCGCGACGCCAACGACGATGAAGTTGCGCGAGAGAAGCGGCACATCTGGCTCCCGAGGCGCAGGCCCTTGGGCTCCGCTCAGGGCAGGCGTTTCCGGATCGATCCGCAGCGCTTGCCCGACTGCGTCGATGCCCGGCCACAACTGGCGCGCGACGCTTTCGGACACGACCGCTGCCGATGTCGTTGCGCTCAGCTCGTTCTGTGTGAAGCCGCGTCCGCGCACGAGATCGATGTCGAGGACGCCGAAGTACTCCGGCGAGACGAACTGGTACGTGACGGCGGACTTGACACCTGCGCCGGTGGCGAAGGCGGCGCGTCCGCCCAGCACGCCGGGCGACGAGGCCGCAACCGAGGCGATCGACGGCTCACTCTTCAACACTTCGAGGATGGCGCCCCGCCTCTGCTCGTTCAGGACGTTCACATTGATGGTGTCGCTCGTGCGGATACCGAGATCGATTGCCGCCGCCGCCCAGGCGCTGCGCAGGAAGACGGCAGCGCAGATGAGGAGGAGCGCGGACCCGGTGACCTGAAGCGCGACGAGCGCATTCCGCGCGTGGCCGGGACGGCCGTCACGCACGACTTCGCCGCGCATCGCGCGCACCAGTTCGAGTCGAGTGGCGCGAAGCGCGGGCGCCAGCGCGAAGAACAGGGTCGACACGATTGCACCGGCCACCAGGAACAGCGCGACGCGCCAGTCTGCTGGCGGAACGTTGACACGAATGTCGCCGAAATCGCTCGACCAGGTGCTCATGATCGCGTAGAGGGCAGCTTCGAGCACGAGCCGTGAAATGCCGAAGGCGACGACAGCCGACACCAGCGCGAGCACCAGGCTCTCGGTGAGCAATTGGAAGATGATGCGGCGCCGTGACGCACCAACCGCCAGCCGGATGCCGATTTCGCGTTGGCGTGCGACCGCGCGCGCGAGCAGCAGATTGGCGACGTTGGCCCACCCGATCATCAGGATGAGACCGAACGCAAAAAAAAGCGGAGTGAACATCAGCATGACGTCGGCCGACAGCGGGACCGTGCCCTGCCTCGGCTCGAGCACGAGGCTCGCAACGGGCCCCACGCCGCGGCTTTGCGCGGGCCGCGCGCCACGCTGCGAGTCCCACACGAGGAGCTGCGCGAGCGCCTGACCGCGCGACACACCGGGCTTCAGCCGCCCGACGATGCCGACACCGACGGCGTCTTCGCGTGCGTCCCTGCTCCGAAATTGGCCAAGAAGGGAGAGCGGCGCCCAGTAGTCCGGTGGAAAGACCGTGAGTCCGCGAAAGCCTTCGGGCATCACGCCGACCACGTGTACCTGCGCGCCGTTCAGCAGGATCGCGCGGCTGAACACGCCGGGGTCGCTCGCAAAATATCGGGACCAGGCGCGATGGCTGAGGACAATCGCCGGCGGGGCGCCGGGCTCGTCATCTGACAGTGTGAGCGTGCGTCCACGCGCGGCGTTGACGCCGAGGAGGTGGAAAAAGTTCCCCGTGACGAGCGGGCCCTCCATCCTGCGGCCGTCGATCCATGCGTCGATCTCTGGCGTGCTCGCGAATGTATCGGAGAACACCGTCGTCTCGCGGACGAGCGCGTCATACTGCGCGCGCGTGAAGCGCTCGGGCTCTGCGTTGGCCGATCGCTGACGTTCGACCGCGAACAGCTCGTGCGGGTCGCGCACCTCGTCCACGCGAAAAATCATTAAGTTGAGGAGCGTGAACACGACGGCTACCAGCCCGAGGCCGAGCCCCACCGTCGTCACAATCGTGAGGGCCACCAGGGGCGTCCGGCGGAAGGAGCGAGACGCGTAACGGACGTCTCGCACCACATTGTCGATATGGAACCGCAGCTTCTCGCGCACGATACAGGGAAGAGACGGAGCCGACAGAAGAAAAGTTCATTCGTTTAGTTTCAGGGCAGGCATAATCCCCTAAGGAGGAACCACGTATGAAGAAGTTGTTGCCCTTGTTGGCGCTCCTGGCAATCGGCGTGTCCATTGCGGCGCAGGAAGGCCCGGCCAATACGCTCACCGCGCAAGAAAAGGCCTCGGGCTGGAGACTCCTCTTTGACGGCGCGACCTTGAACAACTTTGTCCCGCAGGGCAAAGCACAATGGAAGGTTGTCGATGGCGCGTTGCGGCCCGAAGTGGCCGGCGGCTGGCTCGCCACGAAGGATGACTATACGAATTTCCAACTCCAAGTGGACTTCCGCACCAGCGCCCCCAACATCAACAGCGGGGTCTTCCTTCGCCGCGGACGCCAGGATGGCGACTCGCACCAGATTGGCTATGAGCTGCAGATACGGAATCCGTCGCCCGGCGATAAGCCTTTCGATGGTAAGGAGGGCAACCACAACGCCTATTACACTGGCAGCTTTTCCGGCCATCTGAAGAGCAAGAACGAGCCGACGGTCGTCATGGGCCAGTGGCATCATTTTGACGTCACGGCCCAGGGCGATCATTTCATCGTGATGTTTGACGGCAAGAAAGTGCTGGACGCTCATCACGCGGAGTTCAAGTCGGGGGCGATCGGACTGCAGCGCACCGGACAGGACATCGAGTTCCGGAACGTCAAGATCAAGCCGCTCTAATCGGCGTGCCGCCGTCAATCGTCGTAGAGAACCTTCGGTTCCGCTATTCGAGTGTGGAGGTCCTGCACGGCCTCAGCTTCGAGATCGCTCCCGGAGAGGTCACCGGACTGCTCGGGCCCAACGGAGCCGGCAAGTCGACCACGATCAAGATTCTGACCGGCATCCTCGCGCCCGGCTCCGGGCGCGTGGAGGTGCAGGGGTTCTCCCTGCCGGAACACGCCGTGGAATTGAAACAGCGGATCGGCTACGTGCCGGAAGCGGCCGAGCTGTACGAAACCCTGAGTGCGCGTGAGTTCCTCGAACTGTGCGGGCGTCTGCACGATCTGGAGGATCGGTCGCTGTTCCCTCGGATCGACGCGCTGCTCGATGCCTTCGAGCTGACCGATCACGGTCACAACGAGCTCGGCAGCTTCTCAAAGGGCATGCGGCAGAAGGTACTGATCTCCGCCGCGCTCCTGCACAACCCCGGCGTGATCTTTCTCGACGAGCCGCTGACCGGCCTCGACGTGGAGAGCGCCGTGCTGGTCAAGACCCTGCTCGCGTCGCTCGCCGCCCAGGGCCGCACTGTGCTCTACAGCTCGCACGTGCTCGATGTCGTCGAGCGCATTTGCGCGCGCGTGCTCATCATCGACCAGGGCGTGCTCATTGCCGATGGATCGCCTGAATCGCTCAAGGCGCGCACGCAGGGGTCGAGCCTCGAGGCCGTCTTCCGCGATCTGACGCACGCCGAAAGCGCGGAGCCGCGGATCGATCGTCTCCTCAAAGGCCTGACGGCGTGAAGACGCTTGCGTCGTTCGGCGCGGGGCGAACCCTGCTGGCCGCTGTTGGCGTCCAGCCTCGGCAGTACCAGGTGCTCGTCGATCTGTTCGGCACGCTTGGCGAGCGCAAGGAACTGCTCGGCAACCTCGGCATGGACCGGCACGCGATGAACCTCACGTCGCTGGGCCTGCTCATTCCGGGCGGCTTCATTGCCCTGTTCGCATTCGGAGGAGGGTCGCTCGCGGCGTTCAACATGATCACCCTGGCGCTGAGCTCGCTGGTGTTGTTCATGTTGCTCGTGATGGAGGCGTCGAACTCGTTTCTCAACCCGGCCGAGGTTGCCGTGCTGGCGCACCGGCCGATCGCCGGCGCCACGTACTTCGCTGCCAAGCTGACGTATCTCGTGATCGTCGTGCTGCGCGCCACGGCCGCGCTCAACGGGCCCGCCGCCCTGGCCGGTCTCGTGAAGCCCGAAGCGCGCTGGTTCTATCCGTTCACGCACTTCGCTGGCCGCGTGCGCCGCGGGACTGTTTCTCGCCCTGGTGGCGTGCGCGGTGTTCGGCCTGCTGTTCCGAATTCTGCCGGCGTCGCGGGTGAGGAGTGCGGCGCTGTGGGTGCAGGTCGTTGCATCGATGCTGCCGCTTGCGTTCAACCTGGCCAGGCGGCCCATGCGGACCGTGGTGGCCGCGATCGCACCGCACGCGACCGGCGTCGACTGGTCGTTCGTGCCGCTGACCTGGTTCAACGCGATCGCGCTGGCGGGTCAGGGCGGCGGCCAGATGTCATTGGGTTGGCCGGCGGTGGTGAGCATGATCGTGTCGGCGGTCTTCATCGGCTTCGGCGTCAGGTCGCTGTCGGCGGGATACATGACGCGTATCGTCGGCGTCATGCGATCGAGCGGCAGGCGCTCGCGTGGACCGCTGCGGTGGTCGCCGGTCGGTCGCATCGTGCGCGCGATGAGCGGGCGACCGTCCGGACAGGCCGCGTTGGGATTCGTGTCGTGCATGATGCGGCGCGACTGGCAGTTCCGCCGCGGCATCATCCCCGTCGCGTTGCCGCTGTTGCTGATTGGTCCCGTCATGCTGCGCACCAGTGTCGATGCGGCACCCTTCGGTGCCGGCCGCTTTTCCGTCATCGGGTTGCTGCCCGTGGTTCTTTCCCTCGTCACCCTGGCCGTTTGCCAGATGCTCGCGTATTCCGATCACTATCGAGGCGCCTGGGTCTTCGTCATCACGCCAAAGATCGGATTGCGCGGCTTCGTGCGGGGCGTCTACTGGTCGCTCTGGCTGCCGTTTCTGGCACTGCCATTTGGCGTTGTGATGATTGTCTTTTCGCCGTACTGGGGCGTGGCGGATGCTGCGCTCTTTGCAGGTTACGGCCTCGCCGTCGCCTCGTTGATGTTCGGCCTGCAATTGATGCTTGTCGAAACGCTGCCGTTTACGAGTGCTCCCAGCGCCGAGCGGTCGGCCGCGATCGTCTCGTTCATCATGTTCGGGCCCGTCGCGGCTGGCATCGCCTGGGTGGTCCAGGGGCAATTCATTTTCCGCAGTCGATGGATCACGGCGCTGGCGGCGCTGGTATTTGCGTGGGCTGCAAAAGTGACGGCCGAGTACAGCCTGCGACTCCTCGAGATAAAGGCGCATCATTCGCTGGCTCGGCAGAGAGGCTGACGCCCCCGCGCGCATTCGCGCGCGGGGGCGCTTTACTTTCACTTTCTACTTTTCACTTTCTACTTCCAGGATCTAGAACGGGTCGGTGCGCTTGGAGAAGGCGCGGCCGACGTCCGCGGCCGGTGAGTCTCCGCCAGTGCAGATCATCGTGCCGTCCTTGATCTGCTCGATGACATTCTTCTCGTTGCAGGCATTCAGGAATTTCACGCCCGCAGCCTTTGTGGCGTTCAGCACGCGGCGCCGCACCGCCGCCATTTCAGGTGCTGCTTCGCCGCCGCCTGTATAGGTGCCGGGACGCCCCATGATGAAGAAGCCGTGATCGCCCGGACCCCACTCCGCGAAGGCGATACCGGGTACGCGGACCGATGCTTCAACGTTGGCGTCAGCGCGCGGGTTCTCGATCTTCAGGCCGAAGATGAATTCGCCGTCCGGGTTCATCGGCCAGGGATCGGCGATGCGCATGTATTCCTGGGCAGTCACGCCCCATACAGTTGAGGCGTAGCCCTGCGAGCCATTGCCGCGGGTACCCTGCGCCAGCCCGTCAACGCGCGGGGCGAACGGATACCGCGCGGCTTCGATCATGAGGCGCGCGGCTTCGGTGCTTTCGGCGTTGCACAGCAGGATGCCGTGCACGCCGGCGGCGAGGGTCTGCTGAATCATCCAGGCATTGGCGCGCACGGCGTCGGTGGTGCCGGAAATCGGCAACGTGACGACCACGGCCGGCGTCTTGTGGCCGGTCCGGGTCGGGCCCGCTTCCACCAGGCCGCGCATGAACTCCCGCAGTTCCTTGAAGTCGAGCGGGCCGTGCTCCATTTCATAGGTGATGTAGTCGGCCTTGGTGGCCGCCATCTTCTTGCCTTCTTCGTAGCCGCCGCCGCTGATCTGCGCGTAATAGACCGGCTGGTTCTTGAGCCACATGTCGATGACGCGATTGACCCGCTTGCCCGTGCGGGTCGTCTGTTTCGGCATTTCCGGCACTGGCGCATTTGGGGGCGACACTGGCTGCTGAGCGCTGGCCGACATCGCGGTCAGCACGGCTGCCGCCATGACTGCCAGCAAAACCGTTCTTGTCTTCATGGAATTCTCCCTGTGCACAGGTTGTTATAGGAACCGGGATGATTATGTTGCGCGCCGATGCCTTGTCAAGCGCGAAACGATCCGCGCCCCGCGCTCATATAATCTGTATCGATGAGCGACCAGGAAGAAGATTTCGCCGCAATGTTCGAGGCGTCCGTGAAGGCGCGGCAGTTCAGTCGAGGCCAGACCATCGAGGGCACCATTGTCGGGTTCGGCCCGAAGGTGGCTTTCGTCAATATCGGAGGGAAAGGCGAGGCCGAAATCGACCTCGCGGAGCTGAAGGACGCCGACGGCGACGTCGAGGTGTCGGTCGGCGATCGCATCCAGGCGATGGTCGTCTCCACCAGCGGCGGCATCGTGCTCTCGCGCAAGGGCGTGCGCAACGCCGCCACGCAGCGTGAGCTCGAAGACGCGTTCCGGGCCGGGCTCGCCGTCGAAGGCAAGGTCGTGCAGGCCGTGAAGGGCGGCTACGAGGTACGCATCGCGCGCGAGCGCGCGTTCTGTCCGCTCTCGCAGATCGACATGGCTCGTACCGCGGACCCGGCGGTGCATGAAGGGAAGACCTACGCGTTCCGCGTCATCGAGTACAAGGAGGGCGGGAAAAACGTCGTCGTCTCCCGGCGCAAGCACCTCGAAGAACAGCAGCGCGCCGGCGCGGCCGACATACGCAAATCGATCGTGCCCGGCGCGGTGCTCACGGGACGCGTCGCATCGGTGCTCGACTTCGGCGCGTTTGTGGATCTGGGCGGCGGCATCCAGGGGCTGCTCCATGTGTCCGAGATGAGCTGGTCCCGCGTCAACCCGAATGAGATCGTCGCGCCCGGTGATCAGATCACGGTCAAGGTGCTGCGTGTAGACGAAGCCACGCAGAAGATCTCGCTTGGGCTGAAGCAACTGCTGGACGATCCGTGGACCAAAGTGCCCGCCACATACGCAGTGGGCCAGGTGCGCACAGGCCGCGTCACGCGCGTAGCCGACTTCGGCGCATTCGTGGAGCTGGAGCCTGGCATCGAAGGGTTGGCGCATGCCTCGACGTTTGCTGCGACGGGCCGCACCGGAGAGTGGAAGAAATCAGTCGCCGTGGGCCTGACAGGAGCGTTCGAGATTCTGAGCGTTGATCCTGCGCAGAAGCGCATCGGCGTCACGCTTGTCGATGAAGGTTCTTCGCGCGCCGCCACAGCGACGGCGACGCAGGACCCGATCGTGCCCGGTGCGATCGACGCCGCAACGCCCGATGCCGAACCGGCACCCAACATGGGATCGATCGCCGACAAACTGCGCGGCGCGCTCAAGGGGCGTTAGTCGATCGGTCATTAACGCTCAAGCGCCGCTGAGCGCACGTGCGCAGCCTCGGTCTCGAGGAAGCTCCACGCGGCCGCATCCTTTCGGCGCAGCTCTCTGCGCGACCAGTCGGCGCGCATCAAGCCAGTCGCCGCGTGCGTATTGCTGTCGAGCAGCACATGGCCGATCTCATGCGCCATTGCGAGCCCGAGCACCCGCAGCCGGTCTGTGCCGGCCCCGCGCGCGACCGAGTCGACGCGATCGACATACACCGTGGCAAGGAACGGCGCGGTGCCGGGGATTCCAACCAGCGAGAACCCCATCGACACGAACCTCGACCGGTCGGTTTCCTTCGTTTTCTGAAGCCGTAGCACGATGTCGCCGCCCACCGGTTCCTGGCATCGCGCGGGTGCCGAGGCCGGCTGCCGATCGCCGACCCAGCAGTCGCCCCACACGATGTTGAGGCCGGCTTGCTGAAGCACCGCCTCCGCGTGCGCCCTCGCCACCGCGAGATCGGGCGCCGGCACGCCGACGTTGTTGTACGAACGGATGAAGATCGTCGCCGCCAGCCCAACAGCCTGCCACCCCATTGTCGAAACCCCCTGAATTTCCGCGTCTGTTGGTTCACGCGGAAAGCGCGGGTCTTTTCACTCATGGACAGGGGCCTTATCCTTAGAAAATGGACCGCGGCTCGGCAGAGGTCACCAAACTGCTCATGGAGTGGAGCAACGGGCAGGAGCAGGCCCTGGACCGCCTGGTGCCCCAGATTCACCGGGAACTGCGGAAGCTCGCGGCCAGCTACATGCGAAAAGAGCGCCCCGACCACACGCTGCAGCCGACGGCGCTTGTCAACGAAGCCTTTCTCAAGCTCATCGATCAGCGAGCGGTAAGATGGCAGAACCGCGCCCACTTTTTCGGGATCGCCGCGCAAGCGATGCGGCGGATACTCGTCGACCACGCGCGCGCGCACGCGGCCGGCAAGCGCGGAGATGGCATCCGCAAAGTTCCGCTGGATGACGCGATGATGATCGGCGGCACCGTGGATATCGACCTGCTCGCACTCGACGAATCGCTGACGCGCCTTGCGGCCATCGATCCCCAGCAGAGCCGCGTCGTCGAGCTGCGCTTTTTCGGCGGCTTGACGATGGAGGAGACGGCGGAAGTGATGCACATCTCGCCGGCGACGGTTGGCCGCGAGTGGACGATGGCCAAGGCCTGGTTGTTCGCCGAGATGGGCCGCAGGGTTTGAGTCACTCCCTCCTTGAATTCCGAGCAGTGGGCGCGCGTCAAAGACGTGTTCAACGCCGCACTCGAACACGAGGCCGGCGCCCGGCGCGTATTCGTCGCCGAGGCGGCCGCGGGTGATGACGCCGTTCGCGCCGAGGTCGAGCGCCTGCTCGACGCGCAGGTCGAGTCCGCAGGTTTTATCGAGCACGCCGCGGCCGCCTCCTTGCTGAGCGGCCGCGTCATCGGGCATTACGAGATCGGGCGTCTCCTCGGCAGCGGCGGCATGGGGCACGTCTATGCCGCGCGCGACACAGAGCTCGGCCGCGAGGTCGCGCTCAAAGTCGCGTCCTTCAACGGTCAGGATGCCCAGGCGAGGCTGCGCCGCGAAGCGCAGCACGCGTCGCGCCTGAGCCATCCGCACATCTGCCACATCTACGACGTTGGCCGCGCGGACGGCGAGCTGTTTGTCGTGATGGAGCTCGTCCAGGGGCAGTCGCTATCGGATCTGGTGCGAGAGGGGCCGCTGGCGATCGCGAATGTGAGGCGCTACGGAATCGAGATTGCCGATGCGCTCGCCCACGCGCACGAGCACGGCGTGACGCATCGCGATCTGAAAGTACGAATGTGATGATCACGCCGAAGCGCGGCGCGAAGGTGCTCGATTTTGGTCTCGCCCGGATGCTCGAGACGCACCAGATCGATGCGCTCTCGCAGTCGCAACGGTCGTTGACCGACGAAGGGATGATCGCGGGCACGCTGCCGTACATGGCACCGGAGCTGCTGCGGGGCGAACGCGGCGATCAGCGCACCGACATCTGGGCGCTCGGCGTGCTGTTGTATGAAATGGTGGCCGGCCGCCGGCCGTTCACAGGCGCGACCGGCTTCGAAGTGAGCGCGGGAATTCTGCGCGAGGAACCGCCGGCGCTGCCGTCCAGCGTGCCCACCGCGATGCGCGCGATTATCCAGCGATGCCTCGAAAAGAATCCGGGCAAACGATATCAGGACGCGGCGGACGTACATCTCGCGCTGGAAGAGATGAAAGGCGTGATGACGTTCAGGCCAGTGGGGAGTCCGCCCGCTCTGAAGCGGGTGAGTTGGAGGTCTCTCCTGTTCGCTCTTGGCCTGGTGATCGCGGCAATTGCCGTGTGGGGGGTATGGTTCGGGCTCCGATCGCAGGTCGTCAGCAACGTGTACGGGTATTCGTTGCTTCAGGAGGGCCAGCTTGAAGAGGCGCTCGAACAGTTTCAGGCCGTGGTGGCCGAATCACCAGGCGACGCGAATCCCTGGGACAGTCTGGGTGAGGGGTATCTTGCGAACGGCATGCCGGAGAAAGCGCTCGAAGCGTATTCGCGGGCACTGGCGATTGCTCCGACCTTCGATCATTCGATTGTGGGCCGTGGCCTCGCGCTGGCCGCGCTCGGCCGGTACGACGAAGCACTCGACAGGCCGCTGCCCGACTTCAGGGCCCAGGCGTACGTATTGTCCCGGATTGGGCGTTACCGCGAGGCTGCAGAGGTTCTCGACAGCGGGATGGCGGGCGATGACGACGAGGAAGTTGGCGCGACTGTCCTGCTGATGTCGGCGTGGATGTTGATCGAACAGAAACAATTCGCGGGTGCCCTCGAGAAAGTTCGCGCCGCGGAGAAGGTACTTGCCGATCGCACGAACCATTCACTGCTGATGCTCGCGGATTTGATGGGTGGTGTGGCGGAAATTCGCGCAGGTAGTATAGCGAACGCGACCACACGCCTCGCTGCTCAGAAGGCAAGTTACGTCAGCCCGGTGCCCGTCGAATCGAACTGGATCTCCGCGCTCGAAGGGGAGATCGCGCTCGCGCAGGGGCGATATAACGAGGCGGTGTCGAGCTTCAGGGCGGCTCAACAGCCGGTGTGGCTGATTCTCATGCGCGATGCGTCGACCGTCTTCGCGACAAACCTGCCGACGCGCGACGGGTTCGCGCGCGTCGAGATGGCGCGCGGGAATCGTTTGGCGGCCATCGAAGAGTACCGGCGTCAGACCAATGTCGGTGCCGGGCGCGGCTCGTCTCCGGTGCTGGAACCGCGGCACATCCTTCAATTGGCGCGTCTTCTCGACGAGAACGGCGACAAGGCCGGCGCGCGTGTCGAGTACCAGAGGTTTCTATCATTGTGGGCGAACGCCGACGCTGTACTGCCGGAATTGACGGAAGCGAAGCAAGCGCTCGGGTCGAAGTAAAACCGTGTCTTTTCCTATACGAAGACGCGAGTTTCTGAGAACGGGCGGCCAGGCTGCTCTAGGTTCATTTGTTCTTCCACGGGTGGTGCTCGCACAGCCGTCGGCGTTGCGCATTCTGTTCATTGGCAACAGCCTCACCTACTGGAACGACGGGCTGTGGGTTCATCTCGAGCGGCTCGCCGCGAGCGGAAAACCTTCCATACACGTGACCACCGGTGTCGCTGTCGAGGGCGGCGCTTTTCTGAAATCGCTTTGGACCCGCACAGGTCCGCGCCGCGCGATTGCCGCAGGGCCGTGGGACGTGGTGGTGCTGCAGGAGGATCTTCCCGAGACGAACGTGGAGGACTTCCGAGAGCACGCCCGCTTGTTCGTGGCAGAAGTGCGCAAGTCGGGCGCGCGGCCGTTGTTGTTGATGGCATGGGCATACGACCGGCTCGGCTGGATCACGTTAGACGGTATCGCTGACGCGCATCGTGCCGCCGCAGCAGAGCTCAAGGCCGACGTTGCGCCGGTGGGGCTTGCGTGGCGCCGCGCATCGGAACAACGTCCCGAACTGACGCTCTACGCACCGGATCGCGAACACCCGAGCATCCACGGGACGTACCTGGCCACTGCCGTCGTCTACGCGACCGCATTCGAACGGAGCCCAAGCGGCTTTTCGTACATGCCCGCGGGTATCGCGGCCGCCGATGCGCAGTTTCTCCAGAGTGTGGCGTGGGAAACTGTGGAAGCGTATCGGAAGGGCTAGTCTTATCCGCCGAGCTGCCAGCGTTTGATGACCTCGAAAGGATGCACGAGCATCAGGATGTTCAGCGTCAGGTTGTCTCGGATGATGACGGCGAGAGCAACTTCAAGAGCCACGACCACAAGGACGCTAGCCCATACAGGGATCTTCTTCGCGGCCCAGAATCCGATCATCATCGCGACGACGTCTGCCACTGAATTGATGATGCTGTCGCCGTAGTAATCGAGCGAGATCGTCGCCGCGCGATATCGATTGATCACGAGCGGCGTGTTCTCGAGCACCTCCCACATCACTTCGAGCAGTACCGCGATGAGGAACCGGGTTTGCGGCGGCAGACGGCGCGCGATCAGCCACAGCAACGCATAAAAGCCGAAGCCATGGACGATGTGCGTGAAGGTGTACCAGTCCGTGAGGTGCTGAGAGTTCTCCGAGCTATACACGACTCCGTGCCAGAGCCTGACGTAGCCGCACTGGCAGATCGGCACGCGGCCCATGGCAAATTCAACGGCCGCCGTAGAGACAATCAACAGCGCCGCAACGGCGTACGCCGATCGTTGGCGAAGCATCATGGCATCGATAGTCATCGTTGCGATTCTGTACGGCTTAGCGAGCCTGTACCGGATGGCGGGCGATGTCATGGAGCAGCGATACGCTCCATCGACGCTGCTGTGGCTGCTCGCCAATGCTCTGACTCTGACACTGCTGACCGGCGAGATTACGGCGTACTGGCACGCGCACGACATGCGCCACCTGTCGGCGTACGCATCGGCCACCAGTCATTTCGCCAGAGAGATGATGTTGTCTATCACGTGGGCCGTGTACGCGACAGTGCTCATCCTCGTCGGCTTGCGCCGGAACTACGCACCAATCCGGTACTTTGCGATGACTGTGTTCGTCATCACTTTCATCAAGGTCTTCGCAATCGACCTCGCCCAACTCGACCGGTTATACCGTGTGCTGAGTGTCATCGGGCTAGGCGTGATGCTGCTGCTCACGTCGTATCTGTATCAGAAGCTCAGCACCGAAACGAGAGCGGCATGATTGGCGCGAGCGCTACTTCTTCGTCGGCGGCGGCGGCGCGGCCTGAGTGCTCGCCAGTTTGCCTTGTCCCTCGACGATTCGTCTTGCCAGGTAGTTGACGACGTCGGCATCGTTTCGCGCTGTGGTGAGATACGCCGCGCGCAGCAGCTGTTCTTTGCGCGCCTTCAGCGCTTCGGTAATCCGATCGCTCACGCCAGGCGTCGACAAATCCCGCTGACCCGCCTGCTCGTGCGCGACCACAAGCACGAGCGTGTGCGCCCCACCCATGCTCGCCACGTTCACCGTGCCCGGTGTTTTCTTCAACACGACGGCCTGCAGTTGCGGAGGCGCCTGCTTCAGCCGCGACATGGGGACGAGGCCGAGATCGCCGCCGCGCGGCGCCGTCTCGGGATCTTCGGAGTAGCCCATCGCAAGCTCGGCGAAATTCTCGCCCGCCTTGAGCCGCTCCATCAGCATCTTCACTTTTTCGGCCGCCGCCTGCGGCGTCGCCGCATCGTCTCCTGTGCGGTTGGCCACTTGCTGTTCGCGCACCGGCGTCACGACGATTTGTGCGAGGTGGTACGCCTCTTCGGCGAGGTTGAACTGACTGCGATTCGCGAGAAAGAAGTCGGTCACTTCCTGCGACGTGACGGTGATCTTCGCTCCGACCTCGTGCTCGATCACTTTCTGCGTGAGCAGCTCGCGACGGAGTCCGTCGCGCATCTCGGCCGCCGTCACGCCGCGTTTGGTCAGTTCCTGCTGAAACGCCTCGTCAGGAATGTTCTTCTTTGCGTCGGCGAAAGCCTTGTCGAGCTCGCCGTCGGGAACCTCGACTTTCAACGGGCCGGCCTTCGCGATCAGGATGTCCTGAAGAATGAGATCGTCGAGGATGCTGAGCTTGGCTGCGAGAATTTCTTCCTCCGCCAGCCCTTGCGCCGCGTTGCCTGACCGCTGATAGGCCTTGTCGACGTCCGCGCGCTTGATTTCGCGGCCATCGACCACGGCCCAGGTGTCGGCTGACGCTGCGCTGCCGGAGGCGCGGATGTCGGTCGGCACGCCGAGGCGCAGGTGGGGCCAGCAAGCTCAGGACAAAAAGAGGGTGTCATTGCATAGGGGAATTGTATTCGGAATGCGGGGCCTTCAGCGAGGGCCGGATGGTCGCGTAAAGCTTGGCCAGGGTCAGCATGCACTAATGCGCAGCCGCGTCCGGTCCGCGGCATCGGGGTTCACGGCAAACCGCATCCGATGCGCAAAGGCGCATCGCCCCGGCTCAGGCTGGCGTATGATTCTGGCTTCCCACACTGTGCGTTTCGAGGTCTCGCTGGGACAGGAGTCTGAGGTATGAAAACACACGGATTGGACATCGCGATCGTCGTCGGGTTCATCGCTATCGGCGGCCGCCGCGATGGCGCAGAACGCTCCCGCTCCGCAGCAGCCGGCGGCCACGCCTCCGGCAGCGCAGGAGCCTGGGGCCACGACGCCCGCAACGACGACGCCTGCCGCGCCACCCGCGCGCGGGCGCGGCACACCGGCGCCGACGCGTGACCCGCAAACGCCGGGTACGTCGCAGGCGACGATGCTGTCTGATGGCGCCGTTCCGCCGGCCGATGCGCTCGGCAACTTCGTGATCGGTCCGACGCACGCGCCTTCGCCAGATACGACGGTGCAGCCGGGCGTGCCGCAGGGCACGGTTCACAACTTCACGATCGAATCGACCACCAGCAAGATTTATCCGGGCATCGCGCGCGTGCCCGGTTCGCGCTCGATGGTCGACCCGAACGATCCCGCGAAGCGCATCGTCAACAGCGGTCCCGCGCCCTACACACGCCGTGTGGCGGTGTACGTCCCGCAGCAGTACGTGGCGGGCACGATTGCGCCGGTCATCGTCGGCGCGGACGGGCCTGACGCGATGCTGTTCACGACGCTCGACAATCTGATCGCACAGAAGCGCGTGCCGGCGATGATTGCCGTGTCGATCGGCAACGGCAGCGGCGACGCGCAGGGCAGCCAGCGCGGCCTCGAGTACGACACGATGTCGGGCCTGTATGCGGAATTCGTGGAGACCGAAGTGCTGCCGCTCGTCGAGAAGCAGTTCAAGGTGCGCATCACGAAAGATCCCGACGCGCGCGCGACCATGGGATGCAGCTCGGGCGGATCGGCGGCGATGGCGATGGGGTGGTATCGCCCCGATCTCTATCATCGCGTGCTCACGTACTCGGGCACGTACGTGAATCAGCAGTATCCCTACAACCCGGAGACTCCGGGCGGTGCGTGGGAATTTCATCGCACGCTCGATCCCGAAGAGCCCGGTGAAGCCGCTGCGCATCTGGATGCACGTGAGCGATCGCGACAACTTCAGCCAGAGCGACGGCATGCACGACTGGGTGCTCGCGAACCAGAACATGGCGAGAGAGCTGGCGGCCAAGGGCTACAAGTACCAGTTCGTCTTTGCCCGCAATGCCGGCCATTGCGATCGCACCGTGAAAGCACAGACGCTGCCGAACGCGCTGGAATTTGTGTGGAAGGGCTATCCCGTCACGAAAAAACTTTCAAAGTAAACATATGCAGACAAAACTCACTCTCGCGATCATCGCCGCCGTGATGGCCGGGGCCATTGCGGCGCCTGTGGCGCAGACTCCGCAAGCGCCGGCGCCGGCCGCCACGACTCCGGCGCCGCAGCCGGCACGCGCCAACCGTCCGCCGCCGCCGACCCGAGATCCGAACACACCGGGCTACGTCAAAGCGACGGCGTTGCCTGACGGCGCGATTCCAGCGGCCGACGCGTACGGGAACTTCATCATCGGGCCGACTTATACGCCGGCGCCCGAGATGGCGGGTGATCCGGCCGCGCTCGAGGGCACCGTCCAAACCTTCACGATGGAGTCGAAGGACAGCAAAATCTATCCGGGCATACGACGCGAGCAGGGTACCTTCGGCACGCCGGATCCGAACAATCCGGCGAAGCTCGACGTGACGACAAGCGCGCCTGCGCCTTACACGCGGCGCGTCGCGGTGTATATCCCCAAGCAGTACGTTCCGGGCGCGATCGTACCGTTCATCGTCGGCGCTGACGGACCTGATCCGCTGCTGTTCAAGGCACTCGACACCTTGATTACGCAGAAGCGCGTGCCGGTGATGGTGGCAATCTCCATCAGCAACGGCAGCGGCGACGCGCAGGGCAGTCAGCGCGGGCTCGAGTACGACACGATGTCGGGCCTCTACGCGCAGTTCGTCGAGACGGAAGTGCTGCCGCTCGTCGAGAAGCAGTACAACGTGCGGCTCACCAGGGATCCCGACGCGCGCGCGACGACGGGCTGCAGCTCGGGGGCCGCGGCAGCGATGGCGATGGCGTGGTATCGCACCGATCTCTACCATCGCGTGCTGAGCTACTCGGGCACCTTCGTGAATCAGCAGTGGCCGTACAATCCCGCAACGCCCGGCGGCGCGTGGGAATTTCACCGCACGCTGATTCCGAAGAGTCCGGTGAAACCGATCCGCATCTGGATGCACGTCGGCGATCGCGACTTGTTCAACCCGAACGTCATGCGCGACGACATGCACGACTGGGTGGTCGCGAACCAGCACATGGCCAAAGTCGCTGGCCGACAAGGGCTACAAGTATCAATTCGTCTTCGCGCGCGATTCAGGACATTGCGATCGCAACATGAAGATGCAGACGCTGCCGAACGCGCTCGAGTTCGTGTGGAAGGATTATCCGGTTACGAAAAAGCTGTCGAAGTAACGAAAGGATGCCCATGTCCAACAGGCGTGAGTTCATCTCATCCGCGTGCTCACTAGCGGCCATGACCGCGGCGGCGAGCGTCTTCGGGCCGTCGACGGTGTGGGGCGCGGTGAATCACAAGCCCCTCGACCCCATCAATCCGGACATTCTGTTCGGCACGACCAGCTCCATCTGGGGCCGGCAGCATGACATCGCGTGGGCCATCAAACGAGTCGCGGCCCTCGGGCTGCAGGGCATCGAGCCGTACCCGAACAACATCGAGCAGTATCGGAAAAATCCGATGGTGCTCAAGAAGATGTTCGACGACGCGGGCGTCACGTTCATCGATTGCTCGAACGGTGCGGCGGGACAGTCGACGAACTTCACCGATCCCGCGCAGACCCCGAAGACGATTGCCGACCACGTCGCGTTTGCACGCGATTTTCTGCAGCCGCTCGGCGCGACGCTGTGGAAATGCAACATGGGCCCGCGGCCGGCCGGCGGACCGAACGACGATCAGCTCAAGCTATTAGCCGACACGTTGAACGAGATCGGACGGCAGACAATCAAGATGGGCATTCGGATGGCGCCGCATCCGCACATCTGGGGCCCCATTGAGCGCGAGCGCGAAGTGCGCCGCATGATGGAGTTGACCGATCCGAAGCTCGTGTGGCTGACGGCCGATACCGGACATCTCACACTGGGCGGCGGCGATGCCGCGCAACTGATCAGCGACTACTTCCCGCGCCTCGCGCTCGTGCATCTGAAGGATACCTACGCGAAGTATCGCGGCAACACATCAACGCCGACGCAGGAGCAGCACAAGGTCGCGAGCGTGTACCACAATCTCGGCGGCGGCGGCGTCGACTTTCAGGCGGTCTTCAAGGTGCTGCGCGATCGGCGCTACAAGGGCTGGGCGATCTTCGATCTCGATGGGCCGCGGGAAGGCGATGACGGGTTCAGCGCGATCGGCGGAAACCTCGATCTCGCCGTCGACGACTATCTGTCGCACAACGTGAACTATCTGCGGGTCATGCTGGGTGTGAAACTTCCGCCGTACGATTAACCCGGTTCAAGGAGAAAAGACATGCGCGCGAATATGGTGACGCGGCTCTGTCTCTGTTCTGTGATTGCAGCGAGTGCGGTGTCTCTCTCAGCCCAACGAGGAACGCCGCGGCCGCTCAGCACCGACCCGTATAACGTCTGGACTGCCGAACAACTGGCAAAGCCGGGCGCCTTAGGGAACTACGGCCACTACAGCGCGAGCATCCAGCGTCGCGATGCCACAAGCGCCCCTGAAACGCACGATGGCTTTTCTCACTTCCTGGTGTTTACCAGCGGCGAGGGGAACGTCATTCTCGGCGGTGAAATCGTCGATGGGCCCGACGGGAAGAAAATCATCAAGGGCGGTCACACGCAGAAGATCGTGCTCGGAGAGATGTACCACATTCCGATCAAGACGGCGCACTGGGTGAGGCCGAACCCCGGCGGCGCGATCACTTATTGGGTGACCAACATCAATGTGCTGAAGCCCTGATTGGTAAGTGGGCCGGGAGCGCGCAGTCAATTGGCGCTCCCGGCAGTTCCGGTGGTGGCGGCTTGGCGGTGTCTAGGTCGACGTTCGACGGACGCTCTCCGCGCGCGGCCCTTTCGGGCCCTGGCCAACAGTGAACTCTACAGAGTCCCCTTCGCGCAGGTTCTCCATCCCCTCACCAACGACGGCGCTGCGGTGGAAAAAGTAATCCTGCCCCGCGCTGTCCTTGATGAAACCAAACCCCTTCTCAAGCTGCAGTCTCGCAATTGTTCCGGTCATCGTCGCCTCCGATTCCCAATATCATATCCCGCCGACCCCGGGGGCGTACTGGGCGTCGGTTATTTCGCGCGGCCGGCATAACCCTGAGCCAGCATCTTGACCGAGAACAACGCGCTCCCGCCGGTGAGATATAGCGTTTTCTTGTCAGGACCGGCAAACGCGAGGTTCTGCGGGCGCTGCGACGTCGGAATCACTCCGAGCGCGTCGCCCTTCGGGCTGAACACCTGGACCCCAGTCGCGATACCAACGTAAACCCGCCCCTGGCTGTCGACGGCGATCCCGTCGGCGTGGCTCTCGGGGGTCGGCAGACCTTGGTACTTGCCGAAGTTGCGTTTGTTCGTCAATTTGCCGTCCGCTTGCACGTCGAATGCGATGAGGTATTCGCCACCGGAGTCGGCGGAGTACAACGTCTTCTCGTCCGGGGAGAGCTGAATGCCATGCGCGCCCGGAGCCTCGCCAACCTTCGTCGCCTGGCCGCCGGCGGGGATGTAATACACCGCGGACGGCTTATCACTAGGCAGCGTGAAATAAATCCCGTCCTTCTTGTCGATGACCAGATCGTTCGGCCGCGTCGACATCTTGGCGAGCGTCGCCTTCGCGGCCGGCGGATACAGCACGTCGATCGTCAGCGCCGTCGTCGCGATGAGGCGCCCCTTCGAATCGAGCGCGAGCCCGTTCGCGCGGTTCGTGTTCTCGACGAACGTCGAGATGGTTCCGTTCTTGTCAATCTTGTGGACCGTGCTGGCGCCCGGCTCGGTGAAGAGCGTCGAGCCGTCGGGCATCAGGATGGGCCCTTCGCTGCTCCGCAGTCCGTCTTTCACGATCGCGACCTTAGTGCCCGCCGCGACGACTCCTGGAATTGCAGGCGCGACGGTCTCGGTCGCCGGTGGCGGCGGCGGAGCGGCGCCGCGAGCGGGGGCGGGAGCCTGGGCGTACAACGACGCGGAGCTGAGCGCGCATAACATGACGACAGCAATTCTCATTACAGCCTCCATTTCACTAGGTCCCTGACGTGCCTGGTCGTGTGCGCGATCCTACTGCCCTCACTGCCAGATGTGCAACGGTGATGGCGATCCGTATAATCCAGCAAATGAGATACCTGTTTCAGCCCCTCGCGCTGGCCATCCTCGTGACGGCATCCGTGTCGACCCAGACGCCGCAAACGCCTGTGAAGATAGACGGTACCGGCGGCGCGAGAACCGCGAAGCAAACGCGGCCGCCCGATAATCGTCGCCCGCGGGGCACGGCGGTCGGCCTGCTCGGGTGGAGGGCCGGCATCCGGTCCGACGCGTTTGGCGCGCTGCCATTCCTCGATGCAGCCGCAAGGATCGATGCGGCGGGCGTGGCGTTCGTCGAAGCCGTCAGCACGAATCTCGACTACAAAATGAGCGCGGACGACGTCGCGAACATCAAGGCGCGGCTGACCGATCTCGGTCTGCGCGTTCCTGCATATCGCCTCGATGCGATTCCTGCGGACGAGGCATCGCGTAGCAAGCTGCTCGATTTTGCGAAGGCGCTGGAAATCGATCTCATCCTGACGAAACAACCCGTCACGCTTCCCGGCATCAAGGTCGCCGTCGAAGATGGGCGAGGCATGTACAAAGAGGGCGCGACGACGCACGGCGCCAATCTTCGCGATGCCGCGAAATCGGCGCCACTGTTGCTCGAGTTGAGTAAGCAGCAGCCGCCCGAAGCGCCTGAGTGGCCGAACAAATGCACAGACTGCGGAACATCACGCCCGTCGAATCGATCGCTGTTCTTCACCATCACCCCCAGCGCTGCCGAGAACTACGACAAGGCCGTTCGCGTGGCGCAGGGGTATCGAGTGAATGCGATTTCGAAGATGCTGCCGATCTCGACAACCGATCGCATTCCCGCAGACGAGAAAGCGAAGATCGACGCGGCGATTCCACGGCAGGCGCTCGTCAAGCCGAGACAGGCGAGAAAGCTGCTCATCATCGATGTGTGCCCGGCCGGCGGGTTTTATCACAACACCGTCGCGCACGGGAATTTGATGTTGCAGCTCATCGCGAAGCACACCGGCGCGTACGAGCCGATCTTCGATAACAACCTCGAGAACCTGCGATATCCGCGGATCAAGGAGTACGACGCGGTGTTCCTCAACAGCGTCGTCGGCCCCGTGTTCTCAGATCCCGAGGTGCTGGACGGACTGATCCGCTATGTGCGCGAAGGCGGCGGCGTCGCCGGCCTGCACGGCACGACGTTCGCCTCGCAGGACCTGCGCGAGTTCGGCGAGCTGATGGGCGCGCAGGAAGGCCCGCACCAGTACAACGGCGAGCCGGGCACGCTGAAGATCGACGATCCCGCCAGTCCGCTGACGAAGCACTTCGGCGGCAGGGGATTTTCGATGATGGACGAGTTCTATCACTTCCCGATGACCGGCCCGTACACCCGCGAGAAGCTGCACGTGCTGTTGAGCGTCGACGCAGACAAGAGCGACCTTCAAAAATGGCTCTACCTGCGCACCGACCGCGATTTCGGCATGGTGTGGATCAAGCGTGAAGGCAAGGGGCGCGTGTTCAACAGCGTGCTCGGACACCGGCCCGATTTCTACATGATGCCGGACCTGGTGAAGATGATGCTCGGAGGCATCCAGTTCGTGCTCGGCGATCTCGAGGCCGACACGACGCCGAGCGCGAAGCTGGCACAATAACGCAACGAAAAACGCAAAACGAACAACGAATAGAGAACGCGCGCGACGCGCTTTATTCGTTTTTCCGTTTTTCGTTTATCGTCCGATCCAGTACGTCATCTTCAGCAGAAACACATCGTCCGAGCTCGCCGAGAAGAGACGCGACAGATCGCGGCGGGCACGAAAGTCGCCCGGAAATGCCTCGTCTTCGCGTTGTTCCGTCCACACCGCGTAGAGCGTCGAGCCGGGGCGGAACTCCCACCGGAAGATCGCGTTGAGCCGCAGCGATTTGAAATTGAAATCGGGATTGTCGAACGTGAAAGACGATGAGGGCCCGAACGCGTCGGGATCAACGGTGTACGACCGGTTGCCCGTGTCGTACGAAAAGGAAGAACCTGCGCCGGCATACGGACGGAACGTGTACGTACGCGGCGCGGCCAGCTCTTTGAAGTCGTGGTACCTGCCAACCGCGACGAGCGGCTGCATGTAGATCTGCAAGGACGCGTTGGGATTGAGAACCCAGTTGACCCGCGTCTGCAGCGTCAGCCGCGTCTGTTCGATCGTGCCGAAGACATATCGCTGTCCGAAGGTCGCAACAGCCGTCGCATCGTCTTCCGTGCGAAGGTATTGCGCCAGGTCTTTCGAGTGCTGGAGAGACGGCCCGGTCGAGATCGACAGCGTTGACAGCGGTTTCACGTTCATCGACAGCTCGCCGTTGGTGCTGAACCCGCCGGATTCATCCCAATCGTGGCCGACCCACGTCTCGAATGACAGCCACTTGCGGCCGTCGGTGCCGAAACTGACATTGGCCCAGTTGCCCTGCGGGTTTTCAGTCTGCGGCCCGCCTCTCGTCAAATCGTCCTTGATCGTCCGAGCCGCATAACCGCCGCACGTGCCGAGATTCCAGTAATTCGTCAGGAGCGCGTTCGCGCATCCCATCCAGATGTCGCTCAGGATGTCGCGGTTGAAATTCCAGGTCCATGCTTTGGCGAGCCACCACCCTCGAGAGCGGCTGAACCGATCGGGTGATTGCTTGCGCCACAACAGCACGCTGTGTGCACCCGCGCGATCGCCGCGGCTGTGAAAGCCGAGATCGTTCGATTCGAATCCGGGACTGACGCCCCACAGCGCGGCGTTGACGCGCCACACGCCGCTGTTCCGGTTCAGGAACACGCGCCCCGTGTACCCGCCGAGCGACGTGCGCTGCGAATCGAGCTCGACGTGCGGCGCGTCCGGCCGCTGGTAATACCGCTGCGATGAGCGCTGCAACTCCTCCATCGCCTTCGCGCTTCCGCGCACGTGACTGCCCGATAGCTCCCCGGTAACGACCCAATCCTTCTTGCTGTCCAGAAAGTAGTACGCGTCGCCGCCGAAGAGGAACGCACGGCTCGTGAGCTCGTCCTTGAGCAGTGTGGTGTCGAGATCGCGCACGACCGAGGTCGTAAGGAAGCCCGCGCCGCCGCGCGCAAACTCGCGCTGCACGCGCGCGACGAAGTAGTTTGTCGTCGGCTCGACCACGGTGCGGTCGAGCGTCGATCCGGTCATGTGGCGCGCGCGCTCGCGAGCCGTCACGGCCTCTATCAGTCCGATGCTCCATCCGTTTGATGTCTTCCCGGTCACCTTTGCCGCGCCAAGTATCGTTGCTGCGCGCGGCGCGTCGACAAAGTCGCCTTCGGCGCTCACCGACGGCGCGCGGCCGACGCGCCGCGAGTAGAACGCATTCGGACTGGAATTGTTGAAGCCGAAGAAATTGTTGGCGCCGCCCCTGCCGAAGTTGTTGAAGATCTCCGCGCCTTCGATGAAGAACCGCCGCTTTTCCTGGAAGAACGTCTCGTACGCCGTCAGATTCACGACGGCGGGATCGACTTCCGCCTGGCCGAAATCAGGATTGATGGTTGCGTCAAGTACCAGACCTCCCGGTATCGAGGTTTTGACGTCGAGACCGACTGACCCAAACACGCGGGCGCCATCATTGAACGGGTCGCCATCCTTCGCCTCGACCAGCTCCTGTCGCATTGCGGTGTACGGTGCGAGCTCGAGCCGCCGACGAGGACGAACGCCGTCGAGCCCGACGAGGTGCATCATCCGCGACGAAAGGCCGTCGTCGTTCTTCGGCCAGAACTCGAGCCACGCGGTTTCGTTCTTGCGCCGGATGAAGCGCGACACGTTCATGCCCCACGTCGGGCGCTCGCCCGCATTGAAGCGCAGCTGCGAGAATGGAATGCGCAGCTCGGCCGACCATCCCTGCCCGTCCTGAGACACAGCCGACGTCCAGACGGCATTCCAGGATGAGTCCTGAAACGTATCGTTGGAAAGGACGCTGTCAGATTGGGATCCGGCTGCCGTCACCGTGAAGCTGACTCCCGTGCGGTGATCGTGCCGAGGGTCCAGAAAGATCGTCACGCTATCAGCGTCGGGATGTTCATCGCGCGCGGTTACTCGCCTCGAGATGCGCGCAGGGTCGGAGTCGTACAAGCGCGCGCCGACATACAGCGCCTCATCATCGTAGAGCACCCGAATCTCCGTGCGCTCGGTCGCGGCCTGCCCCTCATCGGGATCGCGCTGCCTGAAGTGATCGGCAACGGATGCCTGTGCCCACACCTCGTCAGACAGGCGGCCGTCAATGATGGGCGGCTCGGTGATGCGAACGGCACGAAGCATCGGCCGCGCGCCGTCAGAGGCAGTCGACGCGTCAGTAGTGGCGGGCGATGGCTGCGCCTCGGCCGCGCGCGGTGCGGCAATCGGTAACATTGCCGCTGCCAGGAAGCATGCTCTCGCGGGCAAGCCGAGCCGCGAACGGATTCTCGCAGACACGTTTCACATGTTCAGGTGATGCGCCAGGAACGGGACGCCACGCTTGCCCCAGAACGCATGTTCGTCTGGAAAGACCTCGTGCTCGACGCGATCAGCGGCTCCAAAGACGTCGTAGATCTGTCGCACCTCATTGAAGCTCTCGATGCTCGCCCGAATCGGAAAGATGTTGTCGCGTTCTCCCGATTCCACGAATAACGGTCGCGGGGCGATGAGGCCCGCGAGGTCGTGCATCTCGGCCCAGTTCAGGATTCCCGGAACGTAGTTGTCGCTGCAGTGAGCGAGACTCCCGATGCTGTCGCGGAATGTGTTCAGGTAGCCGCTTACGAGCGCGGCGCGAATGCGCGGATCGAGCGCCGTCGCGAACACGGTGACCGTTCCGCCTCCAGAAATACCCATGCAACCCATGCGGCCCGCATCCAACTCAGAGCGGGTTGCGATGTAATCGATGGTCCTCATTACGTCCCACACGCGCCAGCCGATCATCGTTTGACCGACGAGCAGCGCGCCACCTGCCACCGGATCGCAGGCCTTCCGCGACAGGCCGAGACGAGCGTTGATGGCATCGCGGCGGCAGCCGAAGCCCATCGGCTCGATCGCCAGGGCGGCCATGCCGGCTTCGGCGACCTGGATTGCGAAGTCGTGCTGGTAGCCCGCCTTGTCGGTCCGCTCGCCACCCTGTTCGTCGATGCCGACGATGTCGTCCACGCCGCGGCCGTGGCCAGGCACGCAAATCATCACAGCGGCCGGGCGGCGCACTTTTTCTGGAAGCAGGAGATAGGCGAGCACGCTGACACCGGGTTGGCTGTCGAACACGATCTTTTCGCGCACGTAACCGGGAAATGCGCGTGTCTCGAGTGTGATCGCACCGAGCGGGGTTCGAGCTCGTGGGAAGCCTCCCACGAGCTCAGTCAGCTTCGATCGGAGCGTCTTCTGCCAAGCCTCGGCTTCGCGGCGATTGCGGGCGCGGAATCGAAGCTGGCGCGGGGCCGACGCGTACAGATCGCGCGTGTACGCGACTGGGTCGAATCGGCGGTCTCGAAGATCTGTCGTCACTCCGGTAAGCGGTCCGATATAGGCGGGCTTGACGGGGGTTTGCGCGTCGAGCCTCAGCGCCTGCGCAGCGCTCATTCCGCCAGCCACTCGTGCGAGTTCACGGCGAGAAAGCTTGACCATGGGCTTAGAAACCTCCGTCGCCCGCAGTATAGCCGTGATGGAGTTTCTAACGTTCGACTCTCAGGCGG
This sequence comes from Vicinamibacterales bacterium, assembly GCA_963730445.1. Lineage (GTDB taxonomy): Bacteria > Acidobacteriota > Vicinamibacteria > Vicinamibacterales > JAMQPK01 > JAMQPK01. The sequence continues at coordinate 190,384 of CAVSRX010000011.1, read as the reverse complement.
TTCGGGGCCAGTCGTCGTCCTGTGCCATGACACCGTCGCTGCTACGCATGTCCAGCCAGTCTGCCACGCTGTAGGCAATCGTTGGAGGTTCTGTATTCTGGTGGGGTTTGACGTCGACCAGTCGAGGGCCCATCAGGGCAGGATTCCCGTTGGGATCGACGATCGACTGCGCAGGATTGCTGTTGGGATCGACGATCGACAGCAACTGCGCGGCTGTTCTCAGCAGACGTCGCTCTGGTGCGGTGAGTACGCGCTCGCATCGGAAATCGAAACCGAAAAATCGCGCTCCCCTCGCAGGGTCGGGCAGCGACTGTGTCGTCGCGGGCTTGACGACCACCGTCGGAATTAACCGCATGAGGCGCACCCGGATTTCAACGGCGATGAAGTCGGCCCGTTTGCCGCGCTGCGCCGCATCGAGGATCCACTTCATCAGGAGATCGAATTCCATGACATCGCCCGATGCCGGGCCGGTGCGCTGAAACGCCTCGAGCGTTGCGATGAGCCGGTTGGAAGTCGCCTGCGCCGCAGAATCGGCGAGGAGTGGTTTCCATTCAAACTGCTGCTCGAATTCCCCGGCTGCCTGATACTGCACGCCGCCGCGCAGCGATCGGACATAGCATCGCAGCAGCCGGAACTGCAGGTTCATGCGCTCGGATGCCGCCCGAAATTCCAGGGTGACGCGGGAGTCGGGTCGCACCGGAAACGCCAGGTCGATGAGAGCCCCTCCGGGCGAGAGATCCACCAGAGAAATAGGCGGGCGATTTTGAATGCGAACCAGCGGAGGCGTGCTTAGGTCTTGCAAGCTGACGCGCTGGTGAATGCGGCGGTCCCGCCCTCTCATAAGCGTGTCGCGCTTTCGAGAAGAGCATGCGCCTGGCCAAGGGTTGTCACGGCCGAGGACCGGAGCAAAAAAATGCACCGACTGAGAGTGGATCGTCTAAAGAGTTGATTCCAAAGGTATTAGGGCAACAATGTCGGCGGCTTACTACGCCTATGGAGTCCTATAATGTCCCATAACGACATGCGAAAATCTCAATTTGGATCAGTCGACGGGGCGTTATCGCCGCTTTGATTTCCTGGCGGCGGGTTTCGGCGCCCTCGCTCCCTTCGTCGTGGTGGAGAATTCGTACGCTTCGCGAAGCCAGTCGGTGACAGGCGGCTCCACCTCGTCGCGGTGCGTGATGCGAAGGATGTTGGCGACCTTCGACTTCGAGGCTTCATCGGTGCGCTTCACCTGCGGTCCCTTCAGCGCGCGGCCAAGAAAGATGCAGACTTCGAGGAAGTTCTTCTTCGGACGGACGAAGAAATAGCACGACGTGCGCGCGAACATGATCGAATGGTGCGAGGCGTAGATGCGCTGTTCGCCGAACTCGACGGCCGTTTCGCGCAGACGCTCCCACGCGTCCTTCAGATCTTCCGAGAGATCCTCGGTGAGCGCGGCTTCGGTGGTCGTCCAGCAGTCGTGCTCTTCGCCTTGTTCGATCCACTGCTTGCAGTGGTAGCACTGCCGGCCGGTCATTGTCAGTTCGTAGCTGGTAGCTGGTAGTTGTTCAGGCTACAAGCTACCGGCTACAGGCTACCTGCTAGAAAGAGAACCGCGTTCCCAGCTGAATCCTTCGCAGATCGCGCGCCGTGCGGATCTTCGCGAAGGTCGCAGCCGCCCCGAAGTTCGTGCCCGGATTCGACAGATTCACCATGTTGAACACGTTGGTCGCCTCGAGCCGGAATTGCAGCGACGTAGCGGCCCATTCGAATGTCGCGGAACACGCCCAGGTCGACGTTGCGGACGCCGGGGCCGTCGACGACACTGCGCGGAGCGCTGCCATCGGCACCGATGGCCGGAAGCGCGAACGCCGCGGTGTTGAACCACAGCTCGATGAGCTCTTCGCGCGGACGGCCGCTGTCGAGCTTCGGATCGGCAACGAGATCGGCGCGGTCGTTGGTGCTGCCGTCGAAGTTGCGATCCTGGCCGGCCGTGATCGTCATGCGGCGCTCCGCTCTGCAGCGTCACGATCGCAGACGCGGTCCAGTTATTGAGCAGCGCTCTGGCGAGCGGCCTCGAGTCGCCGAAGTAATCGATCTGCCAGATGCCGGAGAACGTGAAGGTGTGCGTGCGATCGGCCGACGTGCGGGCGCGCTCGCCCGTCAGATCGTTCGAGTTCTGCACGGCCGGCAGGCCGCCGCCCTGATAGTCGAGATCTTCAATCGCTTTGCCGAACGAGTAGTAAGCCTTAGCCGAGAAGCGGCTGCCGCGCTTCTCCGCTGCGAGCTGCAAACCGTGGTAATCGCTCGTGAAGACCGACTCCAGCACGCGCACCGTTGAGAGCACGCCGGGCTGGTACGGCCGGCGCGCATTCACGTTGGCCGTTGTCGCGCCGGGCCCGAACACCGGGTAGTTGCGGTCGATACTCGCCGGCAGGTTCCGTCCGAGCGCACCCACGTACGACGCGCTCGCGCTGACGTTGCGGAACAACTCCTTCTCGACGGTCACGTTCATCTGATAGGTCTTCGGCCACACGAATTCGAGCGACGGACCGAACACCTGCGCCGGGAACGTGAACTTCGGGCTCGCCGGGTCGTAATCGAACGGGAACGGCCCGACGCCGCCAGGCTGATTGCGGTATGGATCGGACAACGTGAAGACCGTCGGAAACTGCTGCCGCACCGTGAACGGCTGGTTGTCCGCCGTTGTGTTCCATTCGTTGCCGCTGATGCTGCCGTAGAAAATGCCGGCGCCCGCCCGAACGGACATCCGTCCGTCGCCCTTCGGATCCCATGCCATGCCGACTCGCGGTGCGATGTTGTTCCGGTCCCACTTGACGATCCCGCGGCTGATGCCCTCGTCACCAGGGAAGAGCAGCCCCTCGGGCGCATTCGGCGACACCTGGGACCTTCTGCCGGGCACGAACGCCAGCTTGCGATCCTGCGGATCGGTCAGCGGCTGCTGGAGGTCGTAGCGGATTCCAAGATTCAACGTGACGCGCGGATGGATCCGGAAATCGTCCTGCGCGAAGACACTGAAGTACACGCCGCTGTCGATCTTCCGAATCGGCGCATCTTGCGTAAACGTCGCGGGCACCCCGAGCAGAAAGTCGGCGTACGCGTTCCCGGTCTTGCTCCCGTTGAACGTGAACACGCCGTAATTGTCGAGCAGCGTGTCGTGCATGATGTACTCGTACGACACCTCTCCGCCAATCTTCAGCGAGTGGTTGCCGCGGCTCATCGTCATGCTGTCTTTCACCGCGAAGAAATCGCTGCCGGCATCGGGCCCGGCAATCGACGTCTGTCCCGTGAAGTATCCGGTGACCGTGAGGCGCGGGAGTGAGGGATCGCCTTGAATCTTGAAGTTCGAGTTCAAGATCGCCGAGCGATGTCGTCGGATTGTTGACGCGCGCGCCGTACTGCCGCACGTAGGTGAAACGAAGCTGATTGATCTTCGTTGCGCTCAGAATCCACGTGTCGGCGACGTTCAGGTTCTGCTGCTTCCAGGCGAAGTCGCGATCGACCCACGGGATGTTTCCGCTCAGTGACAGCGGCTGCGTGTCGGTGCCCTTCAGAAAGAAGTAGCTCACGCGCCAACGAACGCGACGACGAGAAATTATGGTCGACCTTCAGCGTCATCTCGTCGGTCTTGAGTGGATCGGGAGCGCTGACTTCGATAGAAGTTTCCGGGCAGGTTCGGCTGCCGGAACGTATTTGTCCTGTATCGTCTTGGCGGCCGCATCGATCCGCCCGGCGGGGATCAGATTGTCCGGGAACGCCACGTTCGTGACGGGATCGCGCGGCTTCACCGCGGACTGCGAGAAATCGCCCGCGCGCTCCAGCGCCGTCGGCACGACCGCCGTGTTCCGGTAGTACGTCTCTTCCTGGCGAAGACCGGAATAGCTGGCGAAGAAGAACGTTTTGTCGCGGTTCAGCGGCCCGCCGAACGCCGCGCCATATTGGTTGCGATCGAGAGGGTCCTTCGCCGACGTCGCGCCGGGGGGCGCCCAGCGTTTCGCATTCAACGCCTCGTCCCGGAAGAACTCGAACGCGGCGCCGTGGAACTGGTTCGTGCCGGACTTGGTGACGACGTCGATGACGCCGGCCGGATAGCGGCCGTACTCCGCGGCGAAGTTGTTGGTGATGACGCGGAATTCCTGCACAGCTTCCGGATTCGGCGCGGGATTTCCTGTGCCGCGCAGGCCGGCCGTGTTGTTGCCCCCGTCGAGCTGGAAGTTGACCGATCCGATCTGCGCTTTCTGCGAGCCGTTGATCGTCGTCAGCTGCTCGGGGCCGCCGAGAGAGTTCGAGTTGTCGTTGCTCGTGACGCCGCCGGTGGTGTTGAGCAGCGAGTAGAGGTCGCGATTGACCAGCGGCAGATTCAAGACTTCATTCTGATTGACGCTGCGCGACAGTGAGGCCGAGGTGGTATCGACGAGCGGCGCATCGCCCACGACCGATACCGACTCGGCGACGTTGCCGGGCTCGATGATCGCGTCGATGCGGGCGTTGCGCCCCACTTCGAGCACGATGCCGGTCTGCGAAAAGGTCTTGAAGCCGGTCAGCGTGACGTCAACTTTGTAGTTGCCGAGCGGCAGCAACCGCAGCGCGTACTGGCCGGATTCGTCGGTGACCGTGTCGCGCGACGTCTGGGTGTCGACGTTGGTTGCCGTGACGGTCGCGCCGGGCACCGCTCCTCCGGATGAGTCCGTGACGTTGCCGAGAATGGTACCGGTCGCCACCTGCGCTCGAAGCGGGGCGACGAACAGCAACGTCGAGACGAGCGCTACGGCGAGAGTCCGGCCTGCCATGATTGCCTCCTTAAACTGTTCCTTCAGCGAACAATATAGGCTAAGACTGGCGCGGTCAAGACACAAATGTCTCAAACTGCTTGCATTTTGCTAGGATTCATTCGGACTCTGAGATAGATTAGTTTTTGTAACAAACAATTTATTGGATCTTTATTCAAAATGCGGGATGTAAAGCGAAGTGCCGGCCACATACGTATGGCGCGGCGCGGAACCTCGCGCGAAATCAATCGTCAGATTGCCGTCAATCTGATTCGTACGCGCCAGCCCATTTCGCGCGCCGATCTCGCCCGCTTGATGGGCACGACGCGCGGCACCGTCACGGTACTCGTCAAAGAGCTCATCACCGCCGGCCTCGTCGCCGAGGGCGCAACGGGCGAGGCCCCGCGCGGCCGCAAGCCGACGTTCCTCTATCTGGATTCGAAACGCCGCTGCGTCGTTGCGGTCGACTTGCGGCCGACACGATGCTCGCTGATGGTGACCGACATCATGGGCGAACCGCTGGTCGGCATGACGAGCTTTCCGACCGAACCCGATCCTCATCGTCTCGTGACGGTGCTCGCCGATCGCATCCGCGACATCCTCGCCCTGCACCCGGAGCTCGGTCGTTGCGAGGGCATCGGCGTAGTGGTGCCGGGCATGGTCGATCGCACGACCGGCCGCGTCCTCTTTGCCCCGCGGCTGGGGTGGCGCGACGTCGCGCTTCAGGAGCCTCTCGCGGCAGCCACCCGCCTTCCGGTTGTCATCGAAAATTCCGGCCGAGCATGCGCATTAGCGCAGGCCTGGACGGCGCGCCGCGATCCCGGTACCTCCGGTGGGTTGGTGTTCGTGAATGTCTCCGACGGACTTGCCGTCGGGGTGATGACCAACGGGCAGCTCGTCCGAGGCGAGCACAATGCCGGCGGCGAATTCGGTCACATCCCACTCGCGCTCGACGGTCCGCTCTGCAGCTGCGGCGCACGCGGCTGTTGGGAGGCGCACGTGTCGAATCTGGCGACCGTGACGCGCTACCTGAACCGCAGTCTGGATCCCGGGAAGCCCATTCCGTCGGATGTGGTGTCGCTGACCGTCGAGGACCTTGTCTCGCGCGCCCGGCACGACGACCGCCTCGCCGTGGCGGCTCTCGAAGCGACGGCCCGATATCTGGGGGCGGGTCTCGCCGCAGTCGTCAACGCGGTCGATCCCGCGCGCATTTATATCGGAGGCGAAATCACGACAGCGTGGGACATGCTCGAGCCTATCGTTCGCAGTGCGCTCGACGAACGAACGCTCGAGCCGATTCGTGGACGAATCGACATGATCGTCGTCCCACATGAACAGCTGCCGCGCCTGCGCGGCGCCGCCGCTCTCATTACAACGCCGGCCTTTGCCGTGCCCATCATGGCGTGAAGGGGGGTCTGTTCCCGGCCGGGCGACCGGACGATACATGACTGAGGGCGGATTTATATTCATGAACGTAGTGCCTTTCAGCGCATCACCCGGATCAGACACCACACCGCCAGCGGAGACTGACGCGACCGACGCGCGCCAGCGGATGCTGGTCGTCAAACAGAAGCTTGAGGAAGCCGCGAGCGAGCTCGAGGCGGTCCAGAGCAACCTCGCCTCGCAGCAGGACCTCGAACAGCTCCTCAAGCAGGGTCGAACCCATCTTCAGGAGTTGCGGAACCGGCTGGAGCAGACCGCGGCCGAGCGCGATGAGCTGCAGGTGCAGCTTGCCGAAAGCGCCAAAGCGCATCAGCACGCCATCGAGCAGCTCGAGCGGCAGATGGATGACCTGCGCGAGGCCCTTCAGGCCGCGACCGGCGAGCGCAATCGGGTGGCGTTGCAGTTCGCCGAGCAGGAAGTGGCACACCAACGATTCGCCGAAGAACGCTCCGACGAGCGAGATACATTCAAGCGCCTGCTCGATGAGGCCTCGTCCAACCAGCGCGAAATGATGGAAGAGCTCGACGGGCAGCGACAGCAGCTCGATACTCTGCGCGAGGCCGCGATGCGCGCCCAGAATTTTGCCCGCGAAATCATGCGCGCGCACGACTCCGCCGCAGCCCTGCCCACCAAACCGCGATAGGCCTGCGTTATTCTTTGCAAGTGATTTGGCTGGTTTTCGCAGTGCTGGCGGTGGCGACGGACGCTGCCGCGCAACCAGCGCCTGCCCGTACCGTTGTCGCCACGACGCAGCACTTCGAGCTGCATTCCGATCCGTGGATCAATCTCCATCACTTTCTCTATCAGTGGGCGAGGCAGGATCAAGGCCTCAGCGGGGGACGTAAGCCGGTCACCGTGCCGGAGCGCGCATCGCTGCCGCAGATGCCCGCCGCAGCGCGCGCAGACTGGCTTCGCGCCCTGGCGTTCTATCGCGATGCGATCGCGTCGAAGAGTCATTGGGATCTCGACATGCTTCGATTGAAGCGAGAGTTGGTGAACCTGTCGGGCGATGCAACCGCGCGCCCGCCAGATCGCATCAATGGCATTGCAGACGCGCTCAGCACGGCGATGCCGATCTACCTCGATCGGTGGTGGCCGCGCCACGACGAGGCGAACCGCGCCTGGATCGACGAGGCTGCGACTCGCGCACGCAGGCACGAGCGCGGGTTCGTCGCGATGACGATGCGCGTGCATGGCGCGATGTGGCCGCAGGACCGTTGGCGTGTCGACGCGTCCGCGTACGCGAACGGAATAGCCGGCTATACGACTCGAGAAGGACACGTCGTCGTGTACTCGACGGATGCGGGCATTCAGGATCTGTTCGCGCTCGAAACGATCTTTCACGAGATTCAGCACGCGAGCGTCATCGAGGGGTCGACGCCTGCTGCTGTCGTAACCGCCTTCGCCGCTGTTGGCGCCGAAGTGCCCGACAATCTCTCGCACGCGCTTATTTTTGCGACAGCGGGAGAATTCGTCCGGTCGATTGCTGCCGGCGAAGGCCGGCCGCGATATCAACCGTACTGGATCAACGAGGGCTTTGAAATGCTCGAGGGGTGGAGTCACCTGGTGCCCGCCATCAACCAGCATTGGCTTCCAGTGGTTCGCGGGGAAACGTCGAGAGACGAAGGGCTGAAATCGCTCGCCGAGGCCTTCCGGCGGTAACTGCACTCAATGCATTTGAAACCGGGCGATTCCGGCGCGGCCGTCAAAACGCTGCAGAGCGGCCTGAATAAATTCGGCGCGATCCTGTTGCTGGATGGCGACTACGGACCGCTGACGCGCGACGCGGTACGCGAAACATGTGTGGCGATGGGAAGGCCGGCGTCAGATGAGGCCTCCGATGAAATTCAGCAGGCGATCGCCGCTCATCCAGATCCGTTCCCGGCGCTGACTGCCGCCGGCGTCACGTTCATCGCACGCGCGGAAGTGTCGGGCCCGCGCGAGTATCGTCGCCGATACAAGAATCCCGTGTGGCCAAGCGCCCAGAGCGGCATCACCATCGGCATCGGCTACGACCTGCGATTCGTCCATCGGCTGGCGTTCGAGCGTGATTGGGGCGGCCGTATTCCAGACTCGGCAATCGAGCGCCTTGCCCGCGCGCTGGGCACGCGAGGGTCGGAAGAATTGCTCGCCAGCGTGCGCACAATAGACATCCCGTTGCCGGTTGCGATGTCGGTGTTTCTCGAGCGAACGCTGCCGGAGTTTGTGGCAGACACGCGCGGGGCGTACCCGCAGTTCGGCACGCTGTCGCCGGCCTGCCGAACCGCGCTCGTGAGCCTGGTCTACAACCGCGGTCCACTTCTAATCGATCGCGACCCTCTGCGCCAGGAGCGCCGCGAGATGCGTGCGATTCGCGCCTTGCTTGCAGCGGGGGATCTCACATCCGTTCCGGCACAGTTCGAATCGATGGCGCGACTGTGGACGCTTCCAGGGCTGATTCAACGGCGCCACGACGAGGCACGACTGTGGCGTTCAGGATTCGAATCGCTGCAGCTTGCCTGAGGTTGGCTGATAATAAGCGGACGATGGCCATCGAAGCTGTAAACCCCGCAACTGGCGAAACACTCAAAACCTACGACGAGATGACTCCGCAGCAGACGGCTGCGGCGGTCGCAGACGCGCATGCGGCCTGGAAGACGTGGCGCAAGACGACGTTTGCCGAGCGCGCGCGCCCGATGAAAAAAGCTGCTGCTATTCTTCGCGAGCGCAAAGACGAATTCGCGAAGCTGATGGCGCTCGAAATGGGCAAGCCGTTCAAGCAGGGAGTCGCCGAAGCGGAGAAGTGCGCGCTCGGGTGCGAGTACTACGCGGATCACGCGGAAGCGCATCTGGCGCCCGAGATGGTCAAGACCGAAGCCGCGAAATCCTACGTCGCGTTCGAGCCGCTCGGCGTCGTGCTCGCGGTGATGCCGTGGAACTTTCCGTTCTGGCAGGTCTTCAGGTTTGCCGCGCCGGCGCTGATGGCGGGAAATGCCGGTGTGCTGAAGCACGCGTCGAATGTGCCTGGCTGCGCGCTCGCGATCGAAGAGGTGTTCGTGCAGGCGGGATTCCCGAGAGGGGTGTTTCGCACGCTCTTGATCGGCAGCCGGCAGGTGAAGGCGGTGATAGAGAACCCGCATGTGAGTGCTGTGACGTTGACCGGCAGCACGCCGGCGGGAAAAGCGGTGGCCGCGCAGGCGGGCGCGTCGCTGAAAAAGACCGTGCTCGAGCTCGGCGGATCCGATCCGTACATCGTGCTCGAGGACGCCGATCTCGAGTACGCCGTCAACACGTGCGCCACGTCGCGCCTGATCAACTCCGGCCAGAGCTGCGTCAACGCCAAACGCTTCATCATCGTCGAGCCGCTCGTGGCGGCGTTTACCGAGAAGCTCGTCGCGGCGATGAAGTTGCGGCGGATGGGCGATCCGCTCGCCGAGGGCACCGACGTCGGACCGCAGTCGCGCCCCGATTTACGCGATGAGCTCCACAAGCAGGTGATGGATTCAGTCGCGAAAGGCGCGACGCTGCTGCTCGGCGGCGAGATTCCGCCTGGGAAAGGCTCGTTCTATCCGCCGACCGTGCTGGGCGACGTCAAGAAGGGAATGCCCGCGTACGATGAGGAGCTGTTCGGACCCGTCGCGTCGGTGTTTTCAGCGCGCGACGAAGCGGACGCTGTACGTATCGCGAACGACAGCATCTTCGGATTGGGCGCTGCGGTGTTTACGAACGATGTCGCGAGAGGCGAGCGGGTCGCGCGAGAGCTCGAGGCCGGATGCACGTTCGTGAACACGCTCGTCGCGTCCGATCCGCGGCTGCCGTTCGGCGGCATCAAGGAGTCGGGCTACGGCCGCGAGCTCGGCACGTATGGCATTAAAGAGTTCGTGAATCTGAAGACCGTGTACGTCAAATAGTTGGTGGTTGATGGTTGGTGGTTAGGGAGGCTCCGATGCGACATCTGGTGATCGCGATGGTGGGTCTGGCGCTGCTTGCGGGCGAGAGTGTGACGGCGCAACGCAAGCCGTTCCGAGGGGTGAACGACACGTACGCGGCGCCGCAATTTACGTCTCGCGCCGCCTGGAATATTCGCGCCGCCCACATCCGCGAGCTGGTGCTCGCATCGGCCGGGCTTCTGCCGATGCCCGACCGGACGCCGCTCGGCGCCAATGTATTTGGCGACCTCACGCGCCCCGATTACATCGTCTCGAAGGTGTACTTCGAGAGCCTGCCAGGATTTTTCGTCGCGGGTAATTTGTACCGGCCGATCGGCGAGGGCCCATTTCCGGCGATCCTTTCGCCGCACGGGCACTGGGCGTACGGCCGGCTTGAAAATTCCGCGATCGCGTCGGTGCCGGGACGCGCCATCAACCTCGCGCGCCAGGGATTCGTCGTGTTCACCTACGACATGATCGGCTACAACGACAGCCCGCAGCTCGAACACCGAGAGTTCGGCGGTCCGCGCGAAAAGCTGTGGGGATTGAGCATCGCCGGCCTGCAGTTGTGGAACGGCATTCGCGCGCTCGATTTTCTCGAGTCGCTGCCATACGTGCGCCGCGATCGCATCGGGGCGACCGGCGCGTCAGGCGGCGGCACGCAGGTGTTTCTGCTGGCGGCGGTCGATCAACGGGTTGCCGTGGCAGCGCCCGTGAACATGATCTCGCTGCACATGCAGGGCGGATGTCTCTGCGAGAACCAGCCGGGCCTGCGGCTCGATACAAACAATGTGGAGATCGCGGCGACGATTGCGCCCCGGCCGCTCCTGATGGTGTCGGCGACGGGGGACTGGACCACCAACACGCTCGAGCGCGAGTATCCCGCGGTTCGCGCGTTGTATGCGCTGAACGGCGCGGCCGATCGTGTGCACGCCGTACGGTTCGACGCGCCTCACAATTACAACCGCGACTCGCGAGAGGCGGTGTACGCATGGATGGCGCGGTGGCTGCAGGATGCGCCGGCCAATACGCGCCGTGAGGAGCGCGCCTTCACGGCCGATCCGCTGCCCAGCCTGATCGTGTTTTTTCAGCGGCCGTTTCCGCAGAGCGCCATCGATGCCGCGCGGTTGACGACGAACTGGATCGAGGCCGCCAGGCGTCAGTTATCGTCGACGCCGCTCGAGGTGCGCGCGCGAGTGCTTCGGCACGCGCTTGGTTTTGGGCCGCCGCTTCCCACATCTCGCGAACCCGAACCCGCTCGAGTGCAACCGAACCGGCGCCCGACCGTGATCGTTGCGGGGATCGACGCAGAACTGGAAAAGCTGATGCGGTCGGCGCGTTTCACCATCAAGCCGATCGACTTCACACCGTTCGATGCGGAAGAGGCAGCGAAGATTCCGATGTTCGACACCTACAACAGGACGGCCGCGAGCCAGCGGGTCGCGGATATCGTCGAGGCGCTGCGTGCTTCACCGGATGCGGTGCTCGTGAGCGTGGGCGATGCGGCGCTGGCAGGGATGCTTGCGTTAACGGTGGAAACAGGACGCCGCGCGGTGCTCGACGTCGGCGATTTTGATACGTCGAGCGATGCAGCGTTCCTCGAGCGGCTCTATATGCCGGGCCTGCGGCGGGCCGGCGATCTGTCCACTGCCGCGGCGCTGATGGGCGATCGCACCGTGATCCACAACGCCGGCGCGCGCTTCACGCCCGACGGTGTGACCGTGAATCGCGAAAAGCTGACGCCGAAAGAGATCGTGGCGCTGCTGAGAGAGTAGAGGGCACGGATTTCACTTTCTCAACACGGAGGCACGGGGACACGGAGAAATACTTTCAACGTCTTCACGTCAACCTGCGCTTTCTCGCCCGAATCCGAGTGGACCGGCGGTTGCAATCCAACGCCGTCCATGGATTCACAACGACTCAACGATATTTCGTTCCTCATCATTCAGGGCGCGATCGAGGTTCATCGGACCCTTGGTCCAGGTCTTCTCGAGAGCACTTACCGTTCTTGCATGATTTACGAGTTGCGACAGCGAAACCTGAGCGTCGTCGCGGAGCAAATCGTACCTATCCGCTACAAGGATGTGATTATCGAAGGTGGGTATCGCCTTGACCTACTCGTGGAAAACGAAGTAGTGGTCGAAGTCAAGGCCATCGAGGTCGTACTACCGGTGCATCACGCTCAGCTTCTGTCGTACCTCCGTCTTGCGAGCAAACCAGTCGGATTACTCATCAACTTCAACGTGCCTGTTCTCGTTAAAGGCGTCAAGCGCATCATTAACGGCTGTGAGGTTGCGGCATTACGCTCCAAGCAGCCTTCATCTGACTCTGTGCCAAACAGAACGGTATCTGTCCGTGATCCTCAGTGCCTCCGTGTCTCCGTGTTGAGACAGGAAGCACTACGCGAATAGATCTTTCAGTTGACCGGTGTGGATTTGTCCGTCCGTCGCCATCGGCTGATGACGACGCCGGTACGCCAGCGTCAGGCCCAGCGCGAGACCGCAGACGATGCCGCCCATCACGAAATACCACACATCCGGAACGACGGTGCTCAGGAGAAATCCCATCAGCATCATCCCGAGTCCGCCGACGCCTTCGACCGGGCTGCTCAGATTGACTCTGCGAGGGGGCAGCTTTCTCGAGACGAGCCATTCAAGGACGATCGGATCGACCTGTGTGAGATTCAGCGCAGAAGGGATTTGCGGCTGACGGAATGAACCAACAGCAATCGCCCACAACAGCTGCGACCAGAGCCAGAACACGGAGCGCCTCACACGGAACTGCTCGAGCAGATCGCCGGCGAGCGGCTCGTTACGATCGGCGAGATGTCTGAGAAGCCAAAGCGCGAGCGCTGACATTCCGCGGCTCATACATGTCCTCCCTTGAGTTGAGGGACACCTTTCCAGAGCGCGACGAGCGCGCGCTGGGTTTCCTTCACCGCCCGCATCCCCTGGGGCGTGACTTGAAAAAATCGCTTCGCGCGGCCGCCGCGCTCGGGCGTCGGTTCACCGATCGTCGACGACACCAGGCCGTTGCGCTCGAGTCGATCGAGCGCCGTATACACCGCAGCCACGACGACGCGCCGGCCGCCGGTGCTTTCGATTTCGCCGGCGATCGGCACGCCGTAGGCCGCGTCGCCGACCCTCAGAGTCGCCAGCAGAATCATCAGCTCGAAGTCGGTCAGCAGGTGCCTGGCCATTTAATTATCAATTTATGAATAAACACCCTCCGCTGTCAAGTGTCGCGAAAACAGGCAGGAAAAATGTGAAAAGTCTGTGACCTCGGGTGTAATCAGGCCCCGACCGTCGTCTAATGGATCGAGGTCGATTCATGAATGCCACGCTTCGCGCCCTGAATGGGTTTGGGTTCGGCGCACGCGCCGGCGAGCGCCAGCGGATCGGCGATGCGCGCGGCTGGCTCCGCGGGCAGTTGCAAGGCGGCGCGCCGGTCTTGCGCGCGCCGGCCGAAGGCTCGCCGGACGCAATTGCCGATGCCGTTCGCGCGTTCCGCACGATTGGACAAGCCGACGACCTGGCGCGGCGGGAGGCCCGCCAGCAGGCGCGTCGCGCGCTCGTCACCATTGCGTCTGCCGAAAGCCGTGCCGCGCTCACCGAGCGCGTGACGACCGACCGTCCGTTCGTCGAGCGCCTCGTCGCGTTCTGGTCGAATCATCTCTGTATTTCCGTGGGCGCGAAGATTCTCGTCGCGCCGCTCGCCGGCAGTTACGAGCGCGACGCGATCAGGCCGCACGTGCTCGGCCGCTTCGAAGACATGCTGCTCGCATCGGCGAAGCATCCGGCGATGCTCGTCTACCTCGACAACTTTCAATCGATCGGACCGAAGTCGCGCGGCGCGCAATTCGGCCGGGGACGAGGCCAGGGTGGTCAGCAGGGACGAGGCCTGAACGAAAACTACGCGCGCGAGCTGCTCGAGCTGCACACGCTGGGCGTCGACGGCGGCTACACGCAGCAGGACGTGCAGGAGCTCGCGAAGATTCTCACGGGATGGACGGTCGGCGGTATCGCGCGTGGTCCGCAGCAAATGATGATGCCGCAGCGCGGACGCAGACCCGTCGGCCAGGGTCGGAACAGGCCCGTGGCGGCGCCGGCGGACACGGACGGCCGCATCGGATTCGCGTTTCAGGAAATGCTGCACGAGCCCGGATCGAAAACCGTGCTCGGCGCGCGATATGACGAAGCGGGCGCCGAAGAGGGAGAGCGCGTGATTCGCGCGCTCGTACGTCACCCGTCGACCGCGCGGTTCCTGGCGACGAAGCTCGTCACCCATTTCGTGAGCGATGAGCCGTCCGCATCTGCGATCGATCGCATCGCCCGGGTGTTTCGCGACACCGACGGCGATCTTCGCGCGGTGTCGGCCGCGCTCGTCGATGTGCCCGAGGCGTGGGGCGACGGCGCGCGCAAGTTCCGCACGCCGCAGGACTGGCTGGTGGCTGTGCTTCGCGCGTTCGACGTGAACGAGGTCAGCGACACGACGATGCCCGTGCTTCGACAGCTCCGGCATCCCATCTGGTCGCCGCAGGCGCCTAAGGGGTTTGGCGACAAGACGCAGGAGTGGGCCGATCCCGACTCGCTGCTGAATCGCGCCGAGCTCGCGCGCACCATCGCGCGCCGCATGCGAGCGCAGCGGATCGATCCACAGATTCTGCTCGATGTCGTCGATGTGCCGGCGGGCGATCCTTTGCACAAGCTTCTCGCAGACAAGACGATTGCCGCCGACGAGCGCATCGCGCTCGCGCTGGCGGGGCCAGCATTTCAGTGGAGATGACCATGAATCGCCGAACCTTCGTACGCAACATGTGCCTCGGCGGCATCGCAACCTTCGGATTTCCTGTCGTCAATTTCGCGCAGACGAAGCACGGCGGCCGGTTCGTCTTCGTGCTGCTGCGGGGAGGATTCGACGGGCTTGCCGCGGTCGTGCCCTACGGCGATCCGTCGTATCGATCGCTGCGCGGCGCGTTCGCGTACGAGGAGTCCGAGCTCGTCGAGCTGACCGAGACATTCGGCCTGGCGCCTGGCCTCGCGCCGCTGCGCGAAGCGTGGCAGAAGAACGAGCTTGTCGCGCTGCATGCGATGGCGATTCCGTATCGGACGAGAAGCCACTTCGACGGCCAGGCCATTCTCGAAACAGGCATCGATAAGCCGGTGGGATCATCCGACGGCTGGTTGAATCGCCTGCTGCAGGTGATGCCCGGACAGCGGTCCGGCATTGCGATCGCGTCGGGCATGCCCCGATCGCTGACGGGCCCGCACGAGGTGCAGACGTGGTCGCCGACGCAGCTCGGCGCCGTGAACGATGCGTATCTGGATCGGTTGTCGACGTTGTATCGCACCGACAAAGTGCTCTACGGGCGCTTCGAAGCGGCCATGCAGCAGCAGGATCTCGTCGGCGAGGAACCGATGGCGGGCGGCGGCGCGCGCCGCGGCGGCATCACACCGCTGATGCAGGCGGCCGCTAAAATTCTGCGGCAGGACGGCGGGCCGAACATCGCGGCCGTGGAGTTCAGCGGGTGGGATACGCACGCGAATCAAGGGCTCGCGGGTGGAGCGCTCGACCGGCTGCTCGGGCAGCTCGCAGAAGGGTTGATGGCGTTCCGCACCGACATGGGCGCGGCATGGTCGAATACGACCGTGGTCGTGATGACCGAGTTCGGCAGAACCGCGCGGCCGAACGGCACGCGCGGAACCGACCACGGCACGGCAGGCGCCGGCTTCATCATCGGGCCCAGGGTCGCAAAGTCAGCGGTGCATTCCGACTGGCCTGGCCTTGGCGATCGCGCACTCTTCGAAGGTCGCGATCTCAAGCCCACGCTCGACACGCGCGCGGTGCTGAAAGCGGCGATCGCGTCGACGTTCGATCTCACACCGGCGCAGGTCGACCGGGTGTTCCCGGGCTCGAGCGCCGTGCGCGGCGCGTACGATCTGATGGGCTGATCGGTTCATAACAGGAGCCTCGCGTAAACTTTAGTGCGGACGTGACCGCGCTCCTCCTATCCCTGAATGTCGGCCGGCCCGTGCACCACGAGGTCGGGGAACCCTGGACGAGCGGCATCTACAAGAGCCCCGTCGTTGGCCGCGTGTCTCTCTCATCGACAAATCTCGCCGGAGACGGTCAGGCCGATCTCAAGAATCATGGCGGCTCCGACAAAGCCGTGTGCGTCTATTCTGCGGATCACTTTCCCTTCTGGCGCCACGAGCTGGGAGTTCCAGAGTGTGGACCCGGCTGGTTCGGAGAGAATTTTTCGGTCGAGGGACAAGTCGAAGGGGACGTGGCCGTCGGCGACACGTACCGAATCGGGACGGCGATCGTGCAAATCTCACAGCCGCGCGCGCCGTGCTGGAAGCTCGGACGCCGCTGGAATCGCCTCGACATGCCGAAGCTGGTCGTCGAGAGCGGCCGCACCGGGTGGTACCTTCGCGTGTTGGAAACGGGCGACGTTGAATGCGGAGACGCGTTGACGCTGGTCGACCGGCCGTTTGCGCGCTGGACGATCGACGCGGTCAACGCGGTCAGGTACAGCCGCGTCGGGACGGCCGACATCGATGCTGCGCGCGAGCTGGCGCGCTGCCCCGCGCTCGCGGAATCATGGCGCGGAAAGTTCAGGACCCTTGTCGAGTAAGTATCGCGCCGACGAGCTCGTGATGTTCGCATCGGCGCTCCTCGAGCAGTCAGGCATGCCGCGCGATCGCGCGCGCACGGTTGCCGACGTGATCGTTGAGGCCGATCTGCTGGGCCACGATACGCACGGCCTCGATCAGCTCGCCGGCTACCTCGTACAAATACAGGAAGGGCGTGCTCGCGAACGTCGGGCGATCCGGAGGTGGTCGCCGATCTCGGCGCCTGCCTCACGTGGGATGGCCGTCGCCTGCCCGGCCACTGGCTCGTGAAGCAGGCGATCGCCGAGGCGCGCCATCGAATCCTCGCGCACCCGATCGTGACGGTCGTCATCGGTCGAGGTCATCACATCGGCTGCCTGCAGGCGTATTTGAAGCCCGTCACCGATGCCGGCTTCATCATCGTGTTGATGTGCTCGGATCCCTCGGCCGCCGGCGTCACGCCGCACGGCGGCGTGGCATCGCGCATCACGCCGAATCCGATTGCCGCGGGATTTCCGACCGGCGGCGATCCGATTCTCATCGACATCAGCAGCTCGACGTCGACCAACGCGATGAACAAGCGGCTCGCGTCGAGAGGCGAGCGGCTGAAAGGCCCGTGGATTGTCGACGCCGACGGGCGCGCGACCGACGATCCTCGCGTGCTCTCCGGCGACAGGCCGGGTGCGATGCTGCCGCTCGGCGGAATCGAGCTGGGCCACAAAGGATTTTCGCTTGCGCTCATCGTCGAAGCGCTCACATCGGGGCTTGCGGGCCACGGGCGATCGGAAAAACCGGAGTCGTGGACCTCGTCGGTCTTCGTGCAGCTGATCGATCCCGATGCGTTCGGCGGGCGCGACGCGTTCGCGCGCGAAATGCAGCACCTCGTCCGAGCTGTGCCACGACACGCCGGTGGCGCCTGGCAATCCGCCGGTTCGCCTTCCCGGAGAAGGCGCGCTGGCGTCGCCGCAGGCGGCAGATTCGCGAAGGAGTTCAACTTCATGAGACCATCTTGCCGGCACTGATACCCTGGGCCGAACGGTTCGGCGTCGCGCTGCCGCAACAGCTCTCGTAACCTGGGTTTCCCAACTGAAGGACCTCGTATGGATCGGTGTGCGCGAATCGCATCGCTCGTCGCTGTGTGTGCTTGTCGGCATCGCCGTTGATGCGGCGCCGCAGGCATGCCGGCGTCGTCGATCAGATCGGCCGGTGTCACGACCATCAACAGCCCAATCGCCATCGACGGCTCGCTGAGCGAGACGGCGTGGAGCTCGGCCCCGACGATTGGCGAGCTCGTGCAGCGTCAGCCCGACACAGGGCAGCGCGCCGAGCGAGCGCACCGAGATCAAGCTGCTGCGCGACGACGACAA
The DNA here is from genome assembly GCA_963730445.1 of Vicinamibacterales bacterium. Classification (GTDB taxonomy): domain Bacteria; phylum Acidobacteriota; class Vicinamibacteria; order Vicinamibacterales; family JAMQPK01; genus JAMQPK01. Next base: position 172,280 of record CAVSRX010000011.1, on the reverse strand, counting down.
TCTCTATGTCGGCGTGTACGCCTACGACGCCGAGCCCGATCGCATCGTCGGCACCCAGATGGTGCGCGACGCGTCGCTGGAGTCCGACGATCGCATCGAGATTGTGCTCGACACGTTCCGCGATCAGCGCAGCGCGTTTTATTTCGCCACGAACCCGGCGGGCGCGCTCGTCGACGGCCTGGCGTTCGCCAACGGGCAGCTGAATACCGACTGGGATGCCATCTGGCACGTGCGGACGACGCGGACGAGCAACGGATGGACGGCGGAGTTTGCCATTCCGTTCAAGAGCCTCAGTTTCCCGGCAGGAGCAAACGTCTGGGGGTTCAACATCGCGCGCACGATTTCGCGCAAGCTCGAGGACGATCGGTGGTCGGGCGCGCGGCTCGACACGCAGTTTCTTCAAGTGTCCGAAGCCGGCGAAATTTCCAATCTCGCGGGGCTCACGCAGGGCATCGGACTCGATCTGCGCCCGTTCCTCGCAGGACGCTGGCTGCATCTTGGAAGCGGCGGCGACTGATGAATTCACGCGGCAAGCCCGGCCTCGACATTTTCTACAGCATCACGCCGAGCCTCAGACTGACGGCGACCTTCAACACCGACTTCGGCGAGACGGAGGTGGATGCGCGCCAGATCAATCTGTCGCGCTTCTCGCTGCTGTTTCCGGAGAAGCGCGCGTTCTTCCTCGAAGGCGCCGGCGTCTTCAGCTTCGCGAGCACGGGACCGGAGACACCCGGCGGCATCCCCGGCACGGGCGCGGATCTGTATCCGTTTTTCAGCCGTCAGGTTGGCTTGATCGGCGGCCGCGAAGTTCCGCTGGACGCCGGCGTCAAGCTCACCGGCACCGTTGGGCGAACCGAAATCGGCGTGCTGAGCGTCCGCACGCGGCAGCTGCGCGTAGACAACGACGCTGCGTCGCCGACGACGAGGGGTTCTTCATCGGCAGGGTGAAGCGGAATCTTGTTCGAGCAGTCGTACGTTGGCGCGATATTCACGAGCGGCAATCCGTCGCCGGGATCGTCGGGAGCAGACCTACGGCGCTGACGCGCGGCTGGCGACGTCCCGATTCCTCGGGCGCCAGCGCAACTTCGTCGTCGATGGATTCGCCGTGCGGGGCGCGAACGGTCGCGCAGCTCGCACCGATGACTGGTCGTACGGATTCTCGGCGGCCTACCCGAACGACAAGTTCGACGCGCAGATCGCCGTGCGCGAAATCCAGCGGAACTTCCGTCCCGCGCTCGGATTCGTCCAGCGCGATAACGTGCGGCTGCTGCGCGTCGGCGCCAGCTACAACCCGCGGCCGCGGTTTCTGAACATCCAGCAGATATTCCACGACTTCTACTACACGCAGTTCACCAACCTCGACAACAACCTGGTGGAGAGCCGGGATGCTGTACATCTCACTGTTCGACTGGCATCTGCGATCGGGTGACAGCGTGCATGCGATCCTCGACTTCAATCCGGTGTACGAGCGGCTGTTCGAGACCTTCGAGATTTCGCCGGGCGTGTTCCTGCCGCCGGGCGAGTACCGGTTCACGCGATTTCGATCGAACGCGGCGAGCGCGGCCCGGCGTCGGTTCACGGTGAGCGCGAGCGTGGGAACGGGTTCGTACTGGTCGGGCAGCGCCGAGCAGGTCACCGCATCGCTGAGCTTCAAGCTGCCGCCCCGCTTCATCGCGAGCGTGTCCACGAACCAGACGTTCGCGCGGCTGCCCGAAGGAAATTTCATCACGCGCATTTTCACGTCCAACATCGGCTACACCGCTTCACCGAGACTGTCGTTCTCCAACCTCATCCAGTACGACAATCGCTCGAGGAATCTGGGATGGCAGAGCCGCGTGCGGTGGACGCTGCAGCCCGGCAATGATTTCTTCCTCTCGTTCAATCAGGGCTGGATTCAGGACGAGCTGGAAAACCGCCGCATGCAGTTCCGGGTGCAGGACAGCCGGGTGTCGACGAAGTTCCAGTACTCGCACAGGTTCTGATGCGCAGTGCGCGCATGCTGCTCGCGCTGGCCGTGGCCTGCGGTCGGCATGCGGGCGCGACGCCGGAGCGAGCACGCGCGCGACACCGGCCCCGGCGAGCCGCGAGCTCGGATCCTGGAGCGGCACAGGCAACACGACGCTCGGGTTCGTCAGCGAATCCGGATCGTTTCGCATCACCTGGAAAGCCCAGAACCAGGACAACGCGCAGCCCGGGGGCGTTTCAGCTGACGCTCCGCAGCGGCATCAGCGGCCGGCCGATGAAAGTGATCGCCGATCACCAGGGCGCCGGCGGCGGCAGCGTCGAGTTCGGCGACGATCCGCGCATGTACGAATTTCTCGTGGAGTCGACGCGGCATCGACTGGTCGATTGCGGTGCAGGAGACCTTCGCGCCAAAGAGACAGCCCTAAAGGGCGTGCCACCGATGACACGCGGATACCGGTGGCACAGGGCTTTAGCCCTGTCGTCCGCTTGTCGCGAAGTGTCGCACTTGGCCGGAAACCGACTGATCCGGGCTACAATCACGTCTCTCAAAACGGAGTTGAACATGAACGTCCGGTCTGGTTTTCAAACAGAGACCCAGTCTTGGTCTGGCTGCGGCCGCTCTTGCCGCGTGCCTGTTGTCGCCGGCTGTCGTGCCGCGCAGGCGCCGCCCGAGCAAAGTCGAGGGCCTGCTCCGAGCAAAGTCGAGGGACCTGCGGCCGACCGCATGGTCGCCGAATGGATGCTGCGCATGGGCGGCAGCATCGTGCTCGAAGGGCAGCGCAAGCCGATTACCGATCTCGCCGATCTGCCGACGGCCGATTTCCGCATTCATACGCTGAATTTCACCGGCATCACGATGTACGCCGCCTCGCTGCAGGACGAGCTGCGCCGACTGCCCGCGCTGCCGCATCTGAAAGAGCTCTACATCAACGGACGCCTGTGGTACGACCAGCCGGCGCCCCGCGTGCAGGCGACGATTTCGCTCTTCAACGAAGCGACCGCGCTCGAGAAGCTCGTGATGAGCAAGCCCGTGCAGACCTACATCCCGTTCAACGATCCCGCGCTTGAAGGGGCTGGCGTCGCTCAAGAACCTCAAGGAAGTGCGCATTCACCAGACGCGCAGCTCGGGCGTGTCGCTGGCGGCGTTTCCGCTGACGCACCTCGACATGAACTACGTGGTGACGTTCAACGACACCGGCATCGCGAGCCTGAAGGGAAAGACGACGCTGCAGCGGCTGTATCTGCGCGGCACGTCGATTACCGACGCCGGCATTCAGCATCTCTCCGGCCTGACGAACCTCGTCGAGCTCGACCTCTCTGACGTCGACATGACCGACGCCGGGCTCGCGCACCTGTCGGGGCTGACGAAGCTTCGCCGACTGAATCTGCAGAGCGCGAACGTGACCGATGCGGGCCTCGACGTGTTGAAGAACATGCCCGAGCTCGAAGAGCTCAGCCTCTATCGCACCAAAGTGTCGAACGCCGGGCCTTGCGAAGCTGTCGGGCTTGAAGAATCTGCGGTCGGTCGACCTGCGCTACAGCCGCGTGACCAGCTCGGGCGTGCGCGAGCTGACGTCGAAGCTGCCGAAAGCCGACTTCCTTGATCCTCGAATCGTGCAACGCCGAGCCGAAGCGGGCGATGGCGGCCTCGGCGGTGGCGACGCAGAGGTGACGCGGCGGTGGCCGAGTGGCTGCGCGCCATCGGCGGAAAAGTGCAGATGACGGACGGAAAAATCACCGCCGTCTCGCTCAACGGCACGTCGATTACCGACAAAGAGTTCGTCGTCGCTGACGCGGTTGCCGCAGCTGAAGGATCTCAGCCTGCAGCACACGGAGATCAGCACCATCGGCCTCGAGCAGCTTGCGGCGGTGCGGTCGCTCGAGCATCTCGATCTCGGCCATACGCTGCTCGGCGACAACGCGCTGCCGATGCTCGCGTCGCTCACGAACCTGCGCGTGCTCGACTTGCCGAGCACGTTGATCGAAGGCACGGGGCTCGCGGCGCTGCAGGCGCTGCCGAACCTGCGCGAGATCGATCTCGGCAACGCGCCGATCGCGAACGAGGGGATGGCGCAGCTCGCCACGCTGACCGGCCTCGAGTCGATCAACCTCCGCCATACCGACATCACCGATCCCGGCATGGTGCATTTCGCCGCGCTGAAGAACCTCAAACGGCTCGACATCACGTCGCTCGACATCACGGAGAAAGGGCTCGAAGGCCTCGCGCCGCTGACGCAGCTCGAAGATCTCGACCTGAGCTTCACGCGCTTTGCGGAGCCCGGGTTGGAAATGATCACGAAGCTGACCGCGCTGAAGCGCCTGGGTCTCGAGCAGACGAGCATTACCGACAAGGGCATGGCGTGGGTCGCGGCGCTGCCGAAGCTCGAAGCGCTTGAACCTGAACTACACGCCCGTCAGCGATGCGGGCATCGCGCTGCTCAAGAACACCACGTTCGTCGAGCTCAAGCTCGATCGCACCGACCTGACGGACAAGTCGCTCTCGTGGCTGACGGGCGCAGAAAAATCTGAAGTATCTCGACCTGTATCACACACAGCTCTCTGAGCAGGGATTCAACAGCGTAAAGAAGGCGCTGCCGAAGGCCCAGATCAACTGGAGCCTCGACGCCGCCCGTGCGCGGCGGAGAACATAGCGATGATCGAAGAACGTATAACGAAAAACGAAAAGAGAACGCGCTCGTCACGCGTTTCTTCGCTCCTTGTGCTTCTGCTCGTGGCCGGGTTCGCCGCCGACGCCGCGGCGCAAGCGCGGCGCACGTCCGATGCTCCTGCTGTCGCATACGCCATCGAGCGCATCGAGCAGCGTGGCGGCTGGGTGGCGCGCGACAAGGACGGCACTGTCGTCGAGGCCTCGCTCGAGCGCACGTGGGCGACCGACAACGACATCGACTTCATCGTCGATCTCAAGACGATCAAGAAGCTCGACCTGTCGTTTACCTACGTCACCGATCGCGGCATCAAGAAGCTGCAGGCGCTGCAGCAGCTCGAAGACCTTACCCTCGACACGACGGAGTTCCTGACCGACGCATCGATGGCGCACCTGCGCGCGAACCGTGCGCTGCGCCGGCTGGTCGTGCGCGGCGTCGACATCACCGACGCGGGGATGCCCTACATCGGCGAGATGGCAGGCCTGCGATCGCTCGACATCAGCCACACGATGCTCGCCGACGTCGGCCTCGAACAGCTGCCGAATCTGAGCGAGCTCGAGCATCTGAAGATCGGCGCGACACTCATCACCGGGCTGAACCTGAATTTCCTGAAGCTGCTGCCGAAGCTGAAGTCCCTGAGCCTGCGAGGCGTGCAGCGCCGCAACGCCGGCGCCTGCTGGACGCCGAACGTCACGGATCTCGATCTCGACACAATCTCGCTGCTCTCGAGCCTCGAGGAGCTCGACCTCGGCGTCGGCATCAAGCTCGGCATGGGCGGACAGCCGGCAGCGCCCGGCGGCGGCAACTGCAGGCTGACCGGCGGATTGCAGTTCAGCGATCTCGGAGTTGCGAAGCTCGCGAAACTGAAGAACCTGAAGCGGCTCGACATCAGCGGCGCGCGGTTGACGGCTGAAGGGCTGCAAGTGCTGCAGTCGCTGCCGCTCGAGCGCCTCAGCATCTGGGCTTCGACGTCGCTCGACGATGCCGCCGCCGATGTGCTTGCGGGTATGCCGACGCTCGCGCATCTCGACGTGTCCTACACGAAGATCGGCGATCAGGGCCTGCAGCGGCTTTCGAAGCTGCCGAACCTGAAAGCGCTCTATCTGACCGAAACGAACGTCACTCCGGAAGCGGCGGCCGCGTTCCGGAAGCAGCACCCCGACACATTTCTTTCCTGGGCGAAGCGACCGGCGCCGCGCGGGGCACCATTGCAGGGCGAGAAACCCGTCATCGAGGAACCATGACTGTACGTATTGCGGGCCTCTCGCTCGCGTTGATGTTGTTCGTCTCGATGATGGCCGCGCCGCGCCCGCGGGCGCAGAGTGGCGCGCCGGATCCTGTGGTCTTCCAATCGCAGGTGTTCCCCGTGTTCGAGGCTGCGAAGTGCAGCGGCTGTCACGCGGCGTCGGGTGTCGCATCGGCGACGCGCCTGCATTTTCCAGACACCGGCGCAACGCCGGCGCAGATTCAGGCGTTTGGTCTGTCGCTGGCGAGCCTCGTGGATCGCGCTGACGGTTCGAAGTCGCTGCTGCTGACCAAGCCCACCAACGTCGTGCGCCACACCGGTGGCGTCCGCATCCAGCCAGGTTCGCCCGAGGAGCAAATCGTCGCGAAGTGGGTGACGTCGCTTGCATCGGCGTCGGATGCGACGCTGGCTTCGGCGATGAAAGCGATCGCCGGGAGCGAAGGCGAGGCCGCGCCGAAGCAGCTGGTCCGCCGCCTCACGCACGCGCAGTACGACAACACCGTGCGCGATCTGCTCGGCGATTACAGCAAACCGGCGGAACGGTTCCCGCCGGAAGACTACATCGACGGGTTCAAGAATCAGCTGACGGGGCAGGGCATGCCGCCGCTGCTCGTCGAAACCTACAGCACCTCGGCCGAGCGACTGGCGCTGAACGCGTTTCGCATCGGCGACATCAACGGGCTCGTGCCGTGCAAGCCGTCATCGTTCAGCGATCAGAAGTGCCGCGACGCGTTCGTGCGCGCGTTCGGCCTGCGCGCGTTCCGCCGTCCGCTCACCGATGACGAAGCGAAGCGGTACTCGGCGGTCTTCTCCGAGCAGGCGCGCGTGAGCCGCCGCTTCTTCGACGGCGCGCGCGTCGTGGTCGAAGCGATGCTGCAGTCGCCGAACTTCCTGTTTCATGTCGAAGCCGGCCCCGACGGTCGCTATGCGGACTACGACGTGGCGAGCCGACTGTCGTACCTGCTGTGGAACACGATGCCGGATGCGGCACTGTTCGAGGCGGCTGCGAAGGGTGAGCTCAGCTCCGCCGCAGGACGCGAGCGCGCCGCGCGGCGCATGCTCGAGAATGCGCCGAAGGGACGCGAGGCGCTCGATCAGTTCTTCGAAGAGTGGCTGCGCTTCGATCGCGTCGTCAATGCGGTGAAGCAGCGCGGCAGATATCCCGCCTTCACGCCCGAGCTCGCGCTCGCCATGGCCGAGGAGACACGCACGCTGCTGCATCACCTCGTGTGGAACGATGGCAACTTCATGGAAGCGTTGACGGCGGACTACAGCTTCCTCACCTCGGAGCTTGCTGAGGTGTACGGCATGCCCGCGCCGAAAGATCAATTCGACATGGTCAAGTTTCCCGCGGACGCGAAGCGCGCTGGGATTCTCGGCCAGGGCACGTTCCTGGCTTCGACGGCAGGCCCGACTGATACGTCGCCGACGGCGCGAGGCATCTTCATTCGCGAGCGCCTGCTCTGCCAGCACGTGCCGCCTCCGCCGCCTGGAGTCATCACGACGCTGCCCGATCCGCTTGTCGACCAGAAGCCGAAGGGACGGCGGCAGTTGATGGTGGAGCACGTCGAGAACGCCACGTGCGCGTCGTGCCATCGGCTCATGGATCCGATCGGTTTCGGCTTCGAGCATTTCGATGCGATTGGGCGGTATCGGGAGCAGGAAATGATTCCAGTGCCAGGACGCCGCGGGGGTGGCGGTGGCGGAGGTGGACGCGGCGGACCGCCGCCGATTCCGCTCCAGATCGACGCCCAGGGGGAGATCGCTGGACTTCCGAACTCTAATTTCTCCGGCGCCAAGCAGTTAGGGACGATCCTGGCGGAGAGCCCTGTGTGCCAGGAGTGCATCGTCCGCCAGATGTTCCGATACTCCTACGGGAGGCTGGAAGCGAACGCAGACGAGAAGACCATCGACCAGTTGTACGACCGGTTCAAGGCCTCGGGCTTCAAGATGAAGAGCCTGCTGGTTGCACTAGTCGAATCGCCCGAATTCCTGAGACAATGGAACAGCCCAACGAAGTCACCGGTCGCTAAACGGTAGTGTCCGGCTTCAGCCGGACCTTGGGAGGCAGGTAATGACGCTCAGCAGACGCAAGTTCCTCAGAGGCATCAGCATGACCGGCGCGGCGGTCCAGGTTGGTCTTCCGCCTCTTGCCGCCATGTTCAACATGAACGGCACGGCCTACGCGGCTGAAGCGGGAAAGGTCGCCGGCATCGACAAGCGGTTCCTCGTCTGGTGGAACGGCAACGGCATTCCCGAGCGCTACTGGATTCCGCGCGAGACGGGCGAAAACTTCGAGCTGACCGCGTGCCTCTCGCCGCTCGGCCGCGTGCGCGATTACGTGCACGTGCTCAGCGGCGTCGACAACGTGGCGGCGCGCCTCAACGGCCAGGGCAATGGACACTTCAGCGCGCTCTGCGGGTTGATGACCGGCACGGCCTACACCGGCCGCGGCGCCGCGGGCGCGTCGATCGATCAGATTCTGGCGGCGAAGATCGGCACGAAGTCGCGCTTCCGATCGCTGCAGATCGGCGTCGCGCAGGAGTCGCACGGCGAGAACGTCCACCGCAACATGACGTGGGCAGGCTTCGAACGCGCGCTGCCGCAAGAGCACATTCCACAGAACCTGTTCGATCGCCTGTTCGGCGTGAAGGACGAGGGCTGGGTGAACCGCAAGAAGAGCGTGCTCGATCTGGTTACCGACGACGTGCAGGCGTTGAAGCCGGCGCTCGGCGCGGCCGATCAGCAGCGCCTCGACCAGCACCTCACGTCGGTGCGCGATCTCGAGCGCGCCATCGCGAGCCTGCCGCCGGACTACGGCAAGAACATCAAGGAGCCCGAGGACATCACCGATCTGACGGACTACCCGAAGATCGCGAAGATTCAGTCGGATCTCCTCATTCACGCGTTCGCGTCGGGCCAGACGCGCGTGGCGTCCTACATGCTCACGAAGTGCCAGAGCCTCACGCGGTTCCCGTGGCTCGGACACTCGGACAACCGGCACCACGACTACACGCACACCAACGCGGGCACGCCGCAGCAGCAGCGCATCCTGCGCGACATCTGCCGCTGGCACGTCGAGGAGTATGCGTACCTGCTCGAGGGGCTCAAGGCGATTCCCGAAGGCGACGGCAATCTGCTCGACAACACGGCGACCGTGTTCGTGCACGAGCACGCCGAAGCGGATCCGCACAAGTGCAACGGCCTGGCGATGCTCGTCGCGGGCGGCGGCATCAAGGGCAACCAGCACACGAAGACGCACAACGGCATCGGCGACGTGTACCTGACGATCGCGGAAGAGATTCTCAAGACGCCGCTCGGCAAGGATTTCCCGACGGCGGAAGAGAAGATGCACGAATTGGTGTAGCTGACGCTGAAACGAAAAACGCAGAACGAAAAACGAATAGAGCACGTGGGGCGGGTCCTTCTGGGACCCGCCCTTGTTTTTTTGCTCGCGCCCGCTTGCGGCCACACGCCTCCCAAAGTCGCTCCCGAGAATCCCATCACCGTCGAAGAAGTGCGGCTGGAGGGCATCGACGCTGTTCCCGCGGACGCGCGCGAGGAACTGCAGAATGATCTTCCGCTGCGCGCCGGAATGACGCTCACCGATGAGTCGGAAAAAGCTGAGGGGGAGCGTGCAGTAGAAATTCTGCAGAACCACGGGTATCCGTACGCGCAGGTTGGCATCGCGCGCGAGCCGATCGACGCGACACGTGCGCGCGTCGTCGTTCGTGCCGAAACCGGCACGGTCGGTTTCTTCGGGCCCATCGACATTGCCGGAAACCGGCGCATCGACGATCGCATCATCCGCAGACGAGTGGCGTACGCGCCGGGCGAACGGTTCCGGCGGAGCGCGATCGAAGAGACACAGCAGCGCGTCGGCGCGCTCGGCCTGTTCAAGTCGATTGAGATCCGCGCGCAGAACATCGACAATCGGCCCGTTGACGTGCCCACCCTCATTACGGTCGAGGAAGGGACGCCATGGAAGTGGAATCTCGGTGCCGGTTATGCCGCGGGCGAACGTCTCGGTCTCGATGCACGCATCAGCCATCTGAACCTGTTCGGCTCGGCGGAGCGGATCGATCTCCAGGGCCGCGTCTCTCGCATCGAACGCGCCGCAGAGGTGGCGTTCACGCAGAACGACACCTGGCATCCCGCGCTCTCGCTCTCTCTGCAGGCGCGCCACCAGGAGATCGATGAGCGCTCGTTCTTTGTGATGTCCCGCGGCGGCCAGGCGGCCGTGTCGTGGCAGTGGACGAAACAGCTCGCCAGCACTGTGTCTTATGCCGCCACTCTCGAGCGGAGCGATGTCGATGCGAGCCTCGATCCGCTGCTGGGGCTCGAGGACGGGATGCTGAGCGCGTGGTCCATCGATCTCGATCATCGCCGCGTCACCGCCAACGCTCCCGCGCGCGCAATCTCGCTGCACATCGAGCAGGCCGGCGGATGGATGCCGGGCACATTCAATTACTTCAGCGTCGTGGGCGATGCGCGCCACTATCGGCGGGCGTTCGACGGGCGCGTCGTCTTTGCGAGCCGCGTGCGGCTGGGATCGATCGACCCGATGGGCGGCGACGCCGATCTCCCGCTGCTCAAGAGATTTTTTCTTGGCGGCTCGAACGAGATGCGCGGCTGGGGCGTGTACGAGTTGAGCCCGCTGTCTGCTTCGGGAGAGCCCGTCGGCGGCAAGAGCCTGCTGACAGCGATCGCGGAGATGCGCGCGCCGATCTTCAAGCGCCTACGCGGCGCGGTCTTCATCGAGGCCGGCAACGTGTGGCAGGATCCGTGGACGATGCGGCTCCGCGACCTTCGGTACGACGCCGGACCCGGGCTTCGACTCGATACGCCATTCGGCCTCGTGCGCGTGGATTTCGGGTACCAGCTGAGACCGGTCGACGGATTGCGCATCGATGGAAAGCCGCAGACCAGCCGCTGGCGCTTCAACTTCGGAATCGGAGAGGCGTTTTAAGAACGTTGCTTGTCTCAACACGGAGTCACGGAGTCACGGAGACGCACGGAACATTTTGAACAGGAGGACAGGAGAGTAGGAGGAACGCGGGTCGAGTGCGCGCCGTAGGCGCGCCGGGGACGAAATGACTGGAAAAACATGACGAGCTGGATCCTGCGTCTTGTTTTTACCACTCGTTTCGTCCCACGCGCGGCCGCGATGCGGCCGTCGACTCGACCCGCCACCGTGATCCTCCTAATCTCCTAATCTCCTGTTTGTATTTGTATTTTGTATTTCGTTTTTGCTCCGTGTCTCCGTGCCTCCGTGTTGGGATAGAAGAACATGAAGCCCATCCTCACAGCCCATCTCTTGCCGGTGATCGAGGCTCGTCTGATCGAGCTGCTGCGGTCTCTGCGGCCAGACGAATGGGAGATGCAAACGATCGCGCCCGCGTGGAAGGTGAAAGATGTGGCTGCGCATCTGCTCGACACGCAGCTTCGCAAGCTGTCGCTGGTGCGCGACGGCTATGCAGCGGCGCCTCCCCCGCGATTCGCATCGGCATGACGATTTTCTTGCCTTCATCAATCGGCTCAATCGCGAGGGCGTCGAGATGTATCGGCGCCTGAGCCCGGCTGTGCTGATCTCGATGATGGAAATCGCGTCGCGGGAGAGCGCAGAGTTTCATCAGGCGCTCGACCCGATGGCCGAAGCCACGTTCAGCGTCAGTTGGGCAGGTGAAGAATCATCGCTGAACTGGTTCGATACGGCGCGCGAACTGACCGAGCGATGGCATCATCAGCAGCAAATCCGGATGGCGACGAACCGCCCTGGAATCATGACGCGCGAGTTGTACTATCCGGTGCTCGATTGCTTCATGCGCGCGCTGCCGTTCACGTATCGCGATCGGCCAGGAGAAGCGGGCACGCACCTGCGGTTCAATGTGTCGGGGGAGAGCGGCGGCAGCTGGTATCTCTATCGAGACGCCGATCGCTGGGTGCAGATCGAGGCGCCACAGGGCCGGCAGGTGTCGGAGACGACGATTCCGCAGGACATCGCGTGGCGCATTTTTACGAAAGGGATCGACAGGCAGACTGCAACGGCTCAGGTGTCCGTCACCGGCGATCGCGACCTTGGCTCACACATCATGAGCATGGTCGCGATCATCGGCTGAGACAGGAAATTACTTGGCCGGTGGTGTTGCCGGAGCGGCCGGTGCCCCACCACGCGCCGGCGGTGGCGGCGTCGGAGGCGTAACCGGAATCGCCGCGCCACGGTGACAGGTACCGCATTCCACGCGCGCAACCTGGTCGGCCGGTTTCTTGATGCTGGCGGCCACCTTCGCGTTGATCTCGCCGGTCATCAACATCATGGCGCGGGCGACGGTCTTCTCGATCTTCGTGTCGGCCGCCATGTCGTTGCTCGGATCGCCGGGCTTCGTCCAGATATGGCAGTGACCGCACTCCACACCCAAGGCAAAATTGAAGGCGCGCATGATCGCGACGACCTGCGGCTGCGGCATGTCTTTCGGGAGCACTTGCAGGTTCTTCATCGGCGCCGGCGGAGCGCCGCCCGCGCGTTGGCCGCCGCCGGCCGGGGCTTGTGCCGCCGCGAACGAACCCGCCAAGACGACAACACCAAGACGCGCTCACTACGGATCTACAGATCATGCGTGTCTCCTGTGAATAGGGGAGCACTATAACATTGTCTTCAGGACGGGAGACGTGGGGTTGGCGAGTATGCGTCGCAAGACGTCCAGGTTCATGTTGCCGCCGGACATCACGCACACGATCTTCTTCCCCTGCAGCTGATCGCGCAGCTTCACGGCCGCCGCCAGTGATGCGCCGCCGGCTCCTTCGGCAAGGTTATGCGTGGCGCGCAGCGCCATGCGGACTCCCTCTTCGAGCTCCGCTTCGGTCAGCGTGACGATATCGTCCAGCTCGCGCTTCAGAATGTCGAACGTGAGATCGAACGTATAGCGGGTCGCGAGCCCCTCGGCGAATGTGCCGATGCGCTCCATCGAGACGCGCTGCGGTCCCCGCCACGAGCGCGCAAACGCGTCGGCCTCTTCCGCCTGGACGCCGATGACGCGCGTGCCTTTTGCGAGGCCGGTCCGGGCGATGCAGCACCCGCATGCGCCGCTGCCGCCGCCGATGGGAACGAAGATGACGTCGGGTTCCGGAACGTCTTCGAAGATCTCCAGCGCGTACGTGCCGACGCCCGAAATCAACAGCGGCTCGTTGGCAGAGTGCACGTAGCGCAGTCCGCGCGCCTCGGCCTCGTGCTCGACCCATTCGCGCGCGTCGTCGAAATCCTTGCCGTGCTCGACCACGGTGGCGCCGAAGGCGCGCATCGCCGCGTTCTTGTCGGGATTGTTGCCCTTGGGTACGGCGATGGTGCACGACACCCCTGCGCGCTGCGACGCGAACGCAATCGACTGGCCGTGATTGCCGGTGCTGGCGCTAATGACGCCTCGCGCGCGCTCGTCAGCCGACAGCGACGCCACCAGGTTGAGGCCGCCGCGAACCTTGAACGCGCCGGTCGGGTTGTGGTTCTCGTGTTTGACATGAATCTCGAGCCCGGTTTCGTCGGTGAGCAGCGGATGCCGCATCAGCGGCGTGCGGCGCAACTGGCCTTCGAGTCGCCTGCGCGCCCGATACAGATCGTCGAGCGTCGGCGCCGTCACAACAACGGTCTCAGCGTTTGCACCAACTGGTATCCGCCCGCGAGCATCATCGCGAGCGCGGACAGCCAGAGGAAGAGCGTCCACGCGGCGCTGCTGTGGATGATCCCCGCGAGACGCCGATGGTGGAAATAGAGAGCGGCGGCTCCGAGGAACGGGAGCATCAGCGCCTGGCCGATCGCGCCGATGAGGACGAGGACGACTGGCTGCTGAAACAGAAAGTACACCGTGCCCGACGCTATCGGCAGGCCGACGCAGGCCGCGCGAACGACGCGCAGTCTCGCCGCCTCGTCGCGATAGTGCGCCACGCCGAAAATGGCCGCGGCGTCGGCGAACAGCCGCGCGTTCGAGGCGGTCGCCACAAAGAATGTCGAGTACAGGACCGCGAAGGCGCCCGTGATGAATATGAACGCGCCGGCCGCGCCGAGCGTCTGGCGGTACATCTGCCCAAGTGTTTCGATCAACTCGCGGTCGGTCACTTGCAGCCCCTGACCGTGCAGGACGGCTGCGCCGAGGATGTAGAACGCAATCGTGGCGCCTGTGTAAATCACCATCGACAGCGTCGCATCGGCATGCAGCACGTGCAGCCATCCGAGCATCCGGCGGCGCCATTCGGGCGAGTCGTCTCTCGGGCCGATGTGCCGCGCGTACCCCTTCTCGAGACACCAGTACGGGTAATAGATCAGCTCTGACGCGCCGACGCCGATGATGCCGAACGCGGCGAATGCCACGGTGAACGACGCCGGCAGCTGAAACTTGAGCCCCTCGATCAATCTGCGCGGACGACACGCGGTACGGCGTCCACTGCAGCGCGATCATCGCGACGATCGTGCTGATCGTGAAAGCGGCCACCATCAAGGTCGAGCCGACCTCTACCACTTTGTATCGGCCCGTGACCAGCAACAGGGCGCCGGATCCGACGATGGCTATCAGGAGCAGCTCACGCGACACGTTGAAGTTCATCGTCTCGAAGATCAGCACGCAGCCGCCGATGAGCCCGGCCACCTGAAACACGAGCCCGAGATACATGAACAGCCACATCCACAACAGCCACGACACGCGAAAGCGCGGCCCCGGCACGGAGTTCAGCGCTTCGAGCGTCGTGACGTCGCTCGACGATCGCAAAGCGCGCCAGCTCGATCTGCACGAACACCTTGACGATGCAGCCGAGGATGATGAACCACAGCATCGAGAAGCCGAGCGCGGCGCCGACTTTCGGCGTGACGATGAGCTCGCCCGATCCGACGATGGCCGCGCTGATGATGAGTCCGGGGCCGAGGTGCGACGCGGTGGCAAGCAAGCCACGCGGCGGCTCGAGCAGGCGCCCCGGTTGCCGTGCGCTACTTGACGACGCTGCGTGCGTGCTGGAGCTCGGGACGGTTGGTGTCTGGGTCACTGGCTACCTGTAGCAGTTGTGTGTAGAGCGCGATCGCACGCGCGCGCTGGCCGGCTGCCTCCGCGGCCCGCGCTCCACCGTAAAGACCGCGGAAACGATTCGGCTCTTTCTTGATCGTGGCTTCGAACTCCACGAGCGCCTCAGCGGGACGCTCGGCCTCGAGCAGCATATAGCCGAGGAGCTCGCGTGCCGGCGCGAGCGGACCTGGCGAGACGGCCGATTTGTCGGTCGCGTCTTCGGCGATCGCGGCTGCGCGCAGCAGCTCGATGCCTCGCGCCTTGTCGCCGTCCGCGAACGTGACCCATGCGATTGCGATTTGGCGCTGGATGTCGACCTGCTCGGCCCAATAGGCGTCCTGCATCGTCTTCAGCGCGTCGCGGAGCGCGGCGAGCCGTTCGATGTCGGCCGCGGCCGCCTTTGGATTGCCGGATCGCGCGGCACCAATCGCGCGCGCGAAGTGCGTGATGGCGTCGGTATGAGGAAACGCGGATGGGCGCGGCGTCAGCGCCGCGGCTTCGGCCCACGCGCCGCGTTCGAGCGCGTATCGCGCCGGAATCGCTGCCGTCGCATAACACGCCGGCCACACCGGGCGCGGCCGCACCGGTGGCGTTGGGATCGAGCCGTGCGGCGATCGGCGCGCGCTTCGTCGGACACGCGGCGTGCCTCGGCATCCTTCGCTATCTGCAGGTACGCGTATGTCTGGTAGTCCATGGCGTGCAGCGCTTCAGCGTTCGCGTTTTCCTTGAGCGCGGCCTCTGCCGATCGTCGATTCGCCTCGATCGATTCCTTCCACATGCCGACGCGCGTAAACGTGTGCGATGGCATGTGCAGCGCGTGCGGCACCGAGGGCGCAAGTGACGCATAGATGCGCGCGGCGGCCAGCGCTTTCTCCGCGAGCGGCGGGTGATCGTACGCGTGAATGATGTAGTGCGCGAGCCCCGGGTGCTTCGGATGTTCCTTGAACAGCGGCTCGAGGATGGCGGTGGCCTTCAATTGCTGGGAATATTTCTTGTCGCTCGCGAGGGCGGTCTGATTCGCGGCGAGCGCGTAGAAGATGCGCGCCTCCATGTCCCCAGGAAAGTCTCTGACGATGCTGCTCCATGCCCTGCTCGTAGGCAAGGGTGCGCGCGCGCTGGGTCGAGGCCTCGCCGCTCGTAAACAGCTCGGCGACGGCGGCGATGTACGCGCGCTCGCGCGGCGTCGGTGTTGCCCGTCGCTAGGGCGCGCTGAATGGCCGCGCGCCCGAGCTCGATCTGCTGCGGCGATCGGAGCCCCGCAAACGGATTGCCCCATCGACTGAGCGCCACGCCCCAATGGGCGATCGCGCAGGAGGGGTCCTTCGCGGCCACGCCGTCGAATGCCGCGATCGCCTGGGCGAACCAGAACGAATGCAGCAGCGCGACGGCGCGATTGAAATCCTGCCGCAGCGCAGGCGCGCACGACGTGAGGAAGCTCACGCTGTCGCTGCCAACCTGATCGGCGCCCGGTCGCGTGCTCATGCTGGGCCGACGCGGGAACCGGCATGATGAGACATCAGCGAGGCTGCGAAGGCGATAAACGGCTTCATATCACCATCCTTCTGTGGAGCGGCTACCCTACCACGTCTACTGGGAAAAATGCGATCTGATGAAATCGAAAAGGCGCACGGATGTGGCCGAGAGCTTTTCGCCGCGGCGCACGAGCACGCCCGAGTGGATGGGACGGATCGCGGCCTCGAGCGGGCGCGCGCGTACGCGCCTCCCGCGCGTCACCGCGCCGCTCGGCAGCAGCGGCACGATCGAGATGCCGAGCCCGGCCTCGACCATGCTGACGATCGTCTCGGTGCCGGTTGTTTCGAGCGCGACCTGGGGCGACAGGCCGTTTTCGTGAAACGCATCGAGGATGTGCTGCCTGCCGGTCGATCCCCGTTCATAGATGATGAGAGGCTGATCGACCAGATCCTGCAGGCGCACCCGCCGTTGTGCCGGCGAGCGGATGTCGCGGCGGCGTAATCAGGCTCCAGCTCATCGCGAACAGTTCGTGATAGTCGAGGTCGGGCGAGGGCTCGTAGGGTGCCGCCACGCCCATCGACACCTCCGGATCGCTCCGCAGCGTCTCTTCGACCTCGAGCTCGTTCATCGTGCTGATGCGCACGTGAATGCCGGGCGCCGCCTTGCGGAAGTCTTTGAGGATGTCGATGAGCAGATACCGGATCAGATACTGGCTGGAGGCGACCCGGATTTCGCGCGCGCCGCTCTCGACGTCGAGCGTGCGGCAGAGCTCCTGCGCACGTTCGAGGAAGCCGATGGCGTGAGGCAGGAAGCGCCGCCCCTGATCGGTGAGCAACGACGATCGGCGCGGGCCGCGGCTCTTGCGGTACAGCTCGACGCCGAGACGCTCTTCCAAGGTGAGAAGCCGGTTTCGCAGGCCCTGTTCCGTGATCCCCAGCACCGCCGCGGCGGCGCGGATTTGTCCCTGCCGCGACAGCTCGACGAACGCGCCGATCTGATCGGTGCTGAGGGCGGGAAGGGTAGGCATCGGCTTCCAGAATACACAGAAATTTAGGTTGGTCAATTCAATAATTAACAATTATTTGTGTGGGCTGTCCCTGGCGCATGATCGCGTTAAGGAGAAAGTCCCATGACCAGACGCCTTGGGTTTATCGCTGTGCTGTTGTCGGTATCGGTCTTCGTGTCGGGCCAGTCCTTGCCGGTCCGCGGCCTGGTGGCGCACGAATGGGGCACGTTCACGTCGATCGCCGGCGGCGATGGGCGGCCCGTGCAGTGGCTGCCCCAGCTGGGTCCGACCGACCTGCCCGATTTCGTGGACCGCATCAACTGCAGCCTGAAGGGGTCGCTGTCGGGCACGGTCCGGATGGAAACACCAGTCATCTATTTCTACGCGCCGCGCGAGATGACGGTGGACGTGCGCGTGCGATTTCCGCAGGGTGTCATCACGGAATGGTTCCCACGGCTCACCGGAGTGTCGAACGACATCATCAACAATGCGTTCAAAGGTGACATCACCTGGACGAACGTGAGAGTGCGGCCGGAGGCGCGCCCGCAGTTCCGAACGGAGCGCGAGAAGAATCATTACTACGTCGCGCGCGAGACCGACGCGGCGCCGTTACAAGTCGGCTCGGACGAGGAGCGCTTTCTCTTTTATCGCGGCGTCGGGCGCATTCCGCCGCCGATCGCGGCGACAGTGACGGCGAACGGACAGATTGTCGTCAGCCACACGCGCGGCGCGGCGCTCGGCGACATCATCCTCTTCGAGAACCGCGACGGCGCGACCGCCTACACGGCGCAGCACACCTCCGCGGCCCGCGCGGCATTCAACGCGCTCGAGCCCGAAGGGGAGGGGCCGTCGCCGCAGATGCAGCTGCAGAAGACGCTCGTCGCTCACGGCCTGTATCCACGAGAAGCGAAGGCGATGGTCGACAGCTGGCGGGGCTCGTGGTTCGAGCAGGGGACGCGGCTCTTCTACATCGTGTCCGGCGAGGCCGTCGACGCCATCCTTCCGCTTCAGATCGATCCGCAGCCTGTCGAAGTGAAGCGCGTATTCGTGGGACGGCTCGAGATTGCCACGCCGGCAACGCTCCGTGAAGTGAAAGTCGCGCTCGAGACGGGGGATAGGGCGAAGCTCGCACAGTACGGACGCTTCCTCGATCCGATCGGCAAGCAACTGGTGTGGAGCCTTCCGGAGGGCGAGCGTCAGGCGATGGGCCGCAGGCTGGATTCGGCGAACAGCATGTGGATGAAAACGTGGGCGCCTACCACATGCTCCGCAGCTTTCCAGCCACGTTGACGCGGGCTGTGCTCGATGCGGTTGCGCTGGCCTGATCACCCTTTTCAGGCCACGTGATCGCGTCGAGCTTGGCCATCACGCGCCTTCGTCAGGAATCGGCTGCGCGCGCCGTAGACATGACGGTCGCCGTTCTTCGGCTGGTTGGCCACGTAGTATTTCAGCGGCGCGATCAGATGCAGGTCGTTCTTCGCGCGCGTCATCGCGACATACAGCAGACGCCGCTCTTCTTCGATTTGATCCGACCGGCCCGTCGAGAATTCTGACGGGAAGTTTCCATCAGCGACGTTCAGGATGTACACCGCATCCCACTCCTGGCCTTTCGCCGAGT
This sequence comes from Vicinamibacterales bacterium, assembly GCA_963730445.1. Lineage (GTDB taxonomy): Bacteria > Acidobacteriota > Vicinamibacteria > Vicinamibacterales > JAMQPK01 > JAMQPK01. The sequence continues at coordinate 153,265 of CAVSRX010000011.1, read as the reverse complement.
GGACCGTCGAGAGAATCAGATAGTCCTCGTCGAGGTACGGCGTGCCGGACAGATCGCCGGTCACAGCCGGAGGATCGAGCGCCAGCTCTGCAAGAAACTGATCGCGCGTCGCGAACTGCTGGGCGAGCCGCTCGAGTTGAATGAGATCGCCGAGACGCACGTGCGCCGAGTCGTAAATGCGCTCGAGGTGCGGCTCGAACCATTCGCGCGTGCGCGCCACCTGTCCCTGCCAAGGCCCTTCGGTCACCGCGAGACCCACCATCAACTCCGCAAATGGGTCCCACGCTTCTGCAAGGGCTACGGGAGCGGTGAAATCCCTGAAGGCCATCCACGAAAATCCCGAGCGCTCGAACCGCGCAACGAACTGCTCTGCGGTGGCGGGGCCCATGCCCGGCAGCAGCTGCAGCGCGCGAAACGCGGCGATGCGGTTCTTCGGGTTGTCGGCCCACCGCAGCACGGCCAGCAGATCCTTCACGTGGGCGGCCTCGAGAAATTTCAGGCCGCCGTACTTCACGAAGGGAATGTTGCGTCGCGTCAGCTCCAGCTCGAGCGTGTCGCTGTGATGCGAGCTTCGGAAGAGCACTGCCTGGCGCTTGAGCGGGACGCCGCGCTCGCGCGTCTCGAGAATGCGCGCGACGACATATTCGGCCTGAGACTGGTCGTCGGCGACCGTGACGTAGTGCGGCGCATGACCGGCACCTCTGGTCGTCCGCAGCACTTTGCGGTACTGCCGTGTCCCTTCGGCCATCAGCACGTTCGCCGCATCGAGCACGCCTTGCGTCGAACGGTAGTTGTCTTCGAGCGTGATGACCGACGCAGGAAGGCCATTCTCTGGAACGTATTGATCTGGAAAGCCGAGAATGTTGTCGACGGTCGCCGCCCGAAACGCATAGATGGCCTGCGCATCGTCGCCGACGACGGTGACGCCGTCGCCATTCTGCCGGAGGTTCTTCAGGATCTCCGCCTGCAGCACGTTCGTGTCCTGATATTCGTCGACGAGGATGTGATCGAACTCGCCGCCGATCTCGGTGGCGAGCCGCTGGTCGCTCATCATCGCGTGCCAGTAGAGCAGCAGGTCGTCGTAATCGAGCGCCTGATTCGCGAGCTTCTTTTCCACATACGCGCGATACAGCTCGGTGAGCTGCGCCTCCCATTCGGCACACCACGGAAAGAGTGCGTCGAGCGTCTCGGCGAGCGGACGTTGCGTGTTGACGCGATGCGAGTAGATGGCGAGGCAGGTGTCCTTGCGCGGAAAGCGCTTCTCCACTTTCGAGAAGCCGAGCTCGTGGCGCAGCACGTCCATCAAATCGGCCGCATCGCCGCGATCGAGCACGCTGAAGCTGACGTCCAGACCGACCGCGGCGGCATGGCGGCGAATCAATCGATTCGCGATCGAGTGAAAGGTGCCAGACCACGGGATGCGCACGGCATGTGGTTCCAGGTTCCGGGTTCCAGGTTCCAGGTTCGAACTTCCAGGTTCAGGGTTCGAACCCGGAACCGGAACCTGGAACGCGGAACCTGGAACCCGGAACCCCAGAATGCGCTGTGTGCGGCGCGTCATTTCGAGCGCGGCGCGGCGTGTGAAGGTGAGGAGCAGAATGCGCTCCGGTTTGGCGCCCGACAGCACCAGATGCGCCACTCGATGGGCGAGCGTGTTGGTCTTGCCCGTTCCCGCGCCGGCAATGATGAGCAGAGGACCCGAGCCAAACTGCGCGGCTTCCTGCTGTTTGAGATTCAGCGCATCGATGGCGGACACCTGTGGCACGGGCCTACTATACAGCGGCTTTCGCCCTTTTCTTCGCCTCCTGCGCCGACGCCAAAAAGCTTGCGGCCGGCCACGATCCGCCGTATCTTTCTCCTTTCAGAAACAGCTCCTCCCGGAGGATTCACAGATGGCTGAAAAACTCGTCGGCCAGAACTACGAAACACCAGACATCCGCGCGAAGGTCACCGGCCGCGCGCGATATTCAGAAGATTTCCGTGCGCCAGGCATGCTGTTCGCCCGGCTGTATCTGAGCCCGTACGCGCACGCAAGAATTCGCAGCATCGACACCAGCGCCGCGCTGGCGATGCCGGGCGTGAAGGCGATTCTGTTGCCCGAGGACGTGCCTGGTCCAAAAGATCAGGTCAACGACATGGGCCAGACGCTGCGCGCCAATCCGTACAGCGAGCGCGCGCTCGCGAGCGAGCCGCTCTATCAGGGCGAGCCGGTACTCGCGGTGTGCGCGGAGGACGAAGTGACGGCGGCCGACGCCATCGAGAAGATCAAGATCAGCTGGGAAGTGCTGCCGCACAACGTCGATCCGGTTGCTACGCTGCGGCCGGGCGCTGCGACCGCGCGCGTCGAAGGCAACGTCTGGGTCCGCCCGACGCCGACACCGGGTCAGCCGCCACCGCTTCCTCAGATCAAAGATCTCAAGTGGACCGACGAGCAGTTCGCCGAATTCGCGAGGGGAAACTGCCGATGGGCGAGCACACCGATCCGGTGTGGTCGTTCGGCGATGTCGAGGCGGGCTTCAAGAAAGCGGCGCTGGTGCTCGACGAAACGTTCGTGTTGCCGAACACGAGCCATCAGTGCCTCGAGAGCCGCTCGTGCATGGCGTACTGGCAGAACGGGAAGTTGCACATCCACCTGTCGACGCAGAGCACGATTCAGACGGTCAACTCCATCGCGCGCTGGCTGAGCCTCGAGCCGACCGACATCGTGCTCATCGGTGAGTACTGCGGCGGCGGATACGGCAGCAAGGCGACGGGATCGGTCACCGACATTATTCCCGCGCTCCTCGCAAAGAAAACGGGCACGCCCGTCATGATGCGCTTGAGCCGCGAGGACGAGCACATGGTGGGCCGCGCGCGCCCGGCATTTCATTCGCGCGTCAAAGTGGGCTTCGCGAAGGACGGCCGCATCACCGCCGTCGACCTGTTCACCGTTGTCGAGGGAGGACCGTACGGGCCCGGCGGCGATGGCAACTCGGCGAGCCGCTACGCATCGCTGATGTTCCAGCCCGAGACGATGCGGTGGCGCGGGATTACGGCTATCACCAACACGCCGCCGCGCGGCGCGCAGAGCCAGCCCGGCGGCATGCAGGGCATCGCGATTCTGGAGCCGGTCGTCGCCAAAGCGGCGCGGCAGCTCGGTATCGATCAGGTCGACATCAGAAAGATCAACTCGCCCGCGGGCAAGGCGAGATTCGGCCCCGCGAACGCGCGCGGAGATCGTCCGTACACCACGAGCTGCTTCCTAAAGGAAGCGCTCGACAAGGGCGCGCTCGAGTTCGGATGGGATGCGCGCAAGGCACGCAGCAAGCAGCGCAACGGAACCAAAGTGACCGGCATGGGCGTCGCGGTCAGCGGTTTCGTCGGCGGCTCGACCGGGTTCGACGGCCTCTTCGTCATCAAACCCGATGGGCACCTGTACGTGCAGACCGGCATCGGCAACCTCGGCACCGAGTCGATGATCGATTGCCAGCGCGTCGTGGCCGAAATGCTCGAGGTGCCGTGGGCGAAGACGCACGTCACGTGGGGCGACACGTCGAAGCACCTGCCGTGGAGCTGCGTCTCCGGCGGCAGCCAGACGATTCACGCGCATACGCGCGCGTCGCACGCGGCGGCTAGCGACGCGATTCTGAAGCTGCAGCAGATTGCGGCGAAGGATCTCGGCGGCCGTCCTCAGGACTACGTCGTCGTGAACGAGCGCGTGCAGCGTAAGGGAGGCGGCGCCGGCATGACGCTCGCCAAGGCCGCGGAGCGCGCGATCGCGCTCGGCGGCATCTACGATGGCCACGAGCTGCCGAAAGACATCAACGCGGTGACGACTCGATCGGCCACGGCGCTGGCGGGCCAGGGGTTGATGGGCGTGGCGAAGGACAACTACAAGCGCGACGGTGCGACGTACTCGTTCGTCGCCGCGTTCGCCGAAGTCGAAGTGGACCTCGAGACCGGCGTATACGACCTTATCGAGTACCACGCGGTCGCTGACGTCGGCACCGTAATTCACCCGCGCGCGCTCGGCGGGCAGATTCTCGGACGGTCGATTCTCGGTATCGGCCACGCCATCGGACACAAGTGGGTCTACGACCAGAAGTACGGTGTGGCGCTGGCAAAGCGGTTCTACCAGAACAAGCCGCCGACGATTCTCGACGTGCCGACCAAGATGAGCTGGTCGGCGGTCGAGCTTGCCGATCCTGAAACACCGATCGGGGCCAAAGGTATCGGAGAGCCACCTGTCGCTGCCGGCGCTTGCGCGGGTCCTGAACGCCATCTCCGATGCGCTGGGCGACGAGGTGTTCCGCCGCGCACCGGTCAACGCCGACACGATTCTGGTATCGCTCGAAGCGGGACGGCCCATGGGCTACAACTTGACTGCTAACGTCTAGGTGAACTCGAAGTTCGCATCTCTAAGGGGTCGGCTCACGCCGGCCCCTTTTCTTTTGGTTCTGGGCCTTGTCGCAGGCGTCCGGATCCTTGAAGATCGTGGTCCACAGCGCCATCAGCGGCCGGCCGCTGGCCGCGGCTGTCGTGGATCATCAAGGCGAGGGGAAAGGCACCGCCTACTTCAGCGAAGAACCGAGGGTGTTCTTCATGGAAGTCAAATCGACGGATGTGGAGTGGACCATCGCGGTCTCGGAGAGAGTCAGGTGACGCTGAAACGGCTCGGGCACCTCCTGGTCGTCACGATTCTCATTGCGGCGTGCGGCAGCGGCTCACCGGCCCCCACCGTACCTACGCCCCCGGCTTCCCCGACTCCTCCTCCGGCTCCTCCGGCTCCCCCAAAGTGGGATCTCGAAGCGCAAGGCGTCCCGAGATTTATCACGCATAACTACATCGAGCTCGCCAGCATCACTCGTATCTCGAGGTTCCGGTCCGGCGAAGGCCATGATTATTCGGACGGCGTCGAGCGGTGCCGGAGCATGAAGCATTATTTCGTTCCCCGGTTCGGGTCGATGGATTCGTCGACGATCCCGATCTACGCCCCAGTGTCGGGAGAGGTCTTGCGGCTGCGGCAGGAGTTTGCGGGTGTGCAGATCGAGATTAGGTCGAAGGATCAGCCGTCATTCAGTCCGATCCTGTTTCATGTGAACGCGACGATTCCGCTCGCGGAAGGGATGATGCTCGAAGCGGGGCAGCGCATTGGCACCCACATTGGCAACCAGACCCTTTCGGATGTGGCAATTGCCGTCGATTCGACGCAGGGGCTGCGGCTCGTGTCGTGGTTCGAGGCGATCACCGACGGACTCATGGCGGCCTACATCGCGCGCGGTGTGACGTCGCGTGAGGCGGCCATCATCACGCGGTCCGAGCGCGACGCATCGCCCTTGTCCTGCAGCGGTGAAACCTTTGTGAACGTCGGTACCATCAACAACTGGCTGACGCTTCGGTGACCAGGCCCTGCCAATCTCACAATTCCCGCAAGGCCACCGGTATCGGCAACCGCGCAGCGCGGATCGCCGGAAACAACCCGCCTATCAGTCCCATCAGCAACGCGTAGAACAATCCCATTCCGAGCAGCTCGGGCGTGACGCGGAACGCGAACGCCACCTGGCTGAATGTCTGAAAGTTCATCGTCGAGGTTTGATACCCGTTGAACGCGAGGTACGCCGCGGCAGCGCCGATTGTGCCGCCGATTAGTCCCAGCACCATCGACTCGGCGAGCACAGACACGAGCACCGAACCGGTGTTGAACCCGAGCGCGCGCAGTGTCGCGATCTCGCGGGCGCGGGTGGCGACGGCCGTGTACATCGTGAGAATCGCCCCGAACACCGCGCCGATGCCCATGAGCGCCGCGATGCCGAAGCCAATCGTGCGGATCAGGCGCGTCAATGCTACCGATTGCGCGGCGTAGTATTCGTTCTCGCGTCGGATCGACACGTTGAGCTGCGGGTTCGACGTCAGCCAGTCGCGGAACGCGTCGTAGGAATCGCGCGTTTCGAGCCTCGCGAGCAGCGACTGATATGAGTTGCCGCGGCGGTAGGCGCCCTGCAGCGTGCGCGCGTCGATCCAGATCTCGGTCTCGGTGACTCCGCCGTCGGCCTCGAAAACTCCAACGACGTCCCACCGATTCTGTCCAGAGACAACCGTGTCTCCGACGCTCAGGTTCACGAACTGTCCCGATGCGCCGCGTCCGGCGATCACTTCGTTAGTGCCGAACTTGAACATGCGCCCTTCGATGATGGAGAACTCGTTGCGCAGCGGAATGCTCTCGGGGCCGATGCCGCGCACCGGCACGTTTGCCGGTGCGTCCGGCGTTGCTTTCTTGGGCAGGTCGATAATCACCATCAGTTCGGCCGCCGCAAGCAGAGTCTGCCCGTCTCGCCTGATTCCCGGCGCCTGCTTGATGACGTCGACGTCAGGGCCACCGAGACCACTGGTCATTTCGCTGTCGGCGCCGCTCCGCATCACAAGCGCGCGATCCGGCGAGCCCGAGCTCTGCATCGCGGCCGTAAAGCCGGCTGCGATGGACAAGACCGATACGAACACGACGACGACGCCCGCGATGCCGACGATGGCGACGCCCGACGAGCTGAGGCGTTGCGGAATCGTGCGGATATTCAGGGCAAGGACGGCAAGTGTCTGAGCGATCCACCGCATGACTAGGTGCGCCTCAACGCGTCGGTAATCTTCAGCCGCATCGCGGCCACGGCCGGCATCACCCCGGCGAGTACGCCCATCAACACCATCAACCCGATCCCGATGACCATCGAGCGCGGAGGCAGCGCGAAAATCGGCAGCATGCCGCCGGTCGGGTCGCCAAGCTGGACGATGAGCCACGCGACGCCCAGACCGAGCAGCCCGCCGGTGAAGGCGATGAAGAGCGACTCGGCAAGAACAAGACTCAGGATTGCGGCGCCGGAGAACCCCAGCGTCTTCAGCACGGCCAGCTCGCTCGTGCGCTCGCGCACCGATTGCGCCATCGTGCTGGCCGCAACAAGTCCGAACATGAACAGCACGGTCGACGCGATCGCGATCATGATGCTGCTGATGTCGCCGATCTGCTTCGCGAACCCCTCGACGAATCCTTTTTCCGTGGTCGTCTTCGTCTCGGCTGACGAATTCGCGAACATCTCGTCGAACGTGTGGCTCAGATCGACGGCCTGCTCCGGATCTGAAATCTTGACGACGTACCATCCGACCAGCCCCTGGCCCTGAGCCCGATTTTCATCGAGGTAGTCGTACCGGAAGAACATCTGCGTCTTATCCACGGCGTCGCCGCCGTCGTAGACGCCCACGATGTTGAATTCCCATGTGGTGCCGCCGCCCTTCGGCAGCCAGATCGGTGCGGTCAGCGGTACCTTGTCGCCAACTTTCCAGCCGAATCGCCTCATCGAGTCGACGCCGACGATGGCCCCCTGGCGATCGTTGCGCCACGCTTCGGCATGCTCGGGCGTCACGACGAACTCGGGATAGATCTTCAGGAACTCTTCCGGCTCGACCGCCATGTTCGCAAAGAAATTCGATGGGTCCTGGTAGATGCCGCCGAACCAGCTCTGGTGTGAGGCGAGCTCGACGCCTTTGATCTGCTGCAGGCGCGCTTTATACGACACCGGCAGCGGCATGATGAGGCTGACCTTGTGGATCAGGACCAGCCTGTCCGCGCCGGCAATCTCCACGCCGAAGGTGAACGAGTGCCGAATCGTCATCAGGATGCCGAAGAGCACGAACGCGATGAAGATCGACAGCAGTGTGAAGATGGTCCGGAACTTCCTGCGCCAGATGTTTTTCCAGACGAGCGGAAGAAACTTCATGCCTGGTCCCTCGTCAACACACCTTTTTCCAGATGGATCGTGCGCAGTGCGCGCTCGGCCGCGCGGGGATCGTGCGTCACCATGACGATGGTCTTGCCGTGATCGCGGTTGAGCGACTGCAGCAGGTCGAGGATCTCGTCGCCGGCTTTGCGATCGAGGTCGCCCGTCGGCTCGTCGCACAAGAGCAGCGTGGGGTCGGTGACGATCGCGCGGGCGATGCCGACGCGCTGCTCCTGGCCGCCCGACAGCTGACGCGGATAGTGCTTCGCGCGATCGGCCAGGCCCACCACCTTCAGCGCGATGCCGGCGCGCTTCTTCCGCTCCGACTTCGCGAGAGTGGTGAGCAGCAGCGGCAGTTCGACGTTTTTCTCGGCCGTCAGCACGGGGAGCAGGTTGTAGAGCTGAAACACGAACCCGATGTTCTGCGCGCGCCACTTCGACAGCCTGCTGCCGCTGAGGGTGCTCACCGGCACGCCATTCACTTCGATCGCGCCTCCCGTCGGCGTGTCGAGGCCGCCAATCAGGTTGAGCAGCGTCGTTTTTCCGGACCCAGACGGTCCCATCAGCGCCAGGAAATCACCCTTCGGGATTTCCAGGTTCACGCCCTTGAGCACGTCGATGCGCTCGCTGCCGCGCGTGAAATGTTTGTGAACGTCCTTGACGCGAACGAGTTCGTTTTCGATTGGCATAGTTGTTCGTTTGTAGGTAGTGTCCGGCTTTAGCCGGACCGTTATCGCGTCACTACGAGCGCACCGGCCGAAAGTTCCGCCGGCGGGGATACGACGACCCGCTCGCCGGCGTTGAGTCCGCCAATCACTTCCACGCGGTCGCCGTCGGCCCCGCCCGTGGTAATCGCCCGGCGATCGACCCGATCGTTCACGACCACGAAGACGTACGACTGCTTGCCATCGGTCTTGATCGCGCCCTTCGGCACGAGCGTCACCGGCCGCGCGGCAGGCGCGGCGTCTTCGCTGTCGCGCAGGAACGTCACCTTGACGCCCATGTCCGGAAGAATGCGCGGATCGAGCTCCATAAAGCCGATGCGCACCAGCACCGTCGCCTTTTGCCGGTCGGCGGACGGAATCGTGGTGATGACGCGCGCGGGAATCTGGAAGTCAGGATACGCGTCGAGCACTGCCGTGACCGCCTGTTCCGGTTTGACGCGATTGATATAGCTCTCGTTGACGTCGACTTCGATCTCGAGCGATCGCATGTCGACGATCGTGCCGATGCCCGTGCGCGTGAAACCGCCGCCGGCCGAGACCGGCGAGACCATCTCGCCGGGCTGCGCATCCTTCGAAATGACGACGCCCGCGAAGGGCGCGCGGATGATCGTGCTGTCGAGGTTTGTGCGCTCGAGCGCGACCTGGCGCTCGGCGACCCGCACCTGTTCGCGAGCCGCCTGGATGCGCGCTTCGAGCGAGTCGGCGGCCGCGCGGGCGGCGTCGACCTCGGCAGCCGTTGAGTAGCCGACGCCGACGAGCTTCGTGAGGCGCGCGAGGTTGACACGCGCCTCGTTGAGGCGCACCTCGCTTTCGTTGACGTTCCTGCGCGCGGCTTCGGCCTGCGCCTCGGCCAACGCTACTGATGCGCGCTGCGTCTCATCGTCCAGCCGCGCGAGCACCTGGCCTTCGCGCACCGCCATGCCTTCCTCGATGTTCACCTGCACGACCTTGCCGGTAATTTTCGACGAGACCGTTGCCCGGCGGCGGGCGGTGACATAGCCGGTGGCGTTGAGAACTGAGGCCTGCGCTCCCGCCTGCCGCGACGACACGGTCGCGATTTCGACTTCGATAGGCCGCTCGCGAGAGAGCCACCACCACACACCCGCGCCGGCGGCGATGACGAGGACGGCGAGCACGACCCATCCAATCCAGCGGCGGCTGGCGCGCGAGTCGGGTTCCCGTTCGAGCCGGAGCGAAGCGAGGTCGTGCTGGAGATCGGTCACGCGCGCCCTGCGAACTCTTTCGTTTCGGTATGCACTCGCACCTTTTCCCCCTGCTTGATGAACAGAGGGACCTGAATCTCGAGGCCCGATTCAAGGGTCGCGGCCTTCGTCACGCTGCCGCTCGCCGTGTTGCCGCGCACGCCTTCTTCGGTCTCGCGCACAGCCATCTCGACGTGCGGCGGAAACTGCACACCAATCGGATTGCCATTGTACTTCTGCACCTGCACGATCAGATTGTCGACGAGCAGGAGGCGATCGTCGCCGAGCAGCTCGGGCCGCAGCGTCAGCGTGTCGTACGTTTCCTGATCCATGAAGTTCAGCCCACCGCTGTCGGCGTAGAGATAGGCCGCGTCCACCATGACGAGGTCGGGCTCGCCGAATTTCTCGCCGGCTTTGAAAGTCTTGTCAAAGACTGCGCGGGTCACCAGGTTGCGCATCTTGATGCGGACGAGCGTCTGGCCGCCTCGTGCGGTGGGCCGGGACACCTCGACGTCGAGGGCGTGGTACGGCGCCCCCTCGAACTCGAAAAACATCTTCCGTTTGATATCGATTGCTTCGATGAGCGATGCCATTGAGAGGATTCTACCCTTTGACCTGCCAACCCTTTTTGACCAGGTATTCCCGCACCCGATCTCGCAGGTCACCCTGCAGCTCGATGGTGTTTTCGGCGACCGCGCCGCCAGTACCGCAGGTGCGTTTCAGCTCCTGCGCGAGCTCCTTTAAAAAGGCCTCGTTCTGCGGGAGATCGTAGACGACGGTGACGGTTTTGCCGCCGCGCCCTTTCTTTTCCATGCGCAGCTTTGCGACGATGCGCCCCGGGACCGACTGGTCGACGCCGCGTTTACTGCTGCATTTGCAGTCTTTCACCGGCCAGCCGCACCCCGGGCAGACCTTGCCGACGCCTGTGGAATACACGATGCGCCCGTCGCCCATGACCTAAGTATCTGCTAGGATTTGCGCCATGAATACAGCTGCCACGGCGGTGATGAAGGCGCCGTTTCAAAGGACGCTGTACCACGCGTGATGTCTGCTGGCCACTCGATCGACTATCTGTCCATCATCCGCTCTGGGCTGCCACACACGGTCTCGCCGAGGAAAAAAGTCGTCATCATCGGTGCGGGCATGGCCGGGTTGACGGCGGCCTACGAATTGCGGCGCGCCGGGCACGAGCCGATCGTGCTCGAGGCGCAACAGCGGGTGGGCGGGCGCGTCTGCACCTTGCGCGAGCCGTTCAGCGACGGACTCTATGCAGAGGCCGGCGCGATGCGCATTCCCAAAGCGCATGACCTGACGATGGGCTACATCGACAAACTCAACGTCAAGGTCTCGCCATTCACGATGGGCAACCAGAACGCTTACTACTATTTTCACGGCAAACGTGTGCGGATCGGCGACGCGAACGCGAACCCGGATACGTTGGGATTCGATGTGGCTCCGCACGAACGCGGCAAGACGGCGGCGCAATTGTGGGAGGGCTGCCTGAAACCGATCGTGAAGATGCTCGAGGAGCGGGGCAGCGCTGCCTGGCCCGATATCGTCGCGCAATACGATCGTTACTGCACGCGCGAATTCCTGGAGGCCAGCAACTGGTCGGAAGCCGCGATTGAAATGTTCGGGCTGCTGGCGGATCAGGAAGCGCTGATGAACGCGTCGTTCCTGGAACTGTTCCGCGAGGAAGCCGGCAACTACTACACGAACATGGTCGAAGTCGACGGCGGCATGGACCATCTGCCGCGTGCGTTCCTGCCCGAACTGCGCAGCCATATCCGCTTCGGCGCGAAGATGACGGCCATCGACCAGTCGGCAGAATCGGTCACGGTCCATTTCGAAACAGCCGCCGGACGGGCTCAGGTATCGGCCGACTACGCGATCATCACCGTTCCCTTCACGGTCCTGCGCCATGTCGAGATCCTGAAACCCTTCGCGCGCGCGAAGCAAAAGGCCATCCGCCAGTTGCACTACGACGCGTCGGCGAAGATTCTGTTCCAGTGCCGCCGCCGGTTCTGGGAGGAGGACGACGGGATTTTTGGCGGCGGGACGATGACCGACTTACCGATCCGCGTCGTCTTCTATCCCGATCACAGCCGCGAAACGGGGCGCGGCGTCATGCTCGCCAGCTACACATGGTCGGAGGATGCGCAGCGGTGGGGGTCGCTTTCACCCGCCGATCGCATTACGCAGGCGCTCGACGACATGGCAGAGATTCATCCGCAGATCAGGACGGAGTTCGAAGTGGGCACGTCGAAGATGTGGCATGACGACGAGTTCGCCGGCGGCGCGTTCGCGCTGTTTGATCCAGGCCAGCAGAGCCTCCTTCACGACCAGATCGTCGCGCCCGAGGGGCGCATTCACTTCGCCGGTGAGCACGCCTCGCTGGCGCATGCCTGGATTCAAGGGGCGATTGAGTCGGGACTGAGGGCGGCGCACGAGATTCACCATGCGGGGTAGCGGAGCGAACGCAAGAAATTCTTAACAGGAGGATAGGAGGCTAGGAGAATTCTTTTTCAAGAGATTTCTCCTATTCTCCTGATCTCCTGTTTGTTTTTGTGACGGGAGCCGTATGTCGATGCCGAAGATCCAGAGCCTCTACGGTGAGAGCCGTGCGCGTGCCCATGACCGAGCCGCACCGGACCGCAAGCGGCATCATCACCGAATCGCCGCTCGTGTTGACCGACGTGACGGCTGATGACGGCACCGTCGGCCATAGCGTGGTCTTCACCTACACCACGGCGGCGCTCAAGCCAACGGCGGAGCTGATTCAGAATCTGGAGCCCTTGATCAAGGGCGACATCCTCGCACCAGGTGAAGTGGAACAGAAACTTGCGAAGAGATTTCGTCTGTTGGGCACGCAGGGACTGGTGGGCATGGCGATGGCGGCGATTGATATGGCGTTGTGGGATGCCATGGCCCGCCTTCACTCAGTTTCGCTCGTGACGCTGCTCGGAGGAGTCGCGAAGAAGATTCCGGTATACGCCGGCATTGGTTACGACGGCGTGGATGGCTGTGCGGAGCAAGCCGAGCGGTGGGCGAACCGCGGGATCAGGGGAGTCAAAGCGAAGATCGGATACCCGACGGTGCAGCAGGATGTCGCCGTGATCCGGGCCATGCGGAAAGCCGCTGGTGACGACATGACCATCATGGTTGATTACAACCAGTGCCTCACTCCGGCGGAAGCCGTCGAACGGCTGCGTGTTCTGGACGAGGAAGGGCTCACATGGGTGGAAGAGCCGACCCTCGCGCACGATTACGCCGGGCACGCCATGATCGCGCGCGAAGCGCGAACGCCCATTCAGTGCGGTGAGAACTGGTGGGGCGTGCAAGACCTCCAACATGCGTTGGACGCCGGTGCATCAGACAACGTGATGCCTGACGTCATGAAGATTGGCGGCGTCACCGGCTGGATGAGAGCTGCCGCGCTGGCCCACGCGAAAGGCGTTCGCGTTTCGAGCCACCTGTGGCCGGAGATCAGCGCGCAGCTTCTCTGCTGCACGCCCACTGCACACTGGCTCGAGTACGCCGATTGGTGGAACCCCGTCATGGCCAATCCGCTGCAAGTGACAGATGGCGTCGCGATCGTCAGCGACGCGGCCGGCAGCGGCGTGAGCTGGAACGAAGACGCCGCGCGGCGCTTTGCGGTATAAGTACGACCATGCGTGTTCGGTTTGCTCTCTTGACGGTTCTCGCGCTCGCCCTTGCGACCTCTGCGCCGACGGCGCAAGTTCAGACGCGTCCAACGAAAACACTCGACATCTACTACATCGACGTCGAAGGTGGGCAGGCCACGTTGTTCGTCTCGCCTTCGGGAGAATCGCTGCTGGTCGATACCGGCTTTCCCGGCGAACGCGACTCGGGCCGCATCATGGAAGCCGTGAAGGCCGCGGGGCTGACGCAGATCGACCATTTGGTTGCGACGCATTATCACGTCGATCACATCGGCAATGTGACGACACTGGCGTCCGCGATTCCGATCAAACACTTCTACGACCACGGCGCAACGGCCGAGCCCGATCGCGAACAGGTGCCGGGATTTCAGAAGGCGTACGCGGAGCTTCATGCGAACGCGAAGCACACCGTGCTGAAGGCGGGCGACAAGATTCCATTCGCCGGCGTCGACTGGCTGGTCGTCATGTCGGCAATGCAGCCGATCAAGACGCCGATCAAAGGTGCGCCGGGCGCAGGAACACCGAACCCCGCGTGCGCAACCTTTCAACCCAAGAACACGACGGGCGATCCTGAAAACGGCTACTCGGTTAGCAGCGTCATCACATTCGGGAGATTCCGGACGATCGATTTCGGCGATCTGCTGTGGGACCGCGAGTTCGACCTGATGTGTCCGACCAATCGGATTGGCACAATCGATCTGTACCTCACCACGCACCACGGCTCCAATCTCTCGGGATCGGAAGTCCAGGTGCACCCGCTGCGGAGTCGCGTGGCGATTGTGAACAACGGCATTCGCAAAGGCGGGTCCGCTGAAGCCTTCCGAGTGCTGGAGACCGCGCCGGGCCTCGAAGATATCTGGCAGCTGCACTGGTCGGCTCCGGCCGGCGTCGAGCACAACGCCCCTGGCGTGTTCATCGCGAACATCGAAGACAACGCGGCCCTTGCGACGATTCTCACCGCGCCGCCACCTCAGCCGGGCGCGGCGACGCGGCGGCGGACGCGGCGCTGGCGGCGGCCGTGGCGGTGGCGTTCCTCCACACACGCCGGCGTACTGGATCAAGGTCTCCGCGAATCAGGATGGGTCGTTCACCGTCACGAACGCGCGGAACGGCTTCAGCAAAACGTATCCAGCGAGGAACTGACGGGCCGACGTGTAGTACGTCGACCGCGGATTGTAGCCCAGGCGGGCACGTAATAAGCTCCGTGCACATGCGCGTGCGTTTCTGGGGAGTGCGCGGCTCGGTGTCGTGGGCCACTCCCGGCTCCATCGGACACGGATGCAATACGCCGTGCGTCGAGATCGTCGACGAGGCGAGCGGCCGCCGCCTCATCCTCGACGCCGGCTCGGGCATCGTCGGCGTCGGGGCGACGCTGGACGACGTCGCGAACATTCCGATCGTGCTGACGCACTATCACTGGGACCATGTGCAGGGGCTGCCGTTTTTCGCGCCGATGTACCGCCCCGGCGTTTCCGTCACCGTGTGGGCGCCTGCACTCGGCCGTCAGTTCACCGACATCGAAACGATGTTCGAGGCGCCATTTTTTCCCGTGCCGTACGACAGGCTGCCGTCGCGACCCGTCATCCGGATGCTCGCAGCCGCGCGACAGCACGATCAACGGATTCGACGTATCGATCCAGCCGCTCAATCATCCCGGCGGATGCTTCGCGTACCGCATCAAGGGAGCCCAAGGTGATTTCGTGTACGCAACGGACCACGAGTTCGGCAATCCGGCAATCGATGCCGCGCTGAAGCGCTTTGCGTCGGGCGCCGGCGCTGTTATTCTCGATTCGCACTTCACCCCGGAGGAAATGCCCCATCACGCGGGTTGGGGCCACAGCGACTGGGGACAGTGCGCACGGTTTGCCGCGGAATGTGGCGCGCGTTCCTTATACCTGTTTCATCACAAGCCTGGCAGGCCCGATACCGAGATGGCGCAGCTCGAAACGGCGGCCCGGGCGGTGTTCCCGCACACCGGCGCGGCCAAAGAAGGGGACTCGTTTCTCGTGTAACGAAAAACGCAAAAGGAAAAACGAATAGAGATCACGACGAGCAAATATGTTCAAGAACACTACGCGAATTGTTGTTGCCGTTCTGGCGATCGCGGCGTTCGAGCCAGGGTCGCATGCGCAGTCAACTGAGCGTTGGGTGGGAACGTGGGCCACCGCGCTCGTCGGTCGTCCGCAGATGCCGCCGCCTCCTACGGGTCTCCCTGCGCCTGCTCCGTTCATGCGCAATGCGTGTCCCGCTCCGGCGGCGCCGGCCAATCCGCCGGCGCAACCTGCCGGCCGGCACGACGTTCGGACCTCAGCCGTTTACGCACTTCACGAATCAAACGTTGCGCCAGATTGCGCGCGCGAGCGTGGGCGGCTCGAGGGTGCGAGTCGTTTTGAGCAATGCGTTCGGCACAGCGCCACTCACAATTGGTGCGGCGCACATCGCGTTGCGCGACAAAGACGATGCGATCCAGGCATCGGGCGGACGTGCGCTTGCGTTCAGCGGCCGCCCATCCGTCACCATTCCGGCGATGGGGATCGTTTACAGCGATCCCGTGGCTCTGGCCGTGACGCCCCTGGCTGACCTGGCGATCGATCTCTATCTGCCCGGCACCACCAATACTCCGGCGTCCCTGACGATGCACGGCTCGTCGTTCCAGACCAACTACGTTTCGGAGACGGGCAATCACGCCGGCGCGTCGAAGCTGCCGACCGTGTCGACCGTCCGCAGCTGGTTTCTGCTGTCGCGCGTAGAAGTCGACGCGACCGATTCGTCTGGCGCGATCGTGACCTTCGGCGATTCGATCACCGATGGCGCGGCATCGACGCCAGACACGAACAATCGCTGGCCCGATGTGCTTGCAAGGCGGCTGCTCGCATCGCCGGCGCCGGTGAAGATGGGCATTCTGAATGCGGGCATCGGCGGTAATCGCGTGCTCAGCGAAGGCACCTACGGCTCCGGCATCAACGCGCTGGCGCGCTTCGAGATCGATGCGCTGAGCCATCCCGGTGTGACGCACATCATCGTCATGGAAGGGATCAATGACATCGGGAACGCGCGGCAGAATTCCACGCCGACAGCCGAGGACCTGATCGCCGCGCACAAGCAGTTGATTACCCGCGCCCACGCGAACGGCGTGAAGATTTTCGGTGCGACGCTCACTCCCTTCTGGGGCGCAGGTTATTACACGGAAGTTGGCGAAGCGAAGCGTCAGGCGCTGAACGAGTGGATTCGAACCGGCAAGGCATATGACGGCGTCGTCGACTTCGACAAGGCGACGCGCGATCCGAGCGATCCGAAGAAGCTGCTGGCCGCCTACGATTCGTGCGATCACCTGCATCCGAGCGACGCCGGGTACAAAGCCATGGCGGATGCGATTGACCTGAGCCTGTTCACGCCGGGCCGGTAACGAAAAGCGAAGAACGAAAAACGAATAGAGATCGCTGGCGGCCGTGAGATCGAAACCCGAAATTCCAGACGACATCGAAGACCACCGAGACGAGCGCTGGTGCCGTGAGGCAACGCGGCAGGTCGAGACCGCCTACGACGCGGAACGATTCATCGAGGACGTCGGTTTTGCCGCTGGCTTCACCGATTCCCGCCGGCCTGGTCCATCGCTGTACGTAGCCGTTTGTGGGCGGCGCGATGCGGTGTTGCCGCGCAATGTGCAGAAAGATCCCGAAACCTCCCTCACATGGCAGTTGAAGGATGAGCTCATCGAGCGCGGCCACGTCTACTATGCCAAGCTGTCGCGCGGCAAAACGATGTTCCTGGCGCCGCGCATGATTCCGTATTTTCACGCCATCTGGGGCATGAAACGCGCGGACGAGAAACGGACACTCAGCAAACCCGCGCAGGCCATTCTGAAAGTGCTCCGCAGGGAATGGGAGTTGGCCACGTCGGATCTGCGTGCGGAAGCCGGCGTGAAAGACCGCGCGACTTTTACGAAAGCGATGGACGAGTTGCAGGCCGCGATGATCGTGGTGCCGAGCGCGGCCGTGTACGTGCCGAAATTCACCTACATCTGGGAGCTGGCCGTCGGGCGGTTTCCCGATGCGTTGGTCCGGCGAGCGAAGCGCGACATCTCCGTGAAAGAAATTGCGCGCTGCTTTCTCGCGGGCGCCGGGATGACGATTCCCGGCGAGCTGGCGCGCGTGACGGGCCTCTCACGCCCGGAAGCCGGACGCGGCAACCTTGCATTGGTTGCAGAAGGCTACGCGACGATGCCCGAACGGGGAACGTATCGCCTGGCGTCCAACCGCGTGCTGGACGAGGTGGCCGACGAGGAATTTGCGCTACCATGACGGCCGAAGCATGCGAAAAGCGGCCGCTGGGTTACTGATCGGAGCATGCGCCGCCGTTATCGTGGTGGCGCTGACGAACCTTGAGGCGCTTTACACCGTCGAGCTGAAGACCTACGACTGGCGTCTCTCGCGAACCGCCGATCCCTCCACCGCACGCAAGGACATCGCGCTTGTCGAGATCGACGAGTACTCCCTGCGAAATCTGCAGCAGCACGCGGGCCGATGGCCATGGCCCCGTGTCGTGCACGCCAGCCTCATCGACTATCTCAATCGCGGCAAGCCGAAGCTCATTGTGTATGACGTTCTGTTCGCCGACGAGGACTTACGCGTTGGATTCCCCTATGGCGGCGACACATGGTCGGGCCGCGGAGTCGGACAAGGCGCTCGCAGATACGATCAAAAAAGCCGGGAACGTCATCCTGCTCGCCGACGCGACATTCGTCGGCGAGGCCACGCGAGAACAGCGTGCTGCCCGATCAGGGATATCGCCTGACGTCCCCAGGTGTCCTCGAGCGACGTGTGATATTTCCGCCCGGCCGGCCCATTGTCGCAGCGTCGGCAACAGCGCTCGGCCACAATTTCTTTAGCCTCGATCCTGACGGACCGCTGCGGCACGTCGTCCCTTTGTGCAGAACCGGCGACCATGCCATGCCGTCGCTGGGTTTGTCGGCGGCGTTGCGCGTGTCGGGTATCGGACCTGTCCGACGTGCGCGTCGAAGGCGCATTCGCTGAACGCTGGAGACCGAATATTGCCGCTGGAAACGCGGAAGATGAACACCGAAGACGGCGTCACGAGATTTCTGTGGGGACTCATCAATTTTCGCGGGCCCGGCGTTCCTTCCCGATCTGAAGCGGCGGCCGTATCCGCATTACTCATTTTTTGATCTTGCTGTTCTCGGAAGAGCAGCTCGCTGGCCGGGAAGAAGCCAGACGTCGATCCTCGGTCTTCCGCGACAAGATCGTGTTTGTCGGCATGGGCGCTTCCGGTCTGTTCGACGCGTTCGAAACGCCGTTCGCGGGCGGAATGATGCCTGGCATTCAGGTTCACGCATCCGTCGCCGACGATTTCCTGTCGAATCGCGTCATGCGGCCGGAGTCGCGCCGCGTGCGAATGGCCCTCGTCGTTGCGCTCGCGCTTGTCGTCGGTGTGATCGCCACGTTGCTTCCGGCCTGGTGGGCGGCCGCCGTATTCGCCGCGGTCGTCGCCGCGTTCGTCTTCATCGCGACACGACAGTTTGCCGGAGGCAACTGGATCAACATCACGCAGCCGGCACTCGCGTCGTCGCTGGCGTTGTTCGGCGGCGTTGGCTATCAGTACTTCTTTGAAGGGCGCGAGAAGCGGAAGATGAAGCGGCTGTTCGGCCAGTACGTGTCGAAGGATGTGTACGAGCAACTGGTCGCGAATCCCGATCTCGCGCGGCTCGGCGGGCAGCGGCGGCAGATGACGGTGCTCTTCTCGGACATTCGCGGCTTCACGACCGTCTCAGAAAAGGGCCAGCCAGAAGAAATCGTCGCGATTCTCAACGAGTACTTCACGCGCATGGTCGAGATCGTGTTCGCGCACAAGGGGACGCTCGACAAGTTCGTCGGAGACATGGTGATGGCGCTGTTCGGCGCGCCGCTCGACGATCCGAGGCACGCCGAGCACGCGGTCGACGCGGCGTTGGAGATGATTCGCGAGTTGAACCTGCTGAATGCCAAGTGGACGGCCGAGGGGCGGCCGGCGCTCGACATCGGCATTGGCATCAGCACAGGGCCCATGATTGCGGGAAATATCGGGTCCGAAGCGATCATGAGCTACACCGTCATCGGCGACTCGGTGAACCTGGGGGCCCGTCTCGAATCTCTCAATAAGGAGTACGGGACTCGGATTATCATCTCCGAGGCCACCCGCGATGCCCTGCCGGGCCGATACCTGTTCCGGCCGCTCGGCGACGTCGTCGTCAAGGGGAAGACCAAACCTGTGGCCATTTTCGAGGTCAAGGAGAACCAGGCATGAGACTGTCGATCATCATCCTCGCGATTCTCGCGGTCAGCACTCCGGCGTTCGCGCAGCTCGGCGGTATCGGGCGACGCGTGCAGCAGGCCCAGGAGCGCAAGCAGCAATTCGATGACATGAACATCACCGAAGAGGAAGAGGTCAAGCTCGGCGGCGATGTCAGCGTCAAGATTCGCCAGCGTTTCGGCGTCGTGCAGGATGCGGCCGTTCACAAATACGTCACGCTTGTCGGCACGATGCTGACCGAGCAGACGACGCGACCGAAATTGCCGTGGACGTTCATCGTGCTCGATACCGACGGCGTCAACGCGTTTGCGGCGCCTGGCGGGTTCGTACACATTACGCGCGGTGCGCTCGCGCTCATCAAAACCGAAGCCGAGCTGGCCGGCGTGATGGGGCATGAGATCGCCCACGTGGCGCAGAAGCACACCGTGAACGCGATCCGGAAGAGCAAGGGCGTGCAGATCGGCACCAGTGAGACCATGAAGGACCGCACCGGGTTCCTCGACGCGCTCGCGAATCGCGCCTACAGCATGGTGCTCGAGAACTCGTTCGATCGCGGCGACGAGCTCGACGCAGACAAAGAAGGCATCATCCTCGTGCAGAAGGCCGGCTACGCGGGTACCGGCCTGTCCGACTTCCTGACGCGGCTGTCGGAGCGCAACAAAGGGCAGGCGGAGAAGAACGGCCTGTTCGCCTCGCATCCCGAAACCACAGAGCGCATCGGCAAGGTCAAGCAGCTCGCCGCGTCGAAGCCGGGCGCCGTGGTGGCAGCACGTTACACGTCGACGATCAAATATCAGCCGACCGATCTGACGAAGATTGCGACTGTTGTCGAAGGTTCGGCGGGTCTGACGGGCGGCGGAAAAGAAACCGCCAAGCCTGAGGAGAAGAAGGCGGAAGAAAAGAAAAGAGGATTTGGCCTCAGCGGCTTGACGAAGAGCGTGACCGGCGGCAAGAACGAGCAGCAGGTCGCGGCTTCAGGCGGTGCTCGAGGACTCGGTGCCGATCGTCTCGCGAAAGGCGGAGACAATCCGAACCCGGTGAAGGTTGCGATCTCTCCGGCTGACGTGGCGGCATTCCGGAAGGGGATCGCCTAGCTCCGCGTGCCGTATTCCGTCCGTATTCATCATCCGGTATTGCGCTTCTGGTGACGTCGCTTGGCTTGCGCCAGGCGACGGTCAACAGACACATCCGCGGCCGGCTGTTTCTCTCTGCCATCCTGTTCGCCGTCTACACGCTGGCGGCGAGCGCGCTCCACTGGCTGCCATTTTCAGAAGACACGAGACAAACGTTAGAAACCCTGAGGTTGATCAACCCGCTGTTGATCACCTTCGGCGTCATCAACCTCCTCGTCGCGCTCGCGATCAACCCGTGGCAGGTCGATCGCATCCCCGATCGTTTTCCCAACATCGTTCAGGACACGCTCGTCATGGCGCTGTTCGCGCTCGTCGCGACGCTCATCCTCCGCGATCGCGTGCTGGCGACGACGGCGGTCGGCGCCGTGGTCATCGGTCTTGCGCTGCAGGACACGCTGGGAAACTTCTTCGCCGGTCTGGCGATTCAGATCGAAAAGCCGTTCCGCGTCGGCGACTGGGTGACGATCGGCGGCAAGGACGGGGTCGTCAGCGAGATTACCTGGCGCGCGACGAAGGTGCGGACCAAGGCCGGCAACTTCGTCGTCGTGCCGAACAGCACACTGGCAAAGGACACCATCGTCAACTATTGCCAGCCGACGCGATCGCTGTCCGGCTGCAGATTGAAGTCGGCGCGAGCTACGAAGTCGCCGCCGAACGTCGTGAAGGCGGTCATTCGCGAGGCGCTGCATAACGCGCCGGAAATTTACAGGAACGCGCGGCTGAGGTCCTGATAGTCGACTTCGGCCATTCGTCGATTGTCTACCGCGTGCACTTCTGGGTGAGCGATTTCGAGGCAGACGAGCGCGCGAACGGATCTCGTGCGCTCGTTGATTTACTACGCGTTCAAACGCAACAACATCACCATTCCGTACCCGATTCAAGTGGAGATGTCGGCTGAAGAGGGAGGCGTGTTGCCGGTGCGCAGCACCGTCAGCGCCGACGCCTTCGCGAAGGTCGCATTGTTTTCGGCGCTCGGCCGCCGAAGAACGCGCGGCGCTGCTCGCGGTGGCGAGGGCTGTGCAGTACGCCGCGAGAGAAGCGATTGTTCGCCAGGGCCAGAGCGGCAGATCGATGTTTGTGATCCTTCGCGGCGAGGCGTCGGTGACGCTCGCCGGCACCGACGGAGAGGTCGCCCGGCTTCGCGGCGGCGATGTGTTCGGCGAGATGTCGCTGCTGACCGGCGAAGCGCGAACGGCCACGGTGACCGCTGCGATCGATTGCGACGTGCTCGAAATCGACGCCGAAGGCTTTCGCACGGTCGTGATGACAAATCCGTCAGTGCTCGAGCATGTCACGAGCGTGACCGCCGCGAGGCGTGAAGAGCTCGATCGTCACCGTGAAACCCACGCCTCAGCGGTCTCGACGACCGAGGCGCGACATACATTTTTGACACGCGTCCGCCAGTTCCTACGACTCTAGTCGACTCTTCCGACTCTCCTCGACTCTTCCGACTCTCCCTCGACTCTTCCGACTCTCCCTCGACTCCCCGACTCTCTCGACTCCCCGACTCCCGACTCTTGTATACTGGCCTCTCCCCCCAGATTACGGCCCGCAATGGAAGGATGTGAATGCTTCCCGACGCATGGCTCTGGTCGGCAGTCGCCGTCCTCGTCGCCATCTCGGTACTCGCGTTGCGGGTATGGCGAACGATCGGGCGTGAGCGATCCGCGCGCGTGGCAGCCGAGCGCGCGGCCGTCCAGTCCCATCGCCTCGCACAATCAACGGCGGCGTTGGGTCACGTCCGTACCTCGACCGAGGCGATGGACACGGCCATTCACGAACCGCTGCATTGGCTGCGTGCCGCCGCCGGTGTCTTTTTCCTGTTGAGCGATGATCGCCGTTACCTCACGGCTGCCTCCAGCGTCGGATACCGATTGGGCGAGGGCCAGACGTGGCAGATCGATGAGTGGGGCGAGGATTCTCCGTTCAGCGAATCGCTGCGGCGACTGACGCCGGTCGTGATCAGATCCGCGGCGAGCCTGCCTGCCGAGTACCAGAAATGGTCGGGCGCCGGTCCGTGGCGCCACCACGAGGCGAGCCTGGTTCTCCCGATTGCCATCGAGCGGCAGATTATCGGTTTTCTTCAGGTCGACTTCGACACGCCTCGGGAATTCTCGACCGACGACCACGAGTACATTCACATGCTGTGCTCGCGCACCGCGCAGACACTGCATCGCATGTGGTGGTACGAGTCGGTGGAGCGTGCTCGTGTCGATGCCGAGAGCCTCAAAGAGCGGGCGGACGTCGAGCTGGTGGAGCGCCAGAAGACGGAGATCGCGCTTCGCGCGAGCGAGACACGGTATCGCGCGCTCGCGACCCGGACAACGAGGCTTCACGCGCTTACCGCAGGCCTCTCGGAAGCAGCCAGCATCGACGCCGTCACCCGCGCCATCGTCGAGCAGGCGCCGATCGTCGTCGGCGCCAGCGAAGGAGATCTGAAACTGCTCGAACGCGACAGCGGCGGGTTCGAGCCGGGACTGTGCGCGACCGATGCGCTGAACAGCCGGACGCCGGTCTTTGCCGGCTCGCTCGCCGACTCACAGGAAAAGTACTGGAACTCTGCGACGCTTGCCGCCGACAAAGGATTTGCATCGGCAGCGGCGCTGCCGCTCCTCGTCAAAGGCGTACCGCTTGGAGTGCTCGAATTCCATTTCAGCGCGCCTGTGAATTTCGACGACGAATATCGGGCGCTGCTCATCTCGGTCGCACAGCACTGCACGCAGGCCCTCGATCGGGCGCGCCTCTACGAGCAGGCCGAGCGTGCCCGCGCGGAAGCGGAAGCCGCGAACAAGGTGAAGGACGAGTTCGTGTCGACCGTCTCGCACGAGCTCCGCACGCCGTTGAACGCGATCCTTGGATGGGCGTCGATGCTGCGCATGGGGTCTGTCGATGAGAGCGTCGTCCCTCAGGCGGTCGAAGCCATCCACCGAAACGCGTCGCGACAGGCGAAGCTCGTCGACGATTTGCTCGATTTCGGACGGATTGCCGGCGGGAGGACCGCGTCTGGATCTCGAGCCGATCGACGCGAGAGCATTCCTGCGCGGCATCGTGGAATCGGTCATTCCTCTGGCGGCGAGCAATCAGATCGAGATTCAGCTGGGTGGCATTCCCGAGGCCACGCTTCTGGGCGACGTAAGACGGCTGGAGCAGGTCTTCGTGAATCTTCTTGGGAACTCGCTGAAGTTCACCCCCGCGGGCGGCCACATCAGCGTGTCGGCGCGAACGACGGGTCGAAACCTCGAGATTCGGGTCGCCGACAATGGCATCGGCATCTCGCCGGACTTTCTCCCGCACGTCTTCGATCGGTTCCGTCAAGGCGATGCGACCAGCACGCGCAATCACACTGGGCTCGGTCTTGGGCTGTCCATCGCCAAGCAGCTCGTTGACGCGCACAGCGGCTCGATACGAGCGGAGAGCGCCGGCAGCGGTCAGGGCACGGCCTTCATCGTGACGCTGCCGATCAACGATCACGCCGGCAAAGCCGCCGGCGCGGCAGACGAGACAGCTGCCACGGAGCCGCGCCTTGACGGCGTGCGAGTGCTCGTCGTCGACGATGAGGAAGATGCGCGGGAGCTGATCGGCCGCGCGCTCGAAGATCGCGGCGCGCAGATCACGCTCGCCGCGAACTCGCGCGATGCCATTACGATTCTTCAGCGGGATGATATCGACGTGTTGCTCGCCGACATCGCGATGCCCGGCGGCGATGGCTATTCGTTGATTCGGCAGATTCGCTCTGAAGGCACTTACATCTCGTCAATTCCAGCCGCTGCTATTACTGCGCACGCCCATGATGAGGAGCGCACGCGGGCACTGGCGGCGGGGTTTCAGATGCATCTGGCCAAGCCGGTCGAGCCGGGCGAGATTGTGCGCATGGTCGATCACCTTGCGCACGATCGACGCCATAACAGCCGCTTACGGATGTAGCTCTCGCACGCGTTGCATGATGAGCGACCCGAGCTCTTGCTCGGTGAGCGCCTCGAGGGCGACGTCGTTCTCGTTGACAAGATTGAAATCTCTGATGATCTGCCTGAGGTGCCAGCCACGCAGCGCTGTCAGTTCCTGCGCCAGCAGACCCGGATTCTTGTCGTACACGGAGAAGGGGTCCAGAATCGGCTCGCGATTGGACACCACCCGTGCGCGGCGCGGATGAGGTGCAGGCTCATCGAAAACCGGAGGCCGAACCGATTCAGGCTCTTTGAACTTCGGCGGATTGAGAATGCGATCGAGCGCACCTTCCAGATACACCGGGGTGAGGCCTGTGGCCCAATAGGCGGCATCCTTTCGATTGGGCTGCGTCGTCTCTCGCTGCGACCGCAGCACCTCGCCGGTTTCGAGGTCTTCGAACTCCAACCATGCTTCCCACTGCCCATTCTCACGTTCACGACCGCAGGCTTGTACCCGGTATTGACGGCCGTCGCGATAGGTGACGGGTGTATCGAATCGGATCAGTGTTTGTGCCATGAAAGTCCCCTCAGCAGGGATTAATAGGCAATTCCCGTACCGAGGGAGTAAACTTAAGTGTTTAGCAAGTAGTGCTTTTCCTCAGATGAGTACAGCCGTCGCCCCCGTAAGCTTTTCGTCCCTTGGACTGCCACCCGAACTTACAGATGTGTTGGCCGCACTGGGCTATGAAGAACCGACGCCGGTCCAGCGCGAAACGATTCCGCTGTTAATCGCCGGAAGGGATCTGCTCGGCCAGGCCGCCACCGGCACCGGAAAGACGGCCGCCTTCGCGTTGCCGATGTTGCAGCGCATCAGCGAGGAAAAACGCCACACGCGTCAGACCGCGGGATTGATTCTCGTGCCGACGCGCGAGCTGGCGATGCAGGTGGCCGAGGCCGTGCACAAGTACTCGAAAGGCGTGCGCCTGTCGGTGCTGCCGGTGTACGGCGGAGCGCCGATGCACGGACAGATTCGCGAGCTGGAGCGCGGCGCGCAGATCGTCGTGGCGACGCCGGGTCGAGCGCTCGATCACATCCGGAGGGGCACGCTCAAGCTCGATACGCTTCGCGTGCTCGTCCTCGACGAAGCGGACGAAATGCTCGACATGGGGTTCGCCGAGGATCTCGACGCGATTCTCGAAGCCACCCCGGCGACGCGACAGACGGCGCTCTTCTCGGCGACGATGCCGGCGCGCATTCTGTCGATCGCGGCGCGACACCTGAAGGATCCCGTGCGCATCACGATCGCGCGCGAGAAAGCGGCGGCCGGCAAGATGCCGCGAGTCCGCCAGGTGGCGTATGTCGTCGGGCGTGCCCAGAAGGCGGCGACGCTCGAGCGGATCCTCGACATGGAAGATCCGGTCGCCACGCTGGTCTTCTGCCGCACACGGCTCGAAGTGGAGTCGCTCGTCGAGACGTGCAACGCGCACGGCCATCGCGCCGAGGCGCTGCACGGCGGCATGGATGCAGAAGCAACGCGACCGCGTGATGGGCCTGTTCCGGACGCAGAAGGCGAACCTGCTGATCGCGACCGACGTGGCCGCCCGCGGCCTCGACATCGAGCACATCTCGCACGTGGTGAATTACGACGTGCCCGCATCGCCAGAGGTGTACCTCCATCGCATCGGACGCACGGGGCGGATGGGCAGGGGCGGGACGGCCATCACGCTGGCCGAGCCGCGCGAGCAGCGGCACCTGCGCAGCATCGAGGGATTCACGAAATCGAAGCTGGATATCGGCAAGGTGCCGACGGTTGCCGATCTTCGCGCCAAGCGTCTCGAGCTGACGCGGGCGTCGCTCCGCGAGCGGCTCGTGGCCGCCGATTTCGACGACGTTCGCGTCGTGGTCGAATCGCTGTCGGATGAGTTCGACCCCATGGATATCGCCGCGGCGGCGGTGAAGATGGCGCACGATGCGCTCGGCGGGAACGAAGAGCGCGAGATCCCCGCCTTCGCGCCTGCCGGTCCGACGGCGGGCAAGCGCATGACAGCGTTCGAGCGCCCGCAGAAAAGCGCTCGCGAGGGACAGGCACCAGGACGCCTCGTGAAGCGGGATGGAATTTCCAGAAGCGGGTGCGCGATCGCAATGGCGATGGCGATGGCGATCGCGATCGCGTACGGTTGTTCGTCGGCGCAGGGCGCAACGAGGGCATCCGCCCCGGCGACCTGGTCGGAGCGATTACGGGCGAGGCTGATGTGCCTTCGCGCTTGCTCGGCGCCATCGAGATTGCAGACAAGTTTTCGTTAGTAGAAGTGCCGGATGCGCTTGCCGATCGGATTATCGCGGCGCTGAAGGCGACAAAAATTCGAGGAAAGAAAGTTAACGTGCGCAGGGAGAAGACAATTTGATCGACCAACGACTGAAGATTGCGGTCTTCATCGATTTCGACAACATCGAGATCGGTGTAAAGACAACGCTGCATACACAGTTCGACATTGCAGCGATTCTGGACGGTATCAAGGAACGGGGCGAAGTGGTCACCAAGGTGGCCTACGGCGACTGGAAGCGGGCCGGCGACTACGGACGGATGATGTCGCATCATGCCATCCGCATGGTGCAGCGGAACCTGACACCTGGCGGCGACAAGAACGGCGCCGACATCAATCTGGCGCTCGACGCGCTCGAGATGGCATTTACCCACGATCACATCAACGCGTTCGTCATCGTGGGCGGCGACAGCGACTTCATCACGCTTGTCGAGAAGCTGAAGCAGTACGACAAGAAAGTGTTCGTCGTCGGCGGGCGGCAGTTCACGAGCCAGGTGATGCAGAAGAACTGTCACGAGTTCATCGCCTACGAGAACCTCATCGTCAGCCGCAAGCCGGTCGTTGCGGCCGGACCCGGACCGCGCCGCGAGAACGGCGGCGGTGCCACGGCTGCGCCTGCGGACGTCGCGAAGGCGATCCCGCTCGTGAAGCGGGCGCTCAAGGTGCTGACCGATCGCGAGGTGTCGCCGCAGCTCGGCCTGCTGAAGAGCACGCTGCTGCAGCTGGATTCGACGTTTTCCGAGCGCGACTACGGCGTCAGCACGTTCCGCGACTTCATCGAGAAGGTTGCGAAGACCGGGCTCGTCACGCTCCGGCATTCGGGCCGCAGCATGATGGTGGACGCCGTCGACGCGCTGGATGGTGCCGAGCCCGGGGACGTGTCGGCCGCCGCGCCGACAGCGACGGCGTCGAACGCAGCAGCGGCGCCTCCCGTAGGAGCGTCAGCGGCTACGTCGGCACCAGCGCCAGGCCACCCCAACACGGCGGCCGCGTCGGGGACCCAGGCGCCTGTTGCGGATCCCGAGCAGGTGCAGCAGATGCTCGAATCGACGCGTGACATCTTCAATCGCGCGACGCAGCAGCCGCGCTGGCCGATGTACGTGCGCCAGCTCAAGCAGTTCATCCGCGCCGTCGATCAGACGTTCGACGAGCGCAAGTGGGGTTTTGCGACGGTGATGGAGTTCCTGCGCGTGTGTCAGCGCGAGGGGATCTTCAGGCTCGAGCGCGATCGGCGCGGACAGATTCGCGTGTTCCCAGGCTCTGCGCTGCAAACGGCACCGATCGTGACCGCAAGTGTGCTGCAGGAACAACAGGGCGAAGTGGACGGCAATGTCTACGAGGCAGAACCGGTCGAATTATCGGCCGAGCGAATCGCGATCTGAATTCGAATCGGAATCGGACTCCGGTAGTGTCCGCCTTCAGGCGGACCTTTCAGAACCACCCGTCGCCGAGGTGATCGAGATCGACGAGCAGCCCGCGCCGGCAAAAACGCGCCGCACGCGGAAAGCACCGACGGCCGGCAAACCACCGGCGCGAAAATCAACCGGTGCGCGCACGGCGCCGCCGCGCCGCCGCAAGGTACCCGTTTTAGCTGGTAGCTAGTAGCCAGTAGCTTGTAGCAAAAGCGTTTGCTACTGGCTACCGGCTACGAGCTACTAGCTACTAGCTGCGAGCATCCAGCTCGTCCCAGCGGGCGTACGCGTCATGCAGGGAGCCTTTCAACTCGTCGATGCGCGCGAGCGCGCGCGCGATGGCGTCGGGGGGCTCCTTGTAAAACTCCGGTGACGCGATTCTCACCTGCAGCTCTTCCTGTTCGGCTTCCATCCGCTCGATACGTTTTGGCAAGTCCTCCATCTCGCGCTTTTCCTTGAAGGACAGTTTCTTCTTCGTTGATGGCAGCTCGACTTAAGTCGGGCCCTGCCGGGGCGGCGGCAGATTCTCGATTCGCGATCGGCACCTGCGCCACGGCCCGCTGTCTCAGCCAATCTTCGTAGCCGCCCACGTACTCCTGCACCTTGCCGTCGTTTTCGAAGACGAGTGTGCTGGTGACGACGTGGTCGATGAAGGCGCGGTCGTGGCTTACGAGCAGCAGCGTGCCTGGCCAGTCGACGAGGTACGACTCGAGCAGCTCGAGCGTTTCGATGTCGAGATCGTTGGTCGGCTCGTCGAGGATGAGCACGTTCATCGGGCGCGTGAGCAGCCGTGCGAGCAGCAACCGGTTGCGTTCTCCGCCGGAGAGTGCCTTGACGGGCGAATGTGCGCGCTCGGGCGGAAACAGAAAATCGCGCAGGTACCCGTGTACGTGCCGCGTTTCACCATTCACGGTCACCGTATCGTTGCCGTCGCCCACCGTATCGAACACCGTGCGCTCTGGGTCGAGCTGTTCGCGCTGCTGGTCGTAGTAGGCGATCTGTACGTTCGTGCCGCGCCGCACCTCGCCAGAGTCGGGATCGAGCTCGCCCATCAGCATTCGCAGCAGCGTGGTCTTGCCCGATCCGTTCGGCCCTATCAAGCCGATGCGATCGCGCCGTATCACGCGGAACGATGCGTCGCGCACGACGGCACGATCTCCGAATGATTTGCTGACGCCTTTCGCTTCGAACACCATCTGGCCCGATCGTTCAGCCGAGTCGGCCTGCAGCTGGACCTGGCCGATTTGCCCGCGCCGTTCCGCGCGCTCTCTCCGCATGGCCATCAGCGCCTTCACACGCCCTTCGTCGCGCGTGCGCCTCGCCTTGATGCCCTGGCGCAGCCAGGCCTCTTCCTGCGCGAGCTTCTTGTCGAACTTTTCGTGCGCGATCTGCTCGTTGGCGAGCCATGCTTCCTTTTTGTCGAGGAACGTCTCGTAATCGCCTGGCCATGATGTGAGCCGCCCGCGATCGAGCTCGACGATGCGCGTGGCAACGCGCTGCAGGAAGGCACGGTCGTGCGTGACGAAGATGACGGCGCCGCGATAATCTGCGAGAAATGACTCGAGCCACGTCATCGCCTCGATGTCGAGATGATTCGTTGGTTCGTCGAGCAGCAGCAGTTCGGGCTGCGCCACGAGCGCGCGCGCAAGCAGCACGCGCCGGCGCCATCCGCCGGACAGAGTCGAAACGATGGCGTCGCCAGGGAGATCCAGGCGATCGATCACCATGTCGACGCTGATGTCGACATGCCACGTCTCGACATGGGCGTGATCTTAGAATCCGTCGGCCACGACCTCTCGCACCGGGCGATCCGTCGAGAGTGGGACGTCCTGTTCGAGGCGCGCGATACGCAGAGCCGGCTGGCGCCACACAGTGCCCGCATCTGGAATGACCTCGCCGCCGATGATTTGCAGCAGCGTCGACTTGCCGGTGCCGTTGCGGCCGATGACGCACACGCGCTCGCCAGCCTCGATCAACAGGCTCGCATCGTCCAGGAGCGGGAGATGGCCGTATGCCATCTTGATGTGATCGAGCGAGACGAGAGGCATGGGCTAGGCGTGCGCGCGGATCGCGTCGAGGAATACGCCGCCGAGATCGTCGGCCTTGCGGGCGCCGACGCCTTTCACTTCCAGCAGGGCGTCGATCGAAGTGGGACGCAGGCGCGCCATTTCGCGCAGCGTCGCGTCGTGGAAGATGACGTATGGCGGAACGCCGCGCGATCGCGCGATTTCGAGGCGTACAGAGCGCAGGCGCTCGAAGAGATCGCGATCGACGTTCTGCCACGATTCGGCCTCGACGCGCGATTGTGCGCGCGGCGCGCCCTTTTGCGGCGCACGCTGCCTGGCGAGCGCGAGGCCCGGCACGCGGGCGGGATCCTTCAGCAGCTCGAGCCCCTTCTGTGTGAGCGCGACAACCGGGTACACGCCGTCGGATTGCTGCAGCAGCTCCGCGCCGATGAGCTGTTCGATGTAGCCGCGCACCTCTGCATTCGAGGCATTGGGGAGCAGGCCGAACGTGCTGAGGCGATCGTGGCCTCGTCCGACGACCTGTTCGCTCGCCTGTCCGCGCAGCACGCTCGCGACATGCGTGGCGCCGAAGCGCTGACCGACCCGCGCGACGCACGAGAGGATCTTGCGGGCGAGCACGACAGGCTCGGTCGCAGGTTCCAGTTCATTGAGGCAGTAGTCGCAGCCGCCGCATCCATCCTTCTCGAATCGATCGCCGAAATACTCAGACAGATGCCGGTGGCGGCAGCCGACGCCCGACGCGTACCGCTCCATCTGGCGAAGCAGCGTGCGGCTGGCGTCGTTGAGCTCGCCGTTCTGCTCGAGCATGGCCCGCCATTTCATGAAGTCGGCCGGCGAGTAAATCAGCAGGCATTCGGCCTCGAGCCCGTCACGACCCGCGCGGCCCGATTCCTGCTGATAGTGCTCGAGCGATCGCGGTGCTCCCGCATGCACGACGAACCGCACGTCAGAGCGATCGATGCCCATCCCGAAGGCCACGGTCGCGACGATGATGTCGGCTCGCTCGCTGAGGAACGCATCCTGATGGCGGCTGCGCTCGGCGTCCGAGAGGCCGGCATGATAGGGAAGCGCGGGATGGCCGATCTCGCTCAGCCACACCGCAAGCGCATCCACTTCGCGGCGCGACGTGCAGTACACGATGCCCGCCTCGCGGCGATGGCGTGCGAGCACGTCGATCAGCTGCTTTTTCAGCGCCGCGCGCGGCAGCGCGCGATAAATCAGGTTGGGGCGGTCGAACGAGCCGACGAACTCGATCGGATTGTCGAGGCCGAGCTGCGTCGCGATGTCGCGCCGCACGCGCGCCGTCGCGGTCGCCGTGTAGGCGTGCAGGCTGACGCCGGGGAGGAGCTGACGCAGCCGCCCGAGCTGGCGATACTCGGGCCGGAAGTCATGCCCCCACTGGCTGATGCAGTGCGCTTCGTCCACCGCGACGAAGCTGACGTCGATGGACGACAGCATCGACAGAAACGAGTCTGAGCCCTCGCCGACCAGCCGCTCGGGCGAGACGTAGAGCAGCTTGTACCGCCCCTGACGCAGCCCGGCCATGACTTCGGATTTCTGCGTCGACGTGAGGGAGCTGTTGAACAGCGCGGCCGGCACGCCGTTGCCGACGAGCGTGTCGACCTGGTCCTTCATCAGCGAGATCAGCGGCGAGACGACGACCGCGATGCCAGAGTGCACGACGGCCGGAGCCTGAAAGCAGAGTGATTTTCCGCCGCCTGTCGGCAAGACGACGATCGAATCGCGGCCGGCGAGCACCGCGTCCATCGCCTCTCGTTGCAGCGGACGAAATGTCGTATAGCCCCAGTATTGGGAAATGGCCTGTTGCAGGCCGGGGACGGTCATGTAGAACAACATTATGCATAATGGGAGATGAGACGCCTATGACCGATCACGATGTCTCGGAAGTGCAGCAGGCGGAAAAACTGCTCGGCGATCTTCGCCGGGCGCTTCTACGCCTCCACAAAACGCTGTTGGACTGGGAGCGCGCCGGATACGAACGCATCCACGGCCGGCAGTCGAGCAACGATCTGTTGAACGCGCTGCTCAACGATTCGCAGTTCGCCTGGCTCCGCCCGATTTCGCAGCTCATCGTCCGCATCGACGAGTTGCTCGGCGAAAAAGCACCGCCGATGCGCAACGATGTCGATGCGGTGGTCTCGCAGGTAAAGGCGCTGACGTCGCCGAACGCCGAAGGCAACATCTACGAGCGCCGCTACGACACCGTGCTGCAGGAACACCCCGACGCGGTCTTCGCACACCGTGATGTGCTGACGCTGTTGAAGGAAGAACTTAGTAAGGACAAACGAATAACGAAAAAGGAATAGTGTCACGCATCCGGCAGGTGCTCCCACCGGTTTCGGAGGTAGGCAAACGCGCTGATCACGGCCTCGGCACTTTCTTCGTTCCGCTCAACTCGGCCTCAGCCTGTGCGATGTTGAGCGGCGCAAGATACGCGAACCCTTCCCAGTGGCCGTATTGTTTGTGGGTGTTGACGACGAACTTCACGGGAAGGGTGGTGAGCCTACTGCGCGTGCGGGACGCCCCTACGAACATCAGAATGACCAGGCTGAGGAAGAGATAAAGGCGCATCTTCATAGGCACATTAGACACCTCTGGTACGTCCATTGCTCCCTGTCTTTATGTGGCTGACGATCCCTCTGAAGTGCCCAATTCGACTACGCCCCAGGGCTCGAGAGTCTCCCTCGCTCTCGACAGGGCAAGGGTGCGCCTGGACAGCGCTCGCGACATGGCTGCCAGATACCCAAACGTCGTTCGCGGGCTGGCCGCCTCTGCAATAGTGCTCGGCGTCCTGTCGGGATGGTTTCTGTACCAGGTGATTGCGGGCCTTCCAAGCAAAGATCAAATGCGCGAGCTTGCGGAAACGGCCGAAGGCACGATGGTGTTCGACGCGCACGATCGGCAGATCTTCGCCATTCCAACTCAGTATCGCGTCGAGGTCGAGCTGGCGCGCATGTCACCGCATCTCCGTCATGCGGTGATCGCGGTCGAAGACGCCCGGTTCTACGACCACGACGGTATCGACGGCATCCGCGTCATCGGCGCCGTCGTGCAGGACATCCGGCAAGGGCGAGCGGCCGAGGGCGCGAGCACGATTACGCAGCAGCTGGCGCGCGTCAGCTTTCTCACGCGCGACAAGACGCTTCGCCGCAAGTTGCGCGAAGCGATTCTCGCGCAGCGAATCGAGAAGCTGTACAGCAAGGACGAGATTCTCGAGATTTATCTGAACAAGGTCTATTTCGGCGACGGGCTCTACGGCGCAGAAGCGGCGGCGCGCGGCTATTTCGGCAAGCCGGCCTCCGATCTCACCGTGGCCGAGGCCGCGATGCTCGCGGGCATCATCAGGGCGCCGTCTGCATCCAACCCCACCACGAATCTCGAGCGTGCCATGCAGCGGCGCAACGTGGTGTTGAAGCTGATGCGCGAGAACGACTTCATCGACCAGGCCCAGCACGATGCGGCCGTTGCCGAAACGGTCGCGCTGCACGACGACCTTCGACGCGAAGATCCAACCGGTCTCCATTTCAAGGAAATCCTGAGGCGGCAGCTCATCGAGCGGTTCGGTAAAGACGCCATCTACACGCAACGCCTGCGCGTCTACACGACGATCGACCCAGACATGCAGAAGGCCGCCGAGGCCGCGGTGGTGAGCACGCTGCGCGAGATCGAAGCGCGGATCCCGCCTTCGCAAGCCGCGTCCGCCTTCGCGCGAGCGCTACGGCGGACAAGCCGGCGAGGCAGGCCCCACCAACAGCGAGCCGCTCCAGGCCTCGCTGATTGCACTGGATCCGGCGACTGGAGAAGTGCGCGCGATCGTGGGCGGCCGCGACACGGCGAGCGTCGGCCTGAATCGCGCGCTGCAGTCGAAGCGCCAGCCCGGGTCGGCCTTCAAGCCGTTCGTCTATGCGGCGGCGATCGAGAATGGATACTCGCCCGCGAGCGTGATCGATCGATTGAATGAGCCCGTCGACACATACAAGGACGCGTGGCTGCCAGAAGACGAACATTCCACAGCCGCCTCGATGACCATGCGGACGGCGCTGCGGACGTCGAGCAATCGCGCCGCGGTGCGGATGCTCGAGACCGTGGGCATCGAGCGGGCCGTGGCGTACGCCAAAGGTCTCGGTGTCGGCACCGTGCCCAGCGTGCCGTCATTGGCGCTCGGCTCCGGGGAAGTCACCCTTGCGTCGATGACGGCCGCCTATGCGGCATTCGCGGACGGCGGCATCGTGCACGAGCCCATCTTCATCAAGCGCGTGGAAGATCAGGACGGCAACACGCTCTTCCAGAACGATGCGCATCCGCGGCGCGCGGTCTCGGCCACGACGGCGTTCCTGATGGCGACGATGCTCGCCGATGTCGTCGATGCAGGGACGGCGAATCGCGCGAGGGCGCTGGGCTTTTCGCTGCCGGCCGCGGGCAAGACGGGCACGACGAACGATTTCGTCGACGCGTGGTTCGTCGGATTCACGCCCAGCCTCGTGGCGGGCGTCTGGGTGGGCTTCGACACGCCGCGGACCATCATCAAAAACGGGTTCGCCGGTTTCCTCGCGGTGCCGATGTGGGCGAGGTTCATGAAAGCGGCGACGAGCCACGATGCGCCCGCGTGGTTCCAGCCGCCGCCCGATGTGGTGTCGGTCGAAGTCTGCCGGCTGTCGGGCCACCTGCCTGGAGAAGGATGCCGCAATGCGGCGTCAATCAGCACGACGGGTGAGATGACGCACAAGTCGATGGTCTACATCGACTATTTTGTTCGCGGCACCGAGCCGACGCAGACGTGCGCCGCGCACGCGGCGCTGTATGAGCCGTACCGCGAGCCGACGTTTGCGGAGGCCGCCTTCGACGGCTTTGCATCGATTGGAGTCGAGCCCGCACCGCCAGACCTCGCGCCAGTCGCAGCGCCGCTGCCACCGGAACCGCCTGTGTCTCTGCGACGCGTCCCCGATCTGCCGACCGCTCCTCCGGAGGCGAGACCGGAACCCGCGGCACCGCAGGCGCCCGCCAGTGAAATTCCTGCGCCCGCCCTTCCTCCGCCTGCGCCGCCCGAAGCGCCGCCGCCCGGTCCGTGAGGTCCGGCCGCCTTCGCATCGGTAGTGTCCGGCTTCCCGCCTTCGCCAAGGCTACGGCGGGTCTCGCCAGAGCTCGGTAGGCTCGAGCGAGCGGCGGCGGACAGCCGGACTATCATTGATGGTTAGTGAGTTATCCGACCGCCAAGCTGGCCGCACCGACCGTCCACGCGCATTTCGCCAAACATCTCGGAGCCGCTCGCTCGCGCGGACGCGATCCGATTGCGGCGCTGCCGACGCCCGATGTGATCGAGCGAATGATCAACGCGACGTTCTGGGCGAGCCTCCGGCGCGAGGAGGGCTACGTCCCCAAAATTTCGATGGCGTTTCTGCCGCCCGAGCACACCGAGCATCCCATGATGCTCGCGCAGCCGCTGCCGCTCGCGCCCGCCGCGCTCACCAAGGTTGCGGCCATCGTCGAACATGCCGGCATCCACCTGGGCGTATGGGAGACCAACGGTGAGTTGTGCATCTGGGGCACGGCCCACAACATTCCAACCTTCTGCTTCGTACTCGAAGTCGTCGAACCCGGACTGATCGTCGTCAAGCATCACCGCGGCGAACAGTCGGGCAAGTACGTCAACGTCGCAGTGCTCGAAGGCGATCAGATTAAGGTGGTCGACGAAAGCGCGTCGAGCCTTCCGGATTGCCCCGATCTGGTGACGTCGCTGCTCGGATTCGATTCGCCGGCCTCGTGGGTCGATTCGGTCAACGTGCTCGTGCAGATCGCCGTCTCGATGCGTAGTCACGGCCGCGGCGGCTCGCTTCTCATCGTGCCGCCCGACAGCGACGCGTGGCGCGAATCGATCGTGCACCCGATTCGGTATGCCGTGTCGCCGCCATTTCGGGAGCTCGCGGCGCTGATGCGCGAAACGGGAGCCGGACGGCAGGCCGAAGTGTGGAGGGATGCGCTGCGCGAGACCGTGGCGGCGATTGCGGGGCTGACCGCGGTGGATGGCGCGGCGGTCATCACGGAGAATTACGAACTGCTCGCGTTCGGCGCGAAAATTCAGCGCCGGCGCGGTGCGGCGCCGGTGGAAACCCTTACCGTCACCGAACCGATCGAGGGGGGAGTGCCGACCGTGGTCAGCGCCGCGCAGCTTGGCGGCACCCGGCATCTATCTGCGGCGCAGTTTGTCCACGACCAGCGCAATGCCATCGCGCTGGTGGCCTCGCAAGATCGCCGCTTCACC
This sequence comes from Vicinamibacterales bacterium, assembly GCA_963730445.1. Taxonomy (GTDB): domain Bacteria; phylum Acidobacteriota; class Vicinamibacteria; order Vicinamibacterales; family JAMQPK01; genus JAMQPK01. The sequence continues at coordinate 116,547 of CAVSRX010000011.1, read as the reverse complement.
GTGTTCGCGTGGTCTCCGTGCGAAGAGAGCGTGCACGCGCACCGCGTCGAAGTGCTGTTGGTCTGATTTTTTCAGGCACGAATCGTCAGCATCAGCACACAGCCGCCCGAGTCTGTTCGCCGCGCATCCAGCCCGCCGCCGTGCGCCTGCGCGATGCGAGCCGCGGCCGCGAGCCCGATACCTGCAGGAATCCCTCCTGGCCGCTCCGACCATTCGAGATCCGTCAATCGCGAAAACTGATCCGCAGACAGCCGATACGCATCCTGGCGCATCTCGCACGACGCGATGCCGTCCGACAAGCGCGCCGCGACGTGAATGACGTCCGCGGCATTCGACGCCTCCACCAGCGACACGAGCGTGCCGACGCACGCTTGCAGCGCGAGCGACAGCATTCGCGCGTCAGCCGTCACGCGGATGACCGTGTCGGGCAGGTCGAGCGAAATGCGCAAGCCCGTGAGGCGCAATTCCTCGTCGAAGCTCTTGACCGTGTCTCCGATGATGCTGGTCAGCGACGTGGCTGCGGGCTCAGGCGGCGGATCCTCGAGCAGCACGCGCAGCGCCTGAAACGCCCGCATGTTGCGCTCCACGCCGACGCGCGCGAGCGACAAGCCCATGCGCTCGCGCAGCGGGCGCGCTTTCGCGGCGACGAGGTTGAAGCACGATGCGACGCCTTCGAGCTCCTGCGACATGTCGCGCAGCGCGAACGTCACAGGAATGCTCGTGGGAAACGCCAGCGCCGGGGCCACCGTCGCGTGCGGCCGTGCGCCGGGCGGCGCGACTCCAGTTCGTCTACGTAATGTGCGTCGTGCCGCATGCGATATCCGGACGGAAGCCCCTGACGAACCGGGCGCGATTTGTCCAGCGAAGACGCTTGTGATGACGCGGTTTCGAGATATTGATCGAGAAAAGATTCATCCACGGGGTCCGACATGCGGCACATTCTGTCATGAAGCCGGCCCGTAGTACAGCCGATAAGTGATACAGCAGGTCCATGATCACGTTTGTACCCTTATCGCGGCGAGTCACTCGGCCTCTTTCGGTGTTGATGCTCATCGCGTGGATCGCCGTGATGGCCGTCCTCGTGAACCGCTCCTACGTTCAGGCCACTGGAAATCTCGCGACCGACCTCGCGCGCTACGGCTCGACGGCGCAATGGCGCGGCGTCTACTACCGCGGCGAAAAATTAGGGTTCACCGTCAGCCAGACCGTTCCGATCGACGGTGGTGAGGGGCGTGACGAAGCCGGCTTCGAGCTGCAGGAGGACGGGCAGCTGCAGATGGCGCTGCTCGGCGCGCACACGATTACCACGCTGCGGACGACCGCGAGGGTGAATCGCGCGTTCGAGCTGCAGTCGTTCGAATTTTCGCTCGACCCGGGAACGGGACCGATCAAGATCTCCGGGGTTGTGCGTGATCTCGATCTGCAGATCTCGATTACGAGCGGCGGACGCACACGCACCGAGGTGCGCCGGCTCGCCGAGCGACCAATGCTGTCGCTCAACCTCGTACGTCGGCTCGCGGACGAGGGCCTCACACCTGGTGCGATCCATCAATGGAACATGTTCGATCCCGCGACGCTGCGTAATGCGCCAGTCACGGTGAGAGTAGGCGAGCGCGAAATCGTGCGGTCGGCGAGCACGCCAATTCCCGCATTCCGCGTCGACATGGAGTTCAGCGGGTTGAAAACTACCGCCTGGATTACCGACACAGGCGAGATCGTTCGCGAAGAAAGCCCGCTGGGATTCATCACCGTGCGCGAGCCGCCGGAGCGGGCGAGGGCGCTCGCCATCGACGGCCGAATCCGGCAGGACCTGCTCGAGGCGTCAGCGGTCGTTCCCATTAAAGAGCGGCGTACTCCGCCTCTTCCGCCGATCGATGATCCGCGGAACGTGCGGCGTCTTCGCATGCGCGTCGAAGGCGCGGATTTATCGTCGCCCGATTTGCAGGGGGTCGGTCAAAGCATCGACGGCAACATCGTCGAGATTATCGATGCGCAGAAGCTCGTGGCCGGGCCGGCAGACGCCGATCTCGCACAGTATCTGGCTGCCGAACCCTTCATCGAGAGCGACGATCCTGACATTCGCGCCGCAGCAGTAGAGGCGGTGGGCAAGACGGTCGGCACCCGCGCGCGCGCCGAAGCGCTGACGCGCTTCGTCAATTCAACCGTGCAGAAAAAACCGACGGTCAGCCTGCCGTCCGCGCGCGAGGTGCTGCGGACGCGCATCGGCGACTGCAACGAGCACACGGCGCTCTTCGTCGCCATGTCGAGGGCCGTCGGGATACCTGCGCGCATTGCTGTAGGTCTGGTCTACGTTCGCGGCGCGTTCTACTACCACGCGTGGCCGGAGGTGTACATTGACGAGAGCGCGACGCGTGGGTTCTGGCTGCCGGTCGATCCCACGTTCAACCAGTTCCCGGCCGACGCCACGCACTTCCGGCTGGCGCGCGGCGGCCTCGACAAGCAGGCGGCCATTATTCCGCTGATCGGCCGCGTGAAGATCACGATGATCGATCTCGAGGTCGTCACCGACAGCACGGCGGTGCTCGTCGGAAGGGTGGAGCCTTCGGCCGGTGCGCCGATCGCACTCCCGCCGTCGCCGCGTCAGTCGCGGTGGTGCCTCCCGTGCTTCCTGGGCGGTCACCAATGATCTCCATTCAGAATCTGCGGAAACAGTACGGCTCGTTCACGGCCGTCGATGGTCTCGACCTCGACGTGAATCCCGGAGAGATTCACGGGTTTCTCGGGCCGAACGGCGCCGGGAAAACCACGTCGATCAGGATGATTGCCGGACTGCTCAAACCCTCGTCCGGGCGCATTATCGTGAACGGCCACGATCTCGCGGTGCATCCGGAAGCCGCGAAGGCATCGCTCGGCTTCATTCCCGACAGGCCCTACATCTACGAGAAGCTGACGGCAGGAGAATTTCTGCGCTTTCATGCCGGCCTCTACGGCATGAACGGCAACGGCCTGGACCAGCGCGTGCGGGAGATGCTCGACCTGTTCGAGCTCGGTCGCTGGGAGAACGAGCTGGTCGAGAGCTTCTCGCACGGCATGAAGCAGCGGCTCGTCATGTGCGCAGCGTTCCTGCATCGGCCGCAGGCGGTGCTCGTCGACGAGCCGATGGTTGGATTGGATCCGCGCGGCGCGAAGCTCATCAAGAGCGTCTTCAAGCGCATGAGCGAGCACGGGGTCGCGATTCTCATGAGCACGCACACGCTCGAGGTGGCGCAGGAGATGTGCGATCGCATCAGCATCATTCTGAAGGGAAAGATCATCGCCCGCGGCACCGTCGACGAGCTGCGCGCGATGGCCGGCAGCGAGAACGAAGAGCTCACACCGGTGTTTTTGAAGCTGACAGGCGGAAGCGGATTACAGGAGCTGGACGAGATCGTGTAGGCGGGTCCAAAGAACAGGACCCGCCCTACGTACGTAGGCCGGGTCTTGCTTTGGAGACCCGGCGCATTATGCAACCATTTACATATCTCCTCCTTCCGGCGTACTGGTCGTCGCGCAATCGCATCAGGCGAAGCGAGCGCGCCGATTTCGCGCGCGCGTGGTTTTTCGGCGGCGTGGCCCTGCTCGTGTTCGCGTCGCTGTTCTGGGGCGCCTTCTGGCTTACCACACAGCTCGACGCCTACGACGAGCTTGGCGACTTTCTGCTGCGCATCGGCCTCTCGTGGCTCTTCCTGACCTTCCTGTCGTTCCTGGCATTCAGCGGGGTCGTTACCGCGCTCTCGACATTCTTTCTCTCTGAAGATCTGCGGCTGCTGCTTGCGACCCCCGTGGCCGTTCGCCGGCTGTTCTTCGCGCGCTTCGCGAAAACGGTGATGCAGTCGTCGTGGATGGTCGTGGTCTTCCTGCTGCCGGTCCTGCTCGGCGTCGGCGTCGCGCGCTGCGCACCGTGCATGTTCTACGTGACGGCGCTGCTGACGGTCGCGCCGTTCTGCGTCATTCCCGTCGCCGCCGGCACCGGCACGACGCTGCTGCTCGTGAACGTGTTTCCGGCGCGCCGCGCGCGCGACATCCTCATGCTGATGGGCCTCGTCTTCGCCGGCAGCATCGTCCTGCTGCTGCGCTTCATTCAGCCGGAGCGTCTGTTGCGCGTCGAGTCGCTGCCGGACGTGACGGGCTTCTTCGCGACCCTGCAGTCTCCGATTACGCCGATGCTGCCGTCCTTCTGGGCAGGAGAAACGCTGTTCGCCAGCCTCGCCGGCGGCCGCGATCTTCTGCACGCGGGCGCGCTCTGGACGACCGCATGCGCGTTCACGGTGCTGCTGAGCGCGGCCAGCGAGCGGTGGTATTTCTCGGGATTCAGCAAGTCGCAGGAGGCGCGGAAGGCGCGCTTCGCGCAGTGGCGCATTCTCGACACGATCGTGGCGGCGCTGCCCATCTCGATCGTGCGCAGGAATCTGCTGATCAAGGACATGAAGGTGTTCCTGCGCGACGTGACGCAATGGTCGCAACTGCTCCTGCTACTCGCGCTCGTCGTCGTGTACCTCTACAACTTCCAGGTGCTCGATCTCGAACGCATCCCGTACATGGCGGGCTTCATCAAGAACGTCTATGCGTTCCTCAACCTCGGGCTCGCCGCGTTCGTGATGGCCACCGTGGCTGCGCGATTCGTCTTTCCGGCGGTCTCGGCTGAAGGCGCCGCGTTCTGGATCATCAGGACCGCGCCGATCACCTATCGCGACTTTCTGTGGTCGAAGTTCTGGTCGGGGCTCGTGCCGCTGCTGGTGATGAGCCTGACGCTCACGATCGTGGCGAACGAATTCCTGGCTGTCGATCCGTTCCTGAAGGTCGTGACCGCCGTGGGCGTCATATTCATGAGCTTCGCGCTCGTCGGCCTCGCCACCGGCCTGGGCGCGCGCTACCCGAGATTTTCAGCAGACAACGCGTCGCAGGTGGCGGGATCGCCGGGCGGCGTCGCGTTCATGATTGCCGCCGTCTCGTACATCATCTCGATGGTCGTGCTGCTCGGCTGGCCGTCTTCGATATTTCTGTTCCGCATGTCGCGCATTCACATCAGGCCGTTCCGCCCCGGCGAGATCGCCTTCATTGCCGCCTGCTTTGCTGCCTCCATCGTCCTGAGCCTTGTGGTGTGTCTCTACGGCATGCGCACGGGGGTGAAGGCGCTCGAGGAAATGGGCTAGGCCGAACACTCATCCTTCGCCAGCACCGACCAGTAAAACGCGCCCGAATATCCCGCTGCGCGTGCGGCGCTCACGATGTCGTCGGGCGTCCGCTTCGATCCGCGCGTGGGAAACTCGCCCAGCAGCACAGGCCGATCGAAACCGAGCTCAGAAACCGGCGTCTCCAGCGATGGCTGGTGCTTCAAGCTGTCGTACCAGTGAACCTGGTAAAAATCGAGATCGAGTCCGGCATATCGATCGCGCCAACGCGCTCCGGCAGAGCCAATGGTCGCCGGATGACTGGTCGCCGAGTGGATCAACGCGATGCTGTCGCTGAGCCATGCGTGAAGCTCAGTGGCATCGACGGTCTTGATCCACTCCGGTTCGTTGATGATGTCCCACGCGAGAATCGTCGGTTCCTCGCCGTACCGCTCGACGAGCGGACGAAGCGCCAGGTCGAGAAGCGCGTCGCGCTTTCCGGCGTCGGCGAGCACATGCGCGCGCCCGCCCATCTGCACGCCGCGCGTGGTGCTTGCAGGATCGCACCAGAGAAAATCGAGCAGCACGAACATGATTCTGATGCCGTGCCGGCCCGCGATCTCGAGGGCCGCGTCGACATCCCTGAACACGAAGTCGTCGAGCCCAAGCGGGTAGCCACCTGGGCTGAAGCGAATACCTGCGCGCCCGTCGCAGAAGAGAAACCAGCGCACGTATACGCACTCCAGACGCCGCGAGCTCTGCGAACACCACCTCCAGCTGCGCACGCTCTTCCGGCTGCCCAATGCCGCCATCGGGCCGCCAGGCATTGGCGCCGAAGTCGATGCCGTAGTGGACCCACGGTAGATTGGCTCCAATCAAAAACGGCGGCGGAGAAGCGGTGTCCCGTGACATGCTCATGGTTGATGCAGGATCGGTCTGTTCGCGTGCTTGGCCTCGTCCTGGCGATATGCTACGCGGCATTCATTGTCTGGCTGTACGTCCGTCAGCCACAAACCTTCGCAGAAGTCACAGGCGGGCTCACCGCCACGGTCGGCGCCTACCGCATCAATCAACAGGCATTCGACGATGGGCTCGGGCTGTTCCGGCGTGAGCAGCACGACGCAGCGCGCGCGGCGTTCGAGCGGGCCGACCCGGCCGGACAGGACGCGCGCACGCAGTTCTACATTGCCTACTCGTACTATCGATCAGGTTGGGGTCGCGTGTACCAGGACAACGAGCTGTTCAAGAAGGGGCTCGCGCACGCCGACAAGGCCGTCGCGCTGGCGCCTGGAGGCCGTCTCATTGTCGAAGACCCTGAGTTGCACATGCGCAACGCCGACGAGCTGCGAGCGGAGCTGGCCGAGGGACTTCGTGTCGAATCGTCCGACTTCAATCCGATGCGCGTGTTCAGGCAGCGCAAATGAAGGCCATAACCGAAGCCATCTATCTGCCGCTCTTGTTCCTCACCGTGTCGCTGCTCGGCGGGCTGAGAGTGGCCGATCGTCTGACGTTCGTGCCGCCGCCGCTGTTTGCGCTCGTCCTGGGCATGATGCTGTTCGGCGTGCTCGTGCGCGGACGCGTGCTCGCCTCCGAGCGCCTGATGAACGCATCGCGGACGCCGCTGGAAAACCTCAACGGCCTCACCCTGATTCTCTCCACGTTTTTCGCGGCGACGCAGGTCTTCAATCTTGTGACGCCCGAATCGGGGCTGCCGTTCCTGCTGTTCAACGTGTTTCTCTTCGTTCTGCTCGTCAACACGCTGGCCGGCGCTCACGATCGTGTTTCCGTGCTGCGCAGCATGGCGGTCATCGTCGGCGCCGCGTTCATCCTGAAGTTCATCGTGCTCGGCGCGATCTCCGATCCGGGCGACGGCATGCTCAAGCGCGTGCTGTACGCGCTGCTCGAAGGTGTGACGCTCGGCACGCTGACGCAGCCGCCGCTCCATCCGGTCGCCGGCTATCTCGCGTTTGCGACGCTGGTGCTGTTTCTCATCGGCCTCGCGATGCTGCCCGCGCGGCCGCGAAGCGTGGCGCTGATAAAATCGGGAGAGTGATGCCTCGCGTGTTTCTTCTCTCGCCCGCGAACTGCCGCGGACGTCGTGCTCAGCAGGTGCTGTCGCCGAAGGCGACCTTCCCGGTGGCCGCGCGGCTTCGCGGCGAAGGGGTGCCCATCGGCGATCTGTTCGCGCACATGAGCGGCCTGTACTTCCGCGGCAAAATCACATACGCGCGTAAGTTCGGCCGCGCGTTCGTCATTACGCCCGATCAGGGGCTGATTCCAGCCGAGACCACGATTACGTCGCAGGTCCTCGTCCGATTCGCAGACGCGGACATCGATCTCGAGAATCCCGCGTACCGCACGCCGCTCGAGCAGACCGCGCGAGCGCTCGACCACGAAACGGGCGGCGGCGCGCAGTTCGTGCTGCTCGGCAGCATCGCGTCGGAGAAATACGTCCAGGTGCTCAGCGCGATTTTCGGCTCGCGCCTCGTGTTTCCCCCAACGTTCGTCGGGCGCGGCGATATGAGCCGAGGCGGGTTGCTGCTGCGTGCCGCCGCCGCATCGCAGGAGCTCGAGTACGTCCCCGTCATCGGCGCCGTGCGGCACGGAAGCCGTCCGCCCAAGCTCGCGCCGGTGACCCCGTTTTCCCGCACAATTCGCATACGTTAATGTGCGGATCAATTTCCGGCGGTGGGGTGTGTTCAACGCGGTCGGGCTCGGCGGATTCGTCGTCCAGATTGGCGCGATCGCGCTGCTGACCCGGCATCTTCGGCTGGCCGGCGTTCGCCGCGACCGCCGTCGCGCTCGAACTGGCGGCGCTCCAGAATTTCGTGGGGCACAGCCGCTGGACGTGGGGCGACAGGCCTGCGGCCGGCATGCGCGAATGGCTTCGCCGTTACTGGCGCTATCAAGGGGCGAAGACCGCGTCGCTCGCGGCCAATCTCGCGATTACGTCCCTGCTCATTCATATCGGGCTGCCCGCGGAAATCGCGAATACCGCGGCCGTGCTCGCCTGCGCCATCCCGAATTACCTCGTGTCAGAGCATTTCGTGTTCCGCAGCGACTCTTTATTCGTTACTTCGTTATTCGACTTTCGCTTTCCTTTCTATACTCCCCCCATGCTTACACGACGCGACGTTCTCAAAGAGTGGAGTGGCCGCAGGTGTCGCTGGACTGCTCGGATCGCCGCGCACCGCATCTGCCGCCGCGCCGCAGCCGCTGACGAAAGTGAGCTTCGACATTCCGCCAGGCGCATGCGATTGTCACGTGCACGTGTTCGGCGATCCGAAGAAATATCCGTTCTTTGCCGGCCGCGCGTACACACCTGAAACCGCGTCGGTCGTCGAGCTTCGCCAGCTGCTGTCGTCGCTTCGCCTCCAGCGCGTCGTCATCGTGCAGCCGAGCGTGTACGGCACCGACAACTCGTGCACCCTCGACGGCATGCGCGAGCTCGGCAGCCGCGCGCGCGGCGTCGCGGTGATCGACGACAAGACCACCGACGCCCAGCTCGACGCGATGGGCAAAGCCGGAATTCGCGGCATCCGCCTGAATCTGGCGACGGCCGGCATCAACGATCCCGCGGTGGCGCGGCAGCGATTCGACAACGCCGTCGCGCGCGTGCGCAACCGCGGCTGGCACATTCAGATCAACACGCAGCTGCCGGTCATCGACGCGCTGAGCCAGCAGCTGCTCGCATCGCCCGTGCCGATCGTGATCGATCACTTTGGCGGCGCGGTTGCGGCGCGCGGCCTCGATCAGCCCGGCTTTGGCGCGCTCGTGATTCTCGTGAAATCGGGAAAGGCGTACGTGAAGATTTCCGGCAGCGCCGATTCCGTGTCGACGCAAAGCGACCTCGCCGACGTCGCGCCGTTTGCGCGCGCGTTGGTGGCCGCCAACCCGCAGCGCATTCTGTGGGGCACGAACTGGCCACACCCCGGATCGGCGCCGGTTGCCGGGCGCAAGCCCACCGATCTTGCCCCCCACGTGCAGACCGACGACGGAAAAGTGCTGAATCTTTTGCCGGTGTGGGTACCAGACGCGGCCACGCGTCGTCTAATCCTCACGGAGAATCCAGCGCGCCTGTACGGCTGGTCTTAGCGAAACGAGGCGCCCCGTCCGGGGGTGGGACAGGAATCCCATCGGCGGACGGTATCCCTATATAGAGGCTGAAAACCCCTTGGTTTGCAGGGTGCGCAGGCTGGCAGGATTCTTGAGCTAAGTAGATACAAATGGACGTTGCTAGACCCCCTGAAGTCGCCCAGCGCAGGAAGCGCAACCGCATCATTGCGGGTGTCGCCGCCGCGCTGTTGATCCTTATTACCACTGTCGCCCTCGCGCGACTCAAGCCTGCTGCGCCGACTGTGGAAGCCGGCGGTTTGTGGATTGAACCGGTGAAGCGCGGCACCATGTTGCGCAACGTGCGAGGCACCGGCGTGCTCGTGCCCGATGAGATTCGCTGGATCACCGCGCTGACCGACGGAACCGTCGAGCGCGTGGTCGTGCTGCCCGGAACTCCAGTCGAGGCCGATACCGTTCTCGTCGAGCTCAGCAACCCGCAGACGCAGCAGGCCGCCATGACGGCCGATCTCGATCTGCGCACCGCGAAGGACAACTACGAAGTGCTCAAGGCCGATCTCGCGCGCGACCTGCTCGCGCAGCGGGCCGCCGCTGCGGGCGTGGCGGCCGATGCGGCACAGGCCAAGATGAACGCCGACGCCGACGAGCAGATGGCGAAGAACGGGTTCATCTCCGCGATTCAGCTTCGCCGCTCGCGCCTGCTCGCCGAAACGGCAGCGGCGCGGCAGAAGATGGAAGAGCAGCGGCTTGCCAACAGCGAGAGCACGCTGGCAGTGAAGCTTTCCGTGCAGCAATCCGAAGTCCGACGGCGCGAGACGATGGCGGCGCTGAGGCGATCGGAGGCGACGGGCCTGAAGATTCGCGCGGGCGTTGCCGGCGTGCTGCAGGAAGTGCCGGTGCAGGTGGGGCAGCGCATCGGCCCGGGCACGAACCTCGCGCGCGTCGTCGATCCGACGCGATTGAAGGCGCAGCTCCAGGTGGCGGAAACGCAGGTGAAGGATGTCGCCATCGGCCAGAAGGCCGAAGTCGACACGCGCAACGGCACTAATTCCCGCGTGCCGGGGCGGGTCGTGCGCATCGATCCGGCCGCGCGGAACGGGACGGTGACGGTCGACGTCGCACTGGACGGCGCGCTGCCGCGCGGTGCGCGTCCCGACATGAGCGTCGATGGCGAGATCGAGCTCGAGCGGCTGGACAACGTGCTGTTCGTGGGGCGGCCGGCGTTCGGCCAGGAACAGACGAAGATGAGCCTGTTCAAGCTGTCGGCCGATCGTTCGACGGCCGCGCTCACGCCCGTCGAGCTCGGCCGCAGCTCGGTGAACACGATTGAAGTAGTGCGGGGTCTCAACATCGGCGACTGCGTGGTGTTGACCGACATGTCGCAGTGGGCCGATTACGACCGGTTGAATCTGTCGGGCACGCCGCCGTGCGGAACTCCTTGAATGGTCGCGTAGGGTTCGAAGGGCGCGTAGGGTTCGTGGGTAGCGTAGGTCGCGTGGGGTTCGGTGGCTTCGGTAGGGCTCGGCTTTAGCCGAGCTATGAGGAACTCATGGATCAAAATCTGATCAAGCTCGATGGCGTGAAGAAAGTGTTCTACACCGACGAAGTGGAAACCCACGCGCTCGGCGGCATTCATCTGGAGATCGTGCGCGGCGAGTACGTCTCGATTGCCGGGCCGTCGGGATGCGGCAAGTCGACGCTGCTCTCGATCTTCGGCCTGCTCGACACGCCGACGGGCGGAGAGTACTGGCTGAACGGCAAGCCCGTCGCCAATCTCACGATGCGCGAGCGGGCGCGCACGCGCAACCGCGAGATCGGGTTCATCTTCCAGAACTTCAACCTCATCGGCGACCTGACGGTCTTCGACAACGTCGAGCTGCCGCTGACGTATCGAGGCATGCCGTCGGCCGAGCGCCGCAAGCGCGTGCAGGACGCGCTCGAGCGCGTCGGGATGGCGCATCGCGCGAAGCACTATCCGAGTCAGCTCTCGGGCGGTCAGCAGCAGCGCGTGGCGGTCGCGCGCGCCGTCGCGGGCGAGCCGTCGATTCTGCTCGCGGACGAGCCGACGGGCAACCTCGATTCCAAGAACGGCGAAGCGGTGATGGAGCTGCTGCGCGAGCTGCATCGCGCCGGCGCGACGCTCTGCATGGTGACGCACGATCCACGCTACGCGCGCCACGCGGACCGCACGATTCATCTCTTCGACGGACAGATCGTCGACGAGAGCACGGCGCACAAGCTGAATCAGGAGATTGGGTTTACTAAAGACTCGTAACGAAGAACGAATAACGAAAAACGAATAGAGAACGAATCGAAGAACGTGAGCGAAAGAATCTCGGCAACAAATCGCGGCGATGTTCACTGCAAATTCTGCGTACCTCGAGACTGAGATAATCGGGCGTTCTTCAGCGACGTCGTCAGCATGGCGATGAACTCGTTGGCTTCCTGAAGGAAGGGCTGCAGTTCTTTTTGGAGTGGGGGATCTGTGGCACCGATAACCCGAATCCAGAACCGCGTTTCGCGCGACTCTTTCAGTGAAATAAAGTTTTTCGCAATGAAATCGGGCTTTGTCTGGCCCGCCCGCCCTTCCTCGATGTTTGCGCCGATTGACGTCCCCGAGTCCAGCAGCTTCATGCTGAGACGCCTCACAACCGGTCCCCGTTCCTGCAGGCGGATACACAGTTTCGAGACATCGCAGGCGAACCTGAACGCCCGTTCACAGAGATCGTGGTGGTCGATCATGGGCGCGGTTTTGTGCACGGCGCATGCCGCCGCGAAGCGGCGAACTTTATTCGCTTTTCGTTTTTCGCTTTTCCTTGCTGTTGCTCATGCCTGACCTCCATTTCGCCCTGCGCAGCCTCGTCAGGACGCCCATATTCACAGCTGTCGTCGTTCTTGTTCTCGCGCTTGGTATTGGCGCGAATACGGCGATCTTCAGCGTCGTCGATGCGGCGCTGCTGAAGCCGATGCCGATTCCCGATCCCGATCGTGTCGTTCGGATTTCAGGATCTCATCCACAGTCGTTCGTCTGGTTCAACCGGCGCGGGTTCGAGGTATGGCCGGAGTTCATGCGCACCGCATCGCTCGAGGCTGTCGGCGCGTATGTGATGGGCGAACTCTCACTGGCGGGGTACCGAGGGGGGCGGTTGCGCGCCGCTGCTGTGACGCCGGAGATTTTCGACGTTCTGAAGGTTGCTCCCCAAATCGGAAGGACCTTCACGAACGATGACGTAACGAGCGGGTCCCGTCACCTGGCTGTCCTCAGCCACGTGCTTTGGCAAATACATTTCAACAGCGCGACGGACATCCTCGGCAGCCAGATCGTTCTCAATCGCGAAACGTTTGTCGTGCTCGGCGTAATGCCGCGCGGGTTCGAAATGCCGCTGGCCGCAGAAGTGTGGGTGCCGTCAGGATGGGGCGGTGAGGTCGCTGGGCCCGGTCCGACATTTCCCATCGTTGTCGCGAGGATGTCGTATGGTGTGACGCTCCGCCAGGCGCTCGACGAGATAAAAAAAGCGGTTGAGTCTCACGCCAAACGGCCGTACCCCGCCGGCTTTTCGCCGCAGGTTACTCCGTTGAGAGACACGCTCGTCGGCGAAATGCGGGCGATCATTCTGCTCCTGACCGCCGGCGCTCTCATCGTTCTCCTGGTCGCATCCAGCAACATTGCGAGTCTTCTGCTCACGCGCGTGTCGGCGCGACAGCGGGAGTTTGCGGTCCGGCGCGCGCTTGGCGCTTCCGAGCGCGACATTGCCGGGCAGATACTTACCGAAACTCTTCTACTGTCAGCGATGGCGTTCGCGGCCACGATTCCGATCGCGTTGTGGACACTCGACGCTATTCGCGCGTGGGTGCCCATCCGGATGTACGGCGCCGGCGACATCGCTCTCGACGGACGGGCGATGGCGGCGTCCGCCGTCTTCTCGTTGTTGACCGCGATACTGTTCAGCGCCGCCCCGATGTGGTCAGCACGAGGACGGTCCGCGCCCGATGCGCTTCGCGGCGCCTCAGCGGCAACGGCCGACGCCGGCTGGAGGAGATTCCGAAGCGGTCTGGCTGTCGCCGAAATTGCTTTTGCGCTCGTGTTGCTCGCCGGCGCGGTCACCGTTATCAGAACAGTGGCGTCGTTGATGGCCGCCGATCTGGGCGTTCGCGCCGACCAGGTACTCGTTATTGGTGTGGATTGGCCGAATGACGAAGCGCAGGCCGAACGAAGGCTGCCGTTTCTCCAGCGCTATGAGGCCGGCATTCCGCGCGCTTCCAGGTGTGCAATCAGTAGGTATTACTACGGGCGTACCGGGGGCATCGCAGTTTCGAGGGTACGCGGAGCTTATCTTCGACGGACTGCCGCTGCCAGAGGAAAGAGCTGGCTACCTCGGCAGTCACGTCATGGCGAGCCCCGAATATCTCTCGATCATGGGCATCGATGTCCTCGCCGGCCGTGCGTTCACACCGCGCGATCACTTCTTCGCGCCGAAGGTGGCCGTGATCAGTGAGAGCTTCGCCCTCAGGTACGGCCTGCGTCCCGAGGAGGCTGTCGGGAGACGGGCAGTGCTCGATCACCGTTGGGTCGACATTGTCGGCGTTGTGCGCGACGTCAGGACAGGCGGACCGGCGGGCGGCCTGGACGCAACAGCTTACGTGCCGTTCGCGCAGAGGCAGGCCGGCGGCCCGCTGCAGTTCGTCGTGAAAACGCACGGCAATCCTGCTCAGCTCATTGCGGCGGCCCGTGCAGCAGGCATGCGGATCGATCCGAACGTGCCGTTGTACGACATCCGCACGTTTGACCAGATTCGCGAAGCTCACATCCGCGATCGCCGCTTCGTGATGACGATGCTGTCGTGGTTCGGCGGGCTGGCGTTCGTGCTCGCGGTGCTGGGGCTGTACGCCGTCGTCAGCTATCTCGTCCATCTGCGAACACGTGAGATCGGCATCCGGATGGCGATGGGCGCGACGACCGGAGCGGTTCGCATGAGCGTGCTCGCAAACGGGGTGGGGCACTGTCTGGCCGGCGTCGTTCTGGGTTCAGCGTTCGCGATCGGCGTGTCGCAACTGCTCTCGAGTCGGCTTCGCGATTTTGGCGAGCTTGACCTGGGCACACTGTCGATTGTCTCAGTCGCGTTCCTGGCCTTCGCCGCACTCGCCGCGTGGCTGCCGGCGCGTCGCGCGACGCTGATTGATCCAGTGAAGGCGTTGCGGTTCGACTAGCGCGAGTGCGTGCGCGAGCCGCGCGTGCGGAGGTAACGGCTTGCGAATCCACAGGCCAGCAGTAAGAAACCGCCTGACGCCGTTAAAAGCCAATGCGTGGTGTAATCCATTTATTTCCTCGACTCCAGAATTATACCTCCGGCAATCAGCAGGAGGCCCACGAGAAACATCGCCGCCACGCGGGCCGTGGCGACCGATACGTCTGAAAAGGTAGCTTCGAGCGGGGCGAACACGACCATGAGAACGCCAACTTCTCTCACGGACTCACCCACCAAACTCTCGGCGCGTTGCCGGTCGAGCATGGGCTTCTCTTTCGCAACCGGCGTACCATCTGGAAATCGATATTTGTTAGGAATAGCTGCGGCGTCAACCGTGCGGTTGCAGTTTCTGAAACGTCACGTCGCGACGTTTGCACCCGTCCGCCTTTGGGACGTTAATCCCGCGCCCGGACGGCCCAACACGCTATCCAGCTGAAATCGCTCTGGATTCTCAGCGTCACCTGCGGCAGGCATTTTGAGAGGCTTCAAGAGAGATCTCTATTCGCTTTTCGCTATTGGTTTTTCGTTACCGAGGATCCATGCTCCAGGACTTTCGCTACGCATTTCGCACGCTGCTGAAGAATCCCGGCTTCACAGTCGTCGCAGTGCTCACGCTCGCGCTCGGCATCGGCGCGACGACGGCGATCTTCAGTCTCTTCGATGCCGTCGTGCTGAAGTCGCTGCCGGTCAAGAATCCTGACGAGCTCTTCATCGCCAGTGCCGGTCATTACGGGCTCTATCAGGCCTTCCGTAAAGAAACCGATCTCTTTTCGGATGTGCTGGCCACCAGCGGATCCATTGAGGAACTGGACGCAACGATCGACAGCGGCGTGCCGGAGAAGACCCGCGTGTCGCTGGTATCGGCGTCGTACTTCTCGACGCTTGGCGTGCCTGCGTTCATGGGACGCGCCTTCGGCGCCGGCGATGATCGTCCGGCCGGTGAGCCGGCGATCGCCGTGCTGAGTTATGCGTACTGGCAGGGCCGCCTCGCGCGCGATCCCGACTGTTATCGGACGCATCGTGCGTGTCAGGGGCGTGCCCATCACCGTCGTCGGTGTTGCTCCAGCCGGATTCTTCGGAGAGGAAGTCGGCGCGTCGCCGGATTTATGGGTGCCGCTCACGATGTGGGGGCAGATCGTTCCAGGCCGCAATTTTCTGAACAGTCCCGGCACCTCGTGGCTTCGCATCGTCGGCAGGCTGAAGCCCGGCGTCACCGTTCCTCAGGCCGAAGCGAGGCTGACGATCACGTTTCGCCGGATGCTGGAGGATATCTTCGGTCCACGGATGCCCGAGGATGTTCGCCGCGAAATCGACGAGTCCACCTTGAAGCTCACTCCTGCCGGACAGGGCGTGTCGGGACTTCGCGGGCGATTCGCACAGCCGCTTCAGCTGCTCATGGCGGCGGTGATTCTCGTGCTGCTCATCAGCTGTGCGAATGTCGCAAATCTCCTGCTCGCGAGGGCCGCGTCGCGCCGCCGCGAAATCGATTTGCGTCTCGCGCTCGGCATGAGCCGTCTTCGGCTGGTTCGACAGGTCATGACGGAGAGCCTCGTGCTCTCGACGATCGGCGCCGTGCTTGGTCTCGTGTTCGCCTCGTTCGGCAGAGAAGCGCTGTTGCGCCTGGTCTCGGAAGATGGCTCGCGCGCTCCGGTGGCGGTTGAAACTGATTTCAGGCTGATGGCATTCGTCGCGCTGGTGTCCGTTGCGACAGCCATCCTCTTCGGATCTGTTCCTGCTTGGCGATCGCTCCGCGCGTCGCTCGTCACGTCGCTCGCAGCCAGGCGAGCCTCAGCGGATCCGTCGAATCAACGGGTCGGTTCGCTGCTGGTCGTCGCTCAGGTTGCGGTGTCGCTCGTGCTGGTGATGGGTGCGGGATTGTTCCTGCGAACGCTGACGAATCTGCGCAGTGTCGATCTCGGCTTTGTGCCGGAACGGCTGGTGATTCTCAACGTCAATCCTCGAACGGCCGGATATGGTGGCGAACAGGCGGCTGCCCTCACCGCGCGCTTGTTGGAGCGGCTGAAGTCCGAGCCCGGCGTGGGCGCCGTCAGTTTCTCGGACAACGGCGTGATGTTCGGTCGAGACAGTCACACCAATGTCATCCGGCCCGAAGGATTCGTCGCCGGCAAAGAGGGGTACCCGCGAGTCGCGTTTGATATCGTTGGACCGAACTATTTTTCGACGATGGGGATTCCACTTGCGGCGGGGCGCGACTTTACCGAGCGCGACGATCCTCTGGCGCCTCTCGTGATCACCATCAACGAGGAAATGGCGGCGCGTTTCTTCCCTGGCGCCAACCCCGTTGGCCGCCGGCTGATTTGGGGCCCGCAGGACAACCAAGCGTTCTCGAGGTCATCGCGGTTGCGCGTGACGTGAAGCAGCGTAGTCCTCGCGACAAGAAGGAGATGCGGTTCTACCTCCCGTATGCGCAGCGGCCGACCTATGAGTTTTCGAGTGTCCAGTTTCTCGTGCGAACCGCGAGCGATTCAGCCGGCGATGCTGCCGATGCTTCAGCGGGCGATCTCTGACCGAGGAGCCTCGCTTGTCGGCTGAGCGGCGTCTATGTCGCAAACGAGTTCATCGATCGCGCGCTGGTGCAGGAGCGCATGATCGCCAAGTTGTCGATCGCGTTTGGCGCACTGGCTGTCGGTCTCGCGTGTATCGGCCTGTATGGGTTGATCGGCTATCAGGTCGTGCAGCGCACGAACGAGATCGGCATACGCATGGCGCTCGGCGCGCAGCGCACGCAGGTGTTGTGGGCCACGCTTCGTCGAGCGCTCATCTGGACGACGGCCGGCGTGGCGCTCGGCATTCCGCTGGCGCTGACGGCGTCGCGCGCGGCCGAAAGCCTGCTGTTCGATCTGAATCCGATGGACGTGGTGACGCTGTCGGCTGCGGCGGCGCTCATGCTCATGCTCGGGGCGCTCGCCGCGTTCATTCCCGCGCGTCGCGCGTCGCGCGTCGATCCGCTTGTGGCGCTAAGGTACGAATAAAACCCTAGGGATTGGGGATCGGGGATTAGGGATTAGCTAAATCGGGGTGAACTACTGCGGGTGCTTACGCTCGCTGCGGACGCGGAAAAAACGGATCACGAGTGCGCACAGCGCAAGAAGGAATCCGGCACCAATCGTCAACGACCAGTGAAAGATGTACTCGCTCTCCGTCATGTGTTATTCCTTGCTTCAATAAGTATACCGATGGCGACGAGCAGCAGTCCGAAGAAAAGCATTATAGCGAGTAGCATTTGATTCATTGGAGCATCGGCGTAGATGGCATCGAGCGGAGCGAATACGACAATGAGCAGACCCATCTCCCGAACGGTTTCGCCCAGGAGATCCTCTGCGCGTTGCCAGTTGAGCATGCGAATGTTCTCTGCAACGAGAATCTGCCGTTCGAATCGCACGATTACCGGCGCAAAATGGCGCAACGGCGCACCGCGTGAGTTCATTTTTTGCGTCTCTGCGGCACGAGTAGCGCTCTGTTCGTTTTTCGGTCTTCGTTTTTCGTTTTCGGGAGCCAGTCAATGGATCGACGCACATTCCTGACGGCGGCCATCGCCGCACCATTCGTTGACGCGTCGAGGGCGCTTGCCCAAACGATCGCGAAACCGCCGGCGCTCGCCTGGACGCAGTGGGGCGGCCCGAATCGCAATTTCCACACAGACGCGCGTGGATTGAAAGACACGTGGCCCGCGACCGGTCCGCGCGTCGTGTGGAAGAGACCGCTCGGCGACGGCTATTCGTCGCCGGCGGTTGAGAACGGCGTGCTCTACGTGATGTACGGCAAGCCGCGCCAGGAAGTCGTGATGGCCGCCGATGCGGAAACGGGGAAGACGCTCTGGGAACACGCGACGCCGATGACGTTCGAGAGCGATTACGCGCGCGAGATGGGGAACGGGCCGTACTCGACGCCGCTGATTGCCGGCAACCGATTATTCACGACAGGCGTGGCCGGGCGGCTGCAGTGTCTGGACAAGAAGACTGGAAAGCTTTTGTGGACGCAGCAGCTCTGGGACGATCACCGCGGCTCGCAAATGATGTACGGCTATGCGAGCAGCCCGATTGCGTTTCGCGAAACCATCATCGTCCCGGTCGGCGGACGCGGCAAAGCGGTGATGGCGTTTCAGCAGGCCGACGGCAAAGTGGCGTGGGCGAAGGGAGATCTCGGCAACGTCTATTCGTCGCCGGTCCTTATCAATGTCAGCGGTCTCGAACAGCTCGCAGTGCTGCTCGACGGCGCCGTGCTGGCGATGAACCCCCACAACGGCGATCTGCAATGGCAGGTGCCGTTCAAGGCCGATTACTCGATCGCCGTGTCGACGCCGGTGTTCGGTCCCGGACAATCTGCTGTTCGTGTCGTCGGAATACAACGCCGGCACGAAGGTGATCGAGCTGAAGCGGAACGGACTGCAAACTACCGCGACAGAGCTGTGGAGCTCGAATCGGCTGCGGCTGCATCACGGCAACGCCATTCGCATCGGCGACGTGATCTATTTTTCGAACGGCGGAAAAGGCAGCCAGGCGATTCTGAGCGCAGTCGACGTGCGCAGCGGCAAGATTCACTGGCAGCAGCGCACCATCGAGAAAGCGACGTTCGTGTGGGCGGATCAGAAGCTGATCACGCTCGATCAGGACGGCAACCTGATGATCGCGTATCCCTCTCCCCAAGGGTTCAAGATTTCCGCGAAAGCCCCGCTGCTGACGCGCCTCTCATGGACGCCGCCGGTGCTGGTGGGGACGCGCCTCTACATACGCGACAGGAAGACCATGATGGCAGTGGACCTGAGCTGAGAAACGAAAAACGAAGAACGAAAAAACGAATAGAGATCGCGTCCGCTTCTGGGACGACGATCCCCAAGTGCGGACATCATCGCGCATTTTGCACTGGAATCCTCAGTATTTAGCGCACGTCTGCTGGCAGCTTTCTTGAGTTAGTTCCGCGACGTGATCTCTATTCCTTTTTCGTTGTGCATTCTTCCTTGCCATGTCTGATCTGCGCTACGCCTTTCGCAGTCTCCGGCGCACGCCCGGATTTACGACGGCTGCGGTCCTGACGCTGGCGATCGGCATCGGCGCGAACACCGCGATCTTCAGCATCGTCGATCACGTCATCCTCAGGCCGCTGGCGTACGAGGATCCCGATCGGCTCTACGTCGTCCACGAAGTGGTTCCGAAGCTTGCGCACATCGCGCCGGCTATTCCCGTTTCAGCGAACCATTTCGTTGAGTGGAAACGCAATACGAATGCGTTCGAGGACATGGCGCTTCTCGGAAGCGTCAGCCTGAATCTCACCGGCACCGGCGAGCCCGAGCAATTGCTGGCCGCGCGCGCGTCAGCCGAACTGTTCCCGATGCTCGGCGTGCAGGCCTCAGATCGGCCGCGTGTTTCTACCTGAAGAGGACCAGGTCGGTCGCGATCGCGTCGTCGTGCTGGACGATGCGTTGTGGCGGCGGCGATTCGGCGCCGATCGCGGCATTGTCGGCCGGACGATCACGTTGAATGGCGAGCCCTACACGGTCGTCGGCGTTCTGCCTCCCGATTTCCGCTTCCCGAAGTTCGCCGATCTGTTTGCGATGACCATCTACCAAGGGCGCCCGGAAATCTGGAAGCCGCTCGCGCTGACGCAGGAGCCAAGCGACAGTCCGAAGACTTCAATTTCTCTGCCATCGTGCGCGTGAAAGAGACGTCGTCGCACGCTGCGGCGCTCGACCAGATCAACCGCGTGCAGGCGACGGTCTCGAAGCAGTTTCCTGGACGCAGATCTTCGAGCCGATCATGGTGCCGCTCGACGAACAGATCACGGGCCGATCGAAAGCCGGACTGCAGCTTCTGCTCGGCGCTGTGGGCGTCGTGCTGCTAATCGGCTGCGTCAACATCACGAACCTGCTGCTTGCGCGATCGACGCGAGCGGCGCAGAGAAATTGCCGTGAGGAGCGCCATCGGCGCGTCCGCGTCGCGCCTGCTGCGACAGGCGCTTGCCGAAAGCACGACGCTTGCAGCGGCGGGCACCCTCGTCGGACTCGTGTTCGCGCACGTAGTGCTTCAAGCCGTTCTGGCGTACGCGCCGATCGATTTGCCTCGGATGGACGAAGTGCGCCTCGACGGCGCGCGTCTTCGCGTTCATGGCGGCGATCGCGGCGTTGACGAGCCTTGCGTGCGGCCTGCTGCCGGCCTGGCACTTCGCGAGGGCCGATCCGCAGGATGCCATGAAGTCGATATCGCGCAGCGCCACGTCCGGGCGCGCGGCGGGCCGGCTGCGCTCGCTGCTGGTGGCGTCCGAGGTGGCGTTGAGCGCGATCTGCCTCGTCGCCGCCGGCCTGCTGCTGCACAGTTTCGTGAAGCTCTTGAATGTCGATCCCGGCTTCCGAAGCGAGCGTGTCATGACGGTGGATTTGTCGCTGCCGGGTGTTCGCTACCCGAACCCTCCGAAACGCGTGGAGTTCTACCGTCGCTGCTCTCGGAAGTGACGGCACTGCCCGGGCGTCGTGTCAGCCGGCATCACGAATGGTCTGCCGGTGACAGCCGAGGGAGGGCGATCCGCGATCCTTGTGGAAGGCGTCACGCTTCCGCTGATCGAGCGGCCGATTGCGGACATTCGCAATGTCAATCCTGATTTCTTCTCAGACCATGGGCATCGGCCTGCGCGCCGGCGCGTATCTTGTCGGAGTCGGATCGAGAAGGACGCACGGCGGTGATTTCTGCGTCGCTGGCCGAGCGCGCATGGCCCGACCAGCCGCCGCTTGGAAAACGATTCCAGGTGGGCGGGCCGCAATCGCCGGTGTATGAGGTGGTCGGCGTGGTCGGTGACGTTCGTGGCACGAGCCTGAGCCGGGAATCTAGCAGTTCCCGACGGTGTACGTCCCGTACTGGCGCCGCGCGTTCAGTGACGTGACGCTTGCCGTGAAGACGAGCGGCGATCCGGCCGCAACGTACGCGCTCGTTCGCCAGACAATCCGCCGGCTCGATTCCGAGTTGCCAATTCCGGCGATGCAGACGATGGACGATGTCGTGATGGAGTCTGTTGCGCCACGGCAATTCCAGATGCGCCTGGTGCTGCTCTTCGGCATCGTCGCGCTGCTGCTCGCGGGCCTTGGCGTGTATGGCGTTGTCTCATACGCGGTCGCGCAGCGCACGAACGAACTGGGACTGCGCATGGCGCTCGGCGCGGCACCGCGAACCGTCGCGGGCGGAGTGCTGCGCCAGGCGATGCTGCCTGTGGCGCTCGGGCTGGTCGCCGGCCTCGTCATCGCCGTTGGCGCCGGGCGCGCAGTTCGCGCGATGTTGTTCGATGTCAATCCGTTGGATCCCATCACCCTGGTATCGGTGTCATTTGTGCTGCTGACGGTTGGTGTGCTCGCGTGCTACATCCCCGCACGACGCGCCATGCGCGTCGATCCGCTGGTTGCGCTGCGGACGGAGTGAGCTATATTCCCCGTCTCAGGAGGCTTATGACCAGACTAGTCAAGAGCATCGCAGCGATTGCCGTATGTGCCGCCGGCACGAACGTGTTCGGCCAGGGTGCCACGCCCTTCAAGCTCGGCACCTTCGAGCAGAACGGGCGGGCATTCGTTGGGGTCGTTATCAAGGACTCGGCCGTCATCGATCTTGCGCAGGCGAGCGCGGCGCTGAAAACTCCGGCAGCGAAAGTGGCGATGCCGTCCGACATGAAAGATCTGATCGCGCGCTACGACACCGGCGTGCGCGCGCGCATCGGCGAGATTCTCGCGAACACCAAACAGCTCGAAGCCGGCGGACGACCCGCGTTCGTTCACGTCTGAAATCGGTGAAGACGCTGCCGCCGATCATGTATCCGACGACGATGCTGAACGTCGCGGTGAATTACCGGGCGCATGCAGCCGAGATGGCAGGCGGAGCGACGACGCAGGCCGGCGGGCCTGCGCAAGGGGACGCGCTGCCCGGCACGACGAGCGCGCCCGGAATCTGGGAGCGCAAGCCGGACGACAAGCGCTGGAACCCGTACATGTTCTTCAAGTCGCCGACGATCGTGATCGCCGACGGCGAAGCGATCCGTCTGCCGGTCGGCCGCACCAGCATCGACTGGGAGTGCGAGCTGGGCGTGGTGATCGGCCGCACGGCCGACCATGTGCCGATCGAGAGCGCGCGCGACTACATCTTCGGATACACGCTCGAGAACGACGTCTCCGATCGCGCCGGCCGCGGAGACACACGGTATGGGTCCGACTGGGTGCTCGGCAAGAACCACGACACGTTCGCGCCGATGGGACCGTTCATCGTGCCGAAGGAGTTCGTGCCGAACCCGCAGAACCTGCCGGTGAAGTTCACGCTCAACGGGCAGCTGATGCAGGACGCGAACACGTCCTTGATGATTCACACGGTCGACGAGCTGGTGTCGTACGGCTCGAACATCCTCACGCTTGCGGCCCGGCGACGTGCATGGCGACCGGCAGCCCGGCCGGCGTCGGCTCGGCGCGCAAGCCGCCGATCTTCTTCAAGGCCGGCGACGTGTCGGTCTGCACCTACGAAGGCATCGGCACGCTGACCAATCCGATCGTCGCGCCTCGTGCGCCGGCGCGTTAACCGTAGAGAGAGACGAATGATCGCAGTCCGCAACCTCGAAAAATCGATCAAGACCGGCGCCGGTGAAACGTTCCTGCTGCGGCGGATCAACCTCGACATCAAGCCGGGCGAGTTCGTGTCGATCATGGGGCCGTCGGGAGCGGGGAAGTCGACGCTGCTGCACATCCTCGGCATGCACGACACCGACTGGCGCGGCGAGTACGAGCTGCAGGGGCAGCCGGTGCACACGCTGCGGCAGAAAGATCGGCTCGCGCTGCAGAAGAAACACATCGGCTTCGTCTTCCAGAGCTACCACCTGCTCGACAACCTCACGGTGTACGAAAACCTCGAGGTGCCGCTGAGCTACCGCGATGTGCCGCGCTCGCAGCGGCAGAGCATCGTGTCGGACATGCTCGATCGTTTTCAGATCGTCGCGAAGAAAGATCTGTATCCGAGCCAGCTGTCCGGCGGTCAGCAGCAGCTCGTCGGCGTCGCGCGCGCCGTCGTCGCGAGCCCCGGGCTGATTCTTGCCGACGAGCCGACAGGCAACCTGCACTCGGACCAGGCGCGCGAGATCATGGAGCTGTTCAAGAAGCTGAACAACGAGGGGACGACCATCATCCAGGTAACGCACTCGGAGGCGAACGCGCAGTACGGCAACCGCGTCATCAAGCTGCGCGACGGATGGATCGTGCAATGAGTGATCTCGGTCCGAAGAGGATTAATCGTGCCGTCACGTGTCCCTCGCGTCCTTCTCGCTGACGATCAGCGCGACATTCTCGAAGCCCTTCAGCTGCTTCTGAAGAGCGAGGGGTTTCAGGTGCAGTGCGTCACGTCACCCGCCGCTGTGCTTGCCGCCATCGCCGAAACGGATTTCGACGCGGCGCTGATCGATCTGAATTACGCGCGCGATACGACGTCGGGTCAGGAAGGTCTCGACCTGCTCGCGCGGCTGCAATCAGAGGATCCGATGCTGCCGGTCATCGTGCTCACCGCGTGGGCGAGCGTCGATGTCGCGGTCGAGGCGATGCGCCGCGGCGCGCGCGATTTCGTGCAGAAGCCGTGGGACAACGCGCGCCTTCTTGCGATTGTCCGCACGCAGGTCGAGCTGAGCCGCGCGCTGCGCCGCGGACGGCAGCTTGAAGGCGCGGCGCGCTTGAGCTTCGACGGCGCGCCTCCGCTGATTGCGCGATCGCCGGCGATGAAGCCTGTCATCGAGCTCATCGAGCGGACGGCGCCGTCGGACGCGAACGTGCTGATCACAGGCGAGAACGGCACGGGCAAAGGGCTCGTCGCCCAGGCCATCCACGCGCTCTCGCCGCGCGCGGCACGCCCCATGGTGACGGTGAACGCGGGCGGTGTCTCCGAAACGGTGTTCGAGAGCGAGCTGTTCGGCCACGTGCGCGGCGCGTTCACCGACGCGCGGGCCGATCGCGTGGGACGCTTCGAGCTTGCGGACGGCGGAACGCTGTTCCTCGACGAAATCGCGAACGTGCCGCCGTCGCAGCAGGCGAAGCTGCTGCGCGTGATCGCCGCCGGCGAGTTCGAGCGGCTCGGCTCGTCGCGGACGCGCCGCGTCGACGTGCGCATTCTGTCGGCCACCAACGCCGACATCGACGCCGAGGTGGCTGCAGGGCGCTTCCGGCAGGACCTGCTGTTCCGGCTCAACACGATCGAGATTGTGCTGCCGCCGCTGCGCGATCGCCGCGACGACATCCCGTCGCTCGCCACGCACTTTCTCGAGCAGCACGCGCGGCGCTATCGCAAGAACCTGACGGGCTTCGACAGCGCCGCGATGGACGCGCTGCTGCGGCATCCCTGGCCGGGAAACGTCCGCGAGCTCGAGCATGCGATCGAGCGGTCCGTGCTGATGGCGGCCGGTCCGACGGTGGCGACCGGCGACCTCGGCTTGCGCCGCACGCAGGACGGCGCCCAGAGCCTCGAGAACATGGGGCTCGAAGACGTCGAGGCGTTCCTCATTCGCAAAGCCGTCAGCAGGTACGGCAGCGTGACCGATGCCGCCAAAGCGTTAGGCCTGAGCCGCAGCGCGTTGTATCGTCGCCTGGAACGTTATGGGATTGAACCGTAACGAAAAACGAAGAGCGAAAAACGAATAGACCCACACGTTCATGAAGCTGCGTTACGACCGTCGGATTCTCCTGCTGACGGTGGCTGCCGGATTTCCGGGCATCGCTGCTGCGCTGCTGCTTCTCTGGGCGGGCGATTACTCCACGCAAACGATCATCACCGCGAGCATCGCCATGCTCGTGCTGTGGGCGCTGGCCGCGTCCTCGCTTCGCCACCGCATCGTCTTTCCGCTGCAGACGATGGCGAATCTGCTGGAGGCGCTGCGCGAGAGCGATTTCTCGTTTCGCGCGCGTGGTGCCGCGGCGCGACGATCCGCTCGGCGAGACGCTGTTCGAGATTAACGCGCTCGCGGATACGCTGCGTGACGAGCGGCTCGGCTCGCTCGAGGCAACGGCACTGCTGCGGACGGTGATGAGCGAGATCGACGTCGCGGTGTTTGCCTTCGACGACGAGCACAAGCTGCGGCTGGTGAACCGCGCGGGCGAGCGGCTGCTCGGCCGTCCCGTCGAGCAGCTGCTGTGGCGGACCGCCGACGATATCAGCCTGGACGCGTGCCTCGAAGGCAGCATGCCGCGCGTGCTGAACATCGCGCTTCCCGGCGGCAGCGGGCAGTGGCAGGTGCGGCGCGGATTTTTCCGGCAGGGTGGGCTGCCGCACACGCTGGTTGTGCTGAGCGACGTCAACGTGCCGCTGCGGCAGCAGGAGCGCGAGGCGTGGCATCGCCTCATACGCGTGCTCGGCCACGAGCTGAACAATTCGCTCGCGCCGATCAAGTCGATCGCCGGCAGCCTCGAGAGCATCGCGGCGCAGGACCCGATGCCCGAGGACTGGCGCGACGACATGCGCCGCGGCCTCGCCATCATTTCAGGACGGACCGACGCGCTCAGCCGCTTCACGTCGGCCTACACGGCGCTCGCGCGATTGCCGCGTCCGAACATGCGCGAAGTTGATTTGTCGGCGCTCGTCGAGCGTGTCGCGCGGCTCGAGATGCGCAAGACCATTCAGATCGAGCCCGGCGTGCCGGTTGCCGTGCAGGCCGATCCCGATCAGCTGGAGCAGCTGCTGATCAATTTGATGCGGAACGCCGTCGATGCGGCGCTCGAAACCGGCGGCGCCGTGCGCGTGGGCTGGCAGCAGAACAGCCATCGCGTGTCGGTGTACATCGAGGATGAGGGTCCGGGTCTCGCGAACCCTTCCAATCTGTTCGTGCCGTTCTTTACGACTAAGCCGCAGGGGTCGGGCATCGGCCTCGTCCTCGGCCGCCAGATCGCAGAGGCGCACGGCGGCACGCTGACGCTGGAACCGCGCGCGGGCGCGAAAGGCGCAAGGGCAACGGTGACGCTGCCGTCGGTGGTTGGTGGTTAGTGGTTGGTGGTTGGTGGGTTACCAACGACGAAGCGTGAGCCCCGTGATGCGCGGGAAGCTGCGGAGATCGCGGGTCGCCACGGCAAAGTCGATGGCGACGGCGGTGGAGGCGATGATGAGGTCGTGCGCGCCGACGGCTGCGCCCTTCGCGGCAAGCTCGGCGCCGAGCCTGGCGTGCACGCGGGCCGCTTCGAGGTCGAACGGAATCACCGCGACGCGATCGAGCAGGCGCTCGACGAATCGCTCGGCCTTCGCCTGCTTCACGCCACCTTTGAGCCGGTGAACGCCATGCAGCAGCTCGGATGCGGTAATCGCGGCGATCGCGACCTCGTCGTCGAGATCGTCGGCGAGCGCGGCTTCGAGGTCGAGCTCGCCGCGCTCGGCGGCGATGAGACTGCTCGAGTCGATCAGGAGTCCCATCGATTTTTGGGAACGGACGGTTTGTTCAGCGTCGCGATGCCCGATTCGACGGCCGTGAGGTATGCCTCATCTGCCTTGACGGGCGTCTTCAGCAGGCGCACCAGGTCGGCGCCCGTACAACAGCTCGCCGATGCGGGGACGATTCGGACGGCGGCCGTTCCGCTGCGCTCGACGATGTACTCCGCCCGTTCGCTGCGGACGTGCTCGATGAGCCTGCCGAACGTCTTCGCAGCGGTGGTTGCCGAAATCATGCGGACGCGCCCGGCGCGTTCAGCAGGTCGTCGTTTGGCCATATTACGGATATTACGGAATATCCGGATAAACGTCAATTCCGGGCATATGGAGCGGCTAGTGACTAGGGATCAGGGATTTGGGATTAGGTGTGCAGCCCAGAACGTGCGTGATACGCGTCGCGGATCTAATCCCTAATCACCAATCCCTAATCCCTGCTCACTCTTCATCCAGGCTTAACGCTCGATCCGCTTAACTAGCTGCAGGTAAACGCAATGGCGCCGGTCGGCGTCTAAGACCTACGCACACATGATCCGATATCGATTCCCCTGGTTGACTCTTTTCGTTGCTGGTCTTGTCCTGGCTGTCTCAGGCGACGACGTACGCGCAGGCGCGGCCGGGCACTTTGCGGCTGGTCGTGCGTGACGCAACTGATCTGACGATTCCCGGCGCGACGGTGACGCTCACGTCGTCGACTGGCGTCGCGCGAAACGCGATCGCGGACGAGCGCGGCGAGGCGCTGTTCGACGGACTGGCTGCGGGCGATTACGCGGCGCGCGTCGAATTTCCAGGATTCACCACCATAGAGGTCAAGGGCCTTCGGGTGCGCGCCGGCGCGCAGACGAGCCGCAACGTCGTGATGGAAATCGCCGGCATGGCCGAAGAAATCGAGGTCCTGCCTCCCGATGAAGATGCGCAGCTGCTTGGCGCATTTACAGAACAGCTGACCGCAGAACAGCTCGCCGCGCTGCCTGACGATCCCGAAGAGCTCGCGCAAGTGCTGCAGCAGCTCGTCGGAGAGAACGCCGACATTCGCGTGAACGGATTCTCCGGTGGGCGGCTGCCGGCCGGCGTGCAGATTCAGGAAGTCCGTATTCGTTACGACGATGCCTCCGGCAGCGGGAACGGCGGTCCGCGCATCGAAGTGCGCACGCGGCCCGGGAGCGGCCGGTGGCGCAACTCCTTCAACATGAACATGCGCGACGACTCGATGAACGCGCGCAACGCGTTCTCGGGAGAACGTCCGTCGGGGCAGACGCGGCAGTACGCATGGAATGTCGACGGCCCGCTCATCAGAAATCGCACGGGCCTCTCGCTGTCGATCGATCGCGCCGAGACGCAGGACCAGCAGGCCATTCGCGCGGCGCGCCCAGACGGGATCTTCTCGTCGCTCATCGCGACGCCGAGCACCAGGACCGGCGTGAGCGCCGAAATCGAGCACGCTTTGACGAACGCGCAGGAGCTGCGCGCCGACATCAACTTCAGCCGGAGCAACAGCCTCAACCAGGGAGTCTCCGAGTTCGATCTGCCGGAGCGCGCGTTCTCGCGCATTCAATCGAATGGCGAAATCCGTCTGAGCCACCGCTCGACGATTCGACGTCAGTATGTGAACAACCTGCGGCTGCAGTATCAGTGGAGCAACTCCGAGGCAGAGTCGGCCAGCGACGCCATGACCATCCGCGTGCTCGATGCATTCACGATCGGCGGCGCGCAAATCAGCGGCGGACGGCGTTCGCGCGACTTTCAGCTCGAGAACGAGCTCGAGTTCACCGTGAAGAAGACGCACCAGATGACGTTTGGCGCGACGATCTCCGGCACCGGCTACAGCGTCGACGAAGTTCGCAATACGAACGGCACGTTTACGTTCGCCAGCCTCGAGATGTATCAGGCCGGCGTGCCGACCACCTACACGCAGCGCACGATTAATCCGAACGGTGGCTATTCGATGCAGCAGTTCAGCTGGTATCTGCAGGACAGCTATCGGGTGAACCGCAGCGTGATGATCAGCGGGTCGATCCGGCACGACATGCAGACGCGGTTATCGGACTGGACGAACTTCTCGCCGCGCGCGTCGATTAGCTGGACCCTGCCCGGGCGAAAGACAACGCTGCGGTCGAGCATCGGCGTGTGGTCTGCAGTACTTTGAGAGCGGACTCTACGAGCAGACGCTGTGGGCGAACGGACAGCAGCAGCGCGACATCGTGATTTCGAATCCGGGCTTCCCCGATCCGTTTCTCGGAGGCATCCCGCTCGCAGGGCAGCCGCCCAGCATCGTGCGCGCGCATCCCGGCATCGTGATGCCGTACACGCGGCGCGCGTCGGTCGGCGTCGATCGCACGTTGACGGGCTGGGCACGGCTGCGCGCAACCTATTCGCATCAGATCGGTCGCAACCTGTTTCGCAGCCGCGATCTGAATGCACCGATCAACGGCGTGCGCCCGGACCCGACGCTGCGCAACGTCACGCTGCTCGA
This sequence comes from Vicinamibacterales bacterium, assembly GCA_963730445.1. Classification (GTDB taxonomy): domain Bacteria; phylum Acidobacteriota; class Vicinamibacteria; order Vicinamibacterales; family JAMQPK01; genus JAMQPK01. The sequence continues at coordinate 87,221 of CAVSRX010000011.1, read as the reverse complement.
GTCGAGTGCGCGATCGCAGAACGAATCGCTCGAAGTGAGCGTGATGCTGAATCATCGGCCGCGCCGCTTCAGCGCCAACGTCGGCTACACGCTCGGGGAAGCGCTGAACGAGAGCGAGGGCGCGTTGTCGTTGCCGCCAAACAGCTTCGATCTGTCGCAGGAATGGGGGCCGTCGAGGCAGGATGTACGCCACCGGCTGTTCGCGTCGATGAACACCGACGTGAAGGCGGGATTCCGGTTGAACATGAATGTCCGCGCGCAGTCGGCGTCGCGGTACAACATCACCACGGGGCTCGACGAGAATCGTGACGGACAGACCAACGAGCGCCCCGCCGGCGTCGGGCGCAACGCCGGCCGCGGCGAGCCGACCGCGAATGTCGACATGGGGCTCGTGTGGGAGCGTTCGGTCGGGCAGCGGCCGCGGCTGAACGCGCAGCGAGGCGGCGGTGCTCCGGGCGGGGGCGGGCCTGGCGGCGGCGGCGCCGGCGCACGGGCGCCCGAAGGGATCTTCCGTTTCGAGATTTTCGCGCGCGCCAGCAACGTGCTGAACCTCGTGAACGCCCAGAACTTCAGCGGCGTCCTCACCTCGCCGTTCTTCGGCCGCGCGACATCGGCAGCCGCAGCCCGCCGGCTCGTGCTCGGAATGCGCGCGTTTTTTTAATCAGACAACTGGCAGCGCGAAGGCTTTTGCGAGCGCTGCATCATCTTCGATGCCGAGTACGCGTTTAGCAATGTACTCGCCCGTTACGGGGCCGAACTTGAACCCTTCAGCGGTTCCGCCGCCGGCCACCCACACGTTCGAGAATCCCGGGAAGCGGTCGATGATGAAATTTCCCGACGCGCTCATCTCGTAATGACACGCGCGCGTTTCGAGGAGCGGCGCGTTCGATAACTGCGGAAAGCGCTCGGCCAGAAACGTGCGCGCGAGCACGTCGTGGCTGCGATCGAACGCGCGGTCGCTGGTGTCGGGATCCGTCGGTGCCGATCCACGCAGACGTACGCGAAAGCCGCGATTGTCGGGCGGCAGCGCAGCCCAGCCCGTGACGCCAGGAAAGTTCCAGCTCGGGATATTCGGAAACGTGAAGCGATCGTTGCCCGGCGGCGTGCCGAAGTAGTGGACGTGCCCGAGCGGCGTCCGGATGCGCGACGCCATCAGCTCGGGAAACGCTTTTGGAAACCACGGCCCGAGCGCGAACACGAACGTGCCGGCCGTCAGCGTCGCGGCAGGCCCGCTCGTGCGGATGCTCTGCAGTCGCTCGCCGTCGCGAGTGCCGAGCGTGGCGTGCCCCATCAGCACCTCGCCGCCCGACTGGCGAAACGCCTCGGCGATCACTTCGCACGCGCGCCGTGCCCGCACGACGCCCGCCCGTGGGTCGTACATCGCGAAGGCGATTTTCGTGAGATCGAATTGCGGATACTCGCGCGCGACGTCTTCCACCTTCGGCAGCTCGAACGGAATGCGGAGTTGCTTCCAGATTTCCTGAGTCCTCTCGGTAAAGACCTCCGGTGCGGCACGAAAGATGAAATCGCCCGTGGTGAAGAACAGGCGCACCTTCATTTGCCGTCCCCATTCGGTGTCGAAGGCCGTCCAGCGATCGATGGCGCGATTCGCCCATGTCGTCCACAGCTCCGCGCGGATGCCGCGGTCGCCGTACGAGCTGCGCACGCCGCGCGTCTCGTCTCCAGACGTGGCGCGCGAATTTCCTGGACCGTAGGCGTCGACAAGCCTGACGCGCGCGCCCAGCTGCCGAAGGTAGTACGCCGTCCAGGCGCCGAACGCGCCGGCGCCGACCACGATGACGTCGGCGGGCTTGACTGTCTGTCGCGCAGCGGCTGTGCTGAGCGCCGCACCGGCATGCGCGGCGACGACGGTCTTCAGAAAGCTGCGGCGGTTCACGCTCATGCCGGGGATTCTACGCGAGGGCCAGCACTACGCGAATACCCGAAGGGGCGGGCAAGCGTAGTGCTGGCCTTTAGGCCAGCCGCAAGGCCGGCTTACTGTTGCCGCAGCGCCTGCATCGGATCGACGCGCGTGGCGCGCCGCGCAGGCAGATAGCTGGCCGCCAGTCCGACAGCCGTGAGAAGCGATGGCCGTGCCCGCGTAGGTCGCCGGATCGCTTGGACTCAGTCCGGCGAGCATTGCGGCCAACGGCCGCGTGGCTGCGAGCGCGAAGACGGTTCCGATGATCACGCCGAGCAGCACAAGCTTCAGCCCGCCGCGCAGCACGCGCCAGCGCACGTCAGCGGATGACGCGCCGAGCGCCATTTGAATCGCGATTTCGGCAGTCCTCGACGTCACGACAAAGGCCATGACACCGTAGAGCCCGATCGTGGCGAGTATCAGCCCGAGCACGCCAACAGAGCTCAATACAAAGCCCATCACGCGCCGGATGACAAGTTCCTGGCTCGTCGCGTCGCGCAGCGGCTCGACGAAGGCGGGACCGTTCGGAGCGAACTCTCCCATCGCGGACCGAATCGCGGCAAGGGAAGCCTCGGCCGGCTGCTCGGTTCGAACATGAATAATCAGCGGCCGCGGCTGTGCCGACATGTTGGGAATCTGCGCGTACGCGCGATACAACACCGGCTCAGGGCGGCCGCCACGATTCTGATAGGCATGGTCCTTGACCACACCGATGATCAGCGCATCTTCCGTTGGTGAGTGGCGAATCAGTTTGCCGAGCGCCTCCTCGCCGGGAAAATAAGATCGCGCGAAGGCCTCGCTGATAATGACCACGCTCGGCGATCCGGGCCGATCGTTGACGCTGAACTCGCGGCCGCGCAGCAGCGGAATGCGCATCGTTTCAAAGTATCCCGGCGCGACGCTGTTGACGTAGGTGCGGGGGCCGCGATCGGATCCTCCCGCGACGGCGAATCGCTCGCCCCGCAAATCGTTGCCCAGCGGAATCAACATCGCCCAGCTCACCGCGCGCACGCCTGCGACACTTCGCAAACGTCCCGCAATCTGCTCGCTTACCATCACCTGCTGTCCGGTTGGCACGGACGAAGCGGGAACACGTATGACGACCCCGTGCGCCACGTCGAACCCCGGGTCGACCGATCCGAGGCGGAGCAGGCTGCGCAGGAACAGCGAGGCAATGATGAGCAGGAACAGGGAAATGGCAACCTGCGCGACGACGAAGGTGTGGCGCATCCTCATATGTCCGGTTGCCGTGCGAGAGCCGCCTTTCTGAATGTCGGCCGTGAGGGCCGATCTGGTCGATCGCAACGCAGGCGTGATGCCGCAGACGAAAGCCGTCAACAATGCGACGGCGCCGGCATACGCGACCAGCATCAGATCGGGCTGAAGATCGACGTGTGCTCCACTCAATCCCGGCAAGCCATAGGCGCTCATCACCGGCGCGAGCCACGCGACGAACAACAGGGCTGCGGCGGCGCCGATTGACGCGAGCAGCATGGCCTCTGTCAGCAGGCTCTGAATGACGCGCCGCCGGCTGGCACCGAGCGCGAAGCGCACCGCGATTTCCTGGCGGCGGCTGGCGCCACGCACCATGAGGAGTCCTGCCACGTTGCCGCACGCGACCAGCAGCACCAGGCCGAACAATCCCATCAGAAGCGCGATAAGCGTCGGCGTATCCCCAGGCGCACCGCGCTGCCGGATCTCACTGCTGGGAAACACCTCCGCGACGTCCTTCATGCCGCGGTTCTCAGCCGGGAACGCCTGCTCCAAGCGTTGCCCGAACATTGTCAGCTGCGATCGCGCCTGATCGATGCCCATGCCGGAACGCAGCCTGGCCATGACGATGAGCCCGTTGTCGTTTCGCCGTTGCGAGAGGTTCGTCGTGCCCAGCACGTTGAGCGGCACGTACAGGTCCGGTGACTCGATCGGAGTAACCGCGCGGAAGTCTGATGGCAACACGCCGAGCAACGTATATGCGCGGCCGTTCAGGTAGAGCACACGTCCGATCACGTTGCGATCGGAGTCGAGCGTCCTACGCCAGAATCCGTGGCTCGCGACTACGAGGGGAGCATCGCGTTCGGGTGCCGCTTCGGCGTCGGTGAACGTTCGGCCGAACTGCGCGCGTACCCCGAGGCCGTCGAAGAAATTTCCCGAGACCGCCAGGCCCGGCACGCTCTGTGTCATCTCGCCTGTGCGCAGGCTCAGCTCCGTTCGGCGGTAGCCGAACACGCTCTCGAAAATGGCCGCGTCCTTCAGGTCGCGGTAATTGAGATAGGAGAGCTGATTGCTGTTGGCTGGCTCGATGCCGACCACCTCGTTGGGCCTGGCGATCGTCGGCTGGTCGAAGAACATCGCGCTCAGCCAGGAGAACAGCGTCAGGTTGACGCCGACGCCCAGACCGAGCGACAGCACGCAGATGGCGACCAGGGCCGGGGCTTTCCGCAGCCCCCGAAAAGCCTCCCGCATATCCCATAGCGAAATTGTTCATGCCTGGCGGCCATTGCTAACGGGCTGCCAACATCGACAGGGATTAGGGACTAGGGATTTGGGATTAGCGCTGCGACGCGTGTCCGCTGATGGGAACCCTCGTCCCATGACTGAACTAATCCCTAATCCCCAATCCCTAATCCCTCGCGTGATTCAGCGAAGTCTCCGACGGTGCACGTATTGCATTCCCATAGGAAGCCATAGAGTGACGATGGGCGGCGACAAATCCGACGTGTGGCAGGGCACCCTGGCGCTCATGGTGCTGAAGACGATTGAGACGCTGGGGCCGCTGCATGGCTACGGCATCGCCCGGCGCATCGAGCAGACGAGCGGCAACAAGCTGCTCGTCAATTACGGAACGCTGTATCCCGCGCTGCTGAAGCTCGAGCAGGAGGGTTACATCGCCTCGGAGTGGGGCGTGTCCGACAACAATCGCAAGGCGAAGTTCTACAAGCTGACACGCGCGGGTCGCAAACAGATCGAGAAGGAAGAGCGCGAGTGGGAAAAGACGACGGCGATACTGGCGAAGTTCCTCGTAACGAAAAACGAATAACGAAAAACGAATAACGACAAGGACTAGAGATGGTGTTCCGTCGACACAGGCAGGACGAGTTCGATGCCGAGCTCGAAAGCCACATCGATCTGCATACCGCCGACAACATCCGCGCAGGCATGTCTCCGGACGAAGCGCGGCGCCAGGCGCTTGTTGCGCTCGGCGGAGTGGCGCAGACGACGGAGAACTATCGTGAACGCCGGCGAATCCTCGATGCTCGAAGAAGCCTTGCAGGACGCCAGGTTCGGAATCAGAACGCTGAGAAAGAATCCCGGACTCACCCTCATCGCGGTACTCAGCCTTGCCCTGGCAACGGGCGCCACGACCGCGATCTTCAGCGTCGTCTACAGCGTCGCGCTTCGGCCACTGCCGTTTGCAGAGCCGAATCGCCTCGTGCAGATTGCGGAGACGGCAATGCTGCGAGACGACCTCGAGTCGCTTCGCACGGCAGAGCCACGCCTTCGAGTCGTTTGCCGAATACTCAACCGGCACCCGGCATCTTCATACGCCCTCCGGCGTCGAGCGGGTCACCGCTGTCGTCTCCGATCGCGATCTGTTCGAAGTGCTGGGCGCGCCGCCGACTCGCGGGGCGCACGTTCCGCATCGACGATCCGCTTGTCGCCGTTATCAGCGAGCCATTATGGCGCTCGCGTTTCGCGAGCGATCCGAACGTGATTGGCAAAAACATCACCCTCGACGATCGGTCGTTCACCGTAGTGGGCGTGATGCCGGAGCGGTTTCAGTTTCCGTATGGAGCTGCGTCCGTTCTGCGCAGCGCGACGGCCGAAACCCGTGTCGATGTGTGGATTGCGGAATACCGGCCGTTGCGCAGCCGCTTGAGCGGGCTCGTCGCGCGGTTGAAACCGGGCGTGTCAGTGGCGACGCAGGCGCGGCAGAGATCGCAGCCGTCGAGGCGCGTCGCCGATCCCTCGACACCGTGCAGCGGATCGAGCGCGCGCGGGTGGTGCCGTACGTCGATGCTGTTCTCGGTCCGACGCGCCGGGCGCTCTTGCTGCTCTTCGGCGCCGTGGCGCTGGTGCTCATCACGGCATGCGCGAACGTCGCGAACCTGCTGCTGGCGCTCACGAGCAGCAGAATGCAGGAGGTCGCGACGAGAGCGGCGCTCGGCGCGTCCCGCGCGCGCCTCGTGCGGCAGTTCATGATCGAGAGTCTGCTGCTCGCGCTGGCCGGCGGCCTTGCCGGCGTCGTCGTGGCGCGTTGGACGAGCAACCTGCTCGTCGCGTTCGGCTCCGAGCGAATTCCCCGCATGCACGAGGTCGCGTTCGACTGGACGGTGTTCGCGTTTCTGCTGCTGGTGTGCGGCGCAACGGCGGTGTTCTTCGGCATCGCGCCGGCGCTGGCTGCCGGGCGCGTCGATGCCGGAATGGTGGTGAAGGAGGCCGGCCGCGCAACCGCCGGACGCGGGTACGGTCGCATCCGCGACGGGCTGGTTGTCGCAGAGATCGCGCTGGCGTTCGTGCTTGCGAGCGGCGCCGCGCTCATCATCGGCGAGATGGAACGGCTGCGGAACGCAGATAACGGCATGGTGACCGGGAACGTGCTGACGTTCCATCTCGGCCAGCCGACGACGCAGGGGATTGAGTCGCAGTACTACGACATCGCCGAGCGTGTGGCGCAGGTACCGGGTGTTCAGGCAGCGGGCTTTACGCAGGTGCTCCCGCTTCAGAACTGGGGCTGGTGGAGCAATTCGACCGACTTCTTTATCAAGGGCGCGCCACCGCGCCGCGAGGCGCCGTTCCCGATCGAACTGCGCTATGTCACGCCGGGATATTTCCAGGCACTGGGCATTCGCATACGAGCAGGACGCGGAATCGAGACGAGCGACACGAGGAACTCGCCACTGGTCATTCTGATCAACGAAACCCTCGCGCGCACGTACTTCGGTACGGCGAATCCCGTCGGCGTCGAGATGAACCGCGGCCGCATCGTCGGCGTTGTCGGAGATGTCCGGCAGGTGGAGCTCGATCGCCCGGCCGTTCCAGAAATCTACTATTCGATGGCGCAGAACTGGTCGCAGGTGGCCGATCTCGGGATGACGCTCGTTGTCCGCTCATCGGGCGGTCCCCAGCCCATCATCGATGCCGTGCGATCGCGGATACGCGACGTGAATCCGCGCATGGCGATTTTCAATGTCAGGACCATGGAGCAGGTGGTGTCGGATTCGCTCTGGAATTTGAACCTGTATCGCTGGCTGATCGGCTGGTTCGCGGTGCTGACGCTGCTGCTGTCGGCCGTCGGGCTGTACGGTGTCGTCTCCTACAGCGTGACGTCTCGACGGCGGGAGTGGGCCGTGCGGCTGGCGCTCGGGTCGCCGCCCGCGGACGTCGCGCGGATCGTGCTGATGCGAGGGATCGCGCTCGCGGCGATCGGGGTGTCGGCCGGCGGTGTGCTGATCGCACTGGCCATCCGATCGATCCCAGCGGATTTTCCAGCCATCGCGACGAGCGCCAACGGCACAACGTTCGCGGCCGTTGCCGTCATGATGTTCGCGATCGCGCTGGGCGCCTCGTGGCTGCCGGCGGTGCGTGTGGCGTCGCATCGCGCCGGCAGTCGCGCTGCGCGCGGAGTAATGAAAATCGAATAACGAAAAAGGAATAGAGCACGAGGAATGGAGCATGTGGCGACGCAACCGTGAACGTGATCTCGCTGCCGAGCTCGAGAGCCATCTCGAGCTGCACATCGCCGACAACCTGCGCGCGGGTATGACGCCTGAGGAAGCACGGCGGCAGGCGCTCGTTGCACTGGGTGGAGTGGAGCAGACGAAAGAAGGGTACCGCGATCGGCGCCGCCTGCGCGCGCTCGATGAGCTCGTCCGGGACATCGTGTTCGCACTCCGCTTGCTGGCGAGAGACCGGGGCTTCACCATCACCGCGGCCGCTGTACTCGGCATCGGCCTGGCGGTGACGAACACGTTCTTCATTCTGACCAACTCCATCGTCATTCGCGGTTTGCCAATCGACGATCCGGATCGCGTTCTCATCATGCGCGTCAGAGATGCGGCCGATCGCAACCTCGGTATGTCGTATCAGGATTTTCGCGATGTCCGCGCAGGGACCAAATCGTTTGCGAGCGTTGGTGCCTTCACGCTGGCACCAATCACGCTGGGCGATGCGTCACACGCAGCCGAGCGCTTCAACGGCGCATACGTGTCGGCCGAAGTGTTCGGCCTTTTCGGCGAGGCTCCGATTGCTGGGCGCAGCTTTCAACCGCAGGATGACCAGCCGGGAGCGCCCGCAGTCGTGATCCTGGGGCGGTCGGCCTGGGAATCGCGATATGCCGGCGACGCTGAGGTGGTCGGCTCAACCGTTCGCGTCAACGGTGCGCCGGCGACGATTGTCGGCGTCATTCCCGATCGGTCGAGGTTTCCCACGAACGCGGAGGTCTGGCAGCCGCTTGGGTCGATGGCCGGAATCGCACAACAGGCCCGCGGCGTACGAACGCTGGTGACCATCGGCCGGCTCACACCGGGCATGTCAGCGAGCGAAGCACAAGGTGAGCTGCAGTCGATATGGGCGAGCCTTGGCAAACAGCACCCGGCGACGAATTCGAATCTGCGTCTGACCGTTGGGCCGATTAACGACCACTACAACGGGCCCAGGACGCATCCTGCCTGGATGGCGCTGAACGCCGCGGGATTGCTCGTGCTGCTTGTCGCCTGTGCGAATGTCGCCAATCTTCTGGTCATGCGCGGAGCGAGCCGGTCGCGGGAGATGGCGGTTCGAACGTCGCTGGGCGCCACGCGCGCACGCATCGTCCGGCAGCTGCTCGCTGAAAGCGCGGTTCTTGCGGCATTGGGCGGCATTGTCGCGTTCCTGCTTTCGTCGGGCGCCGCGAGGCTGTTGTGGATCACCACTCCCGAGGGAATGCTCCCGCATTGGATGAGGTTCGCCATGGACCCGCCGATGTTTGCGCTGCTAGCGGTCGTGTGCCTCGGCTCTAGCGTTGTGTTCGGGCTGGTCCCGGCTTTTCAACTATCAAGGACCAACCCACAGGGCGCGTTGAAGACCGGAGTCCGCGGCGCGGGAAGCGTTCCGTCGCGACGATTGACATCGGCGTTGCTCGTGGCGCAGTTTGCCGTCGCGCTGGGCTCGCTGCTCTCGATCAGCGCGGCGATTCGATCGCTCAACGACGAGAGCAGCGATCCGAAGATCGATATGCGCGGGCTCATGACGATGTCCGTTGCACTTCCAGGCAAGACCTACAGCACGCCTGCGAGCAGAGGAGAATTCTACGAGCGCGTCAGGCAGAGTTTCATCAACGTCGATCGAGTTTCATCGGTCGCGTTAGCCAGCAACGCACCATTTGGCGGCGGACCGACGCGGGCGCTGCTCCTGGAAGGTCGGGACGGTTCGACCGGTCCCCGCCCAACCGCCCGAACCATCAGCATCAGCGGCGGCTACTTCGAGACGCTCGGCGTCCCTCTGCTTCAGGGCCGCGAGTTTACCGATCAGGACGGCACGACCGGTCAGGACAACGTCATCGTCAACCAACGTTTTGCCGCGCTGCACTTTCCCGACGGAGAGCCCATCGGAAAACAGATCGCGTTCGTCAACGACTCGGTGGACGGATCGCCCGACCGGCTCACGATCGTCGGAGTGTCTCCATCCATTCGTCAGAACGCGCAGCCCGAACCTGAAGCCGTTGCCTATTTTCCATACCGGGCCGCCGCGCCGCCTCAGATGACCGTCATCGTCCGAGGTGCCGCCGATCATTCCGCGACGGCATCTGCGTTGCGCGCCTCCATGCAATCACTTGATGCGGACATTCCGCTCTATCGGGTGATGACCCTGGAACGGGCTGTTCAGGATGCGACCTGGAACGGGCGCTTCTCGAGCATCATTGCAAATGTGACAGGCCTTCTCGCCGTGCTGCTGTCGGCCATCGGGCTGTACGCACTCACGGCACACGCGGTGAGTTGCATGACGCCCGAGATCGGCATTCGCGCCGCGCTTGGCGCTCTGCCTCGTCAAGTGCTGTGGAGAGTGCTGCGGGGAGCGGCCGTGCAGTTGTTGATGGGCATTGTCGCCGGCGTCGGGTTTTCGCTCGCGTGGGATCGCTTGCTTGGCAGCGCCAATTCACCGCGCGGCGTCGGACCGTTCGATTTCGTTGCCGCTGCGGTGATGCTGGGCATTGTGTCGCTCGCGGCCTGCTTGGTGCCGGCTGTTCGCGCCTTACGAGTGAACCCGGTGGTCGCGCTGCGGTACGAATAGAACCGGGAACCGGAACCTGGAACGCGGAACAGGAACCCGGAACCCGTTCCGGTGTCCAACATAGCTAGTGCTCTCAGTTCATGACTTGACCAAACGCTACGGCGGGCTCGTGGCCGTCGAGCATGTGTCGTTCGAGGTGCGGCCGGGCGAGGTGTTCGGGCTGCTGGGTCCGAATGGGTCGGGCAAGAGCACAACGGTCAAGATTCTCATGGGGCTGCTCGAACCGTCGCATGGACGCGTCGAGCTCGACGGACGCGATGCGCTCGCCGATTTGCAGGCCTACAAGACGCTGCTCGGCTATGTGCCGGAAGAAGCGCATCTCTATACCTACCTCACCGGCCCCGAGTATCTGCAGCTGATTGGCCGCTTGCGTAATATCCCGGAGGCGCTGCTCAACGAGAAGATCGAGCGATTTCTGACGCTGCTCGGGATTTACGACGATCGCTATCAGACGCTGTCCTCGTACTCGAAAGGCATGCGGCAGAAGATTCTCATCGCCGCCGCCGTACTCCACAACCCGCGCATCGTTATTCTCGACGAGCCGTTCTCCGGCCTCGACGTCACGGCCGCCCGCGTGCTGAAGGCGTTCGTGCGGTCGCTTGCCGCTGAAGGGAAGATGGTCGTCTTCAGCTCGCATGTGCTCGAGGTCGTCGAGCAGGTGTGCTCGCGCGTCGTCATCCTCAAGGACGGTCACATCGTCGGGCACGATTCCGTTGACAACCTTCGAAACACTCTGAAGCTGCCGTCGCTGGACGCGGTGTTTGCGTCGCTTGTCGAAGAGGACAACGTAGAAACGCGCACGAGCGCGCTGCTTGCGGCCATGCACCTGCAATGAGTGCCGGCGAAACCCCGTTCAAAATTCTCTGGCGGGTCTTTCTCGAACAATTCGCCGCGAACGAATCGGCGACCTCCGACATTCAGACGCGGCGCGCCATCATCGGCGTTATCACGTTCCTGGTCACGCCGGGCCTCTTCCTCATGATGCGGACGATGTCCGGCTACGACGTGATGGTGAAGGTGGCCAGAGCGAAGGACGCGCCGCAGATTGTCGAAGGCTTCCTCGCGCAGATGGCGGTCTTGTTCGTCTCGTATTCCATGATCTCGACGGGCCTTCTGACCGTGTTCATCTGGGACGCGCTGGTGTTCGACAAGCGCGACGCGATGGTGCTCGGGCCGCTGCCGCTCGGCGGCCGGACGATCGTCGGTGCAAAGCTTGCCGCGCTCGCGACGTTTCTCATTGGCACGGCGCTCGCCGTCAACGTCGTGTCAGGCGTGTCGTTCGGGTTGGTCACCGGGGCGATCGACGGCCGCATTCTTCAGCACCTTGCGGGGCACTGGGCAGGCACGATTGGCGGCGCGGTGTTCATCTTCTGCGCGCTTGTAATCGTTCGAGGGTTGCTCGTCCTCCTCGTCAGCGCGCACATCGCCGAGACGGTCGGTTCGGTGCTGCAGTTCGTGTTCCTCAGCGCGGTGCTCTGCTTCATGATGGTGCCGACCGCGACGGGCCAGGTGTTACCGCCGATTTCCTGGTTTGCCGCGCTGTTCGAGCTCATTCGAGGGTCGAGCGTGCCAGCCGTACCGGGTTTGGCGCAGTTCGCGATCATCGTTTTGCCGGTATCGGTCGCGGGCGCAATCGCCATTACGTTTGCCGGCTACTGGAAGCAGATGCGCGCAGCCCTTGCGCCGTCAGCTCGCGTAGTGGGCACGGCGCGGATCAGGCGGCGCCTCGCCGCACTGATCGCTGGACGCGATCGTGTCGCGCGCGCGACGTCCGATTTCGTGTTGACAACCCTCGCTCGCAGTCGCGTGCAACAGGCGCCGATCGCGATCGCGGCAGCGTTGGGTGTCGCGATCATCAGCATCGCGATGGTGTCGCGCGAAGGCGGACTTGCAGAACTGCGTGTGCCGAGAACGGTGGTTCTGTGGATTCCCATCGTGCTGGGTTACTGGGTCGTCGTCGGTCTGCGCGCGTCGTTTGTCATTCCGACGGAACTGAAAGCGGCGTGGGCATTCCGCGCGCATTCGCAATTACCGTCGGCATCGTACTGGTCGGGCGTGCGTGCCGCGATGTTCGCGTTTGCAATAGGACCGGCACTCTTCGTGAACGCGCTCGTCGTACTTCCGCTTGTGGGTTGGCGGATCGCCACCATTCACGCGCTCGTCGTCACGCTCGCCATCGCCATCACCGCGCAATTTGCGTCGCTGCTCGTGGAAGGCATTCCATTCACGCGCGCGTACCCGCCTGGCCACGCGAAACTCAAGACGCGTTGGCAGTTTTATCTATTGGGTATGTGGGCGATCGCGTACTTGCCGGTGCGGATGGAGTTGCGAGTTTTACGCGATCCGGGGGGACTGCTCGTGTTGATGGCGGCGGGGCTTGCGGTACTCGCCGTTCTCGAAATCGTGGGGCGATACCGCGCGCGCAAGTGGACGATACTTCCCGAGTCGGAGTTCGACGATGCCGATCCGGAGGCGCTGACCTTCCTGAACCTCGGTCCCGACGCCGGCCACAATCCTCAGCCGGCGATATAGATGACGATGAAATCCTTGCCGTTGAGCGGTTTGTCGAACTTCCGTCGCTCGCGCGAGCGCCGTTCCGGCCCGAGATTCTGAGGATTGCGGCGGCGTTGTCTCGTGCGGCGCTCGATGACGACGTGGACGCCGAGCTGGTCTTCGAACTGCCTTTTCAGCTTCGCATACACGTCGGGCTTGGCCCGATTGACGATGATCAGCTTCATCGAGGTGCGTGCATTGTATCGCTTGTGGCGAGTCCAGGGGTCGCGCCGGGAGCAACGCGATCGATGTCGGGCTCGGCAGGACTGATGCGAATGCACGCCGCGAAATGGTTCGGCTGAATTTCGGCTAGCACGGGCTCGAACCGGCTGCACGCCGCGACCGCGTACGGACAGCGCGTGTGGAAACGGCAGCCCGACGGCGGATTGATGGGTGAGGGGACATCGCCTTCGAGCACAATCCGGCGTCGCTTTGCCTCCACCGCCGGATCGGGCACCGGCACCGCAGAAATCAGTGCCTTCGTGTACGGCATCAGCGGCTGGCGATAGAGCTGGCGCGCCTCGGCCAGCTCGACAACTTTTCCGAGATACATCACCGCCACCCGGTGCGACGTGTGGCGAATCGCGCGCAGATCGTGCGAGATGAAGAGATAGGCGAGATGCCGCTCGCGCTGCAGCTTCTCCAGGAGATTGAGAATCTGCGCCTGAATCGACACGTCAAGAGCCGAGATGGGCTCGTCGGCGACGATGAAATCGGGGTTTGCGGCGAGCGCCCGCGCAATGCCGATGCGCTGCTGCTGCCCGCCGGAGAACTCGTGTGGATAGCGGTTGATGAAGCGCTCGCTGAGCCCGACGGTTTTCATCAGCTCGCGGATGCGCTCGCGCTTCTGTTCTCCCGCGGCGAGGCGGAACGTCTCGATCGGCTCGGCGATAATCTGTCCGACCGTCATGCGCGGATCGAGCGCCGCGTACGGGTCCTGGAAGATCATCTGCATGTGCTGCCTCGTCCGGCGCAGCTCCGAACCGGACAGCTTCGAAATGTCGACGTCGCGGAACATCACGCGCCCGCTCGTCGGCTCAATCAGCCGCAGTACCGCCCGGCCGAGCGTCGTCTTTCCGCATCCTGATTCCCCGACGAGCCCGAGCGTTTCGCCGGGAAGAATGTCGAGCGACACCCCGTCGACCGCCTTCACAACGCGGCGGCGGCCGAGGTCGAAGTGGACCTTCAGGTCAGCGATTGAGACCAGAGGAGCCATAGACCTCGTGGGCGAAATGACACAGTGAATGATGGTCGGGCGTCAGCTCGACGAACGGAGGAAACGTCTCGTGACAGACCGCCTCGGCGCGCGCGCACCGGGGCGCGAACGGACATCCTGGGCCCAGATGCGCCACGTCTGGGGGCAGGCCCGGAATCTGATAGAGCTCCTGCCGTTTGTCGCTCGACGGATCTGGCACCGACGCGAGCAGCCCTTTTGTGTACGGATTGCCGGGCCGCGCGAACAGCTCGAGCGTGCGCGCGCGCTCCATGATCTTCCCCGCATACATCACGACCACGTGGTCGGTCGTGCCGGCCACGACGCCGAGATCGTGCGTGATGAGAATGACGCTCGTGCCGGTCTCGTTTCTGATTTTCGTGATCAGCTCGAGAATCTGCGCCTGAATCGTCACGTCGAGCGCGGTTGTGGGCTCGTCGGCGATCAGCAGCTCGGGCTTGCACGACAGCGCCATCGCAATCATCACGCGCTGACGCATGCCGCCGGAGAACTCGTGTGGATAGCCGTCTGCGCGCCGCCGGGCGTCGGGGATGCCGACCGTCTCGAGCATGCGCACGGCGTGCTCGTGCGCTTCCTGTTTCGAATGGCCGAGATGCAGCTGCGTCACTTCCATCAGCTGCTTCGAGATGCGCATGAAGGGATTCAGCGACGTCATCGGATCCTGGAAGATCATCCCGATCCGCTTTCCCCGAATCGCCCGAATCTCGTTGTCGGAGAGCTTTAACAGGTCCTTGCCGTCGAACAGCACCTCGCCGCCGGCGATGCGCCCCGGCGGGCTCGGGATGAGCCGCATGATCGAGAGGTTGGTCACCGACTTTCCAGATCCCGACTCGCCGACGATGCCGAGCGTCTCGCCGCGCGAGAGATCGAACGACACGCCGTCGACCGCCTTGACGACGCGGTCGTCCTCGTCGAAGTACGTGCGCAGGTTGCGGACGGAAAGGAGGCTGGTCAACGTTGTCTCAACTCTTTCTCATTTGCGGATCGAGCGCGTCGCGCAGGCCGTCTCCGAGGAAGTTGAGTGAGAAGAGCGTAACGGCCATCGTGATGCCGGGGCAGAGGAGCTGCCACGGAAAGATCGCGATGTTCTGAATGCCGTCAGCCGACAGGCTGCCCCACGAGGCGAGCGGCGCCTGCACGCCGAGGCCGAGGAACGACAGAAACGCTTCGAGCAGCATGACCGACGGAATCGTCAACGTCGCGTAGACGATCACCGGGCCGAGCGTGTTGGGCACCAGATGGCGCGCGATGATCTTCCACGCCGGCACGCCCGTCGCGCGCGCCGCAAGAATGAACTCCTGGTTCTTGAGCGAAATCACCTGCCCGCGCACGATGCGCGCCATCGTGAGCCACGAGACCGCCCCGAGCGCGATGAACAGCAGCACGAGCTGCCCGAGCGGCGACTGGCCGCCGAAGAACGCGAGCAGCACGATGACGATCATCATGTACGGGATCGCGTACAGCACGTCGACGGTGCGCATCATGATCTCGTCGATTTTTCCGCCGAGGTATCCGGCCGTTGCGCCGAACGTGATGCCGATGATGAGCGAGACCAGCGTCGAGATGATGCCGACCATCAGCGAGATGCGTCCGCCGAGCAGCACGCGCGCGAGAATGTCGCGCCCGGCGTTGTCGGTGCCCATCGGGTGCGTCCACGAAAATGAGCCGTCCAGCGCGGTCAGCGGCGGCAGCGAGACGAGCAGCTTCGGATCGCTCGGGATGTAGTCGTACGTGTAGCCGGTAAGATTTCGAATGATGGGCGGACCGATTGCCGAAGCCGCGATGACGAAGCTCACCACCACCATGCCGATTACGGCGAGGCGGTTGCGCCGCAGGCGCTTCCACGCGTCCTTCCAGAGCGATGTGCCGACGACCGGCTCAGGACCCGGACGCGGGGATCGATGAGTCCGTAGGCAATGTCCACCATCAGATTGAAAATCAGCACCACGATCGAAATGAACGCGACGATGCCGATGATGAGCGGCTCGTCGCGGTTCAGGTTCGCGTTGATGAAGTAGTTGCCGAGCCCCGGCAGCGCGAAGATGCGCTCGACGACGACGGTGCCGGTCAGCAGCAGCGCCAGCGCGGGACCCGAGAACGACACGACCGGCAGCAGGCCGCCGCGCATCGCATGCCGCCACAGAATCTGGCGCTCGGGTAATCCTTTCGCGCGGGCGGTGCGGATGTAATTCGATCGCAGCACTTCGAGCATGCCCGAGCGGGTGAGCCGCGCGATGTACGCCATGTAGACCGCCGAGAGCGTCAGCACCGGCATGAATCATGTACACGCCGAACCCTTCCCATCGCGCGGGCGGCAGCACATACCATGTCAACCCGAACAACAGCACGAGTGTCGGCCCGATGACGAAGTTCGGAATCGAGATGCCCAGCATCGCGATCGCCATCGAGATGTAGTCGACCCGCGTGTTCTGGTGCCGCGCCGCATACGTCCCGGCGACGATGCCGACGCGCGAGCGCCAGCAGATACGCCGTCAACCCGAGCGTCGACCGACACGGGCACGGCCTGCCTCAGGATGGTGTTGACCGGCTGGCCCTGATAGCGCAGCGACAGCCCGAAGTCGCCGCGCAGCGTGCTCGAGATCGTTTTGCCGTACTGGACGTACCACGGCCTGTCCAGACCGTAGCGCTCGCGAACGTTCTTTTCGATCGCGGGCGGAAGGGGTTTCTCGCCGGTGTAGAAGTTTCCAGGCGCGAGACGGATGAGGCCCCACGTGACCGACACCACGACCAGCACCATGGGAAGAATGACGAGGAGCCGGCGGACGATGAACCTTACCACTTGGACGGGTCGTGCTCGATGTACACGAACTTCCAGGCGTGCATGCGTCACGGGATTCGGATACATGCCCTTGACGTAGGGCTTCCTCATCCAGTTCGTCGAGCTCGTCGCGAGCGGAATCACCGGCTGCGCGTCGAGAGCATCTTCTCCGCTTTCGCCAGCAGCTCGTAGCGCCGCTGCGGATCCTGTTCGCGGTTGGCCGCGTGAAGCGCTGCGACGAATTCCGGCGGCGACCACCCCGTGCCGTTGTCGCCGGCCTTCGTGCTGAAGAGATCGAGGAACGTGTACGGATCCATGTAGTCGCCGACCCACCCGGTCCGCGCGACTCCTTTGTATTCGAGCTTCGCGCGATAGTCGAGGAACGTCTTCCACTCCATGTTCTTGAGCGGCACCGTCAGGCCGAGGTTCTGCTTCCACTGCGACTGGACGTATTCGGCGATGTGGCGATTGCGCTCGTTCGTGTTGTAGGTGAGCTCGACGTCGGCAATCGGAAACTTCTTCGGGTCGAAATTGCCGCTGGCGTCGCGATACCCGGCCTCGGCGAGCAGCTGCTTCGCGCGGGCGGGATCGAACGGGTCGCCGACCGGCTGCGGATAGCCCGGAAAAATACCTTCGGGCGAGAACGCGGTGAGCGGCTTGATGGTGCGCTCGTACGCGGCCAGGCCCGACTTTGTCGATCGACATGTTGAACGCCTTGCGCACGCGAACGTCGTCCATCGGCGGCTTCATCGTGTTCAGCATGTAGTAATCGATCGCGCACTCCGGCTGGTCCATGTGATCTTTCGTCAGGCGCAGACGATCGATCCATGCGGCCGGCGGAATGTGGTTGTACAGCGCGTCAATCTCGCCCGCCTTGTACAAATTCATCATCGTCGTCGCGTCTTCCATTGGGTAGAACGTGATCGATTCGAGCCTCACGTTCTTCGCATCCCAATACTGCGGATTGCGGACGTAGACGAGCTTGTTGTACGGCTTCCAGGTCTGCAGCGTGAACGCGCCGCTCGTGACGATGTGCTGCGGCTGCGTCCATGCCTGGCCGTGGGCCTCGACGGCCTTGCGCGGGACGGGGCGGAAGAACTGATGCGCGACCAACCCGGGAAAGAACGGCACGGGCTGCGTGAGCGTGAACTTGACGGTGCGATCGTCGACCGCTGTCACGCCGACGTCTTCCGCTTTGCCTTTGCCCTCGTTGTAGGCCTGCGCGCCTTTGATGTAGTAGGCGAGGTATGCGGTTCGCGCGGCGAACTCCGGCGCGAGGCCGCGGCGCAACGAATACACGAAGTCGTGCGCGGTGATCGGATCGCCGTTCGACCATTTCGCGTCGCGAAGATAAAAGGTGAATTCGGAGTTGTCGCTGTTGGGCTCCCATCGCTCGGCGAGCGCGGGAATGGCCTGCGCTGTTTCCGGATGGTACTCGGTGAGCCCGTCGTACAAGCCCGATGTGCAACCGCGCCTCGGGCTGTCCGGACGACACCTGCGGATCGAGCGATTCCGGCTCCGAGCCCGAGATGTAGCGCATGTGCTGGCCTTCGGGCGGCTCCGTCTTGCCGAAATACTCCGAGTCCTCCGCCTTGGTCGTGCAGGCGGCTGCGACAGAGATGCACGCCGCGATCGCCACGTATTTCGGGTTAACCATATAAGGAAGGATTTCGTACTGGGGTATGATCCGTCAATCACGTACAACTGAATTATGACGAAATTGCGCTTTGCGACAGTCGCCGTTCTCGTGTGTCTGGTGGAGGGCGCCGGTGCGCAATCCCCACGACAAACAGGCATCATTTCCATCCTGCAGGCGGAGCTGTCGCGCAACGTCGACGTGCTCAAACAGCAGGCGGTGCCCGCCTACTACGCCGCCTACACGCTCTACGATTCGCGCAGCACGCAGATTCTGGCCTCAGTTCGGCGCTATCGATCGGAGCGACGAGAATCGCCAGCGCTTCGCCACCGTCGAGGTGCGGGTCGGCGACTATCAGCTCGACAACACGCATCCCATCCGCGGCGACGCGCGCGCCCTGTCGCCGCGCCTGGTGCAGGTCAGCCTGCCGCTGTCTGATGAGGAGAAGCCGATTCGCCTCGCGCTGTGGCGCGCGACCGATCGCAGTTACAAGCAGGCGAGCGAGGCGCTGACGCGTGTGCGCACGAACGTCGCCGCCAAGGTGCAGGACGAGAATCCCGCGCCCGATTTCTCGCGGGAAGACAAAGAGGAGCATTCAGGCAGCACGGCCTCTTATTCGCTCGATACGCCGGCGTGGGAAGCGCGGTTGAGGCGCGTCTCGGCAGTCTTCAGCGGCGACCCGCTCGTGCTGCGCAGCCAGGTGTCGCTGACCGTCGAGGCCGACAACCGGTACTACATCAACAGCGAAGGCTCGCAGATCGTGACGGGCGGCGTCGGCGCTCGCATCTTCATTCAAGGCGTGACCAAAGCGGAAGACGGCATGGAGCTGCCGCTCTACACGAGCTACTTCGCGACCTCGCCCGATGGACTGCCCGACGAGCGCCAGCTGACCGCCGAGGCGCGCGCGATGGTCGATTTGCTCGCGCGGCTGCGCAAAGCGCCGCTCGTCGAGCCGTTCTCGGGTCCGGCGATCCTCTCGGGCCGCGCCGCGGGCGTCTTCTTCCACGAGATCTTCGGCCATCGGGTCGAAGGCAACCGCCAGCGCAACGCGGATGACGGACAGACGTTCACGAGCCGCGTGGGGCATCCGGTGCTGCCCGCGTTTCTGAGCGTCGCGTTCGATCCGACGGTGAAGAAGGTCGGCGACATCGAGCTGATGGGGCACTATCTGTATGACGACCAGGGGGTGAAGGCGCAGCGCGTCACCGTGGTCGACAAGGGCGTGCTCAAGACGTTTCTGCTCGATCGCGCGCCGTTGAAGAGCTTTCCGAAATCGAACGGACACGGCAGAGCAGAGCCCGGATTCCTGCCTGTGTCGCGGCAGTCGAACCTGCAGGTCGAATCGAGCAAGGCCGTGTCGCGCGACCAGTTGATGAACCAGCTGCGCGACGAAGCGCGGCGTCAGGGCAAGCCGTTCGGCCTGCTGTTCGACAACATCGAAGGGGGCTTCACGACGACCGGCCGCGGATCGCCGAACGCGTTCAACGTGCTGCCGAATGTGGTGTATCGCATCTACACCGACGGCCGAGAGCCCGAGCTCGTGCGCGGCGTCGATCTCATCGGCACTCCGCTCGTCGGCGTTCGGCAAGATCATCGCGACCGACGATCGGATCGACGTGTTCAACGGTGTCTGCGGCGCCGAAAGCGGCGGCGTGCCCGTGTCGGCCTCGTCGCCGTCGCTGCTCGTCAGCGAAGTCGAAGTGCAGAAGAAGATACAGTCGCAGGAAACGCGCCCGATTCTGCCGGCGCCGCCGGTGGCGAAAAAATCATGAGGCAGTCGGCACAGGGCTTTAGCCGCTGTCGCTTCGCGGCGCTCTTCGTCCTCCATCCCTCAGCCCAGGAATCTCCCACCCTCTCCGCCATGCAGGATGAGATGAAGCGCTCGATGGCCGAGCTGCGCATGAAAGGCGAGGCCGCGCCCTATTACATCGCGTACGAAGTGCTCGACCGCACGATGTCGGACGTCTCGGGCCGCCTCGGCGCGATTGTCGAGAACCCGCCGCGCCGCACGCGCACGCTGCGCGTCGAAGTGCGCGTCGGCGACTACACGTTCGACAGCTCGCGGTTTGTCGTGCAGGGATTCGGCGGAGGCGCCGGCCTGTCGGGCGAAACAGTCATCGCGCCGCTCGACGACGACTACGACGCGATGCGGCGCGAAATCTGGCTGACGACCGATGCCGCGTACAAGCGCGCGATCACGATGTTCGCGCGCAAAAAGGCGGCGTTTCAGAACCGCACGGCGAGCGATCCCATTCCCGATTTCTCGCAGGAGCCGCCGGTCGAGACGATGCTGCCCGCGATCGCGGTCCGGCAACCCGATCGCGCCGTGCGAATCCTCGCGCGCGTGCAGCAGGCATCCGCGGTGTTTGCCGCGCATCCCGATGTCGATCTCTCCGAAGTGTCGATTTCGCAGATCCACGGCACGCGCTATTACCTCAACAGCGAAGGGTTCAAGACGGTCGCGCCGATTCAACTCACGTCGCTCACGATGTACGGAGAAGCGCAGGCCGGCGACGGCATGCCGGTGCGGCAGACGTTCACCGAGGTCGGCCGCACGCTCGCCGACCTGCCGCCGGCCGCCGAGCTCATCGCGCGCGCCAGGCAGATTGCGACGGATGTCGACGCCGCGCGCGTCGCGCCGATCGGCGAAGAGTTCGCGGGCCCCGTGCTCATCGACGGCATCGGCGGCGCGCAGTTCGTCGCCGAGACGCTCGTGCAGATGATGCAGGCGCGGCGCCCGCCCGACGCAGAGAACCCGCGCATGGGGCAGGCGCCGTCTTCGCCGTTTCTCAATCGCACGGGCCTTCGCGTGATGGCCGACGCGTTCAACGCGAGCGACACGCCGTCGCTCACGCAGTTCGAGGGCAAGCCGCTCGCCGGCAGCTACGCCGTCGACGATGAGGGCATGCGCGCGAAGGACGTGACGCTCGTCGAGAAGGGACGCCTTGCCGCGCTGCTGACCAGCCGCGTGCCGCAGAAGAATTTCGCGCGATCCAACGGCCACGGGCGCGCGAACACCGTGCTCGCGGGCGTGTTCCAGATCGAAAGCGCGGAGGCGATTCCGGCGACCGAGCTGAAAGAGAAATACATCGCGCTGCTCAAGGCGCAGGACAAAACCTTCGGCTACATCGTGCGGGGCGTGCGATCGGACGGCCAGGGCGGCTCGCCGGCCCAGGCATCGACTCGATCGTGAAGGTGACGCTCGACGGCACGGAGACGCCCGTGCGCGGCATGCGGTTCGGCGCGGTATCGCCGATGGCGTTCCGGGATCTCGCCGAGGCGTCGAGAGAGCGCACGGTGTTTTCCTATCGCGCGGGCGCCACAGCGGCGGTGTCGGTCATTGCGCCGAGCCTGATCTTCGAGGAGCTCGAGATCCAGCGAGTCCGCGACATTCTGCAGAAACCGCCGGTCGTGCCGTCGCCCTTGAAAACCTTGAATATCCCCTGAATCCGGTATAGATTTTCACGCTCACTCCTCAACAACCCGAAGCGGGAGGCGTCATGAGAATGCTGACTCGTCTATTTCTGTCCGCAGCCGCGGTCGCGCTCCTCGGCGGCGCGCCGCTCATGTGCGCAGACCAAGGCCACTGCGGAAAACGTTCCGACCATTCCCCACACGTCGGTGCCCAACTTCTTCAAGCTGCCGGCCGATCTCTACTTCGGCGAAGGCATCGGCATCGCCACCAATTCGAAGGGGCACGTCTTCGTCTATCACCGCAGCGGCGATACGCGGCTGTTCGAGTTCGATCCGAACGGCACGTTCGTCAAGGAATGGGGCGTCGGCCTGTACGGCATCGAGTTCGCGCATCAGGTGCGCGTCGATTCGCAGGACAACGTCTGGGTCGTGGACGAGGGGACGAACATGGTCATCAAGTTCAACCCCGCGGGACGCGTCGTGATGGTGCTCGGCCGCAGGCCGGAGCCGGTCGCGGGCGCCACGCAGACCTCGAACGCACAGAACCCGTTCGTGCTCGATCGCAAATACGGCTTTGGCCGCCCGACCGATGTGACCTGGGATCCGCAGGGCAACATCTTCGTCTCCGACGGCTACGTGAACTCGCGCGTCGTGAAGTTCGACAAGAACGGGCGCTTCATCGGCCAGTTCGCCGGCGGTGAGCGGGGCGACGGCCAGAACCAGCTCAACACGCCGCATTCGATCTCGTCGGACGCGCAGGGCAACATCTACGTCGGCGATCGCGGCAACCGCCGCATCGTCGTGCTGAACAACGACCTGACGCTCAAGACGATGTACACGAACGTCGGCAACCCGTGGGCGGTCTGCGTATCGCCAGGCCCGCATCAGTATCTGTACGCGTCGAACTCGAATCCCGACTCGAACCCGGCGGCGTCGTGGGCGATCACCGGCGAGATCTACAAGATGGAGCTCGACGGCAAGATCATCGGCAAGTTCGGCAAGGCGGGCAAGGGGCTCGGCGAGTTCAGCACGGTCCACGAAATCGACTGCCGCAATCCGGATCAGCTGTTCGTGTCGGAGATCTCCGCATGGCGCGCGCAGAAGATCATCCTGAGTCCATCGAAGATGCAGCCGGCGACGTCGTCTGCAGCGGCGAAATAGGGGGCGACATGAAGAGAACATTGATTTTCTCGATCGCGGCCGCGCTCGCCATCAGCGGCGGCATTCTGTCGGGCCAGACGGCGCCGACGATTCAGTTCGACTCGAATCCGATGCCGCTGACGATGCCCGACAACATTCATCTCGGAGAAGTCGCCGGCGTGGCGACCAACTCGCGAGGCGACATCTACGTGTACACGCGCACGGGTAACCCGACGATCACGATCGGCACCGCGCGCGCCGTGTCGCACGGCGGCGGCCGGCTGTTCCAGTTCGATCGCACCGGCAAGTACGTGCGTGAGATCGGCCAGGGGATTTACGGGTTCCTCCAGCCGCAGCAGGTGCGCGTCGATCCGCAGGACAACGTGTGGGTCGTCGATCAGATGTCGTCGCAGGTCATCAAGTTCGATTCGAACGGCCGCGTGCAGATGGTGCTGAGCCGCAAGCCGGAAGCGATGACGGTGCCGGCGCCACGGCTGACGCCGCTGCCGACGAACATCCCGACGATTCAGCCGGAGCCGCCCGCAGGCGGCGGTGGCGGAGGCCGCGGCGGCGCCGCGCCCGCAGGGCCGGCCCCATTGCCAGGTGCCGGCGTCGAAGGCGAGAGCTTCTCAGCGGCCGACGGACGTCGCCTGGGATGCGCAGGGCAACATCTACGTCGCGGACGGCTACGGCAACGCCCGCGTCGCGAAGTACGACCGCAACGGCAAATGGATCAAGAACTGGGGATCGCGCGGCACCGGCCAGGGGCAGTTCAACATCGTCCATGGCATCGCGATCGACGCACAGGGCAACGTGTACGTCGGCGATGAGGGCAACAAGCGCGTGCAGGTGTTCGACACCGAGGGCACCTTCAAGACGCAGTTCACCAACGTCGGCGCGCCGACCGCGCTGTGCCTCACGCGCGGCGCGCAGCCAGTGCTGTATGTCGCCCATACGGGCGATCCCGACGGCATGGAAGATGCGGCGATCTACAAGATCGATCTGAAGGGCAACGTGCTCGGCAAGTTCGGCAGCGCCGGCAAGCTGCCGAAGGAGTTCAGCCTGGTGAACTCGATCGACTGCCGCAACGAGAACGAGCTGCTCGTCGGCGAGCTCGCCAACTGGCGGGTGCAGAAAATCACGCTTCGCGCGGCCAAGTAGAAAAAAAGGGGTTTCGGCGTAATACTGAGGGGTATGCGCCGAACCCTTTCTCTCTGTACGCTCGCCCTTCTGATGTCGGCGAGCCTGTCCGCGCAAACAGCGCCGGCGCCGCCGGCGCGCGGCGGCGGAAAGCCCGTCGCCGCCGCTGGAAAGCTCACCCCGCTCACCATCCAGGTGACCGATCCGCTCGGGGCGCCGGTAGCGGAGGCTGCCGTCACGGTGACCGGGCCCGTCGCGCGCGAGGGCGTGACGGCGGCAGACGGATCGCTGCGCTTGACGAACATGCGCCCAGGCACCTACCGGCTGCGGTTCGTGCGCGAAGGCTCCATCACGCTCGAGCGCGAACTGACCGTACGGGCCGGGGAATCGCCGACCGTCGAGGTGGCACTGTCGCCCGCACCCGTCGCACCTCCGCGCACCCGTCGCACCTGTTGCACCTGGCGCACCCGTGTCTGGGACCTCCCGGAGACCCGAAATTCACTCCGGTTCCGCTGTTCCTCGAGAAGAACTTCATCGGCGGGCGCGAGGCTCGAAAAGACTCTGTGCTCGGATGCACGCCGACCGGAACTGCGACACTGCACCAGCTTCGTGATTCCTGGCTGGCACACACCCATGACGACGCGGAGGAATGGATCTATGTCGTCGCCGGTGAAGGCGCGCTTCGCATCGGGGAGACGAATCAGAGACTGCAGGCGGGCACGTTCAGCCTCGTGCCGCACACGGTGTCGCATGCGCTGATTCCCCAGGGGCGCAATCCGCTCATCGTCATTTCCGTGCTGTCGGGCCCGGCATGTAAGCAGTAGGTACGTCTCTTGCTCGGTAGGGGGTATGAAAGCACGTCTTATCGCCCTCACTGTCGCGATCTGCTGCACAACGGCACTCCACGCCCAAAATAAAGAGCCCGAAAAGAAAGACCCGTATAAGAGAGTCGACAACGACGTCCGGCTGGATGCCCTTCGGCATTCGCAGGTCTGGATGCCTGGCGACATCGCATCGAAAAACATGAAATTGGGCCCGCAAGATGGCAATGGCTTCGAGCCCGAGGCGGTGGTCAACTGCGACTACATCGAAGAGAAGCAGAGCGGCACGCCGAAATTCGACTGCGCCATCTCGCCGGACGACACGATTCGGGTGAAGTACGGCGAGGAGAACGGCGAAATTTACTCGGAGGTTGCTTCGTCCCGGTTGCTGTGGGCGCTCGGCTTCGGCGCCGACCGCGTCTATCCGGTAAAAGTCGTCTGCAAAGGATGCCCTGCAGACCCGATGAAGACCTCGAAGAAAGTCGAAGGCACGCGCGAGTTCGCCGCCGCGGTCGTCGAGCGGAAGCTCGCAGGAGACGTGATCGAGCTGCGCAAGGACTCCGGCTGGGCGTGGGTCGAGCTCAATTTCGTCGATCAGACGAATGGCGGAGCGCCGCTCGCGCATCGCGACGCGCTGAAGCTGCTTGCCGCGATGATTCAGCACACCGACAGCAAGCCCCAGCAGCAGCGGCTCGTATGCCTCGACAAAGTGCGCGGCCTGCCAGCGCGGGAGGACGGAAGCTGCACGCATCCGTTCATGATGATCAACGACCTGGGTAAGACGTTCGGGCAGGCGACGTTGACGAACGCCAACAAGAAAAGCGCGGTGAATTTAGAAGCGTGGTCGGGCACGAAGATGTGGAAGGACGAAAGCAGGTGCGTCGCCCAGCTCTCGAAGTCGTTTACGGGATCGCTCGAGCACCCGAAAGTGAGCGAGAGCGGCCGCAAGTTCCTCGCAGACCTGCTGGCGCAGCTCAGCGATCAGCAGCTGCGCGATCTGTTCGAGGTTGCGCGCTTCCGTCAGCGCGATCCGAAGGCCACGGCCGATGACTGGATTGGCGCCTTCAAACAGAAACGCGACGAGATCGCGAACGCGAGCTGCGGCAACCCTGTTCTTTAACAGGAGACCAGGAGGGTAGGAGATTGCTTAGAAGAATTCTCCTATCTCCTAGCCTCCTGTTTGCTTTTTCCAAGCGTTCGTTACGTGTGACACGACCTCCTCGACTCCCACGTCGTTCTTCACCTGCGTGAATAGAAACGGCCCGTCCCCGCGCATCCTCCGCGCGTCCCGTTCCATCACACCAAGGTCGGCCCCGACGAGCGGCGCGAGATCCGTTTTGTTGATGATGAGGAGATCCGACTGCGTAATGCCCGGTCCCCCTTTGCGCGGAATCTTGTCGCCGCCCGACACGTCGATGACGTAGATCGTGTAATCGGCGAGATCGCGGCTGAACTGCGCGGCGAGGTTGTCGCCGCCGCTCTCGACGAACAGCAGTTCGGGATGGAGCGACTCCATGAGCGCATCGAGCGCGACCAGATTCGGGCTGATGTCGTCGCGGATGGCGGTGTGCGGGCAGCCTCCTGTTTCGACGGCGCGGATGCGCTCGGACGGCAGCGCGTCGTGGCGCATCAGGAACTCGGCATCCTCCTTCGTGAAGATGTCGTTTGTGACGACCCCCAGTTGATAGCGATCGCGCAGCGTGCGGCAGAGCGCCAGCAGCAGCGCGGTCTTGCCGCTGCCGACCGGACCGCCGATGCCGACGGTGAAGGCGCGTGCGCCGTAGTCGCGCCGTTTCGGCGACGCCCGCTGACTGAACGATCCCGCACTCGTGGGATCACTGTCGTGCGTGTGCGGGTGACTGGCGTGGTGAAAACATGGTTTGCTCATGATTGGAATAACCTCGAATACAACCGGTCGTGAGTCGACTGGAACAGATCAATCAGCGGCGCAGTTTGCGCGATGTCGTGTGGAGCAAGCGCTTCGCAATCGTGGATGACCCTGTCGATGTGAGGTGCGAGATCGGCCTGTATCGTCTGCGCCTCGTAGGCGCCGATGATGCCCAGCCGCACCGCAGCGGAGCTGACGCCGCGCGACGCCATAAACAGGAACGCACGCTGAGTGTCGATGAGATTCACGCCGAGCAGGTTGAAAAGGGCGCCGAACGAGCGGCGCGTAATGGCCGGCAGCCCGCGTCGATTCGAATGTCCACGTCAGGAAAGGCGCGGGCAACGGAAGTCAGCAGCGCGCGCCCCTGCGCGCGGCTGGCGCGATTGGCGACCGGGTTCGACAGGAACACGTCGGACAGCTGGTCGAGCTCGGGGAGATCGCCGGGGCGGCGGTGCGCCGCGGTCACGAGCGGCAAGGCGCTGCGCCCGCACTGCGCGAGCGACTGCCGGGCAAACGCGTGCACCGCAGCGCTGTCGGTGACATGCCCGTGCTGCACCGCGGCCTCCAGCCCCGCGGAGTGCGCGAACCCGCCCGACGGGAACGCTGAGTCGATCAACTGCCACACCAGGAAATTCATGTCTTTGCTCGTCTCAACACGGAGACCACGGAGCCACGGAGAAAGGCTCTTTAAAAAAGAATTCTCCGTGAGTCTCCGCGACTCCGTGTCTCCGTGTTTAGAACAGAAAGTATCTCTGCGCGAGCGGCAGCACCGACGCCGGCTCGCAGCGCAGTTCTTCACCGTCGGCGGTCACGATGTACGTCTCCGGATCGACGTGCATCTTCGGCGTCGCGCTGTTCAGCTTCAAGTCCGCCTTCGTCAGGGCGCGGCACCCGCGCACGGCATGCAGGTGCTTCCGCAGGCCGTAGCGCTGAACGGAGCCCTCTTCGAGCGAGATCTTCGACACGAACGCAAGCGAGGTTGCCGCACCGGCGGTGCCGTAGGCGCCGAACATCGGACGCATCACGACCGGCTGCGGCGTTGGAATCGACGCGTTCGCATCGCCCATCTGCGACCACGCGATGAACCCTCCTTTGATGACGAGCTCGGGCTTGATGCCGAAGAACGCCGGATGCCACAGCACGAGGTCCGCGAGCTTGCCGACCTCGACCGATCCGATTTCGCCGGCCACTCCGTGCGTAATCGCCGGGTTAATCGTGTACTTCGCCATATACCGGCGAATGCGCAGGTTGTCGTTCACTCCCTGCTCGCCCGCGAGCCGTCCGCGCTGTTGTCGCATCTTGTGCGCCGTCTGCCACGTCCGTGCGACGACTTCGCCGACGCGTCCCATTGCCTGGCTGTCGCTGGAGATCATGCTGATGGCGCCGAGATCGTGAAGGATGTCTTCGGCGGCGATCGTCTCGTTGCGGATGCGGCTCTCGGCAAAGGCCACGTCCTCGGGGATGTTCTTGTCGAGGTGGTGGCAGACCATCAGCATGTCGAGGTGCTCGTCGAGCGTGTTGACGGTGAGCGGCCGTGTCGGGTTCGTCGAGCTGGGCAGCACGTTCGCTTCGCCGCACACGCGGATGATGTCGGGCGCGTGGCCGCCGCCGGCGCCTTCCGTGTGGTACGTGTGAATCGCGCGCCCCTTGAACGCGGCAATGGAATCGTCCACGAATCCAGACTCGTTCAGCGTGTCGGTGTGAATCGCCACCTGCACGTCGTACTGATCGGCGACGGAGAGGCAGCAGTCAATCGCCGCCGGCGTCGATCCCCAGTCTTCGTGCAGCTTCAATCCGATTGCGCCTGCTCGAATCTGTTCGTGAAGCCCTTCGGGCATCGAGCTGTTGCCTTTGCCGAGAAACCCGAAGTTCATCGGCAGAGCGTCGGTCGATTGCAGCATCTTCTCGAGATACCAGGATCCGGGCGTGCACGTCGTGGCCTTCGTGCCAGTCGCCGGCCCCGTGCCGCCGCCGATGAACGTCGTCACGCCGCTCGCGAGCGCGACGTCGATTTGCTGCGGGCAGATGTAATGAATGTGCGCGTCTATACCGCCCGCCGTCAGGATGAATCCTTCACCAGCGATCGCCTCGGTCGTCACGCCGACGATGAGGTTCGGTGAGACGCCGGCCATGACGTCGGGGTTGCCCGCTTTGCCGATGCCTGCGATGCGTCCATGCTTCACCCCGACATCCGCCTTGTAGATGCCGGTCCAGTCGATGATGAGGGCATTGGTAATCACGAGATCGAGCGCGCGATCGTCGCTGACGCCCGCGGCCTGACCCATGCCGTCGCGCAGCACCTTGCCGCCGCCGAACTTGCATTCGTCGCCATACACCGTATGGTCGCGCTCGACCTCGGCGACGAGATCCGTGTCGGCCAGCCGGACGCGATCGCCCGTCGTCGGACCGTAAATGTCGGCGTAGTGCCGACGCAGCATGCGATAGCTCACAACAACCCTCCTCGCACGACGCGATTGCCGGCAATCTCGACGAGCGCGACCGTTTTTGTCTCGCCTGGCTCGAATCGCACGGCCGTTCCCGCGGGGATGTCGAGGCGGCGGCCGGTCGCGACGTTTCGATCGAAGTCGAGCGCGCGATTGGTCTCGGCAAAGTGATAGTGGCTGCCGACCTGAATCGGCCGATCGCCGCGGTTGGTCACGATCACCTGCACGGGCTCGCGTCCTTCGTTGAGAACGATGTCGCCGTCGGCGGGGAGGATCTCGCCGGCCGACCTCACGGTCGGCACTGCTGGAGGTCTCGGCTAATACGCCGTCGTACGCTGGCCTTCTGGCCAGCCTTGGCCTTCGGCACGGGCAGGAAACTCCCATACAGCGCGAGCTCCATGTTGCCGTGCTCGGCTGCAATGGGATGATGAACTGTGACGAGCTTGCTGCCGTCGGGGAAGGTACCCTCGACCTGCACCTCGACGATCATCTC
Source organism: Vicinamibacterales bacterium (assembly GCA_963730445.1). GTDB lineage: Bacteria > Acidobacteriota > Vicinamibacteria > Vicinamibacterales > JAMQPK01 > JAMQPK01. The sequence goes on along the minus strand of CAVSRX010000011.1, from coordinate 57,490 downwards.
GGGCACGTGGTCCATGACGTCGGCGCGGCCGAGCAATTGGCGGCCGAGATCCATCAGCTCGGCGACCGTGCGCCCGTCGCGGATGAGCTCCATCACCTGCGTGCTGATGAGCGCAACCGCCTCCGGATAATTCAGCCGCAGCCCGCGCGCCAGGCGTTTCTGCGCCAGATAGCCGGCCTGATGCAGCGCGAGCTTGTCGAGCTCGTGCGGTGTCAGATGCATGAGGTCACCATTTTCTGCTCCACAGATCGTCGCCGGCGAGCGGCGACAGAAAGGCCAGATGGGCGCGCAGCGCACGTCCCATCTGCTCGACGCTGCTGCCTGCCATGCGCAGTAGCGCGCCGCCGTCGCGAAGTCTCGCGGCCGACATGACGAGATCGGGGCCTGCCCTGAGCGAGCCTTCGCGAGTCGAAGGGTCTATTGGCGCCTGCGACACACGAGCCACGATGTCCATCGCGGCCGCGGCAACCAGCGGTCCGGTAATGACGGCCGTTACCAACACGTCGAAGCGGCCCATGCGCGCCACGACAGAATCGATGTTCGGCTCCAGCACGAGCGCGTCGAAGAAAATCCGCTGCGAGCCTCGCCTGATGTCGAACCGGCTCTCGTAGCGCGAAAAGGCCCAGCGCTCGCCAGCGGCATGGCGGCCCGATGTAATCCAGTCGACCATGACGAGGCTCGCATCGGCGTGCAGCTCGTATCGCTGCGTCTGCGTGAAGTCCGCGCTTGCAAAACACACGACCGGATCCGGCACCACCGCAAGCAGTGCGTCGGCGTCCACGTTCGCCTGCAGGCTCTGCCGCGAAGGGCGCAGCGATCGATACACCTTCGTGGACGCCTGCGTCGTCAGCAGCGCCCGCGCACCGGTGGTGACGTCCGCGCGCACGCGAATTTCATCGCCACCAACAAGTCCCCCACCGAGTGTCGCAGCGTAAACCCAGCACGTCGCGCCGCGTCCCTTCGTTTCGATGAGCTTCGCAGGGCTCGTGGCGAATGCGCGCGTCAGCACAGTGTCCGCTCCGCATCGTGTGAACGTGAGATGTGCGGAGCCCGCATGCGGCGTGGTGAGCAGTGTCACGAGGTCAGCGCGCGATTCTAGCTGATACGCAGCCGCAATTCTTCGTGCGTTGAACGATGTTCAGGATTGTCGGAAGCTCACGCTTGACGCCTTTCGCTACAACAAACCGCCTAAGTGGCTGCGCATGTACCGGCAAGCCAATTGCAGCTTCTAGCAGGTCGAGGAGGACACAACATGTTAAGAAAGACAATTATGACTTCGGCCTGTGCCGCGGCGATGCTGCTGACGCTGTCAGCGACGCCGGCTCTCGCACAGGGCCAACCAATGGATGCGCGCACCGAATTCACGTTCAATCAACCGGTGGAACTTCCGGGCGTGACGCTTCCCGCGGGCACCTACATCTTCCGTTTCGTGGATGGAACCACGGGTCGCAAAGTAATGCAGGTCCAGGGGAAAGATGCCAGCAGCAAGACGTACGGCATGTTCATGACGATCAACGCGCAGCGACCGCGACCGTCAGATGATGCCGAGCTGCGGTTCCTTGAAACACCGGCCGGCCAGCCGGCAGCCGTGAAAACCTGGTGGTATCCCGGTAACACCATCGGCCGCGAGTTCATCTATCCGAAATCGCAGGCGCGCCGCCTCGCGAAGGCGACAAATCAGACGGTGTTGACCACTCAGGCCGAGACCCTCACGACCGAGCAGATGTCGACGGCCGATCTGGCGTATGTCTCAGAGAGCGGCCAGGAGAAACCCTTGACCGACGAACAGCTGGTCGAGGCCGCGGCCAACACGCCCCCTGTGGGCGCGACGACGCAGCGGTCAACGGCGTCGGCGCAGGCAACAACTGCCGCGCGTGAGACGCCGGCTCAGGTAGGCACGTCGGGCCGCGCGACGCTGCCGCGCACGAGCACTCCGCTGGCCGGCATCGGCCTGTTGGGCATCATTTCGCTCCTCGGCGGCGCATGGGTGCGCTTCCGGGCGTAGACTGGAACTAACGAGCAGGGGTAAGGGAAAAGGGGCAAGGGGCAATTACCCCTCACCCCTCACCCCTCGCCCCTATCGAGTTACGCCCATGAGACGCCTTCTTCCTCTCGCGCTCGCCTTCGCCGTCCTCTCCGCGCCGTCTGCGCAGGAGCCGGACGCCAAGCCTACTTTTTCGACGCAATCAGAATTGGTCGTACTGCACGTGGCCGTCAAGGACCGAAAGGGCGGCTATGTCGGCGGCCTCGGCCAGGATGCGTTCCGCGTGCTCGAAAATCGACGGCCGCAGGAGATTAGTTTCTTCAACAACCAGGACGCGCCGGTGACGGTCGGACTGCTCATCGATGCGAGCGGCAGCATGGCGCCGAATCGCTCGATGGTCATTGCGGCCAGCATGGCGTTCTCGAAAGCCATGAACCCGCAGGACGAGTTCTTCGTGCTCGGCTTCAACGAACGCATTCATACGCCCCTGCCTGCCGAGAAACCGTTCACCAATTCCGAGCCTGCGCTGCGCATCGCGCTCGTGCAGGCCATCATGGCGCGCGGGCAGACCGCAATCTATAACGCCGTCAATGCCGGGCTCGACTACGTGCAGAAGGGCGGCTTCGAGCGGCAAGTCCTCATCGTCGTGAGCGACGGGGGCGACAATGCCAGCGCCACGACACGCGCGCAAGTGCTCGCCAATGCACAGGCGTCGAATGCCGTTATCTACACGATTGCCCTTGTCGATCCGATGGATCCCGAGGCCGATCCCGGCTTTCTGAGGCAACTGTCCGACTCTACGGGCGGCGTCGCGTTCAAGCCGAAGAACGCCGCCGACATCGAGGAGATGCTCCAGCGGGTCGCTCGCGACATCCGCAACATGTACACGATCGGGTACGTCCCGTCAGAGGCGACAGCGGCGAGCCGCGTGCGTGGCGACGCGCTTCGGCGCGTGTCGGTTGACGTGAGAACTCCCACCGGCCAGAAGCTCTCCGTGCGCACGCGACGCGCGTACATGGCGGGCAATGATGAGGACGTGGAACGATGATCGGCAATGCCCTCAGTCGGTTGGGTCGGTGGGTAAGCCGCGGTCTGATCGCGGTCGGTGTGGCGTGCCTCATTTTTTACAGCGTCGTCACGGTCCGCGCCTGGCGCTATCAACGCGCCGCGAAATCACAGGTCGAGCAGATGATTTCGATCGAGCGGCCTGCGGTGAGCGACCGTATGCCTGTCGCGTCGAAGCCGCTCAAGCCCGGCGACCTTATCGGCCGTGTCGACATCCCCCGGCTCAAACTCTCGGCTGCGGTCGCGGAGGGCGACGACGACAAAACGCTGGGGAAGGCGGTCGGCCATCTTCCAGACACGCCGCTGCCGTGGCACCGTCGCGGCAATGTGGCGCTGGCCGCGCATCGCGACGGATTGTTCCGTTCTCTCGAAGGGATTCGTCTCGGCGACGACATTCGCATCGTCACATCGCGCGGCGACTTCCACTATCGCGTAACGAAGATGCACATCGTCGATCCTGATGACGTGTGGGTGATCGCGCCGACCGACACACCGACAATCACGCTGATTACGTGCTATCCGTTTTCCTTCGTCGGCAACGCTCCGCGGCGATTCATCGTGAAGGCCGAGCTCGTCGGACACTTGGCCGGGTCCGTGCTCACCGGGACGGTCGTGCAGTAGCAATATCCTTCTGTCTCCGAATAAGACAATTTGTCTGGCACGCGTGATGCTCCTTCCCCTGAAAAGGCCGAATGCCTTTTTCGAAGGGAGAGTGTCATGCGAGTTCGACATGCAATAGCGTTCGTTCTGTGCGCCCTCTTTACGGCGCCGGCGCTCGTGCCGTCGACTGCTGCGGACCAGGGCATCTTCGAGCGGATGACGACGCGAGAGGTGACTGTCCCCGCGGGCACACAGCTGCCCATCATTCTGGACACTGGTGTCGCTTCGAACACGAGCCGCGTTGAACAGCCCGTGCGGGCGCATTTGTCGCGCGATGTGCGACTCGACAACTCTGTCGTGATTCCCGCGGGCAGCGAGCTCTACGGCAATGTCACCGCCGTGCGCCGTCCCGGCAAGGTGAAGGGTCGCTCGTATGTGGCCATGCGATTCACCACGCTCGTGCCGCGCGGCAGCGGCGAGCGATACAGCGTCGATACCGGCCGCGTCGCGCGAACAGGGCGAGCGACGAAAAAGAAAGACGCGATGAAAATCGGCATTCCGGCGGCTGGCGGCGCGGCAATTGGCGCGCTCGTCGGCGGCAAGAAGGGCGCGCTCATTGGCGCCGGTGCCGGCGGCGGTGGCGGCACCGCAGTCGTGCTTTCCACGCGCGGCGAGGAAGTCGGCATAGGCAGAGGCGCACCGATCACCCTGCGCCTTGCGGCGCCGGTCACCGTGCGCCTTCGCAGGTAAACGGAAGACGAAGTAAAAAGAGACTAGAATCTACTTTCTACTTTCTACTTTCAGTCGTCGCTCAGTGTCTTACAATCGTTCCTCGAGTGGTTCACGCAGGGCGCCATCGTGCTCCTGGCCATCCTCATGGTGGTTCAGTGGGCACGATGGCGCGATCGCGTCTCGCTCGATATCTGTCTCGTCTTCGGATCGCTTGCGATCCTGCTGATTCTCGAACGCGCCCTTCGCCTCACGCACATCCAGGCCGCATGGATCCGTCCGCTGGGCATCAGCGTCCTCCTCGCGCATCCGTACCTGCTGATGCGAGTCGTCTCGCACTTCCGGCCCGTCTCGAGGACTGTGCAGCGTGCAGCCATTGCCGGGCTCGTCGTATCGCTCATCGTTATCTGGACGGCGGCGTGGCCCTTCCGCTCGGCCGCGCTCGTCGTCTTTGCGTTTCTGTATTTCATCTGGCTGCTCGGGTACGTGGCCTGGGCGTTTCGGCAGGGCGCGCGCGCCGCCGGCGGCGTGACGCATTGGCGCATGCAGCATGCAGCGCTCGGCGCGCTGCTGCTCGCGACCGTCTTCATCCTCGCGGTACTCATCGCCGTACTTCCGGTCTCGCGGCCGGCGACGGCTGCGCTCATTCCGGTGGCCGCGCTCTATGCGGCATTCAACTACTATTTTGCGTTCGCGCCGCCAGCGTGGATTCGGCGCTTGTGGCAGTCGTCCGAGCTCTACGGCTTTCTGTCCGCACGTGCGCTCGCCGGCGGGTCCCCCCAGCGGAATGAAGTACTGAACCGGCTGTGCACATTCGCGGGCTCCGCTGTTGGGGCGACTGGCGGCGCAGCGGCGTTGTGGGACGACGCGCGGCAGGCGTTGATCGTCGCGGTCAGCCGTTGGGGGTATCTCGAGCCGGGCCGTCCGGTTCCCGAAGGCAGCCTGCTGGATGCGTGGCGGACCAATGTCGCGACACTCGTGAAGCACCACGAGTGGGTGCTGCCCGGCGGGGCGGCGGGGAGGGTCTACGTTGTGCCGATTCCCTGCGAAGTCGGCCCGCGCGGCCTGCTGTTCGCGATTCTCCCGCGAGCCGCATTGTTCGTGTCGGACGATCTGGCGCTGCTGCGTGCGTCCTGCGGCGAGACGGCGGTGCAGCTCGACAACGTGACCATGCGCGAGCGGCAGCAGGCGCTCATCGACGAGCTCGGCGACCGCAGCGATCAGCTGGCTGCGGTGAACAAGGAGCTGGAGGCGTTCTCGTACTCCGTGTCGCACGATCTGCGGGCGCCGCTCCGGCACGTCAGCGGATTTGCGGAGCTCCTGCAGAAGTCGCCCGGTCCCGAGTTCGACGACAACCGGAAACGCTATCTGCGCCTGATTTCCGAGAGCGCGGTGAAGATGGGAGAGCTGATCGACGCGCTGCTCGTCTTCTCGCGAATGGGGCGCGCCGAGATGCTGCAGAGCCGCGTCGATCTGAACACGATCGTACGCCAGGCACAGCGGGATGCGGCCGAGGCCGAGCCGGAGCGCAGCGTCGAGTGGGTCATCAGGGAACTGCCGACCGTGCCCGGCGACCCCAGCATGCTGCAGCTGGTCTTTACCAACCTTCTATCGAACGCGTTCAAGTACTCGCGAACGCGCGACAACGCGAAGATCGAAGTCGGCACCGCGGAGAGCACGAACAACGAATCCGTGGTGTACGTCAGAGACAACGGCGTCGGCTTCGACATGGCGTACGCGAACCGGTTGTTCGGCGTCTTTCAACGCCTGCACCGGGCGGACGAGTTCGAAGGGACGGGAATCGGGCTGGCGAATGTGCAGCGCATCATCCTGCGCCACGGCGGCCGCGTGTGGGCGGAAGCTGAGTTGGGGAAGGGCGCGACGTTCTACGTGGCGCTGCCGAAAGAGAGACAGTTGACCAGAATTCAGGAATAATTCAGAGAGCGAGATGAAACACCTCTTCCAATCGTTGTTGGCCCTGGCAGCTATCGGATTCGCAGCCGTTCTTGGGACGCGCCTGACAGCCCAGACCGCGCCGCCCGCGACGGCGCTGCCCGGCCCGCTGCTGACGGCGACGCCACCGAAGATCGGGACGCCACAGCCTGCGGCGAACACGCCTGCTAATAAGGCGGACTACGTCGGTTCTCTCGCGTGTCAGCGATGCCACGCCGCCACTTACGAGCGTTGGTCACATACGCGGATGGCGAACATTATCACTGACCCGAAGGTGAACCCGCGCGCCGTCCTCGGTGATTTCAAGACGCCCAATCCGCTCGTCACGTTCAAGCTCGAGGATGTGGCGTTCGTCTACGGCACGAAGTGGAAGCAGCGCTACTTCATTCGCAAAGGCAACGACTACTACCCGGCGAACGCGCAATGGGATGTCACGAACCGCGTATGGCGGCCGTACTTCCTCCAGGCCAACACCGAGTGGTGGGTGAATCACTACCCAGCTGCCGCAGGCGACAACAGCACCAGGCCTACCGGGCCGCTCTGCGACGGCTGCCATTCAACAAATTACAATGTGCAGACCAAGCAGACGACCGAATGGAACGTCGGCTGCGAGCGGTGCCACGGACCCGGTGGGGCGCACGTCGCGCGGCCGAGCCGCGCGAATATCATCGATCCCTCCCGCCTCGATTACGTCAGCGCGAACGATACCTGTATTCAGTGCCACTCACAGGGGCAGCCGCTGACCAATCCCATCGCGGGACAGCTGCACGACTGGCCGGTCGGGTTTCACATGGGCCTCCAGCTGAAGGATTTCTGGAAGCTCGAGGAGCACCACCTGGGCGAGCAAAGTTACACGCACTATGCGGAAGGGACTGCGCGCAAGAATCGGATGCAGGGGAACGACTTACGTGCAGAGCGTGATGTACACGAAGGGGGTGACCTGCGCGAGTTGTCACGATGTGCACGGAACGCCGTACAACGCCGACCTCATCAAGCCGCCGCAGCAGCTCTGCCTGACATGTCACGGTCCAAACTCGCCGAACGGCCCGCGCGGGACGACAATTGAGGCTCATACGAAGCATCCGGCTTCGAGCCGCGGCAGCGACTGCGTCGAATGCCACATGCCGAAGATCGAGCCGACGATTGCGAACATCAACGTGCGCAGCCACACGTTCAAGTTCATTACGCCGGCGATGTCGACGACCTACAAGATCCCGAACCCGTGCATCGTCTGCCATACGAGCCAGACCAACGAATGGGCAACGGAGCAGCTCAAGAACTGGACCGGCGTGTCGCCGTGGCGCATTCACTGAGACGGAGAACTCGACGCATGCGCTATCTCGTTGCGCTGTTGGTTGTGATGGGCGGGGCCGTTCCAGCGTCGGCACAGGACTGCAGGTTTTTGTGCGAGCCGACACTGCTTGTTGAGCCGACGATTACGTGGGAAAAGGACGCGACGGTTTTCGAGACGATCTTCGCGCTCGATCTCTCGACGCCGATTCCGCGCGTCGGCGTCACGCTCGAGGCCATTACGAAGCCGTTCAGCGATGAGAACGAAGTCGAGCTCGAGTCGGAGCTAAAGCTGTACTGGCTCGAATGGGAGCAAACGGGCGGCTGGCTGTCGTCCCATTTCGACTTTGTCGACAAATTCAGTCCAGCGAAGCGGCCAACGGACACGCGCGCTTACACTCATAAACTGAATCTCGAGCTCGACACTGCGGTTGCCGTGTTCAGCCGCCTGCCCGAAAGCAACTGGCTGCATGACGTCGAGATCGAAGGCTCGCTCGATTACGTCGCGACCGGTCTTCCGAAGGACGCCAGCCGGTGGTCGTTTTCGCTGGTGTTTGTGTTGCCAATCATCAAGGGACGATAGGCGTTCTGTTTACGCCACGGCGTCGTTGACGGACAGTTGCGGTGTCCCATAGACTCGGGACGTGCGACGCGGCTTGGCGATCCTCATCGTGTTGTCCCTGTACTCTCTACAGGTTCAGTCGCTCGCCTTCCACGTTCACGCCATTGCCGACCACGCGCAAGAGCGTGAACATCAGCACGGTCCAGCTATCCATCACCACGACGATTTCGATTCGGCCCTGCATATAGACGAAGCGGAGTTGTCGGCCGCCGGCACCGTCATCACGATCGCGATTCCTGCCGCGGCTGCACCGGCTGCGGTCGTGCGTGTACGGCTGAACCTACCGAAGCGCGTGCAATCCCGGAGCTGCAGATCATCGGCGACGCGCGCGCGATCGATGTGCGCAGTCATGGCCCGCCAGCGCTCGCGCAGCGCCCTCCTCCGCGGCCCTCCCGCCTTCCACCATCCTCTGATTACGCGATCGGCGTGACGCCGGTCGTCGCTCTGTACTGGCGCAACTGAAGGCTGCGCCCTGCCGAATCATTCAGAAAGTGAGTATCTGATGCCGCCCCTCAACAGGGTAGGTGCGTGGGTTTGTCTGTGTGCTGGCGTGCGCGGTCACCGCAGGCGCGCAGGAGCTGAACGAATCGCAACTCGTCGATCTCATCGTGCGCGACGGTGCGCAGGCGCGCGCGATCCGTCTTGGCGCTGAAGTCCGTGCGCCTCGAGCAGGCGGCGCGCACCGTGCTGTCGAATCCCTCAATCGCGTATACCCGCGAAGGCGCCGGATACACCGAGTTTCTCCAGGTCGAACAGTTCCTTCCGATCTTCGGGAGCCGCGGCACCCTGGTGCGGGCGGGCGCGGCTGCGACCGAGGCCGCGGAAGCAGAGCGGGATGGCCGCCTCTGGCAGCTTCGCGCCGACGCGCGGGCGCTCGTCGCGCGATTGCTTGCGGAGCAGGAAAAGTCAGAGGCGTCTGCTGCCACAGTCCGCGAGGTCGAGCGCATCATCGCACTGCTGCGGATTCGCGAGAAGGAAGGCGAGGGGTCCCGTTTCGATCGCGTTAGGGCCGAGCAGGAGCTCGCTGACGCGCGTCAGATTTCCCTCGAAGCCGCCGCATCGGCGGCAGAAGTGAGAGCCGCGATCGCCGCCGTCGTCACAGATGGCACGCGTCTTACGCGCGTCGCGGGCATCCTCTATGTGGATCGTCCGATTCCACCTGTCGAGACATTGAACGAGCGTGCGTTGACCACACGCGGCGAGTTGCGTGCGCTGACGGCCGCCTCCGAGCGTTTTCGTCTCGAGGCTGACGCCGCGCGACGCGCGAAGCTGCCGGCGCCGACGATGGTTGGCGGACTGAAGCGCGCAGAAGGCGCGTCGGGCCGCGAGAGCGGCGGTCTTCTGGGCATCAACGTCACGGTGCCGCTGTTCGACTCCGGCCGCCGTGAATCTGCACGGTGGCTTGCGGAGCGCGATCGCACTGAGGCTGAGCGCGCATTGACGACGCAAGGCATCCGCGCGCAGGTAGCCGCGACGAGCGAAGTGCTGGCATTGCGGCAGGAGGCGATTCGCGCCGCGGATGCCGCGTCGCCAGCTGGAGAGCTGACGCAGATTGCAGAAATTTCATATACGGAAGGCGAGGCCGGCATTCTCGAGCTGCTCGATGCGCACCGCACGGCAGCGCGCGCGCGCGTCCGCGCCATCGACATGCGGCTGGCCGCCCGCCTCACGCAGATCGCGCTCGAGCGCGTCGTAGGAGACACGGTATGGCCTTGAGAGTATCTGGCGTCGTAGTGCTCGCGATGTTCGTCGGTGCGTGCGGCGGGGAAGAGCCTGCCGCCACGGCGCCGCCGGAGGTTGAGCCATTGAGCGTGACGAAATGGACCGGCAAGTCCGAACTATTTGCGGAGTATCCGCCGCTTGTCGTGGGGCAGAGATCGCGGTTTGCCATCCATCTCACCGACATCAGCAATTTCAAGCCGGTGACCTCCGGGCAGGTTGAGGTGCGCCTGGAAGGCGGCGGCGGGACGCCGGAGACATTCCGTGTGGACGCGCCATCGAGGCCAGGCATCTTCGGCGTCGACGTCAAGCCGGCGCGGGCCGGCGCCCGCGAGCTGGTGATTGCGCTTAAGTCGGCGTCGCTCACAGATGCGCATCGCGTTCCCAACGTCACGGTGTATCCCGATCAACAGGCGGCGCGAAAGGCCGTCGAGTCGGCGCCACCCGAGGCCGAAGGCATCAGCTTTCTCAAGGAACAGCAGTGGGCGCTCGATTTCGGTACCGCATTGGCGGAGGAGCGCGCGATCCGCGAATCGATCCGCGTGCCGGCGGAGATCGTCGCGCGGCCCGGCGGGGCAGCGCAGGTCGTGGCGCCGCTTGATGGGCGGCTTGTTCAGGTCGCGCCGGTGGCGCCGGGCAGCGCGGTAACGCAGGGCCAGGAGCTTGCGCGATTGCTGCCGCCGCCGTCGGTGCCTGGCGAACTGCCGCAACTCGAACAGGCGCGCGCGGAAGCCGCGGCGTCGATAAATCTCGCCGTACGCGATCGCGAGCGTGCAGAGCGATTGGTGGCTGCCGGTGCGTCGCCGCAGAAGCGACTCGACGAAGCTCGCGCGGTCGAAGCGCAGGCGCTCGCGCGACAGCGCGCCGCAGAGGCGCAGATCGGCCAGTACAACGCCGCGCGCAGCGGTACCGGCGCGGGAAATGCGAGCGGCCTCTTCATCCTGCGATCGCCGATTTCGGGTGCGCTCGCATCGCGCCAGGCGACGACCGGTGCGAACGTGGCTGCCGGAACCACGCTCTTCGAGGTCGCCGATGTCTCACAGGTCCACGTCGCGGGTCGGGTTCCTGAATCGCAGGCCGCGCAGGCGCTGCGCGCAACGGCGGCCGAGATCGAAATCGCGGGACGCGAGGCGGTGCCGATTCCAGGGCGCGCCACCACACTGGGCAAAGTGCTCGATCCCGAGACGCGCACGCTGCCGATTGTCTTCGCGCTCGATAACCGCGCGCTGAGGCTCGCCGCTCGGGCAGTCCGTGTTTCTGCGGCTGCTGCTGGAGGAGACCGCGGCGACAGCGGTCATTCCGGTATCTGCGGTGATTGACGACGCTGGACGGCCGATCGTGTTCGTGCACACGAGCGGCGAATCGTTCGAGCGGCGGCCTGTCACGCTCGGCGTGCGTCAGGCGGAAGTCGTTCAGGTGCTCGAAGGCGTGAAGCCCGGCGAGCGCATCGTCTCGAAGGGCGCGCATCTCGTACGGCTGGCGTCGTTGTCGACGCAGGTGCCGGCGCACGGCCACGTGCATTAGAGGTTGCTGCGATGATTGACAAACTCATCCGCTGGTCGCTCGCGCATCGGCCCATCGTCATGGCGCTGGCGATCGCGTTTCTCGTGTGGGGCGGATGGACCGCCGTCGCGCATTCCGCTCGACGTGCTGCCCGATCTGACCGCGCCAACGGTCACGATTCTCGTCGAGGCGCCGGGCATGGACCCGCTCGAGATCGAGCCGCTTGTCACGCTTCCGATCGAATCGGCGTTGAACGGGTCGGTTGGCGTCCGGCGTGTCCGCTCGGCAACCGCGGTTGGCGTCGCGGTCGTGTGGGTCGAGTTCGACTGGGGCCAGGATATCGCGCGCGCGCGGCAGACCGTCACCGAAAAGCTGACGCTAGTGGCCGGCTCGCTGCCGCCTGGCGTCGAGCCACCGTTTCTCGCGCCGGTCTCGTCGATTATGGGCGAGGTGCTGTTCGTCGATCTCGAATCCGATCGCCATTCGCCGATCGAGCTTCGCACGACCGCAGAAACCGTCATTCGCCGCAGGCTCCTCGCGGTGCCCTGGTGTGTCCCAGGTCATCGCGACCGGGGGCGAGCAGAAACAATACGAAGTGGTCATTGATCCCGCGCGGCTTGCAGGCGCACGACGTGACGATTGCCGACGTGGAGCGCGCGCTGACGGCCGCCAACCGGAACGCGACGGCGGGATTTACCACCGCCGAAGGGCAGGAATATCTCGTCCGCGGCGTCGGGCGGTTCACGAACGCCGCCGATATCGGCGCGACGGTCGTGAAGATTCACGACACCGTGCCCGTGCTGATGCGCGATCTTGGAACCGTGCAGATTGGGTCTGCCATCAAGCGGGGCGACGGTTCGCACAACGCGAAGCCCGCGGTCATCATCGGCATCCAGAAGCAGCCGGGCGCGAACACGCTGCAGCTCACCGAACAGATCGATGCGACGCTCGACGACATCCAGCACGCGCTGCCGCAGGGCATGACGATTCACCGCGACCTGTTCCGCAGCGCCGACTTCATCGAGCAGTCGCTGCACAACCTCTTCACCGCGCTCATCGAGGGTGCCGGCCTCGTCATCGTTGTCGTGGTCGTGTTTCTGATGAACATCCGCGCGGCAGCAATTACGCTGCTCGCACTGCCACTGTCGCTGCTGGCGGCCGTCGTCGCGCTCGATCGGTTCGGCCTCTCCATCAACAGCATGAGCCTCGGCGGGCTGGCGATCGCGATCGGCGAGCTCGTCGATGACGCGATCATCGACGTCGAGAACGTCGTGCGCCGTCTGCGCGAGAACGCGAAGCTGCCGCTCGGACGCGCGCAAGTCCGCTCTGGAGATCGTGTACGACGCGAGCACGGAGATTCGGCATTCCGTCGTCTTTGCGACGGTGATTGTCGCGCTGGTGTTCCTGCCGCTGTTTCTGCTCGGCAGCGTCGAAGGGCGGCTGTTGAGGCCACTCGGGTTTGCGTACGTCGTTGCCCTCACGGCATCGCTCGTCGTCGCGTTGACCGTGACGCCCGTGCTGTGTTCGTGGCTGCTGCCCGACTCGAAAACGATCGCCGCGGGCGAAGAGCCGCGTCTGACGCGGCGGCTGAAAGCCTGGTACGAGCCGTGGCTGCTGCGGGCCCTGCACCCATTGGCGAGCTCGTCGTCGCCGGCGCTGTCGCCATGCTCCTCGTGGCGTTTGCCGGCATGGCGATGGCGGGTCGATCCTTTCTTCCTGAATTCAACGAAGGTGCGTTGACCGTGAGCGCGGTGACGATTCCGGGGACGAGCCTTGCCGATTCGAATGCGCTTGGTGACGGACTGGAGCGGCTCCTGCTGATGGTGCCCGAAGTGACGTCGACGGCGCGGAGGACTGGCAGAGCCGAGCTCGACGAGCATGTGCAGGGCGTCGAGTCGGCCGAGATCGACGTGCGGCTCGAAATGAAGGATCGGCCGAAGGAGGAGGTGCTCGCCGAGATTCGCGATCGGGCGTCCCTGCTGCCGGGAACGAACGTGACGGTCGGTCAACCGATCTCCCATCGCATCGATCACATGCTGTCGGGAACGCGCGCCAATGTGGCCGTGAAGATCTTCGGCGACGACCTGCAGATGCTGCGCGGGCTTGCGGCCCAGGTGCAGGCGGAGATGGCGCAGGTCGAGCGGCGTCGTGGATTTGTCGACCGAGGCGCAGACGGAAATTCCGACGCTGCGGGTCAAAGTCGAGTCGGATGCGGCGGCGCGTTACGGCATTCCGTCGGGAGAGGCGGCCGAGGCGCTTCAAACGGCGCGGGCCGGCAAAGTCGTCGGCCAGGTGCTCGAAGGGCAGGTGGCGTTCCCGCTGGTGATTCGCTATGCGCGCGACGAGCGCGCGTCCGATCTCGACGCCGTCGGCTCGACGATGATCGAAGCCGCCGATCGCTCGCAGGTGCCGTTGTCGGCGGTTGCGACGATCGAGCGCGATCGCGGGACCGAACTTCATCATGCGCGAAAACGTGCAGCGCAGAATCGTGGTGCAGTGCAACGTCTCGGGGCGCGACCTGCGGAGCGTGGTCGACGACGTCCAGCAGCGCGTCGCGAGTGTCGTGAGGCTGCCGCAGGGCTACCACATCGAGTACGGCGGCCAGTTCGAGAGCGAAGCGCAGGCGTCGCGCCAGCTCTTATGGCTGTCGCTCGGCGTGATCGTGGCGATTTTCTTCGTGTTGATGTCGGCGTTCGGATCGGCGCGTGACGCCGCGCTCGTCATGCTCAACCTGCCGCTCGCGCTCATCGGCGGCGTGCTCGGCGTCTATCTCGCCGGCGGTGTCCTGTCGGTAGCCTCGATCGTCGGTTTCATCACGCTCTTCGGCATCGCGACACGCAACGGCATCATGCTGATCTCGCACATCCGGCACGTGCGCGAGAAGGAAGGTGTGACCGACTTCCACGAGGCGGTCGTGCGCGGCGCGACCGAGCGCCTGGTGCCGATTCTGATGACGGCACTGGCCGCCGGTCTGGCGCTTGTGCCGATCGCGATGTCGATGGGAGAGCCCGGCAGCGAAATCCAGGCGCCGATGGCGATGGTGATTATGTTCGGCTTGCTGAGCTCGACGGCGCTCAACATGATTGTCGTGCCAGTGTTGTACGAGCGGTTTGGCGACCGCAGTCGCTGATGGCGGTCGAAGCGACCATCGTGCCCGATATCGCACCGGCAATGCGCGAAGAGCTACTTCGCTTTCGTCGTGTTGGGCGGTGTATTGCTGATCGTCATGGGAGGCACAAGCTCCGTGCCCTCCGGCGTTCGCACCGATGTCGCAACAATCACCCAGTCACCGCTTTTGACGTCGGGATAGTCGCCTCGGCGGAACCATCGGTAATCACGCTCGAAATCACTCGCGCTGAAGTGGCGCACGAAGCCGGTAATGACGACCGTATCGCCGACGTGCGCGGCATCTGTTGCCGGGCTCGGGATGACGACGTGAACTTCGACCCCTTGCTTGTCTCCAAAGGTGAAAACCTGTGCCGTGTCGGTGTGACGGACAATTGCCGCCGAGACCTCGACGAGCTGCCCATCAAGTGCATTGATGTTGTTCAGCTGTGCAATCGAGACGGCCCTCGGTGTCGGCGCCAAGTTCGCTCGTGTCTGGGCAGCGACCCCTGCCGATGCCGAGATGATGAGGAATCCCGCGCTGACTGCATGTCTGAGATACCACATAGACACCTCCAAGTCTCAAATGACGGTGCAATATGTGGTCCGGGTTCAGCGTTAGGCGTACTGCGATGCGACGAAGACGCGGATTTTCTTCGGGCGCACGTACAGCCGCTCGCCGATTTTCGGGTTCAAGGTCTCGTAGTGATCGCGAGCGACTTCCACCTGCAGCAGCGTGCGTTCGTCGTCGATGAGCTCGAGCTTGACGATGGCACCAGCGAGATTGGCCGTTTCCAGGATCGCCCACAGACCGCCCCCCGTTTCCGTACGACTCACGTCCAGTTCATGCGGCCGCGCGTAGCCCGCAGCGGCTTTGGGCTCAGCCGCCGGGTGCTGGGGGTAATCAACCGCGAGTGGACCGAGCAGCGCGCGTCCCTGTTCGACGCGTCCGTGAAAGATATTCACGTTGCCGAGAAAGTTCATCACGAACGGACTCGCAGGGTGCTCGAAGACCTCGACCGGGCTTGCGTCCTGTTCGATCTTGCCTTCATTCATGATGACGATGCGGTCGGCGAGCTCGAGCGCTTCCTCCTGATCGTGCGTCACGAACACGCTCGTTAAGTGAATCTCCTCGTGCAGGCGCCGCAGCCACCGGCGCAGCTCTTGTCGCACCTTCGCGTCGAGCGCGCCGAACGGCTCGTCGAGCAGCAGCACTTTCGGCTCGACGGCGAGCGCGCGCGCGAGCGCGACGCGCTGGCGCTGGCCGCCCGAAAGCTGCGACGGATACCGATCGCCGAGGTAGTCGAGCTGCACAAGCTTGAGCAGGTTTGTCACCTTCGAGGTGATCTCCGCGTTCGATGGCCGGTGCGCTCTCGGGCGCACGCGCAGCCCGAACGCGACGTTTTCGAACACGGTCATGTGGCGGAAGAGCGCGTAGTGCTGAAACACGAAGCCGACGCGGCGCTCGCCAACTTGACGGTTCGTCGCATCCTCACCATCGAACAGCACGCTGCCCTGATCGGGCGTCTCGAGGCCCGCAACGATGCGCAGCAGCGTTGTCTTACCGCAGCCCGACGGTCCCAGCAGCGCGACCAGCTCGCCCGGGCGCACCTCGAAGCTCACGTCACGGAGCGCCGTGAACTGGCCGAACGTCTTGGAGACGTTCCTGATGTCGATGCCCATTACGCCTGATGACCTTCTGTACAGCGGCTCGAGCGATCGCCGCGTGCGATATTCGACGATCGTCTTCAAGACGAGCGTGACGAGCGCGAGAAAGGCGAGAATCGAGGCCACCGCGAACGCCGCCTGAAACTGATATTCGTTGTAGAGAATCTCGACGTGCAGCGGGAGCGTGTTCGTCAATCCCCGGATGTGTCCCGAAACGACCGATACGGCTCCAAACTCGCCCATCGCGCGAGCGTTGCAGAGAATCACGCCGTAGAGCAGGCCCCACTTGATGTTCGGCAGCGTCACGCGAAAGAACGTCTGGAACCCGCCGGCGCCGAGCACGCGCGCGGCTTCCTCTTCCTGTGAGCCCGTCGCTTCCATCACCGGAATGATCTCGCGCGCCACGAACGGGAACGACACGAAGATCGTGGCGAGCACGATGCCGGGCACCGCGAAGACGATGCGGATGTCGTGTTCGATCAACCACGGGCCGAGGAATCCCTGCCGGCCGAAGAGCAGCACGAACACCATTCCGGAAATGACCGGTGACACCGCGAAAGGCAGATCGATCAGCGTGATGAGCAACTGCCTGCCGCGGAACTGAAATTTACCAATCGCCCACGCTGCGGCCACGCCGAAGATCAAGTTTGCTGGCACGGCGATGGCCGCGGCCGTCAACGTCAGCATCAGCGCCGACATCGCATCCGGCTCCGAGATGGCGCTCACGTACGCGCGCCATCCGAGCCGAAATGCTTCCGTGAACACAGCAGCCAGAGGCAGCGCAAGAAACAAGAACAGAAAGCCGAGCGCCACCGAGGTGAGCAGCCACCGGATGGCTGCCGGCTCAGTGAGCCCCTTCTTCAGGTCGCGCGTACGTCCCGTCTCAACGTGTGCCATCAGTTCGCCAGCTTCCGGCTGCTCCATCCCTGCAGCGCGTTCACGGTGAGCAGCAGCGTAAACGAAATCAGCAGCATGACGACCGCGATGGCCGTCGCGCCTGCGTAGTCGTACTGCTCGAGCTTGGTGATGATCAGCAGCGGCGCAATCTCGGTGCGCATCGGCATGTTGCCCGAAATAAAAACGACCGATCCGTATTCGCCCACGGCCCGCGCGAAGGCGAGCGCGAAGCCGGTGAGCCATGCCGGGTAAAGGTAGGGGAGGATGATGCGCGTCAGGACGTACGAACGGTTCGCGCCGAGGCTGGTCGCCGCCTCTTCGATCTCGACGTCGAGATCCTCGATGACCGGCTGCAGCGTGCGCACCACGAATGGCAGCCCGATGAACACGAGCGCGACGGTAATGCCCAGCGGGCGTGAACGCCACCTTGATTCCCATACTTCTCCAGCGGAGCCCCGAGCCATCCATTTGGAGCGTACAGCGTCGTCAACGTGATGCCCGCGACGGCTGTCGGCAGCGCGAACGGCAAGTCGATAAACGCATCGACGATGCGCTTACCGGGAAACCTGTAGCGCGCGAGCACCCACGCGACGATTAAGCCGAACACAGCGTTTACGGCTGCGGCGATCAACGCCGCGCCGACGCTCAACTTGTAGGACGCAACCACGCGCGGATCGCTGACGGTCTGCCAGATCGCGCTCCACCCCATCGTGGCCGTGCGAGCCGGCAGCGTCATGAGCGGCACGAGGACGATGAGGCACAGATAGAAGATCGTGAATCCCAGCGTCAGCCGAAACCCGGGTAATACGGTCGAACGCGTTGCTTTTGCCATGCGACTAGAACAGTCCCGTTCGCCGCAGATCCGGCAGCGCGTTGTAGGCGAAGATCAGGTTCAACAACGTTCGTTGCGGCAGTGCGACGTCGTTGCCGACCGCCCTCGTGAGGAACGCCGATGCCGTAAAGCGTAAGGAGAGGGCGTATGCCGCACCGACGAACACGCGTTTGCCGATGTGGAAGCGGTCGGAGTTGAGGCCGCCGTAGAAGGGATCGATCCTGGCGTAGCCCCAGTTGAGGCTGAGTTTCCGCGTCAGCGCCTTGTTCAGCGACAGAGCAAAACCGTAGGCGGGATTTCTGTTCGTGCGCTTGTAGTTCTCGAACAGCACCGAGTCCACGGTACGCAATTCACGCGTGTCCACGTTCGCCGCCGCCCGCCACGTGCGCGCGCCGCCGACCGACGTGAAGTCCACCGACACGCCCGCGCGCGTGCCGGTTTTCTTGCCGACGAGAAAGTGTCCGTAGTTGGGCCGCTCATCCAGGTACTTGATCCGTTTGCTCACGCCGACCTCTTCCGGATCGCTTGTGAGATAGCCGACGGTCGCCGAGATTTCGTCGAAGAACAGAGTTCGCGGCCGGCGCACCGAGATCCGCTGTCCAATGACGTACCCGTCATCGTCGTAAGTCGTGATCTCCGTCGACTCTCCTTTGATGATGTACAGGCTGCCGTATTGCCCTTCGACCCCGGCGATCGGCTGAGCGGCGAAATAGAGCGCCCGCACCGCAAGCGGTTTCTGCCAGTCGCCCATGCCGATGCCTGTGTTGTTCCAGCTGCTCGTGAATCGCGATCCGGAAAATACGCCGACGTTCAGCGCGTACTTTCCCGGCGCATCGAACTTCACTCGCGCGCGCAGGCTTTCGCGATGTTGAATCTGATTCGTCGTAATCGTGCCCGTGCTGGTCTCGACAAACCGGTACCGCGTGTTCAACGTGGCGTTCTGCACATCGACCCAGCGCGCCAGCGGCGGTGCCGGTTTCTCTGCTGCGGCGGCGGTGCCGCCGCCTGGCCCAGCGCCGGCGCCTGGGCGCAGGCCAGGGCCAGCAATGACATCGCGAGCATCAGTTGTCTGGGCATAGGTTCGACATTCTGACACGAAGCGAACAACTACTTGCCGCCCGGCCTGTAGATCTGATCGAAGGCACCGCCATCGGCAAAGTGGGTTTTCTGTGCATTGTCCCAGCCACCAAATGCCTGATCGATCGTGAACAGCTTCACCGTGGCGAACGCATCGGCGTGCCTCGCCGCGACCGCTTTGTCGCGCGGCCTGTAGTGATGCTTCGCGGCGATCTCCTGGCCTTCCACGGAATAGAGGTACTCGAGGTACGCACGTGCGACATCTCTCGTCCCGCGCCTGTCGACTACGGCGTCGACGACCGCCACCGAGGGCTCGGCAAGAATGCTCGTCGGCGGCGCGACCAGCTCGACCTTGTCCTTGGCCTCGGTGAGCGCAAGGTACGCCTCGTTTTCCCACGTGAGCAGAACGTCGCCGATGCCGCGTTCCATGAAGGTCGTCGTCGAGCCTCGCGCCCCCGAGTCGAGCACAGGCACGTTCTTGAAGAGAGCCGTAACGAACTCTTTGGCCTTCGCGTCATCGCCGGCGCCCAGCGTTTTCGCATAGTGCCATGCGGCCAAGTAGTTCCAGCGGGCGCCTCCGGAGGTTTTCGGGTTCGGGGTAATCACTTGAATGCCAGGCTTGACCAGATCGCTCCAGTCCCTGATGCCTTTGGGATTGCCCTTTCGGACGAGAAACACAATCGTCGACGTGTAGGGCGCGCTGTTCTCCGCGAGCTTCGTGCTCCAGCCCGGTTGTATCAGTCCGGCCCTGGCGATCGCATCGACGTCGTACGCGAGCGCGAGCGTCACCATATCAGCCTCGAGACCGTCGATGACACCGCGCGCCTGGCCTCCGGAGCCGCCGTGCGATTGCTTGATGATGACGCGCTGTCCGCCCGATTTCCCGGCCCAGTGTTTCGCGAACGCGGCGTTGAACTCTCGATAGAGCTCGCGCGTGGGATCGTACGAGACGTTCAGCAGCGTGACGTCTCCTGTTGTCGAGGGCGGCGCGTTACCGGGTTGTCCGCCGCACGCGGCCATTGCCGCGATCGCGAGCGTGATGGCTGCACGAATGCCAGTATTCGATGATCGCATTAGAAGAGCCCCGTTCTTTTCAACGCAGGAATGACGTTGTACGTGAAGACGATGTTCGACAGCGTGCGCTGCGGCAGCGGGATGTCGTTTCCGACGGCTCGCGTGATGAAAGCCGAGGCCAGAAATTCCGGCGAGATGTTGCAGATGACCATTGCGAACGCACGGTTGCCGATCTGAAAACGATCCGCGTTCAGGGTGCCGTAGGCCGGATCGATCGACGCATACCCCCAGTTCACGCTGACTTTCTTATGCACCGCTTTGTCGAGAGTAATGGCAAAACCCTGATCGGGCGTTCGGTTCACGCGCTCGTACAGTTCCAGAATGACGGTATCGACGAGGCGAAGCTCCGGTGTTTTCAGATTCAACCCCTGTCGCCATGTCTTGGACCCGTCAGCGTACGTGAAGTCGGTGGAC
This sequence comes from Vicinamibacterales bacterium, assembly GCA_963730445.1. Classification (GTDB taxonomy): domain Bacteria; phylum Acidobacteriota; class Vicinamibacteria; order Vicinamibacterales; family JAMQPK01; genus JAMQPK01. The sequence continues at coordinate 36,958 of CAVSRX010000011.1, read as the reverse complement.
ACGCCCGCGCGTGAGCCGAATTTCTTGTCGACGAGGACATGGCGGTAATTCGGCGTGTCGTTCAGATACTTCGTGCGTCTGCTGATCGGAATCTCACTCGGGTCTGCTGCCAGATACCCGACCGTCGCGGAAATCTCATCGAGATACAACTGCCTCGGCCGCTTCACACTGATACGCTGTCCGATGACGTACCCGTCTTCATCGTAGGTCGTCACCTCGGTCGATTCGCCCTTGATGATGTAAAGACCGCCATACTGCGCCTCCACGCCCCTCCAGGGAATCGCGCTGGCGTAGATCGCCTTGAAAGCAAGGTTCTTCTGCGGACCGGCGATGCCCCATCTGGTGTTGTCCCAGCCGCTTGTGAATCGTGTGCCGGTGAACACCCCGAAGTTGAGCGTGTACTTCGCCGTAGGATCGAACTTGACGCGCCAGCGCAGACTTTCCCGATGTTGAAGCTGGTTGGTGGTGACAGTGCCGGCGGTCGTGTCGATGAACCGGTAGCGAAGATTCAGCGTGGCGTTCTGCACGTCGACCCAGCGCGACAGACTGGGTGCGTTGGGCTTGTCCACCGTAGCGCCTTGCGCGAAGGTGGATGCGGATTGCGCGTAAGCGAACGCAGGCAGCGCGAGCACGATGGCCGCGACGGCTGCGCGAAATGGGTACGAATTCATGGTTCCGGATCTCCTGTTGAAAGACACACTCGGTTCGGGCGCGTACGAAACAGGCCGACGGAGTGGCTAGGAGAAGGGAAGCGAAACTACAGGACTTGCGTAGGAAGGCTCTTACCTAGCGGCCGCCGGCACGATACACGAGCATCGACAACAGGCGGTCGAGGTCGGGCGCCGGAGCGGAAGGGAAGAGAGCATCAAGACCTGATAGTTATATCGGCACATCCGAGATTCTGTCAAATCGAGTGGTGTGCAGTAACGCACATCTTTTGGCCGCGCTACACTGACATGATGACCACCGACGATAAGCCCAAAAGCGCCGTGGAGCTGGCCATGGAGCGCCTGCGTAAGAGGGACGCTGACAGCGGGGTCGCGGAACGGGCGACGACCGACGAGCAGAAGGCCGAGATCGCCGAGGCGCGCAACCTTCATGCCTCGAAGGTGGCCGAGCTCGAGATTCTCCATCGCTCGAAGGTGGCCGGCGTGTTCGACCCGGCCGAGCGCGGACAGGTCGAGGACGCGTACCGGCGCGATTTAACGCGGCTGCACGATGACCTCGAGCGAAAGATTGCAAAAATACGAAGTATGGGGGATTGATTTCCTTGTCTACATTTCGGACAATGTGCTATCACATATCTTTACTGTCGTGTCCGCGGTGTTTTACGGCTTTCTTGCTGTCCCACAACGCTTTCCCCTGAACCCTTCGACCACCCGAGGTCCGGCACGTGTTGTGCAGCGTCGCCAGCGGATTTAGGTACACATGCGCGCAATACCCTGTAGGAGGATGCAAATGTCGCGACGATTCGGAACCCTGGCCCTTGTCGGTGCATTGTTTTTAGTCACCGGCGACGCGCGGGCGCAGGCGCCGGCGGGGATGGAAGAGACGGTTCGACCCGCCACCACGAGTGTTTACGGAGACACGGGTCTCTGGTTTGTCCCCACCGGTGAAGTGCTGCGCGGCGGTACATGGTCGGCCAGCGCCTATCGCCTCAACTGGGACGTGCGCCAGGGCTTCACCGACATCTCGCACTTCGAGGGCACGTTTGCCTTTGGTGCGGGAGGGCGGACGGAGATCTTCGGCGCGATTCGCTTCGTCACGCGAATCGACCGCGACACCCGCCCCATCTTCGGGTTTGGCGGCGACCGCTACGGCGGTGTCGACAACAGCTATCCCTTTGTCCGCGAAGGATGGATCGGCAACGACTTCGGCGATACGTTTCTCGGCGCCAAGTTCAGCCTGCTGTCCGAATCGCGCCAGAGCCCGGTGGCCCTCGCCCTGCGCGGCATGGTGAAGGTGCCCACGGGTTCCGATTCGGGCTCGGGCACCGGCAAGATGGACGCGCAGTTCGACTTCATCCTCAGCAAGGAAATCGCGAGCACCGTCGAGGTCTCCGGCAGCATCGGCTACCGCCATCGCGGCGATCCGGATGAATACGACCTGTCGAGCGGGATGCCCTTCGGCATCGGTGCGCAGTTCCCCACGCGCAGCCCGCTGAAGTTCACGACAGAGTGGTACGGCGAGATCTTCAACAAGGACGTCGTCACGCGAACCGTGTCGCCGGCCCCCGCGGCGTTGGCCGCGACCGACGGCAGCATTCCCCTGGTCACGTCGAACCTTCCGCTTCAGAGCACGCTGATGTTCGGCGCGACGTGGCAGGCGCAGCAACGGGTTCTTCGCCGGCGCCGGTATGAACTGGTCGGCCAAGGCGGAAGATCGCGACGATCTCGGCATCGACAGCGACGACAACATGGGCACGAAGTTCGGCTGGCAGTTCCGCCTCGGGTACCATCCCGGTGTGGCCGGCCGGCCCGTCCCGCTGCCACCGCCGCCACCGCCGCCGCCACCACCGCCGCCGCCCCAGCACACGCTTACCGTCGACGCGCAGTGCAATCCGTGCACGGTCACGGTGGGTGAAACATCGAAAGTCACGGCCACGGCGCAGGATTCGATCGGCTGCGTCATTACCTATCAGTGGAGCGCGCCGACCGGCACGTTTGCCAATCCGGCGCAGCAGAACACCGTGTGGACGGCGCCCAACACGCCGGGCACCGTGCCCGTCACCGTCACCGGCACCTGTCCGCAGACGGCATGAAGGCGTCCGACACGGTCAACATCCAGGTCGTGCCGCGCGTCGTGAAGGCGATTACGTTCGAAGACGTCTACTTCGACTTCGACCGTTACACGCTCACCGACGCCGCGCAGCGCATTCTCGCGCAGGCGGTCGAAGCGATGAGGGCGGACCCGACGCTGCGCATCCGCATCGAAGGGCACACCTGCAGCATCGGCACGGCGGAGTACAACCTGGCGCTCGGCGATCGCCGCGCCCGGTCGGTTCAGCAATACCTGGTGTCGAACGGCATCGCGGTTGGCCGACTCACCACCGTCAGCTTCGGTGAAGAGCAGCCGAAGCACGACAACTCACGCGAAGAAACCCGCCGGCTCAACCGCCGCGCGGCCATGACGGTGCAGCTCGTTGCCGGCAACTAAGGGAGAATGTTTATGAACCGCTACGTAAACATCGGCCTGGCTTTCGGAATGTCGGCCTGTCTTGGAGCCGCGGTCCATCTGTCGGCGCAAGCGAAGCCGCAGACTGGCAAGCCAGCCATGGAACAGTCAGCGCAAGCTGGCACATCAGTGAATCTCGGAGCGGTCCGCATTCCGCGGGCCGTCAAAGGCGACGGGCAGGCGCTGCCCGCCGGCACATATCAAGTGCGTGTCACGGAAACGCCGGCTTCGCCGCCGGCGGCCGGACAGACGCCGCAGTACCGAACGGTGGGCCGAGTTCATGCGCAACGGCAAGGTCGTGGCGCGCGAAGTGGTGACGATTGTTCCGGCGAGCGACATCAAGCAGGTCGCCGAGCAGACGCCGCCGCCGGCCGGGCGGATACCGCGCAGAAGTGCTCAAGGGAAACGATTACCTGCGGCTGTGGATCAACCGCGGCGGGAATCACTACCTGATTCACTTCAACATCTGAACTAGCTAGTAGCTTGTAGCCGGTAGCTTGTAGCGTTCTTGCTACATGCGACCGGCTACCAGCCACTACGCTACCAGCTACGAGCTACCGCCTACCAGCTTCACGAAACGGCGTACAGCTTGCAATCACGCCGAGCGTTATGCCTCGATCAATCTGGAAAGGCTCCATCGCGTTCGGGCTTGTCTCGATTCCCGTCGAGCTGCACACCGCCGTCCGGGATCACCGGCCGAAGTTCCGCATGCTGCATGCGCGCGACAAGTCACCGGTCCGCTACGAGCGCGTCTGCCAGCGCGAAGGCAAGCCGGTGGCGTGGGAGGATCTCGTCAAGGGCTTCGAATACGAGAAAGGGCAGTTCGTCGTGCTCACGAAGGAAGATCTGAAGACGGCCGCGCTCAGCAAGGATCGCGCGATCGACATCATGGACTTCGTCAAGAGCGACGAGATTGACGATCGGTACTTCGAGACGCCGTACTACCTCACACCCCAGAAGGGATCGAACCACGCGTACGCGCTGCTGCGCGACGCGCTCAAGGAATCGGGCCGTGTCGGCATCGCCAAGATCATCATTCGCGAAGCGCAGCACCTTGCGGCGCTGGAAGTGATAGAGGACGCGCTGGTGCTCACGATGTTGCGGTACGCCGACGAGCTCGTCGAGACCGAGCAGCTGGAATTTCCGTCGGGCGAGAAGGTGCGCAAGGCCGAGCTCGACATGGCCAGGATGCTGATCGAGAACCTCGCCGCCGAATGGGACCCCTCCAAGTACACCGACGAGTACCGTGACAATCTGATGAAGCTCATCAAGGCGCGCATCAAGGGAGAGAAGCCGAGGCTGCCGTCTGCCGAGCCTGCGCCCGAAGGCAAGGTCGTCGACCTCATGGAGCGCCTCCGCCAGAGCCTCGCGCAGAATCAGAAACAGGCCTCGCGCGCCAAGCCGGCGAAACGCGCCCGCCCCGCGCCAGCAAAAGCGCACGGACGGAAGAAGCCGAGCCACGCCGCGTGATGTGATGCGAAGACTCCTTGCGACGATCCTGCTCATCGCCACGTCTGCGGCGGCATGCCGGGAGACCGGCGACGTGCAGGTGACGTCGATCTCGTTCGAAGGCGCAAGCGCCGTCGACTCTGGCGAGCTGAAGGAGATTCTCGCCACGCGCGAGAGCGGCTTCCTGCCATGGTCGCGCAAACGGTTTTTCGATCGTCCAGAGTTCGATCGCGACGTCCAGCGCATCGAAGCCTTCTACGCCGATCGCGGCTATCCCCGGGCAAAAGTCGTCGGCGTCGATGTCGAGCTGAACGACGCGAAGGACAAGGTCGCCATCACCGTTGAAATCAACGAAGGCGAGCCGACGCTCGTGGAGCAGGTTGTCTTCGACGGCTTCGAGAGCGTTCCCGCGGACCATCTCGAGCGCCTCCAGGCACGGCTGCCGATCGCGGCAGGCAAGCCGCGCGATCAGCGGCTCATCCTCGCGTCTCACGACATGGCCGTGGCCGAGCTGCGCGATCACGGCTTTCCGTACGGCAGCGTGCGCATGGTCGAGCGCCCGGGCTCGACCGACACGCGCGTGCAGCTGGTCGTTGCGGCAGACGTCGGACCGCAGGCGGTCTTCGGGGCCATCACCATCGAAGGGGACGTGTCGGTCGACGAAGAGGTCATTCGCCGCGAGCTCGCGTTCGCTGAGGGCGATCTGTACCAGCTCAGCCAGATCACCGAGACGCCAGCGGCGCCTGTATAGCCTCGAGTTGTTTCAGTTCGTCACCATCACGCCGCGCCTTCCTGAAGACCGCGCGCCGCAGGTGCCGGTCGTGGTGACGGTTGCTGAGGGGAAGCATCGGCGGCTGCAGCTCGCGGCCGGCTACGGGTCTGAGGAGAAAGCGCGCGGCCGCATCAACTGGCGGCATGTGAACTTTGGCGGCGGCGCGCGCACCGGCGAGGTCGAAGCGAAGGCGTCGTCGCTCGAGCAGGGGTTGCGCGGCAGCTTCGTGGAACCGTACCTGTTTCAGCGCGGAGTGTCCCTGCGCCTCTCGGGATCGACGTGGTGGGCCGACGAGCCCGTCTACGAGTACCGAAGCAGCGGCGGGCGAATCGGCCTGATCAAGGAGTTCAGCCGCGCGGGTGTCGGCGCCGAGCGCGGCGTCCGCAACGTCGTCAGCGCCACCTTGATTCAGGAATACGAGGATTACACGATCGCGCCGACCGTGCTGGCGGATCCGTCCTTTCGTGACGAGCTGATCGCGCTGGGCCTCGATCCCGAGACCGGCCGCGGCACCGGCACGGTGACGGCGATCGAGCTCGATTTCGAGCGCAACACGTCGGCGCAGCCGCTCGATCCGCGCCAGGGTTATGTCGTGAACGGGCACGTCGAGAAGGCCGGGCAGTGGCTCCGCGGCACATTCGATTACACCGAGTTCTCCGGCGACGTGCGCGGGTATGTGCCTGCTTGGCTCGCGGTTCGTCTGGGCCAATCGCGCCCGCGCGGGCACGCTGGCCGGACCGAGCGGCGCGCTGATTCCGTTCTACAAGCGGTACTTCGTCGGCGGATCGAGCAGCATCCGCGGGTGGGGACGCTATCAGGTGAGCCCGCTGACGCCCGCGGGACAGCCGATTGGCGGCCGGACGATGATGGAAGTGTCGACGGAGGCGCGATTCGGCATTCGCGGAAAGCTGGGCGGCGTGCTGTTCGTCGACGGCGGCAACGTGTGGGAAGGACCGTGGGAAGTGCAGCTGAACAAACTGCGCTGGGCCGTCGGCCCGGGCATCCGCTACGACACGCCGATCGGCCCGATGCGCTTCGACCTCGGCGTTCAACTGAACCCTATCGACGGGCTCGTCCTCGAGGGAAATCCGGAGAAGCGGAAGTGGCGAGTACACTTCAGCATCGGCCAGGCGTTCTAGGCGTGGGCGGCTCCCGCCATGCGCGCGCTGCGCAGGCTCTCGCGCTACGTGGCGATTGCCGTGCTGTCGCTCGTCATCCTGCTCGGCGCCGGCGTCGCGGTGACGCAGACGAGCTGGTTCAAGAACTGGCTGCGCCAGAAAGCGGTCTCCCAGGCCGCGCAGTACCTGAACGGCGAGCTCACCATCACACGGCTCAGCGGCAATATCTTCACCGGCGTCGTGCTCGAGGGAGTCGCGCTGCGTCACGAAGGGCAGACGGCCGTTGCGATGGACAAGCTGACGGTCGAGTACAGCCCGATGACGATGATCTCGGACGGCCTGATCCTCGACTCGATGACGCTCGACAACCCGACGATCCTGCTGCAGCGTGACAACGCCGGCTGGAATTTCAACCGGTTCGTGAAGACGCGGCGCAACACCGGCGGGCGCGGCGCGCCGCCGATCACGATGCAGTCGATCGTCATCAACAACGGCCACGTCATCGTGAACGATCGCGGCCGGCTCGTCGAAGATCTCACGCGCCTGAACACCAGGTTCCGTTTTGCGTACGAAAAGCCGGGCATCGCGGTTTCGATCGAGCAGTTCTCCGCGAGCGCCGCCGAGACGACCGTGCGACGCCTCGCGGGCGACCTGCGGTTCGATCGCGGATCGATTCAGCGCGCGCGACGTCGCGATCGAAACCGATCGCATCGAAGCTGGTGACGACGATCAACTACAGCGGACCGCAGGAGAAACTGCTCGACATCACGCTCGACGCCGAGCGCCTGTCGCTGCCCGAAATCGGCCGCTACTTCAAGCCGCTCGCGACGATCAGGCTCGAGCCCGCTGTCGATGTGACGGCGAAAGGCACGCTCGACGCGCTGAACATGGATGTGAACGTCGTCTCGTCCGCGGGCACGGCGCGCGGGCCGCTCGTGGGGCATTTCGGCAGCGGCACCGAAGAGCCTCGGAGGGCGCCTCGACGTCCGCGACGTCGACATGGCGCCGATTCTCAATCGCGCCGAATGGAAGACGCGCGTGACGGGGCAGGCCGATTTCACCTGGACGTTCAGCCCCGCAGAGATCGATTTCAAGTTTGCCGGCCCGCACGTCGAGGGTCTCGGATATCAGGCGGCCAACGTGCGCGCGCAGGGCGTGTACGAAGTTCCTCGGCTCGCCGACGGGCGCCCTTCGACCGGCTCAGGGCAGGCGGGCAGGCCGTGCTGCGCTTCGACGCCAGCGGCGCCGCCTATGGCGCGAACGCCACGACGCGCGCGACATTCCGTTTCGCCACGCCGTCGCGGCCGCTGTCGTATCAGCTGGCAGGCACGTTCCGGAATCTCGATATGCGGCGGCTGCCCGATCGACTCAACATGCCGAAGCTCGAGACGCAGGCCGCGGGCAACTATACGTTCGAGGTAGCGGGGCGCGACTGGACGCGCGACGGGCACGCTCGACGACTCGATGGTCGAGGGCGCGCGGTTCGCGCCGGGCACGCTGCTCGCCATGCAATCGCGCAATCGTCAGTTGAGCTACTCGGCGAGCGGCAACGTCGAATGGCTCAACCCGCGCCGTTTCGCGGCGCCGCTCGAAGTGAAGTGGCTGGACGACGACCGCTTCAACGGATCGCTGAACGGCGCATTCACGTTCACCGGCAGCGGCCGGACGACCGACGAGCTGGTGCTGAACACGCAAGCGTCGCTCGTCAACTCGACGCTTGCAGGGGCGCGGTTCCCGTCCGCCACGGTCGATTTCCAGATGGCGGCCCGCGAGATTCACGCGAAGTTCAGCGGCCCCTTCGAAGAGCTGCCGGGTTCGCTGTTCACAGACCGCAAGGAGCTCGCCGGCACGACGCTGAACGGATCTGCCGACATGGCCGTCGCGCTGACGGTTCCGAAGGTTGGCCCAACAGAGCTGCTGAACGTGAACGGCACCGCCGTGCTGAAGGAATCGACGATTGCCGGAATGGCCATCGACTCGGGACAGGCGACCGGATCGTTCGCGAATCAGGTCGCCGACATCAAGGAGCTGGCGCTGACGGGCCCGGACGTGAAGGCGAGCGCTGCGGGCATCCTCGCGCTCGGCGACATCGGAGAATCGAAGCTTGCGTACGACGTCGCCGTCACGAATCTCGAGCCGCTCGCGAAGCGCTTCAACCGGCCGCTCGCAGGCTCGGCGCACGTCGTCGGCGAGGCGTCCGGCCCCGCGTCGAATCTCACGATCGTCGGCAAGCTCGGCGCGAACCGGCTGCGGTACAGCACGACCGTCGACGCGCTGACGGCGAGCAGCACGTACACAGTGCAGCTGCCGAATTTCGATATCGAGCAGGCGCGCATTCAGGCCGATACCGCTGCGACGTTCGTGACGGTCGCGGGCAGAAATCTTCCGCGCGTGACGGCGAAGACGGTCTACGAAAAGAACGAGCTGCAATTCGACGCGACGGCCGAAGAAGATCGCCGGTCGCTCGGGCTGGGCGGAAACGTGGTGTTCCATCCGGATCACGACGAGCTTCACCTGCGCGCGCTGAATCTCACGGTGGGCAAGACGCAATGGTCGTTGCCGCAAGGGCAGGAAGCCATCGCGAAGTACTCGAACGATTCGGTGACGCTGGAGAACTTCGTGCTGCAGCGCGGCACGCAGCGCCTGACCGCGGCCGGCACCGTCGCGATCGGCTCGGCCTCGGCAAATGCGCCAAACAATCTGAACGTGCGGCTCGACAACGTGCGAGGTGCAGGACATCAACGAGCTGCTCCTCGGAAACCGCTCGCTGGCCGGCGTGCTCAACGCGAGCGCCGAGATTCGCGGAACGCGCAACGACCCGGTCTTACAGTCGGATTTTGCGGTGACGGGCGGGACGGTCGAAGGGGTGAAATTCAATTCGCTGAGCGGCAAGGCGAATTACTCGGGACGGGCGGTCGACGTCGACGCGCGTCTCGAGCAGACGACAGCCGCCGTGTTGACGGCCGTCGGCACCATTCCCGTCCCCAACGGTCCAGGCCGCACGACGCGCACCGAAGAGTTCGATCTCGCGGTGAAGAGCACGCCCATCGATCATCGCGCTCTTCCAGCCCGCGACGACGCAACTGACGAAGCTGACGGGGCAGTTGAGCGCCGATGTGCGCGTCAGGGGAACGCTTGAGTCACCTCGATTGAACGGCCTCGTCGAAACGACCAACGGCGGCTTCAGCGTTGCTCGCGACGGGCGTGACCTACACCAACGCCATTGCGCGCCTGATGTTCGAGGGCGATCGCCTGCTGGTGGATCGCTTCGAGCTGAGCGACGACGATGCCGATCGTCTCGTGGCCATCGGCGAATTGGGCATCGAGCAGCGCAGCATCGGAGAGATGAACCTGCAGATATCGAGCTCGCAGTTCAAAGTGCTCGACAACGAGTTCGGCGACATGCAGATCGACAGCGACGTGCGCGTCACCGGCGAAGTGGCGAAGCCCATCGTCACCGGGGAAATCACCACGCGGCCCGCACGCCTTGAAGTCGATCAGATTCTCGACCAGCTGTCGCGCAGCGCCTATTCGACCGAAGCCACAGTCGGCGACGGAAACCGAAGGGACAGTGGCCGAGGGGCAAGGCGTCGACGCCGGGGGACAACCCCCGAGTCGGCATCTACGACACGGCCACCATCGACGTGCGGCTGCGGCTGCCCGACGACCTGCTGCTGCGCGGGCGCGACATGCACGCGAGCTTTTCGCGCGTCGGCCTCGGCGACATGAACATCACGGTGGGCGGAGAGCTGCAGATTCGCAAGGCGCCGGCCGGGCAGCCGGATCTCGTTGGCACCGTCACGGTCGTGCGCGGCTTCTACGACTTCCAGGGGCGGCGCTTCGAAGTGCTGCGCGACAGCCAGATTCGGTTCCAGGGCACGCGGCCGATCGACCCCGCGCTGCAGGTCGATGCGCAGCGCCTCATTTCGGGCGTGACGGCGATCGTCAACATCCGCGGTACTGCGCGGCAGCCGCAGGTGCGTCTGTCGAGCCAGCCGCCGCTCGACGAGGCGGATGTGCTGTCGCTGATCGTGTTCAACCAGCCGATCAATCAGCTCGGCGAAGGTGAGCGATTGAATCTCGCCGAGCGCGCCGGCGGACTCGCGGTCGGGTATCTGGCGACGCCGCTCGCCAACTCGATCGCGCGCGCGCTCGATCTCGACATTTTCGAGATTCGCGCGTCGGGCGGCGAAAACGGCCAGCCCTCGATCGCGGTCGGCCAGCAGTTCGGCTCGCGACTGTTCGTGTCGTTCCGGCAGGAGTTCGGGTCGGACGACTACAGCCAGCTTTCACTCGAGTACCGCATCAACGAGTTGCTGCGCCTTGTCAGCACCGTTACGCAAGGCTCGCAGCGTTCGCACCGTACACAGCGCATCGACACCACCGGTCTGGACCTCATCTACACCCTGAGTTACTAGCCGGTAGCTCGTAGCCGGTAGCCTCTGGCCGGATGGCTTCTCGCTGCCTTTCCTACCAGCTACCGAGCTACCACCTACCGGCTGGACTGTCCAGGAACCCTGTTGGAATTCATGACAGGTGACTAGGTTTCTGGTCAATCTGGCGGTTCAAAACGGCGTATTTCACGTCGACAGGGCGGTTTCAGGAGGGGATAAAACGGCCCGTCCCTTGCTATAGAACGCGCGGGAGCATAGTCATGGTAATCGATAACGTTTTTGGGCGTAACAGCACGCGGCGCGAAGAGACGGCCCCGTCAAATCTGTTCGTCAGAATTTTCTCAGCCGTTGCGGGCCAGTTCGCACGGCTGTGGTGCGGGCTGCACGGCCATCTCATCATGCTGCACTACGAGCCGAACAAGCTCTCGCTGCAGTGCTCGTTCTGCGGATACGAAACCGAAGGATGGGAAGTCGGCAGGCCGATGACGGCGCGCCGGCAGGCGAACAATCCGCAGGCGCGCCCCGATCGGCGGCGCACCCTGCGGCCGCTGCCCACCAACGCGCGACTGGCGTCCTGAGAGGGCATTATGGCTGATTTGACGTGGACGAATACGTGGCTGGCGATCCTCGCGGTCATCAGCCTCATTCAATTTCTCATCGTGTGCGCGGCGGGCTTGTTCGCGTATCGGATGTATCAGAAGGCGATGACGACGATCGAGACGGTCGAGCGCGTGCACATCGCGCCGTTGCGCGCACGGGTCGACGGCATGCTCGATCAGGTGCAGCTGATGACCGACAAGGTCAGGCACGCCCAGGAGTCGGTCTCTGACGCGCTCAGGCACGTGACAGGCACCGGCAGCGCGGTCGCCGGCGCCGTCAAATCGAAGACGTGGCCCATCGTCGGGATCTTTCAGGGGCTGAAATCCGTCGCGAGCGAGCGTGATGGGAAATGGGCGCGACGACCATCAAGAACGGAGCGACAGAACCTACGGGGCTATGTAGGGTTTTGCTGCATCGACATTTCGAGACCTGCCGGATTATCAGCCATTTTCTGCCGGTACGAGCGTTGCAATATAAACGCTCGACCGGATTCCTTTCCGGATTCCTCAGACTCGCTCCCCTTCAATGCGCGGAGCAACCACAAGCTCGGGAGGCGCCCCCAAAGGCGCCTCCTCTCGCCATTCCACGCTGATATCAATGCGTTCAGTCGTGAAAGGTGATGGCTGGAGGGCGGAACGAGTTAGCATGAAGGGGACAGATTCCACAACGATGGCCGGCCGAAGCAAAACGAACGCCCCACCTCCAGACCGGCGAAAGGACGCCGCGCCACCGGCAGCCGCTGGAAGTCGACGGATTCTCAGACGACTACCTCAGCGTCGTCGCGCACGATCTGCGCGGCTCGCTCAACAGCATCATCGGATGGGCGGAGCTCATCAAGCGTCAGGCGCTGAACGAGGCGGGCAACGTCCGCGCGGGCGAGACCATCATCCGCCAGGCAAAGCAGCAGCTCGATCTGGTCAACGAAGTCGTCGACACGTGGCGGCTGCTCTCGGGCAATCTTCGGCTGCAGCTGGCGCCGGTCGACGCGAAAGAGCTCGTCAACACCGCCGCATACGCCGCGAAGGAAGCCACCGTCGGCAAAGCGATCGAATTCGATTTCCAGCTCGAAGCCCTGCCTGCTCCGCTGCTCGCCGACGGCGCGCGCCTGCGACAGGCGCTGATCGGGCTGTTCAACAGCGCCATTCATTTCGCGCCGGACAAGGGCACCGTTGAAGTGCGTCTGCGCCCCTCAGACAACGGCATGGCCGAGCTCACGGTGCACGATGCCGGCGTCGGCGTCGACGCCGATGCGCTGCCGTATCTCTTCAGCCGCCAGCGCCCCCAGGACCCCGGCAAACATTCGGCGCGCGCGAAGTACGGGCGCGGGCTCGGGCTGATTCGCGACATCATCGATCTGCATGGCGGCACGATCAAAGCGGAGACCGACGGCGAAACCGGCGTGACGTTCCGCGTCGCTCCTGCCGCTGCAGGCAGCGCCGAGCGCGGTGCACGTGGACAAAGCGCGCGAGGTCAAGGAGAGCGGCGCGCCGAGATCTGCGCTCGCGTCTCGCCGACACGCGCGTGTTGATCGTCGACGACGATCCGGACGCGCGTGAGGTCGTCGCGGCGATTCTGCGGCACTACGGCGCGTCGGTCATCGTGGCCACGTCGGTCTCGACGGCGCTCGTCGCGCTGCGCCGCGAACAGGTCGACGTGCTGGTCGCCGATCTCGGAATGCCCATCGAAGATGGGTACGACCTGATTCGTCACGTCCGGAGCTCGGAGATCGACAAGATTGCGCGGCTGCCGGCCGCAGCCCTGACGGCGTACACGACGGAAGAAGATCGCGACCGCGTGCTGGCCGCCGGCTTCCAGTTCCATCTCGCGAAGCCCGTGGACCCGGCGGTGCTGGTCGCGACCGTCGAGCGGCTTGCGGGGCGAGACGCTCTCGGTGCATTAGTTTTGTACAATTGTTCGTCTGCGAACCCACCCGGACGCGCGATTTTGTTCCGGCACTAAAACTCTTTCAAATCTTGTCGTATACTCGCGAGCCGCAGGTCCCAGCGCCAGAAACGACGCACCAAGATCCGAAGGAAGGGTTCATGGCTGTTGAAAGAGCCGCAGGCGGCTCGAGTCTTATCGATGTGCTCGATCGCGTGCTCGACAAGGGCATCGTCATCGACGCGTGGGTGCGCGTATCGCTCGTCGGCATCGACCTCATCACGGTCGAAGCGCGCGTGGTCGTCGCGTCGATCGATACCTATCTGAAATACTCTGAGGCCGTCGGGCAGTCCGTACCTGTCGCGCGGCCGGCGCTCGAATCGCGGCCCTACGACGAGCTTGCGGCGGAGAATCAGAAGCTGCGCGCCGAGTTGAGCAGCGCGGGCGGCGCGCGCCAGCCGGTCGCGCGACGTCGACGTCCGGGAGTGTAGCGTTCCATGGCGAAAAAAACGACGAAGACCAAAGAGCGGCGCATCGTGAAGCGCCCCGCGCCGGCTGCGAAGGTCGCAGCCAAGGCGCCGCGCGAGAAAGCGGCGGCGCGGCGGGTCGACGAGAGCGCAGGCGGCGACTGATTCGGCACGCGGCAAATACGTGCTACTGCGTCATCCAGTCGGCCGATTCGCTGAAGTTCGGCGCCGCCGGCATCGGCGACAACGGCACGGAGATCCACACGGTGCACTATCGCGATCTCGCCGCGGTCGTCTCGGACGTGCCGCTCGGCGTGCTCGACTCGACGCGTGAAAACGTGCTCGCGCACGAGCGCGTGAACGAAATCGTCATGCGCGATCACACGGTCATCCCGATGTCGTTCGGCACGATCTTCAAGACCAGGGACGACATCGTGCAGCTGCTGCGATCGGCCTACGATGCGTTCGGCGACGTGCTGTCGAAGATGCGCGACAAGATGGAGTTCGGCCTCAAGGTGCTGTGGGACCGCGACTCGATCGTCAAGGACATCGAGGACGAGGACGAAGGCATCCACCGCCTCAAGAACGAGATCGCCCTGCAGAAAGGGTCGACCTATTTCGCCCGCATGCAGTACGGCCGCGCCATCGACGCGGCGCTGCAGTCGCGGTCGGAGCGCTACGGCAGCGAGATTCTGGACCGCCTGCGGGACGTCGCCGTGGCGTCGCGCATCAACAAGCCCATCGGCGATAAAATGATCATGAACGCGGCGTTCCTGGTCTCGCGCGATCAGGAGGCGGCCTTCGACACGCGCGTCAAGTCGATTGCTGCGGAGCACGACAAGCTCACATTCAAGTACACGGGCCCGTGGCCGCCGTACAACTTCGTGAACATCCGGTTGAAGCTGGAACGCGTCTGATGTTTCTGCTCGACAGCCTCCTCATCAACGGCATCTCGTTCGTGCTCGACAAGGTCGCGACGATTGCCGACGCCGAGCTCAACGATCCCGAGCGTCAGCGCGAGCGGCTGCTCGAGGCGCAGATGAAGCTCGAGAGCGGCGAGATGACCGACGAAGAGTTCGCGACGATCGAGAAGGACGTCTTCGAGCGCATCCGCGAGATCAAGGCGCGCACGCAGCCGCAGGACGTCATCGTCGACGACGAGCATCGCGTGGCGGGAGTTGAAATAACCGTCGACGACGACGCGTGAGCCGCATCGTCCATCGTCCATCGTCCATCGTCCATCGTCGAGCGCCGATTGACGATCGACGATCGACGACTGACGCCACCTACGTTTACTGTCTCGTGCACGCGGCGAAGGCGCCCGCCGTGCGCGGCGTTCCCGCCAGCATTCCCGGCGCAGGCGTACCCCGCCTGCTCGCGATCGATCGCGACATCTGGGCTGTCGTGGCCGATGCGCCGCTCGAGCGCTTCGCCGGCGAGCCGCTGCAGCAGGAGATGCAGGATATCGAGGCCATTTCCCGCCATGCGGTCGCGCACGCCGCGGTCATCGAGTTCTTCTTCCGCCGTGCGCCTGTCATTCCGCTCAAGTTGTTCACGCTGTTCTCCAGCGACGAGAGGGCGCGAGAACACGTGCGCAGCCGGCTGGCGCCGTTGAGACGGATGTTCGCCACCTTGCGCGGCCTCGAGGAGTGGGGCGTGCGCATCATCGCGGGCGAAGTGGAAGCGGAAGCGGCGCGAACGCTCGACAGCGGCCGCGACTATCTGCAGGTGAAGAAGCGGCTGCACGAACAGACGGTCGCGCCGCCGGGTGCGACGAAGCGCGCCATTAACGGCGCGCTCAGATCGCTCGGCCGGCTCGCGTCGAAAACGCGCAAGGAGACGTTTCCTCCACCAGGACGCGGGCGCCCGTACGTGACCGGCGCATCGTTCCTTGTCACGGCGAAGCGGCGCGACGCGTGGAAGAAGCGCGCCTCAGCACTCGCGAAGACGCTTGCCGCCGAAGGGCACCGGCTCGAGATGAGCGGGCCCTGGCCGCCCTATCATTTCGTCAGCAAATAATGGCTCGCCGTAAAAAAGAGAAGCCCGGGGACTGGCTGTTCCCGAAACTGGCGGACGCAGGTGAGGCCGACGAGCAGTCGTCGCTCGTCGACGTGCTCGACAATGTGCTCAACCGAGGCGTCGTGCTCAACGGCGATGTGATGCTCGGCGTCGCGAACGTCGATTTGATTTACGTGAAGCTGTCGGTGCTGCTCGCCGCGTTCGACAAGGTGATGAGGCACGATCCGATTTTCAAACCCGTCTCGGCAGGGCCGAAGAGGCGCGTGCGATCCCGGCGTAAGCGTTAACGGCCCATCTCGGTATCGATCGTGCACGGTTCTGTGCATGACCGAATATAAAAACACTCCCGACAAGCCGAACTCCGACCCGCGCGACCGCGAGCCCGCCGACGAAGCCCCTGCGACACCGACCGACGAACCGAGCCCGGTGCCGGTCCAGGATCCACCTGTCAGCGAGCCCAGATCTCCGTACACAGTGACCAAAGAAGACATCAAGGCCTGATCGTCTGTATGGCTTTTGTACGCTGCGCCGGCACGTCTGCGACAGTGGGCGTGCACGAGGCGAGAGTGGCATACCCCGTGCTTTCTCAACGTCAGTAACCCTTTTTGGGGAGGATACGTATGCTCTGGACAATTTTTCTCGTTCTGGTCGTGTTGTGGATGCTCGGTGTAGTCAGCTCCTACACGCTCGGCGGCTTTATCCACGTGTTGCTCGTGCTCGCGATCGTGGCGCTGCTGGTGCAGCTGATCCAAGGCAGACGGGTCGTCTAGCTTCGGCGCCTAAAAGGAGACTGTGTGGATTCTCAAACGCAACTGTCGAAAGTACTCGCGGGCGCGGCGATCGGTGCCGGTTTCGCCTTTCTGTTCCTGACCAGCAGGGGACACCGATTCCTCGACAACGCCGAGCCGTGGCTCGACGACGTGATTCGCGACCTGCACCGGCTGCGCAATGCGGCCGGAAAGGCGCGCGAAGCGGTTGACGAGGGGCGCAGGTCGTTCAGTGCGGTGTCAGAGGCGATTCCGTTTGGGCACTCGAAGGAGTCGAAGGTCAAAGACTGGACGAACGAACCTCATCACTGAGGGGTGGGTAAAGCCTGTAACTAGAGATCTAAAGATCCTGAGATCTTTAGATCTCTAGCTACACCGTCGCTACTCTTCCACGTCGTCTTCTGGTTCGCTCTCGGAGTCGAAGTCTTCGTCGTCATCGAAGTCTTCATCATCTTCGGCCATTTCGAGCTCGTCATCCTGCTCTTGCGGGACGGATGGGCGCTCGGCGTTGAACGGGTCGTTCGATTTCTGCGGCATGGCGATAACCTCCGCGCGGCGATACGCAAGAGGCTTGCCGCGCTGATATGAATTCAGTGCAAAGGCAGGGGGCTGATGCTCAAGGGTGCTGCGATTTTTCTCCTGGTCGGGCTGGTCGCGGCGGTGCTCGGGTTTACGACGATTGCCGGCGCATCGTTCGCGATCGCAAAATTGCTCGCGGGAATCTTTCTCTTCCTGTTTCTCATGCTGCTCGTGCTCGCTCTGTTCGCGACCCGCACTGCGTAAGTTGCTAGGAGCCTAGGAGAATTCTTGTAAAAGAATCTCTCCTATTCTCCTAGCCTCCTGTTCAAGATCTTCCTGAACAAGATCTTCCTAGAACTTGAACGCGGCGCCGACGTCCCACTTCCAGAAGTTCAAATCGCCCAGCATGAAATCGAGGTCGTCAACGCCGGTTCCCGGGTCGCTGTCGGTCAACGTCCGGAAATACCGCACGTCTGCGCGAACGCCCACGTGCTCGTTGAAGAAGGCCATGACGCCGCCGCCGAAGTTCACGGCGAAGTCATTCGAGCTGACGCTATCGAAGAATTGCGATTCCTGCGATGTAATACGGAAAAGGCCCGCGCCGCCCGTAATGTACGGTCGCACGTGACCAGGCTGGTCGCTGCTGCCCACGGGGATGCCGACAATCAGATTGCCCATCAAGCTCATCTGTGCGATGTCTTCGTTGGCCACGCCGGCGGACACGAATTTGGGCGCGTAGTTGAACCCGAACTCGCCTCCGAACACGCCGCCGCCCATAAACGATGCTGTTGCGCCGTATGCCGCCCTGTTGCCTGAGAGGTCGCCTCCGAATAAGGAACCGACATATGGCGTCAGCACTACATCAGCGCGTGCGGGCGCGGCCGGCACGAGAAGAAACAGCGCAAGAACTGCCGCAGCGATAAATCGAATTTTCATGATTCCTGCCTCCTTGGATTGGGTTTTACCGATCGCGATCGAATCGCGGTTTGTTGCCGGTCTTCTTCGGATCGACCGGCGCGCCGGTCGTCTCTTCATCCTGTGCTTTCCGAATGTTCTCGTTCGCCTCCCTTAGATCTTTCGTGTCGCCCTTGCCGGAGTTCTGTTCCGCTTTGTCCCTGGAATACACGTCGCCTCCTACTCTGCGACCTGCAACGCGTTCGCGACGCTCTTGACGCCGTCGATGGCCATCGCAAGGTCATTGATCCTCGTGCGCTCTCCTTCGGTCCGCACGATGCCGGTCACGCTGACGTCGCCGTTGGTGACGTTGAAGCGGATAGCGCGGTTGTGCAGGTCGGGATCACGAGAAATCGCGAGACCGAGATCGCGCTGGATGCCACGATCGACGGGGTTATCCGGAGCAGCAATCGGCGCGTCGGCCACGCGCTCGGCCTGCCTGGGTGGATCCGGTTGCCGTTCCTGAGTGGCGGTGTCGGCGCCACATCCGGCACACAGAACCGCAGCCGCCGCAACGACACATAACAGACGCGCCATGCCATGGATACAGGTAGCAAACTCCGGTCCCTAGGAGGCAACTCCGAGTCCTTATGGGACGAAAAGCGTTGGTCTGTAGACCGTTTTGCTGTCAGCGGCGCGCGAAAGCTGTCCAGTTATTGTTCGATGTGCATTGAACGCTGTGCGGCTACGCCCCTGAGCAGGGTGGCACATGACTTGAAGTGATCACGCCGAGATCGATTTGTCCATTCAAGGAGGGCCGGCAATGTACGAACCACATTACGAAGAAGAAACAGGCGGCGGCGGTTTTTTGATCGGGCTGCTGTGCGGGACGGCACTCGGTGCCGCAATTGGGCTGATGTTCGCGCCGAAGGCTGGCTCCGAGTTCCGCCAGCGCTTGTACGACTCGACAGGCGACATCCGCCGGAAAGCCCACGAGACCTACGATCAGGCGAGCGAGCAGGTGAATACCGTCGCCACGAAGGCGCGCCAGGCCGTTGAGCGGGGCAAGGAAGCCTTCGAGACTGCCAGGCAGTCAGCGTCCGGTCAGGCCACCAGCGGGAACGGCGGCACCACTGACTTCTCGAACCGCCCCGGCGTGTCCGACTTCAACACCGGCACGCGTCCCACCGGCGGCGTGTAAGCACAAAACAAGAGCGGAGAGCGGAGAGCCGGGCCTCTTCGCTCCCTGCTTTTGGTCCCCTCATCCCTGTCTCCCAACTGTCGGTGCGACTCCATGTCAGCCTGAGTACGGCATAACCCGTGCAATTTGGCCTTCGACACCGGAATCAATGCACAAAATAGTATTGGTTCGCTACAAAGTGTAGTTTTTTAATACAATATAGACTGGGAGAGTGACCAAAATGGCAACCCGAGTACTCATCATCGACGACGACCGGGATACTGCTGATTTCCTGAAATTGCTGGTCGAGCCCCGAGGAGACTTGGCCAGGACGGCGTCGGATGCATCGCAGGCTCGGGAGATTCTCCGGTCGTGGCGGCCGGAGGTGGTCCTCATGGATTTGATGCTGCCCGATGCCGACGGCATCGATCTGCTGAAAGATTTCAAAGAGGCGAGCCCAGAGACGCAGGTCATCATGGTGACCGGCTACGGCAGCGTGCCGAAGGCGGTCGAGGCGATGAAGGCGGGCGCGTTCAGCTTCATCGAGAAGCCGGTCGATGCCGACGTGCTGCTCGTGATGCTCGACAAGGCGACCGAGAAGCTTCAGTTGTCGGTGGAGAACAAGCGGCTCAAAGAGGAACTGCGCGACCACACGAGCTTCGCGAACATCGTCGCGCGCAGCGACAAGATGCGGCAGCTCTTTCACCTGATCAAATCGGTGGCGCCGACAGACGCCAGCGTGCTGATCCACGGCGAGAACGGCACGGGCAAAGAGCTCGTGGCCAGCGCCATTCACGAGCACAGTAAGCGGAAGAAAGGCCCGTTCATCAAGATCAACTGCGCGGCCCTCCCGAGCGAGTTGATCGAATCCGAGCTGTTCGGGCACAAGCGCGGTGCGTTCACCGGCGCGGTGTCCGACAAGACCGGTCTGATGGAGCTGGCCGATGGTGGCTCCCTGCTGCTGGACGAGATCGGCGAGATGCCGGCCAGCCCTGCAGGTCAAGCTCCTTCGCGTGCTGCAGGACCGCGAGTTCCGACCGGTAGGTGGCAGCCGCGTGATTCAGCCGAACTTCCGGCTGATCTGCGCGACCAACATCAACCTTGATGCGGCGCTCGGCGAGGGAAAGCTGCGCGAAGACCTGTACTTCCGCATCAATACCGTGACCCTGGCCATTCCGGCGCTGCGCGATCGCACGGAAGATATTCTGCTGCTCGCAGAGCACTTCCTCGATCGCTTCTCCGGACAGCATCAGCGCAACATCCGATCGATCAAGCCGGAGGCGGCGAAGGCGCTGCTGCGGTATCGCTGGCCCGGCAACGTGCGCGAGCTCGAGCATGTCGTCGAGCGCGCGGTCATCGTCGCCGAGGGCACCGACATCACGCTCGAGGATCTTCCGCCGTCAATCCGCGACGCCGAACGGCTGCCGAATCAGACCGGCTTCGTCATTCCTCCGCACCACACGCTCGAGGAAATCGAGAAGCTCGCGATTCTGCAGACGCTCGAGCGCACGCGCGGCAACAAGCGCAAGGCGGCGAGCATTCTCGGCGTCTATCGCCCGACGCTCTACAACAAGCTGAAGAAGTACAACCTGCTCGAGACCCAGGAGCGCGCGCCGCGTGCGCAGGCGGCACCTGCGGCTCCGGCGCCGGCGCCACCGATGCCGCCGGCGTTTAAACCCCCGGTCCCTGAGGCGTGACGGGAAGCCGGTAGCTGTAGTCGGTAGCCTGTAGCCTGATGGCTCGAGCTACTCGCTACAAGCACGGCTAGAAGACGAAGGCCGGCGCGATCTCTTCAGGTTGCGCCGGTCTTTTTATGGGTGCCGGAGGGCGGCGCGGGTGTGGTTTCGTACGGGCCATAGATTCTCCGTTGGGATGGTCGCAAGAGTTCGCGCCGGGCTATACTCGCAGACTTAACTAACGCCCACTATGCCTAACGAATCCATACAGGTTGGCCACGCGCGCGGGACGGGGCTCGTTGACATTCTCGACCGGGTGCTCGACAAAGGCCTGGTCATCGCCGGCGATATCAAGATCTCTATCGCCGAGGTCGAGCTGCTCACCATCCGCATCCGGCTGATGGTCTGCTCGATCGACAAAGCAGAACAGATTGGCCTCGACTGGTGGCGCCACGATCGCCATCTCTCGATGGGGCATGACGAGCTGGCCATCGAGAACGAGCAGCTCAAAGAGAAAATTCGCCGGCTCGAGCGGCTGACGGAAGCCGCGCCCGGCACTGCGCAGCGCGCGCCAAAGCTGCGCGCGAAACGGTTGGATCGGCGCTAACGAGAGTTTTCAGATTCTAGATTTCAGTTTTTAGATTCTAGATTTTAGGTTTCGCTGGAGGCACATGAATGGCCGTTGAACGCGCCGCAGGCGGCTCAAGTCTTATTGACGTTCTCGATCGAGTGCTCGACAAAGGCATCGTCATCGATGCCTGGGTGCGCGTCTCGCTCGTCGGTATCGACCTCATCACCGTCGAGGCGCGCGTGGTCGTCGCGTCGATCGACACGTACCTGAAATACTCCGAAGCGGTCGGCCAGTCGGTCCCCGTCGCGCGGCCCGCGCTCGAGTCGCGGCCCTACGACGATCTCGTCGCCGAGAATCAGGCGCTCCGCGCAGAGTTGAGCGCCGGCGCTGCCCCGGCTCCCGTCCGGCGCGAGCGGGCGACGACTCGACGCCGCGCTCCGCGCGCGTAATGATTGATGGCGATGGCTCGGGACTCCGTGGGAGTGGCGGCGCGTTCGACAGTACCAGCCGAAGCAAAGCTGGCGCTGCTCGAAGATCTGCAGCGCCGCACAGATCCCGCCGCGGCGGCGCAGAGCGCCGCCGAATGGCTGGTCGCGCACTCCGGGGCTGAGCGCACCATCTTCGCCGCGCCCGATCACGTGCGCGGCACGCTTGCGGGCATCGCCGGCGCCGGCGTCCCCTCGCGGCAGCTGAAAAAGCTCGCGGTATCGCTCGACGATTCCGATCATCCTCTCATCAGCGCGCTCACCAACGGTTCGGTCGTTTCATTTCATAATCCGCGCGAGGCGCGCCTCACGCGTCTTCGGCGACATGCCGTTCACGTGCGTCAAGGTCGGCGGCACCGACGATGCCCCTGCGCTCGGCTTGATGCTCATCGGCCCGTCGAGCGACATCCCGACGGTCGCCGTCAGATGGGTCGCCGACGCGCTCGGCCGATGCCTCGAACGCGTCGGCGCCCCGGTCGCGGTTTTTGGCGAAGACGATCCCCGGGTGCGCCGCGAGCACGCGCTGCTCTTCAGCATCATCAACGCGGCGACCGATCCGATTCTGTTCACCAACATGGAAGGGCAGCTCATCATCGCGAACGCGCGAGCGGAGATGCTGTTCACCGCGCCAGACGATGTGAGCGAGGGTCGCCGGCGCGCCGTGCAGCTGAACAACATGTTCTTCTCGGCGGCGCTCTCGCGCACGGCGCTCGGCGAGGGAGAGGCCGGGCGCCGCGAGCTGCTGCTGGTCGATCCGACAGAAGGCTCCGACCTGCTCTTCGAGCTGCTCAGCACGGTCGTCAGCGATCCGCGCGAGGGCACCGGCGTCGTGTCGATTCTGCGGAACATCACCGACCTGCGCATGGCCACGCGGCAGATCGACGAGAACTACGCGAAGCTGCGCGCGGCCGAAGCGGAAGTGCGCGCCGAGCGCGATCGGTTGAACCTGCTGATCGACTCGGTCGCCGACCCGATCATCGTCACGGATCAGGAAGGCGAGATCTCGCTGATGAACAACCCCGCCGAGCGCCTGTTTACCGTGGTGTCCGGGCTCCGGAGAGGATGCGCAGCGCATCGTCCGCGCGAACGACGCGCATTTCACGTCGTTCGTCTCCGGCCTCCTGTCGACCGGCTGGGAAACGACGCGCCGCGGTGAGATTGCGCTGATCGATCCGAACACTGGAAAGCTCGTGCCGGTCGAAGCGCTCGCCGCGAAGATGCTGTCCGATATCGGCGAGCTGACGGCCATCGTCACGATCCTGCACGATCGCACTGAGGCGATCGAACGCAATCAGTTGTACGAGCAGTTGAAGCTGGCGTCGGAGGAGCTCGAAGGCAAAGTCCGCGAGGCGACGGGCGAGCTTGCGAACCAGAACGAGCTGCTGAGGCGGCAGGCGCTCGAGCTGGAGCAGGCGTCGGCAGCCAAGTCGCAGTTCCTCGCGAACGTGTCGCACGAGCTGCGGACGCCGCTCAACGCGATTCTCGGGTATGCCGCGATGACGCTGCAGGGCGTGTCGGGCGAGCTGAGCGCGCCCCAGCGGCGCAACCTCTCGCGCATCGACGCGAACGCGCGGCACCTGCTCACGCTGATCAACGAGATTCTCGACATCACCCGCATCGAGGCGGGCCGCATGCCGATCCAGATCGTGGCGTTCAACCTGCCCGAGCTGGTGCGTGAGGTGACGACCGAGCTCGAGCCCATCATCGCGAAGTCGGGCCTGCAGGTCATTTGCAAGCTGCCGTCGGATCTGCCGACGATGCGGACCGACCGCCAGAAGGTGAAGCAGATCCTCGTGAACCTGCTGAGCAACGCGCTGAAGTTCACGCAGAAGGGCAGCATCACCATCAAGGCGCCAGGCGCCGGCCAGGCAATCGGTGTCGGTCGCGGTCATCGATACCGGCATCGGCATCCCGAAGGGCGACCAGGTCAAGATCTTCGAAGACTTCCGCCAGGTCGACCAGACGCCGCGGCGGGCCTACGGTGGCACGGGTCTTGGTTTGTCGATTTGCCGGCGGCTGACGACGATGCTGCGGGGGACGCTGAAGGTGGAGAGCAAACTGGGGCACGGGTCGACGTTTACGCTGACGCTGCCCGGCGAATTTACGGAAATAACCCGGAGCGCGGCCCTGCTATGAAGGATACGATGCCGACAAAAAACAAGAGCGAGCCGCTGGTACTGGTCGTCGACGATTTCGCTGACGCGCGCGAGATGTACGGCGAGTACTCTGAAGTTCTGCGGCTTCAGAGTCGCCGAGGCGCAGAACGGCGTCGAGGCGATCGACAAGGCAAAACGGCTGAAGCCCGACCTGATTCTCATGGATCTGTCGATGCCCGTCGTGGACGGATGGGAAGCCACGCGACGGCTGAAAGCCGATGCGTCGACGAAGGGCATTCCGGTGGTTGCGCTCACCGGCCACGCGATGACGGGCCATTCGGAAAGCGCAAAAAGCGCCGGTTGTGACGTCGTCATCACCAAGCCGTGCCTGCCGCACGACCTGATCAAAGAGATCAAGAAGGTGATCGGCTCGCCAGCCGCGAAAGACGGCAAAGCGAAACGCAACAGCGCGTGAAGAAACGCAAGCGCGCACTTCGCTCGGCGAACGTCGGCGAACGGCGGCAGCGCGGCGCGGAGAACCGCAACACGCGACGCAAGCGCCGGTAATGCGATGGAATCCCGATCCTGAAGACGTGCAGCGCTCGGTCGTCAAGCTCGTGCTCAGCCTCATCGAATTCATCCGCAAGCTGATGGAGCGCCAGGCCATCAGGCGCCTCGAGGAAAAGACTCTGACGCCCGAAGAGATCGAGAACGTCGGAATTGCCCTGATGAAGCTCGAGCAGACCGTCTACCAGCTCGCCAAGCGCTTCAAGCTCGACCCGAAGGAACTGAACCTCGACCTCGGGCCCATCGGCAAGCTGCATTAATTCCAGTCAGTTCGTTCATCCCCCATACAGCGTTAGCGGGTGCGACGCGTCCCCGCCTTCGCCACGGCTACGAGGGGCCGAGGGGCACGCACATTGCTGTGTGATCAGTCGAGTATGACACGCCGCACCGCCGTTCTCCTCGCGTTTGGAAGCCTGACGGGCCTGTTCGGTCCAGGGGTTGGCGGGGGCGCCAGCGCCTGCCGTTCCGGCGTCGCCGTCTGAGTATGTCGCGGTCGAGCGTTTTCTCGCCGACATTGAAAAACCACCCGTGGCGTATCAGGCGCGGCGCCGGCTCGAAGCGTCGAGCGCCAAACTGAAGGAATCGGCGTGGATGGAGGCGGTCACCGAATACGACCCGGCCAGCGGCCTCAGGTATTCGATCGTCGCGCAGGGCGGATCCGAGCGGATTCGCCGCCGTGTGCTCGACGCGGTGCTCGAGGCGGAGAAGGAAACCTCGACGCGCGCAGAATGGCGCAACGCAAATCTGTCGCGCGCGAACTACGCGTTCGATTTTGGCGGCCACGCGGGTGACGGCATGCTGAAAATGCAGTTGACGCCCCGACGGCGCGATTCGCGTCTCGTGCTCGGGTCGGCACTGCTGACCGCGAACTCGGGACAACCTCGTTCGTGTAGAAGGACGCCTGTCGAAGTCGCCGTCATTCTGGGTGCGCTGGGTGAACGTCTCGCGCAGTTATTCGCCCATTGGCGGCACGATGATGCCGGTCGCCATCGAATCGACGGCCGACGTACGCATCGCGGGCATGTCGACTTTTTCGATGACCTACGACTACCAGATGGTCGACGGCCACGCGGTCAATAGCGCCCCTAAAATCTTCGCCGCTCGCTAGGTTTCTTCAACCCTCAGCCCTCAGCCCTCCGTCATCAGCTCTCAGCCCTCCGAGAGGATTATGCTAGAGGCGTGGCGGGCATCGAATTCATCCTGAACGGCAAGAGCGTGCGCGTCGACAACCCGCCGGCACAGATGATGCTGCTCGATTTCATCCGCGGCCGCGGGCTGACAGGCGCCAAAGAGGGATGCGCCGAAGGTGAGTGCGGCGCGTGCGCGGTCGCCCTCGTTGAACCTGTTGGAACCAAAACCTGCTATCGCGTCGTGAACAGTTGCCTCATGTTTCTGCCGATGGCGGCGGGCCGCGAGATTTACACGGTCGAAGCGCTGGCCGTCGACGGAGAGCTGAGCGACGCGCAGCACGCGATGGCGTCGGGTGGCGGATCGCAGTGCGGCTACTGCACGCCCGGTTTTGTCGTCAGCCTCTTCGCCGAACAGTACCGACCCGATCGCACCGGCCCATGCGACACGATGGCGCTGGCCGGCAATCTCTGCCGATGCACCGGCTATCGACCCATCGGTGATGCGGCACGGTCGCTCGGGCCTGCTCCCGAGGACGAATTTCGTCAACGTCTCGATCGGGCGGCGCCCGTGCTCGAGCCTTTCTCGACCGGTGGATTCTCGAGACCCGCGACGCTGGACGCCTGTCTGGCGCTGCTGCGCGACTCTCCCGGCGCGAAGGTCGTCGCGGGCGCGACCGATCTCGGCGTCGAGTCCAACCTCTTCGCGCGTCGATGGCCGCAGCTGATCAGTCTCGACGCGATCGATGAGCTCCGGGAATTTTCCAGCACCTCCGAGCGGGTCACGATTGGCGCCGCTCTTCCGCTGAACGAGATCGGCGAGCGCTGGACCGACGCGCCCGACGCGTTTCGTGAATGGCTCGCGCTCTTCGCCTCGCCGCTGATTCGCAATCGCGCGACGATTGGCGGCAATCTCGCCACCGCGTCGCCGGTTGGCGACGCCGCTCCGATGCTCCTCGCCCTCGACGCGATCGTGCACGTCGCCGGATCGTCCGGTCGGCGGTCGGTTCCGTTGTCGTCGTTTTTCACGGGCTACCGCCAGACGGTCATGGAGCCGGGCGAACTGATCATCGCCGTCGACATTCCGAAGCCGCTTCCACGGTTTGCGCGCTTCTACAAAGTGGCGAAGCGGCGTCTCGACGACATCAGCACGGTCTCCGCTGCGATGGCGCTCGACGTCGATTCGCACGGCAGGGTCGAGCGCGCGCGATTCGCGTTCGGCGGCGTCGCGGCGACTCCCATTCGAGCCCGCGAGGCCGAAGCGGCGGTCACCGATCAGTCGTGGAACGACGCTGCGGTCGAGCGCGTGCAGGCGGTTCTCGACCGCACGCTGCAGCCGATGAGCGATCATCGCGGGTCGAGGGAGTATCGCCTCGAGGTGTCCAAGTCGCTCGTCGAGAAATTTCAATGGGAGCACGCGCGGTGAAGTTGAGCGGCACACCGGTTCCGCACGAGAGCGCCCGCGGTCACGTCACGGGCGAGGCGCTGTATGTCGACGACCTCTGCGGGCGCTACCCGAATCTTCTTCACGCGTGGCCCGTGTGCGCGCCGCATGCGCATGCGATCGTCCGCGAGCTCGATGCATCGCGGGCACTCGAAGAGCCTGGCGTGATGACGGTGCTCACGCAGGCCGACGTGCCGGGTGAGGGCGATAGCGGCGCGAATCGCCATGACGAGCCGCTCTTTCCGACCGAGGTGCTGTTCTACCAGCAGCCGATCGCCTGGGTACTCGGCGAAACGCTCGACGCCGCCGAACGCGGCGCTCGGCGTGTGACGGCCGCGTACGAGCCGTTGCCCGCCATCCTCACGATCGAACAGGCCATCGACGAGGGCAGCTTTCTTACCGACGCGCTCCGGATCGTCGATGGCGACACGGCCGCCGTTGACGTGAGCCCCATTCGTATCGACGGCGAGCTGGCCATCGGCGGCCAGGAACATTTCTATCTCGAGACGCAGGCCGCCATTGCGTGGATTGACGAAGCGGGATTCATCGCGGTCCACTCGTCGACACAGCATCCGTCCGAAACGCAGGAGGTGGTCGCGCGAGTGCTTGGCGTGCCTCGCAATCACGTGACGGTTGAGTGTCTGCGGATGGGGGGCGCGTTCGGCGGCAAGGAAGTACAGGCCAATCCCTATGCGGCCATCGCCGCGCTCGGCGCGTGGAAAACGAGGCGGCCTGTGCGCGTCAGGCTGACGCGCGAGCTCGACATCGCCATCACTGGCAAACGCCATCCGTACCTCGCGAAGTACGCCGCTGGACTCTCGTCCGACGGCCATCTGAACGCGCTTCGCGTCGAGCTGTTTTCGGACGGCGGCTGGAGCCTCGACCTGTCCGAGCCCATCATGTGGCGCTCGATGTTTCACCTGGACAACGCGTACAAACTGCCGGCTGTTGAGGTGACGGGCCGTGTGTGCAGAACGCACAAAACCTCTCAGACGGCGTTCCGCGGCTTCGGCGGGCCGCAGGGGATGCTCGTGATCGAAGAGATTCTCTCGCGCGCCGCGCAGGCGTTGAACCTTCCGGCCGATGTGGTTCGCGAGCGCAACTTCTACCGGGACGGCGACGAGACGCACTACGGCGAGCAGGTCCGCGACGCCGAACGCATCCCGCTGATCTGGAACGCCCTGAAGGAATCGAGCAGCTACTCGGAGCGCCGTGACGCGATCGCACGGTTCAATGCCGGCAGCGTGCATTACAAGCGCGGGCTGGCGATGACGCCTGTGAAGTTCGGCATCTCGTTTACGGCCTCGTTCTACAACCAGGCCGGCGCTGTCGTCCTGGTCTATCGCGACGGCACCGTGCAGGTGAACCACGGTGGAACCGAGATGGGGCAGGGGCTGTTCACGAAGATCCTGCAGATTGCGGCGGACAGCCTTGGCGTGCCGGCGTCGCGCGTGCGCGTCATGTCGACGCGCACCGACAAAGTGCCGAACACCTCGGCGACAGCGGCCTCCTCCGGCACCGACCTGAACGGTGCGGCGGTCGAGGACGCGTGCGTGCAGATCAAAGCGCGACTGGCAGAGGTCGCAGCGGCGGTGCTCGACTGTGAACCGGCCGAGGTGCAGTTCGACAACGCGCTCGCATCCGCGCGCGGAACGTCGATTGAATTCAGTGCGCTGTGCGAGACCGCATACAAGCAGCGCGTGCCGCTGTTTGCTGAAGGCTTCTATCGCACACCGGACATTCACTTCAACTTCAAGACGTCGCGCGGCCGCCCGTTTCATTACTACGCGTATGGCGCGGCGGTGTCCGAGGTCGAAGTCGATGGCTTTACGGGCCAGTTCAGGCTGCTGCGAACCGACATTCTTCACGACGCCGGCGACTCGATTTCGCCGATCGTCGATCGCGGGCAGATCGAAGGCGGCTTTCTGCAAGGGGTCGGCTGGCTGACGATCGAAGAGCTGTTGTGGGACGCGAAAGGACGCGTGAGCACGGGCGGTGCGTCGACCTACAAGCTGCCGTCGTGGTCTGAAGTGCCCGAGGTGTTCAACGTCGAGATGCTCGAGCGCGCGACGCAGCCCGACGTCGTGATGGGCAGCAAAGCGGTCGGGGAGCCGCCGCTGATGCTCGCCTTCTCCGTCCGCGAGGCCCTTCGCGACGCCATCGCGGCGTTCGGGGAAGGCGGGCCGTTCACGTTCGACAGCCCCGCCACGCCCGAGCGCGTCTTCTTCGCCGTTCGCCAGGTGCGGCGTCTGGCGCTCAAGTAATGCAGCTGTTTCGCGCAGCCATTTTTCACACGCCCGTGAACCCGCTGCATCTCGACATCAGCGATCGGCGAGCGCTCGTGTGTCATCAAGACGGCGGACTGCTGGTCGACAAGGGGCGCGTGGCCGCTTGTGGCGACTATGCCGGCATTCGCGACGCGAATCCAGGCGCTGACACAGTCGACTGGCGCGGCGGCTTCGTCCTTCCGGGGTTTGTCGACGCGCATGTGCATTTCCCGCAGGCGCGCATCATCGGCGCGATGGGGCGAACGCTGCTCGACTGGCTCGAGGCGGTGGCGCTGCCGGAAGAGGCGAGGATGGCGGACCGGGCGTATGCCGCCGAGACGGCGGCATTGTTTCTGCGTGCGCTCGCCTCGCATGGCACGACGACCGCGCTCGTGTTCGGCGCGCATTTCGCCGACGCGACGGCGGAACTCTTCGAGGCGGCCGCCGTGTCGGGCCTGCGCGTGGCATCGGGGCTCGTGCTCTCCGACCGCCTGCTCCGCCCCGACCTGCATGTGACACCCGAGCGCGCGCACGAGGAGAGCGCGATGCTGATCGAGCGGTACCACAAGCGCGGGCGCCTGTTATACGCGGTGACGCCGCGCTTTGCGTACTCGACAACCGACGCGATGCTCGAGGTCTGCCAGCAGCTGATGTCGGAGCATCCGGATGTGCTGCTGCAGACGCACATCAACGAGAGCCCGGCCGAGATTGGCGCGCTCGCGCGCCTGTTTCCGTGGGCCGCCGATTATCTCTCGATCTACGAGCGGTATGCGCTGAGCGGCGAGCGTTCGGTGATGGCGCACAACGTTCATCCGACCTCCTCCGAGATCGACAGGCTTGCGAGTGCGGGCACCGCTGTCGCGCATTGTCCCGGCAGCAACGCGGCGCTCGGCAGCGGCTGTTTCCCGCTGCGTCGGCACGTCGATGCGGGAGTCACCTGCGCGCTCGGCACGGATGTGGGCGGCGGTGTGGGATTCGGCATGCTGAAGGAAGGGCTTCACGCGTACCTGATGCAGCGGCTGGCGCCGGATCCGAAAGTGCTCGATGCCGCGCGATTGCTCTACATGGCAACGCGCGCCGGTGCGGAGGCGCTTGGGCTCGAGAACGAGATCGGCGATTTTCAAACAGGCAAGGCCGCGGACTTCGTGTATCTGCAGCCGCCGGCGGACAGTGTGCTGGACGCGGCTGTACGCCATGCAGACGATCCTGCGCAGGCGCTCGCGGCGTTGTTTACGCTGGCGGGCTCGGAGAGCGTTCGCGAAGTCCGCGTCGAAGGGGATATTGTTTTTCAACGCATGACGCTGCATGAGCTGAACGCGAAGGATCGCACCGGCTTCGTCGGCGCGCTCGGTTGGATCTTCGAGGAGTCGCCGTGGGTGGCCGAGCGCGCGTGGGAGAAAAGGCCGTTTGCCACGCTCGACGCCCTGCACGGCGCGATGACGGCGGTTGTGGCTGCCGCGCCGTTCGACGAGCAGCTCGCGCTGTTGCGCGCGCATCCGGATCTCGGCGTCCGCGCGAAGATGTCGAATGCGTCGGAGCGCGAACAGGCCGGCGCCGGGCTCGATGCGCTCACCCGCGACGAGATCGAGCGGCTTCGCAAGTTGAATGCGGCCTATCGCGAGAAGTTCGGGTTTCCGTTCCTGTACGCCGTGAGGGGCAGCACGAAGCACGATATTCTCAACGCGCTCGAACGCCGGCTCCCCTCGACGCGCGATATCGAACACCAGGAAGCGCTGCGCCAGGTCTACCGCATCGCGCGCTTCCGGCTGGAAGAATTGGTGAGTCCTGTGAACAGATTTGCCTCTGGGCCCAAGCGCCACTACTACGGCAAAGGCGATGTCATTGCGTATCGCCTGAATCGCGATGGCGTGCCGGCGGTTCGCCGGTGTTCGGCGCGAACGTGCTGCTGCTGCTGTACGGCGACACCTTCTGGAAAACCTACACCGAAGGGGACAACAGCGGCCTCATCGCCACCGATTCGATGAAGAATTTCATCCAGCGCGAGACGATGAATTTCGGCGGGAACGATCTGGAGGAGTACTGCAGGTTTCTCGGCGAGATGTTTCTGGCGAAGTACGCGCAAGTCGAGGGGCTGCAGATTTCCGCGTCCGAGATTCCGTACGCGCCTCTTGGTGGGGACGTCGCGTTCGTGCCGTCGGGTCCGGACACAGCGACGGCACGCCTCGAAATCGATCGCACTGGTATCGTCGAGGCGGCCTCGGGCGTGCGCGGCTTCAAGCTGCTGCGCCTCGGCGGCAGCGCGTTTCGCGGGTTCGTCCGCGACGAGTACACGACGCTGCCGGACCTGCACAACCGGCCGCTCCATATGTGGCTCGATCTGGAGTGGAGCTACACGAAGCCTGACGCCGCATTCAGCCGTGGCGCTGTGACCGCGCGGGTGCGGCAGATCGTGCGCGATGTGTTCACGTCGTTCGAGTCCGGCAGCATCCAGCAGGTGATTTACCAGATGGGGATGAGGATGCTGGCGGACATTCCCGCGATCGCTGAGATGCGCCTCGAAGCCAACAACCGCACTTGGGATACGATTGCGGAGCGAGGCGACGAGCTGGGCGTCTACACGGACGCGAGGCCGCCGTACGGGTGCCTCGGGCTGACGCTGACGAGAGAGATCTTAAAACTGAAGATCTAGAAGACTAGAATCTAGTTTCAGATTCTAGAATCTCCAGATCTTCTAGATTCCAGTTTCAACATATGGCGCGAATTTCAACCCACGTTCTCGACATCACCCGCGGCACGCCCGCGCAGGGCATTGCCGTCGAGCTGCACCTCGTGAAAGGCGCCGAGCGCCGGCTCATCGCCGCGGTGACGACCAACTCGGATGGCCGCACCGATCAACCGCTCGTCTCAGGCGACCAGCTCGAGACCGGCATCTACGAGCTGTCGTTTCATGCCGCCGACTACTTTCATCGCCTTGGCGTGACGCTCACCGATCCGCCGTTCATGGGCGTCATCGTCATTCGCATCGGCGTGGCGAGCTCCGCCGGCAATTATCACGTCCCGCTGCTCGTCTCGCCTTACGGTTACAGCACGTATCGCGGATCATGACGTCGCGTCGAGCAGGCCCGCGAGGTGATCCGCTGGTGCCGCCAGCTGGCGAAGCTCTCCGACGATCGCAACGCGATTACGCGAACGTTTCTCTCAAAACCGATGCGCGACGTGCACACGGCGCTGGCGGCGTGGATGGCGCGCGCCGGCATGACGGTGCGCGTCGATGCCATCGGCAACATTCGCGGCGTGTACCCGCCGCGGATCTCTCGCCGTCCCGCTTGCCTCGGTGCCGCGCTTTTACATCGGCTCGCATCTCGATTCGGTACCCAACGCAGGTGCATTCGACGGCGTGCTCGGAACGGTGATGGCCATCGCGCTGGTCGAGCTGCTTGGAGAAAAGCGGTTTCCATTTGCGATCGAGGTTGTCGGATTTTCCGACGAGGAAGGCGTGCGGTTCAGCGCTCCGTTTCTCGGCAGCCGCGCGCTGGCCGGTACGTTCGATACGGCGCTGCTCGATCGCACCGACGAGACCGGCCGCTCGCTGCGCGACGCCATCAGGCAGTTCGGCCTCGACCCCAACCGCATTCCCGATGCGCAGGCGCCGGGCAACGCGCTCGGGTATCTCGAATTCCACATCGAGCAGGGGCCCGTCCTCGAGAATCTCAACCTTCCACTTGCCGTTGTCGATGTCATTTCCGGACAAAGCCGGGCAGAATTGACGTTCGACGGCGCCGCGGGGCACGCCGGGACGACGCCGATGAAGATGCGGAAAGACGCGCTGGCCTGCGCGGCCGCGTGGATTACCGAAGTCGAGCGGGAGGCGCTCACGACATCCGGACTTGTGGCAACAGTCGGAAGGATTGCGGTCGAGCCCGGCGCCGGCAACGTCGTGCCCGGGCGCGCGGTTGTCTCGCTCGATGTGCGTCATCCAGCCGATCGCATGCGGAAGGCGGCTGCGGAACGATTGTCGAAAGCGGCAGATGAGATCGCGACCCGCCGCGGAGTGAAGATGACGTGCGAGCCGCGCCTCGACCAGCCGTCGGTTGCGATGGATGCGGCAATCGCGGCGATGCTCGATCGCGCGCTCGAGCAGTCGGGCGCTCCGGCCCATCGGATGTCGAGCGGCGCCGGCCACGATGCGATGGTGCTCGCCGGGAAGATGCCTGCCGGCATGCTGTTCCTCCGCTGCGAGGGAGGCATCAGCCATCATCCTGCCGAGAACGTGCGCGAAGACGACGTCGCGGCGGCTCTCGATGCGGGACTGAAATTTCTCGACGAGCTGGAACTCGCGCATCGTGATTGACACCATCGTCCGCGGCGGCACGCTCGTCCGCCCGGACGGCCGCGTGAAGGCCGACATCCGAATGTCTGAAGGGCGCATCGTGGAGATCGGTCCAGACTTGAAAGGCGCCGCTCACGAAATCGATGCGACCGGCCTCCATGTCTTTCCGGGGCTCATCGATGCGCACCTGCACTTCAACGAGCCTGGGCGCACCGAGTGGGAAGGCGCCGAAACCGGCAGCCGCGCGCTGGCGGCCGGCGGCGGCACGCTCTTCTTCGACATGCCGCTGAATTCGACGCCGTGCACGATCACTCCAGAGGCGGTCGACGCCAAGCGCGCGGCGCTCGAAGCGGCGTCGGTCGCCGATTTCGGCGTGTGGGGCGGGCTCGTGCCGGGCTCGGTCGAATCAGATGGCGGCGATGGCCGAGCGCGGCGTCATCGGGTTCAAGGCGTTCATGTGCGACTCAGGCTTTGCCGGGTTCCCGTACGCCGATGACAAGACGCTTCGAGAGGGGATGCGCGAAGCGGCGCGCCTCGGCCTGCCCGTGGCCGTCCACGCCGAGAGCGAAGAGATGACGCGAACGCTGGCGAGCGCGGCCGGATCGACGGCGACCGATTTTCTCGCGTCGCGTCCGGTCGAGGCCGAGCTCGACGCGATTGCGCGCGCGGTCGATCTCGCGGGAGAGACGGGCGCGAAGCTTCACATCGTGCACGTCAGCACCGGCAGCGGCGTCGCGAAAGCGGCCGAAGGGCGCGCGCGCGGCGTGGACGTGTCGGTGGAAACCTGCCCGCACTACCTGTTTTTCACCGAGGACGATCTCGACACCATCGGCGTCGCCGTGAAGTGCGCGCCTCCGCTGCGTCATCCCGACGAGCACGCCATGCTGTGGGGCGAAGTGCTCGACGGCCGCGTCGACCTCATTGCCTCGGATCATTCGCCGTGCCGATCCGTCGCTGAAGATCGCCGGAGACTTCCGCGCGTCGTGGGGAGGCATCGCGGGCGTGCAGTCGACGCTGGCCGTGCTGCTCGAGCGGGGGCTCGACGGGCGCCGCCTCCGGTTCGAGCACATCGCGGCGTTGATCGCGGCAAACCCGGCGGCGCGGTTCCGCATCCCCTCGAAAGGCACGCTTCTGGTCGGGAAAGACGCCGATCTGATGCTGCTCGATCCGTCGCGTTCGTATACGCTGGACGCGCGCGCAACTGCTCCAGCGGCATAAAATGAGTCCGTATCTCGGCTTCGAGTTCACCGGCGTGGTCGTGCGGACGATTCGCCGCGGAGAAACGATCTTTCTCGACGGAAAGATCGTCGCCGAGACGCGCGGGAGGTTTGTGAGGCCGCATGCCTGATTTGATCGGTCACCGCCGGGCCGTATCCGCTTCAAGGCCCGGCTCGAGACGGAGAAAGCGCCGCTGACGTGCGCGGCGTTTCTCGAGCATGCTGCCGTTCAAGGAGAATCTGCTGCACGTGCGCTGGAGCGGCGAATCGACATGGGTGCCGCTCGGAGATCTGTCGGTGGCCGTGCCGCCGGAGAATGCGACGACCTATCCGCTGCCGGGAGAGATTCTGTCTGTATCCCGGCGGCGTGAGCGAAACGGAGATTCTGATTCCGTACGGGCGCACGCAGTTCGGCAGCAAAGCCGGACTGCTCGCCGGCAATCATTTTCTGACGATCGTCTCGGGCGCCGAGCACCTGCCCGAGCTCGGACGGTTGACGCTCTGGGAGGGCGCGCAGCCCATCATGATCGATCGCTTCGATGACTGACACACGCTGGTTCGGCCATCCGCGCGGGCTGTCGACGCTCTTCTTCACCGAGATGTGGGAGCGCTTCAGCTACTACGGGATGCGCGCCATTCTCGTGCTGTTCATGACCAACGCCGTCGCGACCGGCGGCATGGGCCTGGACGACGTGACGGCGACGGCGATTTACGGCCTCTACACCGCGGCCGTGTATGTCGTGGCGCTGCCGGGCGGATGGATCGCCGACCGGCTGCTCGGCCTGCGCCGCGCGGTGTTCTGGGGCGGCACCGTCATCGCGCTGGGCCACTTCACGCTCGCCATTCCGCACATCATCGCGTTCTACATCGGCCTCACGCTCATCGTCATCGGCACCGGCCTGCTGAAGCCCAACGTCAGCGCGATCGTCGGCGATCTGTATCCCGAAGGCGGCGCGCGGCGCGACGCGGGATTTTCGATCTATTACATGGGCATCAACGTCGGCGGATTTCTCGGACCGCTGGTGTGCGGATATCTCGGTGAAGCCATCGACTGGCATCTTGGCTTCGGCGCCGCGGGCGTCGGCATGGTGCTCGGGCTCATTCAGTATTCGCTCGGCGGCCGGCATCTCGGCACGGCGGGCGAGCGCCCGGAAGCGCAGGTGCCCGCTAAGCGCGCGGCCGCCTCGCGGGCGCTGCTGCGGACGCTCGAAGCGCGTCGTCGGTCTTGTGCTGATCGTCGGCGGTGCTGCAGGCGATCGGCGCGATTCAGCTGTCGCTTGTCGGCTTCGTCGACTGGACGGGCCTGTTCATCGTCTCGCTCGCCGGCTTCTATCTTCTGTACGTCGTGCTGTTCGGCGGATTGACGACGGTCGAGAAGAAGCGCGTCGGCGTCATCGCGGTGTGCTTCCTCGCGGCGGCGTGTTTCTGGTCGGGTTTCGAGCAGGCCGGCTCGTCGATGAATCTGTTTGCCGATCGTCTGACCGACCGCGTCATCGCCGGATGGGAGATGCCGGCGAGCTGGCTGCAGTCGGTGAACGGCGTGTTCATCATCCTGCTCGCGCCGCTGTTCAGCGCGCTGTGGATCTGGATGGGCTCGCGCAATCCGTCGATTCCCGCGAAGATGGGCTTCGGGCTGATCTTCCTCGGCGTCGGATTCGCGGTGCTCGCGTGGGGCTCGATGAACGCGACGCCGGACAATCCCGTCAGCCCGAGCTGGCTCGTCGTCACGTATTTCTTCCACACGGTCGGCGAGCTGTGCCTCAGCCCGATCGGCCTCAGCAGCATCACGCGGCTGTCGCCCGCGCGCTATGTCGGACAGATGATGGGCATCTGGTTCATGGGCGCGGCGCTCGGCAATCTCGTCGCCGGCCGCGTCGCCGGATTGATCGAGTCGCTGCCGCTGCCGCAGCTCTTCGGCGTCGGTCACGATGTTCTCGGTCGGGCGCCGGGTTGCTGCTGCTGATCTTCACGAAGCCGCTGCGC